>JACKBA010000009.1 GCA_020634815.1 Caldilineaceae bacterium | reverse complement strand
ACCTTCAGCGGCAACTCAGCCGCCAATGGCGGGGCGATGTACAACTACGGTAATTCTTCCGGCGACAGCAGCCCTAGCTTGGTCAATGTGCTCTTCAGCGGCAACTCGGCCACAAACTACGGCGGGGCGATGTGTAACTACGTTGGGTTCTCAAGTGAAGGCACTAGTAGACCTACGCTGGTCAACGTCACCTTCAGCGGCAATTCGGCTAGTGGCGGCGGGGCGATATCCAACCAGGGGGGCATGTACGGCGGCGAAGTCAAGGCCAGCCTGGTCAATGCGATCTTGTGGGGCAACACCGCTACATCTAACGGCGCCCAAATCTCCAATTCTTCGGCGACGGCGGTCATCAGCTACACGCTGGTGCCCAGCACCACGGCCGACATCTACGGCGCCGGCATCACCTGGGGTCCAGGCAATCTCACGGATGGCAGTGCCTTTACCACCACGGATATCTTTGTCGATGCAGCTATTGGTAATTTGCGCCTGGCCGCTGATTCGCCGGCCATTGATGCCGGTGACAGCAATGCCCTTCCTTCCAGTGTTACTACTGACCTGGACAGCAGCATTCGCATCCAAGGTGCTGCCGTAGATCTGGGTGCCTATGAATCCGCATCTCCGGCGCTTATTTCCCTAGTCAAGAGCGTCGCGCCGGATACCGATGTAGTTTATAGTCGACTCGTGACCTATACCCTTGTGTTCGAGAACAGTGGTACTCTTGCCGACAGCAGCGTTACGCTTACGGATACGCTGCCGGCCGGCGCAAGCTTTGCGGATTGGGTAGAACAGCCGGCCGGCGCCGCGTTCACCAACGATGCGCTGACGTGGAGCGGCGCCGTTGGACAGGCAGAGGTCATCACCTTTACCTTCCTGGCCACCAACACGGCTACAACGGGTGTGATCATCACCAACACGGCTTGGTTCAGCGGCAGCGCGCAGACCGGCAGCGCTGCGGCGGCCTACATGACGTCGAGCACTCTCTATCCTTCCGGGTCAGGTAATTGGAGCGAGGTTTACCCGCCATGCAGCGGCGTCTGCAAATATGTGGTTCCCACCGGATTCACTATCACCCTCGACCTGGACATTAGCCTTGCTGGTGATTTCGAGATCGAGTCTGGCGGCACGTTTGTCCCCAATGGCAAAACCGTCACCTTCACCGGCGACCAACCGCAGACGCTCACCGGGAACCCGCTAAGCTTCTACAACCTGGTGGTGAACAAGACCAACAAGAGCAATACCGTCACCATTGTAGGCAAGCTCAAGGTGAGTAAGAAGCTGACCGTGCGCTCGGGCAAGCTCATCAGCGCGTCGGACTACGGCGACATCGAAATCGAGGAGAATGGCGAGTTGCAGCTCACCAGCGACATCACCGTGAGCGGGCACTTCACCAACTCGGGCACCTTCGACTCCGACGGCTATGGCGTGATCTTCGACGGCGCCACCGCACAGCGGCTGGTGCTCAACACCTTCACCGGCTTCGACTTCCTGACCGTCTACACCGGCACGACGCTGGTCGAGGCGGTGACCGACGACAACGCCTTCATCTACGACACGTTGACCAACTACGGCACGATCCGCAAGACGCAGCCGGTGGGCGGGCCGGAGTTCTTCTACTTCGGTCTGGCCGGTAGCTATCCTGGCTCGTGGGGCGTGGAGATCGAGGTGACCGACCTGAGCGGCGGCGACCCGCTGACAAGCCTCCAGGTCGACCGCATCGACGCCAACCACCCCTACGCGCCGGGCGGCGCCACGGCGGACATCTACTGGACCATCACGCCGTCGGGTACGGACTTCGTGGCGACGGTCGTCCTGCCACAGAATGCGCTCACCAGCCCCGGCGCCTGTCGCTACAGCGGGAGCGTCTGGAGCTGCGACCGCAGCGGCTTCGACAGCGACACCGACCTGACCGTGACGCGCACGGGCGTGACGGCCTTCTCAGACTGGGCGGTCTTCGAGACGCAGGCGACGACGACGACGCTGGCCACCTCGGGCAGTCCGGTGGAGGTCGACACGCTCGTCACCTTCACGGCCACGGTGGAGCCGTCGAGCGTGCCGGGCAGCGTGGCGTTCTTCGCCGACGGCGCCAGCCTGGGCAGCGTCGAGGTGGCGGCGGGTGAGGCACAGACGAGCACGGCCGGGCTGGCCGTGGGCACGCACGTCATCACGGCGACCTTCACGCCGACGGGTCTCTTCCTGCCCAGCAGCGGCACGCTGGCGGGCGGGCAGGAGATCACCTGCGCCGCCACGCGCACGGTGACGAGCGCTGCCGACAGCGGCGCGGGGTCGCTGCGCCAGGCGATCGCCGATGTCTGCGCCGGCGGCACGGTGGACTTCAGCCTGAGCTATCCGGCCACCATCACGCTGACGAGCGGCGTGGCCTTGACGCTGACCAAGGATGTGACGATTGCGGGGCCGGGCGCGGACAAGGTCGCGGTGAGCGGCAACGCAGCGACGCGCGTCTTTGTCGTGAACAGCGGGGTGAACGCCACGCTCGACGGGCTGGCCATCCGCGACGGCAAGATGACCGGCGCTAACAACGGCGGAGGCATTCTCAACAGCGGCGTACTTACCGTCACAGACAGCACGATCACTGCCAACAGTACGGATTTCGAAGGCGGCGGCATCTATAACACCGGTATGCTGGCCGTGTTCAGCAGCACCGTCACCCACAACAGCGGCTGGAAAGCGGCAGGCATCTACAATAGCGGCACGCTGTTACTGTCCGGCACGCTTCTAGACAGCAACAGCGGTATGAACGATGGCGGCGGCATTTACAACATTGGCACGCTCCATCTGCTCATGAGCACTGTCAGCAGAAACAGCGCGTATTTTGGCGGCGGCATCTACAACAGCAGCGCGTTGACGGTGACCGATAGCACGGTGCGTGCAAACATTAGTAATTCCGACGGTGGAGGTGTCGACAATCGTGGGAGCATGACGGTGCAGAATAGTGCGTTCATTTCGAACACCGGCGCCTTCGGCGCTGGCATCGCCAATTCTGGCACGCTGATGGTGACCGGCGCTACATTCAATTCCAATTCGAGCGGCAACTTCGAGGGCGGTGGCATCTCCAATTCCGGGACGGCCGTAGTGGAGAATAGTACGTTCTACGCGAATGTTGCCTATGTGGGGGGCGGCATTCGGAACTCACGTGTCCTTACCATCACCAACAGTTCCATTGACGCCAACGTTGTCAGCAACCCGAATGGTTCGGGCGGCGGCGTCTATCAATCCGACTATTCCGGGACTGCGACGATCTCCTATCGCAACACGATTATCGCCGGCAGCATAGGCGGCAACGACTGCACTGTTGAGAGCGGCGCCATCGTTGAGAACACCAACAACCTGGTGGCGGACGGCACGTGCAGCGCAGCTTTCAGCGGCGATGCGCTGCTCGGCGATTTGGGCGACTATGGCGGCGACACGCAGACCGTGCCGCTCCTGCCCGGCTCGCCAGCCATCGACGCCGGCGACGGGGCCACCTGTCTCGCCACGGACCAGCGCGGCGTCGAACGGCCGGAGGGCAGGTGCGACATCGGCGCCTTCGAGAGCCGGGGCTTCACGCTGGCCAAGGGCACGGGCGACGGCCAGAGCACGCCGTGGGGCATGGCTTTCGCCGCACCCATCACCGTCAGCGTGAGCAGCGCGTATACCGAACCGGTGGATGGAGGCCAGGTGACCTATGCCGGTCCGGTTAGCGGCGCGGGCACGGCGCCCATCACCGGCACGGCGACGATTACGGGCGGCGCCGGCGTCTTCACGCCGACGGCCAACGGTACGGCCGGCAGCTACAACGTGACGGCCAGCGCGGCGGGGGCCAGCCCGGCCATCACCTTTGGGCTGACCAACACGCAGCGCGCCTCGGCCACGGCGCTTGTCGCCGCGCCCAACCCGTCGGTCATCGACCAGACCGTTACCTTCACAGCCACCGTCACCGACAGCGTGGGTAGCGCGCTGCCCACGGGCGTTGTCACCTTTACCGAAGGGGCGGCGACCCTGAGCACGGGCACGCTCGACGCAAGCGGTATTGCCACCTACACGACGAGCAGCCTGACAATCGGCACGCATGGCGTCACGGCGAGCTATGGCGGCGATGCGGCCTTCACCGGCAGCAACTCCAGCCAGGTTGACCAGGCGGTGACGTGCGCACCCACGATCGTCGTCGCCAACACGGCCGACAGCGGTGCGGGTTCGTTGCGCCAGGCTGTCAGCGATGTGTGTGACGGCGGCGTCATCAGCTTTGGCGTATCCACGCCGGCCACCATCACGCTGACGAGCGGCGAGATTGCCATCACGCGAACGGTGACCATCTCCGGGCCGGGTGCGGGGGATCTGGCCGTCAGCGGCAACAACGCCAGCCGCGTCTTCAATATCAGCAGCAGCGGCACAGTGACGCTTACAGCGCTGACCGTACGAGAGGGCACTGCCGGCTCTAGCGGCCGTGGAGGCGGTATATACAATCTCGGCAAACTCACTATCATCGCTACTCACGTCGTCTCGAACAGCGCGCCCAATGGTTATGGCGGAGGAATCTACAGCCAGAATGCGACTAGCGCTCTGACCGTTACGGCTGGATCGCTGATTCAGCAGAACAGTGCCTACGCCGGCGGTGGGATTGGTAATGCTAGTGCCACACTTGCTGTCGATGCAAGTGGTGTAATTTCTAATTCCACAACCGGGTCCTATGGCGGCGGTGGCATCTGGAATACGGGGCGGGCCACTATCCTCAATGGTTCCTATGTTCAAGGCAACAGCGCGTCAAACGAAGGCGGCGGTATTTACAATATCGACGGTACCCTGACTCTCGACGCCAGTACCGTTGCCACCAACACTGCTGGCGGCGGTTCCTACGGCGGTGGTGGCATCCTGAACGTGGGTAGCGCCAGCCGTCTGTTCATCATCAACGGTTCGCGTATCGTCGGGAATTACTCTTCGAAGGGCGGCGGTATCTCCAATCGCAGTTCACTTGCGATCAGTGCCAGCACCGTCATTTCCAACTCCAGCGCCAATTACGGCGGCGGCATCTACAATACCGGCTCCAGCAGCGTGATCACCATTACGGCCGGTTCGATCATCGAGGGCAACAGTGCAACGCTTGGAGGAGGCATCTTCAACCAGGAAGGTAGCGACATCACCATCGATAATAGTCGTGTGCTATCCAATATTGTCGATCCCACGTCAGGACAAGGCGGCGGCATCTACAACAACTTCGTAGGCAGCGTTGTTACGATTACGAATGGCTCGCTTGTGCAGGGTAATAGCGCCGGCAGTGGCGCTGGCATCTACAACTACTTGAACGCGGTGCTCACGATCAGAGAAAGCGCCGTCACGTCCAACACAGCGGTGGCCTCGAGTGGTGGGAGTATCTATAACTGGGGCGCGGCTACCGTAGAGAACAGCACCTTT
This sequence comes from Caldilineaceae bacterium, assembly GCA_020634815.1. Taxonomy (GTDB): domain Bacteria; phylum Chloroflexota; class Anaerolineae; order Caldilineales; family Caldilineaceae; genus Caldilinea. The sequence goes on along the minus strand of JACKBA010000009.1, from coordinate 165,254 downwards.
GCTGCCAATCGGGCGAATTCCGGCAGCGCTATCTACAGTGGTGGCGTGCTCACCGTGACCAACAGCACGATCGCCAACAGTGGCATGACCAGTGGCAGCGGTATCTACAACAGCGGTATGTTCTACTTGCGCAACAGCCTGATCGCTACCGGCAACGGCGTTGAATGTATCAATGCCGGAACCTTCGCCGCCAACATTAACAACCTGGTGGCGGACGGCACGTGCAGCGCGGCGTTTAGCGGCAACCCACTGCTTGGCCCGCTGGGTGCCTACGGTGGCAGTACGCAGACGATACCGCTACTGCCAGGCTCGCCCGCCATCGACGCCGGCGACGCGGCGACGTGTCTGGCCACAGACCAGCGCGGCATCGGCCGTGTGGGGACGTGCGACATCGGCGCCTTCGAGAGCCAGGGCTTCAGCCTGAGCAAAGGCACGGGCGACGGCCAGAGCGCGGCATGGGACATGGCCTTCGCTGCATCCATCACCGTGGCGGTGAGCAGCGCGTATACCGAGCCGGTGAATGGCGGCCGCGTCACTTATGCCGGTCCGCTCAGCGGTGCGAGCACGGCGCCCGTCACCGGCACAGCGACGATCATGGGTGGTACTGCCATCTTCACGCCGACGGCCAACAGCACCGCCGGCACCTACAACGTAACGACTAGCGCGGCGGGAGGCGAGCCTGCCATCATCTTTGCGCTGACCAACACGATGCGCGCCTCGGCCACCACGCTGGCGAGCAGCGCCAATCCGTCGGTCTACGGTCAGTCCGTCACCTTCACGGCCACGGTCACCGACAGCGTAGGCAGTGCGGTGCCCACGGGCGTCGTCACGTTCACGGATGGCACGACTGAGTTGGGCACGGGCACGCTCAATGCATCCGGTGTGGCGACCTACACCATCAGCAGCTTGATTTCCGGTCCGCCAGGTACTCCCGGCCAGCCGCATCCCATCACGGCCGAATATGGCGGCGAAGGCGGCTTTGTCGGCTCGACGTCGCAGACGGTGAACCAGGTGGTCAACCAGGCGACGACGACGGTGACGCTAACCTCCAGCCTCAACCCGTCGATCTATGGCAACAGCGTTGTCTTTACGGCGACGGTTACCGTGGAGGCGCCCGGTGCGGCATCATTGATCGGCGAAGAGGTGATCTTCAAGGATGGCGCCAACACGCTGAGTACGGGCACGCTTGGCGCCGGCGGCGTGGCAACCTACACCACGAGCTTGCTTGGTGCGGGCGTACACACCATCACGGCGGACTACGCGGGCACACCCAACGTGCTTGGGAGCACCTCGAGCGGGGTCGTGCAGACGGTCAACATGGCGAACCAAACGATTACCTTCGGTGAACTCGGTGACAAACAGTACGGCGCCGACGCCTTCCCGGTGACGGCGACTGCCTCGTCGGGGTTGACGGCGGTCTTCACCACGACCACCACCAGCGTCTGCACGGTGAGCGGAACGACCGTCAGCCTGGTGGACAATGGTTCGTGCACGATCTATGCGTCGCAGCCCGGCAACGAGAACTACCTCGCGGCCACCCCTGTCGACCGTAGCTTCAATCTGACCTGTGCCGAAAGCGTCGTGGTCAACACCCCGGCCGACAGTGGCTATCGCACGTTGCGCGGGGCCGTCGCCAATCTATGCGCCGGCGGAACGGTTACCTTCGACGCCGCGCTGGACAACCAGACGATTGCGCTGAGCAGCGGCCAAATCGCGATCACGAAGACAGTGACCATCGACGGGCCGGGCGCGGCGAAACTCGCCGTCAGCGGCAGCAATGCCAGCCGGGTCTTTGACATTGGCGCCAGCGGCGTGGTGACGCTGACGGCCCTTACTGTGCGCGACGGCAGCGCGGCCGATGTTGGTGGCGGCATCCGCAACAACGGCAGGCTCACGCTCAGCGCGGCCGCGATCGTCTCCAACACGGCCGGCACCTACGGCGGCGGTATCGGCAATGGGACGGGCGCGGCGGTCACCATCACTGCCAGCACCATTGCGACCAATACCGCCGTTTATGGCGGCGGCGGCGTCAGCACAGGCATTGGCGGTGTGACCACCATAAGCAGCAGCACGCTGACCGCCAACGCGATTGCCACCACCGAGAGCGTCACGAGTGGCGGCGGCGCCATCTTCGGCGCCAACGGGAGCATGCTCACGGTGAGCGACAGCACCTTGAGCTTCAACCGCGCCAGCGGCAGCGAAGGCGGTGGCGCCATCGACGCCAACGGGCCGCTGACCATCACGGGCAGCAGCTTCATCTCCAACACGGCGGCGACCTACGGCGCAAGCGAGGGCCAGGGTGGCGCGGTAAGCTTTGGCGGCAACAATCTGTACACCGCGGTCATCAGCGGCACGACCTTCCTGAGCAACACGGCGTACAATCGCGGCGGTGCGCTCTACGTGGGGAACGGCACGCTGGACCTGGACGCGAGTACCCTGTCCGGCAATACGGCCGCCGGTTTTGGTGAGATGGGTGGTGCGCTCTACTGCGACGACTGCGACTTCACCATCGACGGGGCAACCTTCAGCGGCAACTCTGCGTACAGCGGCGGCGGCATCTATGTGACAGCGACCAGCTTGACGACGGACGACGCTATCACCAGCAGTACGCTGCAAGAGAACCGTGCGGATGCGGATAGCGGCCTGGGCGGTGCGCTCTATGTGGGTGACAACTACCGGGTCGTCATCAGCGACACGGCTGTGGTGAGCAACTCGGCGTATGGCGGCGGCGGCGCCTTTGCCGTGGCCGGTGCGCAACTCACGCTCGAGCGCAGCCGGCTGGACGGCAACACGGCCACAGCGCAGGGTGGTGGCATCTTCAACGCAGGCACCTTGTCGGTCAAGAACAGCACGGCCACGGGCAACGACGCCACAGGCGGCGGCGCGATCTACGACGTAAGCTGGCTGAGCGTCAGCGCGTCGAGCTTCTTCTCCAACACGGCGAAGAATGGCGGCGCCATCACGGTGGACCAGGAGAACACCAACGCGTACATTGGGAGTTCGGTCTTTGGCGGCAACAGCAGCGACTGCAACGGCGGCGCTCTTGCTGCGGCTGCCCCGGTCACCGTGGAGAGGTCAGAGTTGTACGGCAACCAAGCAGGGCTTGCGTGTAGCGAGCTGGCATTGGGCGGCGCTATCTATGTCGAAAATGCGCTGTGGCTGACGGTTTCGGCGGTGCACGATAATGTGTCCGCCGTCGCCGGTGGCGCCATCGGCATCCTCGGCAATCTCAATTCGCCCAAGACGGTAGAGATACGCGGCAGCGCACTCTACAGCAACAGCGCGACCATGGCCGGCGCGGTGGCCATCGGCGGGCCGAGCGTGACGCACATCGAGCAGTCGTCGATCTACAGCAACACGGCCACGATGGTTGGCGGTATCGCCAGCGGTTACGGCGGCGCCACCATCGATATCGTCAACAGCACGCTGGCCGGCAACAGTAGCGGCTATATGGCCAGCGCGCTCCTCGTGGCCGGCGGTAATGCGCTGGAGGACAATGCCGGCTTCGGACCTGACACGCTCACACTGCGCAACGTGACCATTGCCGGCAATGACCGGCTCGGCATCAATGCGCAGAACGGCGATGGCTTCGGTGCCTTTGCCAACACGGATGTAGGGGGCAAGACGGCTACCGTCGGCATCACGAACACGATTATTGCCGGCGGCGCCAACGAGCAGAGCTGCTACACGGGGCCTCTGGCAATCGGGAGCGTGCCGGCGGCGGTCTCGAACCTGGACAACGACGGCACGTGCGGCAGCAACTTCACGCAGTCGGATACGATCCTGCTCGGCCCGCTGGGCGATTACGGAGCAGTGCTCCAGTCAGGCAGCATTGGCGGTGCCACGCCGGTTACACCGACGTTGGTGGTCTTCCCGCTGCTGCCGGGCAGCGCGGCCATCGACGCCGGCGCGGGCAGCCTCATCGCCACCCCGCCGCCGCAGAGTGCCTGCCCCTTCCAGGATCAGCGCGGCGTCATGCGCCCGCAGGGAAGTGCGTGCGACATCGGCGCCTTCGAGAGCCAGGGCTTCACGCTGGCCAAGACGGGCGGCGACGAACAGAGCACGCTGTGGGGCGGCGTCTTCGCCAACCCGCTGGCGGCGAGCGTCAGCAGCAGCCACGACGAGCCGGTCGACGGTGGCATCGTCACCTTCGCCGGGCCGTCGAGCGGGGCGGGCGCGGTGCCCATCACGCAGACGGCCACGGTGGCGGGCGGAGCGGTCTCCGTCACCGTGGGGGCGAACAACACGGCGGGCGCGTACAGCGTCACCGTGGCGGCCAGCGGCGCACAGCCCATTGCCTTCGCACTAACCAATCTCAAACACGCCACGCAGACGAGCGTACAGAGCAACCTGAACCCGGCGCCCTACAGCCAGGCAGTGACGCTCACGGCGAACGTGGCCATCAGCGGCATGACGGCAGCCGGCAGCGTGGCCGCGCCGACGGGGCAGGTGCGCTTCTCCGATGAGAGCGGTGCGCTGGCCACGGTCGATCTTGTGAACGGTTCGGCCAGCTTCGCCCGTGACACGTGGGCGGTGGGCACGCACACCGTCACCGCCGAGTACCTGGGCGATACGCTCTTCGCCACGAGCAACTCCAGCCCGCTGGCGCAGGTGGTGGGCAAACACGGCACGGCGACCAGCCTGGCCACGGCGCCCAACCCGGCGCAGGCCGGTGCGACCATCGTCATGACGGCGACGGTGGCGAAGCAAGTGAGCATTCTCACAAAGCTCCAACCCGCCGACCCGAGCGGGCAGGTGCAGTTCCGTATCGCGGGCGGCGAGGTGCTGGGCACGGCCAATCTGGTGGGCGCCACGGCGGTCTTCACCAAGAACGACTTCGCTAGGGGCGTCTACACCATCGTAGCCGAGTACCTGGGCGACGCCAGCTACAGCGGCAGCACCTCCACCGGCGTGCAGCAGATCGTCTCGCCGCCGCTGACGGCGAGGAACGATGCGGCGGGCACGCTGCAAGGAGCGGCCGTGCAGATCGACCCGCTGGCCAACGACATCGACCCGGCGGGCGGTGGGCTGGTCGTTTCGGCGGTGACGCAGCCGGCGAGCGGCAGCGTGGCCATCGACGGCGGCGCCAAGACGGTCACGTACACGCCCGACCCGGCCTTCGCCGGTCTCGTCACCTTCAGCTACACGGCGCGCGATATCTACGGCATCACCGATGAGGCGCTGGTGGCGGTGGTGGTGAGCGCGGTTGACCAGGCGGGCCATGCGCCGCAGATCGGCGTCATCGACAACGCGAGCGGCAGTACGGTCGACTTCGACAGCGGCCGCTTCCAGACGCAGGTGCAGGTGCCGGCGGGCAGCTACCCGACGCCGCTGGGTGACAGGGATATCTTCTACCTGGCCTACACGCCGGTCATCACGCCTACGGGCGATGTGACCCAGCCGCCGGGCAGCTTCTCCTTCGCCGGTATGGTCTTCGACCTGTCGGCCTTCGTCAACGGTACGGATCTGGGGCACTACGAGTTCCCGCAGCCGGTGACGCTGGTCGTCGCCTACGACCCGGCGCTGCTGGGTGGGCTCTCCGAGCAGTTGCTGACGCCCTACTACTGGAACAGCACGGCCTGGGCCAGCGACGGCATCAGCATCCTCCACATCGACACGACGGCGCACCGCATCACCTTCCAGATCTGGCATCTGAGCGAGTTTGCCTTCTTCTCCCGACCGCCGCAGCAGATCCCGAGCTATCTCTTCCTGCCGGTGGTGACGAATCGCAGCGACCCTGATGCGGTGCTGGAAGCGGCGCAGGGCGCGCCAGACGTGACCGAACAAGCGCCGGCAGAGGAAATGCCCGGCGCAGCGGAGGCTGTACCGACGCCTGAAGCGGATGCGCCTGTAGACAAACCGGCGCTGGAGGAGGCAGCAACCCCAGTTCCGGATGCGGTTGAGACGGCTACGCCGGAGGAGACCGCTACGCCGGATGCGACGCCGGTGACCGAAGAGACGGCAGCGCCAGGGGCAACGCCGACCGATGAACCGACGTTGCCGGCACCGGTGGCGGAAAGCACAGAGCAGACAGAAGCGCAGGCAAGCGAGCCGGCGCCGGAAGAAGCGGCGCCGCGACTTCACCTGCCGCTTATCACCCGCTGAGGATAGGCGCCTGGTTGGCGCGCTGCAAAGAAGCCGAGTTTCTCCGAGAAACTCGGCTTCTGACCGCCGGCCCACCTGCGCCGTGATAGACAAGGCGAACGTTACCGCGAGGCGGCGATGCCGCAGGATCGCCGCCTCCCAACTTCCATGAATTGAAGCCCAGGCTGCGCAGCCTGGGCCGTGAGTACAAACGAATCACGCCGTAAGGAGCCAGACAATGACCGCGCAGCCCAACTCACATTCGGTATCTAGCGAAACCGTACAGAAGAATGGGATTGACTGCTGCCGTGCCGGCGACATGCGGGCGGCGCGCTGGCGCGTGCGCGGCTGGCTGCTGGCCGGCTTGCTGGCTGTGGTGGCGGTGCTGGGACTGGCGCCGACGGCGCGCGCACAGGATCCGGCGCTGACCGATCACGAGCCGATCACCAACAGCGTGAGCGCGCCGTTGGATAGCAGCATTGTGCTCACCTACAGCGCCGTGATGAGTGAGACCACCATCACCAGCCGCACGATCGCGATTCATTCGATGATGCAAGGCCTGGTGACGGGCACCCACAGCGTCGACGGCGCGGTGGTGACCGTCGACCCGCCGCGCGCCTTCTTTCCCGGCGAGCCGGTCTACGCCGTGGCCACCGCACAGACGACGGACATCAACGGTCTACACGCCGCTGTCCAGCAGTGGCAATTCAACGCCGCGGTCACGCGTGGGAATGGCCGCTTTGACTCCACCGGCCGCGAATTTGGCGCCGACAGCAATGACAGCTACAGCGTGGCGCTGGGTGACGTGGACGGCGACGGCGACCTGGATGCAGCCATGGGCAGCTTTGGCTATCAGAACGCAGTCTATCTCAACAACGGCGACGGCACCTTCGGTCCCACTGGTAGCACCTTCGGTACGGGGGATGACTACACCGCGGTTGTCGCATTGGGCGATATGGACGGCGACGGCGACCTTGATGTGGCAGTTGCGAATTACGACGAGCCCTTCCAGAACGCAGTCTATCTCAACAACGGCGACGGCACCTTCGACCCCATCGGCAACAACTTCGGCACGGGAAATGATGCGACCTACACCATGGCACTGGGCGACGTTGACGGCGACGGCGACCTGGACATTGCCGTGGGCAACTGGAATCAACCGAATGTGGTCTATCTCAACACCGGAGACGGCACCTTCGCCGCCTCCGGCAATACCTTCGGTACGGGAACCGATTACACAACCGCAGTGGCGCTGGGCGATCTCGATGGCGACGGCGACCTGGACGTGGCCGTGGGCAACAAAGACAACCCGAACGTTGTCTACTTCAACAACGGTGACGGCAGCTTCGATCCCAGCGGTAGTAACTTTGGTACGGGAACCGATGCGACCTTCAGCTTGGAGCTTGGCGACGTGGACGGCGACGGCGATCTCGACATCGCCGTGGGCAACAATGTGCAACAGAACGTAGTCTATCTCAATAACGGTAACGGCGCTTTTGACCCAACCGGCAACACCTTCGGCCCGAGCGATGATCCCACCTGGCGCGCCGCCTTGGGCGACATCGACGGCGACGGCGACCTTGACGTGACCGCGGCAAACAGAACTGAGCCGAATGTACTCTATCTCAACAACGGTGACGGCACCTTCGCCGCTTCCGGCTCAAGTTTCGGCGCGGGAGCCAAAACGGTGGCAGTGGGCGACATCGACGGCGACGGCGACCTGGATGCCGTAACCGGCACCGCTGCCGAGAATATAGCGTATCTCAACGAGCCGCCGCCGCCTATCGTCACCAGCTTCAACCCGGACGCGTACAGCGTGAGCGCGCCGCTCGACAGCAACGTGGTGCTCACCTACAGCGCGGCCATTGATGCGGCGACGGTGACAAGCCGCACTGTTAGCATCCATTCCATGATGCAGGGACAGATTGCCGGCGCATACGGCGTTGACGGCGCGGTCGTAACGATCGACCCGCCGCGCGACTTCTTCCCCGGCGAGCTGGTCTACGCTATCAATACCACGCAGACGGCCGACATCACTGGTACACACACGGCTGCCCGGCAGTGGCAGTTCAATGCCGCGGTGAACGGCGGACATGGCGGTTTTGTCTCCGGCGAATGGATTGGCGCAGATAGTGCCAGTACTTGGACCATGGCGTTGGGCGATATGGATGGTGATGGTGACCTTGATGCCATTGTGGGCAACTATGGCAACCAGAACGGTGTTTTTCTCAACAATGGCGACGGTACGTTTGATCCCACCGGTAATCCTTTCGGCACCAGCAGCGACTACACGGCAGCCGTGGCAGTGGGCGATCTGGATGGCGACGGCGATCTGGATGTGGCCGTAGGCAACTCTGAAGAACAGAATGCGATCTATCTCAACAACGGCGACGGCTCCTTCGCCGCCTCCGGCATCGACTTCGGTACGGGGGACGACTATACCTATGCCATGGTGCTGGGCGACGTCGATGGCGACGGCGACCTGGATATTGCCGTTGGCAACTGGCACCAACAAAACGTCGTCTACCTCAACAACGGCGACGGCACCTTCGCCGCCTCTGGCAATACCTTCGGTACCGGTAGCGACTATACCACCGCTGTGGCATTGGGCGACCTCGATGGCGATGGCGACCTCGACATGGCCGTAGGCAACTACGAGGAGCAGAATGCAGTCTATCTCAACAGCGGCGACGGCACCTTCGCCGCCTCCGGCAATGAGTTCGGCACGGGCGACGACGCAACATACAGCGTGGAACTGGGCGACGTCGACGGCGACGGCGATCTCGACATCGCCGCAGGAAACCGTGACCAACAGAACGCCGTCTACCTCAACAACAGCGACGGCACCTTCGACCCCACCGGCAACAGCTTCGGCCCGACCGATGACGCTACCTGGCGTGCAGCCTTGGGGGATATCGATGGCGACGGCGACCTCGACGTAACCGTTGCGAACGCGGGGCAACCGAATGCAGCCTATCTCAACAACGGCGATGGCACCTTTGCCGTGTCTGGCCGTGACTTTGGAGCGGGCGCCAATGTTGTCGCGCTTGGCGATATCGACGGCGATGGCGACCTGGATGCCGTGACCGGCACGAGCGCCCGAAACATCGCCTATCGGAATGAACCGTGCGCCAGCAATCCCGTCGTGCGCACAACGAGTGATAGCGGCTTCGAGTCGCTGCGCTGGGCAGTTGCAGAAGCGTGCCCTGGGGCCACGGTGACGTTTGGGTTGAGCGACATCATTCCCTCCACGATTACCCTGTCCAGCAGCCAGATCGAGATCACGAAACCGATCACGATTTCCGGATTGGGCATGAGTATTCTCACCATCAGCGGCAACGACACGAATCGGATCTTCAGCGTCGGCGCTCCCACCACCATTGACAACCTGTCAATGACAAATGGGTTCACAGACGTTGCCAGCGGCGGTGCCATTTACGCCACGGCGCCGCTTACCCTCTCCTGGGTCACGATGGCCGACAATCGGAGCGATTCGGGCAGCGCCCTCTACACGACCGACGCGCTGACCGTCGACAACTGCGTCCTTTTCAGAAACTCAGGGGTCTCTGACGATGGTGTCACGGTTATCGCGGCTGGCGGCAGAACGCTGCTCATGGATCGGACCTCATTCACCGCCAACATTGGCACCGCACTCCTGGTTGAGTCCATCGTCACGCTTGACGGTACACCGGTCGCAACCGGGCCGATCACGATCACCAACAGTAGCTTTGCGAGCGGCGATGGGGTCGCGATCGAGATCGAGCTGGGAAGTCCAGAAGGTGAGTATACCAGTACGGATGTATCGATCGGCGCGATTAACGTCTTGAGCAATACATTCACCATCAGCAATTCAGACGGACTGAACTTCGGCAGCCTTGATGTCCTGCGTCTGACGAACAGCGCCGTCACTGTGTCCGACATCAATGTTGTGGGCAACAGCTTTAGCGGCGGCGACAATGGCATCGATTGGGGTAGCGGATATTTTGAAGATCTTTGGGAATCGACGATCACCGTTGGCGCGGTGAATATCCTGAACAACGACTTCACCAACAACTATACTGCGATTCTGTTGGAAGACGCCATCGGATTCTACAGTATGTTCACGTCCACGGTCAGCGCGGGCGACGTGACCATCATCGGCAATACCATTTCCGGCTACGAAGACCTAGGTATTGTCCTCGATCCGTTCTTTTCCGTGAGCGACTGGGGAGGCAGTTCGGCGGGTTCGTTTGGCAACCTTGCGGTCAGCAACAATTCGGTCAATACGGAACAGAGTGCCAGCAACGCCATTGTCGCGCAGTATGTTGTTCCGCGTAGTTTTTACGATACTTCCGATATCACTGTCGGTGACATGCTTGTTGAAGAGAACGCAGTCGGCGGTGGTGATGCTAGCATTGACGTCACCATTGGTGGTTCCGATCTTTATAATGACGCATCCGTGGCGCTGGGAACGACATTCGTACAGAGCAACACCATTGCCACCGATGGTGCGGGGCTTGCGGTGGCTCACAAATTTGCCTACGACGTATATGACAATAGCAGGGCTGAGGGCGCTGGTGTGGTGATCGCCAACAATACCATCACCGCAACGGGCAGTGGCATAGATTTGTTATTTTATGCTCAAGGCTACGATGGCAATGGTAATTCTCTGGTCAGTATCGCACCGATCACCATCACCGGAAATCTGATTGCTACTGGCGGGAACGGCGTCTATATCAATTACGACTCGGTGGCCGATTACATGTACGATAGCGCCAGGTCGTTGATGGCGCCGGTAGCGATTGCCGACAATTTGATCACCTCGGCGGACCACAGCATCAGGATTGACCGCAGCGCGTATGACAATGCTGCCGGCACAGCAATGGAGGGTAATTCGTACGCCAGACTGCCGGATCATATCATCAGCGGCAATGTGCTCAATCCTGCTGACGGTAACGACGGCATCTATGTATACGATTACTACTCCTCCTTCGAAAACTACGGCGACTCTACGATCGACTACGGGCAGTTGATGGTAGACGACAACACCTTTGCCGGTGGACGCAACGGTTTCTACCATCTCAACGAAGGTGCTTCCTACGAGAACGATGACAACCACACCGTGATTTTTAGCAACACGGTAGTCACCGACAACCGCTTCTACAGCCAAACCGGCACGGCACTTTATTTCGACATCGACGACGCGGGGTATACCCACTATGGCAACCTGGTTTTTGGCGATACCCTGGTCGCGCGCAATGTGATCAGCGACAGTGATTACGGCATCCGCTATGACAACTACGAGCCCTGCTATGAATGCTATGACGATGCGTCGCTTGCGATCGGCGCCCTCACCATCGCCGACAACCAGTTCTATGCGATCGGCACGGATGCCATCAACGTCGCGATCGACGAGGTAGGCTACAGCGTCGATCCCGGTGTCACCATCGACATCGGCGATGCGCAAAGCGGGTATGCAGTCATCATCCAGGACAATACGGTGGACGGCTGCGGCGACGACGGCATCTACGGCTACGCCTACATCAGCGCGCCCGACAACACCACCATGGGCCGCTTTGGGATCTTCAGCAACACGGTCACTGCCTGCGCCAATGGCATCAGGCTGGGAACGATGCACCCCGGTGCAGAGATTGCCAACAATCAGGTGACAGACAGCACCAGCACCGGGTTGCTCCTGGCAACGGCGGACACCGATGTGGTCGATGTCACCGGCAACGCGATTGCCAGCAGCAGCTTGACCGACACGGTCGGCATCCAGGTGAACCGCGGTCAGGTGAATCTGGCTGCCACCACTGTGACCAACCATGCCACCAGCGTCTACAACAACGGCGGGATCATCACGGCCACCGCGACCCTGACGGCGAGCAATAACCTCGTGCAACAGAGTGGTGCGTTCATGGCGCAGACCAGTGCGCTGTCCGTCGGCGGCAACTTGGTTCTAGCGGGCGGCGAGTTCTATGCGCCGGCCGGCCTGGATCTTGCCGGCCTCTTCACCCACACAGGCGGCATCTATTACCAGAGCCGCAGCGTCGACGGCAGCGGCAATGTCGGCTTCCCCAAGGCGGGCGGGCTCATCCTCAACGCCAACGGCAGCGACCTGGGCAGCACGGAGGTAGCGATCACCGCCGGCGCGCAATGCAGCGGCGCCACGGACTCGGTCGCCCATTGCTACGTGATCACGCCCACCAACAGCGTCGACCGCGATGCCATCGCCACCTTCTACTACAGCGCAGGCGAAGTGCCCGCGCGGCAGTACTGTCCCACGATGGACGCCTATCGCTGGGATGGCACGTGGGACAACGGGCTGGCAAACTTCGGCCAACAATGTGACGCCTCGCCCTACGCTGTCAGCGTGCGCGGGTTGGACAGCTTTGGCGCCTTTGCGTTGAAGTCGACGCTGCCCGTGATCGCCTTGCAGAAATCAGTCTCGGCGGCGGCTCTCTATGTAGGCGACGCCATCACCTACACCATCGCCTTCTCGAACAGCGGCGGACCGGCGCTTGGCGCGGTTATCACCGACATCATCCCCGCGGGCGTGACAAACGTCGGCGTCAACAGCAGCGGGATCGTCATCACCGACACCGCTGCGGAGCCGGCCTACGTCTGGGATGTCGGCTACCTTGGCCGCGGAACCACGGGCGTCATCACCGTGACCGGTATCGTGGATGCGGTGCCATCCGGCGGCGTGCTGACCAACGCGGCGACCATCGTCCTCGACGGCGATGGCGAGCCGGCCACTGCGACCGACGAGGTTGCAAGCACGGTTTGCGCACCGAATCCCACCGTCACCAGCGCGGGCGACAGCGGCGCGGGCACGCTGCGCCAGGCGCTCAACGACGCGTGCGCCGGCGACACGGTGGTCTTCAACTTGACCTATCCGGCCACGATTACCCTGACCAGCGGCCAGGCCCTGACGCTGACCAAGGCCGTGACGATCAGCGGGCCGGGCGCGGACAAGCTCGCCGTGAGCGGTAACAGCACCACGCGCGTCTTTGTCGTAAATAGCGGCGTGACCGCGACCATCGACGGGCTGACCATCCGCGACGGCAGGTCAGTAAGTGCGGGCGGCGGCGGTCTCTACAACGCCGGCACGCTGACGGTGACCAATAGCACCGTCGCCAGCAGCTTTAGCGTACCTGGGGCCGGTGGCATCCACAACGCCGGTACGCTAACCCTGATCAGCAGCATGGTTACTGGAAATTTTGCAAACGCCCTTGCCGGTGGCATCCACAACGCCGGTACGCTCACCGTGAGCAGCAGTACGCTTTCCGGCAACACAAGCACTAGCGGTGCCGGCGGTATCAACAGTGCCGGAAGCCTCTCCGTGATCAGCAGCACGCTCGTCAGCAATAGCGCTTTTGGCGCCGGTATGCCCGGCGGCATCAACAACAGTGGCATGCTCACTGTGACCGATAGTACGGTTGACAGCAATCAAGGCATGTTGGCAGGCGGCATCAACAACACGGCTGACCTCGTCATGATTGGCAGCAGGCTCACCAACAATATTGGCTCCGCCAATGGCGGCATCAACAATCTGGCAGCGCTCGTTGTCATGAGCAGCACGATTGCCAACAATAGCAGCAATAACAATGGCGGCGGCATTTCCAATGTGGGGACACTAACCGTGGTCAACAGCACGATTGCCAATAATCGCGCAAACCTCGGTGCGGGCATCCACAACAGTGGGGCGCTCACCGTAATGACCAGCACTTTTGCCAATAACCGCGCAAACTCTCTTGGCGGAGGACTTGAGAACAGCAGTCGCGCAACGGTTGAGAACAGCACGTTCTTCTCCAATACCGCTTTCATCAGCGGAGGTGGTATCCATAATGACCAAGCGCTCACGCTGACCAACAGCACCATCGCCGGCACTGCGGGCGGAGGCGGACTTAACAATAGTGGCACGGCCAACCTGCGCAACACCATCATCGCTAACAGCACAGGTGGCGACTGCACGAATACTGGCACGCTCGTCGCCAACACCAACAACCTGGTCGCGGACGGCACGTGCAGCCCGGCCGTCAGCGGCAATGCGCTGCTCGGCGCCATGGGCAACTATGGCGGCGACACGCAGACAATGCCGCTGCTGCCCGGATCGCCGGCCATCGATGCCGGCGACGGGGCGACCTGTCTCGCCACGGATCAGCGCGGCATCGGCCGCGTGGGTGCGTGCGATATCGGCGCCTTCGAGAGTCGCGGCTTCACGCTGGCGAAGGGTGGCGGCGACAACCAGAGCACCGCCGCCGGCACCGCCTTTGCCGTCCCGCTCTCGGTGACGGTTACCAGCGCCTACAGCGAACCGGTCGACGGCGGCGCCGTCACCTATGCCGGCCCGCAGAGCGGCGCAAGTATCGTCCCCGTCACGGCAACCGTGACCGTTGCCGACGGCGGGGCTGGCTTCAGTCCCGTCGCGAATGGCGTTGGCGGCAGCTACGCGGTAAGTGCCACGGCGATCGGCGCCGGGCCGGCGGTCAGCTTCAGCCTGACCAACATCCCGCCGGTTCTCACTGTGACAAGGCAGGGCAGCGGCAGCGGCTCTGTCACCAGCGTTCCGTCCGGCATTGCCTGCGGCGCGACCTGCACGGCCGGCTTCGACTCCGGCACGGTTGTCACCCTCACCGCCGTTGCCGGCAGCAATGCTGCGTTCAGCGGTTGGAGCGGCAGTTGCAGCGGTTCGGGTGACTGCACGCTCACCGTAACGGCGGATGTCACCGCAACCGCTGCCTTCGCCGTCTGTCCGGTAGGTGTGGCCTACGTCGACAAGCGTGCCGGCGGCGCGGGCACCGGCGCCTCCTGGGCGGATGCCTTCACCGACGTGCAGGATGCGCTGGGGCTCTACGAAGCTTGCGGCAGCTATGGCGCGATCTGGGTGGCGACCGGCATCTACACGCCCGGCGTTGCTGCCACGGACACCTTCACGATGCCGCCTGGCGTGGCGCTCTACGGCGGCTTTGCCGGCGGCGAGAGCAGCCTGGGCGAGCGCGATTGGGTCGCCAACCCGACAATCCTCAGCGGCGATATTGGCGGCGATGACAGGGTGGACGTCAACGGCGTGGTCACCGCCACATCCAACATTAACGGCGACAATGCCTATCATGTCCTCTGGCTGGACGGAGTCAATGGCGGCCCAATTACCCAGACTACTGTAATTGACGGTTTCTTTGTTACGGCCGGCCGAGCAGCCGGTGCTGGCGAGCCTGATACCTATGGTGGTGGCATGTACTGTGCTGGGGGCGGAAGCGACAATGAGTGCAGCCCGAAGATTGTCAACGTCATCTTCAGCGGTAATTCGGCCACGACAGCCGGTGGGGCGATGTATAACGGTGGTTACGAAGGTGGGACCAGCGACCCCAGTCTGCAGAATGTCACATTCAGCGGCAACTCGACCGATGGGTACGGCGGGGCGGTCTTCAACGATGCTTACCTCGGCAACAGCAGCCCCAGCCTTGTCAACGTCACCTTCAGCGGCAACTCGGCCGGCGACTCGGGCGGGGCAATGGATAACAATGGTTACACCGGTGTCAGCAGCCCCAGCTTGGTCAACGTCACATTCAGCGGCAACTCGGCCGGTTGGGGTGGCGGAGCGATGGTCAACAACGGCAATGGTGGCGGTGTCAGCAGCCCCAGCCTGGTGAACGTTACATTCCGCGGTAACTCGGCCGGTGACTCGGGTGGGGCAATGTTCAGCAGCTTTGGACCACAAGGTAGTGGGGCAAAGCTGGCAAATGTGATTTTCTGGGGCAACACAGCCCCTAATGGAGATCACCTCTATAGTCTGGATTCCTCGATGGTGATTAGCCATACCTTGGTGCCAAGCAGCACAGCTAGTATATATGGCAGCGGCATCATCTGGGGGCCGGGCAACATCACCGACACCGGCGCCTATACCACGGCGGACATCTTCGTGGATGCGGCCGGCGGTGACCTGCGCCTGGCCGGCGGCTCACCGGCCGTCGATGCCGGCGACAACAGCGCCGTGCCCGTGGGCGTCACCACCGACCTGGGCGGCGACCCGCGTATCGTCAACGGCAGGGTGGACCTCGGCGCCTACGAGCAGCAGCAGCCGCACATCGGCGTCGCCAAGACCGCCAGCCCGACCGCCAACGTGCGCTTCCAGGGCATCGTCACCTACACCGTCGTGTTCAGCAACACCGGCACGGCCGACCCAGCCGTCGTCCTCACCGACACGCTACCCAGCGGCACAAACTTCGCCTACTGGGTAGATCAGTCCGGTGCGACGTACGCCGACAACATCGTGCGCTGGAGCGGGGTGCTCACCGGTGGCTCGGTCATCTCGGTGACCTTTGCGGTCACCAACACGGCGAGCGGCGGCGCGACCATCACCAACACCGCCTATCTCAGCGGTAGCGCCGGCGCCGTCAGCAGCGTGGCGACCTTTGGCGCCACCGCTGACTCCTATCCGACGGGCTCGGGCCTGTGGAGCCAGGTTTTTGCGCCCTGTCCTACGCGCTGCAAGCGGGTCATTCCCGCCGGCGCCACCATCACGCTGGATCAGGACATCGACCTTGACGGCGACTTCGAGATCGAGCCGGGCGGCACCTTCAATGCCAACGGCAAGACGGTGACGCTCACAGGTGACCAGGCGCAGACGCTCACGGGCAACCCGCTGACCTTCTACAGCCTGGTGGTGAATAAGACGAACAGGACCGACACCGTCACCATCGTGGGCAAGCTCAAGGTGACGCGCAAGCTGACGGTGCGCTCCGGCAAACTCATCAGCGCCTCCGACTATGAAGACATCGAGATCGAGGAGAATGGCGAGCTGCAACTCACAAACGACATCGCCGTGAGTGGGCACTTCACCAACTCGGGCACGCTGGACACGAATGGGTCTGGCATCACCTTCGACGGCGCTAAGACGCAGAATCTGGTGCTCAACACCTTCACCAGCTTTGACGCGCTGACCGTCTACACCGGCACGACGCTGGTCGAGGCGGTGACCGACGACAATGCCTACATCCAGGGCACGCTGACCAACTTCGGCACGATCCGCAAGACGCAGCCGGTGAGCGGACTGGAGTTCTACTACTTCGGGCTGGCCGGTTTCTACCCCGACTCATGGGGCGTGGAGATCGAGGTGACCGACCGCAGCGGCGGCGACCCGCTGACGGCCATTCAGGTCGACCGCATCGACGCCAACCATCCCAACGCACCGGGCGGCGCAACGACGGACATCTACTGGACGATTACGCCGGCGGGTGCAAACTACGTGGCGACGGTCGTGCTGCCGCAGAATGCGCTGGCCGATCCCGTGGCCTGTCGCTATGCAAGCGGGGCCTGGAACTGTGCGCGCAGCAGCTTTGACAGTGTCAAGGATCTGACGGTGACGCGCACAGGCGTGACGGCCTTCTCCGACTGGGCGGTCTTCAACACCATCGCGACGACGACGACGCTGGCCACCTCCGCCAATCCGGCACCGGTGTTCACGCAGGTCACCTTCACGGCGACCGTTGCGCCGGCGACGGCGACGGGGAGCGTGGAGTTCTTCGCCGACGGCGCAAGCCTGGGTACGGCTACCCTCGCCGCGGGCAAGGCGCAGGTGGCGACTGGCGGTCTCACTGTGGGTACGCACGTCATCACGGCCACGCTCATCCCGACCGGCCCTTATCTGGCCAGCAGCGGCACGCTGGCCGGCGACCAGGTCATCGACAAGGCGGCGACGACGGTGGCGCTGCTCTCCAACCTCAACCCGGCGCCCTACAGCCAGGCGGTGACCGTCACGGCGAGTGTGGCTGTCAGCGGCATGACGGCGGCCGAGCGCCAGACTGGGCCGACCGGCCAGGTGCGCTTCTCTGATGAGAGCGGTGCGCTGGCCACGGTCGATCTTGTGAACGGTTCGGCCAGCTTCGCCCGTGACACGTGGGCAGTGGGCACGCACACCGTCACCGCCGAGTACCTGGGCGATACGCTCTTCGCCACGAGCAACTCCAGTCCGCTGGCGCAGGTGGTGGGCAAACACGGCACGGCGACCAGCCTGGCCACGTCACCCAACCCGGCACAGGCGGGTGCGACCATCGTCATGACGGCGACGGTGGCGAAGCAAGTGAGCATTCTCACAAAGCTCCAACCCGCCGACCCGAGCGGCTCCGTGCAGTTCCGTGTCGATGGCGGCGACGTACTGGGCACAGCCAATCTGGTGGGCGACACGGCGGTCTTCACCAAGACCGACTTCGCCCGCGGCGTCTACACCATCGTGGCGGAGTATCTGGGCGATATCGGCTACAGCGGCAGCACCTCCGGCGGCGTGCAGCAGATCGTCTCGCCGCCGTTGACCGCGCGCAACGATGCAGCCGGCACGCTGCAAGGCGAGGCCGTGCAGATCGACCCGCTGGCCAATGACATCGACCCGGCGGGCGGAGGGCTCACGGTGGCTGGCGTCTCGCAGCCGGCGAGCGGCAGCGTTGCCATCGACGGCGGCGCCAAGACGGTCACCTACACGCCCGACCCGGCCTTCACCGGTCTCGTCACCTTCAGCTACACGGCACGCGATATCTACGGCATCAGCGACGAGGCGACCGTTGCCGTGGTTGTCACGGCCAGGAGCGAGACGGGCAATGCACCGCAGATCGGCGTCATCGACAATGCGAACGGCAGCACGGTCGACTTCGACAGTGGGCGCTTCCAGACGCAGGTGCAGGCGCCGGCGGGCAGCTATCCCACGCCGCTGGGCGACAAGGAGATCTTCTACCTGGCCTACACGCCGGTCATCACGCCCACGGGCGATGTGACCCAGCCGCCGGGGAGTTTCTCCTTCGCCGGCACGGTCTTTGACCTGTCGGCCTTCGTCAACGGCATGGATCTGGGCCACTACGAGTTCCCGCAGCCGTTGACGCTGGTCATCGCCTACGACCCGGCGCTGCTGGGCGATCTCTCGGAGCAGTTGCTGACGCCCTACTACTGGAACGGCACGGCGTGGGCCAAGGATGGCCTGAGTATCCTCCACATCGACACGACGGCGCACCGTATCATCTTCCAAATCTGGCACCTGAGCGAGTTTGCGCTCTTCTCGCGGCCACCGCTCAACACGCCGATCTATCTCTTCCTGCCGGTGGTGACGAATCGCAGCGACCCGGCCGCGGCGCTGGAAGCGGCGGAGAGCGCGGCACCGGACGCGCGGGGAGAGGCGCCGGCGCCTGAAGCGCATGCGCCCGGAGATGAACCGGCGCCGGAGGAGGTCGCTACGCCGGATGCGGCGGCGGAGAGCACGGAGCAGACAGAAGCACAGGCAAGCGAGCCGGCGCCGGAAGAAGCGGCGCCACGGCTGCACCTGCCGCTTATCACCCGCTGAGGACGGTACAAGGAAGGGGCTGCCGCCATCATGGCGAGGTACGAACATCGAGCGCACGGGACATCCCGCGCGCTCGATGTTCGTACCTCGCCGGGACGCGTCGTGAATCCGTCGCCGGGCGGAGTTGTTCACTGCAATTCTCTTTTTGTCACGCGACATTTGACTGAAAAAACGACAGTCTTGGCCTTACGCGCAGACTGTCGTTTTTGTTGCGTCGTTTGACCGGTGGCAGCGGCGGCGTAGCGATGTATTGTTGATGCATGTTGCCACACATCGCTGCCACCACGCTCGCCACAACCGCAACCTCGGGCGATACTGCCTGCCTCCTACGCAGTTGCGCTATTGCGGCCGATCTGGGTCTAGGGTGCGACCGGACGGCGCAACACCCCGCTCACTTTCAGTCCCCTGCCGCGGCCAACGATGGGCCGAAACGTGCCCAACCTTGCCATGGCAATCCAGCCTTCGCTGTCAGCGAGGGTTGGGCCACAAATCGATCTTGCGCTCCCGAGTCGCTGTCCAACGAATATAGAAATTCGGTCAAGCACCGTGCAAACCAACCTATTCAGCAGGAGGCAAAAAATGGAGTCTTTCAGCACGCCTGAGACGGTATCACATCAGCATCGCCATCCATCCGTACGTTCACACCACGCCACCGCTGCCCCGTTTCAGCGCCGTGCGTCATGCGCCAGCTTTCGACACTTTGCCAAGCTGGTCGCCTTGCTCATCCTGATGCTCGCGTTGGCGGCCGCATGGCCGCATCCGGCGATTGCCCAAGACATCACGCCGCTCGCCGGCGAGACGGTCGTCACCAACGCCAACGATTCCGGCGCGGGTTCATTGCGCCAGGCTATCGCCGATACGGCGGCCGGCGGAACGATCATCTTTAATAACAGCCTCTCCGGCGGCACGATTCGGCTTGCTTCTCAGTTGACCCTCGCCAAAAATGTGACCATCGATGGGTCGGCGCTGGGGATGCAGGTCACCATCAGCGGCGACACGACCAACGACGGCACCGGCGACGTGCGGGCATTCACAGTCAACGCCGGTGTGACTGCCGTCCTCAAGAACCTGACTTTCACCAAGGGGAGCGCGCTGGCGTATTCTCCCACGCCCTATGGCGGAGCGATTGTCAACAACGGCGATCTGACGATCATCAACAGCACGTTTTCTTCCAACAAGGGCAACTATGCAGGCGCCATTGGTAACTGGGGGACGTTGACGGTGCGAGGCAGCACCTTTACGTCCAATCAGTCCAATAACGAAGGTGGCGCCATTATGAACTTTGGCACGATGACCATCGCTAATAGCACCATCGCTGCAAATTCTGCCGGGTCGTATGGTGGCGGCATTTCCAATGTGGCGGGGTCGGCGACCACGCTTGCCAATGTAACCATCTGGCAGAATGCTGCCAACACCGCCAGTCTGGTGACGGAGTCGACCAGCGGTGGCGGTCTCTACCAGCGTGGTTCGCTGCAATACGCCAATACGATCATCGCCGGAGCGACAAGAGGCAATGACTGCGAAGCAGTCTCAGGCCAATCCACAATCTCCGTCAACGTGGAAAACCTTGTGGGCGATGGCGGCTGTTCGGCGAGGTATTCCGGCAGCGCCGATCTGGGTGTATTGGCCAACAACGGCGGCCCAACCCAGACTGCGGCACCCATCGCCGGTTCGTTTGTCGTCAATGCCGGCAATGACGTCTATTGCGCGTCGGCTCCGGTGGGCAATGTAGACCAGCGCGGCGTGACACGGCCGTGGGGCAGCCACTGTGACATCGGCGCCGTTGAGTACGCGCAGATCACGACCCCCACTGCGCCGGTGGCCGGCAGAAACGGCGTCCTTTCCTTCGATGGTACCAATGACTACGTCAGCGTCTACACCGACACAGCCAAGGTCTCTGCGACCACGCTCGGCCTGCCGGTGAAGGACATTACCGTTGAAGCATGGGTGAACATTGCTCAGTTCAAGAAGTGGTCGGCATTCATCGGCTTTCTCCAGGACAATGCCACCTCTGAATGGGGTTGGGCGATGGGGACGTGGGGAACGCCGGATGCAGACGGGGTCTATTTTGGTCTGTCCACCACGGGAACAGGAATGACCTATTTGAGTGACTTTTCCGTGTTGCCCAATCGGTGGGTTCACCTGGCCGGCACCTATGACGGCACCACCATGAAACTCTATGTGGATGGAGATCTGATGAACTCATCCACCGCCCAATCCGGCCCGATCGCGTATGCCAATAGCTGGTATCGGCTGGGCAGTTACAAGGATGATGACGAAGATTTCCGCATTCAGGGGAGTATGGACGAAGTGCGCGTGTGGAATGTGGCGCGCAGCCAGACCGACATTCAGACGAATATGTACCGCCGGCTGACCGGTTCCGAAGCGGGTCTCGTCAATTACTGGCCCATGGACGAGGGCAGCGGCACAGTGCTCAACGACCACAAGGGCGTTCTCAACGGGACGCTGGTGGGTCTGCCTTCCTGGTTGCAGACCGGGCCGCCCATCCTGCCCGGCCTGGATCTGTCCTTCTCGACCAACGATGTAACACCCGTGAACGACTCGCTGCTTGGCATGGATCCCGACGGCGGCGCGCTCACTTACTCGACGGTGACCCAGCCGGCCCACGGCAATCTGCAAATCACCAATGCGTCGACCGGCGCCTTTACCTACACGCCAAACCCCAACTACAACGGTACGGACAGCTTCACCTATCGGGTCACCGATGTCCAGAGCCTGACCGATGACGCCACGGTGAGTATTGCGGTGCGCAGCGTCAATTCGCCACCGGTGGCCGGGCGCAACGGCGCGCTCGCGTTTGACGGCGCCAACGATATCGTGGACCTGGGTAACGTCGCCGCGCTGAATGGCGTCAATCGCTACACGATCGAGGGCTGGGCGCGCCTCACTGCCTTCAACAACTACACAACAATCTTGGCCAAGCGGCAGAGTGACGGCGACCGCGCAGCGATGATTCAGCTTTATGGCACCCAAGGCCAGGTCGCGGTTGCCGTCAACGGCGGCTACGGCTATAGCAGCGCTAAGATCGAGCTGAACAAATGGGTGCACCTGGCCGCGGTTTTTGACGGCACGAAGTCGTCCAACGCCGACCGTTTGAAGCTGTATGTCGATGGGACACCGGTCGCGCTGACGTTCTTGAGTTCGGTGCCGGCCACCACACCGTCAACTGCTACGCGCCTGACGCTTGGTGCAGAATATAACGGCACCGCTCCCGTCAGTAGCATCAGTTCGGTGATCATGCCTATGTCGGGGCAGTTGGACGAGGTGCGGCTCTGGAATGTGGCGCGCAGCCAGGCCGATATCCAGGCTGCGATGTACAACCGGATGAACGCCGGCGAGTCGGGTCTGGTCGGATACTGGCCGTTGGATGAGAGCAGCGGCAACACCACCGCCGACAAGGCGGGCGGCCAAACCGGCGTGCTCTTCGGCGGGCCAGGCTGGCTTAACTCTTCACTTCCTCTGCGGCCGGGGCTGGACCTGACCTTCGCCACGCTGGCCAACATCCCCGTCACCAATACCCTCGTGGGTATCGATCCCGATGGCGGCGCAGTGAATTTTACCGTGGCCACATCCGCGTCCCACGGTGCCGTGCAGATTACCGGCGCTCAATCCGGCGCGTTCGTCTACACGCCGGCAAACGGCTATGTCGGCGCCGATGCCTTTGTCTACCAGGTGGCGGACTCGGGCGGGCTGACCGATACGGCAACCGTCACCGTCACCATGAGTCCCCCGTCCACCGGGGCGATCGAAGGCGTCGTCTTCGACGACCTCAACGGGAACGGGGCAAAGGATGTGGGTGAACCCGGCGTCACCGGTGTGACCGTCGCCCGCAGCAGTGGCCCCAATACATCAACTGCCAGCGACGGTACCTACCGCTTTGGCGACGTGCCTGTGGGCGCCTACACCGTCCAGATCGCCGTGCCCGCCGGCTACGTGGCCTCGGGCCCGACCAGTCGCACGGTGAGTGTGTCTAGCGGTGGCGCCGCCAAAGCTAACTTTGCGCTCCAGGCGCAGGGCGTGATCCAGGGCGTGGTCTTCGACGACCTCAACGGAAACAAGGCGCAGGACCTTGGCGAACCCGGCATTGCCGGCGTAACCATCACCCGCGCCGGCGGCCCAAACACGACGACCGGTGATGACGGCAGTTATCGTTTCAACGGCGTCACGCCCGGCAGCTATACCCTCGTGGCCAGCGTGCCGGCCGGTTATGTGGCCGTCGGCCCGACCTCGACCACGGTGAATGTGGCCGGCGGCAGTTCGGCACGCGCAAACTTCATCATGCAGGCCCAGGGCGTCATTCAGGGTGTGGTCTATGACGACCGCAACGGCAACGGCGCACAAGACAGCGGCGAACCGGGTATCGCCGGCGTCGCCATCACGCGTGACGACGGGCCTGATACTACGACGGGTGTCGAGGGCAGCTATCGCTTCACGGATGTCGTGCCCGGCGGCTACATCCTCTTCGTTACTGTGCCGGCCGGCTATGTCTCCGTGGGCCAGACCAGCCGCATGGTCGATGTCGTCAACGGCAGTTCAGCCCAGGCGAACTTCGCCCTGCAAGCCCAGGGCGTCATCCAGGGCGTGGTCTTTGAAGACCGCAACGGCAACGGCACACAGGATATCGGCGAGCCGGGTGTCGGCGGCGTCACTATCAATCGCGACGACGGGCCAGGCACTACCACCGGCGACGACGGAAGCTACCGCTTTGCCAGTGTGAACGCGGGCGCATACACGCTCTTTGTCAGCGTGCCATCTGGCCTTGTTCCCATCGGCCAGACCAGCCGCACGGTGAACGTACCCAGCGGCGGCTCGGCCCAGGCGAACTTCAGCTTACAGGCGCAGGGCGCTATCCAGGGCGTAGTCTTCGACGACCTCAACGGCAACAACCGCCAGGACGCAGGCGAACCCGGCATCGGCGGCGTGATGGTCAGCCGATCCACCGGCGTGACGACTACCACCAGCCTGGATGGCAGTTTCCGCTTTAGTAATGTGAGTGTGGGCAGCTACACGCTGTCCATCGCTGTGCCGGCGGGTTATGTGGCCGTGGGCCGCACAAGCCGCACGGTGAGTGTGGCGAGCGGCGGCGCAGCGCAGGCGAACTTCAGCATGCAGGCGCAGGGCGTCATCCAGGGGCTGGTCTTCGACGACCGCAACGGCAACGGCGTGCAGGACAATGGCGAAACCGGCATCGGCGGCGCCACCGTCGCACGCAGCGGTGGAATCACTATCGCCACCGGGCTGGACGGCACCTACCGCTTCACCGATGTTGTGCCCGGCATCTATGCCCTGTCGATTACCGTGCCTGACGGTTACGTGGCCGTCGGCCAGACGAGCCGCACGGTGAATGTGACCAGCGGCGGTTCGGTGCGGTCGAACTTCATCCTCCAGGCGCGCGGCGTGATCCAGGGCGTGGTCTTCGACGACTTCAACGGCAACGGCGTGCAGGATGCCGATGAAACCGGCGTGGGCGGTGTGGTCGTGAGCCAGTCCACCGGCGTGACCGCCACCACCAGTCTCGACGGCAGCTATCGCTTTAGCAACGTCTCACCGGGCAGTTACACGCTTTCCATCGCAGCGCCGGCGGGTTATGTGCCGTCGGGCCAGACTACCAGCACGGTGAATGTGGCTATCGGCGGGTCGGTGCAGGCGAACTTCGCCTTGCAGGTGCAGGGTGTGCTGGGCGTGGTCTTCGACGACCTCAACGGGAACAATCAGCAGGACAGCGGCGAGCAGGGCATCGGCGGCGTGAGCATCACGCTGGAGGATGGTCCGACCGCCACCACGAGCCTGGACGGCAAGTATCGTTTCGGCAATGTGGCTGCGGGCAGCTACATGCTCTACCTCGACCTGCCGGCCGGCTATGTAGCAGTAGGACGCACCAACCGGTTGGTGACGGTGGCGAGCGGCGGCTCGGCGCGGGCGAACTTCGCCCTCCAGGCGCAGAGCGTCTTGCAGGGCGTGGTCTTCGACGACCTGAACGGCAACGGTGCGCAGGATGTGGGCGAGGCCGGCGTCGGCGGCGTGACGATCACGCGCGACGACGGGCCAAATACCACGACGGGCATGGACGGCAGCTACCTCTTCACGAGCGTGGTGCCGGGCGGCTACACACTCTTCGTGGGCGTGCCGGCGGGCTATGTCTCCTCCGGTCAAACCAGCCGCGTGGTCAACGTAGCCAGCGGCGGTTCGGCGCAGGCGAACTTCGCCGTGCAGGCGCAGGGCGTGATCCAGGGCGTGGTCTTCGACGACCGCAACGGCAACGGCGCGCAGGACAGCGGCGAGCCGGGCGTCGGCGGCGTGGTCATCAGCCAGAGCAACGGCGTCACGGCGACCACCAGCAGCGACGGCGGCTATCGCTTCAGTAACGTCTCGCCAGGCGGTTACACTTTGTCTTTCGCGGTGCCGGCGGGCTTTGTCGCTACGAGCCAGACCAGCCGCACGGTCAACGTGGGCAGCGGCGGCTCCGCCCAGGCAAACTTTGCGCTCCAGGCGCAGGGCGTCATCCAGGGCGTGGTCTTCGACGACCTCAACGGCAACGGCCGCCAGGATGCCGGCGAAGCTGGCATCGGTGGTGTCTCGGTCAGTCGCGGCGCCGGGCAGGACACTGCAACGGCCGGCGACGGCAGTTTCCGCTTTGGCAATGTGACCGTGGGCAACTATACGGTCTCCATCAACGTGCCGGCCGGCTATGTGGCCGTGGGGCGCACCAGCCGCCTGGTGAGTGTGGCGGCCGGCGGCGCAGCGCAGGCGAACTTCGCCTTGCAGGCACAGGGCATCATCCAGGGTCTGGTCTTCGACGACCGCAACGGCAACGGCGTGCAGGACAATGGCGAAACCGGCATCGGCGGCGTCACCATTATACGTGGCGACGGGCCGATCGCAGACACGAGTCTCGACGGCACTTACCGCTTCACCGACGTGGTGCCAGGCGTCTATGCCCTCGCCATCACTGTGCCGGATAGCTATGTGGCCGTCGGCCAGACCAGCCGCACGGTCAACGTCGGCAGCGGCGGCTCGGTGCAGTCGAACTTCATTCTCCAGGCGCGCGGCGTGATCCAGGGCGTGGTCTTCGACGACTTCAACGGCAACGGCGTGCAGGATGCCGATGAAGCCGGCGTGGGCGGCGCGGTTGTGAGCCAATCCGGCGGCGTGACCGCCACCACCAGCCTCGACGGCAGCTACCGCTTCGGCAATGTGGCGCCGGGAAGCTACACGGTCGCGGTTGACGTGCCGGCGGGCTATGTGCCATCCGGCCAGACGAGCAGCACGGTGAACGTGGCTATCGGCGGCGCGGTGCAGGCGAACTTCGCGTTGCAGATACAGGGTGTGCTGGGCGTGGTCTATGACGACCTCAACGGCAATGGCCGGCAGGACGGCGGCGAACCGGGCATCGGCGGCGTGAGCATCACGTTGGAAGACGGCCCGACCGCTACGACCAGTCTCGACGGCAAGTATCGCTTCGCCAACGCGGCTCCAGACAGCTATGTGCTATACCTCGATCTGCCGGCGGGCTATGTTGCATTCGGCCGGCCGAACCGGCTGGTGACCGTGGCGAGCGGCGGCTCGGCGCGGGCGAACTTCGCCCTCCAGGCGCAGAGTGTCTTGCAGGGCGTGGTCTTCGACGACCTGAACGGCAACGGCGCGCAGGATGTGGGCGAGGCCGGCGTCGGCGGTGTCACCATCAACCGCGACGACGGGCCGAGTACAACGACGAACGGTGATGGCAGCTATCTCTTCACGAGCGTGATCCCCGGCGGCTACGCGCTCTTCGTGGGCGTGCCGGCGGGGTACGTGCCTGTCGGTCCGACGAGCAGTGTGGTGAACGTGGCCAGCGGCGGTTCGGCGCAGGCGAACTTCGCCGTGCAGGCGCAGGGTGTGATCCAGGGCGTGGTCTTCGACGACCGCAACGGCAATAGCGAGCAAGACAGCGGCGAGCCGGGCGTCGGCGGCGTGGTCATCAGCCAGAGCAACGGCGTCACGGCGACCACGAGCGTAGACGGCGGCTACCGCTTCAGCAATGTCTCGCCGGGCAGCTATACGGTTGGCATCGCAGTGCCGGGCGGCTTCGTCGCCACGGGGCAGACCAGCCGCCCGGTGAACGTCGGCAGCGGCGGCTCCGCGCAGGCGAACTTTGCGCTCCAGGCGCAGGGTGCCATCCAGGGCGTAGTCTTCGACGATCTCAACGGCAACAATCGCCAGGATGCGGACGAAGCGGGTATCGGTGGCGTGACTATCGGCCGGAGTGACGGGCCGAGCGTGGCGACCGCCAGCGACGGCAGCTACCGCTTCAGCAATGTGACCGTGGGCAGTTACACGCTCGCCATCGACGTGCCGGCGGGCTATGTGGCTGTTGGGCGCACCAGCCGCACGGTGAGTGTGGCGGCCGGCGGCGCGGCACAGGCGAACTTTGCGCTCCAGGCGCAGGGCGTGATCCAGGGTCTGGTCTTCGACGACCGCAACGGCAACGGCGTGCAGGACAACGGCGAAACCGGCGTCGGCGGCGTCACCGTCGCGCGCGGCGACGGGCCGACCGCGGACACGAGCCTGGACGGAACCTATCGTTTCACCGATGTCGTGCCCGGCGCCTATCTCCTCGCAATCACCGTGCCCGACAGCTTTGTTGCCGTCGGGCAGACGAGGCGCACGGTCAATGTCGGTAGTGGCGGTTCGGTGCAGTCGAACTTCACCCTCCAGGCACGCGGCGTGATCCAGGGCGTGGTCTTCGACGACTTCAACGGCAACGGCATGCAGGATGCCGATGAAGCCGGCGTGGGTGGCGTGGTCGTGAGCCAGTCCGGCGGCTTGTCGACGACCACGAGCCTGGACGGCAGCAATCGCATCAGCACCGTCTCGCCCATCAGCACCTCCCTCACCATTGCTGTGCCGGCCGGCTACGTGCCATCCGGCCAGACGAGCAGCACGGTGTATGTAGGGATCGGCGGCTCGGTGCAGGCGAACTTCGCCTTGCAGGTGCAGGGTGTGCTGGGTGTGGTCTTTGACGACCTCAACGGCAACGGCCGGCAGGACAGCGGCGAACCGGGCCTCGGCGGCGTGAATATCGCTCTGGAAGACGGCCCGACCGCCACGACGAGCCTCGACGGCAAGTATCGCTTCGCCAATGTGGCTGAAGGCAGCTACATGCTCTACCTCGATCTACCGGCTGGCTACGTCTCGGTGGGACGCACCAACCGCACGGTCAACGTGGCAGCCGGCGGCTCGGCGCGGGCGAACTTCGCCCTCCAAGCGCAAAGCGTGTTGCAGGGCGTGGTCTTCGATGACCTCAACGGCAACGGCGCGCAGGATGTGGGCGAGGCCGGCGTCGGTGGCGTGACGATCACGCGCGACGATGGACCGGACACGACGACCAGCATCGACGGCAGCTATCTCTTCACCAGCGTGGTGCCGGGCGGCTACACGCTCTTCGTGGGCGTGCCGGCGGGGTACGTGTCGGTTGGTCAGACGAGTAGCGTGGTGAACGTGGCCAGCGGCGGTTCGGCGCAGGCGAACTTCGCCTTGCAGGCGCAGGGCGTCATCCAGGGCGTGGTCTTCGACGACCGCAACGGCAATAGCGAGCAGGACAGCGGCGAGCCGGGCGTCGGCGGCGTGGTCATTAGCCAGAGCAACGGCGTCACGGCGACCACGAGCGTCGACGGCGGCTACCGCTTCAGCAACGTCACTCCGGGCAGCTACACGCTTGGTATTGCGGTGCCGGCGGGCTTTGTCGCTACGGGCCAGACCATCCGTACGGTCAATGTCGGCAGCGGCGGCTCCGCCCAGGTCAACTTTGCGCTCCAGGCGCAGGGCGTGATCCAGGGCGTGGTCTTCGATGACCGCAGCGGCAACGGCCGGCAGGACAACGGCGAACCTGGCGTCGGCGGCGTTACCGTCACCCGTAGCGGCGGACAGCAGGTCATGACTGCCGGCGACGGCAGCTATCGCTTCAATGCGGTGGCTGTGGGCAGCCACGCCGTTACCGTCACCGTGCCGGCGGGTTATCTCGCCTTCGGCCGCACCAGCCGCACGGTCAACGTGGCCGGTGGGAGCGCCGCGCAGGCGAACTTCATCCTCCAGGCGCAAGGTGTGATCCAGGGTGTGGTCTTCGACGACCGCAACGGTAACGGCGTCAAGGACAGCGGCGAGCCCGGCGTCGGCGGTGTCTCCATTGCCCGAACCGATGGGCCAACCACGGCCACCAGCCTGGACGGCAGCTACGTCTTCACCAATGTAACTCCGGGCAGATACACGCTCTCCATCAGCGTGCCGGCCGGGTATATCGCGGGGAGCCTGACCACGCGTACGTTGAATGTGGCTAGCGGCGGTTCCAGCCCGGCCAACTTCTCCTTGCAGGCCCAGGGTCTGATCCAGGGCGTGGTCTATGAGGACACCGACGGCAACGGCCAACAGGATAATAACGAACCCGGCATCGGCGGTGTGACCGTCACGGTCAACCCGCTGGGCGCCGTCGAAACCAAGAGCGATGGCACCTACCGCTATGCCAACGTACCGGTCGGCAATTACTCTGTCGATGTGACACTGCCGGCAGGCTACGTGGCGTCCACCCTCCTGACGCAGCCCGTGGGCATGCCGTCCGGCGGCTCGCGCGTGGCCAACTTCGGCCTCCAGGTCCAGGGCTTGATCCAGGGCGTGGTCTTCGCTGACGGCAACGGCAACGGCGCGCAGGACGGTGGCGAAGCTGGGGTGAGCGGCGTAACGGTCAAACTCTTCAACCGGGCCACCGAGCAACTCGTGGCGCAGCGGGTGACGAGCGTCAACGGCGACTATCGATTCGCCGCCCTCGCCGTTGCCCAGTACCGTGTCGAGATCGAGGTGCCTGCCGGGTACACGATTCCGACCGGTTCGGCCGCAGTGCTGGCCGATCTCGGCGCGGCTTCGAGCGCCGTCGCCAACTTCGCTCTGCGCTCGCCCAACTCGATCTCCGGTGCGCTCTTTGTCGACCAAAACGACAACATGCTCCGTGACGCGGGCGAGCCTGGCGTGGCAGGTGTCACGATCCAGGTCCAGGGTGGCGCATCGCTGCTGAATGCCGTGACCGTATCGGACGGCAGCTATCTCTTCAGCGACGTACCGTCTGGCATATACTCGGTTTCGGTCGGGTCGCTGGCCGGGACGGGCTACGTGCTGAGCGGAATTGCCGACCGCCTGGTCAACCTGCCGGCCGGCCAAAGCGGCATCAGCGCGGTGGCTCTCTTCACCGCCCTGCCCGACCAAAGTCTCAGTGGCGTGGTCGAACCGGGCAGCGACGTAGGACTCACCGGCGGCGGACTGGTGCAAAGCAGCGGCACGGCGGTTGCCGTACCGTCGGTGCGTGTCAACAGCCTCGGCGTCTTCCAGTTCCTGAATGTCGCGCCGGGCAGCTACAACCTCGTCGTGACGCCGCCCCCCGGATTCACGGCACCGCAACAATCGATTCCGGTGACCTTCTCCGGCGGCGGCACACGCATCGCCAAGTCCGCGACACGACTGATCGCCAATGGCACGATTCGGGGCGTTCTCTTCGAGGATGTCGACGGCAACCAGAGTGCCGACAGCCACGAGAAGGGCGTCGGCGGCGTCCAGGTGCAACTGCTGACAGGTAGCAACCTGGTGCAGCAGGTAACTGCGGCGTCGAACGGCAGCTACCAATTCAACAACGTACCGACCGGCGACTATCAGGTCAACGTGACGGCAGCGCAGTTCGTTCAGACCGCCGCAAGCGCGGCAACGCTCACGGCCGAGCGCCCCGGCGCCAATCTCGATGTCAGCATGGCGCGCCAGGGTACGATCGGCGGCCGCGTCTATCGCTCCGACATCGGGCCGGCCGCGGGCCTGGAGAATATCGCCCTCTCGCTGTCCGGGGCGGCGCAGCAGAGCACGCTGACCGATGCCGACGGCTTCTTCCACTTCGATGGATTGCCGGCGGGTGCCTATGTCGTCGCCCTCAGCCAGTTACCGGATGTATTCTTCCCGATCGGTGGGAGCAGCCAGAATGTGGACCTGGCCGCCGTGGCCGGGAACGGAACCAACTTCGCTCTCGTCCTGCGCTCCAGTGTACCGACGGCACTCGACCCGGTCGACGAGCCAACCATGGTCACGCGCCTCTTCCTGCCCACGGTGGCGAACGCCGGCAACCTGGGCAGCGTCCAGGAGGCATCGGGCGGCGCTTCGCTGGAACCAGAGGCCGCACCCGCGCCGGCCGATCTGGCGCCAGAGGGTGCCGAGCCCGGTGCCGCAGCCACACCTCAGGCTCCGGCCGAGGAGAGCGTCGAGCAGAACGCACCGGCAGAGGAACTGGCAACGCCGGAAGCCACGCCCACGGCGCCGGTGGAGAAGGGCGTCGATCCCGGAGCGCCGGATGACGAAGCGGCGGAAGCGGAACCGATTCCTGACGCAGAGGCCACACCGGACGTGCCTGCGGCGGAGGATCTGCCGGCGACCGACCCAGCCGCGACGCCGGAGGCCACGCCCGAAGAAGCGACGATTACCGAGGAGGCGCCGATGGAATCCGAGCTGTCGTCCGAAGCGGCAGACGTTACCGCAACTATGGAGCTTCACCTGCCGCTGATCGCCCGGTAGTCGGCAGCGTGCGCTGGTTGCAGCCGGCAACCAGCGCCATATCCATACAACAAAGAAGGCGGCACGCGCGTGTCGCCTTCTTTGTTGTTCGTTTCACCCACGGGCGATCCGGACTACGCCGGTCGATCCGTGGCCGCGCGCCGCGCATCAACGCCCCATCAACGCGCAACCCGCTATCCTCACCGCACCCGGCGCCGTGACCCATCCGCTGTCACGCTGGTGTCACCATCGTGTCACAGCGTGCGGCTAGAGTGGTGCCTGCCAACCAGATTTCGGTGAGAGAAAGCGAGAGAAGCCATGAACCTGCCCGCCCGATTGTCCACCTTACCTGCCGACCACAAGGTGCTCCAGTGGTGCCGCCGCTATCTGCCTTCGGAGGCGGCAGGCGTGCTGGCGGCGACGTTGTTCGGTCTGCTGGCGCTGTGGGCCACGGGTGAGCCGGTGTGGGCGACGACCGCGGCGGTGGCGGGCGAGGGTTTCGCCTACTACGGCGTGATCTTCGGCCGTGAGCTCCGCTGGCGCGTGCAGGGCGGGGCGGCGCTATCGCTGCTGCTGGTGCTCGTCATCGTGCGCGACCTGCTGCTGGAGTTCGGCCCGGCCGAGCTGGCCGACACGCTGCTGGTGCGCCCGCTCATGATCTACGCCGGCCTTAACCTGGTGCCCGTTGCCTGGCTTGGCATCGCCCTGGGCAAGCTGGCCGCCGACTTCTTCTTCTACGTGCCGACGATTGTGATCTTTGAGATGCGCCAGGGGCGCGCGGCGTCTTGGGGTGAACGCCTGCGCGTGGTAATGCTGCGCCCGGCTGTCGTGCCGGAAGAGACGATCGAGTAGGGCGCGCCGCAAACCCGCTGTCGGCCATACCGTCAGAAGACACCTGATATTCAGCCACCAAGCCACGAAGAGCCCAAAGGGGCACGAAGAAGGCCGTTACGCCCGGTATCCAGGTGTTTCTTTGTGCGCCTTGGTGTGCTTCGTGTCTTTGTGGCTGTGCTTTTCCTTCTTACTCTTGCGAACGCGCGTACTTCGACCAGCATTCCTTGCAGAATGAGCGCTGACCCACGGGCAGCCCCTCGCGGTCGATGAGCAGGGTATAGCAGTAGCTCCACTGCTGGCAGCAATCACACACGGCATAGGTCAGTTCGCTGGACGGCGCCTCGAGGTCGAGTACGTCGAGCACGCGCGGCATCTCCTCGCCCCAGAGCTTGCCGGAGCAGGGCTCGTGCTTGGCGTGCGCGGCCGGGTGTTGGTGGGAAGAATTGACGGTCGTCGTCATGGCTGGATCTCCGCTGATCAAGGTTTGGATGAATCGCTCAATTACTGCTTGTGGGAAAATTCACAAACGCCTTGATTCTAGCCGATCGCGCCGGAAGTGAAAAGGGACAATTGTCACCTATTGGGACGAATCCAGATGGATGCACGCAGCCAATTGTCCGGTGGTGGTCGGCGCAAGCGCGGGGTCGACGGTGCGGCATTGATCCGTGGCGATGCGGCAGCGCGGGTGAAAGCGGCAGCCGGGCGGCAGGTGGATGGGGTCGGGCGTCTCGCCTTGCAGGATGATGTGCTGGCGGCGCAGGCGCGGGTTGGGCGCCGGCACGACGGAGAGCAGCGCGCGCGTGTACGGGTGCTGCGGTGCGGTCATCACTTCGGCGACGGTGCCCGTCTCCACGATGCGCCCCAGATACATAACGGCGATGCGGTCGGCCACCGCGGAGACGGTGCCCAGGTCGTGCGTGATGAAGAGGATGGCGATGTTGCGTGTCTGCTTGAGGTCGGCCAGCAGGTTGAGTATCTCGGCGCGGATGCTGACGTCGAGCATGGAAACCGGCTCGTCGGCGATGAGCAACTGCGGTTCCAGCACGAGCGCGGCGGCGATGGCCACGCGCTGGCGCTGCCCGCCGGAGAGTTCGTGCGGGAAGCGGTGGATGTAGTGATCGGCCGGCTTGAGCCCGGCATCGGCCAGCGCCTGCATGACACGTTGCTGCCGTTCGTCCGCGGCCTTCGCCAGCCCGTGCACGTGCAGCGGCTCGGCCACGATCTCGCCCACGGTCATCAGCGGGTTCAGCGACTCGTAGGGGTCCTGGAAGATCATCTGGATGCGGCGCCGCGTCTCTTTCAGCGCGCCGCTGCCCAGCCCCACCAATTCCCTGCCGTCAAAGCGCACGCTGCCGGCCGTGGCCGTTTCCAGCCCCATGAGCGTCAATGCCAGCGTCGACTTGCCGCAGCCGCTCTCGCCGACGACGGCCAGCGCCTCGCCCGCTGCGATCTCGAAGCTCACGCCATCCACGGCATGGACCAGGAGCGGGGCGCCGCGCCGGAACCCGCCGCGGCCGATGGCAAAGAGTTTGCGCAGCCCCTCCACTTTCAACAACGGCTCGCTCATGAGGAACGCTCCGCGGCGACGGGCGTCTCGACCAGGAAGCAACTCGCACGGTGGCTGTTGCCGAGGTCGTAGACGGGCGGCTGTTCGGTCTGGCAGCGCTCAAAGGCCAGCGGGCAGCGCGGGGCAAAGCGACAGCCCGGCGGCAGGGCGTTGAGCCGCGGCGGCGCGCCGGGAATCGACGCCAGCCGCTGGGTCGGTTTCGTCGGGTCGGGGAAGGCCTTGAGCAACTCCTGCGTGTACGGGTGGCGCGGTTCGTTGTAGATGACGTCGACGGGCGCGTACTCGGCGAGCACGCCGCCGTACATGACCATGACGTTGTCGCACAGCTCGGCGACGATGCCCAGATCGTGCGTCACCAGCAGGATGGAGAGATTGAGCTGGCGGCGCAGGTCGGAGAGCAGTTGCAGGATCTGTGCCTGGATCATGACGTCGAGCGCGGTCGTCGGCTCGTCGGCGATGACGACATCGGGCGAGCAGGCCAGCGCCATGGCGATCATCGCACGCTGGCGCATGCCGCCCGAGTACTGGAACGGGTACTGGTTGCGCCGGCCCGACGCGATGCCCACCAGCTCCAGCAGGTCGCCGACGCGGCGGTTGAGTACGGCCGTGTCCTGGATGCCTTCGTGCAGGCGAATGGCCTCGGCGATCTGGTCGCCGATGGTGCGCACGGGGTTGAGCGCGTTCATGGCGCCCTGGAAGATCATGGCGATACGCTTCCAGCGCAGGTCGGCCATCTCGCGCTCGGAAAGCGCCAGCACGTCGACGTCGCCCAGCCGCACTTGCCCGCCGACGATGCGTCCCGCCGCGGGCAGCAGACGCATGAGCGCCAGCATGAGCGTAGACTTGCCACAGCCGCTCTCGCCGACGACGCCCAGCACTTCGCCGCGGCGCAGCGTGAAGGTGACATTGCGTACCGCCGCAGCCGGCTTCTGCCCGGAGGCGACATAATCGACCGACAGGCGATTGACCGTCAGCAGCGCTTCGTTCTGAATGCGGTTCTCCGTAAATGTGTCGCTCATGCCGGCTCCTAATCGGCCGCGGCCGGGCTGGGCGGCCCGGGCGTCACGCCGCCGGGCGCCTCGATGTCGCGCAGCGCGATCATGCCGCGCCCCACGGAGAGATGGTGTGTCGTCAGCCGCGGGTTGAGCGCCTGCTCCAGTCCCTGACCCAGCAACGTGCAGCCCAGCACGACCCAGACGATGCCGAAACCGGGCACGACCAGCGCCCACCACGCGCCTGCGCTCATGGCGCCGCGCGTAAAGGCGTAGTTGAGCATCTGTCCCCAACTCAGCGTGGCCGGATCGCCCAGGCCGAGAAAGCTGAGCGTGCTCTCGTTGAGGATGGCCAGCGAGATGACCAATATCGTATTGACGACCATGAGCGGCAGCACCAGCGGGAAGATGTGGCGGCGGATGATATAGCCGCTGCCTGCGCCGACTGCCCGCGCCCGCGTCACGAACTTGCGCTGCTTGACCGACAGCGTCTGCGAGCGCACCAGGCGCGCCGTGCCCGTCCAGCCCAGCAGGCCGATGACGAGGATGATGTTGGTCAGGCTGGGCTTGGTCAGCGCGACGAGGACGACGGCGAGTGGCAGGTCGGGGATGACGAGCATGACGTCGGTGAAGCGCATGAGGATCGTTTCGGTGCGCCCGCCGAGAAAACCGGCCGACAGCCCGATGGTTCCGCCGATGGCCACGGAGATGAACGAGGCAAAGAAGCCGACAGTCAGCGAGACGCGCGCACCGTAGAGAAAGTTGGTCAGCACGTCGCCGCCGGCATCGTCGGTGCCCAGCCAGTGCTCGGGGCTGGGCGGCTGGTAGATGTCCATGATCGAGACGCGGCGCACGGCGTCGGGATCGTAGGGGCTGATCCAGGGCGCCAGAATCGCTACCGTCACGGCGGAGACGAGCATGACCAGGCCGATCATGCCCATGGGATGGTGCCGCAACCGCTTCCACGCTCCTCGATAGCCGCCCGCCATGTTTTCCATCGGTCGCTCTCCGTCCTCTAGTTGGCCTGCACGCGTGGGTCGAGCCAGGCGTACAGCAGGTCGGCGATGAAGTTGGCGGCAATTACGCTGATGGCCAGCAGCAGGAACGACGCTTGCAGCATGGGGTAGTCGCGCCGGTTGACCGCCTCATAGATCGCGCCGCCCAATCCCGGCCACGAGAAGACCGTCTCGATCTGCACGGCGCCGGCCACCGTGAAACCCAGGTTGAGCGCGATGATGGTGACCATGGGCAGCATGGCGTTCTTCAGCGCGTGGTCCTTGAGAATCTGGAAGTGATTGAGCCCCTTGGCCTTGGCCGTCAGCACGTAATCTTCCGACAGGACTTCGACGAGCGAACTGCGCATGATGAGCATGTACTCGCCCAGAAAGACGATGGTGTACGTGAGCGTCGGCAGGAACAGGTGGCGCCCGAGGTCCCACAGATATTCCCAGGCATTGGCGTATGTCATGCCGGGCGTCAGTTTGCCGCCGATGGGCAAGCCCAGATAGGTGCTGCCCCAGAAGAGCAGGATGATGCCGAGCCAGAAGGTGGGCAGGCTCCACGCCAGCAGGCTGAAGCCCAGCGCGCCGAAGTCGATGGGCGTGCGCGCCTTCCATGCGGCCAGGACGCCGAGCGACATGCCGAAGATGATCGCCAGAATCTGGCCGGCGCCGATGAGGATGAGCGTGTTCCACAGCCGCTCGGCGATCACTTCGATGACCGGCCGATTGGTATGGTAGCTGATGCCGAACTCGCCGCGCACCAGGTTCCCGATGTAGATAAAGAACTGGGTGTCCAGCGGATTGACCGCACAATCACCCAGTTGCGGCGGGTTGAGACTCTGGAAGCAGTTGATGACGGGCTTGTCCAGGCCGAAGCGCTCGCGGATGGCCTGCTGCGCCTCGACGGTCAGGCGAGGGTCGCGCAAGCCGGCGCGAGCCGGGTCGCCGGGCAGAATTCTGAAGAGAAAGAAATTCAGGACGATCACGAAGAGGATCGTAAAGAGTGCCCAGGCGCCCTTGCCCAGCAGGTAGGATGATCGGTGCACGCGCGTCTCTCTTGGCGGATGGGTTGGCCGCCGGTGGATTCCACCGGCGGCCAGACTTTACCACACCGGCGGCTCGTTGTCATGTCGGAGAATTGCTTCGATCGATTCCAACTCCTCGGCGGTGAAGTCGAGGTTGGCGGCAGCCGCGGCGTTGTCCTCGACCTGGCTGACCTTGCTGGCGCCGACCAGGGCCGATGTCATCTGCGGGTGGCGCAACACCCAGGCGATGGCCATCTGCGCCAGCGTCTGCCCGCGCCCGGCCGCAATCTCGTTGAGATGGTGCACCATCGTGACGCGCTGCTCGCTGACCTCGTCGGCACTGAGGAAGCCATGGGCCTTGGCCGCGCGCGAGTCGCTGGGGATGCCGTCGAGGTACTTGCTGGTGAGCAAGCCCTGCGCCAGCGGCGAGAAGGCAATACAGCCGATGCCCTCTTCCTCCAGCGCATCGAGCAGCCCCTCCTCGATCCAGCGGTTGAACATGCTGAAGGCCGGCTGGTGGATCAGGCAGGGTGTGCCCAGCTCGCGCAGGATGGCGGCGGCCTGGCGTGTCATCTCCGGCGAGTAGGTCGAGATGCCCGCGTAGAGCGCGCGCCCCGATCGCACCGCGTAATCGAGTGCCATCATCGTCTCTTCCAGCGGCGTGTCGGGGTCGGGCCGGTGGCTGTAGAAGATGTCGACGTAGTCGAGTCCCATGCGCTTGAGACTCTGGTCGAGGCTGGCGATGAGATACTTGCGCGAGCCCCACTCGCCGTACGGTCCCGGCCACATGTAGTAGCCGGCCTTGGTGGAGATGATCAACTCGTCGCGGTAGGGCCGCAGATCCTGCGCCATAATCTTGCCGAAGGTCTCCTCGGCCGAGCCCGGCGGCGGGCCGTAATTGTTGGCCAGGTCGAAGTGCGTGATGCCCAGGTCGAAGCCGCGCAGCACCATGGCCCGCGCATTCTCGTAGGTATCGACGCCGCCGAAGTTGTGCCACAGTCCCAGCGACACCACCGGCAACTTGAGCCCACTGCGCCCGCAGCGCCGGTAGGGCATGGGGCCGTAGCGTTGATCGCTTGCTTGATATGGCATGGCGAACTCCTTTTGTGAGGTTGTTGGAAGAGAAGTGTGTCCGGGGCAGGACGCCGGCGACGATCGATTACGATCCCAGACGGTTCCTGCCTGCTCTTCTATTGTAGCGCGGATCGGCCGGTACGGCACTCATTGGCATCAGCAATCTCCAATCAGCAATCATCCATCAGCAATTGGTATTTGAATTGTTGATGGATGATTGCTGATTGCTAATTGTTGATGACTTTGCCCCACAGCCCATACCCGGCCTTGCGTCGTTCTTCGCGGCGCCGCTGCTGTTCGTGGATCTCGGCGACGTGATCGACCTTCTCGGCGATGGCCGCCTCCAGCCAGATGCGCCCGTGCTCGGCCGTGGCCAGGCTGCCGGCGCCGTACGCCCCGGTGCGGCTGTCGTCGTCCCACGGCGGGTTGGCGACGAGCGCGCCGCCTTCGATCCAGTCCATGTAATAGCTGGGCGTCGTCACGAAGTCGGTTTCGTCGACGACGCGCGCCATGTGCACGGTCTCAGGCCGCAGGTGCAGCAGCATGGCCGTCTCCAGTTCGCCGGCGTGGCCCATGCCGCCGATGGTGGAGCGCCGGTGCGCCTCGATGGCCGGCGCGCCGCGGTGGCCGGCGGTGTGCAGCCAGGCGGTGGCGCTGAAGGTGCGGGGGTGGCGTTCGCCGGCGTATTTGACGACGTTGACCAGGAAAGAGCAGTTGCCGCCGTGGCCGCTCATCAGGTAGAAGCGGGTGAAGCCGCGGGCGACGAGGGTGTCCAGGACGGCCAGCCAGAAATCCTCGAAGGCGCGGCCGCCGCAGTTGAGCGTGCCCGCAAAGGCAGGGCGATGCGTGCTCACGCCGTACGGATAGGCCGGCAGCGTGACCGCCGCGCCCTGCGCCAGGTCGACCGTGCCGCG
This sequence comes from Caldilineaceae bacterium, assembly GCA_020634815.1. Classification (GTDB taxonomy): domain Bacteria; phylum Chloroflexota; class Anaerolineae; order Caldilineales; family Caldilineaceae; genus Caldilinea. Next base: position 125,881 of record JACKBA010000009.1, on the reverse strand, counting down.
CGCGATCGCGTCGATGATGACCGTGTCCGTGTTGAGCGGCAGGTGATGGCCGTGCTGCTCGGTGTGACCGATGGGGATGAGCACGACCTTGTCGCGGTCGGCGTCGGCGGGCAGCGGCGCGACGACGGATGTGCGGCCGGCGTGGGGCAGGGCGATCCGCTGTGCGCCCAGGCCGAGGTCAATGCCCTGCGGGGTGAGCACGTGGACCTTGCTGAAGCCGTCGTCGCGCAGGCTGTCGGCCAGGTTCGCCACCAGCCGGCCAAAGATTGGCTCCGGCACGGCCAGTCCGCTGCCCGGCCAGCCGAATGGAATGGCGGGCAGCAGGCCGATTGCCGGCGGGTTGCCCAGCGCGCTGGCTAGCCGGGCCGGCGCGTAGCCCTCGCCCAGCGGGATGACAAGTGGCGTCGTGCGTGGCAGCGCGGCGACTTCGGGCCAGGTGAGTAACTCGTAGGCGAAGAACTCGGTCACGGCGCGTCAGGGATGAACGATTACCAGCGTGCCGGGGTCCGACTTTTCGGTGACGTGCCACTTGAACTCGGTCACCGTCGGCGATGCCCACTCGTAGAGCCACTTGGCGTCGGCGTTGGTCATGTTGACGCAGCCGTGACTCATGGGCACGCCAAAGTTGTTGTGCCAGTAGGCGCCGTGGAAGGAGTAGTCCTTGTAGAAGTACTGCACCCACTGCACGTTGGGCAGATTGTAATAGTCGCCGGCGGCCAGGCTGCCACCCTCCATGGTCTGCGAAGGGATCTTGGCCCAGATGCGGAAGTCGCCCGTCACCGTGGGGGTGCGTGATTTGCCCGACGAAATGGCGAACTTCTTGATCAGCTTGTTGCCTTCCCATGCATAGGTTCGCTGGTGATTGAGGTCTACCGAGATCCATTTGCCCTCGGTCGGTACGACCGGATATTCCGGCACGCCGTTTTCACCCATGGGCACGTTGGCAAAGAGTTCGGCAAAGGAGGGCGGCGGCACGACGATGCGCATGCCGGGCTTGACCTGGTTGGCGCTGTCAAACTCATTCACCTTGAGAATCTGGCGCACGGAGGAGCCATAGGCCGCTGCGATCGCCGACAAGGTTTCCCCTTCCGCCACGACGTGAACGTAATACTTGCCGGCTGCCGGAATGCTGTCTTCCAACGGCACCAAAAAGTTAGTGGAGGCGCTGGCGGGCACGCGCAATGGCTCGCCCACGCGCAGCCGCTCCGATGGTGAACGCTGGTTCAGCTCGGCCAGGCGGGCGGCCGTCGTGCCCACCCGCGCGGCGACGCTGGAGAGCGTATCGCCGGGTTGCGTCACGTAGATGCGCGTCTCTTCGCCTGCATTCAGCAGCGGCGCGCCGCTTTCCATCACATCAAATTCACGGCCCGCGCCGCTGCCGACCGGCCCGCCGGGCACGGCCAGCTTCTGCCCGGAGCGGACCAGGTTTGGGTCGCTGATGTTGTTGATGCGCATGAGCGTCGATACGTCGGTGCCGTACTTGCGTGCAATCGCCGACAGGCTCTCGCCAGGCTGTACGGTGTGATTGTTCGACTGCGCGAGTGCAGTGCGTGTAGTCAGCAGGGTGGCGGTGATGGTGACCAGTGCCAGCAGCGCCAGCGGGCGCAGCAGAAGCCGTGTCTTCAAGATCAATTGCATCCTGGTTCTCCTCTGGTAGCGGCTCACTTTCTGGCCCAAAATGAGCTTCCAGCTACTTGTCCTACAACCAATTCTGACAATAAATGTAACAAATCCGCACTCCATAGTCAACAAGAATGTTCCCGATGGGAGACGGAGCACGCCCGCCCTGTGAATGGCTATGTCGCAGCCCCATTGTGTAGTCGTGTTCGTGTAGCAATTGGTCGATTTGTCCCGGACTTGGCGGCATGGACAGCCGCCCGCCATCCGTGCTATCATGCCGCCGCGTCATCATCCACCTGCGCCGGCGCCCTGCCGCGCGCCCCAATCGTCACCGGGGGGACTTATGCCACGTGAACTCTTCGACTCGCCCTATATCTTCGGCCTGCACGATCCGGGCGGCGAGTCGATCATGGCGGCGGCCGGCCGGCGCGGCTGGGTGCTCTTCACCGAGGCCGTGGGCAGCGATCCCGCCGATACGAGCGGTCGCGATTACAGGCCATGGAGCAACCAGGACTTCGGCATCATCTGCCGCATCAACCACGGCTACGGCAGCGTCGGCACGTTGCCGCTGCCGGCGCGCTACCCTGACTTTGCCCGCCGTGTCGCCAACTTTGTCGCCGCCTCGCCGGGCTGCCGCATCTGGATCATCGGCAACGAGATGAACCACCGCCAGGAGTGGCCGGAATCTGCCGCCGGCGTGCGCACCGCCGAAAACGTCGCTGCGGCCGCCGACGAGCCCGTGACGGGGCCGGCCGAGGACCCCTTTGGCCACGGCAGCGAATCGCGCTTCGGCGCGCTGGCGCCGCAGCCCGCCGCCTCTGCCGACCCTTCCCGGCGCGATGATCGCCTGGCTGCGGCCGCCACACGCGGCGCGCTCGTGCCCATTACGCCTGCCGACTATGTGCAGTGCTTCCAATTGTGCCGGGCCGCCATCAAGGCACTGCCCGGCCATGCCGACGACCAGGTCATCGTCGGTGCGGTGGCGCCGTGGAATATCGACACTGTCTACCCCGGCAATCCGACCGGCAACTGGATCCAGTACTTCACCGATATCCTGGCCGGACTGGGCGCCAACGGCTGCGACGGCATGGCGCTGCACACCTACACCCATGGCAGCGACCCGGCGCTCATCACCGATACCTCGACGATGAATCCGCCTTTCCAGGCCTACTACTACAACTTCGTGACCTACCGCAACTTCATGACGGCGATTCCCGCTGCCATGCGCCAGCTTCCCGTCTACATTACCGAGACCGACCAGGATGTGCCCTGGCTGGATGCCAACAACGGCTGGGTGCAGGCCGCCTACGCCGAGATCAACTGGTGGAACCAGCAGCCGGGCAATCAGCAGATTCGATCGTTGATTCTCTACCGTTGGCCGCGGCTCGACCAGTGGTACATCGAGGGCAAGAATGGCGTCATTGCCGGCTTCCGCGACGCGCTGGCCAACGACTACCGCTGGAAGGAGCCGCCGCCCAAGCCCGCCGCCTACAAGGTGGGCGACGTCCTGCGCACGCTCGACATCGTCAACTTCCGCGCCGCACCCGGCGGGCAGATCCTGGGGCAGTTGCCTGTGGACGCGCAGGTCACCGTGCGCAACGCGCAGTACGCCATGGTGGGCGGGCTGCCCTACTGGGCCGTGCGCACCATGCTCAACGGCCAGGTGACCGACGGCTGGATCGCCCAGTACACGCTCGACGGCATCCGCCTGCTGGCGCTGACCGTCTTCGGCACGTTGCGCCCGGCCAGCTACAAGGCCGGCGACTTTGTGCGCACGCTGGACATCGTCAACCTGCGCGCCGTACCGGCAGGGCAGGTGCTCGGCCAGCTTCCGCAGGGCACCGTGCTCACCGTGCGTGACCCGATCTTCGTCATGGCCGGCGGCGTGCCCTATTGGGCGGTGCGCGGCCCGATCAACGGCGCCACGGTCGACGGCTGGGTTGCCCAGTACACGACCACCGGCATCGTGTTGCTTGAGGCCTATGTGCCCGTAGCACCGCCGGTGAGCGGCGCCGGCGGCGCCTTCAGCCCCGGCGACACTGTGCGCACGACGACGACGGTGCGCATGCGCCAGACGCCCGGCACCACCAATAAGCCGGCGACCGACACCGTTGCACTCGTCCCACCGGGCGAGGCGCTCACCGTGCTGGGCGGTCCGGAACGTGCCGACCAAATGACCTGGTGGCGGCTGAGCTGGCGCGCGCCTGACGGCCGGCTGCTCAACGGCTGGATGGCCCAGGCGCTGGCAAACGGCGATGTGCTGCTCGAATTGGGCGCCCCGGAACCTCCGGCCCTGCCGGCGCCGCCGCCTGCCTACACCTTCACGCCCGGCGACCGCTTCGCCACGACCACCATCGTGCGCCTGCGCCGGACGTCCGGCGTCAGCGCCGCGCCCGAAGACATCATCGCCGAGATCATGCCGGGGGTGGAGGGCGCGGTGCTCTCCGGGCCGGAAGAGCGCGACGCGATGCTCTGGTGGCAGGTGCGCATCGCCGATCCGGCTGGCCGCTTGCAGCAGGGGTGGATGGCGGAGCGCACCGCCGATGGCGAAACGCTCATGGTCATGGTGCACGACACCGACACGCCGCCCGACACCTTCCGTCTTGGCGACCTGGCCCAGACGACCGATTTCGTCAACGTGCGCCGCTCACCCGGCGTGGCCAACAAGCCTGGTGACGATGTGCTGGGCGCGCTCCTGCCCCGCAGCACCGTCGTGATCCTCGATGGCAGCGAGCAGGTCGATGGCCTAGCCTGGTGGCGCGTCGGCGGCATCCTCGTGCCTGGCGGCGAAGTGCGCGGCTGGGTGGCCGAGGCGACACCGGCCGCCGGCGCACTGCTGCGCTATGCCCCCAAGCTGCCGGGCACTGGCGTTCCCGACCCGCTGACCGGCGTCTATCTGACGGCGCCCTATGCCGGCACGTTCGACATCTCGCAGCTTTGGGGTGAGAACGCCGATTACTACAGCCGCTTCTCCTACGACGGTGTCCCGTTGCTCGGTCACAACGGTATCGACTTCTGGCTGCCGGAAGGGACGCCGGTGCAGGCGGTCGACGGCGCCGTGGTGCAGCAGGTTGGATTCGAGCAGGACGGCTTTGGCAACTATGTGTTGCTGCGTCACCCGTGGGGCGAGTCGATCTACGCTCACCTGTCTGGTGTTGATGTGAGCCAGGGTCAGCAACTTGCCGCGGGGCAGGTGTTTGGCCGCAGTGGCAACACGGGCGGCAGCACGGGACCGCACCTGCACTTCGCCATCCGCATCGACCCGTACCAGCGCACCGACGGCTGGGGCGGCTTCTCCGACCCGCTGCCCTATCTGCCGCCGGAATCCTATCGCCTGCCGCCGTACATTTTGGATCAGGCAGCGCCCTCGCTTGCCGCGGCGCTGCCCTCGCTGGCCGGTGCGCCGCGCATGGCGCCGCCAAGCATGGGCAACATTCCCAGCGAGTTGCGCCCGTAACGGCACGCAGGTCAACCCGGGTTCCTTCCGCACGCTGCCGGTGAAATCGAGCCATTCGCCGGCAGCGTGCTATAATCCGCGTCTTGAACAGACTACGACGTGGAGCCTAGATGCCTCGACCGTTATTCGATTCTCCGTATATTTTTGGCATCCATGAGCCGGGGGGCGAGCCGCACATGCTGGCGGCAGGCAAGCCCGGCTGGATCGTCTTTTCCGAGGTGCTCGGCCACGATCCTGCCGACCTCTCCGGCGTCGATTACTCGAGCTACAGCAACCAGGGCCTCGGCATCATCGTCCGCCTCAATCACGGCTACGAGCCCGACGGCACGATCCCGCACAGCAGTCAGTACGAAGCCTTTGCCCGCCGCGTGGCCAACTTTGTCGGCACGAGCCGCGGCGCGCGCATCTGGATCATCGGCAACGAGATGAACTACGCGGCCGAGCGGCCCGGCATCAAGATCGACTGGTCGCGCCACACCTCGCAGCGCGGCGGCCCGCCGGCCGAAGCCGACCCGACGCGGCGCGGGCTGGCCGTGCGCTTCAACGCCCTGCCCGACCACTCGCGCGGGCTGCGCTCGACGCGCGGCGCCATCATCAGCCCCGGCGAGGTGATTACGCCGGAACTCTACGCGCGCTGCTATCGCCTCTGTCGCGATGCCGTGCACCGGCTGCCCGGCCATGAAGATGACCTGGTGCTGGTCGGCGCCGTCGCACCGTGGAACACGCAGACTATCTACCCAGGCAATCCCAATGGCGACTGGGTGCAGTATTTTCACGATATTCTGACGGTTCTCGGTCCGGAGAATTGCGATGGCTTTGCGCTGCACGCCTACACGCACGGCGCCGATCCGTCGCTGCTGGCCAGCCAGGCGCGCATGGCGCCGCCGTTCCAGAGTCGCCACCAGCACTTCCGCACGTACACGGATTTCCTTGGCGCCGTGCCCGCCGAGATGCGTCATCTGCCGGCGTTCGTCGCCGAGGCCGGCCAGGTGCAGCCGTGGGTCAACCAGAACTCGGGCTGGGTGCAGGCCATGTACGGCGAGATCGACGCGTGGAATCGCCAAACCGCTAACCAGCAGATCCGCGCGGCGGTGCTCTACCGCTGGCCCGTGCTCGACCGCTGGTATATCGACGGGAAGCAGGAGGTCGTCGACGACTTCCGCCGCGCGCTGGCCAACGACTATCGCTGGCGTGGCGCGTCGGTTGTGGCCGCGCCGGTGGTCGAAGCCGAACCGGCGATTGAACCGGAGGCGCCACCTGTGCCCGAGGCTGCACCCGCCGCTGAGCCGGCAAGCGCGGCGGCGCCGCCGGTCCCGCTTGCGCCGACCAAGGCGCGCAAGGGGCGCGAGCGCAAGGCGCCGCCCGTGCCGGCCTATGCGGTTGAGTGGGTCTCCGACACCTTTCCACCGCGTCTGACCGCCGGCCAGACCATCGTCGTGCCCATCTCCGTGCGCAATATTGGGTCGATGACGTGGAGCTGGGGCGGTGGCAATCCGTTTCGGCTGGGCTACCGCTACTACCGCAACCGCAAGGTACTGCCGCTGCCGCCCGCCAAAGATCTGCGCACCGACGTGCCCGACGATGTGACGCCGGGGCAGACGGTCGTCATCCAGGCGCGCATTGCGCTGCCTGACGAGCCGGGCAACTACACGCTGGAACTGGACCTGGTGCAGGAGGGCGTCACGTGGTTCAAGGAACGCGGCGCCACGGTGCTGACACGCTGGCTGACCGTCGAACCGCCGCAGATGGACACGCAGGTTGCGCGCCGCGACGCAGTCCAACTGCCGGTGCGCCTCTTCACCGACATCTCGGCCCGGCTGCCGCGCAGCGCGGCGCCCTACGCCCGGCGCAACATGAACCAGGTGCGCTACATGGTCGTCAGCCAGACCGGCGCGCACCCGCTGTTGAGCCTGGAGCGCATCGCGCGGGCGCACGTCAAGCGCGGCTACCCGGGCATCGCCTATGACTTCGTGGTCGACGCCGCCGGCGAGATCCTCAAGGTCAAGGAGATCGAGGACGTGGCCCAGCCGGATCAGGTCTGGTCGGAACAGGGCATCAATATCTGCCTGGCCGGCATCTTTGACAGCGCGTCGCCACCGCTGGCACAGCTCGATGCGGCTGGCCGCCTTTGCGCGTGGCTGGCCCAGAACCTGGGCATGACGGCCGACGCCATCGTCGGGCTGGGCGAGTTGATTCCCAGCGACAGCCCCGGCGAGACCTTCTACAAGGGGCCGCGCTGGAAGGATATCCTGGCGCGCCAGGTACGGCTGCATCTTGCCGCGCTCAGCGCCGGCGCGGGCGACAGCGAGCGCAACGCCGAGGCGGACCGCCAACTGCTGGAGGCGCGCGAGCGTACCCAGACCCTGGCGCAGCAGGTGGACGATCTCACCCAGCGCGATGCCGAGATGCGCCAGAAGCTCGCTCGCCTGCAAGCGGAGCTGGCCGACGCGCAACGCCAGCTCGAAGAGCAGCCAATCATCGGTGAAGGCGGTCTGCGCCTGCTGGCCGTCTACGACCGGCTGCCGCGCGACGCACAACGCTACCGGCCGCGCGCAGACGACGCCGTGCGCCACATCGTCATCCACGACACGGGCGCGCCTGCCGGGACATCGCTGGAGGAGTTGGCGGCCGCGCATCGCCGCGAATGGCCGGGCCTGCTCTATGATTTCGTCATCGACAGCCGCGGCGCCATCCGCCAGACGCAGCCGCTTGACGCAGTGCCCGACACGCCCGAGCCGTACGTGCGCGAGGCAGTCAGCATCGCCTTTGCCGGCGATTTCCGCGAGGGCGGCGCGCCGGCGCATGACCAGTTGGCCGCGGCCGGGCGTCTCATCGGCTGGCTGCTGGCGCGCTATCCCATCCTGACGCTGGATTCAATCAAGGGTGTGAGCGAATTTGTCGCCACACCGTCGCCGGGCCGCGAGTGGGAGAGCGGCCGCACTTGGAAGCGTGCGCTGCTTGACGCCGCGCGGCGTGAGAGTGGGGCGGTCGACGTGACGGCGATCGAAGCGCCGCTGCGCACTGAGATCGCACGCCTCGAGCGGAGCCTGGCCGAGCAACAGGCCGCGCTGGCCAAGGCCGAGGAGGCGCGCTTCGATCTCAACGGTGAACTGCAACGTGCCCGCGAGGAGGCCGAGGCCAAGGCCGCTGCGCCAGGATCGTACGTCGTGCCGCCGCCGCCGCTGCGCAATGTCGTCGATCAATTGCCGCGCCACGTGAAGCTGCGCTACGAACGGCGCCCGCTCAGCCAGATCACCCACCTCGCCATCCATCACACGGCGGCGCCGCCGCGCGTCGGCCCGGCGCGCATCGCCGATCTGCACGTCGCGGCGGACCCATCGCGCGGCAAGGAAGCATGGCCGGGCATCGGCTATCACTTCTTTGTACACGAGGATGGCGCCATCGAGCAGACCAACAAGCTCGAGACCGCCTCCTACCACCTGGTGCGCCACTACGGCTACTCGGTGGGTATCGTCTTTGCCGGCAGTTTCATGAACGGCAAGATTCCCACCTCGGCGCAACTGCGCGCCGGCGCACACCTGGTGGCCTGGCTCATGCAGGAGCTGAAGATTCCGCTGGCGCGGGTGTGGGGACATCGCGAGTTTCCCGACAACATGACCGTCTGCCCCGGCGGCGAGTGGACGCAGGGCAACCGCTGGCGCGACCTGCTCTTCGAGCGCATCGGGCAGATCCAGCAGGGCGCCGGCCTCAAGACCATGCGCCACTACATGCTCTTCCCGCCTGGCGACGGCGCGGCGGGCGAACTCTTTGCCGACGCGTTGGGTTACATGGCGCGCTTCCGGCCGACGGTCGGCTTCAGCGTGGAAGAAGCGCGCGGCGCCGAGTACGTCACCATTGTTGGCGGCGAGGCGGGCATCAGCGCGGTCAGCGCCACCCTGCTGGCCGACGCCGGCTGCAAGGTGGAGCGCATCGCCGGTCGCACCGATGGCGAGACGGGCCGTCTGCTGGCCGAAATGGTGCGCGTGGGCCGTCGTTTCCGTGACCACGACGTAGATTTCTGAGGTAGACGTGACGACACCAATCTCCAACCGCGATCAGACACTGGGCGCCGGTTATGCCGTGACGCTGCCCGTCTATGAAGGGCCGCTCGACCTGCTGCTGCGCATGATCGAGACGCAGGAGATGGACATCAGCGTCGTCAGCCTCATGTCCGTCACCGACCAATATCTGCGGACGCTCAACCAGCTTGAAGAGATTGAGGCCGGCGCGCTGGCTGAGTTCCTAGTCATTGCCTCGCGTCTGCTCTACATCAAGTCCTATCACCTGCTGCCCAAGCCGCGGCCGCCCGTCGACGATGAGGAGGAGGCGAGCGGCGACGCGCTCGTGCGCCAGTTGCTCGAATACCGCCGCTTCAAGGAGGCCGCCTCGGCGCTGCGGCTGCGCGAGGAAGCCGGAATGCGCGTCTACCTGCGCACGGCGCCACGTCCTGATGTGGAGAAACGGCTGGATCTGAGCAACGTCGACCTGGAGAAGTTGCAGCGGGCGCTGCGCAAGGTGCTCCAGCGCATGCCCGTCGACCCGCCCATGCCGCGCGTGAAAACCTACACCATCACGGTCTCGGAGCAGATTGAGAATGTGAGGTCCTATCTTTACGCGGCGATGAATGCCGGCGCTCGCACCCGCCGCGGCGTCAGCTTCGAGGCGCTGCTCAGCCGCAGCGCAACGCGTATCGAGGTCATCGTGACCTTTCTGGCCGTGCTGGAACTGGTCAAGCTACGCGAAATCGAAGTGGTGCAGGACGACACCTTCGGCGAGATCGAACTGGTGCCGGTCACAACGGGCGAGGCGGGCGCTACCGAGAACGGCATGCCGGATGACGGCGAAGGCTAGTGCCGGCGCAGGCGCAGCCAGACCCACGACCCGCCAAAGACCAACGCCCCAAGAAAACCGAATCCGCTGAGCACGACGAAACCGCGCTCGTCCACCGATCGCGCGATCGTCACCGCTTCGGTCTGCGCCTTTTCTACGGAGAAGACTGGCATGGGCGTCGCCGACGGGAAGGGCGTCCACGTTGCGGTCGGCAGCGGTGTCGGCGTGTCGGTGGGCGTCGGCGACGGTTTGGCTGTCGGTGTGGCGGTGGCGGTCGCCGTGGGCGTGGCGGTCGGTGTCTCGGTGGGCGTCGCGGTGGCAGCCGGCGGGTCGACGACAGGCAGCGCCTGCGTTTCGGGCTGGGCAGCGGCCACTTCGACCACCGCTTCGGACGCGGCGGCAACCTCAGCTTCGGCGGCGGGTTCGGGCGTGGCCGTCGGCGGCAATTCCACGGCCGGCGCGCTCTCGTCCGGGTAGAGCGCGATCACGTCGATCAGGATGAGGTCGTCGGCGGCCGTGCTCGGATGGTCGGTCAGAAAGAAGACGGTTATCGTCTCACCCAGCGCACGGGCGCGCACATCGATGTTGACGTCGGGCGGCGGGTAGTTGAGGATGCGCCCCTCTCCCCAGTGCATGGGTCCCCAGATCACGGTCGCCGCGGTGGGGTCGGTGCCGCCGGTCGGGTCGATGCCCAGTTGGCGGCCAAAAAGATCCGGCACGTTCGGCGCGCCCCACGAGATGCTGGCGCGATAGCCGGCGCCGGGCGTCACGCCCACCTGCGTGTAGATACCGGCCTTGAAGGGATTGGTACTGGCGATGGTCAGGTTCGAGCCGCCAAAGAAGGTGTGCTGGTCCTGGTAGAAGTTGGGGTCGCCGGAGTGCACGAACGCGTTCCAGCCCACGGGCAACTGGCGCGGCGGCGACCCGTAAAAGGAGTCCATGTCGCACACCTCTTGCGAGATGACGTTGGGCGGGTCGCATGGAGCCGACGCCTGAGCGGAATGGACTCCGGTCGTCGCGACCAATGCACCCAAGACCAGGGCAAAGAGTACTGTGCGGTGCAGCGCGTGGTTCGAACTCATCAGGTCAGTATACTCTCGTTCAAAGTGCCGTCCCAAATCAACGCCCGGAAATCTACGATCTTTTCCCGGCGCCGTCAGGCTCACGGCGTAATCGTGATCGTCCCAACGGGGACCTGCTCCACTGTGCGCCAGCCCTGCTGCGCTGCAATGACCGCAGCGTCGCTAGCACGCGTCAGCCCAACGCTCAGCGTGTACGCTCCCGGTGCGAGCGACTCCGCCAGGGGCAGCGCATACCCATCGCGCACGGGCCGTTCTGCCGGCCACGCGCCGCTCGGATACGCGTCGCCGCCCAGGGTGAACGCCCACGCCTGCGCCTCGCTCCCGTCCACGGCGTGCAAGGCGATGTTCGCACGATAGCTATCGCGGTACGGACTCGGGCGCGGCTGCCAGTAAGCTGTCATCTGCACGCTGTCGCCCGGAGCGGCTTCCGTGCGATCCAACTGCACGTCGACCAGTTCCAGATAGTCAAACGTCGCCAGCGGGGCGGGTAGTTCCGGCGCCTGCGCGGCAGGTACAATCTCCACCGTTCCCAACGGCCAGCGATGTCCCTCGATGGCGCGCTGCGCTTCGTCTGGCGGGAGGGGCGCGCCGTCGTCGGCCCGGTAGACGACCACCTCGGTGCGATAGCTTCCCGGCTTCAGGCTCACGGGCAGGGGCAGGGCAAGGGGCTGCGATTGGCTCTCCTGGGGCGCCCATGTGCTTGTGGCGGGGAGAAATCCGCCGTCAGCCTGTGCGGCCAGCCGGCCGTCACTGTCGTAGAGGCGCAGGCTCAGCGCCAGATCGGGCAGCGCCTGCGTTGCGCGCCAGCGGCTGGCCACGTAGAGCGGTGCGCCGGCGGTCGCGGCGGTCGGTTGCGCGTAGCCATCAAGGCAGAGCGCGCCGGCAAAACACACGGCATCCGCCGGCGAGAGGGGTGGTATGGAGGCCGTGCCGGGCAGGTCGTACAACTGGAGCAGGCCAAAGTCGCGGCCGGGGATGGGCGTTTCGGCCAGCAGCGTGGCGTTGTTGTCCAGCCAGCCGCGGATGGCGCCGTCCGGGTCGTTGACGGTGTCGTAGAGGCGGTAGTGCCAGAGGCGACCGGCGCTGGCGGAGATGGTGTCGAGCGCTGTCGTGGTATTTGCTTCCGAGATGGCGAAGAAGTCGGATTCAGGGTTTCCCCAGCCCAGCGACGGCTCGCCGTCGACGCTTCCGCTACGGGCAACTGCCGGCGTCTGGAGCATGGTGGGGTCCGCGGCGGTAGATTGCGCGTAGCCATCAATAGGGGCGAGGGTCGAAATCGGCGGCGGGACACTGCCGTCGATGCCCGCACCATCGACGGGCCAGTAGGTCGTCAGCACGGGATAGATCCAGCCGGCGTTGGCCAGGATCGCATCGCCGGGTCGCCACTGCGCGGCCAGTTGCGCCACGGCGCCGCGGTGGTCGTCGGCCCTGTAGCGCGGGTTTGTCCAGAAGGCGAGCAGCGACCAGGCCGAGATCGCCAGCAGCAGGAAGAGCACTGCGCCGCCCAGCCACTGCCAGCGCCGCCAGATCGCAACAAGCAATACGGCCGGCACGAGTAGAAAGATGGTCGCGTAGAGGTAGATGTAGCGCACGTGGTAGATGGGTGTGGCAAAGAGCGTGATGGCGAAGATCAGCCCGATCGGCACGAATACCAGAATCAGCACGATCGCCGCTGACGTGCTGCGCCGGCTTTGCCCGCGGTGGCCCCATGCCCACCAGCTAAAGCCGGCCACGAGCGCCAGCACCGGGATTGCCCAGGGCCAGACAATCGCACCGGGCGGCGATTGGCCGACGAGCAGCGCGGCCAACGCCTCGCCGGCGCTAGCCAGGAACGCGCCGGCGCTCTGCCACGGTGCGCGCCAGGGCGGGACGGGCGGGTCGGTCACCTGGCGCGCCACGATGGGCAGCCACGGCGCAAAGAGCACGAGCGTCGCAACCTGCGCGGCGAGCCACGCAGCAAAGCGACGGCCGCGTCCGGTCGGCGGCGGCCAGAGGACGAGAATCGCCACGAGATTGAGTGCGATGAGCCAAAAGGCGAAATAGTAGAGCGTGTAGAGACCGGCCGCTGCGGCCAATGCGTAGACCGTTAACCAGCGCACCTTGTGTCGCCCGCCGGCAAAGGCGAGCAGCGCCCAGAGGCAGAGCAGCCCCAACGCAGCGCCGGCGGTGTACATGCGTACTTCCTGGCTGTACCAGATCTGGAAGGGATTGACCGCCGCCAGCGTCACGGCAACGAGCGCGACCTTGGGGTTGAAGAGGCGGCGGCCGGTAGCATAGAGCAGGGCAAGCACGACCATCCCGGCGAAGACGCTGGGCCACGCGTAGAGATATTCGAGCCCGTGTAGCAGCGTGGGCGCCGTGAGCTGCTGCCAGAGATGCAGAAGCAGGTAGTAGCCGGGCGGGTGGATGTCGCCGGCCGTGTGCGCGATCATGGCAGGGATGGGCTGGCGGGCGAGATGGACGCTGACCGTCTCGTCGTACCACAGCGATTCCGCCCCCAGGTGCAGGAGACGGAGGGCAAAACCGGTCAGCAACGCAAGCAAAAGGGCTATGCGCGCCGTTGTGCGCTCCTTCGGTTTTGCGTCCAGAACTGGGCCATCCATAGCTTCAAGATGCTAACACCCTGCACTAAGGTTCCGCTAATCTTTATTTCCATCTACTCTTTGGCAATCGCTTTTGCATTGGATACAATAGCCCAATGGCTTCTGTCCTGGCAGATCGTCCCGTCGCGTCGCACAAGGCGGGGCTCAACTCGAGACTCTACACCGCCGGCGCCCTGTTGCTTGGTGTGTTGGGCCTGTGGGCACTCTACTGGTTGGCGGCGCGCCCGGTTTATGTGCAGGTCGACGGCATGGAGGAGACTATCTATACTCACCGTGCTACCGTGCGCGATCTGCTGCTCGACCTGGGCATCCAGCCCGCGGAGCGCGATCGCGTTGCGCCGGGGCTGGAGAGCGCGGTCGAGCGCGACATGACCTTGACGGTAGAGCGAGCCCGGCCCGTGCGCATTCTGGCTGACGGGCGCGACTCGCAGGTGTCAAGCTGGGGACTCACCCCGCGCCAGCTTCTGACCGACGCCGGCATGGTGCTCGATACCTATGACGAGGTGTTGCTCAACGGCAGCGCGTGGGGCGCGGACCAGCCTCTGCCCGCGGTGACGGTGCAGCAGAGTGCGCCGACGTACGACCGCGGCTTTGCCTGGGAGTCGGTGCGCACCGAGCCGCTCCAGGTGCGTATTTACCGTTCGGTGCCGGTCGTCGTGCACGAGGATGACCTGACCTATACCATCGACACCACGGCGCAGACCGTCGGCGAGGCGCTGCGGCGGAGTGGCGTGATTCTCTATCTGGGCGACCGGGTGCAGCCTAGCCTGGGCAGCGCCGTCAACGCCAACCTGAACGTCTACATCCAGCGCAGCGTGCCCGTTTCGCTCCAGGTGGATGGCCGCCTGGTGAAGACCCGCACCCGCGCCGAAACCGTGGGCGATGCGCTGAGCGATCTCGGCATTGTCGTCTCCGGGCAGGATCGCGTCGATCCGCCCCTGGAGGCCGAACTGTACGACAATATGAAGATCGGGGTGACGCGCGTGAGCGAAGATGTGACGGTCGAAGAGGAGATTGCGCCCTTCGAGACGGTCTTTGTCGCCGACCCGAACCTGCCCATCGACACGCAGGAAGTGCTGGCGCCGGGCGCCGAAGGAATCACGCGCACGCGCTATCGCGAGCGCTACGAAAACGGCGAGGTGGTCGACACGACGCTGGAAGATCGCTGGCTGGCGCAGGAGCCAGCCGACCGCCGCATTGCCTACGGGCAGGGCATCGAACCCAAGACGGAGACCATGCCGGACGGCACCGTGATCACCTACTGGCGCAAGATCAAGATGCTGGCCACGAGCTACACGGCCGCGTCGGCCGGCGGGAACCGCACGCGCACCGGCGACGTCGTACGGCAGGGTGTCGTGGCGGTCGACCCGCGCCTGGTCCCGCTGCGCTCGCAGGTTTACGTGCCCGGCTACGGCACGGGCGATGCGCTGGACACGGGCGGCGGCATCATTTCGCGGCGTATCGACCTCGCCTACGAGGATGCCAACTATGTTTCCTGGCGTCGCTGGGTTGATGTCTACCTGCTCTGGCCGCCGCCAGCCTACGGTGATATCACCTGGGTGGTGCCCAACTATCCGCCGGTGCCGCAATAGAACAACGGATTCGAATGACCCAATCGTCGTCGCGCCAACTGTCGAGGCGCGTTGTCTTTCCTTTGCTGTTGATCGTGCTGCTTGTCGGGTTCGGCCTGCGTGTCTGGAACCTGAACTTTGATCGCGGCATCGGCAGCCATCCCGATGAGCGCAGCACCGCCTGCTTCTATGCGACGACCATCGCACTGCCGGCCAGTTGGGACGAGTTCCGGGATCCGCAGCGCAGCCCCATGAACCCGCTGTGGGATCTGCAACAGCAGCGCCCGCGCAGCTTTACCTACGGCCACCTGCCCCTCTACATGGGCGTCGCCATGGGCGATCTCTTCCATGCCGCGGCGCCGGTCGCCGGCGCGCTCGGCGCCCCGGCCGAGACGGTCGACCTCATGGAGCGCGCCGATAGCGCGTGCGACGCCATTGCCGTGGCCGGACGCTTCACCATCGCGCTGCTCGACACGCTCACAATTTTCCTGCTCTATCTGCTGGGCAGCCGTATCTTTGGCCGCGGCGGCGGGTTGCTTGCGGCGACCTTCTACGCCTTTAGCGCACAGGCGATCCAACTCAGCCACTTCTTCGCCATGGATCCGGCCAGCACCGCATTCACCGTGCTGGCCGTGCTGGGCGGCGTCAGTTTTGTCGAGCGGCGCAAGCTGTGGATCGCGCTGCTGACCGGGGCAGCCGCCGGTCTGGCGATCGCGTCCAAGTTCAGCGCGCTGCCGGTCCTGGTCGTGCCGCTGGTGGCGGCCATCCTCATGGTCTGGCGCGCCGTGCAGGAGAGCCGGCAGGAGGGCCGGCCGCTGGATGGCCGCGTGCCCTTCGCCGCCATCGCCGGCCTGGTCCTCGCCTGGGTTGCCGCCGCTGCCACCTTCTTCGTCACCAGCCCCTACGCCGTGCTGGATTGGGGGAATTTCTCGCGTGCCGTGCTCGTCGAGCAGGGCATGATGGTGCGCGGCGTCGCCGATTTTCCCTTTACGCGCCAATACCGCAACACGACGCCCTATCTCTACTTCATCGAGCAACAGGTGCAGTGGGGGCTTGGCTGGGCGCTGGGCCTGGTGGCCGCAGCCGGCACGCTCTATGCGCTCTTCGAACTGGGCCGGTCGATCTTCCGCTTCGTTGCGACATGGATCGCGCTGGGCCGGCCGAACGGCACGCCGCGCTGGCTCAGCGACGCGCAGATGGCGAACCTCGTGGTGTGGAGTTGGGTGCTCCCCTATTTCGGCATCACCGGTGCGTTCCTGGCCAAATTCAACCGCTACATGAGCCCGGTGCTGCCCTTCGTCCTGCTGTGGGGCGCGTGGCTGATCGTCGTGCTGTGGAAGGCGGGGGCGAGGGGCGAGGGGCGAGTTGCGACGCCGGAAATCGCCGTAGAACCAAAGCCGGAACCGGAAGTCGCGGAACTGGATCAAGAAGCATCCGGTGATTCGGTCGATTCCGAGTCTGCTATCTCCCAATCTCCCAATCCCCCAATCTCCAATCTCCAATCTCCAATCTCCCAATCTCCCAATCGCCTCGCGGCCCTTTATCGTTTCGCCGCCTTGCTCCTCGCAACGCTCGGCATCGCCGGCGGCCTCTTCTGGTCGCTGGCCTACGTCAACGGCGTCTACAACCGCGAGCACACCTGGATCACGGCCAGCCGCTGGATCTACGAGAACGTGCCCAGCGGTTCGGTGATCCTGTGGGAGCTGTGGGACGACCCGCTGCCCAAGAGCATTCCCGGCGAACCGGGCATGGACATGTACAGCACCGGTCTGTCGAACATCGACTGGAGTCCGTACGAGGAGGACACGGCCGACAAGTTCGAGATCATGAAGCAGAAGCTGCGCGAGGCGGACTACGTTGCCTACAGTTCCAAGCGCATCTACGACAGCGTCGACGAGTTGCCGCAGCGCTACCCGATGACGAACCTCTACTACGCGGCCATGCGCGACGGGCGGCTGGGTTTCGAGCTGGCGCAGGAGGTGACATCGCCGCCGCAACTCCTGGGCATGGTCTTCGATGACCGTCACGCCGACGAGAGCTTCAGCCTCTACGACCACCCACAGGTGAGTATCTTCCGCAAGGTGCGCGACCTGAGCGACGCCGAATACGATGCCCTTTTCCAGCGCGCCTGGGAGGAGGCCGTCCCCGGCTACCGCGGCAAGGACTCGCCGCTGAGCCCGCTGCTCAACGCGCTGGGGCTGGGTAGCCAGCCGGGCAGCGAGAATAGTGGCCTCATCAACCGCGTGATCGCCTTGCTGGGTGCAGGGGAGAGCTCGCCGGCACTTGCGCTGGCAAGCGCCGACCGTGCCTCGCTGAATTTCGACACACCCATTCAGCAGTTGCCTATCGTCGACAACTATCGCTGGAACGCCGTCGCCAGCGAGAACACGATCCTCGCCGTGGCGTGGTGGTGGCTGGTGCTGGCGCTGCTGGGCTGGCTCGTCTGGCCCGTCGCCTTCGTCATCTTCCGCCCGCTGCGCGACGCAGGCTACTTTCTCAGCCGCACGCTGGGGTGGTTGCTGGGCGGGTGGCTGCTCTGGGTGCTCGTCAACAGCGGGCTGGTGCGCAATACCGTGCTCTTTGCGTGGCTGTCGGTCGCTGCCCTGGCGCTTCTGGGCGGCGTGTTCGCCGTTCGCCGCCGCGCCGAACTGGTCGCGTTTCTGCGCGCCAACTGGAAGCTGCTACTGGCTGGCGAGGCCGTCTTCACGCTGGCCTACCTGGCCTTCATCGGCGTGCGCCTGCTCAACCCGGATCTGTGGCAGCCGTGGTTTGGCGGCGAGAAGCAGATGGAATTCGCCTTTCTCAATGGCATTCTGCGCAGCCCGACCTTTCCGCCGGTCAACCCGCACTTTGCTGGCGGCTACATCAACTACTACTATTTCGGCCTCTACCTGGTCGCCTATTTGATCAAGCTCACCGGCATCTACGCCGAGGTTGCCTTCAACCTCACGATTGCCATGCTCTTTGCGCTCACGGTGGTCAATGTCTTTGCCGTGGCCTATTCTGCCGTGGCGAACTACCTGCCGATTGCCTCGACGCGCGCCGAGAGCGAGACGCGCGGCGGGCGACCATTGGCTTGGCACGTGGGCCTGGGTGCGGCGTTGCTGGCGCCGCTCTTTGTCACGATTCTTGGCAATCTCGACGGCTTCGCCCAGCTCGTGCGCACGCTGGCCACGCTCGACCCCACGCCTTTTGCCTCGGCCATTCCCGGCCTCAAGCCGATGGTCGATGCCGTGGCCGGCTTTCAACTGGTCGCCACGACGGGCGCCACGCTGCCGCCCTACGACTTCTGGGGACCGAGCCGTGTGCTGGAGCCGACGATCAACGAGTTCCCCTACTGGAGCTTTCTCTTTGCCGACCTGCACCCGCACATCATCGGCATCCCGCTCTCGGCCATGTTCCTGGCGCTGACGCTCGTCCTGCTGGAGAATGCCCGCACGAACTGGCGCCGGCGCTGGCGCTACGGGCTGGGGCTGCTGGCAACCTTTGCCCTTTTCCTGGGTGCGCTGGCCAGCGTCAACCTGTGGGAGTTGCCGACCTACCTCGGTCTCGGCGTGCTGGCTTTTCTGGTGAGCCAGTTCCGCGGCAGAGGGCGCATCGACTGGCCGGTGACACTTGGCGCGATCGTGCTCTATGCCGTGGGCGCGTACCTGCTCTTCTGGCCCTTCTTCAGCCGCTACGTCAACGTGGGCGCAAGCGGCGTGGGTCTGGTGCGCGAGCCCGATCCCATGGGGCGCTGGCTGCTGATCTGGGGCTTCTTCCTCTTCGTCCTGGCGACGTGGATTCTCTTTCTCGCATCGCGACCGGCGCGGGCGGCCTACTTCGGCGGCGGGCGCGTGAAGGCGGCGGGTATCGAGCGCGCCGTCAGCCTCTCCCTGCGCCGCTATGATGATCTGCCGCGCGCGCTGCATCTTCATCACCTGCTGGTGCGGCAGCCGGGCTTTTTCTATTTGCTGCTGCTCGCCCTGCCGTTGGCGACGCTGCTCCTGGCGCTGCTCGCACTCCTGGCCGGCTGGACCGTGCTGGCGCTCTGTCTGGCGTTCCTGGGTCTGGCCGTGGTGTTGCTGTGGCGGCGCGGCAGGGCGGCGGATAACGGCAGCACGCTGGCGGCCGTCCTCGTCGCCACCGGCCTGGCCATCCTGGCGGGCACCCAGATCTTCTATCTCAAGGACTTCCTGAACGGCAGCGATTACTATCGCATGAACACGCTCTTCAAGTTCTTCAGCCAGGTCTGGGTGATCTGGGGCGTGGCCGCGGCGGTGGCGACACCGCGGTTGCTCAATCACTTCTTTCCCAGCAAGGGCGCAGCGCAGGCACGCCGCGTCTGGCGCTATGCCTGGGGCGCCGGCTTTGCCGCGCTGCTTATCGCCAGCCTGGCCTACCCGATCTTCGGCACGCCCTCGCGCGTCGACCAGCGCATGCCCGGCTGGCGCCCGGAGGTCGGCACGCTCAACGGCTTCGACTTCATGCGCGAGGGATCCTACGCCTGGCCGGACTTCAACAACGTCTTCGAGTTGCGCTACGAATGGGAAGCCCTGCAATGGCTGTTACAGAACGTGCGGGGCAATGCCGTGATTCTAGAGTCGTCGGAGGTGGAATATTACCGCGCCTGGGGCACGCGCATGGCCAGCAACACGGGGCTGAGCGGGCTCAAGGGCATGCACGAGCAGGAGCAGCGCTATCCGGAGGAAGTGGGCTACCGCGATGGCCTGCACCGCGAGTTGTGGATCACGCCCGACATCGCCCGCACGCAGCAGATCATGAGTGAGGTGGGCGTGGACCTGGTCTACGTCGGCCAGTTGGAGCGCTACCTCCACCCCGACGGCGTGCAGAAGTTCGCCACCATGGCCGACCAGGGGCTGCTGACACCCATCTACCAGAATGACCGTGTGACCATTTACGCGGTGCCGGGACGCCTGGAGCAACAGGCCGACGGCGCCTATAGTCCGAGTTGAGAGAGCGTTGACCGTGACCTTGATCGGCCAGTTCCTGGCTGTCTACCTGGTGGTGCAATTGATGGCGCTCGCCGCGCTGCCAGCGGCAGCGCGCTTCTTCGCCGCGCTGCCCGATCGCGGCTACGCCTTTGCGCGCCTGCTGGGCATCCTCCTGACCGGCTACATTTTCTGGCTGGGCTACAGCTTTGGCCTCCTGCGCAACGAGATGGGCGGGGCCTGGCTGGCCCTTGGCATGGTCGCCGTCATCAGCGCGGTGGTCTGGTGGCGGCGGTCGGCCGTCACCGCTCAATCCGCGCCGCTTGGCGATGACACAGCGTCCATGGCACCCGGCGATGCTGCTGAAGGTGTTTCCATTGCTGTGCCGCGCCCGGCGATCCTGCCCTCCTGGCGCTACATCCTGATCGTTGAGCTGCTCTTCGTGCTGGCCTTTGCCGCGTGGGCCTGGGTGCGCGCCCACGACCCGGCCGCCGACCACACCGAGCAGCCCATGGACCTGATGTTCATGAACAGCATCCGCGCCAGCCTGACCTATCCGCCGCAGGATGCGTGGCTGGCGGGCTATCCCATCAGCTACTATTACTTCGGCTACTGGCTGATGAACATGGTCGGCCTCATGGCGGGACAGCCGCCCGCCATCGCCTACAACCTGGGACAGGCGGCATGGTATGGACTGCTGCTCTCCGGCGCGTTCGGGCTGGCGTACAACCTGCTGGCGGCGAGCCGGCGCTTCTGGGCGGCTGTTGGCGGCGGCTTCATCGGCGCGCTGATGGTCGGCATGGCGGCCAATCTCCAGGGTCTGTTGGAGTGGCTGCACGCCAACGGCGTCAATGTTGCGTGGCTGGCAAACCTGCTGGGCGTGCGCGGCTTCCCGCAGGAGGCTGCCGTCACCAACGAGTGGTACGTCAGCTTTGGCTGGTGGTGGTGGCGCGCCAGCCGCGTCCTTGCCGACACCAGCCTGCGCGGCGACCACATCGAGGTGATCGACGAGTTCCCCGCCTTCAGCTACATCCTGGGCGACAACCACCCGCACGTGGCGGCCATGCCCTTTGCCATGCTGGCCGTTGCCACTGCGCTGGCTATCTTCCTCCATCGCCCGGCGCTACGCAGCGATGCGCGCTGGTGGGAACGGCTGCGCGCCGCAATGCCGCTGGGGATCGGCGGATACCTGCTTGTTGCCATCGTCACCGGCGCACTGCTCTTTATCAACACATGGGATTTTCCACCCTACTGGCTGCTGACCGTCACGGCGCTGGCCGCGGTCCTGCTGCGTCCGGCCGGCGCCAGCCAAGCACCGCCCGCCGTCAATGACGCGCCTGTGCCGCCGGATGGGGAGCCGGACACAGAGCCCCCTGCTGTGGCGCGCGCGGACCGGCCGCGCGTGCTGCCGGCGCTGGGCATGGCCGGGCTGGCCGGCGGCGCCTTGCTTGGCGCTGCGATCGTGCTCTACCTGCCCTATTTTCTCACTGCGCAGAGCCAGGCCGGCGGGCTGATTCCCAACCTCTTCCACCCGACGCGCTTCTCGCAATTCGTCGCCATGTTTGCCACCGCGCTGTTGACGCTCATCGCGCTGTTGGCGCTGGCGTGGCCCGTCATTCGCCCCAAAGCGCGCACGGCGGGTATCATGGTCGGCGTGACGGTGCTGCTGCCCGCCATCTTGTTGGCGCTGGCAGCGCTTTCGGCCGGCAATACCGGCGCCGGGCGTGACCTGCTGGCCGGCGTGGCCCTGCCCGACGGGGCGACGTCGCACATGCCCTTCATCGTCGAGCGGTGGTTGGGGCAGCCCTTCACCTTCCTGGTCGTGGGCGTGCTGGCCGCGCTCATGCTGGCGCTGGTCTGGAGCGGGCTGCTCTTGCCGCGCGTCAATGACGGCGACGGCACGCTGCTCTTTGCGCTCATGCTCGCCGCCATCGGCCTGGGGCTTGTGCTCGTGCCGGAGATCGTCTACCTGCGCGACAACTTTGGCTGGCGCATGAACACGATCTTCAAGTTCTACTACCAGGCGTGGCTGCTTTTCGGGATTGCCGGCGCGTACACGATCGTCACGGCGCTGGCCAATGCGCGTGGCCGCGGGCTGCTGCCGGCGGTGCTGAGTGGCGTGGCGCTGCTGCTGGCCGTGGCATCGACCGTCTACCTGGTGGCCGGCGCGTATAGCAAGGCCAATGGCTTTGCCGGTGAGCCGACCTTTGATGCCGCGGCCTATCTCGCCCGCGTCGCGCCGGCCGAATACGGCGCCGTCGAGTGGATTGCGGCCAACACCCAGCCCGGCGACGTTGTCGTCGAGGGCAAGGGGCGGCCCTACGGTGCGGAGACGAATCGTATCAGCACCATGACCGGCCGCCAGGCGCCACTCGGCTGGGACGGGCACGAGGCGCAATGGCGCGGGCGAGCGTACGGCACCATGGCCGCCGGCCGTCCCGAGGCGCTCAAGGCGGTCTATGGCGGCACGACGCCGGCCCAACTGCCCGCAATCCTGGCGGCCTTCGACGCGAGCTACGTCTATGTCGGCCCCTACGAGCGCAGCCAGTATGGCCTGACGCCGGCCGCAGAGCGCAGCCTCTTTGCCCAGTTGGAACTGGTCTACGACAACAGCGACGTGCGCATCTACCGTGTGCCATCGACGCTATCGGAAGCAAGTGACACGAATCCATGACGCAGAGCATCTCTTCGGCCGGGCCGCTCCCGGCTCGCCAGACAACTCAGACCTTGACGGTCGAGCATCTTCTCTACGCGGCGATCTTGCTGGCGGCGCTTGGCATCCGCTTCATCGGGCTGGCCGATGCGCCGCTGTCGCCTGCGGAGAGCGCGACCGCCTGGCCTGCCTGGTTGGCCGCCACCCAGACGACCGTTGCCGGGGCGCCTGCGCCAGCCAGCGCGCTGCTCTACGGGCTACAGTCACTACTCTTCTGGATAGCCGGCGGCGGCGACTTCCTGGCGCGGATTGTGCCGGCGCTGGCCAGCACCGTCACGGTGCTGCTGCCCTGGTTCTGGCGCGCATGGCTGGGACGCTGGGCGGCGCTGGCCGTGGCGCTCCTCTTCGCCGTCGACCCGTGGCTGACCGCCTGGGGCCGGCGCGCCGACGGCAGCGCGCTGGCGCTCCTGCTCGGCCTGCTGGCGATCACGGCGATCTGGCATTGGCGTCATGCCGCGACAGACGGAGGCGTTCGCCGCTGGGAGCGCACCGGCGCCGTCGCGCTGGGTCTGCTGCTGACCAGCGGGCCGTTGGCCTGGGGTATGCTGCCGCTGGTGCTGATTTTCGCCGCCATCTATGTCTGGCCGGGTGGCGACCGGGCGCAGCCGCCGCGCGTGCAGGTTGCGTCGTTCGTCTGGTTCGGAATTGCCCTGGCGGTAGGGGCGACTGGCCTCGTGCTGCGCCCCGAAGCGGTGGGCGCGCTGAGCACGAGCCTCTCGGCGTGGTTTGCCGCACTTACCGGCGCCAGCGCCAATCCGGCGGCATGGCCCTTCGTGCGCCTGGTGGTCGACCAGCCGCTGTTGGTCGTCTTTGGTCCCATCGGTCTTGCGCTCCTGACACTCGATGCGCGGCGCCGCGACCAGAGTTCGCTGGCGCTGCTGGCGTGGCTTTGGCTGGCATGGGGGCTGCTGACCTGGCTGCTGCCGGGGCGCCAGCCGCTCGTGCTGCCGCTTGTCGGGCTGCCGCTGGCGCTCAGTGCCGGCTACCTGGCCGAGCGCGTCGCCGCCGGGCGCGCCGACGGTCTGACCGCGCTGGAATTGCTGGCGCTCCTTACCGTCCAGATCGTGCTGGCGGTGGCCGGCGCCATCTGGCTCGTGGCGCTGGTGGACAGCCAGATCGTCAGCGGCCAGCCGTGGTTCACGGGGCTCATCATCGTCGCGCTCTCCCTGGTCGTCTGGGTGATCTATGGCTTTTGGGCGGGCTGGGGACTCATGGCGCGGCTGGCTTTCTATTTCTACGGCGCGCTGCTCCTGGCGCTGACGGTGCGCAGCACCTGGCAGTTGAACCAGATGTTTGGCCTCATGCAGCCCGGCGGGATCTGGCCGGCCAGCACCAGCCCCGACATGCGCCTGCTCGTGGAGGATGTGGAACGGTTGAGCAGTGCGCGGCGCGGCGATCCGAACCAGGCCGAGCTTCTCTCCGTTTATGATGTGGCGCCGGACCCGGTCGTGGGCTGGTATCTGCGCGATATGCGCAACCTGGAGCACGTGCGCGGCGTAGACGCGAGCACCTTCCAGGCCCAGGACTTTGCCGCGTTGGGCGCGCCGAACTGGCCGCTCATCGTGGCGCCGGCCACACGCAACGACTCGCTGGCGCTGCCCGATCCGTACATCGGCAGCGACTACGACGAGGTGGTGGTCTGGAATACGGCGATGTTGCCGCAGCCACCCGTCGACGACGCATCAGATGTGCAGGATCCGCAGCGCACGTGGAGCACGTACCAGCGTCCGCTCCTGCGCTGGCTCATGTATCGCAAAGTAGAACAGCCGCCCACCGTCCAGTCGGTGACCTTGTGGGCGGCGCGCTAGAAGAGGGTTGAAGATGGCACAGACAATCGGTACCTTTGACGCCGTTCCGGCGGAGAGCACCCGGCAGAGCTGGCTGGATCGCCCGCTTTCGTCGGTTATCGCGGTCAGTTGGGAAGCAATCGTGTGGGCGGGCATCTTCATTGCCGGCATCGTCACGCGCTTCTACGACCTCGGCACGCGCGCGATGAGCCACGACGAGAGCCTGCACGCGCTCTACTCGTACTACCTGTACGCCAACGGCAACTTTGACCACAATCCCATGATGCATGGGCCGTTCCTTTTCCACGCCAACGCGCTCATGTACTTCCTCTTTGGCGACAGCGATTTCACGGCGCGTATCGTACCCGCGCTCTTTGGCATGGGCACCCTGGCGATGATCTATGGGCTGCGTCCCTATATTGGGCGCACGGGCGCGATTGTGGCGGCCATCCTGGTGCTGGTGAGCCCCAGCCTGCTCTTCCACTCGCGCTATATCCGCAACGACATCTATATCGCCTTTGACACGCTCGTGTGGATCTACGGCGCCTTCCGCTACCTGGACACACGCAAGTTCCGCTACTTGGTGATCATGATGTTGGGTATGGCGCTGGGCTTCATCGCCAAGGAAGTCCACTTCATGCACGGGGCGATCATCGGTGTATTCTTTGGCGGGTTGGCGCTCTGGCAATTGGTCGGCGGTGTGCGTACTGCCATCGTCGCCGCACCATTGGCTGTGGGCGGCGCCTTCTGGTTTGTGCTGCATGAGATGAAGAACGACTTCGTCGGCATGATCGGACTTGGCATCATGGCGCTCATTGCGGTGGGCCTCATCGTCTACTTTCTGCGCGGCCACTGGAGCGACATCCGGCGCAGCCCTGCGGCCGACCTGGCCGTCATCATGGCGACGCTGGTGCTGCCTTTCCTGGCGCCCTTCGTCTTTGTCTTCACCGGCGGCGACCCGACGGTCTTCACCTCGTCGGCCGACTACACCAACCAGGACATGATCGTGCGGCTGGCGATCATGGTTGCGGTGTGCGTCGCAGCGGCGGTGGGGCTGGCCGTGCTCTGGTTCGGCTTTCGCCATGAGGATGACGAACACCCACGCTGGCGCCCGCATCTCATGCACTGGGCCATGCTCATGGGCGGCTTCTGGCTGATCCAAATCATCTTCTTTACCACCTTTTTCACCAACACGGTCAACGGGCTGGCTACCGGCGTCGTCGGCAGCCTGGGCTACTGGCTGGCGCAGCAGGGCGTCAAGCGCGGCAGCCAACCGGTCTACTATTACGTGCTCATCGGCTGGCTCTACGAATTCCTGCCCGCGATCCTGAGCATCGGCGGCTTTGCAACCGTCTTCTACAACCTGGTCATGAGTCCGGTGCGCCACTTCCGTTGGGATCCGGTCGTCGCCGGCGACCTGCCGCCCTCTGTGGCCCGTGAGACGCAGGCGCGCATTGCCGAGGCACAGGCCGCTGCTGTGGCCGTCGACCGGACGGCGGATACCGACGAGACGGCGCCGCCGGTTGCCGCGGCCGTCGACCCGGCCGATGAGGCGCGCTTCTACCGCGTGGTTTTCGCCATCTTCGGCATCTGGTGGGTCATCGCCAGTTGGATTGCCTATTCCGTTGCCGGCGAGAAGATGCCGTGGCTGCTGGTGCACATCGCCCTGCCCATGTGCGTCTTTGGCGGCTGGTGGCTGGGCTACCTCCTGCGTCGCATCGATTGGCGCAGCGCGTGGCGGGCGCGCACCTGGCTGCTGACCTTCGTCATCCCGGCCGTGCTCTTTATCAGCCTCATCATCATGACGGTGCTGTCGGGCGATGCCGGCGTCGAGTCGAGCGCAGCCGGGCGCATCCTGCAATGGCTGCTGATCTTCGGCGCGCTGGGAGCCGTCATTTTTGGCGGCGTCTACGGGGTGCTGCGCAGCGGATTCCAGGAAGGGTTGCGCCTGCTCGCCGTGGGGCTGGCCGGCCTGTTGCTGGTGCTGACGATCCGCACCAGCTTCACCCTCACCTACATCAACTATGACATGGCGACCGAATTCCTGGTCTACGCGCACGGCGGCCCTGACATCAAGCGCGCGTTGACGGAGTTGGACACGATCAGCGAGCGCACGGTCGGCGGACGCAACATCGTCGTCGCCTATGACAACGACAGTGCGTGGCCCTTTAGCTGGTACATGCGCCTCTATCCCAACGCCAAGTATTACGGCGAGTCGCCCACGCCGGACGCCATGGCCGCGCCGGTGGTCATCGTCGGGCCGGCCAATCGCGCCAAGGTCGAGCCCTACATGGCGCGCGACTACGTAAAGCGCACCTACCGCCGCATCTGGTGGCCGGAGATGGACTACTTCGACCTGACGCCCGACCGCGTGTGGGGCGCGCTCACCGATCCGGCGCAGCGCGAGCGCATCTTTGACATCGTCGCCTTCCGCAAGTACCGCGACCCGCAGAACCTGAGCCAGTTCCGCGATCTCTCCAAGTGGCCGTACCAGGGTGAGTTCGATATGTACGTGCGCCGCGACCTGGCGTCGCAGATCTGGGATCTCGCCGTCGTGCCCATGGCGCCGACCGAGCTGAGCAACGTGCCGGTCATCGAGCCCGGCCAGGTGCGCAGTATTGCCGCCACCGGTATCTACGACGGCGCATACGACGACCTGCCGCTCTTTGCGCCGCGCGCCGTAGCCGTCGGCCCGAACGGCGAACGTGTCATCGCCGACACGAGCAACCACCGCATCGTTGTGGTCGACGGCACCGGCGCCGAGTTGCGCACCTTCGGCAGTCACTGCAATCTCACCGATCCCACGGGCACGCCCTGCGTCGACCCCGATGGCGACGGCCCGCTGGCGCTGGGGGATGGCCAGTTCTTCGAGCCGTGGGGCGTGGCGGTCGACCCCGCCGGCCAGATTTTCGTGGCGGACACGTGGAATGGCCGCATCCAGGTCTTCGACGCCGAGGGGCGCTTCCTGCGCAAATGGGGTGTCTTCGCGACAACCAATGGCGAGCTGGGCGATCCCAACTCACTCTTCGGTCCGCGCGGCATCGCCATCGATCTCGACGGCAACCTGCTCGTGGCCGACACGGGCAACAAACGCATCCTGCGCTTCTCGCCGGACGGCCAGTCGCTCGGCCAGATTGGCGGCGGCGGCGTCATTGCCGGCCGCTTCGAGGAACCGACCGATGTCAAGGTCGACCCGACCGACGGCACCGTTGTCGTGGCCGACGCGTGGAACGGGCGCATCCAGCGCTTCTCGCCGTCGCTCGAGTACGCCGGCGAGTTTGCCGTGCCGGGATGGGCCGGTCGCGATGTCTTCCAGAAGCCGTACCTGACCGTGGCGCGCGACGGCACGATCTATGCCACCGACCCGGCCACCGCGCTCGTTATGGTCTTCGCCCGCGACGGCACGGTCAAGGCGGCCTTTGGCGGGCCAGGAACGGACGCAAGCCACCTGGGGCTACCCAATGGCATTGCGGCCGATCTGGTGGCTGGCCAGGTAATCGTGGCCGACGGCGGTAACAACCGCGTCATGGTCTTCCCGGAAATTCTGGAATGAGTAGTAGCGGCGGTGCACCACAGCGCGCCGCCGCTCCCCTGTCATGCTGATGGAGCGGACCGGACTTCGACCGTTTTTGCTCGGCATTGTCGCCGTGGCGCTGGCCTGGCTGGGCCAGCGCAGCCTGCCTGCCGGGGTCAACTTCGACGCCTGGCTCTTCTTTGGCGCCGCGGTGATTATCTTCCTGGCTGCTTTCTGGCCGGCGCGTTTCGATCCGCTGCTGCCGTTACCGGTGCGCCGGGGCGGCCTGCGCGTGGCCGAAGCATGGAGCGCGCGTGTGGCGGCCGGTCTCTTCGCCATCGCCCTGTTGCTCACCCTCAACGCTGCCCAGCAACTCTGGGATCTGGAGCCCTTTGCGCCAGGGGCGTGGTGGTGGCACCTGGCCGCGATCGGCAGCGCGCTGGGCGGCGCCTTCCTGCTCGATCGCGGGGTGCGTCTGCGCGCGCCGGGCGAGCCATCCCCCGCGCCCGATCTCTCCACGCGACAGACGTTGGCGTGGCTGGCGCTCATCCTGGGCGTGGCGGCCTTCTTCCGCCTCTTCCGCTTTGACAGCCTGCCCTTCGGCACCTGGTACGACGAGGCGGAGAGCGGCTTGCAGGCCATGCGCATCCTGGCCGACGCCAACTTCCGCCCCATCTTTGACGGCGCGACCCACGGCGCCGCGCACTATCTCTACCTGGTAGCCGGTGCGTTCAAGCTGGCGGGCATAGAGACGCAGTCGATTCGCCTGGTGAGCGCCGGCATGGGGCTGCTGGCCGTGGTGGCGGCCTATCTGGCCGGCGACGAGCTCTTCGGCCGGCGCATGGGGCTGGTGGCGGCCTTTCTGATCGCCGTGTCGAGTTGGGCGGTGACGCTGAGCCGCTTCGGCATGTACGCCACCATGTCGACGCCGCTCTTCGCGCTGCTGAGCGTGGCCTTTGCGCTGCGTTCGCTGCGCACGCAACGCATGGCGGATTACGCGCTGACCGGGCTGTGGGTGGGACTGGGGCTCTGCTTCTACACTTCGTTCCGCCTCTTCGTGCCGGTATTGGGGCTCTTCTTTGTCTATTGGGCCGTGCACGGGCGGCTGCGCATGCGCGCCTGGCCACCGGCAACCTTCTGGCTCGGGTTGGCGGTCATGGCCGTGGTGGCGGGCATCGTTGTTGCGCCGCTGGCCGTCTTCGCCCTCAAGCACCCGGATCTCTTCTGGGCGCGCATCGAGACGACCTTCATCCTGGCCAACACGGCCGCAAGCGACCCGTGGCTGGCGCTGTGGGAAAACGTGCGCCGCCACCTGCTCATGTTCAACGTCATCGGCGATCCCAACGGCCGCCACAACCTGCCCGGTAACCCCATGCTCGACGCCGTGTCCGCCGCGCTGTTGGTGCTGGGCGTCGCCTATGCGTTGCGCCGCGTGCTCCAGCCGCGTTACTTGCTACTGGTGGCGTGGCTCTTCATCGGGCTGCTGCCGGGCATCCTCTCGCTCGATTTCGAGGCGCCACAATCGTTGCGTGCCAATGGCGCGCTGCCCGCCGCCTACCTGCTGGTGACGACGGCGCTGGCCGTGCTGCTCCGGGCATGGGCGCTGGCCGGCGGCCGCTATTATCCGCGTGCGGCGTGGTGGCCCGTGGGCGCGCTGCTGGCCCTCACCGCGGCGCTGAACTTCAACACCTACTTCGACCGCCAGGCCAACGACTTCGCCGCGTGGAACGCTTACTCCACGCCCGAGACGCTCGCCGCCCGCTTGCTGGCTGATGTCGACGAGAACACCGACGCTTACGTGACCTCCTTTTTCCACGGCCACCCCACGCTGCGCTTTCTGGCGCGTTCGGCGCGTCCGTATACCGAGCTGAGCACCGTCGACCAGTTTCCGCTGCCCTTTGTGCCGGGCCGGTCGGCGCTGCTGATCCTCAACGCCGAGAGCCGCGATCTCTACGACGAGGCGAAGCTGCTCTATCCCAACGCCACCTTTGCCGAAATGACGCCGCCGCTGGATGGCCCGCCCGTGATCTTCACCGTCCGCCTGACGCCGGAGGATGTCGCGTCGATCCAGGGGCTGGACGCGCGCTACTATGCCGGCGACACATGGGAAGGCATGCCCATCCTCACGCGTCGCGAGCCGGCCATTGACGCCGACTGGGCGCAGGCCGCACCGGCGTCGCTGCCCTTCAGCGTCGAGTGGGAGGGCATTCTCAACGTGGCGACGGCGGGCGTGCACGATTTCTTCCTCGACGCGCCGGGAGCGGCCGAAGTCCGCATTGGCGAGCGCCCCGTTATTTCGGGGACGGGCGTGCTCTCCGGCTCGCTGGCGCTGGCGCAGGGCAACCACGCGCTGCGCGTGCGCGCGGCCGGCGCGCCAGGGCACATGGCGCTGGCCTGGCGCACGCCCGATCGCGACACGCAGATCATTCCGACCACTGCACTCTACGCCGTGCCGGCGCTGGGTCACGGCCTGCTGGGGCGCTATTTCGCCAACGGCGACTGGACGCCGCCCGAGGTCATGAGCCGCATCGACGCGCGCTTTGACCGCTACGTCCACGTCACGCCGCTGCCGCGCCCCTACACCGTGGAGTGGACGGGCAAGCTGGCCGCGCCGGTCGACGGCCTCTATCACTTCGGCCTTGAGTCCATCGACGAATCGCTGCTCTGGATCGACGACCTTCCCGTCGTGCAGGCGGACACGCCCAACACCTACCAGGAGGGCCAGATCGAACTGGCGCGCGGGCTGCACGACATCCGTATCCGCTTTGCCGACCGCACCGACCACACCCACGTCAACGTCTACTGGCAGCCGCCGGGCAGCCCCGTGCAGATCATCCCGGCCGACGTCCTCTACCCGCCGCAGGAGAGCTACGACCGCGTCACCATTCCCACGATCGACGCGGTTCCGGGGTTGGCAGGGCCGGCCGGTGAGGGACCGTTGAGCCTGGCGCCGGAGTTGATCGGCGCTGCTGAGGTTGTGGCCGGCAACCTGGCGCGCCCGACCGGTGTCGCGGTGGCGCCGGACGGCACGATCTTCGTCGCCGAGAGTGAAGCGGGCCGGGTCACGGTCTTCTCGCCCAGCGGCGAGGCGGTGCGGGCCATCGGCGGCTTTGTCGAGCCGACTGACGTGGCGATGAGCGCCGACCGGCTCTACGTGCTTGATGCCGGCGCCGGCCGCGTGCGCGCCTTCACGGTGCAGGGCGACCCGCTGCCATTTGCCGATGACCTGGATTCCGCGTATGCTGACCGCTCGCGCGGGATTGCCGCCACGCCGGAGGGGCGCGTGCTCATCGCCAACACGCCCAACAACCGCGTGGTGCTGCTCGACGATGCCGGCGCCGTGACGGGCCAGGTGGTCGTCTGGCCTGGCGAAGATGCCCAGCCGGTCGATGCGGTTTTGGGGGCGGACGGCACACTCTTCGTGGCGGAAAGCCAGGGCCACCGGCTCATTCGCTACAGCGCCGACGGCCAGCGTGAGCGAGCGTGGCCCATCCCGGTGGCGAACACGGTGGACAGCCCGCATCTCGCCGTCGACGAAACGGGTTATCTCTACCTGACCGAGCCGGAGAAGGGCCGCGTCGTGAAACTCGACCCTAATGGCGAGCCGGCCGGAGCGTGGGATGTGGGCAAACTGCTGGGGCAACCTGTGCGGCCGGTGGGCATCGCCGTGGCGCCCGACGGCGTGATCTGGGTGGCGGACAGCGCCGGCGGCGTGCTGATTGCGCTGCGCAACTGGGTGGATGTGCGACCGTGAAGCGGTATCTGTGGCTCTTGATTTCAACCGCGATGGTGGCGGCCGGCCTGCTGGCGGCCGGCACGCTGCGCGCCCAGGACGGCCCCATCGTCACGCCGGCCGACATCTCGACGCCGACACCCGTGCCACCGGTCCTGCCGACCCCGACCGCCACACCGCCGCGTGCCGCCGGCTCCTTCCCGCCCTCGCCGCGCACGATGCACCTGGCAACCGACACGCCGCTGACGTACACCGTGCGCGGCGGCGACACGCTCTTCACCGTCGCGCTAGAGACGGGCATCGACCTGGAGGACGTGCCCTGCGCCGTCGGCCCGCGCTTCACCGACGACCAGCCGCTCGTCATCGGCGACGTGCTGTCGGTGCCGCCGGCCAATGTGCTCTGCCATGAAGTGCTGCCGGGCGATACGCTTGACACGGTGGCTGCGGCTTACCGCGTGGCGCCGGAAGAGATTCGGGCGCTGCCGTGGAACGGGCTGATTGGCGTGCGTAGCGACGGCATCGATCTGCGGCCCGGCACGCATCTGCGCATCCCGCTGCCGCTGCCCAAGAATGGCATGACGCAGGCGCCCGCCGCCGATGCGGACTTCCTGGCCGTCATGCTCAACATGCCGGTCGATACGTCGCCCTTCGTGGTCTTTGCCGACCGCAATACCGCCCGCGGAAAGAGCGGGGTCGCCAGTGGTCCGGTTCCGGCGGACTGGCCCTACGGCAGCGGCCATTTTGCGTGGCCGGTCTACGGCTGGCTCAGCCAGAGCTACCGTTACGACCACCGCGCCGTCGATGTGGCCGCGCCGGCGGGCACGCCGATCACCGCGGCCGATCGCGGCATCGTCCTGCGTGCGGGCTGGAACGACCAGGGCTACGGGCGCTTCGTCATCATCGACCACAAGATCGACTACGTGACGCTCTACGCGCACCTCGATCGCATCCTGGTGCAGGAGGGTGACATCGTGGGGCAGGGGCAGGTCATCGGCACGGTCGGCTCCACCGGCAACAGCACGGGACCACATCTCCACTTCGAGATTCGCGACTTCGGCCGCCTCATCAACCCGCTCGAACTGCTGGCGTTGCAGTAGGGCAGAGCAGGTCACACGGAGATCAAGGGTGGCTCACACAGAGACACAAAGACACAAAGAGGAACATCCAACGCTTATTCCGCCCCTCGCCCTTCCTCCATTGACAATTGACCATTGACCGTTGTCAATTGACCATTTTTCGCCCCTCGCCCCTCGCCCCTCGCCCCTACTTGTGATACCGCACGGCGATCTCATGCAAAACGGTCATCACGACCAGGCCGGACACCATGAACGGGCCGACGATCTCCAGGCTGAACTGGTCGGCAAGGAGGCCGGCCAGCCCCGGTAACAGACCGATGCCCAGGCTGGCGGCTGCCACCTGGAAGCCGATAGCGTTGCTGGCGTCGCCGCTGCCCAGGCGCAGGGGTGTGGCGGTGATCATGAGCGGAAAAATGGGCGCCATGGCAAAGCCCAGCACGGCGAGCCCGCCGAAGCTTACCCAGTCGGCCGGATTCCACCAGATGCACGCCGCGGCGGCGATGGCTGTAAGGCACATGGCGCGCACCGTCGGGATGACGGCAAAGCGATCCGCCACGATGCCGAAGAAGAAGCGTCCCAGCGTGAAGCTGCCCCAGTAAAGGCTGGCCCAGAAGCCGGCCACCGCCACCGGGATGCCGCGTGCCTCGGTGAAGAGCGAATAGCTCCAACTGCCGGCGGTGACCTCGATGCCGGTGTAGAAGAAGAAGATGGCGATGTTGACCCAGACGATGGGCCGCGCCAGCGTGGCACGCGTGCTCGTGCGGGTGGTCACGGCTTCGGCGCCCGGCGTGTCGGCGCGTGTCTGCCAGGCATTCGCCCGCGCCCACACCAGCAGCCCCATGCCCATCTGCACCAGCGCCACGATCACGTAGCCCCAGCGCCAGATACCGCCCATGCTCAACAGGGCCGTCATCATGATCGGGCCGATGGTGGCGCCGAGGCCGAAGCTGGCGTGCAGCCAGTTCATGAGGCGCGGGCTGGGCAGATTCAGCGCGAAGTAGGTGTTGATCCCGCCATCGATGGCGCCGCTGCCCAGGCCGAAGAGGAAGGCGCTCGCCACCAGCAGCGGCCACTGCGGCGCCAGGCCAATGCCGAGCAACCCCACGGCACGCAGGACGTTGGCGGCAATCAGGACGTTGGAGATGCCAAACCAGGCGATGAGTCGCCCGACGTTGAAACTCGTCACGAGGATGCCGAGCGTGGACGCCAGCAGCAACGTGCCCATCTGTGCGTTCTGCAGGCCAAAGGTGCCCATGATCGAGGGCCAGGCGATGCCCAACATGCCGTCGGGGAAGCCCAGCACGATGAAGATCAGATAGGCGGTGATGATGACGGTCAGCGCCGAGGGCGCAGGGCTGCGGCGAGTCTGTGCTGCGTGCATGGCGGGCACTCAATCCATTCGGTGGCAGCGTCAGCCGGCGACGCCGCAAAAATCCAGTTGATGCGCGATGTAGACCAGTTCGGCGCGGTCGATCTGCGCCCGGCGCGCAGCGATCCACCGATCGAAGTGAACGGAGTCAAGGTCGGGGTGATTGCGCAGCGCGCCTTCCATGGTGGCGACGATGAAGCGCAGGAAGGCCGCCTCATCGGCCGGATACGCACCATCCACGGCATGCACCACCCAATCCGACGCGCCGGCGGCGCGGATAGCGAAACCGTTAGCCGGCAGCGTGGCAAAGAGATGGCGCCCGGTGCGGCTGTCGCCCGAGGGCTGCCCGTCGGTGATGCGCTCGTCCATGGTGCGGTGGTAGGCGGCCTCGATCGCGGCGTCGAGCGGCGGGTCGATGGCCGGCTCCAGCAGCGTGGCGCCGTCGAAGTTGATGGTGAAGTAGAAGCTGCCGCCGTCGCGCAGCAGGCCGCGCAGCAGCGGCAGCGCGCGGCGCAGGTCGACCAGGTCGAGGAATGCGTTGGCGATGAGCAGGTCGTAGCGCTGCCCGCCGTCAGCGGCCGCGGACGCCGCATAGGCCAGCGCGTCGGCCGTGACAAAGCGCAGGTCGAGCCAGGGCGGGGCGACGGCCAGCCGCGCGCTGGCCGTCGCGATGAGATCGGCGTCGGCGTCCAGCACTGTGTAGCGCACGGCGTGCGACTGCGGCCCGAACAACTGCCACGCCAGCACGCGTTCGACCATGGTGCCGATTCCGGCGCCGATCTCCAGCACCTCCAGCGGCCGCGCGTCGCGCACCATGCGGTCTGTCACCAGCCGGGCAAGTTCCGACCACACCGGGCGGTTGAGTGCGCGGTCATCTACGGTGCGTTTGGCTTCCAGATAGCGGACAAAAGGGTTGGATTGCATGAGCGTTCATTCTACTGTGAAGTGGTGCGGCGCGCACGTCCGGCGCGCCGCGTGGATTGCAGGTTGATGGTTTTGCTCATTGCCGCGGCGGGATGCTTTCGAGCCAGTGGGCGGCGCCGGCCATGCTTGCCGCCCACGTCGGGTGCAGTTTGTAGCCCAGGCGCGCCGACATGCCCATCCCGGCCAGCGCCGTGCGGTCGCCGTCCAGGTGGGCGATGTGCCGGGCAATTGCCGCCGCGTCGCCTGGTGAAACGAGAAAGCCCGTCTGCCCGTCGATGATTGCCTCACGTGCGGCGCCGGTCGTCAGCGCGATGACAGGGAGGCCGAAGCGTTGCGCCTCCAGGTAGGCGATGCCGAAACCCTCGTAGGAAGGCACGGCCAGCAGGTGATGGCTGCGATAGGCGTCGGCCAGCGCGGCATCGTCAAGCCGGTCCAGGAAGCGGATGCGCGGCAGCAGTCCCAGCGCACGTGCTTGCGCCGCGACGCGCCGTGCATACCCCGGGTCGACCGCCGTTTGCCCGACGACGGATAGCTCCCACGCCGCGTCCGTGCGCGCCAGCGCATCGATGAGCAGGTGCAGCCCCTTGCGCGGGATGACATTGCCGACAAAGAGGATGCGCAGCGGGCCGCCCAACAGCGCGCGCGCCGCAATCGACGCAGGGTCGATGGTCGCCGCCGGTTCCAGGTGGTCGGCCGCGGGCCAGGCGACGTGGGCGGGACGCTCGATGCCCAGGGCCTCTACCGTGGCCAGCGTGGTTCGGCTGTTGGCCAGCAGCGCGTCGACGGTTGCCAGGTAGGCGCGCTCGACCCGCCGGTAGAGGCGC
This sequence comes from Caldilineaceae bacterium, assembly GCA_020634815.1. Classification (GTDB taxonomy): domain Bacteria; phylum Chloroflexota; class Anaerolineae; order Caldilineales; family Caldilineaceae; genus Caldilinea. The sequence goes on along the minus strand of JACKBA010000009.1, from coordinate 89,847 downwards.
AGCAGGGGCGCCGGGTGCTCTTCGCTGCAACGCAGGTGATGAACGATGGCAACGATGGGCGCCCGCGTCGCCGCCCGCAGCCGGCGATTCACCCAGAAGAGCGACGGGTGGTTCAGTTCATCTTGCAGCCAGAGATCGACCGGCGCCGCGGCCAGGCGCGCCAGCCAGCGCCGGTCGACGTTGTCGGCCAGGTGGCGAGCATAGTTGCGCCACGGCACGCTGTACACATCGACCGTGTGCCCGCGGCCGTGCAGCGCGGCCACCAGTTGCCGGTCGTACAGATAGCCGCCCGACAGCATATCCAGGCTGCCGTAAATGACCAGGCCGATTCTCACCGGCGTTGATGGCGGTAGGCCGCCCAGGCGATCTGGTTCTCCCAGATGCGCACGGTGAAGGCGTGAATGTTGGGCGCGGCGATGCGATCGGCCAGCGTCAGGCAGACGATACGTGTGAAATGCTCGATGCTGGGGTTGAGTTCGGCGAATTCGGGCAGATCGTTGAGCGTCTTGTCCTTGTAGTGGGCGACGATGGCCTCCAGGTTTGCCTCCACGTCGACGATGTCGACCAGATAGCCGTGCTTGTCCAGGGTGGCGCCCTCCAGCGTCAGTTCGAGCCGGTAGTGGTGCGAGTGCCACAGATTCTCGGCGCCCCAGTCGCCGCCGACCAGGTAGTGCTGCGCCACGAAGTCGCGCTGTACGGCTAGAGTGTACATGGGTGCTGCTCCTCAAGATGTGAAGGGTTGATCAGTGCACGTCAGTATAGTCGAAGAGCACCTGAACCGCCTGCTCGGGATGCTCGCTCAGGAGGCGATAGGCGGCGGGTGCGTCGCTGACGGGCAGCGTGTGAGTGATCACGCGCTCGGCGCGCAGGTCGCGCAACATGGCCCAGGCCACGTCGAGGCGGCGCGCCTTGTCCCAGCGGCCCAGCCAGCGCGGGTCGAGCGTGCTGACCTGGCTGCTCAGCAGGCGGATGCGGCTGCGGTGGAACGCACCGCCCAGGTCGATGGGCGCCTGCTTGGCGCCGTACCATGAGCCGATGACGACGCGCCCGGCGTAGCCGGCCAGCGCCAGCGCCGTGTTGAGCGCGGCCGGCGCGCCACTCACCTCGTAGACGAGGTCGTACGAAGCGGGGTCGTCGAGATCGTCCGGGGCAAGCGCCCGGTGCGCGCCGAGATCGAGCGCCAGCGCGCGTCGCTGTGGAAGCGGATCCACGGCCACCAGCTCTGCCAGCGGGAAGCGCGCCAGCAGCGCGGTGGTCAACAATCCAACTACGCCCAGCCCGACCACCGCCACGCGTTCGCCGATGACCGGCCGGCCGTCCATGACGAAATTGACCGCCGTTTCCATGTTAGGCAGCAGCGCCGCGCGACGCAGGTCGAGGCCGTCCGGGACGGGGACCAATTGGCTCACGGGTGCGGTAAAGTGACTCGTGTGGGGGTGGAAGGCAAAGACGTTCCGGCCGATCCAGCCCGCGTCGGCCGGCGCGCCGGCGGCCGTGACGCGCCCCACACAGGCGTAGCCGTAGCGAAGCGGGAAGGCGACCGAGCCGTCCAGCGCCTGGATCGTGCGGTCCACGGCCGTGCCCGGCGGCACCTGGCCGCGTAGAAAGAGCAGTTCGGTGCCGGCGCTGATCGCCGACGTTACGGTTTGGACCAACACCTCGCCCGGCTCGGGATCGGGGATCGTCTCGCGCACGACGGTAACTTCGCCGGGAGCGGCAAAGAGCACGCTTACGCGGTCCATGCCGGCTCACCCCAGATGATGAGATCGTCGCCCGCCGGCGTATAGGAGACATCCAACAAACGCGCCACGCCGGTGCGGGCTGTCTCCTCGGACTGGAGTGCAGGCAGGCCGCCCACCAGGCGCGGCGCCACGGTGACGACCGCGTAGTTGACGCTGCGCGCCACCACGAAGCGAGCCAGCACCGTGGCGCCGCCTTCCACCATGACGCTGTGCAGGTCGTGATCCGCCAACGCTGCGTTTGCGGCGGCCAGGTCCACCTGCCCGCGCACGTCGGCCGGCAGCACGACGATCTCGGCGCCGCGCGCGGTGAGCGCTGTGCGGGTGGCGGCGTCGGCGCGTGCAGTCGTCAGGATCAGCGGGGCGCACGGGTGCTCGAAGATGCGCGCAGTGGGCGGCGTGCGCAGCGTGCTGTCCAGCACGACGGGTCGCGGGTCGCTGCCTGCCACGCGCCGGACGGTCAGGCGCGGGTCGTCGGCCAGCAGCGTGCCCACGCCGACGAGGATGGCGTCATGTGCGGCGCGCAGGGCGTGTGTGAGCGTCATGGAGACGTTGCCGCTGAGCGCAAGCGGCTGTCCGCGCTGGGCTGCAATGCTGCCGTCCAGGCTTTGGGCATAGGCCAGCGTGAAGTAGGGCGTGCCGCGCTGCGCCCGGTGTTGTGCGATGCGTTCCTGCAAGAGGCTGACGCGCGCCGTGAGATCGGCGGGCAGGCTGCTGCCGGCCAGCGTGGGCGGGGCCGGCGGCAGGTTCAGCAGGTGGCGCATGCGTGCGACCTTGGTCTGCAAGTAGGCGGCGTTGTCGACATGGATACTGGGCTGCATGGGGACGCGCTCGGTGATGGCGATGCCGTAGCCGCGCAGGTCCTCGATTTTGGCCGGGTTGTTGGTGAGCAGGCGTACGCTGCGCACGGCGAGGTCGGCCAGGATTTCGACCGCTGCCCAGTATTCGCGTTCGTCGGCCTGGTGGCCCAGCATGAGGTTGGCGTCCACCGTGTCGTAGCCTTCGTCCTGGAGATTGTAGGCGCGCAACTTTTCGGCAAGACCAATGCCGCGGCCTTCCTGGCGCAGATAGATCACGATGCCCCGGCCGGTTTCGGCGATGCGCTGCATGGCCATGTGCAGTTGCTCGCCACAGTCACAACGCAGCGAGCCGAAGGTGTCGCCCGTCATGCATTCCGAGTGAACGCGCACCAGGACCTCCTCGCCGTCGCTCACATCGCCCATGACGAGGGCGAGATGCTCCTTGCCGTCGCGGCCATCGACATAATGAAAGAGTTGGTAGCTGCCGTACGGGGTGGGAATGCGGGCGCTCGTGCTGCGCTGCAAGTAGTTGGTTGCGCTCTCCGGGTGAATCACACGCTACTCCTCTTTGCGAGTTGAACGGCTTGGACGATCAATGCCGCGTCATCAGGCGTCCGGCATCAGCGGAGCCGGGAACTGTCCTTATCTACATAGAACGGTTGGCGCACTGTTATTGGTTTGGGTCGCCGCTGCCTAGCCTACCGCGGACGGCGTCGATCGGGAAGCGGGTTTGATTACGATCTAGCTTGCGAAAGATCGCTTCGCTGATATCGATCCCCGTACTGTTGGCAAAACTGAAGGCATAGATTAGCAGATCAGCCAGTTCGTCGGCGATTTCGGCGCGTGCGACGTCGTTCTCGACAATGGCCTTGCTTTCCTCGGTGGTGAGCCATTGAAAGTGCTCCATGAGTTCGGCCGTCTCGATGGCAATGCTCATGGCCAGATTCTTCGGGGTGTGAAAGCGGTACCAGTCGCGCGCATCGACAAAGTCATGCACGGCACGGCGCACGCTACCGACGGTCGTTTCGCTATCCATTACTCGGCTCCTTCGCTTGGCGCCGGTGTACTTTGCCGGCGGTTGTTTTGAATGCCTCATGCGCTTACCAAACCGTTTTCCATGTCGATGGACCAACTTGGCGTCGCGTGGCAACCTGTTGCATACTTCACCATGTTATCCCCTTGCCTGCGATTTCATTCAAACTGGAGAGCACATGAGCAAGCCACTGAAGGTTGCCGTCATTGGCACTGGCGGCATTTCGCGCACACACATGCCGGGCTGGGAGGCCTCGCCCTACACGGAAGTCGTTGCCGCGGCCGATGTCAACGCGGCCGCGCTGGAGGATTTCGGCAGCAAGTTTGGCGTCGAGAAGTTGTATACCGACACCAACGATATTTTCGGCGATCCCACTATCGACATCGTCGACATCTGCACGCCCAACCGGCTGCACACGCCGCTGGTGCTCTCTGCACTGGCGGCGGGCAAACACGTCATCTGCGAGAAGCCGCTGGCGCCGACACCGGACGAGATTCGCCTGATGATCGACGCGCGCGACCGCGCCGGCAAGTTGTTGATGACGGCCCAACACTTTCGCTTCCGAACCGGTTCGCAGGGCATGAAGCGCGAGATTGAGGCGGGCGCCCTGGGCGATATCTATCATGCCCGCGCCTGGATGCTGCGCCGCAACGGCCTGATCCCGACGCCAACCTTTATCCGTCGCGAACTGAGCGGTGGCGGTCCCGGCATCGATATCGGCGTGCATATTCTTGACCTCACCCTGTGGCTCATGGGAAATCCGCAGCCCATTGCCGTCACAGGTGTCTCGCGCACGGCGCTGGCGCTGCGTGACGGGGCGTGGGCGGTCTGGCGCGACGCACCCATCCCCAAGGACTTCGACGTGGAGGATTTCGCCGCCGCGTTTGTGCGCTTTGAGAATGGCGCCACGCTCATGTTGGAAGTTAGCTGGCTGCTCCACCACGACACGGAGGGCGAGGATATGCAGATGTGGCTCTATGGCACGGAAGGGGGCAGCCACTGGCCCAAGTGCGAGATCTACCACACCAACTACACGACCCGCCAACTGTACAATCGTTCGCTGCGTCTGACCAAGGATGGCATGGAACCGCACGCCGCAGAGTGTGTGGCCTTTGCCAAGGCCGTCTACGAAGGTCTGCCGTCGCCCGTGCCGCCGGAGCAGTCGCTGCAGGTGATGACGATCCTGGATGGGATCTACCGCAGCCAGGTCGAAGGTCGCGAGATTCAGCTTACCGAGGAGGTCGCGCATGCCGCCGCTTGATCTGGGTCTGATTGGCGCCGCACACATTCACACGCCCAACTTCATCAAGCGCATCCTGGCACGCGACGACGTGCGCGTCAAGGCGGTGTGGGATCACGACGCTGCCCGCGCCGAACGCCGCGCCGCCGAGCTGGGCGCCGCGGCCGTCGCCACGCCCGAGGCGATCTGGGAGGATGCGGGAATTCCGGCCGTCATCATCTGTTCGGAGACCGACCGTCACGAGCCGCTGGTGTTGGCCGCGGCCGCAGCCGGCAAGCATCTCTTCGTGGAGAAACCGCTGGGCTTGGGTCACGCCGACGCCGCGCGCATGGCCGACGCCATCGATGCGGCGGGGGTCATCTTTCAGACCGGCTACTTCATGCGCGGGCAGCCTGTCCACCAGTTTCTGCGCGAGCAGATCCGCCTGGGCAACTTCGGCCAGATCACGCGCGTGCGTCACTCCAACTGTCACAGCGGCTCGCTGGGGCGCTGGTTCGACACCGAGTGGCTGTGGATGACCGACCTGGTGCAGGCGGGCGTCGGCGCCTTTGGCGACCTGGGCACCCATTCGCTGGACATCCTCATGTGGCTCATGGGCGACGTGGCGCGCGTCACCGCGACCATGGATACGGCGGTTGCGAATTATGGGCCGACCGACGAGTTTGGCGAGGGGCTCATGGTCTTTGCCAATGGCGTCGTGGGGACGCTGGCGGCCGGCTGGGTCGACGTGCAGAACCCGGTCACGGCGCTGGTGAGCGGCACCGAGGGGCACGCCTACGTCTGTGAGGACAAGGTCTACTTCAAGAGCAGCCGCGTCGAGGGCGCCGACGGCAAGACGCCATGGGCGGATCTGCCCGCAGCATGGCCGCACGCCTTCGAACTGTTCCTGGATGCCGTTACCGGCGGCGCGACGGATCGCCTGGTCACCGCACAGGAGGCCGCTGCGCGCAGCACGGTGATGGAGGCGATGTACGCGGCGGCGCGCGATATGGCGTGGGTGACATTGGACTGAGTCCCGTACGGCCGGCAGAATTTCGCCATGCTCGCTGTCGCCAAGTTGCTCTCAGTTGTTGTGAATTAACCGTCTCCGGCCGTCTCCCGCGGCCGAGGACATATCTCCCCAAGGTCGCACGGCGCAATACTCCCTGTCCAGTTGGCGGATAGGCGCTATGTGGTTTGCCCCTTGAAAGTCCAATTCTTCTGGTGTACGCTGAATACAATGCTTCGGTCTTTTGGTAGCTCCACCGCACATGTAGCCGGGCATCTGGCCCGTATCCCCCAGGTCCGGCATACCAACACTCAATCATGGCAACCAGGGTAATATCGTGAGCCTGTCGTTGGCCGTAGTATACATGTTATTCGGATGTGCCGCAGGCATACTTGCGGGTGCACTGATTGTTTTTGCTATGCGCGCCCGAGCTGCCAAGGAAACCCGGCACAACCAGAACGCCACCGATCTTCCCACCACCATCGGCGACACGGAGGCGCTAATACCCGGCAGCGATACCGCGACTCTTGCAGATCGGCTCCAGGAAATGGAGCGCATGAATCGTCTCGTGACGATGTTGTCGACGGTTGCCGCGCGCATTGGCAGCTCACCCGATCCACACCAGGTTTTGACGACGCTGGGCAGTGAACTTCGTGATAATGGGCTAAACTGTGGCGTCGTCTCGATTGGTATTGATGCAGAAACAGCTACAATTCTGTATGTGTCATATGACGCGGGAATCATGCAGAGAATCGAGACGATTACTGGGTTTCGCGTGATCGGTCATGTCATACCGAAACGCTTCTGGCCCGGTGACAGGATCCTCAGAGAGAAAGCTCCGGTTTGGTATGGCAACCCGGCCGAGATTCTGCGTATGATGTTCCCGCAGGTCTCCGATTTCGTTAGCAAGATTGCCTTTCGCCGACTCGGTATCTTTTCCGAAGGCCAGATCTGTATTCTGCCGCTGCTCGTCAACAATGAAGTGATCGGCGCTATGCCGATTTGGGGGCGTGATTTGAAGGTGGGTGACAGCGCCATTCTTGGCGTCTTTGCCAGCCAGGTCGCCGGGATTCTGACGGGTGCGTTGGCCCTGGAGCGTGAGATCAGCCGGACGAATGAACTGACCAGGACCAACGGAATGATTCTCGCTCTGTCAGCCGTTGCAGCAGAGCTAAGCAGCACCGCACCTTTTGAGGAAGTAGTTGCGACGTTCGGTAGTGAACTTGAGAAGCTGGGGCTGAGATGCATGGTCGGTATTCTCAGCGACGATAAACAAGAGTTACATCCCCGGTACAGCACAGCGGGACCGGAGACAGTAGAGTGGTTCGAGAGAACGACGGTGAACCGAATCGGAAGTTACTCGATCCCTCGCCGTCTCTGGCCAACGGAGCAGGTTGTCGTGGAGGGTGTTCCCTACTGGGATCCTAACGGGACAACAGGCTTGCTCGATATGTTCGCCATTGTCCCCAAGTCCCTCCACAACGCAGCCTTGGGCGTTGCCGGGAGTAGCCCTGACGACCCGGTATGCTATCTTCCTCTATCTACGCACAACGACGTGATTGGCGTCCTCTCGGTGTGGGGTGCAAGTCTTACGCCCGACGATATGCCGGTGCTAAGCGTCTTTGCCAGCCAACTGGCAACGGCAATCCTCAATACGCAGCTTTACGAGAACGAAGCGCGTCGCAGCAAGGAACTGGCCATCTTGTTGGAGGCCTCGCAGGCCACGGCTTCGGCGTCGCACATGGGCGATGTTCTTCTCGCCCTGGCGTCCCAGCTACTGACGCTAAGCGACTTCGAGTCCTGCTACATCACGGAGTGGGACAAAGAGTCGAACCTTGTCAGCGGGCGCATCGATCATTCGCGGGTGTTGTGGAGCGAAGACAAGCGCGACAGGTACCCGCTCGCCAAGTTCCCGTGCACCCGACAGGCCTTGTCGACGGGTGTGCCGCTTGTGTTGGATGGTCAGTTCGAGGCTGAGGAAAGGGAATGGATGGAAGACCTGGGCAGAACCGCCGCGCTGATTCTGCCGCTCGCTATCGCGGGCGAGAGCGTTGCCCTGATCGAACTGGCATCGACCAAGACCAACTGGCGGTTTGCGCAACATGCCGTAGAGGCGTGCCGGGCAATCCTCGCTGAAGCGTCCGACTGGTTTGTACTGCCGGTGGCGGCCAACGAGCGCGCCAACCTGTTTCAGCTCGAAGAACGGCTCACGGCCGCGTCGGGGGCGGAAGTCTGTTCGATTTCGGAATGGGATCGTGCCGGCGATTGTGTTGAAACCATTGCCGTTTCTGCGGACATTCTGTGGCAACCTGGACAGGGTCCGACCTACGCGCCAGAGCAGTACAGAACATGGCAGTGGGTGCTCGAACATGGCGATTCGTACGCGCTTGCCCGAACGGACGATGACGCCGATGAGTTCCTTGGTGAGGACATGTTCGAATCGTTGCCGGTGGAATCCATCGTCGTGCTTCCGCTGCGAGAGGCCGACCAGCACATTGGGTTGATCGAACTTCTTGACTTCAACTGTCGCCGGCAAGTCACGCCGGCGCAGCTCGCGCTCCTGCGAGCGGTAGCCGATATGGCAAGCTATTCGATTCAGAACGCCCGTCTGTTGCAGCAAACACAGGACCGCCTTCAAGAAAAGATGGAACTGTTGAGCGAAAAAGAGGTGTTGCTCAAGGAAGTCCACCACCGTGTCAAGAATAACCTGCAGGTGATCTCCAGCCTGCTCCAACTTCAGGCCACGCAGAGTGCCGAACCGCATGTTGCCGATGCACTGCATGAGAGTCAGAACCGCGTTCGCACGATGGCGCTGATCCATGAGAAACTTTATCAGTCGAAAGACTTCAGTCGGGTCGATTTTGGGAAGTACCTGCACAGTCTCGTCAATTCGCTTGCGCAGACTTACCGGGGAACGGCCAACCGCGTGACGGTGAGTATCCAGGCTGATGCGCTCTCGCTCGATATTCAGACGGCGATTCCGTGCGGGCTGATCGTCAATGAACTGGTTTCCAACGCGTTCAAACACGCGTTTCCTGGCGGGCGGCCGGGCCAGATATCGATCACGTTGGCCGGCACACAGCAAGACTATGTGCGTCTGCAAGTCTGTGACGACGGCGTTGGTCTTTCCGACTCGCTTGATTTTGAGCGCGCACAATCGCTTGGCCTGCAACTTGTGAATTCTCTGGGCCGCCAAATCGGTGCCTCTATCGTTGCATCGAGCGAATGTGGCACCTGCGTCGAATTCGAGTTTCCGCAACCAACCGGCACGGCGGCTGTGGGAACTCTAGGTGGCGAACCCGCCAGGGCGTGACGCATCGGCCGTGGCGCCATTGCGGCTTGTGTTGAGTTGGAGTTGATGCCCGATCGCGGCGCGCTATTTCGCTAATTGCTGTCGTGGCCTATCTGCCACACATGAAATCTGGGGAGTACGACTCATGGCAACGGCACAAATTCTGGTCGTGGAAGATGAGATCATTGTTGCATTGGATATTCAAGCGCGCCTACAAGAGCTTGGGCATGCGGTCGTCGGCATTGCATCTTCCGGGGAGGATGCGATTCGCACCGCCGAAGACGCGGTGCCTGATCTTGCGCTGATGGACATTCGTCTACGAGGCGAGATGGATGGGATTGAAACCGCTGCGTTGCTGCGCGAGCGCTTTGACTGTCCCGTAATCTATCTTACCTCCTATGGCGATGAAGAAACGTTGCAACGTGCCAAGCTGACCGAACCATACGGTTTCTTGATCAAGCCTTTCGAGGAGCGCGAGTTACACGGTACTATCGAGATGGCGCTCCACCGGCAGGAAATCGAAAAGCGACTGCGGCAGCAGACTTACCGGCTGGAGCGGGTGCTTGCCACTATTCCGGAAGGTGTGGCTTTGCTTGATGGTTCAAACCGGATCCTGATGGCGAATCAGCGTGCGCGCGACGACTTGCTTGCCTTAGGGCATCTCCAACACGAAGGAGAGATAGAGCGCGTCGACCCAATGCTTGGTGTACAGAGTGCAATGGGGAGCGACCTCGGAGTGTGGCAAGAAATACTTGGCGAAGGGTTGCCGCCGCGTGTCTACGAAATGATAGCTACTCTTGTAGACGAGGAGGAGACGCTACCTGCACCTGACGAATCGAACGAATGGCTCATGGTGTTGCGCGACGTCACGCAAGAGAGGCACATTCAGCAACAACTCCAGTTGCAAGAACGCTTGGCCGCGATCGGACAATTGGCGGCGGGTATTGCTCATGACTTCAACAACATTCTCTCCGGTATCATGGTTTTTTCCGAATATATTCGTATGACGGAGCCAGCCCTTGCACCGAAGAGCCACGCACGGCTGGAGATGATCGAAAAGCAAAGCCAACGCGCTGCCAGCCTCATTAAGCAGCTTCTGGCGTTCAGCCGCTCTGCGACCGTGGATTTGCAGCCTCTTGACCTGGTCCCTCTACTTGATGAGCTACGCCAAATGCTTGCACGACTCATCCCTGAGAACATTCAGGTGTCCGTTTCCTGCCGACCTGGTGAGTTTGTCACCCGTGGGGATCCCGCGCAGATTCAGCATGCGCTGATGAACCTTGCCTTGAATGCGCGCGATGCTATGCCCGATGGGGGCTCATTCACGATCGAAATGGAGCGATATTCCGGAAATGTGACGCTCCAAAACGCTGAGCCGGATCAGAACGAGTGGACCGCAATCAGGGTGTGCGATACGGGTATGGGTATCAGCGCGGAAAATCTTCCCCATATTTTCGAGCCATTCTTTACGACAAAGGCTCCAGGGCGCGGTAGCGGACTAGGGTTGGCGCAGGTATACGGGATTGTCCGGCAGCACAAAGGCACAATCGAGGTCGACAGCCAACCTGGCATGGGAACGGTCTTTACGCTTTTACTGCCGGCGAGCGTCGAGCGTATGGAGACAGTTAGCGATGTGGGACCACCTGCGGCATCAATGCAGGGCGCCCGGCAGGCAATCCTCGTTGTGGAAGACGACGCAAATGTTCGGCTGTCTATATCGGACATATTGGAGATTAGCGGGTATCGCGTACACGCCGTTGCCAATGGCCGTGCCGCACTCGAAGTGTTTGAGGAGGGCAACCTGGAGATTAGCCTGGTGTTGAGCGATCTTCTCATGCCAGAAATGGGGGGACGCGCCTTGTGCGAACAGTTACGCCTGCGCGGCTACGACGGTGCTATTATCATCATGTCGGGCTACGTCACCGAAGAGGTTCGCAGCCAACTCGCACCATTTGATATTTCCGACTATCTACTGAAACCGCTTGGGGCCGAGAGAGTCCAGAGGGCTGTCGCAACTGTGATGGCATCCAACGCCGATAACTGAAGCTCCGAATCGCCTCAGATATATGCCGATGCTGGCGTCTGAGGACGTACTCGCGAGTGAATCGGCAAGAGCGAAACAAGTGCAGTAGATTGACAAATCGGGCAAATACAGTTAACTTTATCGCGGCAAATGTGGTATCGGTAACATGGATTGCCCGAACCTCTGGATCCTTTGCCTGCACCCGGGCGAAGCCAGCCAATTCTAGTCAGTGTCGCAGCCAGGTCTATCGCACGCATGTGCGGTGACCTGGGCGCGGTTTATCTGAAGATTTCGAGCGTATGATCTTTGTCCAGTTTCAAAACAAGGAAAAGCTGAAATGAAGAAACAAGTTTGGACTCTCCTGGTAGTAGTAGCGTTGATGGCGACCCTTGTCCTCAGCGCATGTGGCGGCGCCGCCGCCCCGGCCGCCCAGGCCCCGGCAGCAGATGCGCCCGCCGCCGAAGCTCCCGCTGCTGATGCGCCTGCTGCTGATGCCCCGGCGGCCGATGAGGTCAAGCTGGTGGGTATTTCCATGCCGACCAAGTCTTCCTCGCGCTGGATTTCCGATGGCGAGAACATGGTCAAGGTCTTCGAGGCCGCCGGCTACGATACCGACCTGCAGTTCGCTGAGGATGACATCCCGACGCAGTTGACGCAGATCGAGAGCATGGTCGCCAATGGCGCAGACGTTCTCGTCATTGCGGCCATCGACGGCGCCACCCTCACCGACGTGCTGCAGAAGGCGCACGACGCCGGCATCCTGGTCATGGCCTACGACCGCCTGTTGGTCAACACCGAGAATGTGGACTACTACTCCACCTTCGACAATTTCCAGGTGGGTGTGCTCCAGGCGCAGCAGATCGTCGATGCGCTCGACCTGGAAAACGCGGCCGGCCCGTTCAATGTCGAACTCTTCGGTGGCTCGCCTGACGACACCAACGCCTACTACTTCTACGACGGCGCCATGTCGGTCCTGCAGCCCTTCATCGACAGCGGCAAGCTGGTCGTCCAGAGCGGCCAGATGGGCATGGACAAGGTCTCCACGCTGCGTTGGGACGGCGCCACCGCCCAGGCACGCATGGACAACCTGCTGAGCGCCTACTACGCCGACAAGCGTGTGGACGCTGTGCTCTCCCCGTATGATGGCCTGAGCATCGGCATCCTCTCTTCGCTCAAGGGCGTCGGCTACGGTTCCGCCGAGCAACCTATGCCGGTCGTCACCGGTCAGGACGCCGAGATTCCGTCGGTGCGTTCGATTCTGGCTGGCGAGCAGTATGGCACGATCTTCAAGGATACGCGCGAATTGGCCAAGGTCACGGCTGAGATGGTCGACGCGGCGCTGAGCGGCGCCGAAGTGCCGATCAACAACACCACGACGTATGACAACGGCGTCAAGGTTGTGCCTTCTTATCTGTTGGTCCCCTACAGTGTTGACGCAACCAACTGGCGTGAACTGCTGATCGACAGCGGATACTACACCGCCGATCAGATCGAGTAGCCTGCGGGTATAGCGGCTGTGCAGAGAACATCCTGCACAGCCGCTTTTTCTTATCTGGCGCTTGAGTCAAACAAGGGAAAACCACCATGTCTGACATCATCCTGGAGATGCGCAACATCACCAAGACCTTCCCCGGTGTGAAGGCGCTCGACAACGTAAACTTCAGCGTACAGCGCGGCGAGATACACGCCCTGGTCGGCGAGAACGGCGCCGGCAAGTCGACGCTGATGAAAGTGCTCAGCGGGGTCTATCCGGCAGGGACATACACCGGCGACATTATCTACGAGGGGGAAGAACGTCACTTCAAGGATATCTCCCACAGTGAGAAACTCGGCATCGTCATCATCCACCAGGAACTGGCACTGGTCCCGATGCTCTCGATCAAGGAGAACATCTTTCTCGGCAACGAGTGTACCCACCGCGGGGTGATCGACTGGAACGAGGCAACGCGGCGCACTCAGGACTTGCTGGCAAAGGTAGGGTTGCACGAATCGGCAAATACGCTGATCACCGATATAGGTGTCGGCAAGCAGCAATTGGTCGAGATTGCCAAGGCGCTCGCCAAGGAAGTACGTCTGCTCATTCTGGATGAGCCGACCGCCAGCCTCAACGAGAGCGACAGCGACGCATTGCTCCAACTGCTGCTGCAGTTCAAGGCGCAAGGCATCTCGTCGATCCTGATTTCGCACAAACTCGGCGAGGTCTCACGCGTGGCGGATTCGATCACGATTCTGCGCGATGGCGCTACCATCGAGACGCTCGACTGTCGCAAGGATGTCATCACCGAAGACCGCATCATCCGCGGCATGGTCGGCCGCGACATGACCCATCGCTTCCCGCCGCGCGAACCGCACATCGGCGAAACGATCTTCGAGGTCAAGGATTGGACTGTGCATCATCCGGCGCACGCCGATCGCATCGTTGTTGACAACGTGAGCCTGCACGTGCGGCGCGGCGAGGTCGTCGGCATCGCCGGACTGATGGGGTCGGGGCGCACGGAACTGGCGATGAGCATCTTCGGCCATTCCTACGGGCGCAACATCAGCGGGACAGTCTCCAAGCACGGCCAAGCGATCGACATCAGCTCGATTGACCGGGCGATTGCCAGCGGCATCGCCTACGGCACGGAAGACCGCAAGACCTATGGCTTGGTGCTGATCCAGGACATCAAGAACAATGTCACGTTAGCAAATTTGGGGGCGGTCGCCAATGGCTTTGTGCTCAACGAGCCAAAAGAGATGGTCGAGGCCCAGAACTATCAGCGCCAGTTGAGCATCAAATGCTCCAGTATATTGCAGAAGACGGTCAATCTCTCTGGTGGCAACCAGCAGAAGGTAGTGCTGAGTAAGTGGCTCTTTGCCGAGCCGGAAATCTTGATTCTGGATGAGCCGACGCGCGGCATCGATGTCGGCGCCAAGTACGAAATCTACACGCTGATCAACCGGATGGCCGATGAAGGCAAAGGCGTCATCGTCATCTCTTCGGAACTGCCCGAAATCTTGGGTATCTGCGATCGCGTCTACGTGATGAACAAAGGCAAGTTCGTGGGTGAACTGACGCGCGCGGAAGCCACGCAAGAGGCGATTATGAAATGCATCATGAGTCAAGAGGTGGTCGAAGCATGGAAACTCTAAAGCGGATATTCTCGGAAAATATCCGTCAATACAGCATGCTGATCGCGCTCATCGCGATTATGGTCTTTTTCCAGGTCATCACGGACGGAGCGTTGATGAAGCCACTCAACCTGACCAACCTGGTGTTACAGAACAGCTATGTTGTGATCCTGGCGCTGGGGATGCTGCTGGTGATCGTCGCCGGCAACATCGATCTCTCGGTCGGCTCGGTGGCAGCCTTTTCGGGCGCCGTTGCTGCCGTCTTGATTGTGAACTATAAGGTGAACTTCGCCATTGCCATGGCGTTCTGCCTGGTGATCGGTGCTGCCATCGGCACGATGCAGGGTTACTTTGTGGCGTACATCAAGATTCCCGCCTTCATCGTTACCCTCGCCGGTATGTTGATCTTCCGCGGCCTGACGCTTGTCCTGTTGGAAGGGCAATCGATCGGCCCCTTCCCGCCTGAGTTCCAGGCGCTCAGTTCCGGCTTCATCCCGGATCCGCTTGGCGCGAACGGCCTGCGCGTAACTACGCTGATCATCGGCGCGCTTGTCTCGGCGCTCCTGGTTTTTCTGGATTTTCGCAGCCGGCAGAATCAGAAGAAATATGGCTTTTCCGTCAGCCCAATCTACTTGTTCGTGCTCAAGAACTTGATCGTTGTCGGCGCGATCATGGGGCTGACCTATCTGCTGGCTTCCTACAATGGCCTGCCCAATGTGCTCATCGTGCTGGGCGTGCTGATTGGGCTGTACGCCTTCGTCACGAATCGTACGGTGCTCGGCCGCCGTATCTACGCGCTGGGCGGCAACCAGAAGGCGGCCAAACTCTCCGGCGTCAACACCGAGCGGCTGACGCTCTACACCTTCATCAACATGGGGATTCTGGCCGCCATCGCCGGCATGATCATCACGGCACGCCTCAACTCGGCGACCGCCAAGGCCGGCACCGGCTTTGAACTGGACGCCATCGCCGCTACCTTCATCGGCGGTGCATCGGCGACAGGCGGCATCGGCACGGTCTTCGGTGCAGTGATCGGCGCGTTCATCATGGGCACGCTCAACAACGGCATGTCCATCCTCGGCGTCGGCATCGACTGGCAGCAGGCGATCAAGGGCAGCGTACTGCTCATCGCCGTCTTCTTCGACGTCTACAACAAGAATAAGGGACAGGCGTAAAGCAGAGATTGGGAGATTGGAGATTAGGAGATTGGTGACTCCGCGAATCCACCAAACAATCTCCAATCTCCGATCTCCGAGCTCTACTCTCCAATCTCCGATCTCCGATCTCTACTCTCCAATCTCTAATCTCCGATCTCTACTCTCCAATCTCTCACTCCCCTTCTTCCCGCCGAAAGCGTTGTTCCTGGTCGTACGGAAAGAAATCCAGAATTTCGCCGGCGCCGGTGCGCGCTTGCAGGCCGCGCCAGAAATCGACAGAGAAGAGCCGGCTGTGATGTTCCTCCATCACTTTACGCAGCGGCGCCGGGAACCACAGGAAGCGGCGAAACTCTTCGGGGAAAATGTCATTCTCCGCTACGGCAAACCATGGCTGGTCGGAGAGTTCGTCCTCGTAGGTGCGGGCGGCGGGCATGACGCGGAAGTTGCACTCCGTCAGCAGACATAGCTCGTCATAATCATAAAAGACGACGCGCCCGTGGCGCGTGACGCCGAAGTTCTTGATGAAGAGGTCGCCGGGAAAAATGTTGGCCGCCGCCAGATCGGCGATGGCATTGCCATAATCGACGATGGCCGCCTTGGACTTCTCGAAGCTCATTTCTTTGATGAAAAGGTCCAGCGGATAGAGACGTCGCTCCGTGTAGAGGTGCTTGATGATCACCTCGTCGTCGGTGATCGTGACAGTGTTGGCCGCCACCTCCTGCAACTCGGCGAGCAGGTCGGGCTGGAAGCGGTCGCGACTGAAGCTCAGTCCCTCGAACTCCTGGGCATCGACCATGCGCCCGACGCGGTCGTGCTTGAAGACCAGCCGGTAGCGATCCATGACCTGTGCGCGCGTCGAGGTCTTGGGATAGGCAAAGCGATCCTTGATGATCTTGAAGACCATGTCGTACGACGGCAGTGTGAAGACGGTCATGACCATGCCCTTGGCGCCGCGCGCGATCTCGAACTTGTCGTTTGAGTTGTCGAGATGGCGATAGAGCGCCCGGTAGCGTTCGGTCTTGCCGTGCTTGTTGTAGCCGATTGCGATATAGAGTTCAGCCACCGGCTTGAGCGGCAGGATGCTCTTGAGAAAGCCGACCAGGTCGCCCGGGATCTCGGCATCCACGTGGAAGTAGGAGCGCGTGAAGCTGAAGACGACGCTGGCCTCTTCCTCGGAGAAGAGCGCGGCGTCAACGACGATCCCCGCGTCAGTGTTGAGCAGCGGCAGGATGATGGGGATCACCCGGTTGCGTTTGCGGACGCGACCGACCAGGTACGCACCCTTGTTGCGATAGAAGACCGACCTGAGCATCTCGACCGCGTCGAAGTCGGATGTATCCCAGAAGCAACACAGGTATCCTTCCATGACGCGCGCCACGCGGCTTGCGTCTCCTTCCAGATCGCGGTAGGGGACGGCGAAGGCGTAATCGCGCAGGATTGCCTCGATCATGGCGTCGAGCGTGCTGACCTGGCTGTAGATGCGCAGCACGGGCGTGTTGCCGGTGGGGATCGTCGTCGCGCCAAACCAGACGAACTCCAGCGATTGGTCGACGCCAACGGTCGTCAACATGCGTCGTGTCACCGAGTTGTAGAAGGTCTCCGCAAGTTCCACATCCCGGCGCTGGTTGATCAGCCGCGCATAGGCTTCCTTGATTCCCACCCAAAGGCCGTGATTGTCGGCGTACCCATCGAGCATGATGCGCAGCCCGGCAACCAACCGGTGCAGCACCTGCTCGCGGATCTCCAACCGTTCCACCGCGTCATCCTGCCACTTGGACCACTCGCGGCGCTCGAAGCGTTCCTGTGCGCGGCGTGTCACCGCCTTGAATTCACTGTGATAGTCATCGAAGGCCTCATGGATCGCGGCGGCAGCGGTACGCGCGAGCTGGCGAATTTTGCTCTGTTGCAGGGCTGCGCCCTCGCCGGGCGCGTTTCCGGCAGGCTGTGCGGTGCCTGAGTGCTGTGGTTCGTTCATGGCTGAAATCCTAACTTGGCGTTGTAGGCGATTGGCGTAAGCCTACCACAGCGCCGAGATTCCCAACCAAACAAAAGCCGCCTGTGCGAGAGGCGGCTTTTTTTGTGATATGGACTCTGTTGGAACCGTGTGGCTCCGTGGTGCGAACCTATGAAACAGGTGGGTGTCAACTGGGCGTTTCAGTCTTGCTGCTTCTCAGCTACCACATCCCCGCCACTTGGTCCGACTCCCTTAGGTAAGGTGTTGGCTCGCCCCGTCTGCGTATCCATCACGAATAACACAGAGTCTGCATTGAGTATAGCGCGGCTTGCCTGAAAACGGATCGGACAGATGTATGATTAACTTGCCGATCTGGGCTGTCATTCCGGCGCCTGCTGTCGCCCTACTCCATGACGCCCATTGCGATCTCGTGGAGCATGTCGTACAGGTCGGTCGCCAGCGGGCCGGCCGCCGCGGCGTCGCCGGCTTCGAGTGCGGCCAGCAAATCAGTTGCCGTGGTTTGCACTTCGTCGAAGTGCGCCTGAAGGCCTTCGGGCCACGTTGTGGCGCTGACCTGCTCGATGACGCCGGAGACCGTGGCGGCAAAGGTCGGGTCAAGCGTCCCCGCCATGAGCGAGTCGTTTGCCTTCAGGATGGCCTCGAGCGGCAGCGCCATGATCGCCGCCTTGACCTCGGGCGCAGCGTCCTTCAGCATTCCCATCATGGCCATGTGGTCGGCATCGGTCATTGCGCCGTGGTCGTGCCCTTCCATCGCGCCGGCATCCATGCCCTCGCCTGCCATGGCCTCGCCGCCCATCTCCATGTCGCCCATGTTCATGCCGCTCATCTGCATGTCCATCACAGGCACGGTCAGGGCCATGCTCTCGCCGTTGTCGAAGTTCACGGTTAGTTCGACTTCGTCACCCGGCTCCAGCGGCTCGACCAGGCCGATGAGCATGATGTGTTTGCCGCCGGGCTGCAACAGGAGCGCCTCGCCGGCTGCAATGGGATAGCCGTCGGGCAGCGGCGACATCTTCATGACGCCATTTTCGTTGGTGGTTTCGTGCGTCTCGACGACTTCGGCTGCAGGGCTGGACGCCGACACCAGTTGCACGGCCTGGTCGAGGCCATTCAACACGGTGAAGTAGACTGCGCCCGTGCCGCCTGCCAGCGGCGCCGGCCGTGCGCGCACGTCGACGATGGTGAGCTTGCCGGGTTCGGGCTGCGGCGGTGCATCGGTGGCGGCCATCTCTGCCATGGGCATCGCGCCCTGTGGCATGGTCGTGCAGCCGGCAAGCGTGCCCAGCAGCAGGGTCAGGAGAAGAGTGAACACAAAGAGTTTTGTTGACATGTATCTCAGCCTTCTTGGTAGGTTTGGTTTCCGTGTCGTTGCGCCCGCAGCGGAGCGCACACCTTCATCCTGCCACACAGCGATGTAGCAGGGAGACCGGTCTCAAGGATCGATGAGCAAGGCTGAGCGCTAGCGTGGCGGCGGCGTAGCGATGGGCAGCGGCCAGGAGAGGGCGGTGACGCCTGTAACGGCCCGCGCAAAGCCACCCTTTCCCGCGGGCACCGGTGCCACTCCCAAGGCAAATGCTGCCAGGAGGAGCATGGTGATTGCCAGGACTAGCGGTACCGACTGTCCGGCTGGCACGTCGGAAGTTGCGGCGCCGGCACCTTCGGTCAGTATGGCTGAGATGCACGCAATATGCTCGGGTGCAGTCGCCATCATTTCCGCGGCAGCCTGGGTGACAGTATGTGCGTCCGGACGCACCAACGTTGGCGCCATGAAGACAAAGTGAGCGCGGCTGTGAGGATGTCCCGGTGTGATTTCGGCGCCCCAGCAGATGAAGGGCAATACCAACGCAAAGAGGCCTGCCATCAGGAGATGCAGGACAGGGAGTGCACGGTAGTGCATACGGGCGGGTGCGCTTGGGCCGAACATGAGCGGACAGGATAGCATCGATACCACGTTGAGGCAAACGATGTGACCATTCAGGGTGCATCCGAGCCTGGCGTCCGGCGCCGGAATGGCCATGTGCATGCCGCTCCACTCTGCGGTACAATCACACTGTCAGGCAGCAGTGACCTCCTGGACAGCGCGACCCGGACTTCCCGGCGTTCCAATGCACGGATGGGGATAGATCGATGCAGTTGCAACTGGATATGGCGGCCGCCAAGGTCAGCAAATATGCGTCACGTGAAAGCGGCGATACGGTCGAAATCGTGGAGCGCCCGCACGGCGGCTTCAGCGTCGTCGTTGCCGACGGCCAGCGCAGCGGTCACAGCGCCAAGATCATCAGCAACCTGGTCGCACGCAAGGCCATCGCCCTGTTGGCCGAAGGCGTGCGCGACGGCGCCGTTGCCCGTGCCACCCATGACTATCTCACGACACACCGCGGCGGCCAGGTGAGCTGCGAATTGACCATCGCCAGTATCGACCTTGTCACCCAGAGTCTGGTGCTCAGCCGCAATGCGCGGTGCCCCAGCCTCCTGCGCCGCAACGACGAGTTCGTCTGGCTCGACGCGTCGGCCGAAGCCATCGGCATCCGCCGCAACACCAAGCCGGCCATCTCTGAACTGACATTGGCGGCGGACCATACCTTGATTGTGTTTACCGACGGCGTGTGGAGTGCGGGCGCAGTGGCTGGCTCCGTCATCGACCTGCCCGCGATTGTCTGCGACGCCGATCCCGACCAGTCGGCCCCGGCGTCCGTGCTCGCCGATGCCATCCTGCATGCCGCGATGCGCCTCGACAGCGGCCGCCCGCGCGACGACGCCACCGTTGTCGTGCTCAAAATCGCAGCCCGCACCGAAACCGACGGCGTGCGCCGTATGCGCGTGGAGATTCCGCTGTGACGACGGCCAGCCTCATGGTGGAGAAGCCACCGCTGATCAAAGTTGTCGGCGTGAGCGCCAGCGGCAAGTCGACGCTGGTCACGTCGCTGCGCGAATTGGGTTACAACGCGCGTCCGGTGAGCCAGGAGCATAGCGACGTCGCCGAACTCTGGAAGCAGTTCGGCTTTCCGCGCGTCTTGATCTTTCTGGACAATGACCTGGCGGGGCAGCGCAGTCGCCGTCCCGATGTGGAGTGGGATGACGCCAACCTGGCGTCGGAACATGGCCGCCTGCGCAGCGCCCGTGACAACGCTGACCTGCGCATCAACACTGCGACCCTGACCGCTGCCCAGGTGCGCGACCTTGTCGTGGCATTTCTCGAAGCGAATCGCATTCGCCGCGCCCAGTCGCCGTTGTCGCCCATCCCGCGCACAGGCGGCGGAATGCCCGGCTGACGGCTACGACGTCTTGCCGTATTCGGCGGCCAGTTCCGGCTGGCGCGGCCCTTCGACCCACACCTGCCCGTCCGACCAATTCTCCTCTTTCCAGATCGGCACGATCGCCTTCAGCCGCTCGATGGCGTAGCGGCAGGCGTCGAAACAGCCGTCACCGCGGTGGGGTGTCGCCACGGCAATCAGCACGCTGGGCTCGCCGATCTCCAGGCGCCCGGTGCGGTGGAGGATGCTGACGGCCTTGACCGCCGGCCACTTTGCCATGACCTCGTCGCCGATGCGTGCCATCATGCTCTCGGCCATTTCGCCGTAGGCTTCGTAGTTGAGAAAATCCGTCCCGCGCGCACCCTCGGCCGTCGCCGTCTCACCGCGTACGATCCCGGCAAAGGTCGTGATGGCGCCGCAATCTGCCCGCGTCACCCGCCGTGAAATATCGTCCAACGACAGCGGCGTCGCCGTCACTTCAAACAGTTTCGTGCTCATATTGCTTCACCCCGCCGTCCCATCATCTTGCCATCTTGTCATCCGCTCATCGATTCCACCGCCCGACACCGGCGGGAAAATCGCCACCTCGTCGCCGTCGCGCAGCAACTGCTCCCCCTTGGCATATTCCTGATTCACCGCAGCATAGAAGGTGCGCGTGCCGATGGAAAGCGCAGGATACTGGCGGTCGATTTCGGCCAGTGCATCGCGCAGGGTGGCGCCGTCGGGCAAAGTCAGAGGCTGCTGGCTCCAGCCGGCTTGCTGGCGCAGCGTCGCAAATAGTCGCACCCGTACTTCCATGTCACGCATCCTCCCGGCGCCAGTCGCCGGATTTGCCGCCCGCCTTTTCCAGCAGGCGAATGTTCTCGATGACCATCGCTTTGTCGAGCGCTTTGGCCATGTCGTAGATCGTCAGGGCCGCCACGCTCACCGCCGTCAGCGCCTCCATCTCGACGCCCGTCTGCCCGTTGCAGCGCACCGTCGCACTAATCGTCACGCGGCTGGCCACCTCGTCGACGGTGAAGTCGACGGCCACCTTGGTCAAGAGCAGAGTGTGGCAGAGCGGGATCAGCTCCGGCGTGCGCTTGGCGGCCTGGATGCCGGCGATGCGCGCGGCGGCCAGCACGTCGCCCTTGGGCACGGCGCCATCGCGGATTGCGGCCAGCGTGGCCGGCGCCATGCGCACCTCGCCCGCGGCCACCGCCGTTCGGGTCGTGACGGCCTTCTCGCCGACGTCGACCATCGTCGCGTGCCCGCGTTCATCCAGATGTGTCAGTTGCGCCATGTCACCCTCAAATCTCGTCGATCAATAAGGCGGTCGCCGTAGCGCCGACTTCCAGCACCCCGTCGCCCTGCGGCAATTCCAGCAGTGCATTGGCCGAGCGCATGCTGAGCAGGCGGCTGCTTGCCTGCATACCGGTACTGACCGCCAGCAGCCCGCCACGCCCGTCGTGCAGCGAGGGTTCCCAACGCACGGTCGCCCGATGATACTCCGGCCGGTATGCGTCCAGCCGCAGCGGCTCGCTCAGGCAGACCTGGACGCGCGTCAGGCTCGGTTCGGGCCGGCCGGCGAGCTTGCGTAGTGCGGGCACGCCCAGCAGGTAGAAGGTCACCAGGCTGCTCACCGGGTTGCCCGGCAGACCGAAGAGCAGCCGCTTGCGCCCGCCGGCCTCCACCGTGGCGAAGGTGCACGGCTTGCCCGGCTTCATGCGCAGCCGCCCGAAGTGGACCTGGCCCAGGCGATCGAGCAGCGGTTTGATTAGATCCAGGTTGCCCATGGAGACGCCGCCCGATGTCAGCAGCACGTCTGCCTCCGCCAGCCCACGCGCCAGCGCCGCCTCGATGGCCGGCTGCGTGTCGCCGGCAATGCCCAGATCCACCACGATGCCGCCGGCTGCTTCCACGGCCGCGGCCAACGTCGGCCGGTTGCTGTCGCGAATCTGCCCGGCGTTCAGCGGCGTTCCGACCTCTACGAGTTCGTCGCCGGTCGAGAGAATCGCCACGCGTGGCGCGGGGTGCACGCTCACCGTTGCAGCGCCGACCGTCGCCAGCAGCCCGATCTCTGCGGCGCCCAGGCGCGTCCCGGCGGCCAGGACTTGCTGACCGGCCGCTACGTCAAAACCGACGGGGCGCACGTCATCGCCCGGCCGCACGGCGCTGTTGATGCGCACGATGGTTCGGCCGCCAGCGGCGGGCAGCGACTCGGTCTCCTCTACCATCACGACGGCGTCGGCGCCGCGCGGCAGCGGCGCCCCTGTCGTAATGTAGGCGACGCTGCCCGGCGCCACGGCAAAGTCGGCCATGCGTCCCGCGGTCACCTCGCCGATAACAAGGTAGATGCCCGGACCGTCGGCGGCAACCACGGCGTAGCCATCCTTGACCGACGCCGGAAACGGCGGCAGCGGGTCGGGCGCAGTGACATCTTCGGCCAGCACGCGCCCGCGAGCGCTGCCCAGCGGTATATGGCTTGCCGGCAGCGCTATCGTCTCCCGTAGCACGATTGCCAGCGCGTCTGCTACGGCCAGCATGGGATAAGTCGATTCGGTCATGTCGGCTATGGTGGTCTGCTTGCGTTGAAAAATCGGTGGTTCAGATCACGCTTTGCAGGCCGGCTTCCAGTTCACCGGCCGGCAGCACGTCGACGACTCCCGGCGCCCGCACGAGTTTCGCGGCGACATTGGGCGTGCATTCTACGAAAATGAGGTTGAACCCTGTTCCGGCACGCATGCCGGCCACTTCGCTGCACAGATCCTCTGTCTCGAGCCAGGTTTCCAATTGCGTACGATGCGCTTCGGTGTTGGCACGTAGCCTGCGATAACGTTCGGCGCGTGAGTAAGCTGCCAGTTCGGCGGAAGCGGGTCGCTCCACTTCCACCACGAAGTCGCGCATGTTGGCCCTGCGCGGGCCAGTTCCATTGCTTTTCATGACGGTGCCTCCTTGACGAACCGGGCCAGGCCATTGCCTGCCCGCCCCGCTGCTGCTCCGTCGAGCGGCAGTGCGGTCTGCATCAGCCTGTCCCGTAATGCCTGCCCCTGCAGCGAGGGATCGGCGGCGGCGTACAGGGCGGCGATGCCAGTAACGTAGGGGGTGGCCATACTCGTGCCACTTAATGCGCGGTAGTGGCTGCGATTGTATCGGTCGCGCTCGTAGCTCGATGTCACGTCGACGCCGTACCCCATCAGGTTCGGCTCGGCTTCGCCAGTGATCGGCGAGGTGCCGCTGCCGCTGAAGCCGGCCACTCCCAGCGCGTAGTCGACAGCGCCCACCGAGATGGTATACGGGAAGTACGCCGGCGCGCGTACCTTGCCCTTGCCTTCGTTGCCCACGGCTGTGATGGGCAGCACGTCGAAGTCGGTGACCAGCGTGTCGATCACGCTGCGCAGGCCGGTGACGGCATCGGCGTATTCCTTGCGCGACAGCGTCGTCTTGGAGAAACCCAGCGACATGTTGACGATGACGGCCTTGCCCAGGTTCTCCTCGAACCGGAACTGCGATAACAGCCAGTCCAGGGCCACCACCACGCGCTCCAGGCTGGTCTTCAACGTCTCGCTCTCCAGCACCGCGGCGACCATCAGTTCCACGCCTGGCGCCACGCCGATATTCTCGCCGGCGATGATGCCCGCCACGTGCGTGCCATGCCCGTCGACGTCGAAGCCACGGCAGTCGCGCACGCGGCCGGCCGCCGTGTTGAGCGGGATGTAGCGAAAGTCGATCACCTTGCGGCGCAATTCCAGATGATCGGCATCGACGCCTGTGTCCAGCATACAGACGGTGACGCCTTCGCCCGTGAGCCCCATCGCGCGTGCCTGCTTGATGCCGCTCACGTCGGGCCAGGCGCCTGCCACCTGCGGCTTGCGGGCATAGCTGCGTCCGGCCGACGGTGTCGGCATGGAAAGCTCGAAATTCGGCACGATCACATAGTCGTTGTCGAGCACCTCCTTGGCCTGACGCTCCAACCTTTCGTCGGGCGTCTCGACCACGTAGGCATCCAGGTAGGGCAACTTCTGAAAATTGTGGCGCACCTCCGGCGCCTCTTCGCACACATCGACCGGGACCAGGCCCAGGTCGGTGAGCCGTTCCGGCATTTCTTCCCTCGGTGCACGGGCGGCCAGCGCGGCGCGGGTCTCTTCCGTCTCGGCACGTTCCCGCTGCGCCCGTTCCGTCCGGGGTTCCCGGCGTAGCGCAATGAATTTGTCACTCATGTCACGTCCACTTCGTTGTTGGCGGCGAGTTTACCTCTACCTCTATTGTGCCACAGGTGATCCTCGCATTCAATCTCCAATCCCAACCTGGGTCGCGCGAAACTTGCATTCACCACTGGGCTGTGCTATTATCCACAACAACGAACTGTAGTGTTTGATTGTTGACTGCGGTGGCGTTGCGGAGTCGAGAAGTGTGGGCAAAAGTGGGCGACCCCCACTTTTGTTGTTGTAAGGGGAAAATTCATTCCCAGCCAGGGTTGGGGGAGACAGGTAGGCGTATGTCGAAAGCATTGATAGCGGGCATCAACCAGGTGGCGACCGACAAAGGGTTGGACCGCGAAGTAATTTTCCAGGCCATCGAGGCTGCGCTGGTGTCGGCGTACAAGCGTAACTACGGGCCGATTGCCAACGTGACCGCCGAGGTCGATCGGGTCAGCGGCGAAATGCGCGTCCTGACCGAGCGCGAAGTGGTCGACGAGGTCTTCAACGAGCACACCGAGATCACCGAGGTGGATGCCAAGAAGCTGGCGCCGGCCTCGCAGATGGGCGACGTCATCCGCGTGCCCAACACGCCCAACGATTTCGGGCGTATTGCTGCGCAGACGGCCAAGCAGGTCATCCTGCAGCGCATCCGCGAGGCCGAGCGCGACACGGTCTACGAAAACTTCGCCCACCGTGTCGGCGAGGTGATCACGGCCCAGGTGCGCAGCGTGGACACGCTTTCGGGTGCGGTGTCGCTCCTGCTCGACGACAAGCACGAATGTCTCATGATGCGCGAGGATCAGATCCCCACCGAGAAGCTGCGCCGCGGTGACTATCTCAAAGTCTATGTCGTGGACGTGCACAAGAGCACCCGCGGCCCAGTCATCAAGATCAGCCGCACGCACCGCAATCTGCTGCGCCGCCTCATGGAACAGGAGATTCCCGAGGTGCGCGACGGCAAGGTCGAGATCAAGTCGATTGCACGCGAGCCGGGCCATCGCAGCAAGGTGGCTGTCCTTGCCACAGTGCCGGGTCTGGATGCCGTGGGCAGTTGTGTCGGTCTGCGCGGTCTGCGCATCCAGAACATCGTCAACGAACTCTCCGGCGAGAAGATCGACGTCGTCGAATGGAACGAGACGGTGGGCTCCTACATCTCGAACGCGCTCAGCCCGGCCAAGGTGCAGGCGGTGTTGCTCGACGACGACGGCGCCATCAAGACCGCCACGGTCGTCGTGCCCGACCGCCAGTTGAGCCTGGCCATCGGCAAGGAGGGGCAGAATGCCCGTCTCGCCGCCAAGCTGACCGGCTGGCGCATCGACATCAAGAGCGACAGCGAGTCCCGCGAGGAAGGGCTCGACCAGGTCATCGCCGATCGCGCCCAAGCGGCGGCCATCAAGGCCACCGAAGATCTGCTCGCCAAGGCCGAGCGTATCCTGCGCAGCGAGGACGATGGCGTCGAAGATCGTCTGCTCCAGGCTGCCCAGGCCCTGCGTGACGGCGATCCCATGGCCGTCGAGGCGCCTGAAATTCTCTCCGGTGACTTCAAGAGCTTTGAAGAGTTGCTGGCCGAAGTCGCCGACCGCGAAGAAGGCCCCGGCATCGGCGATGCGACCTTCGAGACCGAGGAGTTGCAGGGCGCCCAGCAGTCGGCCGCGCCGGAATGGCCGGATCTGCCCGAGGAAGAGCCGGCACTGCCGTCCGAGGCCGCCTTCTCCGAGGAAGAGGTTGCTGTCGAACCCAGCCCGCTGGCCGATGTGAGCATGACGACGCAGGAAGAACTTCCCGAAGTCATCACCGCCGACATGCTGCGTGCGCGCATGGCCGAACGCAAGAAATTCAACTTTGCCGACGAGGACTTCGAGGTGCCGGCCGAGTTGCTGGCGGGCTACGACGAAGAGGAACTCGACGAGGAAGACCTCATGGAGGAGGTCGGCAAGGGCAAGACCAAGGGCAAAGCCAAAACCAAGGCCAAGGGCAAGGCCAAACCGCAAAAGGGCAAGAGTTCCAAGCGGCGCTGGGACGGGGGAGACGAAGAGTTCTAGAAGCTAGGCAGCAAACATTCCGTCACGGTGACCTATGACGGAATGTTTGCTGCCTGAAGTGATGTATTTCTGCCTGGTCTCAATAGGGGACTTTGGCAAAGGCTACGGTATACTGATGAATCAACAACGCAAGGGCCGCGTCAAGCATGTGCCGCAGCGAACTTGTATCGCCTGCCGCCAGGTTGCCGGCAAACGTGCGTTGATTCGTCTGGTGCGTACCGAGCACGGCGTGGTGGTGGATCCGACCGGCAAACAAGCCGGACGTGGGGCCTACCTCCATCCCGAGCGGGCGTGCTGGGAGGTTGTAGTCAAGGGGAATCGGCTCGAGCAAGCCCTGCGCACGAAGCTCAGCGCTGACAATCGCCAGGAATTGCTCGCGTTTGCACAAACGTTACCGGAGGCCGAAGCGTTTCGCACGCCGGCGCCGGAACAGGACGATCAAGAGAGAGCGGCATTTGCCGACGGATCAGCATGAGACGAGTCGCATGACACTCGGAATCTTTCTGGCCTTCAGGGCAGGCGGCCATGGCAGCCGTTAGCGCACCGATGAATTACTCGGTGTGCATGGGCATGGCAGGCACCGGGGGGATGGATTCGCAGCATTCAAGGAGACAAGTGCGTATGTAGGAACGTGTTCCCGCACCGCATGGATTCCCTCGCTGCACCTCCACCCTCCACCTCCAACCGCCCGTCCTGAATCAGTTTGCATAGCTGCGTGTGACGCAAGCCCTGGCGTTTGTCGAACGCCGGGAGTCTGCGGAGAACCTTGTGTTTGCTCGCGGACGAGAAAACGCTGAGTCACACCGGATCCTGTTCTGACCCGCGCGCTGCGTCAGCTCGCTTCCGGTCGAATATCGTTACGAGAAGGGATTGGCATATGGCGACAAAAAGCAAAACCGGCAAAGGGGGCGCTCAGGCGCCCGTCAAGGAAAAGGAACGCGGGGGACAGTCCGGCGGCCAGCGACCTGCGCGCCGCCCCGAGGAAGCGCGCCCGGCGGCCACAGCGCTGCCCAAGGAGGTCGTGGTCGACACCGCCATCACGGTGCGCGACCTGGCGACGCTCATGCAGCGCAGCCCGATCGACCTGATCAAGATCCTCATGCAGTATGGCATTATGGCGCCCATCACGCACACCATCGACCACGACACGGCCGTGATTCTGGGTGAGGAACTCGGTGTGGCAGTCAAATGGCCGCCCAGCGAGGACGAGGAGGAAGAAGAGGTCGTCGAGGAGAAAGCCGGCACGAGCGAAGCGCCCAAGTCGCGCACGCGCATCCAGCAGGTGATGTCCGAGCAGGAGACGGCCCAGCTCGAGGATCGGCCGGCGGTGGTCGCGGTGCTCGGGCACGTCGATCACGGCAAGACCACGCTGCTCGACCGCATTCGCCATACCGACGTCGCGGCCGGCGAGGCCGGCGGCATTACGCAGCGCACCGGCGCCTACCAGGTGACGATCAACGGTCGCAAGATCTCCTTCCTCGATACGCCCGGCCATGAGGCGTTCACCGCGATGCGCGCACGTGGCGCGCAGGTGACGGACATCGTCGTGCTCGTCGTCGCGGCTGACGACGGCGTCATGCCGCAGACCAAGGAGGCCATCAGCCACGCGCGTGCAGCCGGCGTTCCGATCATCGTTGCCATCAATAAGGTCGACAAGAACAACGCCAATCCGCAGCGCGTGATGGAAGAACTGGCCAAGGAAGGTTTGCAGCCCGAGGCGTGGGGTGGCGACACCATTATGGTGGAGCTGAGCGCCCTGGCCAACATGGGTGTCGAGGATCTGCTCGACAATATCCTGGTACTGGCAGAGGTCGAGCAGTACAAGGCCAATCCCAAGGGTGCCTGCGTCGGTACGGTCATCGAAGGCGAACTCGACAAGTACCGCGGCGTCACGGCCACACTGCTCGTGCAGAATGGCACATTGCATCGCGGCGACACGCTCGTCGTGGGCAAGACCTGGGGACGCATCAAGGCCATGTTCGACTACGAGGGCAAGATCATCAAGGAGGCCGGCCCCAGCACGCCGACCGTCGTGTTGGGCTTGCAGGAAGTGCCCATGGCGGGTGACGTCTTCGAGCGGGTCAACAACGACCGCGCTGCACGGCAGATTGCCGAGGAACGGCGCCTGGCTGCCGCGGTCCCCGCGCGAACGAGCCGCACCATGTCGCTGGAGGACTTCTTCGCCCGCTTCGAGGGTGGCGAAGCAAAGACGCTGAACTTGATCGTGCGCGCAGATATGCAGGGCACGCTCGAGCCGATCGTCAAGAGCCTGAATGAACTGGCCAACGAAGAGGTCACGGTCAAGATTCTCCAGGCCAGTATTGGCGACATTTCCGAGTCCGACGTCATGCTGGCCGAGGCCAGCGACGCCGTGATCATCGGCTTCAGCGTCGGCGTCGACAAGGCTGCCGCCGTGCGTGCCGACCAGTCTGGCGTCGAGATCCGCCACTACGAGGTCATTTACAAGATGCTCGAGGATATCGAGGATGCCATGAAGGGCATGCTCGAACCGATCTACAACGAGGTCGTCATCGGCCACGCCCAGGTGCTGCAACTCTTCAAGCTGCGCAAGGGGTTCGTCGCCGGCTGCATGGTCAGCGACGGCGTCGTCAAGCGCGGCGCGCTGGCCAAGGCACGCCGCGGCGCCGAGGAGATTGTCACCGGTGCGCGCGTCGAGACTCTGCGCCGCTTCACGGAAGATGTCGCGGAGGTCCGCCAGGGCTACGAATGCGGCATCAATCTGACGCAAGGTGACGAACTGCTCAAGGAAGGGGACGTGATCGAATTGAGCGAGCGCGTCCGGGTACGATAGAGCGAAATCATGTCATCAGAAATCCGCCAACAACGGGTGGCTGGTTTGTTGTTCGAAGAAATGAGCATCATGCTTGCCGGCGAACTGGCCGACCCGCGCATCAGCCTGGTTACGGTGACGGATGTGCGCGTGAGCAAAGATTTGCGCAACGCACGTATCTTCGTCAGCCACCAGGATGAGGAAGTCCCGCGGCGCGACGTGCTCAAGGCACTGCGTAGCGCGACGCCCTTTGTGCGCGGCCAACTTGCCGAACGCCTTGGGCTGCGTGTGGTGCCGGAACTCATCTTCACCTACGACGACACGCCGGAAAAGGTGGCGCGCGTCGATGAGATTCTGCGCCAGATTGCGGCCGAGCGCGAACAGAACGACAGCGGCCCCGACGCCTGACATCGTCCTTTGCGACCGGGGCAGGAGTCCTGCCCCGGTCGCAAAGCGCTACTCCCTCTCATCCGCCCTCATGTCTTGCCATCCATTTTGCCGGCATCTCTACCTTCCGATATACTACTCAATGATTGAGTAGCTTTAGGAAAGCTCTACTGATGCCGCAACGATCGACCCCGCTTACCATTGAACTGGCTTTGCTTGGCTTTGTTCGCGGCCGGCCGTTGCATGGCTACGAGATCCATCAACGCCTGTGCGCCCCCGGCGGGCTTGGCGATGTCTGGCGACTCAAGCAGCCCCTGCTCTATGCTCATCTCAAGCGCCTGGAGGCGGAGGGCTTCCTGGCCGCAACCGTCGAAGTGCAAAGCGATCGTCCGGCGCGCCGGCTGCTGGCGATCACCGCAGCGGGCGAGGCGGCCTTCGTGCGGTGGCTGGCGCAACCGGTGACGCGTGGCCGCGATCTGCGGCTTGAGTTTCTGGCCAAGCTCTTCTTTGCCCGCAGCGAAGGGCAGGAGATGGCACTTCACCTGCTTGACATGCAGCAGCGGCAAATCTGTTGCTGGCTCGACGACATCGCAGCACAGCGTCGTGAACTTGCGCCGGAGGCGATCTACGAGCGCCTTGTCCTGGACTATCGCAGCGGCCAGGTGAATGCGGCACTGCAATGGCTGGCCATGGTCCGCTCCGAACTGGCGTCGTCCGCCGAGGTCCAGAGATGACGCGCATGGCCGGCACCGGCATCCTCTTCGGTACTTGCCACGTACGCGATACGCGGCCGTCCACCATTGCCGGCGCGGCGCACGGCGGGAGCGGACGCCCCGCGGCTGCGCTGCGCTGGCTCTTCGCTTGCGTCGCCTTCCTGCTGCTGACGGCGTGCACGCCGCCGGCTCAGCCAGGCCGGCCCGAACTCGTCGTCTTCGCTGCCGCCTCGCTCACCGACGCCTTTGCCGAGATCGGCGCCCGCTTTGGCGAGGAGCACGGCGCGACGGTGACCTTCAATTTCGCCGGCTCGCAGACACTGGCCGGTCAACTCACCTCGGGCGCGCCGGCCGACGTCTACGCGTCCGCCAATGCCCGCCAGATGCAGGCAGCTATCGACGCCGGCCGCATCGAGCCTGCTGACGTACGCGATTTTGCGTCCAACGGCCTGGTCATTGTCATCCCACGCGACAACCCCGCATCCATCGGTAGCCCGGCCGATTTGGCCGCCCCTGACCTCAAACTCGTGCTGGCCGATGCTGCGGTTCCGGCCGGGCAATATAGCCTGCAATTCCTCGACAACGCATCCGGCGATCCTGCTTTCCCGCCCGGCTACGGCGCCGCCGTGCTGGCGAACGTTGCTTCGTACGAGGAGAATGTGCGCGCGGTGCTGGCCAAGGTGACCCTTGGCGAGGCTGATGCCGGCATCGTCTATTCCTCTGACGTGACCGGCACACAGCGCGACCAGGTACAGTTGATCGCCATTCCTGCCGCCGTCAATGTCGTCGCAACGTACCCGATCGCGCCGGTCGCCGACAGCGCGCAGCCGGAATTGGCGCGGGCCTTTGCCGACTTTGTGGTGGGTCCGACGGGCCAGGCGATCCTGGAGAAGTACGGTTTTGACCATGTCCAACCGTAGCGAGGCGTTGACTCGTACCCGTGTTGTGCCGGCCACGCCGGAGCGTGACGCGCCGGCCCGAAGGCGCGGCTGGCTGCTGCCGATCCTGTCGATGCCGATGCTGGTTTTGCTCGGGCTGCCTCTGCTGGCGCTCCTCCTGCGCGTCGACGTTGCCGAACTTGGCCGCAACCTTGCATCGCCAACCGTTCTGCGCGCACTCTCGCTGAGCCTGACGACGGCGACGGCGGCGGCGCTGCTCGCGCTGCTGTTGGGGACGCCGCTCGCCTATTTGCTGGCGCGACGTACCTTCCGCGGTCGCCGCCTTGTCGATACGCTCGTCGACCTGCCGATGGTGCTGCCGCCGGCGGTTGCCGGCATCGCGCTGCTGCTTGTCTTTGGGCGCCGCGGCTGGTTGGGCGCGCCGCTGGAGGCCGCGGGCATTTCGATCGTGTTCACCCCTGTGGCCGTCGTGCTGGCGCAGCTCTTTGTCGCGGCGCCGTTCTACATTCGCTCGGCCGCTGCCGGGTTCGCCGAGATTGACGGCGAGTTGGAGCAGGCGGCTGCGCTCGATGGCGCCAGCGATTTCGACGTCTTCCGCCACGTGACTGCGGCGCTGGCCTGGCCGGCGATCCTGGGCGGTATCGTCATGACGTGGGCACGCGCACTCGGCGAATTCGGCGCCACGATCATCTTTGCCGGCAACTTCCCCGGCCGCACGCAGACCATGCCGCTTGCCATCTATCTCGGCTTTGAGCGAGACCTCGATCTCGCTGTCACCCTGGCCTTCCTGCTGCTCGCCGCCTCGTTTACCGTATTGCTCGTCGTCCACTGGAGTCTCGGGCGCCGCCCCTAATTGCTGACAGTCCGATATCCGTATAGAACTCCATCAATTTGCCGGCGTGCCCGATACCCGGGTCATGTACGCGCGGCTTTCCCATGACACACAGTTCGGTCACCCAAATCATTGATCTCGCGATGCTTCTATGTTACGATTTGACTGGTTTACTGAATTGTCAGTAATTTTGCTTTTGGTCTAATCTTCTTAATCTACTCCCGATGAGGCAGTCATGCACTGTCCTCAGGAAGGCAATCACTGGAGGCACGTATGCCGCACGCTTCGACTGTCTCAGCCCGCCGTTCCTTACGCTTCACTGTCTGGCTCTTGCTTGGGGCTGCCGTCATCTTCACCGGCCTGCTCGGCAGTACGCAGGCCTGGGCGCAATCCGTCATCTGCTCGGGCAATTCCAGCATTCCGATCTCGCCGACGATCTTGCAACTTTCGCGCACGGGACCTGTGACCTACGAGGTCTCCCTCTGCACGACGCCGGGCGCGGAGGTCGTCGTCTCCGTGTTGCCCGCCGAGAGCGGGAAAGTCATCGTCGCGCCGGCGGTGTTGACATTCACAACGCCCGTATCGCAAAGCGTCGCCGTTTCCATTGACCCCGGCGTGAGCGAGACCACCGCCTTCACCGTCGCCATTCATCACAGCGTGGCCAGTCTTGACCCGGCCTACGACTGGGGTACGACAAACACGCCCGACGTCATTGCATCCTATCTCGTCGGCAATGTGGTGGGGCGCGTCTTCGTCGACTTCAATGGTAATTTCGTCTATGATGCCGGTGAAACGCCGCTGCCGGGGGCGACCGTTTCGCTGGCCGGGGCTCCGTCGCCTGTCCAGGCAACCGACAGTTCGGGGCAATTCCGTTTTCTTGGCGTGCAGCCGGGGCCATACGTCGCAAGCCTTGCGGTGCCCGCGGGCTACGTTAGCGCGCTGGCCGAGGAACGCACCGTCAATGTCGGGATTGGCGTCAACACCGTCGTCGACTTTCCGCTGCTTGCCACCGGCGTAATCCAGGGTGCGGTCTTCGAAGACTACAACGGCAATGGGCTGCAAGATGGTGGCGAGCCGGGCGTCGCCGGCGCAACCGTCACCCGCAGCGGTGGCGGGCTGCCTAATGATGTTGCGACAACGGCGGCGGATGGCGGGTACACGATAACCACGACGGCTGCCGGTTCGTACACGGTTACGCTCACGACGCCCAGCGGCTATAACAGCACTTCCATTCCACAGCGCCCCGTGGAACTGGTTGAGGGTGGCTCGGCCCAGGCCAACTTCATCGTGCAGCAACAGGGAGTCATCGAGGGCGTGGTCTTCGTCGACCGCGACGGCGACGAGCTGCTTGGTCCCGGTGAGAGCGGGCTGGCCGGCGTCAGTGTCACACTTTCCCCTGGCGGTTCGACCACGACCGACGCCGCAGGCCACTTCCGTTTTTCGGGGCAGAGTGTGGGTGAGTACACCGTTGGCATTGCCACGCTGTCTGGCTATGGTCTCGTGTCACTTGCCAGCCGGACGGTCTCGCTTGCCTCTGCGGGTGACTCCGCCAACGTCGGCTTTGCCGTCCAACCGCTAGGCGTCGTCCAGGGCATCGTATTCGACGACAGCAATGCCAATGGCATTCGCGAAGCGGGAGAAGTCGGCATTCCGGGCGTGCGCGTCACCATGGATGGCGCAATCACCCAGACCACCGACGTCAATGGTTTCTACGCGTTCACGAGCCTGGCCCCAGATGTCTACCGGGTCGCTGTTACCGTGCCGGATGGGTTCACCGCACTCAGCCTGACTACCTATGACGTGAACATCGGCGCCACGGCAAGTGGATTCGCCAACTTCGCCCTGCATACGCCGGAAACGATCTCCGGGCGCGTCTTTGTCGATTTCAACAGCAATGATGTCTTTGATCCCGATGATATTCCACTGCCCGGCGTCGCTGTCTATCTGATGGATGTCGATGCCACGATCTTGACCACGGCCACGACTGCCATCAATGGCGCCTATCGCTTCACCGATGTCGACCCCGGCACCTACAATGTGACCATCCAGAACAATGCGGGCAGTCGCTACACGCCGATCTCGCCCGACCCGGTGCTGGTCGTTCTGATCGCCGGCCATAGCGTCGGCGCTGATTTCATTGCCCTGCCCGACGGCACCGTTACCGGTCGCGGTATTCCCGGCAGCCTGGTGACGCTTTCGTCGGTGGCCGGTCAGGGCGAGGATGAGACAGATCTCGTATTGACGACGCGGGTAAACAGCCGCGGCTTCTACTTCTTCATGGATATTGATCCCGGGCAGTATCTCATTACGTTCACGCCGCCGCCGGGGTACACGGCGATCCCGTCCTTCCTAAACGTGATGGTGCCGCAGGGTGGCGCCGCCCGTGCCGACTTCAGCGGTGTAGTCGACGGCACGATCGAGGGTATCGTGTTCAACGACTTCAATGCCGACGGTGTTCGCCAGCGGGGCGAACCGCCGGTGTCGGGCGCGGCCGTCATCCTGCGCGACCGCGATCTGGCGATCATTGCCCAGACGACCAGCACCAGTGCCGGTCGTTACACTTTTACCGCTGTCGGGCCGGGCGATTATATCGTTCAGCCGGCGCCGCTGGTTGGCTACGTGATCGCTCCGGGCGTCGATGTCAGCCTTACTCCGGCCCTGCCCGGTGCCTTTGCTGACGTGGGGATGCGTCGCATCGGTGTGCTGTCCGGTCGCGTCTTCATCTACCAGACCAATGATCCTTCGGTCGTCAGCCCGCTGGCCAATATCAGCGTCACACTGGATGGGCCGGGCGGGCCGCGCACTGTGGCGTCCAGCGTGAGCGGCGCCTATCAATTCTCGAATATGGCAGCGGGTGTCTATATAGTGCGCATCCCGACGCCGACCGGCCTGTTCCACTACACGCCGTCCGCTGTTAGCGTTACCATCGGCGCCGGCACGCTCGATCCGGTCGTGAACTTTGCCTTTGCCCGGCGTGGGAACATCCTCTACCTTCCCATGATGGAGCGCAACGTACTGCCATACCCTGACAAACGGTAGCACAGGCAATACGATGCCCGGCTCAGGCGAGGTTGCTGGCGCCTGAGCCGGGCGTTTTTGTTCAGGCTTCCCGGTCACATTCCCCACGGGCAGGACAGGTCAACGCCGAGGCGACGGCAGCGACCCGCTGACTGCCGGCAGATACAACTCGTGCGCGACAAAGAGGAATACCGCTTCGGCCCGATCGGCGACAGCATCGCCTCCATCCGCTGCACGCGCCACAGCCACGATGGCCCCGCCGGCAAAGCGATCCGGCGTCAGCAGCGGCCATGCAACGGTCAGCACCTGTGCATCGCCGCAACCTGCCAACGCCAGCGTCTCGCTTGCAATCAACTCGCCCCCTTGCCCCGGTTCGCCGCCTGCGTAGAAGTCAACCGTCACCGGTGCGGCAGCGAGACCGTGGCCGCGATTCGCCACCGTCACGGCCAGCGTGAGCGTCACAGGCGCGCTGGCAGACGGCACCAACGCCGGCATGATGCCGAAATCGAGTAGCGCGACGTCGCTGGTCGTCGTGAGGTTGGTCGCATAGGCCTGGTAAGTCGCGCCCAAATCGGTCATCGTAAAGGGCGGGGCCATGCTGTCGGTCAGGCTCGTGCTGGCGAAGAGGCTGCCGTTGAAGGGTGGCCGTGAAAGGGCGGCATACCATGCGCTGCGCTGCACCAGCCGGTTGTCGTCCGCAGGATAGCCGGTGTCGGCGTCCGTTGCGCTCAGCAGGAAGTCGAACGATGCATCCATGAATGCAATCACCGTGCTGGGTGGAAAGCCGTTGCGCTCGGGAAGCAGGATGCCGTACTCTGACACGTAGAGCGGCAGCGAACGGTAGCTGTTGCCGGCCATCCACGTGCGAAAACGCCGTATCTGTTCTTCGAAGATCGCCATGTCGCCATGCTGGCTCTGTTCGATCACCATGCCGTCGACAGCGTCGATCCCCGGCGGGATATCTGCACCCCAACAGATCGTCGAGTCCTGGTAGTATTCGCAACTGCGCTCGTTGAGGATGTGGTTGTGGATGGCCCAGCCGTCGGCTGGCAGAGGTACGCCAAACTGGGTCTCATAGGCTGCCAGCACGCGATCCAGATACTCCAGCCGTAGCGGCGATGGCTGCACGATGGCCCCGGCAAAGACGCGTGCCGAGGCATCTCGCTCCTTGATCCATGCATAGAGATCGTGATACGCGGTGGCATAAAGTTCGGGCAGCAAGTCATTCTGGTAATGGCGCCGATCCGGTTCGTTGCCGATGATCCACGATGCGCCTGGGTGCGCTGCCAGCGCGGTCGACAGCGACGCTTCTTCGGGCCGGAATTCATAGCTGCCCGCGCCATCCGGTTCGACCTGCACGGTCAGTACGTATTCGATGCCGTTGGGGCGCGTCGCCGTCGACCATGCCCAGCCGTCCACATACCAGCCTGCGCGCAGCGCCGGCAGGTCGAAAGCTGCGGGCCGCTGGTGAAAGACATTGACGCCGAGCCTGCAATACAGGTCGCCGCTATCCTGGGCAGCGGCGCGTGCGGTGTCCAGGGCAATCGAGGCAACCGCGATGGTCGCCCCGACGATCGCCCACACGATACCCTGTCGCATCTTCATCTCGCTCACTCCTCCGGGGTGTTGCCTTACGGCTGTGCGGAATGCTGTAAGGAGTATACTGTACAAGCGGTCAGGCCACAATGCACCGCGCATCGTGGCGCGTGCCCTTGGGCCTAGGAGAGCTGGGCACAATGGGTTTGTGCGTCCATCAGGACCAGCCCGGTGCGTGATGTCGCTTGTCATCCGACGCCTTTTTCCGTGATAATCCGGTTGCGACCCGGCATGGTATGCGCACCTGTCCAGCCAGGCCGTTCGGCCCGAACCGGCAACTGAGAGAGAGTGAGTGCCCGAGGATGACAACCGACAAACCGATGCGGCCAATTGAACTACATGACGCCGAGTACAAGGCCATCCTTGCCGATTTTGCGCGTGAGGCGTTGCGCGTGTTGCTCGGCGTGACACTGTTCCTGGCGTGGGGGTGGTCCAGCTTTGTGACGCTCTTTGACTCCAGCCGCGCGCTGTCAGGATTTTTTCTAGTCGCGCTGGCCGGGCTGTCCACCTTTGTGGTCTTCCAACTCGCGGCAACCCGTCTGCGTGCTGCCGTGATCGTCTATGTCCTGGCCCTCATCGCACAGATCTCGGTGGTCGTCCTGGCCTACGAGGATGCCGTTCTCCTCGCGCTCTATCTGCTTGTTGTGCTGGTCTCCGCGCCGCTGCTGCCGCCGCGTGGGCTCGGTGTGGTAACGTTGCTGACCATTCTCGCCGTGATTATGGCCGGCATCGGACGCTCGACCGCGCCGGTCGACATGGTGCTCCCGGTGCTGTTGACGCTGCTCGCCGCGCTGGCTGCCTGGCTGAGCACACGCCGCCTCTTCACTGCGCTGGAATGGGCGCTCAACATGACTGAGCGCGCGCAGCGTAGCACCGAAGAAGCGCGCGAACATCGCTTCGAGTTGCAGAAGGTGCTGCACAGCCTCGACCTGGCCCTCGCTCGCCTGGAGCGGAGCAACCGCGCCCTGGTCTTTGCCCAAGAAGCGGCGGAGAAGGCCTATCGTTTCAAGTCCGAGTTCGTCGCCAACGTCAGTCATGAGTTGCGCACGCCGCTGAACCTCATCGTCGGGTTTAGCGAGATGATGACTACGGCGCCCGAAAGCTACGGCGGCAAACCGCTGCCCGGCGAGTATCGCGGCGACATGGTGGCAATCTATCGTAGCTCGCGCCACCTGCTCGACCTGATCAACGACGTGCTCGATCTCTCGCAAATCGAATCGGGGCGTATGGCCATCCACAAAGAGCGCACTGAACTGGGCGAGTTGATCCAGGAAGCGGCCGATATCGTGCGTGGGCTGGCCGAGGCGCGTAGGCTCCATCTGCAAGTTGATCTGCCGGCCGCGCCCCTGGCGGTCGACCTGGATCGCATCCGCATTCGCCAGGTGCTGCTCAACCTGTTGACCAACGCCATGCGCTACACGGAACAGGGCACGGTGCATCTCGGCGCCACATGCAACGCTGAAGAGGTCACCGTCCTGGTGCAGGATAGCGGCCGCGGCATTGCGCCAGACAAGCTTGCGCGCGCCTTTGAAGCGTTCGACCGTCTTGACGAGGAGGAATTGACCCACGGCAGCGGGTTGGGCCTGGCCGTCAGCAAGAAGTTTGTCGATCTCCATCGCGGCCGCATGTGGATCGAGAGCGAGCCGGAAAAGGGCACCACGGTCGGCTTCACCCTGCCGCTTCCCGCGCAGGCTGAGGGCGTGCCGCTTGGCACGATTCGCCTCTCGCGCCCGTTGGCAGAAGACGGCGGGCGCCCGCTCGTACTGGTCATTCATGACGACCCGCGTGCCGTTGGCCTTCTGCGCCGCCACGTCGATGGCTGTGACTTCGTCCTGGCCGAAGACGCCGGCCAGATACGCTCCGTCCTGGCCGAAACCCTGCCCGATACCGTACTTGTGGAACGAGACTCGTTGGGCGAATGGGAGGCGGTGGTCGCCGAAGGGATGTCGGTGGCGTTGCCGGTGCTCATTGCCCCGTTGCCGAGTGTCCACCATTTCGGCGCAATGCTCGGCGCCAGCGATTTCCTGCCCAAACCGGTGACGCGCGACGATGTGGCGTATGTTCTCCAGCGTCTCGCCGTGCAGCCGCGTACGGCGCTGGTCATCGACGACGATCCGCATATCGTGCGCCTTATCGGTCGAATGCTACGCTCGCTCGTGGTGGATGTGCAGGTGCTGGAGGCGTTCGACGGCGAGGAGGGGTTGGCGGTGGCGCGGTCGCGCCGCCCCGACCTGGTTTTCGTCGATTTGCAGATGCCGGGGATGGGCGGCGAGCAGTTTATCGATGCGCTGGCAGGCGAGCCCGATTTGGCTGAGACACCCGTGGTTGTCGTGTCGGTGCGCAGCGTCGAGCAGGAAAACGCGGCGATTCATGGCGGGCTCACCATCCAACGCGAGCAGGGCTTTGCGTTGAGCGAGTTGCTGGGGCTTCTCGATACGACGTTGGCCGCGATCACTCGACCGGATGTAGTGTCCCCAGCCAGCGCCGCAGCACGTCTAGCAGCGCTGGCTGGCTGACGGG
The DNA here is from genome assembly GCA_020634815.1 of Caldilineaceae bacterium. Lineage (GTDB taxonomy): Bacteria > Chloroflexota > Anaerolineae > Caldilineales > Caldilineaceae > Caldilinea. Next base: position 50,256 of record JACKBA010000009.1, on the reverse strand, counting down.
TTTGACGAGCGTGTCGTTGGCGCCCAGGGAAAGCGCCAGGTCATGTTCGCGCAACACCGAGCAGACGATAATGGGTACGGTCGCGCAGGCCGGTTCCTGGCGCAAGGCTTGCAGGACTTCCCATCCATCCTGGTGCGGCATCATCACATCGAGCACGATGGCCTGCGGGGTGGCCTGGCGCACCTGTGCCAGTGCGGCTTCTCCGCTGGTAGCCCCTTGAACGACGAGCCGGTGGCCTGCCAGGTAGCGCTGAAAGAGGTCCACAAGCGCCTGGTTGTCGTCGATGAGCAGGATCGTCGGCGTCTGCGCTGTGGGCAGCGCGATCTCCGCCGACCAGTCGCCGGCAGCTTCTTGGAGCACGAGCCGTCCATTTTGCGCCGCGATGAGCGCCTGCGCCACCTGCAGCGCCACACCCTCACGCCGTTGCGGCGGAATTGCATTACCGCCCGGTGGAGCCGTGGCGCCGGGTTTTCGGCGCACCGTCACGCGCACAACCCCCTCTGCCTCGCCGGCCGACACCTGCAACGTCGCGCCATCGGGCAGCACGTCCAGGCCGTAGCTGAGCAGGTTGAGCAAGGCCTGGCGCAACAGTGTGCGGTCGGCCAGCACGGGCGGTACGGAGCCGGGCAGCGCGATGTCGACTGCCATGCCGCGCTGCTGGAGGCGGGCATCCAACAGCCGGCAGACGCCTTCCACGACGGCGGGCAAGAGCACCGCATCGAGTTGCGCCGCCTTCGTCAGGCGCTCCAACTCGACTTCGGCCAGTTCGCGCCGCGATGCGACAGATGTGGTTTCGCCGGGCGTCGGCTGTGTCATGGCGCCGCGTGCTTCCAGCAAATCGAGCAGTTGCTCAGCCACGGCATCGATGCCCTTGGTGAATTCGCGGTAAACCTGGCGCCGGCTCAGCCCCAGCTTCTGTTCGATCTCCTCGATGGTCAGCCCGTCGATACAGCGGTAGGTGAGTACGGCATAGACGCGGGCAGCGTCGCCGCGCGCGGCCGCGTGCGGGCGCAGTCGCTCGATGCAGTCGAGCAGCGTGCGGCGCAACTCCTGCGCCTGGCTCAGCCGGTCACTGTGGCTGCCGGCGGCCCACCGGAGAGTCAGAGGGTGGGTCTGCAGATAGGCGTTGTCATACAGATGCGACAGTGCAGAACGAACTGCCCGCGACAATTCGGTGGAGTCTTCCTCCATTGTGGCATCAGTCGAGTTTTCGGTCATTGAATTGGTATTCGGCACAGGATGGCACAAATTCGGCACAACAACTACATTACTTTGTGCTAGGATGGTTCAGAGTTTAACACGTTCTCCCATGCGCGAAAAATGAATTGTCAGGTAGCGGTTGAACCAGTTCCGGACGGAACAGATCGTTCGGTAGCTATCTGTCGTTCGTATCAGAGTGCCGCATTGGGATCCATGGAGGTTTCTTGACTGCCGTCACTTCAGCCCCACAATCTGGAACCATGCAACACCGACGTGCCCGGGTCGGGCGCGCGTTCAGGCGCAATATCAGCGGCTGGCTATTCGCGTCGCCGTGGATCATCGGCTTTATTCTGTGGACAATCGGGCCGATGCTGGCCTCATTGGTCATGGCATTTACCAACTGGGATCTCATCACGGATCCCACCTATGTTGGCGCGCAAAACTTTGTCACGATGTTCAATGACAATCTTGTCTGGAAGTCATTGCAGGTGACGACAACGTATGCGCTCGTCAGTGTTCCTCTCCAGATCGCGCTCGGCCTTGGCTTGGCGCTCCTTCTCAATGCCAACATCCGGATGTTACGCTTCTATCGTACGGCGTTCTACCTTCCGTCGGTCCTGTCCGGCGTAGCGGTGGCTCTCCTGTGGCGCTGGCTCTTTTCGACCGAGTTTGGCCTGTTCAATGCCATGCTGGCCAACATCGGGATACGGGGACCGAGCTGGCTGGGTGATCCCCAGTGGGCGCTGCCGTCGCTGGTCTTGATGAGCCTGTGGGGCGTCGGCGCCGGGACGATCATCTACCTGGCTGGGTTGCAGGGCATTCCGACCGATCTCTACGAGGCGGCCGAGGTCGACGGCGCGTCGAGCTGGGTGCGCTTCTGGAACATCACGCTACCCATGATGACGCCGGTGCTTTTCTTTACCCTGGTCACCGGCTTCATTGCGGCGCTCCAGGTCTTCACCCAGGCCTTCATCATGACCTCCGGCGGCCCCAACAACGCGACGCTCTTCTACCTGCTCTACATCTATCGCAATGCCTTCGAGTACTTCCGCATGGGCTACGCCAGTGCGCTGGCATGGGTTCTGTTTGTCTACATCCTCGTGCTGACGCTGATCGTGCAGCGTTCGTCACGCTACTGGGTCTATTACGAAGGCGACGACCGCAAAGGATAAGAATCGATGACGGCTGCCAATAACACGCTGCGCACCCCCGCTCGCTCGGAACCGCGCATGACCAGACGCCAGCGGACGCTGCTTCAGAAGACGGCCATCCACCTGGTGCTGCTTGCCGGTGTCGTGCTCATGTTCATCCCCCTGGTCTGGACGATTTCGACGTCGCTCAAGTCGCCCGGGGAGGTCTATCTCTTCCCGCCCACGTGGATTCCCAACGAGATCATGTGGAGCAACTACTACCGTGCCGTCACGGCGATCCCCTTCTTTCTGTACTTGTGGAACACGGTTCTGATCACCGCCATAAGTATCGTAGGCAAGGTGATATCGATTACGCTGGTGGCATTTGCCTTTGCCCGGCTGCGTTGGTGGGGGCGGGATGTCATGTTCATCGTCATGCTGGCGACCATGATGCTGCCGCCGCACATCACGCTGATCCCGCAATTCATCATGTTCAAGTGGCTGGGCTGGATCGACACGTTCCTGCCGTTGATCGTGCCGACCTTCTTTGGCGGCCCCTATCTGACCTTCCTCGTCCGCCAGTATCTGCTTGCCATCCCGCGCGAGCTCGACGACGCGGCGCGTATCGACGGCTGCTCCGACTTCGGACTCTACTGGCGGATCATCATGCCGTTGGCCAAGCCGGCTATCTTGATCGTCGTGATCTTCGTCTTCAACGGTACCTGGAACGAGTTTCTGCTGCCGTTGATCTATTTACACAACCCCGATCTCTTCACGCTGGCGCTGGGCCTGCGTATGTTCCAGGGAGAAGCCAGTACAAGCTGGAACCTGTTGATGGCGGCATCACTGCTCAGCATGCTGCCTGTCATCATCCTGTTTTTTGTCACGCAACGCCACTTCATCCAGGGAATCGTATTCACGGGCGTCAAAGCGTGAATTGTGGCCTGGAGACTTCAGTTCGGTTTTGTCACCGAGCAGCTACTATCCAACCTTTGTTTCAGTATCGAGTTTTCCGGAGGAGACCATGCCAGAACAGAAACTGAGTCGTCGCGATTTCTTGCGCAATAGTGCCATTGCAGCCTTCGTCGTGGGCGGGCTCGCCGCATGCGCTCCGGCCGTCCAGCCGGCGCCGGGCGGCGAACAGGGCGCCGCGGCACCGGCCGGCGAGGCGGTGACCCTGACCTTCGTCTGTGACATCATCAATGAAGGGCACGTCAAGGTGCGCGACAAGTGGGCCCAGGAATTCTCGGAGCAGAATCCCGGCGTCACGGTGCAGCATCAGCCGACGGCCAACGCCGACTACAACACCAAGATTCAGACGCTCTTTGCGGCCGGCACGCCGCCGGATATCTATCGCTACTTGCAGGAGATCACGCCGATCATCACCGTGTCACAGAAAGCGCTGCATCTGCAACTGGATGATTACATTGCGGCCGACGACTACGATCTCTCCGACTTCCGCCCAGATGCCATCAAGCTCTACCAGTGGGACGGCAAGACCTTTGCCCTGCCGCGCGATTACGGCAATCAGAACCTCTTCTACAACGTCGACATCTTCGAAGAAGCCGGCGTCGAGCCGCCGCCGGTCGACTGGGAAGATACCAGCTTTACCTTCGAGGTCTTCCTCGACATGCTCCAGCGCCTGGTCAAGCGCGAGGGCGATCGGGTGACGCAGTGGGGTTTCCTGGTCAATCGCGGCCAGCGCCCGTGGGCGTCGTGGGTTTACTCCAACGGCGGTGCGCTTGTCCACAAGGATGATTCAGGCGTCGCTACCGATTCGGCCATGGCCGACGAGGCAACTGTCGAGGCGCTGCAATTCTTGCAGGATCTGATGTACAAGCACGAAGTATCGCCGCGCCCGGACCTGGAATCGGAATTGGGCGGCGTAGAACTCTTCTCCACGGGCCGGGTGGCCGTGATGTTGACCAACCCGTCGGCGGTCAACCAGTTCCGGCCCATCGAGGCGTTCCGCTGGGACGTCGGCACCATCCCGATCGGCAAGGCGGCGCGCCGCGGTACGGGTGGCGGCGGCACCGGCTGGGCATCGGGTGCGGGCACCAAGCATCCGCAAGAGGCGTGGGGCTTCCTCAAGCACATCACCAGCGCCCAGGCGGAGCTGGACGAGGTGTCGGTCGGTGCGACGACGCCCTCGCGCGTCTCCGTCGTGACCTCCGAAGCGTTCCTCGACCCGAACCTGCCGCCCAAGAATGCCAAGGGCTTTGCCCAGGCGCAGGAGTTCGTCGTGCGCGACCCGGTGCATGTCAACTGGCCGGAAATCACGCAGCGCATCTACTCGCCGAACATGGACCTGTTGTGGAGCGGCACCGAGGACGCCGCCACCGTGGCCGCGCGCATCAAGCAGGAGTCTGACCCGCTCTTTGCGCAAAGCTGACCGCTGTTTGCGCACTTGACTTGTGAACGCCCGGATTTGCTGCCTCGCAGACAAGTCCGGGCGTCTTCTATTGTGGCGGCCCACCGTGGGCCGCGCCCATTCTGTCGCATCGCCACAGTACTGCTCATCAAATCTCTGGAGAAAATTCTATGGCAGAGCCTCGCAAACCAAACGTCATTGTCTTTTTCACCGACCAGCAGCGCTGGGACACAACCGGCGTCCACGGTAACCCGCTGGGCCTGACGCCCAACTTCGACCGCATGGCCCGCACCGGCACCGATGTGCACTACTCCTTCACTTGCCAACCGGTCTGCGGACCGGCACGCTCGTGCTTGCAGACCGGCCGCTACGCCACCAACACCGGCGTCTTCCGCAACGGCATCGTCCTGGATCCAAACATGGAGACGCTGGCGAAATCGTTCCGCGCCGGCGGTTATGCCACCGGCTACATCGGCAAGTGGCACCTGGCCGCGGCCGACCCGACGCCGGTCGAGCAGCGCGGCGGCTACGAGTATTGGCTCGCCGCCAACACGCTGGAGTTCACCTCGGATGTGTATGATACGGTCGTCTACAATACGGAGAGCGAACCTGTGAAATTGCCGGGTTACCGTGTCGATGCGCTGACCGACGCGGCCATCCGCTACGTCGACAATCACCAGCAGGATCCGTTCTTCCTCTTTATCTCTTACCTGGAACCCCATCACCAGAATCACCTGGACGACTATCCGCCGCCGGTTGGCTATCGCGAACAGTACACGGACCGCTGGACGCCGCCCGATCTCGTCGCCCTGCGCGGTTCGTCGCCGCAGCACCTGGGCGGCTACTACGGGATGGTCAAGCGGCTGGATGAAGCATTGGGGCGTCTGTTCGATGCGCTGCGCAGTCTGGACCTGCTCGAAGACACCATCGTGCTCTTTACCTCGGACCACGGCTGCCATTTCAAGACGCGCAACGCCGAGTACAAACGCTCCTGCCACGAGGCATCCATTCGCGTGCCGACAGCCATTAGCGGCCCCGGCTTCGATGGCGGCGGCCAACTCGCCGAACTCGTGAGCCTGGTCGACCTGCCGCCTACCCTGCTCGACGCCGCGGGTTTACCGATCCCTGCCGCGATGGAGGGGCGTTCGATCCTGCCGCTGGTGCGCCGCGAAACCAGAGCGTGGCCGGAGGAAGTCTTCGTCCAGATCAGCGAATCGCAGGTGGCGCGTGCCATCCGCACCCACCGCTGGAAGTATTGTGTCAACGCACCCGACGGCGTGGGCTGGCGCGATGCCAACGCGGATCGCTACGTGGAGGAGGCGCTCTACGACCTGCAGGCCGATCCCTACGAACTGGAGAACCTCGCCGGCATCGATGCCTTCCGCGACGTGGCCGACGACCTGCGCGAACGGCTGTTGGCGCGCATGGTGGCCGCGGGCGAAACTGCGCCCGTGATCGAGGCGGCGCCGGTTCGGCCGGGCGGGCAGCGCGCAACTTCGATAGTGGACGTGCGCCGGCGGTATAATGATCAGCGCATGTAGCGACGCTGCCACACCGGTAGGGGCGACTCTTGGCACCAATTTGGCACAATAATCGGTGCTGTAGTAGCATACTTCTATAGTTGCAAGTCTTCCCATATTTTGAAAATCATATTGCAGCGAACGACAAGGTTGGGCAGCGCCCAGTCCTCGTCGTTCGCAACACCGAGTTGTGCGTCCCAGTAACTCTGTTTTCCATACCGTGTATTCTGAACCAAGGAGGAGGTTTCCGTATGCAGTCAAGAAACAACTTGTCTCGCCGCGATTTCCTGCGGGTTAGCGCTGGTGTCTCCGGCGTGGTGCTGCTTGCTGCCTGTGCTCCTGGTGCCGCACCCGGTGCGGCGCCGTCCAGTGGTGAGGCGGCAGCCCCTGGTGCTGAGCGTGTCGAAATCACCTTCATGGGGTGGGGCGCCACCGAGGAAGATGAGGGCGTCAAGGCTGCCATCGCCCAGTTCGAGTCCGAACAGGATGCGGTCAAGGTAACCTGGCTGCACACGCCCGAGAACTATCTGGAGAAGTTGCTGACGGACATTGCGGCTGGTACGCCGCCGGACACGGCCTTTGTTGGATCAGGTGACTATCGGACCTTTATCCGCGATGGGCTCCTGCTCGATATACGGACGAAGCTGACAGCCGATCCACTGGTGGGTGCGAGAACTACTTCCTTCAGCGAGCCGCAGGCGCGACCGCTGTACGCAGGACGGCAAGTGGTATGGTATCGGCTCATGCTGGGTGGCGCCCCATATCTACTAATGCCGACATCTTTTGCCGAGGAAACTCAGGCCGCGAGCAATGATCTGACGTGGACCTGGGATCACTTTGTCGAGGCCGCGACGGCGCTGTTCACAAGATGTCAACGGCAAGCCTGCCCAGGCAGTTTCGATCACAACCATGCGACGGTATGGCGTTGACTGGCCGCACTGGGCATCCCCATGCATTCGGCCATCATCGGCAACAACAGCTACTGGATCCGAATACGGGTCTGTTGGCGATCAGCCAGCCAGCGGCCACTGAAGCTATCAGAAGCTGGCTGACCTGGTCCTCGTACAAAACGTCAACCCGGCCGGCACGCTATGCAAGCATGGCATGTCAACACGCAGATGTCAGGGACCGGCAAACTGGCCATGGCCATCGAAGCGGTTCGTGGGCACTCTCTTGGATGTACAAGATCGAGCCGACACTGGGTACCGGCACTGCCGGCATATTGCCAAGACCGGCACCGACATGCAGGCGCATCTTCCTCGGCATTCTCGGCCGCAAACACCAGAGGAGCGGCGGTGGGTACGCTTCCTCTCCACCGGGCGCAGTTCTGCAAGATCGTCTGTGGATTTGCCCGGCAGAGAATCACCATGACCGAGGAGGGTTTACAGACCTGGGATCTGGAAGGCGGCGTGCATCCTGAGGATAGCCATCGACATCACGACGAAATTCGTTCCGCAATGCAGTCCGCGTTCTGTACATGCCGCCGGGCTGGGCGAAGCTGCTCAGATTTTGCAGCCCGGCTTTGACAAGCTTCTTCATCGGCGACGCCACCACCGCCGAAGGCCATGGCGAAATCGTGCAGTACCAACAAAATTGCTCAGGAAGCCGCGCAGGGATAAAGAGATGTGCTGGCGACTGCGCTTGTGTTACAAGCGCGATCGCCAATGCTGTCTCGTTTGAGGATCTTGACTCAAACCCAACTGGAAACGCTCATGACTGCTACACTGGCGTTACGATCGCTTGTCGCCACATGCGCTAGCCGGACAGCGCACGCTTGTCGGCTATATCTTCATCTCGCCCTTCATCCTCGGTTTCCCTAATCTGGTTCGCCAATTCCGGCCGGCATCGCGCTCTGGCTGACCGCGCGACTGGGCCTGATCTCGCCGCCAAGTATGTGGGGATGAAGAACCTGATCACCGATGGTGGGCGATGATCGTTTCAGCAGTCGCTCAAATTGACGACCATCTATCGCTGGTTTCTGTTCGGTTGCGCTAGTGCTGGGTTTTGGGTTGGCACTGCTGCTCAACCAGAAGGTTCGTGGAATCAACGTCTTTCACTCGTCTGTGCCACTAGCATCGTGCTGCCGGCGGTCGCCGGTGCGGTTCTCTGGGCATGGATGTTTCAATACCGGTATGGCCCCAGCCAATGTGGGGCTGCGCGCCATCGGTCTGCCGAATTGCCTGGCTGGGCGACCGAATGGGTAGCGCCGCCCCGCTGATCATCGTGGCGCTATGAGGTTCCGGCAGCGGCATGGTCATCTACCTGGCGGGCTGCAAAGTATTCCCGATGTCTTTCTGGGCTGCCGTATCGTGAGGGCTGGGCGTCTTGCCAAGCTCCCTTGTATCACGTCCGTTGGTTTTCGCCCGTCATCTTCTTCAACCTGATTATCCGGCATCATCGCTGTTCAGGTCTTTACCACCATCGCCCGGCTGGTCACCAATGGCGGGCCGCAGAACACAACGCTGGTCTATGTCTAATACATCATGCCAGAACGCGTTACGAACCTGAAGATGGGATATGCCACCGGCGCTGGCATGGGTGCTGTTACGTGCCTCGTCGTGCTCCACATTGCTCGTTTTTCAGGTATTTTTGGCCGCGTTCACTACGGGGATGCTCGCTAATATGGCCACTCAAGAACAATTCGCTACGACCACACTCCAACCCGCTTCTCGTCGCAAACAGCGCGCCATCTGGGAACAGCGACTGTGGAAGGGTTTGCTCCTGACCATCTTGATCGTCGGCGCCGTGATCGCGTCCATGCCATTTGTCTGGCTGGTCAGCAGTTCAGCAAGCCATTGGAGAAGGTCTTTATCTTCCCGCCAGAGTGGATTCCTAACCCAGTTCGTCTGGAGAACTATTCGGAGGCCTTGCTGTATAAGCCTTTCGGCCTCTATCTGTTCAACACGATGCGCATCGTCATCCTGAACATTGTCGCCATTGTGGTTACAGCATCTTTCTGCGGCTACGGCTTTGCGCGCATCCGCTTTCCCGGCCGCGATTTCTGGTTTGCCATTGTGCTGGCCACGCTCATGATCCCCTATTTCGTGCTCATGGTGCCGCAATTCATCATGTTCAGCCGCATGGGTTGGGTCGATAGCTTTCTGCCGCTCACCGTGCCCTTCTTCTTCGGCGGCGGCGCGTTCAATATCTTCCTCTTTCGCCAATTTTTCCGCTCGCTGCCCGAAGAGCTGGCCGATGCCGGGCGCATCGACGGCTGCACCGAATTCGGCATCTACTGGCGCATCATGCTGCCGCTCTCCAAGCCGGCGCTGGCCACCGTCGCCATCTTCACCTTCCTGGCCGCCTGGAACGACTACATCGGCCCGCTGCTCTATCTACGCTCCGACTACAACTTCACCGTCGCCATCGGCCTCGCCACCTTCCGCGGCGTGATGAAAACGGAGTGGAATCTGCTAATGGCAGCATCGACGGCCATGATCCTACCCGTTATCTTGCTCTTCTTCTTTGCCCAGCGCTACTTTGTCGATGGCCTCGTACTCAGTGGCCTCAAGGGCTAACCCAGAACACATACCATGACTACCGAAACCGCAAAACGCCAACTCACGCCTGTCCCCTTTACCCACGTCACACTCGACGATCCCTTCTGGGCGCCGCGCCAGGAGATCAACCGCCGCGTCTCCATCCCGCACATGTACCAGATGCTGATCGACACCGGCCGCATTGGCGCCTTCGATCTCGCCTTCAAGCGCCCGGTCGCCCGTCGTCCATCGTGCATCTTCGGCGATTCCGACCGGCCAAGTGGCTCAAGGCGGCCAGCTACTCGCCCCGATCACGCACCCGAATCCCGGGCTTTCGCCGCCGTGGTCACGACCAGGTCGTCGACAAGATCATCAGCGCCCAGCAGCGGACGGCTATGTCTCGGCGCACTTCACCGTCGCAGCCGGAGATGCGCTGGAAGAATCTGCGCGACTGGCGCGAGATGTACTGCGCCGGACACTTCATGGAGGCGGCCGTCGCCCATCACCAGGCTACCGGCGACCCCAAGCTGCTCAACGCCCTGGCGCGCTACGCCGACCACATCGACGCCCGCTTCGGCCCCAACCCCGGCCAGTACCGCGGCTACGGCGGCCATCCCGAGATCGAGCTGGCATTGGTGCGGCTCTACCACGCCACGGGCGAGGAACGCTACCTGGCGCTGTCGAAGTACCTGGTCGAGGAGCGCGGCCAGCAAGACCCGCACTACTACGACATCGAGGCCGTCGAGCGCGGCGAGGACCCGCGCAAGTTCTGGGCGCGCACCTACGAGTACTGCCAGGCGCACGCTCCCATCCGCGAGCATGACAAGGTCGTCGGCCATGCCGTGCGCGCCATGTATCTCATGTCCGGCGTGGCCGACCTGGCGCATGAGTATGACGACCCCACACTGCTGGCGGTCTGCGAGCGGCTGTGGGAGAATCTGGTCTACCAGCGCATGTATCTCACCGGCGGCATCGGCCCGTCACGCCACAACGAAGGCTTCACCACCGACTACGACCTGCCCGACGAAACGGCCTACGCCGAGACCTGCGCCTCCATCTCCCTCATCATGTGGAACTACCGCCTGCTCCAGTTTGCCGGCGACGGCAAGTACGCCGACATCATCGAGCAGACGCTCTACAACGGCTTTATCAGCGGCGTCTCGCTGGCCGGCGACAGCTTCTTCTACGTCAACCCGCTGGCCAGCGACAGTTCGCATCACCGCACGCCGTGGTTCGAGTGCCCGTGCTGCCCGCCCAACGTGGGGCGCATCCTGGCCAGCCTGGGCAACTACCTCTACTCCACCAGCGACGATGGGCTCTGGGTTGCATTTCTACGCTCAGAACTCGGCCAGTGTGACGGTGGGCGAGCAGCCCGTCCAGGTGCGCCTCACCTCCAATTACCCGTGGGACGGCGCAATCAAGCTGGCATTGACGCTCGACGCTGCGCAGAGCTTCGCCCTCAACCTGCGCATCCCTGGTTGGTGTGATGAGTGGTCAGAGGTCGGGTCAACGGCCCGGTGAGATTGTGGCGACCACGCCATCCATGAGGAGCTGCGTGGCCATCACGCACGTGGGAATCAGGCGACGTTGTCGAGCTCACGGCGACCTGGCCATGTCGGTGCAGGCCGTCTACGCCAACCCCCAGTAATGTGCGCCAGATGCAAGGCCGGCTGGCGCTCCAGCGCGGGCCGGTCGTCTACTGTGCCGAAGGTGTCGACAACGGCGGCATCGGTCTCGACCGCGTCACGCTCGACCCCGCGCAGGTGGCCGGCTTCACCGTGGAGTACCGGCCGGACCTGCTGGGCGGCGTCGCCGTGCTGCGCGGCTCGGCCCAGGCGATCACCGAAGATGGCTGGGACGACCACACGCTCTACCGTCGCAACGCGCCCTCCGGCACCACGGCCATGGAGGTCGTCGCCGTCCCCTACGCCACCTGGGACAACCGCGAACCGGGCGAAATGCGCGTCTGGTTCCGCACTGCATAAGACGATAGAACGCGGATGACGCGGATCGAGCGGATTTATGCGGATTCTGATCCGTGAGCATCCGCAGAATCCGCATAAATCCGCGTTCTATTTCTGCTGTCCTTCCCAACAATCTATCAGCCATCACTTTCACCTGATGAGGTCGCTATGCAATATCCGCTTCAGCCGGTGCGGCGTGGGTCGGTCAAGCTGCTGCCCGGCATCTTCCAGCAGCGCGGCCTCAACCGCCGATACATGCTCTCGCTCAAGACGGAGAACCTGCTCCAGAACCACTACATGAGCGGGCTTGTGGGGGCGCGCTATGTGATCAGCGACATCCACGGCGGCTGGAGGCGCCTACCTGCCAGTTACGCAGCGGCCACTTCCTGGGCTGGCTCTCGGCCGCGGCATCATCGCCGCCACCACCGGCGCGACCAGGAAATCAAGGGCAAAACCCGGATTACATCATCGCGGCTTGAACTGAAACGCTGCCAGCAGGAGAACAGCGGCGAGTGGGTCCGGCTCGATCCCCAGTACCTGGACTGGGTGGCGCGGCAAAAAGCGTCTGGGCGCCGCACCACACGCTGCACAAGACGCTCATGGGGTTGTGGGACATGTACGCCATCGGCGGCAACGCGCAGGCGCTGGAGATCCTAGTCAAGTGGGCGCGCTGGTTTCACCGCTGGAGTGGCGCCTTCAGCCAGGAACAGATGGACCGGAATCCTCGACGTCAGGGACAGCGGCATGCTCGGGGGCAGCCGACTGATCTCTGCCGGCCTGACCGGCGCGCGCGAGCACCTGGAACTCATCGAGCGCTACGACCGCCGCCGCTTCTTCGACCCGCTCGTGGCCGGCGAGGATGTGCTCACCAACATGCACATGAACACGACCATCCCCGAGGTGCACGGCGCGGCGCGTGCCTGGGAAGTCACCGGCGACGCGCGCTGGCGGCAGATCGTCGACGCCTACTGGCGCAGCGGCGACACCGAGCGCGGCTACTACATCACCGGCGGGCAGACCAACGGCGAGGTGTGGTCGCCGCCCAATGCGCTCTCGGCGCGGCTGGGTTTCCGTACGCAGGAGCACTGCACCGTCTACAACATGATGCGGCTGGCCGACTACCTGCTGCGCTGGAGCGACGACCCGCGCTACGCCGACTACTGGGAGCGCAACCTGTGGAACGGCATCCTGGCCCAGCAGCACCCGGACACCGGCATGATCGCCTATTCCTGCCGCTGTATGCCGGCGCCGAGAAGGTCTGGGGATCGCCGACCGACGACTTCTGGTGCTGTCACGGCTCGCTGGTGCAGGCGCACACCATGTACGCCGACAACATCTGGTTCGAGCACGCCGGCGGCGTGACGATGAGCCAGTACATCCCCAGCGAGCTTGCCTGGGCGCAGGATGGCGTGCCCGTCACCCTGCAGATGGAGCACGATGCCCAGCTCAAGTCGCACCACCGGCCCGACAGCCTGGCATACACCGTCCGCGTGCAAGCCGCGCAGCCGGTCGAATTCAGCCTGCGCCTGCGTGTTCCCTGGTGGGTGGCGCCTGCCAGGTCACGGTCGGCAACGGTACGCTGCGGCAGAGCCATCAGCTATGTGGAGATTCGGCGTTCTTGGCGTGATGACACCGTGCATATCATCCTGCCCAAAGCGCTGATCGCCGTGCCGGCGCCCGACGAGCCACCCGCACACAGCGGCTTCATGGATGGCCCGGTCGTGCTGGCGAATTCAACGCTGCCCCGCCGAACGACCGGCCACAACGCAGCGCCCACAGCGAGAAGACCTATCCCAACTACCGTATCAGCGGCATTGCCTTGACCGGCGACCCCGCCGAACCGGGCACATTCCTCATTCCAGATGACGAGCGCGAGTGGACCTACTGGCGCGGCGATTATCGTACCCGCGGCCAGGCAAAGGACATCCGCCTCATCCCGCTCCATAAGTGCGCGACGGGTGTATACGGTTTACTTCTCTGTGAGTTGAGACGGTTGCGCGCTACCCAATGGTGAACCAGCAGAAAGTGGTTCTGTCTGGACTGTGCATAGTCTGGCTGAAAGAAAATACGTGCTTGGTGCATTTAGATAGATCAGATGCGTTTTGAGGAATGCCTGACCCTTTTGCCTGGAGGATGCAAATGGTCACTAGCCAGGGTAGTTGGACGGAGATGAATTACTTGGCATCACTGAATTGCGAATGTCCAAATAAGTTGGAGTAATTGGACACATTCCACCGGGCGCACGGACCGCAATGGGCGCGTTTCGCCGATGTCTCGGCAGCGCCGGAACGAGGTGTATGTGGAGGGCAGCAAGGTATACGATGGCTCGATCTGGGACACCGTGCGCGTGCACGCCGGCTGACCACAGCGCCTTCGCGCAATACCCAAAAAATCGACCGTATGTCTGCCGTTTGTCCTCACTGTGGCGCTCCGTTGCGCCGGTCGGACGCCCGCTTTTGCGTGGCGTGCGGCAGTACCCTTTCCGGTGCTCCGGCGCCACCGGCTTCTCAATCGCCAATAGCGCCAAAACCGCCACCTACCCAGCGCATCGGCACCGGCCAGTCACCACAATTGCTGATTCAGATGGCGGGCTTGCCATGCCGCATTGAGGCGCTGACCATCTTTCCGGTAATTTTGGGAAGCAACCCCACCCCCGGTGTGATTGCGATCCAGCATCACGCTGTCGCCGCCCGGCACGCCCGTCTCGAACAACAAGGCGCCGAAATTGCAATTGTCGATCTGGGCAGCGTCAACGGTACCACGGTCAACGGCCGGCCGCTCAAGCTGAACACTGCCCATTCTCTGACCGACGGCGCGGTCATCCGTATCGCCGACGCGCAGGGTAACTCGGTCGGCATCCAGTTTCGCAGCGGGGCTTCGGCGCCTGTCGCCAGCGTCCAGCTTGGCAAGCTTCAACTCGACGCGCGCGGGGTCGCCACGTTAGGGCGCGACCCCGGCAACGATGTCAAACTCGACCACCCGTCGGTCTCCCGCTTTCACGCCGAAGTGCGCCGCACCCCCAAAGGCGACATCCTCACCGTCACAACGGGTGTGTACGTCATCTGGCGTCCGTGTGCGCGGCCAGCACTAACTGAAGAACGGCGATGTGCTCCGCTCGGCCCCTTCAAGCTGACTTACGTTAGCATTCGCTGACGCAAGCCACGCCAGCCGACTCCTACCAGCTCGGCGCCGCGCGCCCTGGCGCGTCAGGTGACGATCGGCAGCACGCCGCTCACTCCAGGCACGCGCAAAGGTGGGGGCGACGAAACTGATCCTCAACGACGTCAGCCTGTCGGTTTTACCCGCGAGTTCGGCGTGGCGCTCGTGGGGGGCAGCGAAGATGCAGGCAAACCCTGTAGAGCGCTGAGCGGTTTCACACCGGTGCGAGGGCAGAATTGTAAATCAACGGCGATGACCTCTATCGCAGCTACGGGGCATATCGCAGCATCCTGGGTTACGTACCCGCAGGACGCTGACATCATCCACCGCCATCTCACTGTGGGTGGCGCGCTTACTGCCGCCCGGCTGCGCCACCTTACGCCACCACCGCCGGATCGTGGCGCGTGACGATGTTGCTCGACCAGGTGGAGATGACCGCGCACGCCAGCAAGCTGGTGGAGGCGTTGAGCGGCGAGCAGCGCAAGCGCGTCTCGTTGCGGCAGAACTGCTCGCCGACCCCGGTCTCTTTTTTCCTCGACAGCCGACATCCGGACTGGACCTGGCCTGGAGAAGAAGATGATGGCGACGCTGCGCCGGCTAGCCGACGCCGGGCGCACCGTCGTGCTGGTGACGCACGCCACCGCCAACATCGAGCAGTGCGACCACGTGGCGTTTATGGCCGATGGGCGGCTGGCCTTCTACGGCCCGCCGCGTGAGGCGCTGACCTTTTTTGGCGCCCAGGACTTCGCCGACATCTACACGCGGCTGACGCACCCGCTCGACCCGGTCAAAAACCCGCCGCCCGCACAGTGGCGCCCGCCAGCAGCGCCGCCGGGTGGCGCCGCCCCAGGCTATCCGCCGGCAGCGGAAGTGTGGGCGGCCTGTTATCACGATTCGCCACAGTACAAGCAGTTCGTGGCGCAGCGGTTGCAGCAGACGCCGGCCCCAGCGTTGCCTGCAGTGGTGCAGAGCAAGGCGGCGAAACAGAAGGATTCGGCGCTGCGGCAGTTTGGCGTGCTCACCCAGCGCACGGTCGATCTGGTGCGCCGCGATGTCGTCAGCCTGGTCACGCTGCTGGCGGTGATGCCGATCATCGGCCTGCTGCTGCTGGTGATGGCGAATCGCGCCGATCTCACCGGGCTGGCTCCGCACGCCATCGCCGCCGAGATCCAGCAGGAGATCGACGACGCCTGGCTGACCGAGAATAACTACGCCAACGACAATGACCAGTTCAAGGGCGTCTATCAGGTTGCCGGTGCAACGCAGACGGTGCTCTTTATGCTGGCGCTGGCGGCGGGGTTGCTCGGCGTCTTCGCCGCGTCCTATGAGATCGTGCGCGAGGAGGCGATCTACCAGCGCGAGCGCATGGTCAATCTGAAGCTGGGGCCGTATCTGCTTTCGAAGATCGTCGTGCTGGCGGGGTTTGCGTTGGTGCAATGTCTGCTGCTGTTGTGGGTGGTGGGGCGCAAGATCGACTTTCCTGCCGACGGCGTGCTGCTACCGGGCTGGCTCGAACTCTACGTCACGCTCTTTCTGGCATCGCTGACCGGCATCACGCTGGGGTTGCTGATCTCGGCGCTGGTGCGCAGCCAGAACACGGTGATCTATCTGATCCTGTTGGTGATGTTTGTGCAGATTCTGTTTGCCGGCGCCATCTTCGGGCTGCCCGGCCCGGCGGCGGCGATCTCCTACCTCACGCCCACGCGCTGGACGCTGGAGGCGCTGGGCGACACGGTGGACATTGTCCGGCTCAACGACCTGAGCGTGACGTGTGTCGAGCCGGAAAACGAGCAGCAACGCCAGATGATGGGCGAAGCCGACGATCCCTGCGAGGAAGGCCAGCAGCAACTCGCCACGCCGCTGGAGTTCAACGTCGATTATGCCCGCAGCGCCGGCCATCTGCTGACGCGGTGGCTGGCGCTGGCATTGCTTGCCGGCGCGTTTGGCGGGCTGGCGGCGGTAGTTCAGAAGCGGAAGGATGTGATGTGAACCGAGTCATGTGCACCCTACACCGGGTACCTAATGGCGCCATGATACTCGCTCTTTCCAGTGCGCTGTCTGTGGCTGCGTGCAACACGACACCCTACGAGACGCCGCTTCCCGTCGATCCGACACGGGATGCTGCCAATGAAGTACTTGCGCACGCGCTGGCGACAGATACGCCAGCGCCGGAATCCGTCGAGATTGCTACAGCAGTAGCCGCAACATTGACTGCTCAGCCAACCGCCACGTCAACCAGCACACCAACGAGGACGCCGACACCCAAACCCACGCACACGCCAACGCCGCTGCCATTGACCTATCCGACCATCGCGTATGGCGTCGATACGCTGAAAGGCGAGGGGTGGAAACGCCTAGAAGAGAGCGTGATCGGTGCAACGGTTGTCTGGACGGGCACCGTCAGCTTCATGCCCATGTTTTCCGGTGATATTTCTGTTGATGTGGGGCAGGATCACGGCTGGCGCGATGTTACTTTGCAGTTTGGTGAGGACAAGCAGCGCGAGCAATTGAAGACGGGTGACGCCATCCGTTTTCGCGCCACAGTGCAGTCACTCGATGTAGTCTGGTGGAACCGGCGTTTCGAAGTTCGCTTGACGGATATTGAGTTGCTTGAGGTACAGCATCGAGACTCTGAGAAATGAACGTATGTCTTGAATAATCTCGTGAACAAAGGAGAACAGAACGATGGAATTCATCATTGCGTTGGTCATGCTGCCGCTTGGGTTGTTGTCCCTCTTTCTGGGGCGCAAGCTCTTCTGGCTCTTTGTCGGCATTTCGGGGTTTCTGCTCGGCCTGCTGATTGGAGGCGTCATTGGCATCGGCAACGGCTGGGATTGGCCGGTAATCCTGTTGGTCGGGTTGCTCCTCGGTGCGGGCGCCGCCGTGCTGTCGATCTACCTGCAAAAGCCGATGGCGTCGCTGGCCGGGTTCATGATGGGCGGGCTGCTGGCGGTCGTCCTCTACATGCTGGTGCGCTACGGCACGAACATCGCTACCAATCTGATGTTCGGTGGCCCCGGTCCCGAGACGTGGATTCTCTTTCTGGTGGGCGGTGTGGCCGCGGCGGTTTTTGTGTGGGTGACCTATGAGTGGGCGCTGATCGTGCTCTCGTCGCTGTCAGGCGCGCTGCTAACCTTCATTGGCATCGCACCCTTTCTGCCTTTCAACTTGCCCGGCATCATCTATCTGCTGATCCTGGCCGGTCTTGCGGCGGTTGGCATCTACGTGCAGGCACAGATGTTGAGCAAGACGCAGGCGGTCGTGGTCGTTCCGGCTGCTGTGCCGGCTGCGCACGCTGCATCGTACCAGCCACTGCCGCCCTCTTCATCAGCCGCGCAGACGCCGTCGGGTAATGATTGTCCACAGTGCGGCGCGCCTGTGCGTCCCGGCGCCAAGTTCTGCAATCGCTGCGGGGCGACGGTAGGGGCTGGCAGCGCTCCATGATGCCAGCCAAACCTGCTGCCTAGTTGGGCGCAAGAGAGTAGCTGATGCGGGTTGCGCCGGTGGTTGCCTCGGCTGGATAGTGGTGCACAGGGAGGAGGATGTTGTGCCATGAAAGGGATAGAACACACAGAACACTTCGACAAACAGGTGCAGGAAACTGGACGTCGTACGGTCGAGAAACGCCTGCGCACTGCAGATGACTACCCCGAATCCCGCGCCGTGTTTTCTGGCTGGTATCGAGATCTGCGCGACCAGGGAGCAAAGCCAATCGACCGCCGTGGAACCATTGTGATGCCCGACTATCCCGAACTGGAATTAACCAGAAAGGGCGATCTCTTTGGTCCCTATACCAAAATGCGGAATTTCCTGGAGGAAGGAGGTGTAACTGAGCCCCGCGGTCAGAAGGCGGTGGGCATGGAGGCACACCATTTGATCGAGGACAGGCTTCTCCGCCCCTTTGGGTTCAGTCGAGATGAAGCACCATCCGTTGGCATCTACGCACACGAGCACGCCGAGCGCGTCCACGCCGGCGATGCACGGGTCAGTGCAGAACTGCCAAGAAGGCTGATCTATGACATTGACAGTGTTGTTGATGCGCACGTGTCTGCATACGAAGCGATAGGGCGGCACGAATGGGGCGAGCGTGTGAAGCAGTATGTTGCTGACAACGCGGTACGTATCTTGGAGGCGTACCGCACTGGCACAGTGCCAGGCGCAACTGCAGATGACATCAGGCGCGTCGAGTACTTTTTTCAGACGTTGCGTTGATTTGACGCTTCACGCGCACGCCCAAGCGGCGCACTCGCACAGATTGCCCATGCGCCTTACACCACCCACGTTACGCTAACCGCCATCGATAGTCGGTTCTGGGAGATGATGAGCTTCATGTTCAAGCTCACCTTTGCCGCACTGCCGGCGGTCATTGCGGCGACGCTGGTGTGGTTGATCCTGTTGGACTTTCTGTCGGCGCTGTTTGGCAGTTCGTTCGTGGCGCTTATGCTGCGCTGATCTACTCTGCTCTAGCAATGGGAGCAGCGGAGGGAAAGATGGAGTATTATCGAGGCCAGGGGGTTTCGGAGCGCATCGAACAGGCTCATGTCGCTGCTCTAGAGCGGCGAGCGTATGAGTCGCGCCTTAGTCAGTCAGATTCCGTCAGATACGGTGCGCCATCGCAGATGACGGATACGCCCTTGCACCAACAAGGGCTCGCTCCTGATTGTCTGCTGCAGTGAGCGCGTATGGCAGAGCACCGTCAGACCGGACGCGACCCTGGGCTGGTCGCCTTCAAGCAACCCGCGATCGAGCAAAATATATACAATCAAGACGGAGTCACAGATGTTGACAAGTTTGTCTCTGTCTTGAATGACCGTGACGGGGTTCAAGCCGAAGGTAGTTACGCAGCCAGCCCGGAGGCAATCCTAGATTCCCTCAACCAACGAAAGTCCGTGATCGTTGGCGTCAATGCCTATGAATACTACAAGGTCGAGAGCAACCTGGAACCAAACTCCGGTGGACACGCATTGTTGGTTACGGGTGCCGAGCGCCAGGATAATGGCAGATGGCAGTTTACCGTAAATGATCCCAATCAGGAAACTCCGAATTTTCCTGTCGACGGGGAGCGGCTTCTTCCCGCTTGGAAAGCCGAAGGGAACCTGTTGATCACAGTCGAGAAAAGGGCTGGAGGGCAAGATGGAAATCCGAACAACTGGTGACCGCACCTTGCGTCAATGTCGTGCCCGCGGATGGGCAACCCTCGAAACAGGGATTTCGCGTCCCGTACCGGAGGTTGATGACAAGCAGGTGCTGTTGTGGTATTTGCTTTATCGCTCACAAGTGCGACTTCCCTACCAGATGCTTTATGAACCTGTTGCCCGTGTATCGGTGGAATTCGAAACAGGCGAGATCGCAGCACATGTATTACTTCATCCTGATAATCCCCCACGTCTGCTGGGGCGCTATCCCCACGCATCCGCTGCGGGTCTGTCGCGCGACGAGTGGTCAGCCACATGGGATGAGCTTTACGCCCTCTATCCTCGGATTATTGACACGTTTGCTGCAAAGCAAACAGTCGTACTGAGTGAGATAGGCCGATTCCGTACATTGTTCGAATTGACGACGCCACCGTTCATGCTTACCCATTATCACGCATTGAATCCAGGTTTCTTTGTGTGGTTGGCGGAGGAAAGTCATCTACGCCAATCGTGATCGCACGCGCGGTGTTCCTCGGTGGAACTGCGGCATTACCAGTGAGACGCCCGCCACCAATCCGGCGATGAAGGCGATCAACATGAGGATGATGACGATGGCTTCCAGAGTCACAGTGAATCTCCTTGTGAAATTGGTGGATGCTCGGTTGGCATCCTATGTAGAATCAGGATGCGAGAAAAGAGCAAGATCTTTCAGACTGCTCAAGGAGCTTTGTGATGGCTGTTGACTTCGATCCTCTCGGTATGATTGCAGAACTCGAACAGCGCGACCGTGACCATGCCCGCCCCGCCGGCCCACCAATGTGGGGCCCACACGTCGAGCAGCCCGCCTTCTGGCAGATTACAGGGCTGGCGCGCTTCTGGGACGGCGATGTGGCGCGCAAGGAGGGCGGTGGCGAGGTCGACTTTGCACAGCATCTGTGTGACCTGCTGGCAGGACTGCACACGCCGGGGCGCACGGTGCGCTATCTGCTGGCCGGGACGCCGGAGGGCGTGGGCGTCTATCTTGGCGTGAGCGATGAGCCGGCGACCGGTGCCGATCCGCTGCCAGTAATTCTTCGTGGGCTTTTCCCTGGCATCGAGCTGGCGAAGCAGGCGCAGCGGCATCTCGGTAAGCCGCTGCACAAGCGCGGCCTCTTCGCCGAAGTGGGAATGTTGACTGGGATTCCCACTCTCAAGTTGATCGCCAAACCACAAGATGGGCGCGGGGTCACACAGCAGATCGAGCGGCTGCTGCGCGGGCTGGCTGGGCAGACGTGGGGCTATCTTGTCAGCGCCGCTGCGGTGCCGCAACCGACGGCGCTGTCGCTAACTGTTCAGTGCTTACAGCAGGTCACCCAGGTTTCATCGTTGGTCAAGCAGCAGATCAGCCGTCAGAGCGCGCAGAAGGAGCGCGTCGACGGCCATATCCAAACCACGACTAGTTCGGCCGAGCAGACCAACTATGAGGCCAAACAATGCCTGGAACTCCTCGAAAAGAACCTGGAACGGCTGCAAATTGGGAAGGCAGAAGGGCTGTGGCAGGTCACAGTTTACTATTTTGGCGCCACGCCGACAGCGCGCGATCAGGCCGGCGCGCTGCTGCGGGCGATCTTTTCCGGCCCCGATTCCACACCGGAACCAGTCCGCGTCTTTGCGCGCCAGACCGATCCGCAGATGACCGACCAGGATCACGCCTTCACAACCTTGCTCAACAGCCGCGAGGTCGGCGCCCTCTGCCAGTTGCCACGCGAGGAGTTCCCCGGTTTTGCGCTGCGTGATTATGCGCGCTTCGACACCGACCCGCCGCCGGGACAGCCGCACGATCCGGTGACGCTTGGCCGCGTGCTGGATGGCGGGCAGCCGGTCGGTCATTCGTACGTTATGGAACGCCGCGACCTGACCAAGCACGGGCTGATCGTCGGCGTGACTGGCGCTGGCAAGACGACGACTGTCTTTTCGCTGCTCGACCAACTCTACGCGCAGGGCAAGGGTACGCCCTTTCTGGTCATCGAGCCGGCCAAGACCGAGTACCGCCTACTGCTCAAGGCGGGCGGGCGCTTTCCCGATCTGCGCATCTACACGCTTGGCGATGAACGCAGCGCTCCCTTCCGTCTGAACCCATTTGCTTTTGCCATCGGCGACGCCCAGCACCGCATCCACGTGCAGACGCATATCGACTTTCTCAAGGCTGTATTCAATGCGGCATTTGTGCTCTATGCGCCGATGCCGTACGTGCTGGAGACGTGCCTGCACGAAATCTACACCGACAAAGGGTGGGATCTGGCAACCGGCGTCAATTTGCGCCTGCCACTGGCACAGCAAGGCAGTGAGGCAGATTGGCCCGTCTTTCCTACGCTCAGCGACCTCTATCACAAGGTGGAGGAAGTGGTGGATCGGCTTGGCTACGAGGAACGGATCGAGATGGATGTCAAGGCTGGGTTGAAAGCGCGCATCGGCAGCTTGCGGCTGGGCGGCAAGGGCTTCATGCTTGATTCCGCGCATTCGCTGCCCATGGCCGACTTGCTGGCTCACCCTACTGTACTCGAGATGGCGTCAATTGGTAACGAAGATGAGAAGGCATTCATCCTCGGTCTCCTGCTGACTGCACTCTACGAACATCACATCATTCAGCAGCAGATGGCGCCGGCGCCCACCAACGATCTGGTTCACCTGACCGTGTTGGAGGAGGCGCATCGCCTGCTCAAGAATGTGCCGACCGAAGTGGACACGGAGAGCGCCAACACGCGCGGCCAGGCTGTTGAAACCTTCACCAATATGCTGTCGGAGATCCGCGCCTATGGTGAGGGCGTGCTCATTGCCGAGCAGATTCCAACCAAGCTGGCGCCGGATGCTATCAAGAATACCAATCTCAAAATCGTGCACCGTCTGCTGGCGGGCGACGATCGCGAGGTGCTGGCCGCAACGATGAACATGGATGACGCGCAGAGTCGCTACCTTACGACGTTGCGCGCCGGCCAGGCGGTACTCTATGCCGAGGGTGCAGACCACCCGTACCTGCTGGGTATGGAGAATTTCAAGGCGCGTCTAGCCGGGGCGCGTGTCGTCGATGCCGACGTGCAGCAGTTGATGGCGCCGGTCGTGCGCAGTCCGATCTATGCACCAACACCGGACTTCGACCAGCATTTCCCGCCTGCACTGGTGCAGTTACTAGCGCAGCAAAATATCCCGCTCTCCCTGGTGCGCAATCGCGCGCTGCAACTGATCGACACGGCAGAGTTTCAGGGCGGTTTTGATCGCTTCGTCCTTGGCATTGTGGAGAAGCCAGCGCAATCTGCGGCAGCGTTTGGGTGGCTGCGTCGGCTGGCGATGCAACAATGGGTCGATGCAGCAGCTCTACGCCCGACGATCCTCTACGCGGTGCTGGTAGCGCTGGAACAGCACGCCGAGCGTCGCGGACGGTTGTATCGATGGGCCTATCACCGTACCGGCAATGCCTACGCACCGCTGCGCCGCGCCCTGGGCCACCTTGCCCAGGAGTATCCGTATGTGGCCGCCGATCCCACGCAGGCGAAGCAGAAAATCGATCAGATTACGGCGCGAATTGAGGCGGATCTTCTGGCATTCGGCGCCGCCTACCGCAAATTGACGGCGGTGAACGCGCCCTACAATGCCTGCCAATATTGCCAGACGTGTTGCCGTTACCGACACGAGGCCGCACAAGCCGCACAGCGGCGCGACCAACGTGAGAGTTTCGGCCAGGCGCTGGAAACTCCTGACGATGTGCAGATGTGGCAGCGCATCGCCCAGCACTGCCAAGAGGGAGCGTTCCAGGTAGTAGGTGTGAGCAAATCGGACCTACCGGCGGATGCTGTGATCTGTTACGCGCTTCACGCTGCCCAGGTCATGGAGTTGAGCACCAAAACACAGCTTAAGATAGTGAAAAACGTTGCGGCACTTGTCAAATCGACGCCGTGAGATCTCCATGAGGCACCAGATCTCGATACGCGTTCACCGTAGCAAGGCTGATAGGAGCAGGCCCCCAAAGATTGATGCCAGGACAGCCAGTGCAAAATAGAGGACGATCAGTGCCGGGATGGCGGCCAGTGTCCACTTGAGGATGAAAACCACCATGGAGCCAAAATCCATGCGAAAGTCCTGTACGACTACCAGGCGTGCCGTGTTCTGCAGGGCGACAAGTTGACGCAGTATATTGTTTTGCGCCTCAACTGCCGTTCGGATTGCCTCCAGATCGGCGCCGATTGTCTGAAACGTCTGCGTTGGCTCCGACCGCACATAAACGTTGTCGGGGTTATCCACTGATGAATCAGGGACGGAGATCGATGGTGGCAAGGTTGAGAGCAGCGTAGTCTTGCCAGGATCCGCCGCGCTTGCGCGTAGCGACGCAGCCACCTCTTGCGTGATGAAATGGCGCCCACATGACCAACAAACAATGCGACGGGCGGGCTGGACCTGCCCACAGTGATCGCAGACGATCTCTTCCGGCCGGCCAGCGACAGGTGAGTGTGTGGATTTATCACCCAATGCTTTCTGCTGTTCCATTTCGGCCAGCACAGATTGTATTGCCGGACCGAGTACTACGTCATCCCCAGCCTGCAGTTGTGCCAATTGTTGTTGTAGGGCGACTCGGTGCGTGGAGGATGTGGGATGATTCTCAAATGCCTGAAGGATGCTGCTGAAAGTTGGGTCGCCGCCATAGAGATCGACCAGTTGTGCGTGCAGCGCTGTGTACGGAGCTACCATTCCGGGTGCATTGCGTCGCTGTGCGCTGCTCTGGATTACCTGCATGAGAGTCTCTGCGTCCACTTACAACTATCCTTCTCACTCGTCGATTAATGAACGTAACTGTTTGAGTGCCCGATGACGCAGGATGTGCACAACTGCCTTTGATTTGTGGAGCCGGGCGGCGATCTCGTCGTCGGTCATGTCAGCGAAGTAGGTATAAGCCACCACCAGACGGCGTTCCTCACTCTGCATCCGGTTGACGGCACCGATAAGGGCATCCATCTGCGTACTGCTGCAGGATGGATCGGTCATTGCGTGATTGGCGGCAGCACACATGAATGAACGCGCGGCAATACTGACGCCTCTATCCTCCATTTCCTCCAGCGAGTGCATCGCCGGGTCGCGATCCAATAGGTCTTGCGAACGAGTCCAGACCTGCAAATTCACGTTCTTCAGGATTGTAGACAACCAGTAATCCAGTGGTACGTCGCAAGGATAAGCGTGGGAGAGTGCGCACTCACATACCTGCTGCGCCATCTCGGCACCCCTGTCGCAGGCGCATCCCAACCCGACGCCGGCGCGCATGAGCAGCTGTATCGCTCTGCCGGTCAACTGTTGTGCGAGTGCCTGCCATGCCAGGTCGCAGTGATGATGTAGCGCCAATATCCGCTCACTATCCTCAGTGAAAACTACCAGGACGCGATGCTGGTAGGCAAGCCAGAGGATGTCCCAAGTCAGTGACGGTGCATATGCGATCTCTCCATCCCAGAATTGGGTGAATACTCGGCGGCTGGCGCTCATTTTGGTCATGACGCGAATTGCTCGCCCCGACTGTACATTGATCTCCAAGGTAGCAGTAATATACCTGCGGTCCTCTACTGACAGTGATGTCAGTAGGCTTTCATCAAGCCTCAACTGTTCGGTCGTTGAAAGCGAAGAATCCTGACTCGAACCGGGCAATATTGCGCAAACATCGATCTGGGAATTAGCAGGTGACTCGGCAGCCAGCACGCTCTGGGGTACGGTATACATGTGTTTTAGCATTTTGGTGCAACTATTGAGTTGATTAAGGCGTCTTAAGTGTAGTTTGCATGCGTCAATAATTCGTCAAATGAGACTTGGAGCCTGAAATCCATTTGTGATTATTGAAAGGGTTGGCAGGGATGCTGCATTAATAGATGTAGGTGCTTCATTGCGCTTTCGAGGTCGGTGTTCTCATTGGCGTCGGACTTCACTAATAGAGTACCTTTGATTTCCAATCGCAGTCTCTATGATATCTACTAACTTTCTCGATGCAGGAGATGACGCCCATGAGTTCATGTCCTTCTTGCGGTGTAGAAAACCGCCCGACGGCCCGCTTCTGTCATCAGTGCGGACAATTGCTGGTTCCCATCGCTGAGTTGCTCGAAGCGACTGAAAACCCAGTTGAGTTGCCGGCAGAGACTAAGGGGCACCCAGCGACTGATGAGCCAGAAGTAGTCGCTGGGCGAGCAGGGGAAGTGCCAGGTGGTGATACGAGTGAAGTCGTTGGTTCCGTGTCGTCGGCAGAGGAAGCCGACTTTGACGAGCTTGGTCCACCCAATGAAGATATGTCCACCGCCGAGGTATCCGAGCGTAGTGCCATGGTTGTCTCCGCTGTGACGGAGGATGTGGGGGATGTCTCAATTCCCGTGGCAGACGAACCCAACGAGGTAATTGAGGATGCGGATGGCGTCGCTTTCCCCGCGAACGATATACGCCTGGAAATCGGCGCTATCGTGGCCGGGCGTTTCGCCGTACAAGAGATCGCCACGCAGGAAGATGGGCGTGTACGCTACAGGGTCGAAGATCGTGGTATCTGTCCGGCATGTCTTGCCTTGATACATCCGAGTGAGGAGGAACCCTATTGCTTTGAGTGCGGCGCGTACGTCATGTCGCCAGATCTTCCGCGCCCGCAGCGTGTACTTGTCCTGGCTGCCGATAGTAACCCCGATACCGGCGAGACTATTGCTGCGGATGGTCGGAGGTTTCTCCTACTGGCGGAAACCCCGCCGGCTGCAGCGGATGAAAGCTACCCGACGGGAGATTCCTTTCCCAGGGGAGTGCATCTGCTATCTGGGCAGCGATCAGACGTGGGACTGGCGCGCGCTGACCGACCAGATGAAGACAGTGTTTTTGCCCTGACCATGTCGGCTATCTATGAATCACGGGCGGTGCCGACGCTAGGTCTCTATTTTGTGGCCGATGGGATGGGTGGGCATGGCGACGGTGAAATTGCCAGCCGGCTGGTGGCGGAGACCGTTTGCAACGTTCTGCTGCAATCGCTGATCGCGCCTGCGCTGTACGGTAAGCAACTGCCTGTCGAAACGATTGAGGCGCTCTTGGATAGCGCCGTACAGTTGGGTAACCGACTGGTGCGGCAGGAAGCCACGCGCTGTGGCAACGACATGGGGTCGACGTTGACGCTGGCGTTCGTGCACAACGAGCATGTCTTTGTCGTTAACGTCGGCGATAGCCGTACCTATCTGTGGCGCAACGGTGTTCTGCAGCAGCTCACGGAGGATCACTCGGCCGTCTTTCAGCTCTTTCGCGTTGGGACGATTCGCGAGGAAGAGATCTACACCCATCCGCGCCGCAACGAGATCACTCGGAATATGGGTTTCCGGCAAACAGTACAGCCTGATTTCTTTCAGATCGACCTCTTGCCGGGCGACACATTGCTGCTGTGTTGTGATGGTTTGTGGGAAATGTTACACAACGATGGTATCGCCGATGTCTTTCTCACCAGTTACGGCGACCCGCAACAGATTTGTGACGAGTTGATCCGCCGCGCTAATCAGGCTGGCGGTGATGACAATATAAGCGCCATCGTAGTGCGAGCTCAGGCATAAAGGAGGCGTCATGGCCGGAATCATGAAAAAATTGCGTAACGAGACCGAACGCGCCAAATTCGAAGCCGCTCGGGCGCTGCGCCTTCAGCGTGAGCAGGGAAAGCTTGGGCAGCTACAGAATCAGCGCAAAGATCATGTGAGCGCGTTGGGCGAGGCGGTCTGGGAGTTGTACCAGGCCGGCCAGGTGACGGACGCCCGGCTGGTCAGTATCTGCACCCAGATTCGTGCGACGCAGCAGGAGATCGTTACCCAAGAGCAGGGAATTGAGGCAATCAAGCAGGAACAGCCGCCAGAGCCGCCTTCATGTCCGCAGTGTGGTCGTGAGGTCAGCAGCAGCGATGCCTTCTGCCCTGGTTGTGGCGTCGCCATTGCACTCTCTGCTACACCGCTTCCCGCCATCAACAATACTTCAACGCAAAGCTGTCCGCAATGTCGCAAACCGGTGCGCGTTGGCGCTGCCTTCTGTCCTGCGTGTGGTGCACGTCTGACCGCCTAACTTGGCCTGAAATGGAGGTTTCATGTCTGGTGAAGTAACATTGGCAACCCGCTTAAATCGTACTGTCTTTCAGGCGCTGCCAACCCCGCAAAAGCTCTACGTTCTGATCGATGGTGTACCTACCGGCGAAGGTGTGAGTGTGCAGATGCCGGTGAATCTGGGGCTGGTGCTTGATCGCAGCGGCTCAATGGCCGGCGACAAGATTCGCAAGCTGCGTGAGGCGGTCAAGCTGGTACTGGGTCAGCTTTCGCCTCTAGACCAACTCTCGATTGTCCTCTTCGATGATCATGTCGATACGCTCGTCGCCTCTCAGTCGGTGACGAACCTGGAGTTGCTTTACGCCCAGATTGACCGGATCACCGATCGCGGCGGCACCACGATGTCGAAGGGAATGCGGCGTGGGCTAGACGAAATGCGGCGCGGGCTGGCGCAGGATCGTGTCAGCCGTATGCTGCTGCTTACTGATGGCGAAACCTATGGCGACGAAAACGACTGCCGCCAGCTTGCCGCTGAATGCGGGCAGTACGGCGTTGCGATTAGCGCGCTTGGCCTGGGTGAAGATTGGAACATGCCGCTGCTGGAGGCGATCGCAGGGCAAAGTGGCGGCGTCGCCGACCACCTGGCGACGCCCGATAGCATCCTCACCGAATTCAAGCGCACGGTTGCGACGATGCAGGGCAGCAGCGTGCGCAACGCGCAGTTGACTCTTCGGTTGGTCGCAGGTGTCACGCCGGCGGCGGCATGGCGTGTGCTCCCGGCGATCAGCCAGTTGAGCCAGCGCACCCTCTCCGACCGGGACATCCAGCTTGACCTGGGCGATCTGGAACACGGCAAGGGGCAGTCTGTGTTGGTGGAGCTGGTTGTTCAGCCCAAAGCCGCCGGCAGTTATCGTGTGGCGCAGGCCGACGTGATGTACGACATCCCGACGGCGAACCTGACTGGCCAGCACGTGCGCCAGGACATTCTCATCACGCTGACCGACGACCCCAGCCAGGTGACGCCCTTCGTGGCAGATGTAATGAACCTGGTTGAAAAGGTCTCGGTCTTCAAGCTGCAAACGCGTGCACTCAACGAGGCGCAGGCAGGCAATGTGTCGCTGGCGACGCAGCAATTGCGCGCCGTCGCCACGCGCCTGCTCAACCTCGGCGAAGTGGACCTGGCGCAGGCCGCCCAGCACGAGGCCAATAACCTGGAGCAGCAGGGGCAGATGTCTGCCGCGGGCACGAAGAAACTCCAGTACGGCACACGCAAGCTCACGCAGCGACTCGACGATTTGGACGGATGACCGCCAGGCGCGCCAGGCATTGCATCCATCATTTCACGATCACATCAGGAGGCTTCATACGATGGTTACCTGTCCAACTTGTAACGCACAGAACGATCCATCCGCCGGTTTCTGCGACCAGTGCGGCACATCCTTGCAGGGGGCTTCTCTGGCGCCAGCCCCTGGCGTCTATTCGCCACCGCTCAACCCCAACTACTCGGTCGGCGGAGTCATCTGTCCGCAGTGCGGCGCTCAAGTGATTCCTGGCGAGATGTTCTGTGAGAACTGCGGCGCGGCGCTTGGCAGTGCTCCGCCGGCTCCCGCTACGGGCGGCTATGCGCCGCCGCCACTTGCGGCGCCACCCTCACCGGCGCCCAGCTATACCCCGCCACCCCCGGTGGCAACGGCTTTTCTGACCGGCATCGATGGGCAGACTTTCCAACTCAGCGGCAAGACAACCTATCTGATAGGGCGCCGCGACGATGTGAGCGGCAATTATCCTGACGTCGACACCAGCGACGCCGGCTTGCAGGCTGGTGTCAGTCGCCGTCACGCCGAGCTATACCAGCAGGGCGTCCAATGGTTCGTTCGCGACCTGAACAGCGTGAATGGCACCTGGGTCAACCAGCAGCGTCTGGCGAGCAACGGCTCGGAGGCCATCAATTATGGCGACACGATTCGCCTGGGCAAGTGGACGGTGACATTCCGGATTTGAAAGGACAAGCCCTTTCACTTTGATGTGATGGGTATCACGGAAGATTGCGTATTCCCAGCAACCATGTCGAGGATGTGAAAACCTATGTACGCCGTTGTGCTGCCCAGGACCCGGAGTTGTACGGACTTACCAGGCACTACCAATCTAGCGACATGAATCGGCTTGTTGAGCGAATAAAGCCGATTCCGTAAACTGAGCAACAGATACGTCAGGCTGTAGAGAGGCGCATGGCTGAACTCAGGTTGAAGTGAATTGGTCACGCCAATGACAGAAGTCGCAGACTGGCAACATTGTGGCAACAAGAGCCGTTTCTGCAATCTGTGTGGTGCGCTGCTGGGCGCTACATACCACGTCTACGCGCACACAGGGTTGGGGCGACGGCTGGCCGTCTGCAATACCTGTGCGCAGCAAAGGGCTGTCTGCGCGGGCTGTGGCGTGCCGCTGGCCGAAGGGTACGCGCGGCTGAGCGACGGACGCCCGATCTGTCCGTTGTGCCGAGCGTCGGCGGTGGATGATGTGTTGACGGCGCGTGCGCTGTACGAGCAAGTGATCGAACTGGTTGAACGCGAGGTAGGGCTGCGCGTTCATCGTCGCCCTGGTTTTGGACTGTATAGCCACGATGACATGCAGCGACTGCAAGCTGCGCTAGCGCAGCCATCGGAAGGCGCACGATTGTTGGGCGTCTATGTCAAACTCGGCGCCCGCCGCGAGATTGCCCTGGAGACCGGACTGCCAAGGCTGCTGATGTTGAAGGTGATCGCCCATGAGTATGGACACGCCTGGCAGGGCGAAAACTGCCCGTTCCTGACCGATACGCAGTTGCTGGAAGGCTTCTGTGAGTGGGTCGCTTACAAGGTGATGGGCGCCACCGGCGTGACCGATGTACAGATGCGGCAAGTTGTGGCGCCGGGCTTCTACGGTGATGCGCTGCGCCGCGTCCTTGCCATCGAGATGGAACGCGGTGTCGAAGGGGTGTTGCGCACGGTGCGTGCCCCTCTCTCGCACCCACACCCCCTGTGACCTTGATCAAGGAGATAAATGAATATGTCCGGGTTTTCGAGTCTCTTCTCAGGCATCAATTTTCGCAATACGATCCAGAAGTACGCCTCCCAGCACGACTGGCGCGTGGCGGAGGTTGACAATGATCATGCCCTGCTGCGTTTCGGCATGCAGTCAGGGCGCACACAAATCCTTTATATCATGCGCTATGACACCACCCTGGAATTCTCAGTGCCCAGCCTGGTGCATTTCGACAGCGAAAACGAGATCCCGCATTATCTCTCAACAATCTTGCTGCAAAGGAATTCCAGCCAGAAGTACGGCTTCTGGTGTATCGAGAAGGTAGGTGGCAAGTTCGTCTTCTCGTATATGCACAACGCCGAAATTCAGTTAATCGACGTCGAGTACTTTGGTAAAGTCGTGCTCGCCCTGTTGAATGAATGCGACGACTTCGAAGGCACGATGCTCAAGATGTTTTCGTGACGAGGGAGAAAGCCCATGGCCTTTTGTTCCAACTGCGGCGCCCAGAACGCCCCAGCCGCCAGATTCTGTGCTCAATGTGGTCACGCCATGACCGGCTTTCTGCCGCCAGGACAGCCCACGCCTGTTGCGCCGCCGCCAACCAGTGCGCCACAACCTGCTATTCCGCATGCCGCGCCGGCGCAACTACACGGTCGCTATCAGGTCGTCCGCCTGTTGGGGCAAGGCGGAATGGGCGCCGTCTATCTGGCGCAGGACAAAAACGCCTTCAACCGACGCTGTGTTGTCAAGGAGATGCTGCCCTACTACAGCAACCCCGCTGAGAAGATTAAGGCCGAGAAGGATTTCGAGCGCGAGGCGCGCGTCCTTGCCACGCTGCGCTGCGACGGCGCGCCGCAAATCTACGAGTATTTCATCGAACAGGCCAAGTATTACCTGGTCATGGAGTATGTCGAGGGCGAGAACTTGGAAGATCGCCTGACGCGGCTGGGTGGCAAGCTGCCATTGGACGAGGTGCTGGAGTATGGCGCTCAGCTCGCCAATACGCTGGTCTATCTCGCCAGACAATCGCCGCCTGTGATCCACCGCGATATCAAGCCGGCCAACATCATCCTCGACCAGGATCAGAACAAGGTCAAGCTGGTCGATTTTGGCCTGGCGAAGGAAAACGTGGGGTCTGGTATGACCGGTACACTCTCGGCACCGCTGGGCACGCCCGGTTATGCGCCGATGGAGCAGTACACCAACCAGGTCGAACCCCGTACCGACATCTACGCGCTCGGCGCTACGCTGCACCACTTCCTCAGCGGACGTGACCCGCGCACAGAAAACTCCTTTGATTTTCCGCCTCTCAGCCAGTATCTGCCTGGTGTACGGCCAGAATTTGAAACCTTGATTGCGCGCATGGTGGCAATGAAGGTAAGCGACCGTCCTGCTGCTAGCGAAGTGCGCGACGAGTTGGAGGCGATGCTGCGCCCGCAACTAGCTGCTCTCTCCAGCGGCGTCAAGCCCTTCACCTTTCGTGCTGGGCCGGCCGCGCTCGATGCTGACGAACTAGCGTTGCTCTGTGACCAACATTGGGAAGATGGAGTCTATCACCTCTACGCTGGGCACTTCGAAGCCTGGCTGGATTCAGTCAACCGCCATGATCTCGCCGTGCGCGCCGAATCGATCCGCATCCGCGGCGGCGACCATGCGGCCGGCCTGGAGGAGTTCCTGCGCGCGGCCAACCCGACCATCCCGCTGCCTTCGCTGGCCGTGAGCACGCGCATGCTCGATTTTGGGTGCGTCGAGAAGGGCGCAACCGTGCAGGCGACGGTGCAGATCAAGAACGCCGGGCGCGGCTGTCTTTACGGACGTGTGGCGCCGCAAGTTGGCTGGGTCGTGGTGCGTCCGCAGGACTTCAGCATAATGCCCAACCAGGTGATCGACCTGGCGGTGACGTTCGCCTCCGCCATACTGGGCGAGGGCGCCTTCAGCGAATCCTGTCTGGAGATCACCTCGAATGGCGGTATGGAGACCGTTGCCGCCGCCGGCGAAGTCACCTGGCAACCGGCGTTGAGCGTCGAGCCGCGCCGCCGCCTTGCCATCGGCGACGTGACACCCGACCACTTGCAGCCGGTCGCAGCACCGTTGGTGATCCGCAACACGGGCGGCGGCGTGCTCCAGGGGTTTGTCAGCGCCGACCAGCCCTGGCTGACCTTTGACGCCGAGAGCTTCGCCGTGCCCAGCGGCGGCAGCGTGGCGATTCAAGTCACGGCCAATGTCACCGACCCGACCTTCCAGATTTCCTCCGCCGTGATTCGCATCCAGACCGGGGGGCAAGCACAGGAGATCATCGCCACAGTTGGCGTGCGCCGCGATTGGTACGACCCGAAGACGCGCACGCGCAACTGGCTTGCCTATGGTACGTTGACCGGCTACGCCTACGTGGTGGCGGCCGCTGCTGCCGGGCTGGGCGTCTTGTTTCCGGTGACTCTGATCGCACGCCAGGACATGGACGGTTGGTACTGGGCGGCGCTGATCTGTGTGGTGCTGGCAGTCAGCGCTGGCGCCGCGCTCTATTTTGGCCGTCGCTGGGCGCCTCGGCTCGATGAATTGGAAAACTACTATCACGGCCGCGACCTCGCTGCCGAACTACAATCTAGTCGCTTCCGCCCCAGGAAGCTGATTGCGCTCGGCGTCGCCGGCCTGGTGGTTGGGACGTGGCTGGGGATGCGCTCCACGCTATTCCTGTATGGCAACGATCTGCACTGGCTTATCTGGACGCCGCTCTTGGCTGTGCTTGGCGGGCTGCTCTTTGGCGCGGTGGGTGCGCCCAGTCCCGTTTTGTCTACGTCGCCGGCGCTTGCGCGGCTTTGGCGTGGCGCCACGCTGGATGACAGCCAGAGTTTTCTTGTCGTGCGCACAACCGGCCTAATGCTGATCGGCGCGTGGTTTGGTGTGGTCATCTCAGCCGGAGATTCCAGGGTCGCGGCAATCTGGTGGGGGGCGCTAGTTGGGATGCTGCTCGCCACTGAGACGCATCGCTTCCTGGCGCTGCGCGTGCGTTGGCTGCTGGTGCCGGTGCGGATGGCGCTGGTCGTGGGGCTGGGCGTCTATTTCGCAATAGGCTTTCTGAGCCAACTGCGCGATTTACCCGCAATGACCACTGTGATCACGGGCTACGGGCGGCTCACCCTAGGCTTTCCTGGCATCGATGGCCTGCTCTGGCTGGCGCTGCTGACCCTTGCCGGCTGGCTCGGTGCGCTGGGTGGGTTGTGGGTGATGGACAACGGTGGGCTGCCACGCACGCAAGCCTGGCGCTTGCTCCTCGGGATGACAGTGGCGCTCATGGTCAGCGCGGCGCCGCTCTACCTGCTGCTGGGGTTGCTTTTCGGCATCTTCATACCCGGTGCGATCGGCGACTGGGTGGTCTTCCTGGTGACGGCAGGCATCATCGGCTTTGTGGGGTGGGCCTTGCTGGTGCAGCGCGCCCAGGTCGAATCGGTGACGCAGCGCGCGCAAGGATTGCTGTCCCAGGGCGTCAACCAGTCTAAGGCGCTGACGAGGAACGCCCAGGGCCGACTGCAGCAGCAGGGGGCGCTCGGCTCACCGATGCAGACGCCGGGTTGGTTCAAGACGATCGGTGTACGCGCACGCGGTTGGCTGGCGCGTATCAAGGTACCAGCGTGGCTGACGCGCCCATTCAGCGCCCTTTCGCTGCCGTCGCTGGCCGAACTAGAGAACAGTCTTTCCTTGACGCTGGCCGCCGCCGCTGCCGTGGTTGCCTTAATTCTGATCGAACTGGTCGTGCGGCTGATGCTGGGCGCGATGGTGGGGCTGGGCATCATCTTTGTCGTGCTTTTCCTGGCAGCAGCGTTGCTGGTTGGGCTACGCACCGCTGTGATTTATCTGCGCAGTCGCAATCCATAGAAAGAGGTGGTTCATGACCGATTCGTTTGTGCTTTCCACCACACTGAACACGGCGCTGCTGCCCGGTGACCATGCACCGCGCCTGCTCTATGTGCTGTTGGAGATTACGCCCAACACCCAGGCGCCGCTGCGTCGCACACCTGTGAACCTGGCTTTGGTGGTGGACGCAAGTGAATCGATGCTCATTCCCTCGCTCGACGACGAGTTGGTGGAGGAGCTGGATCGGCGCGGGCTGCTGGTTGAAACTATCGCAGACGGCGTACCGGTCTTCCGCGTGCTGGATATGCCGGACGATCTGGCGGCGCGCGCCGAGCCGATCTGTACCATGGATTTCGTGCAGCAAGCGCTGCGCCTGTTGGTCGAGCGGCTGGGGGCCGATGACCGCGTTGCGTTGGTGGCTTTTGCCGCCAGCGCCAAGACGCTAGTCTCCAACCGCAGCGGCGCCGACCGACGCAAGATGTTGGATGTATTGGAGACACTGGTCGATGGTCGGTTGGGCGACGATACGCTGCTCACGGCGGGCTTGCAGGCAGCGCTGAGCGAGGCACAGCGTGGACAAGGCGACGACCGCCAGACGCGGCTGCTGCTCCTGACCGATGGCTTTGTGGCCGACGAGGAGCGCGCCAAAGGCGTCGCTGCACAGGTGGCGTCCAGCGGCTTCCCGCTCAGCACGGTTGGCCTCGGGATGACCTTCAATGAAGGATTTCTGATCGACCTGGCCGAAATGAGCGGCGGCAACGCTCATCTCGTCTTTCGCCCCGCCGAGATTCCCGGCATCTTTGCCGCCGAACTCGAATCAGCGCAGCGCATCGTCGCCCGCGCCGTGGATATGCGCATCGGGCTGACGCCTGGCGTGGAGATTCGTCGCGTCCACCGCATCCACCCGGTGATCAGCGAGCTGCCGTTGAGCGGGCTTCAGGATCGCAGCTTAACGCTCAGCCTCGGCGCATTGGAGCGCGAGCAGCCGCTGGCCGTGCTGGTGGAGCTGCTCTGCCCGCCGCGCCCGCCCGGTGCCTATCGGCTGGCGCAGGTGGTGGTCACGGGAGATGCGCCAGGCAGCCCGCCCGTCCGCACTATGCAGCGCACCGACATCCTGGTGCAGGTGGCGCCGCCTGGCCAGCCTTTGCCCGTGCCTGATGTACGTGTAATGAAACTGGTCGAGACCGTGAACACTTTCAAGCTTCAGACGCGCGCGTTGGCCGATGCCGCCGCAGGAGATATCGCCGGCGCCACGCGTAAGCTCCAGACTGCCGCCACCCGTCTGCTGGCCGATGGGGAGTTCGAGCTGGCTGCCGCCGTGCAGAGCGAGATCACCAACCTGGAGCAGCAAGGTGAACTGTCTGCGGCTGGCGCCAAGAAGCTGCGCTATGACACACGCAAGCTGACACAGAAGTTGGCATGACGGACGAAGGGCTGTCAGGACGTAGATGCGGTTCGCAACCACACGGTCTGGGTTGGAAATGAACTGTGCGCTTGAGAATCGCACCTACTCTCTGAGATATGCAATATGGAAACCACACCTACGCTTGCCGGGTCATATTACAAACGTGCATTACTCGATGCATGGCGAAGGAGCAGCAACGATGGCCGATGAACAGCAGGTCTGTCCGAATTGCGGCAATTTCAACCGGGCCGGAGCACGCTTTTGCAGCAAATGCGGGCATGTCTTCAAGCCTCTGGCGGTGGCGGCAGTGCCGGCGGCGCCCGCAAAAGCTCCGACCCCTCCACCCAAAGCAAGCGCCACACCGGCGCCCGCGCCAGGCACGATCCTTTGCCCCTCCTGTGGCAGGGAGGTGAGCAGCGACACGCGCTTCTGTCGGCACTGTGGAAACCCGCTTGGCACAGCGCAACCTGTCACTTCGCCGGCTGCCACGGATTCGCCTGCGCCAGGCGCGACGCGTCAAGCTGCGCCTGTAGCCTCTTCCTCCGCGACGCCGAACATGCAAGCCGCGGCAGACGACGATGACGTGACACGGCCGCTTAGTGTCAAGAGAGTGCCGTCCCAGCCCGTAACCCCAGCAGGGGCCACCGCACACTCAGCGCCGGGCGTGGAGCGCGGTGCACCGGCCTGGCTGTGGGCGCTGGTGGGGCTGCTGATCGGCATCCTGCTCGGGGCGGGGATTGTGTTGGCGGCGCCAGGCTTCGTCGGGCTGGCGCGCATCGACGCGCCCGGTGCTGCAACGCCTGCCGTCACGCCGCCAACCACGGATGCAGCGACGCCGCTCGATCTGCCGACGGCCACCGCCGAGGTTGTCGCAACGGCGACACCAGAACCGTCACCCGCAGCGGCGGCCACCGCAACCACTACACCTGCGGCAGTGGCAACTAACGCTGCACCGCCAGATGATGCCGCAGCATCGTCAACGACTGCGGCTGATCCTGCGACTGCTGTATCGCCCGGCGAAGCCGAAGCATTGCCAGCCGAAGTGACAGAGGCGGCTACAGCGCCTGCCAACGCCGCAGCACCAGAAGATTTGTTCACCAGTACGCCGTTGGCGCCATGAACCGAATGGCGTGAGGGCGCCAGCTGCGGACGACCCATGACCGTTATCTGCTACAACTGCCGTGATCGAAACAGCGATCAAGCGCGTTTTTGCAAGCTCTGCCGCACTCAATTGCGTTGCGTCCAGTGCGATACGCTGCTGAAGCCGACCATGCGCTTCTGCCCAAAGTGTGGGACGACGCTCAACGTCGCGTCGCCCACCAATCCGACGCCAGTTGGTCAGACCTTTGTCCGCGCAATGGCCCCTGGCGACTGTTTGCAGAATCGGTACACGATCCTTCGCCCGCTGGGTAAGGGAGGCATGGGCGCCGTCTATCTCGTTGAGGATGCGCGTATCGCCAGGCGGCAATTGGCGCTAAAGGAAATGAGCGAGCAAGGCATCGACCCGGCTGAAGCCAAGACTGCGTTGGAGGCCTTCAAGCGCGAGGCGCAACTACTGGCGCAGCTCGATCACGCCAACCTGCCCAAAGTGATCGACTCATTCAGTGAACGCAACCGCCATTACTTGGTGATGGAATATGTGCCCGGCAAGACGCTGGAGAAGCGGCTGGCGGAAGCAGGTGGGGCGCTGCCCGAACGCGAAGTATACGGTTATGCCGTACAACTGTGCGACGTGCTCGACTACCTGCACCGTCAGCAGCCGCCGATCATCTTTCGCGATCTGAAACCGGCCAACATCATGCTCAAGCCGGATGGACGCGTCAAGCTGATCGACTTCGGCATTGCACGCCATTTCAAGCCAGGACAGAGCAACGACACACAGGCGATGGGCACGCCCGGTTACGCCGCGCCGGAACAGTACGGCAAGGGTCAGAGCGACGCCCGTACCGACATTTACGCGCTGGGTGCCACGCTGCATCATGCCATCACCGGGCGCGACCCTGGCCAGGAGCCGTTCAACTTTCCGGCGGTACGGGCGCTCAACCGCACAGCGTCGGCGCCGTTCGAGGCAGCGATCATGAAGGCAGTGAAGATCGATCGTGGCCAACGCTGGACCTCGATAGCCGCGCTGCGCGCAGGGCTGGATACAAATGTGCTCACGCCGCCGCCTGTTGTTGTGACCGCGCCGCCCATCTCGCCAGTGATCCCGCCACCCAAGCCGGCGCCTGGACCGCAGACGCCATCGACTACGCAAGCCGCAACCTTCAAGCGCGCCTCATTCTGGCAATTCATGCTCCTGACCGTGGGGATAGGTGCGTGGCTGGCGTCGCCGCTGACACCGTTGACGCTTGTCAAAACGGTGGTTGGGGCGTTTGGAGTGTGGTTCGTCTCCGGAGCGATCGGCCTGCTGCTGTCGTTGCTCTTTGTCTATCTCTTGACGCATCAACCGTTGAGCACCGTAGTCGTGGTGATCGTGCTAATTGTCATCTCGTCGCTGATTCCCTCTGCGTATTTCGGTGCGCTTGACTTTTCGGCCTCCGGCCCACTCTTTCTTGTGGCTGGCGCGTTGGAGTTCATGCTGTTGCTGAGCGGGTGGCGCACGCGTAGCTGGCTTGGGCTGTCGGTCATTGCGTTGATCGTTATCGCCCTTTCGTCGATGTTGGGTCTATTTTTCTTGTTCGACCTGACATCCATCGTGCAGTCAGGGATTGTAACGCTTGTCGGGGTGGCGGCCATCCTGTTGATCAGCAGCCTGGTCAACCGCATCACCGGCGTTGGTCGTTAAGCTCAAGTGGAGAGAACTATCATGCAACTGGATCGCTTTCGCATTGCCCGCAATGCCATCTTCGGCGCCATTGGCGGGCTGGCCGGCTGGGCGGTGATCACGTTGACGCTGCGTTTCGAGACGACAAGCACGCCGCTGCTGCTGCTCAAGGACGCGCTGCTGGGCGCACTCGTCGGGCTGTGCATCGGTCTGGCGATCGGCGCCGCCGACCAGAGCGCCGACGGCTGGGCGCGGCGCAAGCTCCCGCGCATCGGGCTGAGCGGGCTGATCGGACTCGGCGCCGGACTGGCGGGGCTCGTAATCGGCGAGGTGATCTTTCTTTGGGCAGGCGGCGGGGTCTGGCCACGCGCGGTCGGTTGGGCGATCTTCGGGCTGCTGCTCGGTGTCGGGCAATGGCCGGTGACGGGGCTGAAGAACAAGGGCGTCTATGCAGGCCTGGGTGGATTGCTAGGCGGTCTGATCGGTGGCGCTACCTATGAGCGGCTCAGCCTGACGCTGCTCGGCCTCGGCGCCGGGCGCGAGATTGCGCTCACCGTCGGCGGCGCGGTAGGGCTGGTGATCCTCGGCGCGTGCATCGGCCTCTTCATCGGGCTGGTGGAAACGATCCTGCGTCGCGCCTGGCTGCGTTTCATCTACGGCCCGCTCGAAGGCAAGACCTTTACGCTCGACAACAGCCGCCCCGTCATCACGTTGGGGCGCAGCGAGGCCTGTGACATCATGCTGCGTCACGACCCGGAGGCCGGCGCCGTGCACGCCGCGATTGCGACCACGGGCGGCGCCTTCACGCTGACGCCGCGCGAGGGGCCGGTGGCGCTGCGCACTGTGGGCGGCGCACAGTCGGTGACGACGCGCATCCTCCAGCCCGGCGACACGATTCAGCTCGGACGATCGCGCTTTGTCTTCGAGACCGGCGCCGAGCGCGAAGGAGAAGCTCAATGAAACAGATGGCGCTGCGCACGACCTTATTGACGGGATTGGGCATCTTCGCCGTGCTGTGGACGTTGCTGATGGGCATCGGCGTGAGTGGAGTTTCACCGGCAGCAGGCGGTGCGCGCAAGGACGCCGCCCAGTTCGGCACTGGCGCGCATATCATGTACGTGGACGAGAGCAACTTCCCGGAGGTGACCGTCTACCTCGCGGTCAACGACGACGCCGGGCAGCCGATCCTGGGGCTGGAGCAAGCCGACTTTACGCTGCGCGAAGATGGCAAGCCTGTTGACATTACCGCGTTTGTCGGCGCGGGCGGCGGTGCAACCAGCACTGTACTTGTCATCGATCAGAGCGGCAGTATGGGCGACGATGACAAGATGAGCGGGGCGATCCGCGCCGCGCAGGGCTACATGGATTTCCTGAATGTCGGGCGCGACCGGCTGGGCATCATCGTCTTTAGCGACTGGAGCTTGCCATTAGCGCCGCTCGACGTTGTGACCGACAGCGGGCGGGCCGTGCTGCGTGGGCTGTTGGGTGCGCTCTTTCCGCTGGCCGGCACTGAGTTCTACGCCGCCACCATCGAAGGCGTAAAACAACTCGAAGGCGTCAGCGGGCGGCGGGTTGTGCTTGCATTGACTGACGGTCGCGACAACAGTGGTCAAGCTCGACTGCAACAAGCAATTGACGCCGCGCTCGCCGCCAACACGCCGATCTATGTCGTTGGGCTGGGTAGCGATGTAGATCGCGACGGCCTGCAGCGGCTGGCGACGGCAACCAACGGCCAGGTCTATTTCTCGCCCAACGCGGCGGAACTGGAGCAACTGTACGCCGCGATTGCCAGTAACCTGCGTAACGAATACGCGCTGACCTATCACTCGCTGACGCCCAACCTGGATGGCACACGCCGCGATCTGGCTGTTGACATTGGCGCTGCCGGCGGCAATATCAGTGCCAGCGGCGGCTATGCCGTTGGTGGGATTCTGGCTCCCTCGCTGAGTCTAGCTGTCTTTCTGCCGACGCTGCTTGTCTTGCTGGCCGTGCTCATCGGGCTGATCTTCGTCCCCGGCGTGACGCGCCCGCGCATCCGCCGCCAGCGTACAGGCGAGCTGGCCGAAACGCCGCACCAGACTGCTGAAACTGATTTCACGCCAGCGCAGGAGGCTCCGCCGGTCATCATTGCCCCGCCGCGGGATGAGCCGCCGCCGGCGCCACTGACCTGTGTTGTGACGATGCCGCTGGCCGCAGAGTCTACGACGCTGGGCAGCGCGCCGCACAACACATGGGTGATCAACGGCGTGGGCGTTGCGGCACAGCAGGCGCGCATCACGCTGAGCAACAATCGCTACGTCGTCGCCGACCTGACCGGGTTGAGCGCCACACAGGTGAGTTACAATGGCAGCCCAGAGCAGTTGCGCCCGATCCAGCAGAACGCGCTGCGTGATGGCTCGCGCATTGTCATGGGGGATCTAGCACTCACCTTTCGCCAGACACCGGTGGGCGCCGCGTTGGAACGCCGCCTGCCGCTGACGGCGTCTGGTCTGTGCATCGGCGCCGCACTGGACGCCGATGTTTCCGTTTCCAGCCCACAACCGTTGGCAATCCGTATTCGCCACGACGGCCGCCACTGGCTGGTCGAGTGCGAGGCGGGTCAATGTCAGGTTAGCTACAGCGGCGACCCTGCCCAACTGCGCCCGGTGACGCAGCGCAACGCCCTTCAGCCTGCTTCACTGGTGCAGGTTGGCGCGTTGACGCTGCGGATCGAAGCTGCGTGATATGAGAGGAGTCAGCGTGTCATCTGTGTGTCCGAAGTGTCGGGCGGCCAATCGTGGCGGTGCGCGCTTTTGCGCCCGTTGTGGCGCTGCCTTGACGCCGCCCGGTCAGATGGCCGCCGCGCCCGGCGCCGGCGCGCTGGCGTCCACCACCAAAATCTGTCCGCG
The DNA here is from genome assembly GCA_020634815.1 of Caldilineaceae bacterium. GTDB lineage: Bacteria > Chloroflexota > Anaerolineae > Caldilineales > Caldilineaceae > Caldilinea. Next base: position 8,323 of record JACKBA010000009.1, on the reverse strand, counting down.
CTGTCACACGCCGACGCCCATTGCCACCCACCGTTGCTCCCATTGTGGCTACACCTTCGCGACATCGGTTTCGCTGCGCACCTACTGGCTGACGCGGTTGGCGATCCTGGGCGGCGCATTGGTCGTAGTGTTGCTGGCGGTGATCGTCGTGCGCGGCTGGCTGGCATCCTCCACACCTGGCGACCTGGCGACACCGCTCAACGCCGACGCTGCGCTGCAGCGGGCGATTCAGGCGACGGTGCAGGTGCTCACGCCGCAAGATGACGACAGCGATGTGCTCAGCACCGGCTCCGGCACGGTAGTCAACGGCGAAAGAGGCTTCATCCTGACCAACTTCCACGTCGTCGGCGACCCGGACACCGGCCACTATGCCAACGCCAGCCGCACGGCCTGGATCGCGCTCTCGCCCAACGGCTCGCTTCAGCCGCCGGAAGTGCGCTATCGCGCCGAAGTCGTGGACGCCGACCCTGCGCTCGATCTGGCGCTACTGCGTATCGTGGCCGACGCCGACGGCAACCGCACCTCAGATAATCTGAACCTGGTTGCAATCACAGTGGGCGATTCGGCGACGGTGCAGATCGGAGACCCCGTCACTGTGCTTGGCTATCCAGGACTGGGCGGCGACACGATCACCCTGACACGCGGCACGGTGTCTGGCTTTGTGGAAGGCTGGATCAAGACCGACGCCGAAACCAATCCCGGCAACAGCGGCGGCGCCGCCATCAACACAGCGGGTGAGCTGGTCGGTGTACCCTCCGCCGGGTATTTAGAAAGTAGCGAAGTGGATTCGCGGCTGCCGGGTAAGTTGGGCTTGATTCGCCCTGTAAATGCGGCGCAAGCGCTGTTAAGAGAGGCAAGGTGATTCAGAGTGACCGATTCAGGTTTTCCGATTGATACATTGCCCTTTGACGACGTAGAACTTCGGCGGCGTATCGAGGCGGAGTTAGCTCGCCACGGGTGGCAACTGGCTTCTGAGCCGGTTTTGGTTGGCCCCGACGACACGTTTGGCTCACGCGTGAAACGTCGGCTGTTCGACTGGTGTAACGGGCAGCGGCGCCTGCCGGACGAAGTGCTGGTGCGGCAGGCAACTGTGCACGAATACTGCTATCTCTTGCACGCTGCTGTTGGCGGCAATGACGGCCGGCTGCAGAGCAGGGCTTTGGACGAAACCATCGCCTATGGCTGGCCGCTGGCGCTCAAGCACTTCCAGGATCGAGAGATGGCGGAAAGCACCATCCTGCGTGCAGTCCACAAGACATGGCTCACCATTGAGCGGTGTCTGCCAGGCTCCTATCTGGCCTATTTTGCAAAGATCCTGCTAAACGAGATTAATCAGGAACGGCGACGACGGAAGCCGATTGGCGATCATGAGACAACGGAGGCAGAGCTGCTGGATTGTCAAGCCGATGAATCCGATTCTCCGCTCCTGTCTGTTGCCGATCCGTCAGCACAGATGGCTTATGATCAGGTGCTGAAGCGGGAATCCCTGGACGGTCTGCTGAAAGTGTTGAGCGACTGTTTGAAAAATGTCCGGCAGGAGCATATCATTCTGCTGCACTTCTTTGCCGAATTCAACCCAAGCGAAATTGCCGGACAGTTACGAATCAAGGTGAATCAGTACCATGTGGAAAAAAGCCGGGCGCTAAGTAAAATCAGGAAGTGTTGCCTGGAAGACGTAGCCCGTGAACTGCAGATGGCGCCCAGCTTCTAAACTGTACACCAGGAATCCATGTCATGTCTGAACCGATTGAGTCATCGAATTCTGCGCGATCAACTGGCCAGGCAGTGCGCCAGTCGGGCGTAGTGCGCCTGATTAACGCGCTGAATGCTGCTCCAGCGGATCGCCGTACCTGTAATCGCATACGCGCCGCCTTTCCGGCAATGGCCGAAGCCGAGCTGCGCGGCGAACGCATGGTACAGCTTTTTCCGACCGAGACGGCGCACCTGGACGCCTGTGAGGCGTGCGCGCTGGAATACGGCGAACTTGTCGACGCACTGCTCGAGTTAGAGGCTGCCACCGGTGCATCACCGGACGCACCCGTGCCGACAGTACCTGCCCACATGCTCACGGCACTGCGCATCCGGCGCTGGGTCACGACAACGGCGCAGCAGGTGCTGCAAAAAACGTTGCATAGTTACGGCGATGTGGAGGCACAGCTTGCATCCTGGCTGGAAGATCTGACGGCTGCATCGTCAGGTGCGATCCAACCGCCGCAACCGCAAATGGCGCTGGCTTACGGCGGAGCGAACACGGAAATGGCGCTGATCCAGGTGACCTGGTTTGCGGCGCAGGCGTTGGCGGAGCAGTACACCGTCGATGAGTTGCGCGCCATGCAAGCGCGCAGTGCGCTGGCTGTACCGGTGCGCCAGGCGGCAGAGCAGGTCGCCAAACACTTGCCCAAACGCCAGCGCACCGCCTTCATCGATACTTTTGTCGCCCAGGCGCTCACCGACCCTTCAGCCGTGATCGAGTTGGGGCGCGCGCAGTAACGCCGCGTGCGCGTGACCGATGCCGAAACTCAACCTCTTTACTCTACCCAGTCAAACGACGATCCTCTTTGCCGGCATCTTCCTGGTAATCGGCGTTCCGCTGCTGGCCGGCTTTACGCTGCGCTTCCAGGTGCTATTGCCGCTGCTGCCGGTCGTCGTGCTGATCTTGACCGTGTGGGACTTTCTGGTCGAGCCGGATCGCCTGCTTGCCTGGTGGCGCGCCGCGCCGCTGCCTGCTGACGGCGGCTGGCTGGTGGAGCGCGTGGCCGAATTGTCGCATCGCGTTGCCGCTCCTCCGCCCCTGTTACGAGTGACCACCGCCGGCCGAGAGCCATTTGTTATCGGCACCTGGCGACGGCGCTGGCTGGTCATCCCTGCCTGGTTTTTCGAGAAATGGCCCGACGGTCCGCGTGATACGGAAGAGGACGATGATCTGGATGTCGTGCTGCTGCACGAACTGGCCCATTTCGCCAATCACGATACGTGGCTGACGGCGCTGGCACGCAGCCTGCTGAAGATGACGGCGGCGGTCACTGTGGTCTATTGGTTCATGTGGGCGTGGCAGCCAATCCTGTACGCCATTGGCATTGCGCACCTGCCAATGCTGCGCGAAATCTACGCCCCGCTGTTGGCGCTTTTCCCGCCCAACGTACAAGCGTTCATGATGGCGCCGCCGCCGATGACGCCCGCCCGCGCCATGACGTATTGGCTCGAACTGGCAATGGCGCTGGCGCCGCTGCTGATCGGTGCATTGTTTCTGTGGCGGCGCGATTGGAACTTGCTGCTGCGCGTCCGCGAAGTGTATGCCGATGCGCGCGTTGCGACGTGGCTGTGCGATGCGCGTTCTCTGGAAAACGCGCTGAATCGCTTTCGTGCGCCTGCGTTGGCGCCGGTGCAGGCACGGTTTGATCTGCGGTTTTGGCGGCGCTGGTCATCAGCGGCGGAAATGATGTTTTTGAGATGGGCGCTCGACCTGCCGCTGCACGGTCGTTGGGCGCTGACACCACAGCCGGAGGTGGAGACGCGGCGCAGCGTACTGCGTGAGCCAGAAACGGTCTATGGCACGAGCCGGCAGATCGGTGTGCGCGGCGGTGTGATCGTGATGCTGTTCTACATCGTCCAGGCGTCGTTGCTGGCGCCGGGTCAGGTCGGAATCGGGCTGGAACTGGCGATTGGGGCGGGCTTTGTCGTGCTGGCACTGGGGCTGACGCCGCTGATGCTGGTGCGGCTGCCCGATGCGCGGGCGATCCGGCGCGAGATTATGACGGCGACCATTTGGTTTGTGCTAGTGATGCTGGCTGTACTGGCGCCGCTGCTGCTGCTGGCGCTGGTGGCTGTGCTGATGTGGCCACAGGGGATCGACATTGTGCTCTACGCGATTGCCGGCGCGTCGCCTGCTGCGTTTGCACCGGTGCTCGATGACCCGGCCGGCTATATCGTGCAGGCGGTGGCCGGCGCGTTTGTCGCCTTTGTGATTGCCGCGCCGGTGGTGCTGTGGCTGACGTTGTGGCTGGACATGCGTCTCAAGCAGCGCATTCTGACCTGGTACGGTGCGCCGTGGCTGGCGCGTCGTAGCGCCCTGATTTTCAGCGCAGTGACGCTGGTGCTGGGCGTGGCGCTCTGGCTAGGCGTGCTGCCGCTGGTCAGCGTGCTGGCGTTTCCGCTGATTTTGGGGATCGAGACAGGTACGCTTGTCAAGCTGGCGATGACAGGAATCATGCTACTGGCGGCGGGGGCAATCTTCTGGCGCAGCGACCGGCGCTGGCATGGACGCTGCCCGGCGTGCAGCGGTGGCGTCGCCGCGCCGCTGCACCTGGACACAGGTTGTCCGCATTGTCATGCCGCACTGGCGCCGTGGCTGCTGGCGCGGTATTGACCCGGTATATCGTCGAATCGTAGGTCTGCCTGTAGCGGTGTTGGATGATGATCGCAGAACAGATTGGTTTACACAACCGCGTTTTGAGCCTCGCCCTCCCCGATTGCTTCCCGAATCAGCAGCCACACGAACATCACCACAAAAAAGAGTGGCCCCAGCATGCAACTTGTCAGCATCAACCAAAAGGGCGTCAACATCGCCATACCCGCCAACGGGTGAACGGGCGGCGGGGCGGTCAAGTCTGTAGGCGGTGGGCCGAACTGCATCAGCAGCAGCGTGCTGACCGGCAGCAGCGCCATGCCGAGCAGAATCACTGCGGCGGCCGCACGGCGGCGCCAGAGCAGCAGCGCCAGCGTTGCTGGCAGCATCAGCCACGCAGTCAATTGCAGCAACATCGCTACATCCAGCCAGGGCGATGGCGTGTACAGGACAGGGATGCGTAGCATCGCTAGCGGCAGCATCGCGCCCGCCGACAAGGCGATTACGGCGCGCCATTGGCCAAACACTGGCGGCCACCCCAAAGGCAACAGCGCCGCCGTCAGCAGATAGGCCAACACGATCAACAGGTGCGCTGGTCCCCATAATAGAAGCGCACCCAATCCCGCCCATACGATCAATGTCATCGCCCGCAAACCAGCGCATTGCCGGTTCGAAGGATGCAATTTCGGGAACACATATTTTCTCCTTATATGAAAGAAGGGCGTTGCCATCGGCATTATACAGCATGAGGAGGGATGTATGCCCAGTCACGAAATCACCGACGCCGCCGAACACGGCGCGCGACAGGCTGCCGAACAACAGCGCCAACGCATCGAGCAGCGCGCCGCCAACGCGCAGGATGTCACGAAGCCTGGCGACCGGCAGGTGCAGGCGACGGATCAAGCCGACCCGCGCATCGTCGAGCAGTTCACCGACAAAGCCGGACGCCAGATGAGCGTGCGTCGGACGTCAGAATACGACGATGATAGCGGCGGCGGCAGTAACGGTTCACGCTTCTATGAATTGCTGTATGAAGGCAACCAAGCAGGACGCATGAGCCTGTCGATGGAGCGGTCGCGAGAGTATCAATTACTGGGCGATGGGTCGCCAGACGCCTATGAACGCGTCAAACTGGTGGACATCCATGTCAACCCGGCGTATCGCAACGCTGGCTCATCCGAACATCTGCTTGGTCACGCCGAAAATGAAGCCATGCGCCACCACGCCCGTGAAATTTATGGCGCCGTCACAGAACAGGATGCTGCGAGTTACTGGCGTCACATGTCCAAAGACGGCTGGCAGTTACGGAATACGCCCGGCGAAGGTACAACCGTTCACAAATCAATGTCGCACTGAGTGCACGAAAGGACTCTATCATGCAGGTCATTCAACCGCCCAAAAACTCAGGGCTGGCTGCCATTTTGAGCTTTCTACTCCCTGGTTTGGGGCAGATGTACAACGGAGAAGTCGGCAAAGGCGTCATAATTATTATTGTTCAAGTCGTGAATGTTGCGCTGATGGCGATCATCATTGGTTTCATCACTGCCCCGATTGTCATGATCTGGGCAATCTACGACGCGTACAAAACTGCAGAACGGATTAACCAGCAGTACATGCAGCAATTCGCCAACGCAAGTTATCAGCCGGTGGCGCCCGCGCCGATGGCATATCCACAGCTCGGCCAAACCGTGGCCATGCCTGGTACACTGCCATCGCAGCCGCTGGCCGGCGTGCCTGCTGGGATGAAGAAATGTCCCAAGTGCGCCGAAGCAGTCCAGGCGGAGGCGCAGGTCTGTCGGTACTGTGGCCATGAATTTGTGACAGCGGAACTGTAGGCCGCTTGGAGGAGCGGTTCCACTATGAGCGCACAGTGCCCGCAGTGCGGCGCTACCAACCAGCCGAGCGCACGGTTCTGCAATCAGTGTTCCACCGCGCTGACGCAGTCGTGTCCGTCGTGCCGGCAGAGCCATCCGATCACGGCCAGGTTCTGCAATAGTTGCGGCGCGTCGTTGACCGGTCTGCTCTCCCCCGCAGGCGCGTCACAGGGAGCACAGATGACCGGGCTTTTGACGCCCAACGCCCAGATCGGCGGGCGCTATCTGGTGGTGCGTAGACTGGGCCAGGGCGGCATGGGCGCCGTCTATCTCGTCAGCGATCAACGGTTGGCAGGCAAGCAGTATGCGCTCAAGGAGATGTCCGACCAGGCGATTGCCGACCCGGTGGAGCGGCAGGCGGCATTGGAGGCGTTCCAGCAAGAGGCGGCCATGCTTGCGGCGCTGAATCACGCCAACCTGCCCCAAGTGACCGATTACTTCACAGATGGTGGCAATCAATACCTGGTGATGGAGTTCGTGCAGGGACAGACGCTTGAGAAGAAGTTGGAAGTGACGCGCGGCCCATTGCCGGAACCGATCGTGCGCCGTTATGCCGAGCAGTTGTGCGACGTACTTGTCTATTTGCACGGCCAGCACCCGCCGATCATCTTTCGCGACCTCAAACCAGCCAACATCATGGTGCTGCCCGGTGACAAGCAGATCAAGTTGATCGACTTCGGCATCGCGCGCCACTTCAAACCGGGCAAGCGCAAGGATACGCAGGCGATGGGCACGCCCGGCTATGCTGCGCCGGAGCAATACGGCAAAGGGCAGAGCGACGCTCGCACGGATATCTACGCGTTCGGCGCCACGCTACATCACGCCATTACCGGGCGCGACCCCAGCACGGAGCCGTTCAAGTTCCCATCCGTGCGCAGCTACAATTCGATAGCCTCCGCCTCCTTTGAGCAAATCGTGGGGCGTGCTGTGATGCTCGACCCTGGCGACCGCTGGCAGAGCGCCCGCGATCTGCAGAACGCCCTATTTGGCCAGTCGGCGGGCGCCGCCCCCACGCTGGTCACTTCGCTCCCGGCGACGATGCCGGTCTATGCCCCGCGTGTCGCAACGCAGGCGGCGCTTCCCCCCGCGCAGTTGCCGGCACCTTCTGCTCCGCCGGTTCGCCAACCGCCACCGCTCATGATTCCGGCTCCATACGCGCCTCAGTTTATGAGCATGCCACCCGGATTGGTTGGCAGCACCTTTGCCAGCTATGGCAAACGCGTCGGCGCGTTTGTGATCGACACCGTGCTCTGCTACGTGCTGATCATGATCCTGGTTGGGATCGCCGCTGCATTTGTGGCCGGCGGCAGCTCGTATGGCGGCGGCACCTTTTTGCTGGCGGCGCTGGCGGCAAGCTGGCTTTACTTCCTGTGGCCGACCGCGCGCAGCGGGCAGACGCTGGGCAAAAAGATGGTCAAGATCAAGGTCGTCGATGAGAACGGCTACGCGCCCGGTTGGGGCAGGAGTTTCATGCGCTACGTCATCGGCTTCGGGCTGGAGAACCTGCTGATGTACATCATGATCGGGCTGCTCGGCTGGCTGTGGCCGCTGTGGGATGCCAACAAACAGGCGTGGCACGACAAGATCGGCGGAACGTTTGTGGTTGATGGATAACAATGACTTCAGGCACCAGACACGTTAAGCTTCGCGGGCGTCGTGGTTGTATATGGTTATGGTTGATCATGTTGAGTGCAACGTGCACCACTGTCTTCCATTTGCTATATATCGACGGAAATGTGTTCTTATGCCTTGGTGCGCTAGTGAGTAAAGTCATTGTTTTTCGTTTTTCCATAACGATGGTTCTCATTGCGGCTATCCTGTCGTTAGTGCCACGTGGTATGAGTTTCTTGCTTCGACACGATAAAAATCTATCAAGAATTATTCTTAGAGTACGAAACCGTTCAACAGGGCTCATATGCAAGAAAGGCGACAATGACGAATCGTTTGACTTTCCAGCATCTTGGTTACCCTGGCTCCACTGGCTCATTGTCTTGATACTGGCTGTGGTCCTATTGGCTTGGCCGACGGAAATGGAAGTGTTCGGTTCAACTGTATTGCTCACGATCTTCGCCAGCATGTTAGCAAGAGATTCGGCCACAGCTAT
>JACKBA010000008.1 GCA_020634815.1 Caldilineaceae bacterium | reverse complement strand
GGTGCCGCCGCGTGGGAATTGCCACTGCTCGAAAAAGAGGTTGTAGAGCAGCAGGAATTGCGGCTGCCCCTCGTCATAGCGGAAGGGTACCAGGCCGGCGCTGCGTCGGTGCAGCGGGCGATGACCCACCCGGATCGCCTCAGCCAGATCCAGGCTGCCGGTGTAAATGGCCTGGCCGACGATGACGCCGTCGATGTTGTAGTGCTCGCGCGCCTTCAGATTATCGATGTCGGCGATGCCCGCCACGCCGCCGCTGGCGATCACCTTGAGGCCGGTGACGTCGCCCAATCGCGAGGTCATCTCCAGGTTGACGCCTGACAACATGCCGTCGCGGCTGATGTCGGTATAGACGACGCGCGTAACGCCCAGCGCCTGCATCTGGTGGCCGAGTTCGATGGCGTCGACGCTGCTAGTCGACTGCCAGCCGTGCGTCGCTACCTTGCCGTCGCGAGCGTCGATTCCCACGACGATGCGATCGGCGCCCCATCGTGCCAGCGCCTCCGAGACAAGGCCGGGATTGTCCACGGCCACCGTGCCGAGCACGACGCGGTCTGCGCCCAGTTCCAGCGCAAGCTGGATGTCTTCCAACGTGCGCAACCCACCGCCAAATTGAATCGGCACGGTGACGGCCGCGCGGATCTCGCGCAGGCGGCGCAGGTTGATCGGTAGTTCCCGTTCGAGGCTCTGGGCCGCGCTCTCCGGCTCCGAACTGCCGGGGTGTTGGATCAGGATATTGCTGGGGCGGTGCAAGGCATTGATCTGCGACTGCGTGGCGCCCAGCGCGCCGTCGAGATTGACGACGTGGAGCCATTCGGCGCCCTGCGCCGCCCAGTGGCGCGCCATGGCGGCGGGGTCGTCGCCGAAGACCGTTTCGGCGGCTGGGTCGCCCTGGCGAAGGCGCACGCAGCGGCCTGCGCGCAGATCGATTGCCGGATAAATGATCATCTACAAACCCTTGTCTACCCTACCGTAGCCCGGCTGCGCTGGTCAGTTCGCTATCTTGCTGATGCTGTCCGTTGCGCTGCCGTTGCGAGAGTGCTGCTTTGGCTACAACTCTATCACAAGGGTATCGTAGGCGAACGTAACATCCCATCCTCGTTTGGTGCGAAGTTGCGCGGCAAGTTGTCCGTAGTCGTCGGGCGTGAAGGACTCCGGCTCTTCGATGTGCATGAAGACGGTGCGCGCCGGCGCCAGGCGATCTACCATCGCCAACGTCTGCTCCCACGTCGCCTCGGAGCGGAGAATCGGATGCTCGATGGGGATCAGGCGCTGGCCGGAGAAGGGATGTACGTCGAAGAGGCCCTTTGGCAGCACGGCGAGGTCGACACCGCAGAGTGCCGCCGGGGGCGTCCAGCCAAAGAGTTCGTCCATCGCGATGAGGACACGGCGCGATCCGTCGAGTTCCTCCAATAGAAAGGCGTTGACGTACGTCTCGGCCAGCGCGTGGGCGGTGATGCGCCAGCCGCCCAGGTCGAGCGGCGCGTCGGAGACGTGGACGGTGACATAGCCGCGTGCCTCCTTGTAGCGAAAGGCCTCGGCGATGCCCATCTGCTCGAAGTCGCGCCAGACGTTGGGCGCGATGTAGATGGGCGTATTGGTGGAATGTGGCGGCCAGTGGCGAAAGTCGGCATTGCGCGTCTCCCACATGCGCCGCCCCGATGTGTGGTCGGGGTGCCAGTGGCTGTACAGCCCGGCCGCGATGTTGGGCAAGTTGGCGCGGTCGACCTGGTAGCAGCTATCCTCGGGCGTGTCGATGAGCACGTTGGGACCGTGGACAAAAATACTGGGACCGGTGCGCGCCCACGGAATGCCAATCTGCCTGGCATTGGCGCACAGGTCGCACGTACAGCCAGGGCGCGGCGTCCGCACCGCGCCGCCCGAACCGAGGATTTCGACCGCCAGATGTGCCATGTGCCTGTCGCCTCCTGTGTTACGTGGTTGCCGAAGGAAGTGCCGTCACGCCCGCGGCGGCGATGGCGCCACGGGTGCGAAGTCCTGGGTGAAGGCCGGTCCGGCCAGGTCGACGTGGGCGACCGCCGCAAACTCCAGCCGGCGCCACGCCTCGAAGGGCACGGTTGCCAGGTCCAGCAGATGTGCCCGATAGAGCGACAGCACCAGCCCGTGGGCGACCAGCGCCACGTGTTCGCCGGCTTGCGGGTCGATGTGTGCGTTGAGCCCGTCCAGAAAGCGCGCCAGCGCGGCGTGTGCCGGTTCCCAGCCGCCGGCCGAACGCCCCGGCTCGGCAAAGAAGGCGGCGACGCGGGCGGCGTAGTCGTCGCACCAGCCGGGCCGGGCCGCCTCGTCGAAGCGGGCATCGGCCATGATCGGCAGGCTGCGCTGCGCCAGCAGCGGGGCGACGGTCAGGCGCGTCTTGGCCTCGCTGCTGAGCAGGATGCGGTCGACCGTTGCCCAGAAGGGTTGCCCGGCCAGCGCTGCAGCCTGCGTCTCGCCCGCCGCCGACAGCCGCCACGTCACGGCGTCAGTAGCCGGATCGACCTGCGTGTGCGCGTGCGTGATGAGGGTGAGCGTGGCCATGCGGCTACGCGGCGCCGGCCGTATCGTCGCTGCCGGCGTTCGCCACCATCGTCATGAAGTTGCCGAGGATGCGCAGCCCCACGGTGTGGCTCTTTTCCGGGTGCGGCTGGATGCCCCACGCGTTGCGATAGCGCACGATGCTGGGGTAGTCGATGCCGTAGTCCGTGGAGGCCAGCACGGCGCCGGCGTTGCTGGCGTCGCAGAAGTAGCTGTGCGCAAAGTAGGCGTGCACGCCGCTCGGCACGTTGGCCAGCAGCGGGTCGCTCTGGCGTACGTGCAATTGGTTCCAGCCGATCTGGGGAACGCGCAGGGCGTGGCCGGGATGCGCCGGGTCGGGCATGGTGTCGGCAAAGCGGCGGACCGCGCCGGGGATGAGATGCAGTCCCTCGTGTTGGCCCATCTCCTCGCTGGAGTCGAAGAGCATCTGCATGCCCACGCAGATGCCGAGCAGCGGCATGCCGGTCTCCACGGCGTCGAGCAGCGGGCGTTCGAAGCCCTGCCGGCGCAGGTTGTTGATGCTGTCGCCAAACGCGCCCTGCCCGGGCAGGACGACGGCCCGCCAGCGCGTCAGATCGGTGGGGCGGTCGACGATGTCGACGGGGATGCCCAGCGGGCCGGCGACGGTCTCGAAGGCCTTGTAGACGCTGCGCAGGTTTCCGACACCGTAGTCAAGGATGGCGATCATGGCAGACCCCGGCTGGGTTGAGAGGCGGCTAGGAATTGCCGCCGACGGCGGCGATGGAGAGATTGCGCACGATGGGCGGCGGGAAGCGGCCGGACGCGATGGCCATGGTTACCTCGCGGATCTGCTGCTCGGCGTGTTCGGCCTCCACGGGCGAGAATTCGCCGCCGGCGACGGCCGCATCGAACTCCGCTTCGTTGAGCACCGTCACATGCCCCTCGTCCGTGATCCACAGGCCGAGCAGCAGGTTCAATGCGCTGAAGCCGCGCCCCTTGTGCGGCACGGCCATGCCGATGCGCGCGTGCATGCCGAGCGGCTGGCCGTCGGCGTCGAAGTATTTTTCGAGGATGTACTCGCCCTCGGCCAGCCAGAAGCGAAACCACACGAAGCCGGGCCCGCCAATGGTCACCTGCCCCATCTGGCGCGCAGGCATACTATCGGAACAGGTGGCTCGCTCGACCAGCAGATCACTCAGCCATTCAGAGCGATAGTCGAGCATCTCCGGGTTTTGATTCCACTCGCCGCTGGCAATGATCTTCACGGTCTCTCCGTCCTCGCCTGTCGTCCTCGCCCGGGCTCAGTACTTGCGTACGATCGAGCGATAGGCCAGCGGCTCGCGATACTGGATCAACTGGCGGTCTTCGCGCACGGTGCGCACTTCGTCGTCGAGATCGATGGTGGCGACGGCGTAGCCTTCGATGGCCTGGTCGAGCACGGTGTAGACCTCCGCCGACGGGCCGACGAGCATGCTGTCGCCCATGAAGCGCATGGTCGGCTCCTCGCCGACGCGATTGGCCGCCGCCATGAAGATCGAGTTCTCGCACGCGCGGCTGATCATATGGGCGCGCCACGACTCGGCGTACTGCTGCTCCCAGTTGGCGCTGACCGTCACCAGTTCGGCGCCGTCGAGCGTCATGCGCGCGCGCCGTTTCGGGGAAGGCCAGGTCGGTGCCGATGGAGAGGCCAAAGCGGCCCCACTCGGCGTCGACGATGGCGAAGCGGAAGCCGTTGCGGTAGACCTGGCGCTCCTCGCCGAGCAGGTGGACCTTGCGGTAGTCGGTGACCACGTCCCCTTCGGGACCCAGGCAGACGACGCCATTGTAGAGGATGCTCTCCACCTTCTCCTTGATGACAAGGCCGAAGACCACGTAGCTGTTGAATTCGTTGGCGCGCTTGGCCAGGTAGTTGGTGGCGTGGCCGGGCGCGCGTTCGGCCAGGTCGGTCGCCTTGAGGCCAAGTTCGGTGCCGGTATAGCTCAACTCGGGGAAGACAATCAGGTCGGTGCGTTGTTCGGTGCAGATCTTTTCCACGAAGTCGCCCATCTTGCGCAGATTCGCTTCGGGGTTGGCCAGTTCCGGCGCCATCTGAACCAGGGCAACGGTAATTTCTCGCGGCATGCAATACTCCTGGAATGGTCGATGCTATCAATACGCTGCCGGATAGTACCAGGAATCGGGAACGATGCCTACGGAACCGGCAAGATGACTTTCAGATGATAGCACAGCATCGCAAATTCACCACTTCTGCCGGGATGCGGTAGAATATTTGTGCTTTTTTGGCTATCTGGCCGGCGCTGACGATGTGTTGCGCTGGCCGGCCGCTCTGATTCATTGGGATGATTGACCATGCAAATGCTCGCCAGTTGGTTTCGCAAGGCCTGGCTGGTGCTGGCCGTTGCCGGCATCGTGATTCTGCTCGATCAGTGGACAAAGGAACTGGTCCGCAACAATATCCCGGACTACACCTCCATGATCCCGATCCCAGCCCTGGGCGAGTATTTTGTCTTTGAGCACGTGCACAATTACGGCGCGGCCTTTGGCATCTTCCAGAACCAGGGGAACTTCTTCATCATCGTCGCCGTGATCGTGACAATCGGCATCCTGGCGTATGTGCGCTATTTGCCCACCGACGCGTGGTTCGTGCGCGTCCTGCTCGGCCTGATGCTCGGCGGCGCAATCGGCAACGTCATCGACCGCATCAACCAGGGCTACGTGACCGACTTCGTCAAGATGGGCATCCCCGGCGTCTACTACTGGCCCAACTACAACATTGCCGACAGCGCCATTGTCGGCGGCGTCATCGGCCTGGGTATCTACGTCATCGTCGACGACGTGCGGCGCAGTCGCCGCGAGAAGGCCGCAGCCTCGACCGCGGCCGCCGACCTGCCTGCCGGCGTGCCGCCGCGCGAGCAGCCGGAATAGCCGCGCAGATCATGACAGCATCCCAACAAACGATCATGGTAGAGGCAGGGGGCGAAGGTCAGCGCCTCGATCGCTGGCTGGCCGAGCAATTGCCCGACCGCAGCCGCAGCGAAATCCAACGCTGGATCAAAGAGGGTCTCGTCGCGGTGGACGGGCAGATTGCGCGCGCCAGCGCTCGTCTTGAGCAGGGGCAGCAGATCGAATTGGCGATCCCGGAGATCGCACCGCCGGCCGACCTGGCGCCTGAAGCGCTCCCGCTCACCATCGTCTACGAAGATGACGATCTGCTCGTGGTCGACAAGCCGGCCGGGATGGTCGTCCACCCTGCACCCGGCCACAGCGGCGGCACGCTGGTGAACGCCGTGCTGCACCACTGCCCGCAGATCGAAGGCGTCGGCGGCGAGCGGCGGCCCGGCATCGTGCACCGGCTGGACAAGGAGACATCGGGGCTGATCGTGGTCGCCAAGAACGATCACGCCCATCGTTTCCTCCAGGCGCAGTTCAAGGATCGCACGGTCTACAAAGAGTATCTGGCGCTGGTCGAAGGGCGGTTGACGCCGGCACGCGGCCGCATCACCGCGCCGATTGGCCGCCATCCCGACGACCGCAAGCGGCAGGCGGTGCTGCCTGTGGACCCGCAGACGGGGGTTTCGGCCGGGCGTGACGCCATCACCGATTACAACGTGCTGGGTGTCTATGCCGCGCCGGGCACGAGCAGCGGCGCGCCGGCCACGACCTTTTCGCTCGTCAGCGCCGAGCTGCACACGGGGCGCACCCATCAGATCCGCGTGCACTTTGCATGGTACAAACATCCCATCGTGGGCGATACGGTCTACGGGCTGCGCAAGCAACGGCTCAAGCTCGACCGCCACTTCCTGCATGCGCATCGCCTGCGCCTGCGGCTGCCCTCCACCGGCGAAGCGCGTGAATTCGTGGCGCCGCTGCCCGCCGAATTGCAGGCGATCCTCGATCAGCTCGAATTGCGTGGGTAATCGCTCAAGTCCAGCCACATCTCGATCTGCCGGTCGACCTCGTCGAAGCCATTGGCCACCAGGGCAGGGGCGAAGAGGCTGGTCTCCGGCTCATTGATGATCGAAATGGTGGTGTCGGGCAGGTGCGCGCGCAGGCTGGCGATCAGGCGGTCGGCCAGTGCGGCGCGCTCACCGTCCGGATGCACGCCCATGGCCATGAGCCGCACGCGCGGCTTGCCGGGTTCGTTCGGCGCCGTGGGCAGACAGGCGACATAACCGACCGGCTTGCCATTGATCTGCATGACATAGCCCCACAGATCGGAGAGATAGCGCTCGACGGATCGCTGCGTGCGCTGCCAGGCGGGCGGCTCGGTCTGCCAGCGATAGAGCGTGCCGAGAAAGTCAGCGGCATTGGCAGCAGCCAGGTCGCCGGCTGCCGGTGAGGGCGCCAGCGTCTCCGGCGTGGCGCGCCAGAAGAGCAGATCGCGCCGCGCTGTATAGCCCAGCCGGCGGTAGAGGTGCAGGGCAGGCGCATTGTGGACGAGGACCTCAAGTTGCATGGAGACGGCGCCGCGTTCGCTGGCCTTCTGCTGGATCATCTCGATGAGTGTGCGGGCGTGGCCGCGGTTGCGTAGCTCCGGCACGACCGCCAGACCGCTGCACCAGGCGTGGCATTGCTCGTCCAACCCCATGAGCGCCAGGCCGGCGCCATGCCAGCCATGCTCGCCGCGTGCCAGCATGACCGCCGAGTTCTCGCGCAGCACGCCGGAACGCTCGAGGAAGCGCTCCATCTGTGTCTCGTCGAATTGCACGCCATATTTGTAGTCCGAGAACCCTCGATTGAAGGCCTCGCACACGGCTGCAAGCGGGACGGCATCGGCAAAGGCAAATCGGGTCTGCTCCGGGAGACTCACGCAGCCTCCGCTTCCGGCACCGCGTGCGCTGCCCAGGCGTCGAACTCGGCGAGCAGGGTGCTTTTCAGGGTGTCAGGCGCGGCGCAGACTTCAAAGGCGTTGCGGGCGATGCGCGCCAGGCCGGCAGCTCCGTAGCCGAATTCCGCTGCCAGCAGGTTGAACTCGTCGTTGAGCGTTGTGTTGAAGAGGGGCGGGTCGTCGCTGTTGACCGTCACCTTGAGCCCCATGCGGTCCAGATGCGGGAAGGGGTGAACGGCGGCTCGATTGTAGACGTGCAGGCAGACGTTGCTGGTCGGGTTCATCTCCAGCGGGATCTGCCGGTCGCGCAGCGCGACGAGCAGCGCCGGATCCTCGATGGCGCGCACGCCGTGGCCGATGCGGTCGGCTTGCAGCGCATCGATCGCGCCCCACACGCTGGACGGGCCGACTGTCTCGCCGGCGTGGGGCACCGAGAACAGCCCTGCCGTCTTGGCATCAGCAAACGCATGGGCAAAGGGTTCGGGCGGCGCGCCCACCTCGAAGCCGCCAAGCCCCAGCCCGATGACGCCGAACTCCCGCCCGCGCAACGCATACTCGAGGGTGCGTTCCGCCGGATGCGGGTCGTAGCGCCCATCGTCGCCAAAACTCGTATTGCGCGCGATGTCGAAGACCCAGCGCATCTCGACGCCGGATGCCTGGTGAGCCGCTTTTCGACCCGCCTCCAGCCCATCCAGCAGATTGTCGATGGTCAGACCCTTGTCCTGGTAGTCGGTGTGGGTGAAGGGGTAAAGGTGAGTTCGCTGTAGCGGATGTTCTGTGCCGCCATAGCCTGCGCCGTGGCGTTCGACAATGAGCGCAAAATCGTCCGGCGTGCGCAGTAGATCGGAGATCGTCAGGTAGATGCGCATGAAGCGGGGAAATCGACGAACTCGTACCAGGTGTGGCGCGTTCATTCGGTCGAAGGCAGCACGTCGAGCCGATCGTGGCGCCGTGCCAGTTCCAGGAGGGTTGTCGGGGCTGATACTTGCCTTCCAGGTGGACATGGATCTCGGCCTTTGGGCATGGCAGCGATGAACTGGCGAAGCGTTGATGAAAGGGACACGTTTGCGGTCATGCGATCTCGCTACATTAAAATCTGCTGTGATTCCGGCATTGATAACATCGGCGCCGGCTTCCCTTTGATATACTACATCGTGTTATGAGTGTGCAACCATCGACCGGTCAGATTTCACAGGTATTGACGTCAAGAGTTCCCCGCGCATGGGGTCTATCTTCGTCGCTTCCTGAAATGGGCGGCCGTGTTGGCGATCATTTTCACCTTCCTCGGCGCCGGCGCAGTGGACGCGCTTTCTCGGTATCCGGCCAGGCGATCGACATGACTGCGCATCCCTGGGCGTGGAATATCGTCTCTTGGGAAGTTGGCGCCATCGGCCAGAAACTCGGTGAAGGGATCCGCGATCCGGCGCATGGCTACCCTGCCGCTGACCAGCCGGACTTGGTGCGCCGCTACCTTGATCTGGCGCGCCAGGCAGGCGAACTGGAAGGCAAGATCGATGCCATCTACGCCAAGAACGATGGCCAGCCAACCGGAGAGAG
This sequence comes from Caldilineaceae bacterium, assembly GCA_020634815.1. Lineage (GTDB taxonomy): Bacteria > Chloroflexota > Anaerolineae > Caldilineales > Caldilineaceae > Caldilinea. Next base: position 165,073 of record JACKBA010000008.1, on the reverse strand, counting down.
TGCCCTTCAGGTGCAACTCGACGAAGTGCGCGCCGACAAGGAGGCGCTGCGCCCCGCCGTCGAGGTGATTCTCGAGGCGCAGGTTGGCGGTGAGGTAGTGGCGGACGGGATCGACTGGATGGGCCGGCCCTTCCCGCCGGTCTGGTTCACTTTCACCGAGCCACCCAAGAAACTGGTCGTGAGTCCACGCGGCCGCATCATGACGGCTCACTATGCCATGCTGCAACCGCACGTCTCCGCGGCCGAACGCGAGGCTGTTGAAGACAGCATCTTGCGCGAGCAGAACTTTAGCGCCTATTTGACCAACATCGGCGGACTGGGTGCTTTCCCAACGCAAGTGATCGATCGCGCTCCGCTTCACTGGGTGCTCACGACAATCGCCCATGAATGGGTTCACAACTATCTGACCCTATTCCCGCTTGGCTTGAACTACAATACCAGTTCCGATCTGACGATCATGAATGAGACCGTGGCCGACATTATCGGCGATGAACTGGGCTTGCGCGCACTTGAGACCCATTATCCGGACGAAGCGGCGGCCCTGGCTGCCGAGGATGCCGTGAGCAGTGATCCCGAAGCCTCCCCGCCTGCATTCGATTTCCGCACCGAAATGCGCCACACGCGCGAAATCACCGACCAGTTTCTCGCACTGGGCCGCATCGAGGACGCTGAAGAGTACATGGAGATCCGCCGCCTGCTCTTTGTGGAAAACGGCTACGATATCCGCAAACTCAATCAGGCGTACTTCGCCTTTCACGGCAGCTACGGCACCGGTGCGGCCGCGACCAGTCCCATCGGCCCCAAGCTCGAAGAACTGCGCACCCTTGTCCCCGATGTGCGCACCTTCTGCAGACGGTGCGCGGTTTCACGTCGCCAGAAGATATCGATCGCGCCCTGGCCGAGTTGCGATCCTGATTCGGCTGTCTTATGCGCTTTCCCTTTGTAACCGAGCCTGCCGTCTTCTTGGAACGGCCCAATCGCTATCTCGTCATCGCACAGCTCCAGCACAGCGGCGAAACCGTGCGCGTGCACTGCCCTGACCCCGGGCGCCTGCGCGAACTCTTGATCCCGCACGCCGGCGTGATCGTCCACGTGAGCAGCGCCGACCCGCTGACCACGCCCGCGCGCAAGACCGCCTACGACCTGCGCTTTGTCGAGCATCCCGAAGACGGCACGCTGATCAGCCTCGACTCGCGGCTGCCGAACGCGCTCTTTGGCGAAGGGCTGAAGGCCGGCTTCTTTGCGCCCTTTCGCAACTACCAAACGTTCGCACGCGAGGTCTCCGTACCCCATGCCGAACCTGGCGCGGTGCGCAGCCGCATCGACTACCGGCTGATCGACGCGGCCGGGCGCACCTGCTGGATCGAGGTCAAGTCCGCCACGCTGGTGGAGGATGGCGTTGCCTACTTCCCGGATGCGGTCACGGAACGCGGCCGCCGCCATGTGGAGGAGCTTCAGCACCTGGCGGAGCAGGGCGACCGCGCGGCGATTTGCTTTGTCGTGCAGCGGCCGGATGCGCGCTGCCTGCGCCCGCAGTGGGAGCACGATCCGGCCTTCAGCGCCGCCTTGCATTGCGCCGGGCAGGCCGGCGTCGAACTCTACGCCGTCACGGTGTCGGTCACGCTGGCCGCCGCCGACCTGGCACAGATGATCCCGGTCTTGACCGGGCGCATTCGTGAGAAGGAAAATGCGAATTGTTGATGGGAAGATTGCTAATTGTTGATTGCTGACGGATCGGCATTGCGAAAACCCCCGTTGCTGCGCACGCGACAATCAGCAATCAGCAATTACCCATCAACAATTCGCTCTCATCTTTCTGTCCGTGCCGATGTTCCAATCCTTCACTTTGCCCCCGCCACGACGAGCATCTCCTCGATCGCCCGATCCTCATTCTGGCGCGCGGCGGCAAGCGGCGTGAAATCGTCCTGCTGGCGGGCATTGACGTCGGCGCCGGCCGCGATGAGCATGCGCACGATGCCGGCATTGCGCCCCGCCACCGCTGCATGAATCGGCTGGATCTGCATGGAATTGCGCGCCACGGCCAGCACGTCCGCCCCGGCATCGATGAGCAGCCGCGCGCTGTCAGGATAGCCAAAGAAACAGGCGAGTTGCAGCGGTGTAAAGCCATCGCTGCTGTAATGGTTCGCCGCGTCCGGCCACGCCTCGAGAATTCGGCGCACGCGATCGCTCTCGCCCACGGCGGCTGCCTCGGCCAGGTTCAGCCGCAGACCGCTCGCCAGCAGCGTCTGGACGATGTCCGCCCGTCCGTTGTACTTCGCAAACAAGATGGCGCTGCGCCCGTCCGGCAGCGTGGTCGCGGCCAGCGCCGGCTCCGCGCCGACGAGGCCGGCGATGCGTTCGTGGTCGAGCGCCGTGACGGCGTCGATCATGGCCGTGATGGCCTCGATCCGCTGTGGCAGGGCGGCAAATCGTGCGGCGATCTGCGCGGCGGCGGCGTCCACCGCCGCGTGGGACAGATCCGCCACCCCGATGTGCAGCCCCTCCACCTCGGCCAGGGCCGCCATCATCTGGCGCACGAGCATCTGCCCTCGTTACGCTTGATGCCGAGCATCGCCAGGCTCTTCTCCAGTTGGTTCGTATGCTCGCGCAGGTGTGACTCGAAGCGGTGCAGCCGGAAGCCGATGGTGGGCCAGGGCTCCGGCTCCCAGTAGGGCGACGGCATGGTCAGTTGCGCGTCGGTCAGCGCGGCAAGCTCGGCTTGCAGGCGGGCGTGCAGCCGTGCAAAGGCCGCCCACCCGGCGGCGAGTTCTGTCGCCGGCACGATGTCGGCTGGTTCGCCGGTGAGGGTAGCGACCTCCTCGTCACTCAGGAAGCCGGGCGCCGGGTTGCGGATCGTGTTGAGGATGGCGGCGTAGAAGTTGCGTTCGACCTGGCGCACATGGGCCAGAATCACCGCGGCGGACCATTCGCCCTGCGCCGGCTCGGCGCTGAAGTGCTCGGCGTCGAAGGCCAGCAGCAGCGCCTCGAAGTCACGGAAGGCGGCATGATGCTGGGCGAGCGCGTACTGCGCCGGCGTGAGCGGCGCGCCTGCCTGCTGCGCGTGCGGCGTGAAGTTGGACTGCCAGTTGGCGCAATTCCAGCGTCGTATGCAGCAGGGCATAGCGTACATCCGAGTAGGCCGGATAGGGCTCGTAGTCCAGGCCGGATTGTTGAGGAAACCTCGTCGATCTGAGTGGCCGCAGGAGCAAACCTGCGGACGGCGGATCTCGTCGATCTGACATGAGTTGGCTGGCAGGTGGCGAAACCAAAGCGGACGGCGTGATACAAGCGAGTCGAGCTGTCAAAGTTTTGGGCCTGTGCTCCCAGGAAGTTGGCGAAGCGGGCGTGCGTCGCACTGGTCGTGATGGTAGCGACGGATCGTTTGACCAGTGCGACGCACGCCGTCTGGGACGCACCGCGGGGCTGTCAATTATGACCATGGCTGGCGGATTGGCAGATTGGCATCAAGCTGCTACCCTCTCTCGTGTATCGGCATGCCGGGCGCCTTGCGGCGCCGGCACTTCCAGCGAAAGGAGTAAGTCTAGCGATGAATGGGGTGCATGCACGAATCGGCTTTGTTTCCACGCGACTGGCCGGCACCGATGGCGTGTCGCTCGAAGTGCAGAAGTGGGTGGACGTGCTGGCCGGCATGGGCCACGAAAGCTTCTTCTTTGCGGGCGAATGTGACTGGCCGGCAGAGCGATCGCTCGTCGTGCCGGAAGCGCATTTTCAGCATCCCGAGGTGCTGGCCATCACACGCGATCTTTTCGACGATCGCGTGCGCACCCGCAGACCTCCGACACCGTGCATCGCTTCAAGGAGCATCTCAAGCAGCAGCTCTATCACTTCACCGAGCGCTTTCGCAATCGACATTCTGATCGCGGAGAATGTTCTGGCTATCCCCATGCACGTGCCGCTCGGGCTCGCCGTGGCGGAGTTCGTGGCCGAGACCTCCATCCCGACCATCGGCCACCATCACGACTTTGCCTGGGAACGGCCGCGCTTTGCCCTCAATGCTGCCGAAGATTACCTGAACGCCGCGTTCCCGCCGACGTTGCGCTCCGTCCATCACGTGGTCATCAATTCCTTTGCGCAGCGCCAGTTGGCCTTGCGGCGCGGCGTCAGCTCGACGATCGTGCCCAACGTGATGAACTTCCAGGCGGCGCCGCCCAACCGCGACGGCATCGTTGCCCAGGTGCGCGAGCGGCTGAATATCGCGTCCGGCGAGTACATGCTCCTGCAACCTACGCGCATCGTTCCGCGCAAACGTATCGAGCGTGCCATCGAGCTGGCCAAGCGCCTCAAGGTGCCCTGCGTGCTCGTGATCTCCCATGCGTCGGGTGATGAAGGCGCCGAATACGCCGACCACCTGCGCCAGATGATCGATCTGTTTGGCATCGAGGCGCGCTTTGCGGCAGGTGACTTCGGCATGGAGCGGCAGGTCGTCGACGGCAAGATCGAGCGCTTTGCGCTGGCCGATGCCATTACCTGGCCGCCGATCTGGTTACCTATCCATCCGCCGTCGAGGGCTTTGGCAATGCGTTTCTGGAGGCGATCTACTATCGTCGCCCCCTGGTCGTCAGCGCCTACGAGATCTACCGGCTCGACATCAAGCCCAAGGGCTTCAAGGTCATCGAATTCGACGATTTCGTTACGCAGGAGACGGTGGAGCGGGCGCGCGAACTACTGCTCGAACCGGCGCTGGTCGACGAGATCACCGACTTCAACTACCGGCTCGGGCGCAGCCACTATTCGTTTGCCAATTTGGAGCGCATGCTTGGCGCGCTGCTGGCGCAAAGCATGGGGATCTGAGCGCAGTGACTTCCGCTGCGTGCCGCTGCGTCAGGCCGGCGTGCGCACCGGCGTCCTTCGGCCAGGGCGAGGATCGAACGTGCCGTCGAGTCGTCCGTTACCAGCACATTGAGGAAGCGCCCATTGAGCGCGCCGAGGATGGCCGGCGCCTTGCTCAGCCCGCGCGCCACCGCCATGACCGTGGGAATGTGGCGCAGGTCCTCCAGTTCGATGCCGATGACGCGCTGATTGATCTCCAGCGCGCCGGTGCCGCCCTGTTGGTCGAAAAAGCGGCCTACCATCTCGCCGGCGGCGCCACGGTTGCGCAGGGCGGCGAGGTCCACACGCGCCAACAACCCCCGCGCAGAAAGCTCGAGTCGCGCTCGTCGACGCTGCCGATGCCGGTGATGGCGATCTGCACGGCGCGCGCCCGGCGGATGCCGTCGCGTACCGTCGGCTCACTCAGGAAGACCTCGCGCACGTCTGCCCGTTCGACCAGCACGGCGCGTGCAGGTCGTAGTGGCGGCCGCCAAGCTTGACGGCGACGATGCGCGCCAGGTCCGGCCCGTCGACAACCAGCGCGCCGACCCCACCCATCAGTTGTACGACGTCGAGCTGGCGCCCGAAATTGTTGGGCAGGGCGCTGACGGTGGCATGCACGCCCGTTCCCCAGGCCACGCCAATCGACGAACCGGGTGCAAGGCCGGGGATGATGCGCTGGAGATAGACGGCGGCAAGCTGGCCGGCGGCGGCAACCAGGCTGCTGTCGTCAGCGTCCGGCGCCCCCCGCCAAGACCATTGCGTCGCGCAGACCGAAGCGGCTCACGAGTTCATTCTCCAGCGCAAAATCGCGCGGATCGGCATGCGGATCTGCACGTCGATGATCCCGCGCTCCCACGCCTCCTTGATCAGGCGCGAAACTTTGGAGGTGGAGACGCCCAGGCGCTGTGCGATTTCACCTTGTCCCTGGTTCAACTTGTAGTAGAGGCTCGCCACCATCGCCAACAGATCATCCCGCTCGTTCATACGGTTATCCTCACGATGTGACTGAATGGGATTGGAAGAAATTTTCAGTACGTGCAAATTTTTGCATACAGGATACCACTGCGCCCCAGGTGTGTCAATAGGAATTTCACGGAAATGGGGTTGACAAATCGAATTTTGCGTGCTAAGCTCATGCAAGAAATTTCATTTTGTGATTTTTCTTGCTTGTTTTGCCCCAGTGCTTCGATCCTGTTTTCTATCTGTTTCCTGCTGAAAGGTCTCCGTTGATGAGCGTCCGGTGTGACGGTTTCGTCTTCGACTTGGATGGCACGGTCTACCTTGGCGATGCTGCCCTGCCCGGCAGTGTCGACGGGATTGCCGAACTGCGCCGGCGTGGCAAGCGCGCGCTCTTTGTCAGCAACAAGCCGCTCGAGCCGCGCACAAACTATGCGGCGAAGCTGACGCGCCTCGGTATCCCCACCGCGGCCGACGATGTGATTACCTCGGGCTACGTGCTGGGCCATCACCTTGCCCATCACCAGCCCGAACTCCGTTACTACGTCATCGGCGAGGCGAGTCTGCGCAACGAACTGCGCGGACATGGCCTTACCGTGCTCGACGAACTCGACGACCAGGATCCGCGCGAGGTGATCGACCCGGCCGGGATCGACGCCGTGGTCGTGGCGTTCGACCGCACCCTGGACTATCGCAAGCTGAACACGGCGTACCAGGCGCTCATGCGCGGCGCGTGGTTCTATGCCACAAACGGCGACAAGACCTGTCCCATGCCCGGCGGTGCGATTCCGGACGCCGGCGGCACGATTGCTGCGCTGGAGACGATGACCGGCCGTCGCCTGCAATTGCTGGCCGGCAAGCCGTCGACGCTGACCATGCAGGTCGCGCTCGAATGCCTGCAACTGCCGGCCGAACGGTGCATGATGGTCGGCGACCGGCTGGAGACGGACATCGCCATGGGACAGAATGCGGGCATGCTCACAGCGGTGGCGCTGAGCGGCGTCAGCACGCGCGAGGATGTCGCCCGGATGGCCACCCCCGACCTTCATGATCGAGCGGTTGAGCGAGCTGCCGGCACTCGTTGAGTGATTGATCTCGACTGGGTGGCGGCGCACGCATAGTAAGCCGATAGAGCCTGTCTCTTTCACGAGGCAGTCACACATTTCATCCAACCGCATGGTGGCGGGAAAGGAGATTGCCAAACAGAGTACTCGTTTGCAGTTGCCATTGGGTCGAAACTTCGACCACTGCTTGAGTCAACCACGCTAGTTTCCCATTTGGAGAAGAGGAAATGAAGACACGATCAATGTATGCTGTTCTTGCGCTGTTGGTTATCCTGTCGATGGTAATCAGCGCGTGTGCACCGGCTCCCGCTGCGCCGGCCGCCGAGGCGCCGGCCGAGCAGGCAGCCGCCGCACCCGCTGGCGAGTTCAACTGGCGGGCGCATGAGGGCGAGAGCCTGAAGCTGCTCCTCAACCAGCACCCCTACCAGCAGGCACTCGTGGGCGAACTGCCCAAGTTCACCGAGCTGACGGGCATCGAGGTCACCTACGACGTCTTCCCGGAACAAAACTACTTCGACAAGGTGACCATCGACCTGCAGGCGGGTGACGCCAGCACCTACGATGTGTTCATGACCGGCGCTTACATGATCTGGCAGTATGCCCCCGCCGGCTGGATGGAACCGCTGGAAGGCTACATCAACGACCCCAGCAAGACCAACGCCGAATATGACTTTGAGGACATCCTGCCCGGTCTGCGCAATTCGGAAATGTGGACCGGCGAGGCCGGTCGCGATAGCATGGGCGCCGGCTCGCAGTGGGCGCTGCCGTGGGGTTGGGAATCCAACGCCTACATGTACCGCAAGGACATCTTCGACGCCAATGGTCTGACCCCGCCGGCCAACATCGACGAACTGGTCGAGGTTTCCAAGAAGCTCAAGGAGATCAACCCGGAGATGGCCGGCATCGTCGTGCGCGGCAGCCTCAACTGGGCGACGATTCACCCCGGCTTCATGACCATGTACGCCAGCCAGGGCTGCGTGGACTATGACGAAAACATGATCCCGCAGATGAACAGCCCGTGCGCCGTCGAAGTCACCGAAAAGTGGATCGACATGGTCAAGAGCGCCGGCCCTGAGGCGTGGACGACCTACACCTGGTACCAGGCCGGTTCGGACTTTGGCGCCGGCAAGGCCGCCACCCTCTTCGATGCCGACATTCTGGGCTTCTTCCAGAACCAGGAAGGCGCCGCGGCGCCTGAGGTGCTGGGCAACGTGGCGTGGGCGCCCGGCCCGCGCGGCCCGGATGGCGAACTCAACACCAACGTCTGGATCTGGTCGCTGGCCATGAATGCCGGCTCCAAGAAGAAGGACGCCGCCTGGCTCTTCATGCAGTGGGCCACGGGCAAGGACTTCCTCACCACGGCAGTGGTGGAAGACCAGTACACCATGGTCAACCCGGTGCGCCAGTCCATCATCGACAACCCGGACTTCCAGAAGCGCATGGAGTTCCACACCGACTACATGAGCACCCTCCAGGCCATCTCGGAAGGAGACATGCGCATCCACTTCACGCCGTCGCCCATCTTCTTCGAGACGACGACCGAGTGGGCGCAGGCCCTGCAGGACATCTATGCCGGCCAGGACGCCCAGACCCGGCTCGATGCCCTGGTCAAGAGCCTGACTGAGCAGTTGCAGGACATCGGCATTCTCGAGTAGTCACTGCACATTTCTGGGCGAGTTGGCAGCCGGTCGAGACCGGCTGCCAACTCGCCGAATCACCGGCATTGACTCGACGGCGACGTTGCTATGCCACGGATACGCCGTATCGTGAAGGAGTGCAGGAACCCATATTATGAGCGAACAAGTCATGAAGACGCCGACGCCGGTCAAGGACGAGGATATTCGCCTGCCCTGGCTGGTGCGTGCCCGTCCCTACCTCATCATTCTGCCGGCAATGCTGTTGCTCATCGGCATTCTCTACCCGTTCGTTGTCGGGGTGTACTACTCCTTCACGGCCTTCAACTTCAAAGTCCCCGACAGCCAGTTCAATTTTGTCGGGTTGCGCAACTATGTGCGCATGTTCACCGACGAGGATTTTCTCTATTCGACCTATATTACGCTGGCCTATGCCGTCATCACCACGGGCGTCGAGCTCTTTCTAGGGCTGATCGTGGCCATGCTGCTCAATCGCGATTCACGCGTGGCCAAGATTCTCACGCCCATGCTGATCTTCCCCATGATCATCGCCCCGGTTATCGGCACGTTGGTCTGGAAGATGATGATGCAACCGAGCGTCGGCATTCTCAACCCGATCCTCAATTTTGTCGGCCTGCCATCCCTGGAGTGGGCCGCCGTGCCGCAAACTGCGCTCTTCTCGGTGACGCTGGTCGACATCTGGATGTTTACGCCCTTTGCCGCCATGATGATCCTGGCCGGGCTGCGCTCCTTCCCCAATGCACCCTTTGAGGCAGCGCGTGTGGATGGCGCTTCTTTCTGGTTCACATTCCGTAACCTGACGCTGCCCATGCTCACGCCCTTTATCATCATCATCATTGTTTTCCGTTTCATGGACTCCCTGAAGATGTTTGACATCATCTTCGCCATGACGGAGGGCGGTCCGGGCAACACGTTGATGACCTACCAGCTCACGGCTTACCGCACCAGCATCCAATTCCAGCGTATGTCGGCGGGCCTGCCCTACGCCATCCTGCTCTACATCATCATCTACATTGTGAGCATGTACCTGATCAAGGCCTGGGGTCGCGCACAACGGCGCGCCGCCGGTTACTAGGAGACGGAGCGAAGACCTATGCAGAACGAACGAACCCAGAACCGGATCGTCGCTATCCTCTCCGATGTCATCCTGATTCTCTATTTTCTCTTCGCGCTCTTTCCGCTGGTGTGGATGGTGCTTGTCTCGTTGAAGAGCGGCCCCGAACTCTTCACGACGAAGTTCATCTTCACGCCGACGATTGAAAATTATGTAGCCATTCTCTTCGGCGACGCGCGTGCCGCGGCCGGCGTCGTGGCCCGCCAGGAGTTCCCGCGCAACTTCATGAACAGCCTCATCGCCAGCAGCGGCGCGGTGTTGATCTCCCTCGTCGTCGGCGTGCCGGCAGCCTATGCCCTGGCGCGTTACAAGTTCCGCGGCAAGGAAGACCTGGCCTTCACCTTTCTCTCCTTCCGTTTTGCGCCGGAACTCGTCGTGATCATCCCGCTCTCGGTCATCTACCGGCAGTTGGGTCTCTACGATACCTACTTTGGCATCATGTGGGTCTATCAGCTCGTGACGCTACCGCTGCTGATCTGGGTGCTGCGCAGCTACTTCGAGGATATCTCGCCCGACATCGAACAGGCGGCCATGATCGACGGCTACTCGTGGTGGCACGTCTTTTTCAAGATCCTCATGCCGCTGGTGCGTCCGGGACTGGCCGCGGCCGCGCTGCTGGCCTTCATCTTTGCCTGGAACAACTTCATGTTCCCGCTGGTGCTTGGCGGCTCCAATGTCCAGACGGTGACGGTGGCGTCGCTCGGCTACATTTCGTCGGCGCAGGGCTTCTTCAACCGCATGGCGGCTGCCTCGGTGCTCGCCTCGCTGCCGCAGATCATCCTGGCGCTGAGCATCCAGCGCTATCTCATCCGTGGCCTCAGCTTCGGCGCCGTGAAAGGCTGATTGCATCATGGCAACTCTTCGACTCGAGAATCTCACAAAGGACTTCGGCAAGGTCCGCGCGGTCAACGACCTGACGCTGGAAGTCGCCGACGGCGAGTTCATCGTCATGCTCGGCCCGTCCGGCGCCGGCAAGACGACGACGCTCAAGCTCATCTCCGGCGTCGAGACGCCCACGAACGGACGTGTCTACATCGGCGACCGCCTCATGAATGCCGTGGAGCCCCATTACCGCAACGTGGCTATGGCGTTCGAGAGCTACGCGCTCTACCCGCACATGACGGTGAAGGAGAACCTGGCCTTTCCCTTGCGTGCACCGGGGCGAAAGCTGCCCGCCGCCGAGATCGATCGCCGCGTCCTCTCCGTCTGCGATATTCTGAACATCCAGCCCTTGATGGATCGCCTGCCGCAACATCTGTCCAACGGGCAGAAACAGCGCGTGGCGCTTGGTCGCGCCATGGTGCGCGAGCCGGATGTGCTGCTGCTCGACGAGCCGATCTCCCACCTCGACGCCAAGCTGCGCCACCGTATGCGCCAGGAGTTCAAGTCACTGGAAGCGGACATCCGCTATACGACTATCTACGTGACGCATGACTATCTCGAGGCGCTGTCGCTGGGCGATCGCCTTGTCGTGCTGGACCACGGCGTCATTCAGCAGATCGGCAAGCCGAATGAAGTCTTCGAGAATCCAGCCAATCTCTTCGTCTCCAAGTTGCTTGGTTACCCACAGGTCAACCTGATCGAGTGCAAGGCCCAGCAATCCGGCGACAACCTGCGCCTGATCAGCCAGGACGGTTCGATCACCATCGACGTGCCGGAGAAGCTGCGCCAGCGGCTGGCCTCCCATGCCGCCGACAAACTGATCGTCGGCGTGCGCCCCATGCACCTGCACCCCGTCACAGGCGATGCGAGCACGCCCGGCGCCAATGTTTGCAGGGGCGTCGTCTATGTGTTCGAGCGGCTCGGCGCCCGTGGCGTGCTCACGGCGACCGTCGGGCAGAATAAGCTTGACGTCCTGACGCCGCTCGAAGTGGAGTACCAGATCGACGAGCAGGTCAGCCTGGCTATCGAAGCTGAGAATATCCTGGTTTTCGATGCCAAGAGCGGGCAGAACATTCTTTTTCTGGAGTAAGGTAGCGACCAATGGCCGAATTGCGCCTTGAGCACATCTACAAGACTTACAAGGGCGGTGTCGAGGCCGTCAAGGATCTCAACCTCACCGTCCGCGACGGCGAATTCCTGGCTTTGCTTGGGCCGTCCGGCTGCGGCAAGACCTCCACGCTGCGCATGATCGTCGGCCTGGAGGAGATCACGCGCGGCGAGATGTACATCGGCAATCGCCTCGTCAACAAGCTGGAGCCGAATCAGCGCAACGTTGCGCTCGCCTTCGAGACGTACGCGCTCTACCCGCCGCTCTCCGTCTTCGACAATATTGCCTTCTGTCTGCGTGCGCGCTCCGTCCCCAAGCCGGAGATCAGCCAGCGCGTCAAGCAGGTGGCGGACATGCTCGACATAACCGATATTCTCGACCGCAAGCCGGCCGAGCTTGGCGGCGGGCAGAAGCAGCGCATCTCGCTGGCGCGCGCACTCGTGCGCGACCCCGACGTCTTCCTCATGGACGAGCCGCTCTCCCATCTGGACGCGGCGCAGCGCTCGCACATGCGCGTCGAGCTGAAGCGCCTGCATGCCCAGACGGGCCGTACGACGATCCTGGTGACGCACGACCAGCTCGAAGCGGTGGCCATGGCTCAGCGCATCGCCGTCATGAACTTCGGCGTGCTCCAGCAGGTCGGCACCTTCGACGAAATCTACAATCGCCCCGTCAACGAGTTCGTCGCCGGCTTCATCGGCGAGCCGCCCATGAACTTCCTGCCGGCGACACCTGTCCGCGAGGATGGCACGTTCCTCCTCGTCGCTGCCGACAACAGCTTCCGCATCCGCGTGCCGGAGTCTCTGCACGAGCGTCTTGAACGCAGCGGCGCCAAGAAGGTCGATGTGGGTATCCGTCCCATTCACCTCGAGGTCGTCGATCAACCCGCTGACGCGCTGGAAGAGATCGATGCCACGGTAGCGACCTTCGAGTCGCTGGGCGAGGAGGGCCAGTTGGCCGCCGTCGTCGGCACGCAGACAGTTCTGGCGGTGACTTCGCCGCTATTGCGCCTCGACCGAAGCGATGCGGTCAAGCTGCGCCTCCGGCCCGACCGCATCCACCTCTTTGACGCGGCCACCCAGGCCGCCATCTAGGAGAACCATCGTGAGCCGGTCCTACTTGTTGGGCATCGACGCCGGCACGACGGTGATCAAGAGCACGCTCTTCGACGTCGAGGGCCGCGAGATTGCCGGCGCCGCACACGATTCGAGCTTTGTGGCGCCGAACCCTGGCTGGGCGGAGTCGGACATGCACGTTGTCTGGCGGGCAGTGCAGGCGACCGTGCGCCAGACGCTGGCACGCGCCGGCGTTCGCCCCGACGAAGTGCTGGCCCTGGGCGTGACCGGGCAGGGCGATGGCACCTGGCTCATCGATCGCAATGGCGCGCCGGTCCGGCCTGCCATCCTCTGGTCGGACGGGCGCACAGCCGCTCTCGTCACGGAGTTGTGGGAGGCGGGGATCGGGCACGACCTTTTCACGATTACCGGGACGGCGCTCAACACCTGCAACCAGGGCATGCATCTGCGCTGGCTTCAGGAGCACGAACCCGCCACGCTGGAACGCACTTCGGCTGTGCTTCGGGCCAAGGACTGGATTTTTCACTGTCTCACCGGCGTAACAAGCACCGATACGACCGACGCCTCGCACACCTACTTTTCGGTCGAGACCCAGGCGTACAACGAGCGCGTCTTTCGCCTGCTGGGGATCGAGGCGTGGCGGCCCGTGATTCCCGCCGCACCCCATCCGGTCGACCTGCGCGCGCCGCTGCTGGAGCATATCGCCGGCGAATTGGGGCTGAAGCCGGGCACGCCGGTCGTAGCCGGACCCTTCGATGTGGCGGCCTCTGCCCTCGGTGCGGGCGCGGCCTTCCCCGGCGATGCCTGTTCTGTCCTCGGCACCGCCGGCGTGCACCAGGTCATGGTAGAGAGACCCGTGCTGGAACCGGCCGACATCGGCTACAACATGTGCCACGCTCCGCCCGGCGTGTTCGTTCGCCTGTTGCCGACCATGACCAGCACGCAGAATTTGCAGTGGTTTGCCCGCGAGTTCTATGCGCCGGAATGGGCCGCTGCGCAGCAGAGCGGCGCCAACTTGTGGGATGAACTGGAGGCGTGCGCCGCGCAAGAACCGCTGGGCGCGCGCGGCGTGCTCTATCACCCTTATCTCGACCCGGCGGGCGAGCGTGCGCCCTTCATCAACTCGGCCGCGCGCGCCCAGTTCAGCGGCATCAGCGCCGGCCACACGCGCGACACGCTGCTGCGCGCCGTCTACGAGGGCGTGGCGCTTTCGGTGCTGGACTGTTACGAGACGATGGGCGTGCCGGTCACGTCGCTGCGCCTGGCCGGCGGCGGCGCCCGCAGCCCGCTCTGGGCGCAGATGCTGGCCGACGCGCTGGGTGCGCCCGTGATCGTGGCCGAGGGCAGCGAGTACGGCGCGCGCGGTGCTGTGATCAATGCCGCCGTGGCCATCGGCTTGTTCGGGTCGTACGCCGAGGCGGTCGAGCGCATGGTGCGGCCGGCGCGTCACTTCGAGCCGGTCGCGGGTAACCGGTCGCGCTTCCAGGCGCTGCTGGATCTCTACGGCGCGGAACGCCGCGCCATGATGGATGTGTGGGCAATGCGCCAGTCGGTGCTTGGGGCATAGACGGTGCTTCAGATGGAATGAGCCATGTCGAATCAACTGCGCGTCGCCATCATCGGCGACAACTTTGTGGGAAGTGATCTATTTGTCGAAGCCCTCCGGCGTTATCTCGGCCCGGCAGGAGAAGCACTGCATGTGAACGCCATGAGCGTGCCGTGGCCCGACACACCGCTCGCCGCCAACGATGAGGTCAAGGAGTTTTTGGGCGACCCGGCCGGCGTCGCGCGCCTGGCGCAAGACGCGGAGGTGCTGCTCACGCATGTGGCGCCGGTGACGCAACAGGTCTTCGATGCCGCGCCTGCGCTGCGCATCGTCGGCTGCTGCCGCGGCGGGCCGGTCAACGTCAATGTGGCGGCGGCCACCGCGCGCGGCATTCCCGTCGTCAATGCGCCGGCGCGCAACTCGCAGGCAGTCGTCGAGTTCACCGTGGGGCTAATCCTGGCCGAGTGTCGCGGCATCGCGCGTGCGCATGCCGCGCTGAGCCAAGGTGTGTGGATGGGCGACCTCTACCGCTTCGACCGCACCGGCCGCGAGCTGCGCGGCCAGACGATCGGGCTGGTCGGCTTTGGCGCAATCGCGCAGTCACTCGTCGCCTACCTGCGCCCCTTCGGCCTGCACATCATCGCCTACGATCCCTTCGTGCCCGCCGCACGCTTCGTCGAGATGGACGTGGAGCAGGTCGAGCTCCCGGCGTTGCTTGGCAGGGCTGACATCGTGAGCATCCACGCCCGCGTCACGCCGCAGACGGCGGGCATGATGGGCGCGGCGGAGTTTGCGCAGATGAAACCGGGCGCCTATTTCATCAACACCGCGCGCGGGCCGTTGGTCGACTACGACGCGCTGTATGAAGCGCTGCGCAGCGGACATCTGGCCGGCGCCGGCATCGACTGTTTCCCCGAGGAACCGCCGCCCGCCGGCTGGCCGTTGCTCAGCCTGCCCAACGTCACCGTGACGCCACACATCGCCGGCTCGTCCAAGAACTCGGCCGAACGCGGGCCAGACCAGGTGGCGCGCGATGTGGCCAACTTCTTTGCCGGTCGCCCCCTGGAATTCTGCGCCAACGCTGCCGCGCTGGCGGCACGGAGCTAGACCATGAGCGCATCCCTACTCATTGGCGTCGATGTAGGCACCACGGGCGTCAAGGCGCTCCTCTGCGAGCGCGACGGCACTGTGCTCGCTCAGGCCGGCCAGGAGTATCCCACAACCTTTGCGCAGCCGGGGTGGGCCGAGCAGGATCCCGACGCGTGGTGGGAGGCGACCTGCGCCGTGGTGCGCCAGGTCATTGCCCGGTCCGGCGCCAGGGCAGAGGCGGTGGCCGCGATTGGCGTCAGTTGCCAGGCGCCGACGCTGGTTGCCGTCGACGCGCACGGCGTACCGGTTCACCCTGCGTTGATCTGGATGGATCGCCGATCGGAGCGGCAGTGCGACGCTCTGCGCGCAAATGTCGACGAAGCGGCCATCGCCCGCATCAACGGCGGCCGTATCGATCCCTATTTCCTCGCCCCCAAGATCCTGTGGCTGCGCGACGAGGCGCCCGAAGCCTACGCCCGCACCCACCAGATTTTGCAGGCCAACGGCTACATCGTCCACAAGCTGGCCGGCGCCTTCTGCATGGACAACTCGCACGGCCCGCTCACGCTGCTCTTTGACAACGACCGGCAGGCATGGTCGCCGCAGTTGATCGACGCCATGGGCATCGACCCGGCCAAGTTGCCGCCGGTTGTGCCGTGTGCGCAGGTCGTCGGCACGGTGACGCCCGCAGCTGCGGCGGCGACAGGCCTGGCGCCCGACACGCCGGTCATCGCCGGGATGACCGACGGCACCGCGGCCAGCATCGAGGTCGGGCTGGTGCGCCCCGGCGCCGCCGCCGAGATGACCGGCCAGTCGACGGTGCTGCTCATCTGCAGCGACACGCCCTACCGCGGCAACCTGCTCTTTCCGCTGGGCCATCCCATCGCCGGCCTGCATCTGGTCGTCGGCGCCATGGTGGCGACCGGCGGCGCGTTGCGCTGGTTCCGCGATCAACTCGGTGCTCATGAGGTCGCGGAGGCCGCTCGGCTTGGCGTCGATCCCTTCGATCTGCTGGGTGAGCAGGCGGCGCAGAGCCGGCCCGGCGCCAACCGCGTCGTCTTTCTGCCGTACATGTATGGCGAGCGCTCGCCGATTTGGGACTCGGCCGCGCGCGGCGTCTTTTTCGGTGTATCGCTGGCCACGACGAAGGGCGACCTGGTGCGCGCGATCATGGAGGGCGCGGCCTACGGGTTGCGCCACAACGTCGAGACCGCGGCGGCCGACGGCTTTCCCGTCTCCGCGCTGGCCTGTGTGGGCGGCGGTGCGCGCAGCGCGCTCTGGAATCAGATCAAGGCGGACGTGCTCGACCGGCCCGTGACGTTGCCCGGCGCGGCCAGCGGCGCGGCTATGGGCGATGCCATCGTCGCGGCGGCGGGCGCCGGCCTCTACCCGTCCATCGAGGCGGCGGTGGCGGGCATGGTCACGACCGGGCCCAGCTACCAGCCTGACCCCGCGCGCGCACGGGTGTACGACGACTTCTACCGCATCTACCGCGATCTCTATCCCGCGCTGCGCGCGTCTTTCCGCGACCTGGCCGAGGTGCGCGCATGAACGGGGCGCCCGGCGCCGGCGACTTTGCCGGCAAGCGCGTCCTGGTGACGGGCGGTTCGCGCGGCATCGGGCGCGCGGTCGTGCTCGCCTTCGCCCGCGCTGGGGCGGATGTGGCCTTCTGCTATCGGCGCGACCGGGCAGCCGCGCAGGAAGTCATGGCGGCCGCGCAGGAATTTGCAGGACAGGTTGCCGGCTACCAGGCCGACGTCGCCGATCCCGCATCTGTCGCCGCACTGGTCGCCGAGGTGGAGGCGGCGCACGGTGCGGTGGAGGTGCTCGTGAACAACGCGGGCGCCTTCCCGGCGACACCGGTGATCGACATGTCCTTTGCCGAGTGGGATGAGGTTGTGCGCACCAACCTGTACGGGGTCTTCTCTTGCTGCCAGGCCGTGCTGCCCGGCATGATTGCCGGCGGCGGCGGGGCCATCGTCAACATCGCTTCCATCGCCGGGCAGCGCGGCTCGGCGCGGCATGCCCATTATGCGGCGGCCAAGGGCGGCGTGCTGGCCTTCACCCGCTCGTTGGCGCGCGAGGTGATCGAGCACAACATCCGCGTCAACGCCGTTTCGCCGGGGCGTATTGCCACCGACCTGCTGCTGGATGTGCAGACCGGCGCGGAATACGCGCGGTGGATGGCCGACACGCCGGCGCGTCGCCTCGGCACGCCCGAGGAAGTGGCCGACGCCGTGCTCTACCTGGCGTCGCCGGCGAGCAGCTATGTCGTCGGGGCCACGCTGGCCGTCAACGGCGGGTTGCTCATGGAATAGGGAGACGTTGCGCCGAAAGCGCCTTCCCTGTGCGACAATATCAGGATGCCTGTCGTCAGGTGCGCGAGTTATTGAGCGCGATGAATGAAAAGCAGTTTCAAAAGTGAGGATGAGAGTTATGCCCACGCAGGAAGGCATCGTCAAATATCGATGCGATTATACCCAAGCACCGGCGCTTCCGAACGACCAGATCGGCGAACTGAACGCATGGCGCAAGTTGATGGTGATTACCGGCCTCATCGGCCAGGATCCGGCGCGCTATGGCGGCTATGGGTACGGGAACATCAGTTGCCGTCTCGACGATCGCGACCGCCCGGATGGCCGCCATCCCTTTGTGATTACCGGCACGCAGACGGGCGGCAAGGCCGATCTGACGGCCGACGATTACGTGACGGTCGCGGCCTGTTATGCCGAAGAGAATCGCCTTGTCGCCGAAGGCCCGGTGCGCCCCTCGTCCGAGGCGCTGACGCACGGCGCCGTCTACGCGCTCGACAGCCACATCCTCTGGGTGGTGCACGCGCATTCGCCGGAGATCTGGTGCAACGCGGCCGCGCTGGGCGTACCGATGACCGCCGATGTGCCGTACGGCACGCCGGAGATGGCGGCGGAAGTGGCGCGTCTCTATGCCGAGAGCGACATGGCGCAGAAGCGCATCTTCGGCATGGCCGGCCACGAAGATGGCGTCGTCACCTTTGGCCGGACGGCGGAAGAGGCCGGCTTTGCGATGCTCGAGTATCTGGTCCGGGCAATGCAGCTCGGCGAAAGGATGGGATGACCATGACGTACCGCCCCAAAGCCGTGACGATCGACGATCGCGCTGTCGAGCACCTGGTCGACTTCTGCCGTGCCAATGCGCTCGACAAGCTTTTTCTGGTTGCCGACACCAACACCTACGAGGCGCAAGGGCGCGCCGTGGCGGATGCGTTGCGCTCGGCCGGCTTCGACCTCAAGCAGCTCGTCTTCACCAATGAGGAGGTCATTGCCGACGCTGCCCATGTCTTCGATGTGTTGATCGCGGCCGGCGGCGAGCCGCGCACCTATGTTGCCGTCGGCTCCGGCACGTTGACCGACATCACGCGTTTTGCCAGCCACCGCTCGCACAGCCAGTTCATCTCCGTGCCGACGGCGCCGTCGGTGGATGGCTTCGCCTCCATCGGCGCGCCGCTGATCATCCACGGTGTCAAGATTTCGGTCTACTGCCAGGCGCCCTACGCCATCTTTGCCGACATCAACACACTGGCACACGCGCCACAGACGATGATCGCCGCCGGTTTTGGCGACATGCTTGGCAAGCTGACCTCGATTGCCGACTGGCGGCTGGGCCGGTTGCTCTGGAACGAACCCTACGACGAAGCGATTGCCCAGCGCACACTCGACGCCGTGCAAATCTGCGTTGACAATGTCGATGGCATCGGGCAAGACGAGCCGCAGGCGATCAGCCGGCTTTTCGACGCGCTGCTCGAATCGGGCTACTGTATGTTGGACTTTGGCGAGTCACGTCCGGCCTCCGGCGCCGAGCATCATACCTCGCACTACTGGGAGATGAAACTGCTGCGCGAGGGGCGCCCGGCGATCCTGCACGGCGCCAAAGTCGGCGTCGCTACGGTGATGGTGGCCGCGCTCTACGACCAGGTGCGTGCGTTGTCGCGTGAGGAGATCTCCGACCTGCTGGAAGCGGCGACCTGGCCGGCGCGCGACGCGGAAGTCGCCCGCATCCGCGCCGCCTACGACGAGTTGGCCGATGGCGTCATCGCCGATCACAAGGCATTTCTCGACATCACGCCGGAGGAGGTGGAGGCGCTCAAGCGGCGCATCCTGGAGAACTGGGATGCGATCCAGGCGATTGCCGCCCAGGTGCCGCCAGCCGCCACCGTCGCCGAGCTGTTGCAGCGCGCCGGCGGGCCAGCCACCGCAGCGGAACTCGGCTTCGACGACGCTGAGCGCGACCTGGGCTTCGACAGTGGTCACTATCTGCGCAACCGCTTCACGGTGCGCAAACTGGTGAAGGTATTGGGAGTTTGAGACAGGCTGGAAGTTTAGGAGCAAATCAAATGGACAAGAACACACCGATCGTCATGGGCGCCGACCATTTCGGCATGCCGCTCAAGAACTCGATTCGTGACTATCTGATCAAGAAGGGCTACCAGGTCGTGGATATGGGCGTCAACGAGGCGACGCCGGTCGACTACCCGGATGTCGGCGCGATGTTGGCGGAAGAGGTGGGCGCCGGCAAGTATGAGCGCGGCATCCTCGTCTGTGGGACGGGGGCGGGTATGGCGATTGTGGCCAACAAGGTGCCCGGCGTGCGCGCCGTTTGCGTGCAGGATCCGTATACCGCCGAGCGCGCCGTGGCCAGCAACAATGCGCAGATCATCACCTTCGGCTCGCAGATTACGGGCGCGGTCGTCGCCGAAAAGCTCATCGACGTCTGGCTGGAGAGCGAGTTCCAGGGTGGTCGCTCGGCGCCCAAGGTCGCCAAGATCGACAACCTCGACGAGAAATATCGCGCGCAGCGGGTTGGGGAATAGATAGAACGCGGATGACGCGGATCGAGCGGATGAGCGCGGATAAGTTAATCCGTGATAATCTGCCCAATCCGCGTCATCCGCGTTCTATTCTTACTCTAGTCAGCGGGCGAGCCGAGCGGGGCGCGGAACATGCCGCGTGCCGTGCGGCGCAGGCGGCGCAGGTTTACGAGCAGGTAGTAGCGAATCGGGCGCTGGAAGCGATAGGCGAGA
The DNA here is from genome assembly GCA_020634815.1 of Caldilineaceae bacterium. Lineage (GTDB taxonomy): Bacteria > Chloroflexota > Anaerolineae > Caldilineales > Caldilineaceae > Caldilinea. The sequence continues at coordinate 144,693 of JACKBA010000008.1, read as the reverse complement.
CCGCCGAGCAGCAGCAACAGCACCCACTGTGCCAGCACCCACTCGGCCGGCCACTTTGCCGTGGCATTGCCGACCGTGATTCCGATGAAGATGCCGAGGCTGCGGCCCAGGAGAATGGCCGGCAGCAGCCAGCGCAGCGGCGTCGTCCCCATGCCGGCCACATACATCACGACATCCGGTACCGGGAAGAGGAAGAGCACGAACCAGATGAGCGGCGAGCGCAGGCGCAGCTTACGTTCCCAGCGGATCAGGTCGCTGCGGTCGAAGAAGCGCTCCAGCAGGGGGCGGCCCAGCTTGCGGCCGATGAGCAGCACCAGAGAAGCCCCGATTGCCAGCCCCAGCAGGCTCAAGAACAGCCCGGCGCCAAACCCAAAGAGATAGCCGCCCAGCACCGCCAGGAAGCTGCCGGGGAGCGGCGCGATGAGAATCTGCGCGGCAAAGAAGGTAACGTAGGCGATGGGGGCCATTGGCCCGGTGCTGATGATCCAGGCGCGAATATCGCCGGCTGCCGCCAACGCGTCGGAGACCGGCTCGGTCAACCACCAGATGAGGAGGCCGACCGCAGCCAGCAAGAGAAACACAATCCCGCTGTCACGCCATCGATTACCGGAGGCAAACATACTTTCTGGCCCGTCTCACAAAGAGGAAAGCTCGTTCAAGATGATGGCAGCGATTGTCGCCGTCTTGATGACGTCTAGCATACCGCAACTGTTCCAAGTTGTCACCATCAGAATGCTGACAATGATGATACGTACTGTCCGCGCGCAAGGTTGCGCCGTCATGGACAGGCTGGCAGGCGCTGCGCCGCCAGCCTGTCCATGACGATCTGTCAGTCGGCAAAGGCCAGGTCGGCCTTGACCTTGCCGTTGCTCTGTCCGTCGGCTGCCGCAGGCTCTGCTTCGACCGGCTCCTCCAGCATTGCCGCCAGTTCATCCACCTGGCTGACAAGCTCCTGGCGGAACTGCTGCGTGTAGAGCCGGTAGTAGTGGCCCTTCACCTTGAGCAGTTCGCGGTGGGTGCCCATCTCCTTGATGCGCCCGTCCTCGATGACCAGGATGCGGGTCGCATTGCGGATCGTCGACAGGCGGTGGGCGATGACGAAGCTCGTGCACTCCTTCATGAGCGTGTCCATGCCCTGCTGGATCATCGCCTCGGTGAGCGTGTCCACGCTGGCTGTGGCTTCATCCATGATGAAGATGTCGGGCCGGGCGAGCACCGCGCGCGCCAGGCTCAGCAATTGTTTCTGCCCGGTGGAGAGCAGCACGCCGCCCTCACCGACCTGCTCCTCGTAGCCCTTCTCCAGCGCCTCGATGAATGAGTGCGCGCCCGCCAGTTTTGCCGCATCCTCTACCTCGGCGTCGCTGGCGTCCAGCCGCCCGTAGCGGATGTTCTCGCGGATCGTACCGGAGAAGAGGTGCGGCGTCTGAAGCACCATTCCAACCTTGGACTGGATGGTGTGCTGCGTCAGGTCCGTGTAATCGTGGCCGCTGAGCTGGATGCGCCCGCCCGTCGGCTCGAAGAAGCGGCACAGCAGGTTGACGATGGTGCTCTTGCCGCCGCCCGTCGGGCCGACCAGCGCAATCGTCTCGCCGTGTTTGACGTGCAAGTCGAAGCCGGTCAGGATCGGCTTGCCCTCCTCGTACTGGAAGTCCACTTTGTCGAAGACGATATCGCCGCGCAGGTGCTCGACCTCGTAGGCGTTCGGCTTGTCGACGATGTCCGGCGTGGCATCCAGCAGCGAGAAGATGCGCTCGCCCGACGCCACGGCCTGCTGCATCTCGGCGAAGACGCGCGCCATCTCCTGCACCGGCCAGATCATGAAGAGCACGTACGAGATGAAGGCGTACATGCCACCCACGCTCAGCCCATCGCTCGACGCGGTGACGCCGGCGTAGGTGACGATGCTGGCGATGGCGAAGGACGAGATCAATTGCACCGTCGGCAGGAAGAGCGCCGAGTACCAGGCGGCTCGATAGCCGGCGCGGTACATCTCGCCTGTCAGCTTGCCGAACTCGCGCAGGTTGGCCTCCTCGCGGTCCAGCGCCTTGATCACGCGCACGCCGGTGATCGTCTCGTTGTAGGCGCCCGTGATCTTGGAGTTGACCTTGCGCACCTCGCGATACTGCACGATGATCTTGCGCTGGAACAACGTGGCGACGACGATGATGATCGGAACGATGACCATGACGATCAGCGTCAGTTGCCACGAGATTCGCGACATGAAGAAGAGCGCCGTGATGATGTTGAACGACGACCACGTCACGTCGAGCAGGCCCCAGGTGACCAGTTCCGCCACGCGGTCGGTGTCCGACGTCACGCGGCTGATAATCCAGCCCACCGGCATGCGGTTGTAGTAGGTCAGCGACAACTGCTGCAGGTGGTTGAAGAGCTTCTGGCGCAGGTCGTAGCGGATGCGCTCGCCCAGCAGGCCTGCCAGCCAGATGAAGCCGAACACGGCCACGGCCTGGATCAGGACCAACCCGGCGTACTGCTCTACGATCTGGACCAGCAACTCCCAGTTCTTGGCGATGATGCCTTCGTCCACCATGCGCGCGCTGAGATAGGTGAAATACGAATCCAGGCCGGAGACCATCATCACCGTGGCCAGGAAGCCGATGACCCACAGGGTGTAGGGCCGCAGCAACCCGATCAGGCGGCGAATGGTCTGCCCGCTGAACCTGGCGTCGAATTCTTCTTCTTCTAGTTCGATATGTTCAGTCACGGCTCAGTTCCTCCTCCAACTCCGCTTCCAGGCGTGTTTGCGCCAGGTAGATGCGGCGGTAGGTGCCTTCCTGTTGTACCAATTCGTCATGTGTGCCGCGCTGGATCACACGCCCGTGCTCCAGCACCAGGATCAAGTCGGCGTCCATCACGCTCTGGATGCGGTGCGCAATGATGAAGGTGGTGCGTCCTTTCATCAGCCGGCGCAACGCCTGGCGGATCTCCGCCTCGGTTTCAAAGTCGACGGCCGAGGTCGAGTCGTCGAGGATCAGGATGCGCGGGTCCTTGAGCAGCGTGCGGGCGATGGCCACGCGCTGCTTCTGCCCACCCGACAGCGTGATCCCGCGCTCGCCCACCAGCGTCTCGTAGCCGTGCGGCAGCTTGTTCAGGATCACGTCGTGGATGGCGGCGGCGCGCGCGGCCTCCTCGACCTCCGCATCCGGCACCTCGCGCGTCACCCCATAGGTGATGTTGTCGCGCACGGTGCGGCTGAAGAGGAACGGCTCCTGCTCCACGATGCCGATCTGGCTGCGCAGGTAGTGGCGCGCGTACTCGGTCAGCTCCACGCCGTCAAGCAGGACGCGACCGCCCGTGTAGTCGTAGAAGCGCGGCAGCAGGTTGACCAGCGACGACTTGCCCGACCCCGTCCCGCCGATGAGCGCCACGGATTGGCCGGGCTTCACCGTGAACGACACGCCGCGCAGCGCCGACCGCTCGGTGCCGACGTAGGCGAAGTGCACGTCGTCAAAGGTGATCTCACCCTTGACCTGCTTGTCGGTGCGCACGGTGCCTTCCAGCACCGGCTCGCGCGTTTCGACCACGACGGTCGAGACACGGCCGAAGGAGACCAGGCTCTCGGACATCTGCACGATGAGGCGACCCAGGTTGCGCAGCGGCCAGATGATCCAGACGACCAGCCCGGCGTACGCCACGTAGGTGCCGACGGTAATCTCCCCGTTGATCGTCAGCCAGCCGGCGAACAGGAAGCCGGAGAGCATCTGTGCGCCGCACATGACGTCGGTGATCGGCCAGAAGAGCGCGTGCATGAGCAGCAGGTAGCGCCCGCGTGCGTACTTCTTCTTGTTCTCGTCATCGAACTTGCCTTCCTCATATTCCTGCCGGGCAAAGGCCTTGACGACGCGCACGCCGCTCAGGTTCTCCTGAAGCGTGCTCGAGAGCTTCGCTTCCTGTTCCTGGTATGCCTCGTATGCCTTCTCGACGCGCCGGAAGAAGAAGAGCGAGATGACCATGACCACCGGCACGACGATGATCGAGAACCACGCCAGCCGCCAGTCCAGCAGGTAGATGGCGGCGAAGTTCACGATGAAGAGCATGACGATGCGCCCGGCTTCGATGGCCTGATCGGCAAAGAAGCGGCGGATCGTGTCGACGTCCGACGTGGCGCGCTGGATCAGTTCACCCGTCTGCGTCTTGTCGTGATAGGTGAAACTCAGCCGCTGGATATGGTCGAACAGATACTCGCGAATGCGCCGGGCGATGCCTTCGGCCGTTTTGGCGGCCAGCCGCCGGCTGTTGAAGGTGCACGCCGCCTGGATTACGGCCAGGGTGAGAAAGCCCGCCACATAGACCGCCAGGTGAATGGTCCGATCGCCGGCCACCATGTAGTGGTCGACAAAGTACCGCAGCAGCAGGAAGGTCACCGTGTTCATGATCGCGGCGATGCCCATGCTCACCGTCGACACCAGGTAGGTGCCGCGGAAGCCCGTCATCAGCCGCCAGAAGCCGCGAAGCTTGCCGATGCCGACCGTCTGCTTGAGATCGAATTCTGCTTGTGTAGTTGGTTGCGCTGCTGTATTCAGCATAGTTCCTCCACTCCGTGTTGCCTGCCGCCCTTTGGTTCAGGCGATCACCAGGCACACGCCGCTTGGTCGCGGTTCCGTGTCCAGCATCCACTCGGCAAGTGAGTCGGGTTCTTCCGGCTGCTGCTTGCGCTGACGGGCTCGCTGGTTTTCATGATCCGCCTCGGCCGCTACTGCCGGGTTGCTCCTCTTGTCGACTACCTCTTGCTGTTGCATACGCTCTCGTTCCGCTGTGAGTTGGCTGTTCGCTCCGACGTACTCTATACCGTTACCGCTACTCATCTCACCCCTAACCGTCCAGGACAACAAAAAATGCAGGCATCCGGATCAGATCCGATGCCTGCATTCTTGCCGTTTCTCATTGTCCCACGGGCAGGCAACGCCGCCGCGTGAGAGCAAGACAAACAAAAAGGCCGCAAGCACCGGTGTGGTGCGTTGCGGCCCGTAACTAACTTGACAGTTTAGTTATGGGTAACAGACGCACCACTCCCCTGGCGCGAAAATCCACCACCGGCAATCGATGTCTTGAGGATTTCGTGAAAGAGCATAACCATCGTGCGTCCGTTCCTTTCCATGGTTATTGGCGCAAGTACTTCTCACGCACGGGACAATGTAACACAGCCCACCGAGCTTTGTCAAGCAACGCGCAGCACTTTTTTGGACATTCGTCACACTACCTGCCCGGACATGTGCACCAGGCGCCCGCCGGCCGGTGACACGTCAATCTGCGAGAAACCGAACTGCACGCTGTCGAAGAGTTCAGGCGGGTTGATGACATGCTTGCTCACCGATGTTGCTTTTCAGCAGGGCTAGATCTCGACGCGCGTCCCCATCTCGACGACGCGATCGGGCGGCAGCCCGAAGAAGTTGGCCGCGCTCGTCGCGTTGCGGCTCATGAGTACGAACAACTTTTCGCGCCACATGGCCATGCCTTTGCGCTCCGTCGCCAGGATGCGTTCGCTGCCCAGGAAGAAGCTCACGTCGTCGAGGTTCAGCTTTAGTTTGTGATGCTTTGCCAATGGCAGATCGCGCGGCACATTGGGCGTCTCCATGAAGCCATAGTGCAGCACCATCTGGTAGATACCGTGATGGAGCGCGTGCACCTCCATGCGCTGCTTGCGCGGCACGTAGGGCATGTCTTCCATGTTGAGCGAGAGCAGGATCACTTGCTCGTGGAGAACGCGGTTGTGGCGCAGGTTCTGCACCAGCGCCGGCGGTGTCCCTTCCGGGTCGCTATACATGTAAATGGCGGCGCCGGGTACGCGCGCCAGCTTCTCGTGTTCCAGGCGGTCGATGAAGTCGACAAAGCGCGGGGTGCCGGCCTTGAGGCGCTGGGCCAGCAGCGACCGCCCGCGGCGCCAGGTGGTCATGGCAATGAAGACCACGGCGCCGATGACCAGCGGGAACCAGCCGCCGGCCGGAATCTTGACCAGGTTGGCGCCCCAGAAAGAGAGGTCAATGGCCAGGAAGAAGGCCGTGAACGCCACGGCGGCGGGCAGCGACCAGCGCCAGCGCTCGCGCTCGACGCGGAAGAGCAGCAGCGTGGTGACGACCATCGTCGTTGTGACGGCAACGCCATACGCCGCCGCCAGGTTGCTCGACGAGCGAAAGGCCAGCACCAGCGCGACGCAGGCAACCATCAGCACCCAGTTGATCGACGAGATGTAGATTTGGCCGAACTCGTCTGGCGAGGTGTGAGAGATTGGCACGCGCGGCAGATAGCCGAGCTGGACCGCCTGCATCGTCAGCGAAAAGGCGCCCGTGATCAAGGCCTGCGAGGCGATGACCGTGGCCGCCGTAGCGATCAGCACCAGCGGGATCAATGCCCAGCCCGGCGCCATCTGGTAGAAGGGATTCTCGACCGCCTCCGGGTGCTGGAGCAGCAGCGCACCCTGCCCGAAGTAGTTCAGCATCAACGCCGGCAGCACGATGGCAAACCACGCCAGGCGAATCGGCGACCGGCCAAAATGGCCCATATCGGCGTAGAGTGCTTCGCCGCCCGTCACCACGAGGAAGACCGACCCCAGCACCAGGAAGCCGCGTACGCCGTTCTCGATGAAGAACTCGGCGGCATAGTAGGGATTGACGGCGGCGAGCACGCTGGGCTGGCGCACGATCCAGCTTATGCCCAGGATGGCGAGAACCAGGAACCAGACCAGGGTGACCGGGCCGAAGACCTTGCCGACGCGCTCTGTCCCGCGACTCTGGAAGCTGAAGAGACCCACCAGGATGATTACCGTGATCGGGATGACGTATGGTTCGAAGAATGGCGTGACGACTTCCAAGCCCTCCACCGCCGAGAGGACGGAAATAGCGGGCGTGATCATCCCGTCGCCGTAGAGCAGTGCCGTGCCGAAGAGCCCCATCATCACTAGCACCCAGCGTGTGGTGCCCGGCAGCATCACGCGCCGTTTGGCGCCGATAAGCGCGGTCAGCGCCAGGATGCCGCCTTCGCCGTTGTTGTCGGCGCGCATGACGAAGACCAGGTACTTGACCGAAATCACGAGGAGGAGCGACCAGAAGATGAGGGACAGGATGCCCAAGATGTTGACGGCGCGCACCTCGATGCCGTAGCTGGCATGAAATGATTCGCGGAACGCATAGAGCGGACTGGTGCCGATGTCGCCGTAGACGACGCCGAGAGCGCCCAGTGCCAGATAAAGAAGATACTTCCCGGTAGGGGCGCCATCGTGTGCGCCGTTTTCGTCGTTTTGGATGCGGCTGGATTCTCGTGGTCGGCTCATTGCGGTTGATTTTGCTGGCTGAGGTTGGCTGATTGATTCGGGCGCCTTGCCCAGCCGGAACCGTAGCACAGGAAATGCTGTTGATCAAACCTCGCGTGCGCGGCGAGCGTGGATTTATGGGCTGGTTACGTTCGCCACTGGTTGGCGCGCCGATTTTGCGCGGCAAGCTCTGCCGTCTCCAGGACGCGGCGCGCCCGCGTTTGCGGCGTCCTGGCGTTGAGGATCCATTCCAGGATGCCGCGCTTGATCGAGCGCGGGAAGGCCTCCCAGTATGTGGCGGCCGGTGGGTTGCTGCGCAGCGCTGCACGCAGATCGGGCGGCAATTCGAGTGCCTCCACGGCATCCAACGCCGACCACGAGCCGTCGGCCTTCGCGGCTTCGATCTTAGCCGCGCCTGCCGGCGTCATCAAGCCCTGAGCGATCATGCGGTCGACGCGCTCCTTGTTCGGCCTGGACCAGCCCGTGCCGGCTTTGCGCGGCGCAAACCAGAGCAGCGAACGCTCGTCATCCAGTTTGTTCGGCTTGCTGTCGATCCAGCCAAAGCAGAGCGCCTCCTCGACCGCTTCGTCGTACTCTACGCGCGGCTTGCCGGTCGCCTTCTTGAAGGTGATGAGCCAGATGCCTTCCGTGCGCGTGTGATTGGCTGACAGCCAGTCACGCCATTCGGCGCGCGTGAGCGGATGAATCGAGTTCGGTGGCGGGTTTGCCATTTCGCTCTCCTTGACGACATGGTTGGATGATTTGCCTCGCGGCGTCGCTGGTTGCCGGACGAAAGATAACACAAGTGCGGCGCGTTCCGGCAATGATATGGCCCGCCTTTCTTGAAGGTGCGGCCGGTGGTACGATGATGCGCAGACCGGCAGGGCACTGTACGCGAAAGGGTCAACTGCATCAAAGATGAGACAGGCGCGATTGAACGATAAGCGATCTCCTGAACGATCTGGGTTGGTGGCGCGATCCCTGCCGCTTCTGTCGGTACAGGATCTGACCGGCCATGAGGAGTATGTTCACGGCAAAGTCGTCGATGCCGATCTTGGCCGCCGGCAACTCGATTTTGTTGCCTTCAAGGAGATCCTCTTTGTGGGCAGCGACCTGTCCCAAACCCGATTCGAAGCGCCGCGGCTTGATACCGTGCGGTTGGAGAATTGCGACCTGGCCAACGCGGAGTGGCCGCGGCTGGTCGCCCATCGCGTCGAGTTCGTCGGCTGCCGCATGGATGGTTTCACGATTCCTGAGGCGTATGCCCGTGACGTGCACTTTGAGGAGTGTTCGCTGCGCTTTGCGCGCATCCGCTTTGCCACACTGAAGTCCGCCCGCTTTGACCGTTGCGATCTGAGCGGCGCCGATTTGCAGGCGACGGACCTGACAGGGGCACGCTTTGCCCGCTGCAAACTCGACGAGGTCGAGTTCTCACAGGCGGTTCTGTCCGGCGCGGACCTGCGCACCTCCACCATCGAGCGCATGCGCGTCGGGATTACGGAACTCCATGGCGCGATCGTGGATCCCTTTCAGGCGTCCTATCTGGCCGGGCTCATGGGGTTGGTCATTAAGAATGACGGCGAGTAGAACAAGTTCCGATGGCAGCGCCGGTTGAGCCGTTCCTGCGCGAGGCACTGGCGTGGTGCGTGGCGCAGCTTGGGCCGTGCCGCCTTGGCGCCGACGCTTCGAACGCACACCCCGACGCTCGCGCCACGCTGGCGCGCCTGCACACACCTCACGGGATTTGTTTCCTGAAAGTGCATCGCGACGCCGCCCACTGGGCCGGTGAGGTTCACGCCTACGAGCATTGGTCGGCGGCGTTTGGTGACTACGCGCCGCAGTTGCTGGCCGTTCGCGCCGACCCGCCCCTGGCGCTGGTCGTAACAGCGCTGCCGGGACGCCCGCTGGAGGAAGCGGCGCTGGAACCGGCACAGCAGCGGCGGGCCTGGCAGGCAGCCGGCAGGGCGCTTGGCGGGCTGCATGGCTGGCAGGCGGGATCGTGGTTTGGTTCGTGCCGCCGCGATGGTGCGCCGCTCCAGGATCCCATCGACGACCCGTGCGTGTACTTCCGCGCACAATTCGAGGACTGGCTGGCGCGGGCGGCGCGCATCGGCTCTCTCTCCGGCGCGGAGGAAGAGGTCGTGCACGCTGCGATCGAGCATATCCCGCTCTTCGCCGGTGAGCGCCCGGTGCCCTGCCACTACGACTACTGCCCGCCCAACTGGCTGGTGGACGCACACGGGGCGTTGACCGGCGTCATCGATTTTGAGTTCTCGCGATGGGATGTGCGCGTCACCGACTTTGCGCGGCTGCCCGGCTGGGAATGGATGGCGCGCCCCGACCTCTTCGATGCCTTCGTGGCCGGCTACGGGCGTGCCTTTGCGCCACGTGAACTGATCCAACTGCGTGTCGCCCGGGTGCTCTACGCCCTGGGCGCCATCGTTTGGGGGAATGAGTACAACTACTTCGGTTTTGCCGCGGAAGGGCGCCAGGCACTTCAGCAACTCGCATCCGAGCCGTGGTGATTGCGAGGATTGCCGCCAGCCGGATCCCCTGCGTCAGTCAGAGACCACTTGGAAATTGCCGGATTCGAAGCAGGGCTTTTCTCTGCGCCTCAGCGTCTCTGCGTCAAGATTGCGAACTTCAAAACGGACTCTCAGGCGTCATTCGCTCGAAGACGCCGGTCTGCGTGTTCTTGCGCACGTCATCCCACGCAAAGACGGTGCCATTCATGGCGATGTAGACGCCGTGCGCCAGCAGTTGCGCCGCGGCACACGCAAAGCCGAGGTTGAAGAGCGCATCGGAACCCTGGATGGAGAAGGGAATCATGGCGCCGGTGAGGACGATCGTTTTGGCCAGCCCGGCCTCGCCCAGCACGCGCGCGGTGAGCGCCATCGTGTCCGTGCCGTGGATGACGACGATCTTCTCTTCCGGCGCTGCCCGGCACGAGGCCAGGATATGCTGGCGGTTGACTTCCTGCATGTGCAGGCTGTCGATGAGCTGGTTGATCTCCAGGACGACCGGCGCAGTCACGCGCGCCTGGCGCAGAATCGTGGGCAGGTGACTGTCCTTGAAGGTCAGCTCGCCGCGCAATTCGTCATAGTGTTTATCGAAAGTGCCGCCGGTGGCGATGATGCGCATATCAGACGAGGTGCTTGTCGAGCAGTTGCGGCCCGTCGCCCGGCCCGCTTGTGATCACGCTGCGCACGCTGCCCAGTTTTTGCAGGCGCTTGAGAATCTCCACCTCGAAGGTAGGCTCACAGATCAGGTGTACGTTGGGGCCGGCGTCGATGGTGAAGTAGACCTGCAGGCCGTCCTCTTCGCGCCAGCGGCGCACGGCATGGATCACCTCCAGCGTGCCCGGCTGCCAATAGAGAAGGCTGGGCCGGCTCGTCATCATGACGCCGTGCATGGCCAGCGCGTCCTGCTCCAGGACCGGCCCCAACCGCGGCAGGTCGCGCATGGTGATGGCGTTGCGTACATCCTGCAACATGCCATAGAGGCTGTCGACGCGCGCGGAGTTGAAGGGGCTCGTGATCGCCATGCTGTGGCCGTTCTGGCTGCTCACCGGCTTTTCGGCCGTGCTGACCACCGCGACGATGTCGCGCAGCGTCCAATACTCAGCCGGGTAAATCTGCCGGGCGACGCTGGTGGCGTCGTCGCGCCCCTGCTCCCATTCGACATAACCGCCAAAGAGGCTGCGGCTGGCCGACCCGCTCCCGCGCCGGGCAATGCCGGACATTCGAGTGCGGTCGAACGGCAACTCCAGCGCCGCGCAGGCCGCCACCGTCAACGCCGCAAACGCGCTGGCCGATGAGGCGATGCCGGACGCCATGGGGAAGTTGTTGCGGCTCACGACGCGCGCCCGGTACCGACGGTCGCCGGCCAGATGGCGGATCAGGTTCAGGTGCTCGGTGACGCGCTCGGCCTTCTTCCCCGTTGCCGTTTCGCCATCGATGGTGATCTGGTCGCTGCTCAGCCGGCCCGCCGTGTCCCACTCGACGGTGGTCGTCGTGTGCAGATCGGCCAGCGTCATGCTGATCGAATTGTTGAGCGGCAGGTTGATGCGCGGGTCGGCAACGCCCCAATACTTGATGAATGCGATGTTGCTGCCGGCGCGGGCGGTCGCAATCGATTGTGGTTCCGGTGTACGTGCGCGGTACATTCGTGGTGTCCTGGTGTGGCTGCTGTCAGGCACGTCCGGCGCGACAGCAAACGGCTGCACTCATCGATATGCCGGCAAATCAGCCGGCGTCACGTTCGCTCCATTCCTCGAACCGGCGAATCAGGTCATCCAGCAGCTCGTCGTGTGCGGAGAATGTCACGTCGACGCCGTCGTCGGTCTCGCTGATCTCGGCCACCCAGCCGATGCCTTCGACGCGGCGCAGCTTCTCCTCCACGCCGCCCCCCAGCCGCTTGAGGTAGGTTTCGGCCTGCAATGGGGTGATGCCGGGAAATGTTAGCGTCTCGCGGTCGTAGTCGCCGGCGCTCTGGTATTGGGAATAGCGATCGTCTCGTTCGTCGCCAAAGGATGATGTGCTGATAGGCATGGCTCTTGCTTTCGTCTCTACACTGCCGCGGCCCGCTCGCGGGTCGCGCTTGGTTTCGCACGGAGTATACCACGTCGTTCGGCGATTGTGCAGACGGGGCTTCGCCCTACGAGGCGGGCATCAGCAGGAAGGGGATCTCCATCTCCTGTGCGCTGAGCCCGCCGTGGTTGCCCCAATAGCGTTGCCGGAAGCGGCCGTCGCCAAACCAGTAGATGCCGTTTCCCGCATAGGGCGTCACGACCAGGTTGCCGACGCGCGCCCGGAAGGCATCCGACACCGCGTCCGGGCCGAAATAGTCCTGCTCGACGAGCGAGTCGGTCAGGTGCACCGTGCCGCGCTCGCCGACGATGGCGGTGAGCAACGCGTGCGCCTCCTCCACGTGCTCCGGCACGGCATAGAGGAAGAGGTCGCGGCACGAACCGCCGGGCGCGATTACCTCGCCGCGTGCCGTCGTACGCAACAGCGGGTGCAGCCGGGAGAAGAGCGGCGCTTGATCCACATAGAGCATGGTCTGCACGTCCGTCTCCACCATGCCGTGGTCGGCGATGAGCATGATGAGGGTGTCGTCGAAGCGGCCGAGGATATCGCGCGCCAGCCAGCGGTCGATCAGCGTCAGCAGCGCATCGAGTTCGGCGTCGCTCTGCGGCTTGTCCGGCCCGTGCAGATGGCAGACGGCATCGAAGCTCCCGATGTAGTCGGTGATCCACGCCGGCCCGTCCACATTCTGCATGACCTGTGTGATCTGGGCCAGCGATTCGGCCACCGTGATGTAGGGGATGATGCGCGCGCCGGCGCTCATGATCGTAGAATAGGTGGAGCGGGCGAACTCGCGCGGCTGGAGCAGGTAGGCACGCGCCCCTTCGCGCTGCAAGCGTGCGTTCATCTGCCCCGGCGGCAGAATCGCCGCGCCGTCGACGCCCTGGTCGGCCAGCGATTCGCGACCTTCATCGCCGGCGTAAGAAAAGAGCAGCGGCGCGATGACCGCGTCGAGTTGCGGCTCGTAGTAGAACCACTCGAAGACACCGTGGCGCCCGACCGGCTCGCCCGTGTAGAGCGTGGTCACGTGCGCACTGGTGGTGGAAGGGAACTGCGAGGTCAGCCGGGTCACGCTGCCCGTCGTGGCAAAACGGCGCAGAAGTGGGTGATCCTGGAAGCGCTCAAAAAAGCGCCAGCCAAAGGCATCGACAAAGAGGGTGATGACGCGCTGAAAGCGATCGCCGGGTGCCGGAAAACGCTGTGGCGCGATCGCCTGGTTGGCCTGGCCGGAAAGCAGTTGCAGGACAAAGGGCGGGATGTCGGCGAAACTCCCGCCGCCATACGCAGGCTTGACGAAGGGCGCCGGGAACTGCTTGCGGGCGGCCCTCACGCGTCGTCCCCCAGGAACTCCAGCAACAGGCGGTTGACGGTCTCCGGTTCCTCGTGCTGCACCCAGTGGCTGGCCTCCTCCAGAAAGACGAGGCGGCCGTCGTCGCAGAGGTCAATGCTCGGCTGTGCCATGCTCCGGCTCAGGGCAATGTCGTTGGCGCCCCAGATCATGAGCGTCGGCACGCGGATGCGCCCCAAGCTGACGCCCATACCCTGGTTGCGCACCGCCGCCCGATACCAGTTCAACATGCCGGTCAGCGCGCCCGGTTGCGACCACGCCTGGCGGTATGCGGTGATGTCGTCATCGCCGAAGGTGCCGCGCCGGCTGCTGCCTTTGATCGCGCGGATGGCGTTGGTGTAGCCGTTGTCGCTCAGGCTCTTCTCCGGCAGCCACGGCAGTTGAAAGAAGAAGATGTACCAACTCTTCTTGCGCTGCTCGGGATCTTCCCACACTGTGCGCTGCATGACGGTCGGGTGGGGCACGTTTAGGATCGCTAGCTTTTTCACGCGTTCGGGATATTTGCCCGCAACCCACCAGGCGACCGCCGCGCCCCAGTCGTGGCCGATCAGGTAGACCTGCTCGCGCCCCGACGCCTCGATCAGCCCGACGATGTCCTGGGCCAGCGTCTCGATGTCGTACGCGCCGACGCCGGCCGGCTTGTCGCTGCGGTTGTAGCCGCGCTGGTCCGGCGCCCAGACGTGATAGCCCGCAGCCGCCAGCGCCGGGATCTGCCTGCGCCAGCCGTACCAGAATTCCGGGAAACCATGCAACAGGAGAACGAGAGGCCCGTCGGACGGACCGGCCATGACCACGTGGAGGTTGATGCCGTTGGTGTACATGCCCCCTATGCTACCAGAACCAGCGCCACAATAGGAAGAGGGCCATCCCCAGAACGATGGTCAGCAGCAGGTTGCGCGTGCGAAACGCGATCACGCCGGACGCCACGCCGGCGACGAGGTACGCATTGGTGATGCTGACCTCCAGGCTGCCCGCGGGCATGAGCATGGCCGGCACGATGATGGCCGTCAGCACGGCGGGCGGGATGAACTTCATCCCGTCCAGCACCGGCCGCGGCAGGCTGACACGGCTCACGAGCGCCAGCACGGGCCAGCGCACGAGAAAGGTGACGGCTGCCATGCCCGCCACCAGCAGGGCTTCCTGCGCCGTCATCATGGTGTGGCCCGCCCGCGTTCGGCCAGCATCCCGGCGGCCACGCCGGCCAACGTCGCCACGATAAGGCCCAGCTTGTTGGGCAGGCCGGCCAGCAGCAGCGCCGCCGCACCCGCGGCCAGCACGCACGCGATCACCGGCCGGCTGCGCAGCCCCGGCGCCAGCATGCCGATGAAGGTCACCACCAGCGCAAAATCGAGCCCCCAACTGGCCGGGTCGGGCAGCGCCTGGCCGGCGAAGATTCCGATCCAGGTGCAAAGCTGCCAGTTTGTGTACATGAAGATCGCCGAGCCCAGGAAGAACCAGTGCTTGTAGGGCGAGTCGTCGGGCTGGCGATAGCGCTGTTCCACGACGAGGAAGCTCTCGTCCGTCAGCCAGAAGGCCAGCGGCACCAGCCAGCGCTGCGGCAGGTGCTTCATGTGCGGCGCCAGCGTCACGCTGTAGAGGCTGTGGCGCAGGTTGACGACGAAAGTGGTGAGGATGATGATGAACGCGCCCGCACCGCCGGCCACCAGCCCCGCCGCCACGAACTGCGACGATCCGGCGAAGACGAAGGCTGACATGGCCGCGGTGGCCGCCACGCTCAGCCCGCTGTTCACCGCCAGCGCGCCAAAGATGATGCCGAAGGGGATGGCGCCCACGACGAGCGGGAAGGTCGCCTTGACCCCCTGCCAGAACTCGGCGCCGCGCGTCTGTGTCCGCGTCGAATCGATCGTCGAAACCATGCTCTGCTCGGTTGCCGGCACGCTATGCCTCCGGCTTGACGGCCGTGATTAGCGCGCCTTGCAGGGTGAACGAATCGTCCTCTTCCACCTGCAAGCGCGCCCGCACCTCGGCCGGCGCGTTGGCGAGCAGCGTGCGCAGCATGGCCACTGCCGGCGCCGGCGTCGCCATGCGCTCGACCCAGGTGTCGAATTGCAGGCGCACCCCCCACGTATAGATCACCTGGGCGGCAAAGCCACGCTCGGCCAGCAGCGCCAGCCACTGCGCCGCCGTGTGGTCGCGCACGTGCGACGGGTCGCGCAGCAGCTCGATGGCTTGCAGGTGCGTGTCGGCCGTGAAGTCGTCGTAGCTGACGACGTCCGACAGCACGAAGCGCCCGCCGCGCCGCAGCACGCGGTGAATCTCGCGCAGCGCGACCTGCGGATGCGGCCAGTGGTGCGCGCTGTAGCGCGAAGTCACGACGTCGAAGCTGCCGTCAGCAAAGGTGAGCGCCTCTACGTCGCCCACCTCGAAGTGCAGATTGCCCAGCCCGCGCTCGAGCGCCAGGCGCCGGCCCTGTGCCAGCATGCTCGCCGACAGATCCACGCTGGTGACCCGCGCCGCGTAGGGGGCGACGGCCAGCGCGGTGTGACCGGCGCCGCTGCCGGCGTCGAGCACCGTTTCCTGCCCGCTGAGCGCGGCAGCTTCCACCAGGCGCGCCAGGTCCTCGCCCGCCGCGTGCACGGCGCTGGTGCGATAGTGCTCGGCGACCTGGCTGAACTGGCGTTCCACCGCCGCCTTGATCGAGGCGCCGTCGCTCATGCCGTCACTGCTTCTGATTGATGGACCGGCGTCAGCCAGTGCGCGTACTTCGGTTCCTGCCCGCGCACGACGCGGAAGTAGAGGTCGCGCAGCCGGTTGGTGATCTGCCCCATCTTGCCGCTGCCGATAGGCCGGTGATCGACGCTGGCGATGGCCACGACCTGCACGCCCGTGCCACAGAAGAAGGCTTCGTCGGCCACGTAGACCTCGCTGCGGTCGATCTCGCGCTCGACGACGTTCAGCCCCAGCTCACGGCGCGCCAGCTCGACAATTGTCCGCCGCGTGATGCCTTCCAGCACGTTGGCGTGGATCGGCGGGGTGATGAGCGAGTCGCCGCGCACGATGAAGAAGTTCTCTGCGCTGCCCTCGGCCACATGGCCGTCATGGTTGAGCACGAGCGCCTCGTCGAAGCCGTTGAGCACTGCCTCGCTCTTGATCAGCGCGCTGTTGACGTAGCTGCCCACGATTTTGCCACGCGGCGGCAGCGCCGTATCGTCGACGCGGCGCCAACTGCTGACGCACACGCGCGCGCCTTCCTCGTCCTCGATGTAGCGGCCAAAGGGTGTGGTGAAGATGGTGATGCGGTCGTGCAGGTTGTGCAACCGCACGCCGATCATCGCGTCGGCCTTGTAGCCCAGCGGGCGAATGTAGCAATCCTCGCGGTAGCCCTCGCGCTGCAGCAGATCGACCGTGGCGCGGATCAGATCATCCACCGTCTCGTCGACGTTCGCCATGAGGATCTTGCCGCTGTCCAAAAAGCGCAGGTAATGGTCGCGAATGCGGAAGACGTAAAGCTGCTCCTGCTCGGCGTTCCAGTAGCCGCGCAACCCGCCAAACCAGCCCGTGCCGTAGTTGAACGCGTGCGTCATCACGCTGACTTTGGCCTCTTCAATGGGGCGGATGGCGCCCTCGAAATATGCAAACTTCGTCATCGATCTCCTCCCTTGTCTGAAATCCGGTAGTGGCCACCGTAGTGACGACTTCAGTCGTTGCCCTCGTTGGAATGGCTGAAGCCATCACTACAAATCGTAGACTTAACAGCTATCGATTCTCGCCGTAGTGACGACTTCAGTCGTTGCCCTCGTTGGAATGGCTGAAGCCATCACTACAAATCGTAGACTTAACAGCTATCGATTCTCGCCGTAGTGACGACTTCAGTCGTTGCCCTCGCTGGAATGGCTGAAGCCATCACTACAAATCGTAGACTTAACAGCTATCGATTCTCGCCGTAGTGACGACTTCAGTCGTTGCCCTCGTTGGAATGGCTGAAGCCATCACTACAAATCGTAGACTGCTTTTGTCGCGTTACGCGCCGGCGCCTTCCGCCGGTCCAAAGACGACCAAAATGCGCAACGTCGCTTCGATGCTGTGAAAGTGGTGTTCGGCCCGCGCCGGCACGAAGATGACCGACCCGGCGCGCACTGCGTAGTCGACGTCGCCGATGCGAATCTGCCCGCGCCCCTCCACCACGTAGTAGATCTCGTCCTCGCCGTGGGGCGACTGCGGATCTTGCGCGCCGGCAGCCAATTCATAGAGTCCGGCGCTGAGGGCAGGCACGCGCAGGAACTCCAGGTACAATTCGCCTGCCTGCTGCCGCGCCTTGGATAGTTCATCAATTGAAACGACAAAATCCCTGGAAAGCTGCATGATTCCTCACCTCCTCATCTTGTCAGACTCCGCTCAGACGAGCGGCGTCCAGTTGGCGACGGGCTCGTGCAGCGGCGGCCGCATGGCGAGATAGTCGCGCACGACCTGGCCCAGGATCTCCAGCCCGCGGCGGATGCCGTCGACCGGCAGGTTGCCGAAGCAGATGCGCAGGTGGTGCTCGCCGTCGTTCTCCGCCAGAAAGACGCTGCCCGGCGCAAAGGCCCAGCCCTGCGCCAGCGCCAGCCGGTGAATTTCGCCGATGCCGCTCCGCCGCGGCAGCGTCAGCCAGCAACAGAAGCCGCCGGCCGGCCGCGTCCAGGTAACGTCCGGCGGCATGTGTGCGTCGAGCGCGTGCAGGGCGGCGTTGCGCCGCTCGCGATAGATCGGCACCACCTTGCGCACGTGACGGCGATGCTCGCCGCGCCGCAGAAAGGCTGCCAGCGTTCGCTGCAACAAGAGCGGGCTACCCAGGTCGGCGGCGATGCGCAGCGAAATGAGCCGTTCATGCAGCGCCGGCGGCGCCACCATCATCCCCAGCCGCAGCCCCGGCATGAGGCTCTTGGAAAAGCTGTTCAGGTAGATCACGCGGTCGCTGTCGTCGCCGGCCTTGAGCGGCAGCGGCGGCGGGCCGTCGTACGCCATCAGGCTGTAGATGTCATCTTCGATCACATAGAAACCCAGCGTAGAGGCCAATTCCAGCAGCCGCGTTCGCCGCTCCGGTGCGATGACATAGCCGGTCGGGTTCTGGAAGCTCGGAATCGTGTATAGGAAGCGCGCCCGGTGCAGCGTTGCCAGTCGTTCGATCGCGTCCGGCAGCGGGCCGTCGCGGTCAATCGGCACCGGAATCGGCTTGAGTCCCTGCGCGCGCAGCACGTGCAGGAAGCCGACATAGGTGGGCTGTTCGACGAGCACTGCATCGCCGGGCTGGGCCAGCGCCTGCGCGGCAAGCGTCAACCCCTGCGTCACGCCGGACGTGACGATGATCTGCTCCGCCGACGCGGCAATCCCGCGCTCGGCCAGGAAGGCGGCCAGCTCGATGCGCAGGCCGGCGTCGCCCTGGGCCGGTGCGTAGCCGGTGAGAATCATCGTGTGCTGCTGCTGCTCGTTCAGGCACGACCAGAACTCGCCGGCCGGAAAGAGCGCGGCGTCGGGCGAGGCGCTGGCCATGGAGCGCATGCTCTGCGCCTGCCCCATCTGCAAGATGTCGCCGATGACCACGGCCGGCGTCACATCCTGCTCGGCGCTGCTCCAGTGCGGGCGTACCTGCACCTGCTCGCTGACAAAGGTACCTCGCCCGACCGTTGCTTCCACCCATCCGCCACTCTGCAACTCGGCATAGGCGCTCTGCACGGTCAGCCGCGTGACGCCGAGGCCGTCGGCAAGCTGGCGCACCGTGGGAAGCTGCGCGCCAGGTGGCAGCCGTCCGCCGGCAATCGCTTCCTGAAAGCGCTCGACGATCTGGCGATAGATTGGCGCATCGCTGCTGCGGTCGATCGATATCAACATGACGGTAGGGACAATGTCTGCATCTTGGCGAACAATGTGTCTATTGTATCTGGACAATGGGCTTTGTAAAGGGCCAATTCTGGCCAGATGGCAGAGACAATGTGCGGAAAAGGGTTGCGGGCGCGGTGCAATGGGGCCGCGGCAGGGGCCAGGGAGTCGCCGCGCAGCAGTTAGCGCCGGATGAGCGGCAGATGCTGGTAGCGTGTGGGCGTCGTGCCGGTGAAGGGGAATTGTACGCTGACGGCGGCGCCTTCGAACACCGTCGCAACCGTGATTGCGCCGGTGAGAGGGGTCACGTTTTTCAGCGCCGAGGTGTCGACTATTTCGACCTTGTAGTCGCCTGGTACCAGGTTGAGAAAGGTGGCTGTCCCGAATTCGTCGGAGGTTTGGCTCTGGGTTACAGTCGTCGGGGCGGTCAATTCGACGACGATGCCGGGCAGACCGTTGCTTCCCGACGGCGGCGTGCCATCGTTGACGTAAACGCGCACGGACAGCCGCGCCGGCTCGACCACGAAGACGGCCGCCGAGGCCGCCGCCTCCACGGCAATGTCTCCGGCCCCGGTGGCGCGCCAGAGGGAGCCGGCTTCGGTCGTTGCCGTCAGCGTGCGCGTGATGGCGAAGCCGTAGGTGTCATTGGGGGGAAGCGGCCTCGCAAAGTCGCCGACCTTGCCGGATACGCTGTCGGTCACCACGTGCCCTTCGAACGGGATGCTGCCATCGTTGATGACGAAATAACAGAAGAGCACGTTGCTCCCAACGGTGACGGTCAGCGTGTTGGTGACGCAATTCGGCCAGGCGGGATCGGCCACGAGCAGCGCCGTCGTGATGTGCGGCGTGCGCACCTCGACCTGGTTGGTTACGGTGACCGGTGTCGACTTTGTGACGCTTCTCGCCGTCCAGGTATAGCGGCTGAACGTGGGCGTTGTCACCGGGGCCGTCGTCGTCACAAAGGTGCTGGCACCGGGCGCAAGTTCCAGTCCGGCCGGCAGCGCCACTTCCACCCCGGCGGCGTCGAAGGCGCGATGCTCCTTGAGCGCAAACTCGTTTGGATTGTGCACTTCCAGGCAGAAGACGGCCGTGCCCGCCCGTTCCAGCATCAGTGGGCCGGGCGCCGCACAGGTGGCGGGGTCGATGCCGGCCGTCACCGTCAAGTCCAGCGCCGGCACGATGACATCGGCCCTGCTGAAGTCGGTCAGCGGTTCGTCGTTATCGGTGATCGCCGTCCAGGTCATGTAGTCGGTATGTCGGACGCGCGCTGCCCCGATGCGGTAATAACCGATCAACGCGCCGGGAGCGGCGGTCAACACCCTCATGCCGAAGATCTCGCCGAAGCGGCTGTCGACCAGCGTGTGCAGCAGCAGCGTCTGGTCGCCCGTGTTTTCAAGGCGATAGCAGTAAAAAATGTCGTCATCTGCCGCCGCCTCGACGCTCTTGCCGGGCGGGCAGTATTCTTCGTAGCTCTTGTCTTCCGGCTTGTCGGCAAGGCGGCCAACCGTAAGACGTGCGCGGATGCCGATTTCGTTGTCGGCCTCGGCGGCCGGCTGCACAGCACTTGCATCGACCAGGAAAATGTCCGGCGTATCCGGCGGCGGCGGGGGCTGCGGCGTGCCGGCCAGGGCTTTTCCTGGCGTCAACAGGATCCAGAGCAGCACGCAGGCCAGCGCTGCCAGCATCGGGCTTGCCAGTAGAAGGGAGGTATGTCGACTGTTCCGCAGTTCGGGTTTGGCGGGTGCGCTCATTTTGCTGTTTGACTATCCTGACCGATACGCGCAGCAAACGGGCCGGCCAACGACTCCATCTTCTGCACGAGGCAACGCGACGGGCTCTCCGGTAGAGCCGGCCATAAGCGATTAAGCGGCGCTATGTTACAATGATACACCACAATCACCAAGTGTCGTCAGGTTCTTTTCAAAAACGCTAATGCCACCAGCAGCCCTGACCGTGACAGCGGTCACACTACACATACGACAACTGCTCGAACAGGATGACGCGCTGCGCGATCTGCAAGTCCTGGGCGAGGTCAGCAACTGGAAGCGCGCTGCCAGCGGCCACATCTATTTCCGGCTCAAGGACAGCGGTGCGACCATCACCGCCGTCATGTGGCGGAACGCCGCGCAGGCGCAATCGTGGCTGCCGCGCGAGGGCGACCAGGTCGTCGCGCACGGCTACGTGGGCGTCTACCCGGAGAATGGCGCCTACCAACTCTACGTCAATCGCCTCCAGCCGGCCGGCAAGGGCCAGCTCTATGCACGTTTCGAGGCGCTCAAGGAGAAGCTGGCGGCCGAGGGGCTCTTCGACGAAGAACGCAAGCGGCCGGTCACGTCCCTGCCGCGCCGCATCGGCGTCGTGACCAGTGCCGACGCGGCCGCACTGCGCGACATCCTGCGCGTGCTGTCGGCGCGCTGGCCGCTGGTAGATGTCGTGGTCTTCTCGACGCTGGTGCAGGGCGCCGAAGCGCCGGCGCGCATCGTGGCCGCGATCGAGACCGCCAATCGCTACAGCCGCGACGTGGAGCCCATCGACACGCTCCTCGTCGCCCGCGGCGGCGGCAGCATCGAGGATCTGTGGGCCTTCAACGACGAAGGCGTGGCACGCGCCATTGCCGCCAGCGCCATCCCCACCATTGCCGGTGTCGGCCATGAGGTCGATTTCACCATCGCCGACTTTGTGGCCGACGTTCGCGCGCCAACGCCATCAGCCGCCGCCGCTGGTGCCGTGCCCGATCGTGCCGAGGCGATTGGCCAGTTGCGAGCGACGATGCAAGCGCTGCAGCAGCGCGCGGCGCGGCGCATCGGGCAGGAAGAACGCGCGCTGGCGAACGTGCGCCGCCGCCTGGATTTGGTGCACCCGCGCCGCCGGCTGGACGAGCAACGCCAGCGTCTCGACGAGCGCGAGCGCCGCCTGCACTTTGCCGTGCTCCGTGCACTGGCGCGGCGTGCCGAGCGCCGCCTGGCTGCGGCCCAGCGCCTGGAATCGCTGAACCCGTCGCGCGTCCTCCAGCGTGGCTACAGCATCGTGCGGCGCCGGTCGGGCGAGATTGTCGTCGACCCGGCGGCGGTCAGCGCGGGCGAACCGCTCGACGTGCGCGCTGCACGCGGCTCCTATGGCGTCGTCGTCGCTGGCGAGGGCTAGTTCAGCCGCGTGAGCAGGCGATGGGCTGCATGTTGCGCCGGGCGAAACTCCGCTGACTCGGCGATGGCCTGCTGGTAGAGGTCGAGCGCCCGGTACCAGTCGCCCAGCCGTTCACGAGCACGGCCCAGGTTGAAGTAGGCGAAGACGCGCGCCTCGTAGCGCGGCGCCAGGATGGCCTGCTCCAGCCACGGCACTGCCTCCGCGGCCCGGTCTTCCTCCAGGAGGTAGGCGCCAATGTCGTTGTATGGGTTGCCGAAGGTCGGATCGATCTCGATGGCCCGCTTACAGGCAGCGATGGCGGCGTCATATAATTTGAGGTGCGCAAAGACCCAGCCGAGGAAGGTGCACGCTTCCGCCGTGGGGAAGAGGCGAATCGACACCTTGTAGTCGTGGATCGCGCTGGCGATATCGCCCTGCAGTTGCATGCGATACGCGCGCTCGAAGTATTCCACGGCCTGCTGCCAGACTTCGATCTGATCGTCGGGCAAGTTGTCGGGCTGCTGGATCATAGTGGTACTATGCCACAGGCATTTTTCATGTGCAATGGTGCGCGGGGGATCACCCGGCGCTGAGTATAGCAGGGAAGACTGGATAGGGAAGGTTGAAGATGAAGGGCAAACTGCGGCATACACTGATTCTCTCCATGCTCCTTGGGGCAGCCACTGTGCTGAGTGGTTGTGGAATCCTTTTTGGCGGCGGCGGCGAAGAGCCGACGCCCACTGCAGCCGTCGCCCGCCCGCTGGTGCCGACCTTCACGCCCACCGCTCCAGCGGCGGAACAGCCGCCTACGCCGGAACCGACCGTCGCCGCGACCCAGGTCATTGCCCTCGACGCAAACACCTCGGCCGCTGCCCAGGAAGCTCCTGCTGCCGAGGGTGATACTGCGGCGCCCGCGGCCGAACCCACGGCGACGCCCGTGCCCAAACTCACGGTCAAGCAGGATGCGGTCAACGTGCGGCTGGGGCCAGGCACCGAGTACGGTCTGGCCGGCACCGTGAACCAGGGGCAGGAGTTCACGATCGTGGGGCGCAACGAGAGCAAGACGTGGTGGAAGATCTGCTGTGTCAACGGCCAGGAAGTCTGGGTCTTCGACGACCTGACCGATGAAGACAACGAGAGTTCTGCTCCGGTCATCACCGACATTCCGGCCGCGCCGCAGCCCATAGCCGAAGCGCCCGCTGCCCAGCCGGCGCCGGCGCAGCCCGCCCCGGCCGAACCCACCGCCACGCCCGAACCGGCGCCGCCGCCCGCGGCCGATCCCTGCGCCGGCATCGGCGGCGACGGCTGCAAGTTCAAGTTGCGCGGCGGCCCCAGCTTTGCCAACAACGGCGGCGGCGAACTCAAGCTGCAACTGCACTTTATCCACAGCGGTGTCGAAGGCGGCCAGCCGCAGGGCAGTTACTTCGTGTGGATGGAAAAGGACGGCCAGAAGCTGCCCATCTCCGACGCCATCCGTAGCATCGCGTTGCAGGATCAGCAGGGGACGCTTGGCGAGTACAACTACGAGGTCAAAATCGCGCCCAGTTCCATCCCGGGCGGCACCGTGGCCGGCAACTATGCCATCTGGGTGCTGGATGGCAACGGCGAGCGCGACAGCCAGACCTTTTCGGTCTCCATCCCCGACGGCCAGGGCGAAGTCTGGATGCAGTTCGACCAGGGATGAGTTGCTAATTGAATTCTGGAGAGGAGGCTATCATGGCCGTCGATTTCAGAACCGCCAAAGCAGACAGTGAACCGACGTGGGAGATCGCGTACCTCTTTCCCAGTCAGGGCGCCTGGTCAGAGCCGGAGTATCTTGGCCTTCAGACGAACCGCTGTGTCGAATACTCGGATGGCAACCTGGAGGTGCTGGCCATGCCTGGCGAACGCCATCAACGCATCGTCCTCTTCCTTCTGCAATTGCTGGCTGTCCATGTCCACTCACTCCGACTCGGCACAGTTTTGATGGCGCCATTTCCAGTGCGCCTGTGGCCGGGAAAGTTCCGAGAGCCGGACATCGTCTTCCTGCACGCCGACCATGACGACCGTCGCCACGAGCAGTATTGGGATGGCGCCGATCTCGTCATTGAAGTTGTCAGCCCGGACGACCCGAATCGCGACCTGGTGACGAAACGGGACGAATATGCACGCGCCGGCATCGCCGAATATTGGATCGTCGATCGCCGCCCGCGCACGATTACGGTGCTCACGCTGGAAGATGGCAGCTACCGCGTTCACGGTGTCTTCGCCGCCGGCGAACGGGCGCAGTCGGTGTTGCTGGCCGAGTTCTCGGTGGCGGTCGCCGAAGTATTTGCTGACAACGATTGACGGTGACGGTCCCGGTGATCGCAGCTTCCAATGATTCTCCAGATGCAATCGTTGACGATTCTCACCGTAGTGACGACTTCAGTCGTTGACTTGCTCTGAAATGGCTGAAGCCATCACTACGGATCGTGTCACCGAAATTTGGTGACATCTACAACGAAATTCCCATCAATCCACGCGTAATCTGAAAGTCGATGTTGCCCAGGCTCAAGCGCGCTGGCACATAGCGATGCGCGGCCAGATCCCCTAACCGCGCCAGAATTTGCGCCGGCCAGTCCTCTACATCACCATCCAGCAACAAATCGAGATCACGAGCGATGTCCGGCGGGCAGCCCTCTGCCGTGGCGATCTCCAGCACCGGCACGAGCGGATGTCCCTGCACCGGATGCGCGCCGGTGTACACCACGACAACATCCACTCCCGTCGTGCCCAGCCCCGTGAGGATCTCCACCGGATGGTCGGTCGGCGTCGCCATGACGTGGAAGCCCGGCGCCTCTGGCTTGCCCGAATAGCGGAGCGTGGGTGACGGTGGTTTGTCTGCGCCCAAGGTGGCGGCGACAAACGCCGGCGAATGGAGCAGGTAGCCCGACTGGGCAGCGACCACCGTGCCGCCGGCCGCTGCGATGTTGGTGGCAAGGACAGCCAGCGCGCCGGCGGCATCGGCGGGAAGGGGCGCCGTCGCCATGAGCCCCAGTCGCAGCGAAGCCAGGCTGCCCTGTGTGCCGGCCGGCTGCGGATCGCTCGCTGCGGTCTCGGCAAACCACGCCTCGATGCGGTCGAGCACGCTGGCGATACCGCCGTCCAGTTGCACGCTCGCCCAGCCGAAGTCGTCGAGATTGTAGCCCAGTTCGGCGAGCCGGTGGCGCATGAAGTCGTTGTGTGTCACCTCGCAGCCGTGTTCCAGCAGCAGACAGCGCTGCGCCATGCGGTGCGTGGCATAGCCGAGCAGCGTGGGCGCCGACATGGTGATCGCGTCGCCCGTCGCGTCCGAACAGCCTTCCGTGTGCACCAGCGCAACATAGCGCGTTCGCCCCGGTCCGATGCCGACCTGCCGGCGGTTGAGCCGGTCCGCGGCCATGCGCGCTACCTGCGCCGCGCACAGGCTCGTCGGCACGATCAGCCCGACCTGCTCGAAGACCGCGCCCGCCGGCGTCGCCAGCGCGTCGTAGGCGAACGCCAGCCGCGTCTGCGGCTCCATCACCGCGATCGGCTGCCCCGTCGGCGCGGCCGATCCACCGACCGCATCTCCCCCTCTCGCCCTCTCCCCCTCCGCACCTTGCCGCCAGTTGCGCCAGATCTGCACCTGGGCATGGCCCGCCCGCTCACCGGCCGTGCGTTCGCCGGCAGCGACGCGCAGGGTCAGGTCGACCAGCGATTCACCCAGTGTTTCCATGGGCGTGCTGTCGAGATAGGCGCCGGCGTTGACGTCCATGTCGCGCGCCAGCAACTGGAAGCGCGGCGTCGTGGTCACGACCTTGATCGTCGGCACGAAGGGGAAGTTGGTCACGGAGCCGTTGCCTGTCGTGAAGTAGATGACCGTGCAGCCCGCTGCGATCTGCCCGGCCACGCTTTCCAGGTCGAGGCCGGGACTGTCCATGAAGTAGAAGCCGGGCGCGGCCATGCGCTCGCTGTAGTCGATGGCGTAGTCCAGGCGCGTCTGCGGGTGCTTCTTCATGGCCGCACCGATGGACTTGAGGATGATGTTGTAGAGGCCGCGCAGCTTGTTGCCGTCGGACGGGTTGCCCTCGGCCGAGGTGCCGTGCGCGGCGGCGTAGGCAACGAAACGGTCGCGGATGGCCACGTAGCGCTGCGCAGTCGCCAGGTCACGCACGCGGGCCAGCATGTAGGGCTCGGCGCCGATGAGTTCGGGCGTCTCGGCGATGTTGGCGTAGCCGCCATAGCCGACGATGCGATGCGCGGCCCAGCCGATGAGCGGGTTGGCGGAGACGCCCGAGAAGGCATCGGAGCCGCCGCACTGGAGCGCGATCTTCAATTCGGCGGCGGAGACCGGCGTGCGTTCGGCCGCGTTGACCTGCGGCAGCCAGCCGCGCACGATGGCTTCAGCCTCCGCCAGCGCCGTCTCCCAGGCGCCGGCCAGCGACAGGTACGCGTGCGGCACCGCGTCGACGGGATAGCCGTGCTCCGCCATGAAGGCGCGCAGCACCGCGTTGTTGACCGGCTCCCAGCCCGCATCGACGGCCAGGACGGCGCCCACATTTGCGTGCACCATGAAGCCCGCCAGCGTGCGCAGGACGTGGCCGCGGTTGTTGGCGTCGGGTACGCTGCCCTCGGTGTGCGCCGCCGCCACGATGCCGTCGATGTTGGGCCAGGCATCCGCTGCGCCCTTGAGCCGCGCCTCCAGCGCCCGCACAAAGCTGCCCGTCGCCGAACTGGTGCCGAGGAGCACGATGAAATTGCGCGTGCCGCAGCCGCGATCCGCGCCGCGGCGGAAGCCGAGAAAGGTGGGCGCCGGCACGACGGGTGCGGTGGGCGGCGCCGGCTGAAAGGTCGCCGGGTCGATGGCATAGTCGATGGCGCGATCGGCGAAGTTGGCGCTGTCGGGCAACTCGGCCGCCACGCTGCGGCTGCGCAGCGACTTGAGCGTGCGTTCGTTGCAGACGTAGTCGCCCGGCGCGATCGGCCGCAACGCCGCGCCAAAAGGCAATTGCCAGGAGAGAAGCAACTCGCCCGCATCGATGGGCTGCACGGCGAAGCGGTGGCCCTCCAGCACCGTGTGCGACAGGGGCACTGCCCGGCCGTCGAGCTGCACCAGTTCGCCGGCTTCCAGTCGCCGGATCGCGATCGCGGTGTTGTCCCCTGCCATGGGGAGCCGGGCAATGCTTTCGAGCGTGTGAACCGTTGTCATCGTGCCGCCTTTCCTTTGGGCTGTGCCGGGCGATTGCCGATCATGCAACGACGTGTAGGCTCTGGAATCCGCTGGTCAGCGCCTCGCCGCCGCCGGCGCGCACGACGACCACATCTTCCACGCGGCAGCCGAGCTGGTGCGGCATGAAGATGCTTGGCTCGACGGTGAAGCACATGCCTTCGGCCAGCACGGTAGCGTCGCCGGCAGTGAGGAAGGGCGGCTCGTGTACGTCCATGCCGATGCCGTGGCCCAGGCGGTGGCGGAAAGCCGGCCCGTAGCCGCCGTCGACAATGACCTGGCGGGCGGCCGCGTCGGCGGCTTCACAGGTGCCGCCCGTGCGCAGCGCGGCGATGCCGGCTGCCTGCGATGCCATAACCAGCACGTGGACGCGACGGTATTCTTCGTCCGGCTCGCCGAAGAAGACGGAGCGCCCGTAATCGTAGCAATACCCTTCGTAGACCGCGCCGAAGTCGAACGAGACCGACACGGGCGCCTCCAGCGGGACTTGCAGCACTTCCTCGCGGTTCGTGAAGTCGAAGGGGTAGGCCGCGCCCATGTTGTAAAAGGAGGTGACAAAGGAGTGGGTGCGGCTGCCGTGCTTGCGGAGCTGATAGTTGACCTCGGTGATCAGGTCGAGGTTGGTCATGCCGTGTTTGAGTTGCTGCAAGGTCGCCAGGTAAGCTGCCTCGGTGATTTCGCCCGCCTTGCGCATGATGGCGATCTCGTCCTCCTCCTTGATGCGGCGGATGGGCGCCATGATGGCCGATGCCTGGCTCAGCACGGCCTGCGGGCGCAGCTTCTGCACGTTGAGCACCAGTTCCGCCCATGACCGGTCGTCGACGGCGATGCGCGCGTTCGCCGGCACATGCAGTGCGGTCATGACCTCGGCGGCCAGCGCGACCGGGTCGCCGGCATCGGGCAGCACGCGCACGTCGTAGCCAGGAATGTGTCCCAGGTGGAAGTCGGCCAGCATGCGCGGCAGCGTCAGGATCGGCGCACCCTGCTGCGGCACCCACGCGCCGGTGAGCCATTCGCCGGGGTACATGGTGTTGCCGTAGTTCGGCTCGTCCCGCGCGATGCCGGTGAGGTATTGCAGATTGGTCGATGCGTTGAGAAAGAGCAGATCGATAGCGCCAGCGGCCATGGCCTGCTGGACGCGCGCCAGGCGCCGGGTAAAGTCAACCATCGTGGCTTCTCCAAAGTTCTGTGCGAAAGTGAAAGAAATGGCAATTGGGCGATTCCGGCATTGTTCCGAACCGGAAAGCCGGGTGAATTGTATGTCGTTTCGGGGTTGGCGACAACCGGGACGCGCTGGGGGACGCGTCCCTGATTACAGCCAGGCCGATGCCGGCGTGCGTCGCAGCGGGCAGACTTGACTTTGCACGGGCGCTCAGATCGCCCGCTGCGACGCACGATGTTCACTCCTGGCGTCTACTCCGTGATGGGGTAGTAGAAGGCAAAGGGAACCCCATCGAGCGTGTGCTCTTCCAGCCACTGGTGCGCGCCGTGGCGATGGGTGCTCGTCGCCACCCAGGAGTCGAGGCGCTGCCAGGCGGCGGGAATCTTGGCGCCATAGTCGCCGGTCACGTCGGCCTCCAGCACGGCATAGCGCCCGCCGGGCACGTCGATCACGCGGATGTCGCCATCGGGCACGACGCCGGCGTCGACCGTGAGCCAGTATTCGTAGCCGTAGTTCGGGCTGCCCGCCGACGGGTTCGGGTTGTTGAAGCCGAAGATGCGGTGGCCGGTGCTGAGCAGGCCGTGTGCCTCTGCCCATGCCACCAGTTTCTGCCAGGCTATCTCTTCGGGGTTCGGGCCGAATGCCCACGCGCTGGCCACGCGCATGGGTTCGAGCATCACAATCTGGACGGTTTCGGTCGTCATGGAATCACTCTCTTTCGCATAAAGTGTGCTGGAACTTCGCTGTCTCAGCATTGCGGACGGTAACTGACCCAGGTCATCTCGATCATGCCATGCTATTCCTGACACCTGTTGTCAGGGTTGTGGCGTACAATAGTTGCGAGGGGCGAGGGGCGAGGGGCGAGGGCGAGGGGCGGGGCGAGGGGGCGAGGGGCGAGGGGCGGGGCGAGGGGCGAGGGGCGAGGATGCGAGGATGCGAGCGGATCGATTGTTGGCCATCATGATGTTGTTGCAGGCACGCGGGCAGATGACGGCGCAGGCGCTGGCCGGCGCGCTGGAAGTCTCCGAGCGGACGATCTACCGCGACATCGATGCGCTTGGCGCAGCCGGCGTCCCCGTCTACGCCGAGGCGGGGCCGGGCGGCGGCATCGGCCTGCTCGACAGCTATCGCACCACGCTCACGGGGCTTACCGACGGCGAGGTGCGCGCCCTCTTTGCCGCCAGCGTGACCGACAGCTTGGCCGCGCTCGGCATCGACGACGAGCTGCGCTCCGCGCTGCGCAAGCTGGCTGCTGCCTTGCCTGCCGGGCGCCGGACTGGTGACATGCTGGCGGCAGAGGTCTACTTCGACGCCACGAGTTGGGGCGAGGACGTCGAACCCGTGCCGCACCTGTCCGCGCTGCACCGGGCCATCCGTGCGCGCCACCGCGTGCAGATACGGTACCGGCGTTTCTCCGGGCTGGAACTGGCGGCGAAGGTGGAGCCGCTGGGGCTGGTGGTCAAAGCCGGGGCGTGGGTTCTCGCCTACGCTCGCAGCGACAGGCTGTGGGCCGTGGCTGTCGCCGACGTGCTCGACGTGCAGGTGACGGACGAGGAGTTTGCGCCGCCGCCCGGCTTCGACCTGCGCGCGTTCTGGCAGGCATGGAGCGCGTCGGCCGCGGCCCAGCAGGCGAGCTTTCTCGCAACGGTGCGCGTTGCTCCCGCCGCCCAGCCCGTCCTGGCGCGCCAGGTGGGTGGCGCCGGTGGCCGGTGCATGACCGCCGGCGTGCCCGATGGCAGCGGCTGGGCCACGATGGCGCTGGCTTTCCCGTCGCTCGATGCGGCACGCGCCGCGCTGCTGGCGCTTGGGCGCAGCGTCGAGGTCATCGCGCCAGAGCCGCTGCGGCGCAGCCTGATCGACTATGCCGAGCAGATCGTGGCACTTTATGGCAGGCGGCCGTGACCGCGCCACACCTGCCGGCGGCGCCGGGTAGCTACGTGCTGGTGCTAGCGGCCCCTGCTCCTGCGACGGTTACGGTGGGCCGGCTGGGAGAAATGGAAGTGGCGCCGGGCTGGTATCTCTACACGGGGAGCGCGCTGGGCGGAGGTGGGCTGGCGGGCCGCCTGCGCCATCATCTGCGCCCGGTTGCGCGCCCGCACTGGCACATCGACTATCTGCGCCAGGTGGCCGTGCTGCGCGCGATCTGGTACGTGGTCGACACCGTGCGCTGGGAACATGGCCTGGCCAGCCTGCTCGGGCGGATGGCGGCGCCGGTGCCGTGCGCGGGCTTTGGCGCGTCGGACTGCTCGTGCGCGACCCATGCCTTCTATCGGGAAACTGAGCCGGCGTGCGACGAGCTGGCCGCGCTGGCGGCATCCGTCCAACTCCCGCCGCTACACTGTGCCGCGCTCCCCGGTCTGGGCTCGCCGCCACTGCGTTGAGTCAGCGGCCAAAGGTGGGGTAGACTGTGAGCGCGGTGGCTCGCGGTTGCCCCGCATATACATCTGTACGAACCCGCGCAGCGGCGCACGGGCAAGCGGCCCCATCCCCGCCTGGG
Organism: Caldilineaceae bacterium; assembly: GCA_020634815.1. Taxonomy (GTDB): domain Bacteria; phylum Chloroflexota; class Anaerolineae; order Caldilineales; family Caldilineaceae; genus Caldilinea. The sequence goes on along the minus strand of JACKBA010000008.1, from coordinate 113,687 downwards.
CCTGAGTACCATCAAGAGGTAGACAGTGACAGCTTCCGTAGTTCATGTTCTCATCGCCGACGACCAGGCCATCGTGCGCCAAGGGCTCGCCGTCATCCTGGGGTACGAGCCCGACATTGCCGTGGCGGGCTTTGCCGTCAACGGGGAGGAGGCGGTGGCGATGGCGGCGGAGCTGAAGCCGGACGTGGTGCTCATGGATCTGAAGATGCCCACGCTCAACGGCATCCACGCCACGCGGCGCATTGCTCAGCAACTGCCCGGCGTCAAGGTGCTGGTGCTGACGACCTATGACGGCGACGAGTGGCTCTTCGATGCGCTGCGCGCGGGTGCCTGTGGCTATCTGCTCAAGGATAGTGACGGCGACGCCATCGTGGCGGCGATCCGCGGGGCAGTGGCGGACGAGGTGCATCTCGACCCGCACGTTGCCGGCAAGGTGCTGCGTGAGTTCAACCGCGCGCTGGAAGAAAGCTCTGCCGCGCCTGCTCGGTCCGCCCCTTCGTCAGGCGCCGGTGAGCCACTCTACGAAACGCTGAGCGAGCGCGAACTGGCCGTGCTCCAGGAACTGGCGCAGGGCAGGAGCAACCAGGAGATCGCCGCCACGCTCTTCCTGGCCGAGGGCACCGTGAAAAACTACGTCAGCACGATCATGGCCAAGCTGCACGCCAACGACCGCACGCAGGCCGCAGTCTACGCTCTGAAGCGGGGGCTGGCAAAACTGGAGTAGCACACTCTGGCCAGCAACTCTGCCGGGACGGTTACGCCGAATCTGAAGGCTGTTCGGTCGCGCCGTTGGGCGTAAATGCACCACGCTCGTGAACCGAGACCGGCGCCAGGATCGAACCGAGCGCGTGAATACATTCGATCAAGGCGCGCTGGGAGATGCCGGGCGTCTGTGTGACGGTCAGGGTGTTGCTGAGAATCGGATCGCCGGCCGGGTCGCGTGACGAGATGACGATGACTGGGATATCGGCGATCGAAGCATCACGCGCCTTTTCTTCGAGAACCTGGAAGCCACTCATGGAAGGCATGGTCAGGTCGAGCAACATGACGTCCGGCTTGCGCCTGCGCAGCATACTCAGCGCACGCTGTCCCGAAGTGACGCGCAGGATGGAGTACTTGTTTGCCTGTGATTCCAGCATGCGGGCAAAAAGATGGAGTTCGTCTTCTTCATCGTCGACGATCAACACGGTTCGCACAGGTTGGTGCAGCCCCGCGAGCGCGGCCAGTAATTTGTCAAGCGCCAGGGGCTTGATCAGATATTCCACCACGCCGAGCCGTTTGGCTGCGTCATGTTCGCCCGGGAGCCAGCACGAGATGGCAGGCGTGCCGAATGGCAGGCTTCCAAGCACGGAGGAAAGTGTGCCCGGCGACGAGTCATTGAGCACCAGCGCCTGCGCGGGCGAGCGATTGAGGGCCGTCACTGCCTGATCCACATCCGGCGCCGCCTCCACATCGACATCGGGCAGATAGCGATTCAACAGGCGTTGGAGTGTCTGCTCCGGATCGACGACGACCATGCGGACATTGACCGGTGTCGTGGTCGCCCGTGATGGTCGCGTGCGCAGCCGGTAACCTACCTCATCGTCGGCGACGAGGCTGCGGCGGACGCGCTGTTCTGCATCCGGAACCCATGCCGTCGGCTGGGCAAGCGGCAAGGTAAAGCTGATCGTTGTGCCGATTCCTGGCTCACTTTCCAACCACATCTGCCCGCCGTGCATCTCCACAAACTGCTTGCTGATGGTCAGGCCCAACCCGCTCCCACCCTGGCGGCGACGTGTGGAAACGTCAGCTTGCTGGAATGGCTCGAAGATGCGCTGTTGATCCTTGACCGCGATTCCCGGCCCTGTGTCGACGACGCTGATGAGAGCATCACTTCGTTCCCGCCGACACCGAATAATCACGCCGCCTTGTTCGGTGAAGCGACCGGCATTGCCGAGCAGATTGATGGTAACCTGGCGCACGCGCGTCTCGTCGCAAAAGACTGGCGGCAGATCGGCTTCCACGTCGGATTTGAGATAGATCCCACGCGATTCATAAAGCGGCTGAACCACGCTGAGTGCATCGCCGATCAGCGTCGCCAGGTCCACCCAGGCGCGGCTCAATGCCATGCGGCCTGCCTCCACTTGGCTCAAGTCCAGGACATCATTGACCAGCGTCGACAGGTGCTCAGCGTTGCGTCGAATCGCCGAGATATCGGTCAGGAGCGATGCGGGAAGGCGCCCGCCATAAACGTGCGGCGAACGAGAAATCATATCGGAGAAGCCGATGATCATGTTCAGCGGCGTGCGCAGTTCATGGCTGACGTTGGCGACGAACTCGGTCTTGGCCTGGCGCGCCTCCTCGGCCATGAGTTCGAGCACCTTCAGTCGCTCGGAAAGCCGCGTCAGTTCGCGGTTGGCGTGGACCAGGTCTTCACGAGATTGCTCGAGTTCCAGTCGCTGCTCGCGCATCTCATACAAATTGTCGCGCGCCGTATCAAAGCCGGACATCGACCAGTCTGCCAGCACGAGGAGTTCTCTACGCGTGATCCAGCCCAAGAGCGCGCAGAAGATTGCTGCGGCAATGATAACCCATGAACTAGACCCTGCGACGGGCGCACCGTAGGACGTCTGTCCCACTGCCCATACAATCAGGATGACCACGATCTGCATGACGAGCCCGGCCCACCCGCTGATCGTGATCACGGCGATCAGCGGCAGGATCGTCATGAAAAGCAGAACGTAGGGGCTCTGTAACATCCAACTCCACCAAACGATGGCAAGTAGCGTGCCGGCCATCCAGAGCACCAAGCCGGCAAGATAGTTGCGCGGGATCAAGTAGTAGGCGGCTGCGAAGATGGCACCGACCGAGACCATGCACAGGAACAGGTTCAAGATGCGGTCGACGCCCCAGTCACCGGTCATGACAACGGCGCACACCAGCCAGAAGATGCTGCCGACGGTGACCAGGTTGCGCGCCGTTGTTTGCAGCAGGTCGCGCATTGTGGCGGCGTGCTCTATCTGGCTCAGTGCAGTCTTGCGCTCGAAATGCCACATGATTGCTGTCCTCTGCGTTTCACAAACTACGCCCGCGGGGCTCAGGCGAGCAGGCGGCTTTGCCGATCGAGAAGCTCAAGGAATTGCTGTTGCGAAACGGGCTTTTGCAGGAAGCCGGTGGCGCCAAGCGAGATGGCCATTTCCTCGATAGGAAGGATCGTACACAGGATTACGGGAATGTGCGCAGTGCTTGGCTTTTGGAGTAGTTCGTTCAACACCTGCCAGCCGTCCACGTTCTGCATCATGACGTCCAAAAGGATCAGTGCAGGCTGTAATTTGTCGGCGAGTGCTGGTGCGGCAGCAGGTTCGCGCGTGGCCACAATGCGGTAGTGCGAACCGCTGGCATAGCGCTCTACGAGTTCCAGCCAGTCGGCGTTGTCGTCGATGACGAGCACGCTCAATTGCGCCGGCACAGGCAGGAGCAGAGAAATGGTGAATCCATGCTCGTCCGGTTTAGAGAAGTCGATAGCTGATTCGTAGAAAGAAGCGACCTCTTGCATTGTGTCGATGGTGTCGCGTTCCTTTGTGGATAGGGGCGCCTGTTCGGGGTGGGATACGTTACACTCGATGCACAGGAAATTCGGCCTATCGGCGTGGAGGGCCGACACGACGACTGGTGCGCGCCCGGCGCGCGCGATGGCCATCGTCAGGAGTGTGGGGACAATCGTGCGCAGCGCAAGCTGGGAGACGGGCAGGTTGGCCAGCGTCTCGGGCAATTCGATGTCGAGCGTGACGTTCTGCTGGTGTGCCAGCGGCTGTGCGAGCAGGAGTACGTCGTCGATTGCCTCGCGCAGCGGAACGCGCGTTTCGTTGGTTGGGGCCTTCAGCCAGCTCAACTCCTGGGTCAACGTCTGGCTGGGATTGGCGACCGGCTCGGAATTGGGTGGCGCACCATTCTCGGCTGCATCGATAGCAGGGAGATCGCGCCAGAGTTGCTGGGCCAGCGCTTCAATCGCCACGCGCTGTTCGCGGCGCATCTGGCGTTCGCTGATGCCGAGCTGGGTTGCCACGGCGTCGCGGTCAAGCTGTCTCACGTACTGGAGATTGAGCGTATCATAGATGCGCCACGCACGCGATTGAGGGGGTTCATCGTCGTCGGGCTTCAGGCTGCGAATGGCAGTTGTGAGAAGTTGTTGGAGTGCGGCTGCCTGGTCGAACTCGCCTGAAAGACCGAGCAGCGCAACGAGTGGGCTGCGGCGCAGGTGAACCGGATCGAAGAGATAATGCAGCGCGCTGCGCAAATGGCTGATGAATTGCTCGAATGTCGGTTGATCCATGACGCTCATATCGTCCGGGGCAATTGGCCGAAATCTGGCCGAAATCTGGCCGTAGGGCAGTACAAATTGTCTCTGATTGCTGCTATATTACTCTACAGAATTCCGCTCGTAAAACGAAACATCTATGTGGCGATTGCAGTGGCTCTCGAGGTCACGCTCGCACAGCGTGTGTCTGCTGCTGTACCGAACTTACTCGATTTCTGTTCGACGCGACCGACATTCCGGCACCAGTCCCCCTTTCGAGGAAGGTATGCCCACGCCCATGACCCAGACCCAGATGACGCAGGTGGCCGCCACTATCGAGCAGTCCGGCTCGGCGTCGCAAGCGCCAGTTACCGGTCTAAGTGCGACATGGCGAACCGCGCGGCGTAGCTTTCGTCGCCACTGGCAGCTTTACCTGCTCCTTCTCCCTGGGCTGCTCTATTTCGTCGTGTTCAAGTACGTACCAATGGTCAATGCGGTCATCGCGTTCAAGGATTACAACGTGGTGGCTGGTATCTGGGGCAGTCCCTGGGTGGGATTCAAGCACTTTGAGTTGTTCTTTCGCAACCCGGTCTTCTGGACGCTGCTCGGCAACACCCTGACGCTGAGTCTCTACGCATTGCTTGTTGGCTTCCCAATCCCGATCATGCTGGCCATTGCCCTTAACGAGGTGAGCAACGGGCTGTTCAAGCGCTCCGTACAGATGGTCACCTACGCGCCGTACTTCATCTCGACAGTCGTCATGGTGTCGATGATCATGTTGTTTCTTGCCCCGCGACTTGGCATCGTCAACATCGCATTGCAGTCAGCAGGGTTGCCACCGACCAATCTGCTTGGCTCTCCCAGCGCGTTTTCGTCCATCTACGTGTGGTCCGGTGTGTGGCAGAACACGGGGTATGCCGCGATTGTCTACCTCGCTGCTCTAGCGGGGATCGACCCGACCCTCTATGAGGCTGCCAAGGTCGACGGCGCGTCGCGCATCCAGAAGATCATCAACATCGACCTGCCGGGCATCATGCCGGTGGCCGTGATCATTTTGATCCTCAGTGTCGGGAGCCTGTTGGCGGTCGGTTTCGAAAAGGTCTATCTTCTGCAGAACCCGCTCAATCTCAGCGCGTCGGAGATCATCCCGACCTATGTGTACAAGATAGGTCTGTTGAACGCCAACTTTAGTTTTGCAACCGCAGTAGGGCTATTCAACTCCGTCATCAACATGGTACTGCTGGTTCTGGTCAATTCCTGGGCGCGACGCGTGTCAGATGTGAGCCTCTGGTGAAGTCGCTGCAGTAAGCGTTAGCCCTGTCTGGGTGTCGAAGGGAAGAATCGATGGCACGTGCAGAATCGACGACGCGATCACTGAAAATCCGGGAATCGATCGGGGACCGCATCTTCCTGTTTTTTGTCTATCTGTTTCTGTTTTTTGTCTTGCTGATCGTCCTATACCCATTGATCTATGTCGTCAGCTCGTCGTTCAGCAGTCCGGCCGCGGTATCGTCCGGCAAGGTGTGGCTCTACCCGGTAGATTTTTCCTTGCGCGGATATCAGGTCGCTTTTGGTAACCCACAGATCATCACCGGTTACGCCAACTCTCTCTACTATACGATTTTCGGAACGCTGATTAGCGTGACGCTGACTGTACTCGTCGCCTACCCGCTGTCGCGTCGCACACTTTTCGGTCGCGACGCGATCATGATCTTTATCGTGTTCACAATGATTTTCTACGGCGGCCTGATACCAACGTACCTGGTTGTAAAGAATCTGGGCATGATCGATACACGGTGGGCGCTGTTAATTCCGCAGGCGATTGCGGCATGGCAGGTGATCATCGCCCGCACCTTCTTCCAGGTCAGCATCCCCGAAGAACTGGCCGAGGCAGCAGAACTCGACGGCTGCAGCGATCTGCGCTTTCTGTGGTCGGTCGTACTGCCGCTCTCCAAGCCGATTCTGGCCGTACTCGTGCTGATGTATGCCGTCGGTCAGTGGAACGCCTATTTTGATGCATTGCTTTATCTGAAGTCAGCCGCTCTGCATCCGCTCCAACTCGTGCTGCGCAGCATCCTAATTCTGAATACAACGACGTCCGGCTCGATGGAAGCCTCGGTCATGGTCGAACGCCAGCAGATGGCCGACCTGCTCAAGTATTCACTTATCGTCGTCGGGAGCCTGCCGGTCTTGCTCATCTATCCGTTTGCCCAGCGCTACTTTGTCAAGGGAATGTTGATCGGATCGGTCAAGGGGTAGATTCATTTCGCCTGGTCAATATGACCGCCAAGGGGAGGTGCAAGCACAAAAAGTGGATGGTGCTGGTGCGGCAAGTTTCTTGAGTTGCCTGCCAGAGTTACTAGCGGAGCCGTCGTTTTTTCGCAAAGATGCTTTTCGTTTTCTGTTTATCAGCAAGGAGAACCAGGCTATGAGGAAGAGTCGTTTGCTTTTTATGGCATTGTTTGTCTTCGCCAGCATCCTGCTGGTGAGCTGCACCGGCGCACCCGCTGCACCCGTAGCAGCCCCGGCCGAAGGGGACTCGGGTGCAGCCGCCGGCGCTGTCCCGATCACCATCTTCTCGCCCCAGGGAACCGACGTGGACCTGGAGACGAACTCGTTCACGAAAGAGGCTGAAGAGAAGTTTGGTATTGACTTTACCTTCCAGACCACCACATTCGACGGCAACTCCGCCAAGGAACAGCGCCAGATTTCGCTGGCCAGCGGCGACTATCCGGACCTGTATATGCTGATTCCGTGGGTCGACCAGTTCAGCCAGCTTGAACTGCTCAAGTATGGCCAGCAGGGTGTGATTATCCCGCTGAACGACCTGATTGCCGAACATGCACCCAACGTGCAGGCTGCGCTGGACAATTACCCGCTCTTCCGTGCGATGACCGTGGCGCCCGACGGTAACATCTACGGGCTGCCGCAGTTGATCGAGTGCTATCACTGCTCGTACGCTAACAAAATGTGGGTGAACACCAAGTGGCGTGACGCGCTAGGCATTGAAGTGCCGGCGACCACCGAAGAGTTCCAGGCAATGCTGGAAGCCTTCAAGAGCCAGGATCCCAACGGCAATGGCCAGGCCGACGAAGTGCCGCTGAGCGGCTCCATCGAAGACTACGGTGTGCGCCCGCTCTCTTACCTGATGAATGGCTTCATCTACTCTGACGATCGTACCTATCTGATTCTCAATGACGGCAAGGTCGATACGGTTGCCAACAAACCGGAGTGGAAGGAAGGGCTCACCTACATCAAGGGCCTGTATGATGCCGGCCTGATCGATCCCGGTGCGTTCACGCAAAATGCCGAAGCTTACAAGAAGATCGGTGACAACGCCGAGGCACAGCTTCTCGGCGCGGGCGCAGGCATGCATCCTGCCATTTTCGTGACAGTCGGCCCCGAGGCACCATACGGCGCCGACTATGACGCCATCCCGCCGCTGAAGGGACCGCACGCCGAGTACTCGACGTTCCTGCCCAACACTGTACCGGGCGCGACGTTTGTGCTGACGAATAAGGCCAGCCCAGAGGCCCAAGTTGCGGCGATCAAGTTGGTCGACTCCATGTTCACGGAAGAGGGCCAACTACGCGCCCACTTCGGTGAAGAGGGCAAGGATTGGCGCCGGCCGCAGGAAGGCGACGTTGCGCTCAACAAGGAAGTGGAGCCGATCTTTGCCGTGATTCAGCAGCCGGCAGATGCAGAGCCACGCAACTCCTCGTGGGGCGCCATGGCGCAGTACTTCCAGCCCAAGACCTTCCGTGACGGCTGGGTGCAGTCGGTCGATCCGGAGGAATACTACAACTGGCCCGGCTACGAGCGCCGTCTGCAGGATGCCACCGACCTGATGGTAGGCAAGGAGTCGCCCGATCACTTCCCATTCTGGACGCTCTGGCCCGACCCGGCCACGGCCGACGCACTCGCCATGCAGCGCCAGAATATCACGGACTACGTGAACCAGAACGCGCTCCAGTTCATCACAGGCGCCAAGAACCTGGATACCGACTGGGACTCCTATGTGGCGGGTCTCGAGCAGCTCGACCTGACCAGCTATCTGGCCGCCATGCAGGCTTCCTACGACGCCACCCAGGCGAAGTAGGCAGCGCAGCAGGCGCCACACGTAGCGATTAACGTCACCACGTCACCCAGGACTCCCTCTCCTGGGTGACGTGTGCTTTCAATAACGTCAGACGCATCCGGCGAACGGGAGAGCCACGACTATGCAGAGAACCGAGAATTGTCTCAAGAAATTGGAACGCATGAACAAGGCGCTCAGGCACGAAGAGCCGGATCGCATCCCGGTCAGCGATTTCTTCTGGGGGGGCTTCCTGGATCGCTGGCGTGAGGAAAAAGGTTTGCCTGCCGACGCCGACGTCTATCAGCATTACGACCTCGACTGGACGGTGACCATTCCCAATATGGATCCCCACATCAAGGCGTTCGAGGTGCTGAGCGAGACCGAGGAAGAGGTCATCGTCCGCACCGGATTTGAGGCAATCCTGCGCAAGAAGTTCAGCGATCCTATGCCCGAGTTCATTGGCTTCGAGACCGACACGATCGAGAAGGCGGAGGCGTTTGTATTCGACGATCCCGCCGACCCACGCCGTTTTTTCAGCGGTGGCGACAACCAAATCGCCGGTGTGGGCGACGGCTATGCCCGCAACCTGCCGCCGTGGATCGAGACGGTCAAGGAGAAGCGCGCCACCATTCCCGTTTTCGGCAGCCAGTGCGAGGCGAACGAGTACATGACCCGCATCGTCGGGCCGCAGAACCTGCTGCTCTGGGTGGGTCTCTACCCGGACCAATTCGGCGAGTTCGTGAAGCGCACCAATGAATGGGCGCTTGCCATGCTCAAGGCTCAGATCAAGGCCGCCGATGGCCTGATCGATGGCATGGTCATCTGGGGCGATGTCGCCTATCGCAAGGACCTTTTCTTCCATCCCGACTATTGGCGCAAATGGTACAAGCCCGGCCTGGCGGCCATGGTGGAAGCCTGCCATGCCGCCGGTCTGCCGGTCATCTACCACGGCTGCGGCAACGTGCGGCGTATCTTCGAGGACTTTATCGAGATCGGCGTCGACGCGTACAACCCGCTGGAAGCCAAAGCCGGTCTGGATGTCGTGGAATTGCGCCGCCAATATGGCCATCGCATCGCCTTCTGCGGCAACATGAATGTCATGGAATGGGCCGCGTGCAGCAAGGAAGAACTCAAACCGATCGTCTTGCGCAAGCTCAACGCAGCCAAAGGCGGCGGTCTGATCTTTCAGTCCGACCATTCCGTACCCAGCAACGTTTCGCCGGAAAACTATGAATATGTCGTCGACCTGGTGCGCGAGTACGGGCAGTATCCACTCCGGCTTGGCGAGTACGACCTGCCTGACCTGAACTGAGAATTATCCAAGTGACTGCTACAGAGGTGCCAATGTCTCCTTCAGAACTACACGCGGCTGACCGAACCCGCTGGTTTACAGACGCACGGTTCGGCATGTTCATTCACTGGGGGCTCTATTCCCTTCTGGGCCGCGGCGAGTGGGCGCGTTACACGGAAGCAATTCCGCCGGACGAGTATCACGCGCTGGCCGACCAATTCCAGCCGCGCTATTTCGATGCGGCAGCCTGGGCGCGACTGGCCAAGGCTGCCGGGATGAAGTACATGGTGCTCACAACCAAGCACCACGACGGCTTCTGTCTCTTCGACAGCCAGTACACCGATTTCACCAGCGACAAGACCGCGGCCGGCCGCGACTTTGTCGCCGAGTATGTCGCGGCGTGCCGGGCGGAGGGTCTGCGCGTTGGGTTTTACTTCTCCGTCAAAGACTGGGATTTCCCAGCCTATTTCGATGGCCCGGAACGTAACCCGGAAGGATGGGCGAAACTCGTCGATCACTTCCACAATCAGGCCAAAGAACTTCTGACCAACTACGGCAAGATCGACATCTTCTGGTTCGACTGCTCAGACGACGCCAACTTCCGCGGCGGATGGGGCGACAAGACGGCCGACGTGTGGCGCTCGCAGGAACTCGTCGCATGGATTCGCAACGCACAGCCGGACATTCTTCTCAATAACCGTTCCGGTCTGCCCGGCGACTTCAGCACCCCCGAACAGACCATACCGCACGCCAGCCAGCCGGGCGTTTTTGAGTCGTGCGTCACGATGACCTACAAGCACTGGGGCTATAGCCCGTCCGATCACTACAAGGATACCTGGCGCCTGCTCGATGAGCTGACCGCGTGTGTGGCAGCGGGCGGCAACTACCTGCTCAACGTCGGTCCCGACCCGGACGGCGTCATCCCGCTGCCGGCGTGCGAGCGCCTGCTGCAAGTGGGCGAATGGCTGCGGCTGCACGGCGAGGCGATCTATGCGACCGAGCGCGTGCTGCCGGACTGGTGGGATTACTTCTCCGGCGGGCGCATCACGACCAAAGGAAACAATGCCTATCTGATCCTGCAACTATGGACGCCGACCGGTGTGCTCTCGCTCAACCAACTGCGCAACGACGTGCGCCGCGCGGTGCTGCTCGCTACTGGTCAGGAACTGGCGGTGCGCCGCGAAGGACGTCGCCTGCTGATCGAGGGTCTGCCGGCCCTGCCGCCAGCACTTCCCTTCAACGTCGTCAAGCTCGAACTCGACGGCCCGGCCGCGCCGCAGTTCTACTATTGAAAGCTGGTGCGTAATGCACGCGTTTCCTGATCAATACAATCCTGTCTGGACATCCATGAGCCGCAACTCGGGCGAGTCGATGCCCTGTGGCGGCCACGACATCGGCCTCAACGTGTGGGTGGAACCGGATGCGGAGGGCGAGGGCGAACTGCTCCTCTACATCGATCGGGCGGGCAGCTTTGACGAGAACAACCAGATGCTCAAGCTCGGCCGCGTGCGCGTGCGCCTGACGCCGAACCCTTTCCAGCCTGGAATGCGCTTTCGCCAGGAGTTGAAGCTGCGCCAGGGTTTTGTCGAAATTGTCGCCGGTGAGCCTGCCGTGACGATCGCCGTATGGGTCGAAGTCGAGCAACCCGTGATTCACATCGAGGTGGCCGCGGGTCACGCGGTCGCACTGGAGGCGCGCTACGAAAACTGGCGCCAGGCTCCACGCACGATTCCGTACGAGCGCCGCCATCCGTGCGCAAGCTGGGTCAGCTATCCCGGCACGGTGACGACCGAACCTGACAGCGTGGGCTTCAACGGTGATGCTGTGCGCTTCTATCACCGCAACCGCAGCGACCGCCTGCTCTATGACTTCCTGGTCAAGCAGCAGGGGCTGGAGCCGGTCAAGGAGGAGATTCCCAACACGCAGCGCAACCGCACCTTCGGCGGGCTGATGCGCGGCCCTGGGCTGGTGGCTGCCGACATCAGCGAGGGGCAGCACGGGCAGACGCCTTACCGCGGCTGGAGCCTGCGCAGCCGCCAGCCCGCGTCCCAGCACCGGCTGGATATCGTTCTGCACACGGCGCAGTGCGAGACGCTCGACGACTGGCTTGCTGTCCTGGATGCGCGCGCCGCGGGTGTGGACATCGACACGGCGCGAGAGATCGCCCGCACCTGGTGGGCGGACTTCTGGCAGCGCAGCCACATATGCCTGAACTCCGCCAATCCCGACCCATCCGATCCCGTGTGGCAAGTCGGGCGCAACTACCAACTCTTCCGCTACATGCTCGGCTGCAACCGTGCCGGCGAATATCCGACGAAGTTCAACGGCGGCTTGTTTATCTACGACCCCGGCTTTGTGCGCGACGACCTTGCCGACGAATCGGCCGACTTCCGCATGTGGGGCGGCGGAAGCCACACCGCGCAGAATCAGCGGCTGCTCTACTGGCCGATGCTCAAGAGCGGCGACTTTGACCTCATGCCGCCGCAGTTTGAGTACTACCGCCGCGCGCTGCCCGGCGCCGAGGCGCGCACCCGCCACTACTGGGGACACGGCGGCTGTTCCTTCACCGAGCAACTGGAGAACTTTGGCCTGCCGCTGGGCTGGTCGTGGGGCTGGCCCGAAACGCCCGACCCCTATCACCGGCGGCCACCGAACTTCGACCCGACCGAACAGATGGCGCCGTGGATTCGCTACCTCTATCTCAGCCAGCTCGAGTTTGCGCTGATGATGCTCAAGTATCGCCAGTACAGCGGGCTGCCGATCGGCGACTACCTGCCCTTCATCGAGAGCGCCATTCGCTTCTTTGACGAGCATTACCAGTGGCAGCACTTTGTCAACGCCATCCGCCCGCTCGACGAAAACGGCCACCTGGTTTTGTTCCCGTCCACCGCATGCGAAACCTACAAGGACGCGCTCAATCCGGCCGACCTGGTGGCGGGGCTGAAGGGCACGGTCGAGGCGCTGCTAGAGATCGCCGGCGACCTGCTGAGCGAGGAGTCGCTCGGATACTACCGCGGCCTGCTCGACCGCATCCCGCCACTGCCCTTCCGCGCGATGCAGGGACACAAGACCATCGCCCCCGCGGTCTCGTGGACCGGCATCATCAACGTCGAGATCCCGCAGCTTTACCCTGTCCATCCGTACGAACTCTACGGGCTGACCAAGCCTGACCTGCAGGTGGCAATCGACACCTGGCGCTACGGCGACTACACCGCCGACCAGTTGAGCCACGTCAGTTGGCACCAGCAGGCGATCTTCTGTGCGCGTATGGGGCTGACCGAGGATGCCGCCCGCTACACGCTGCTCAAGCTGGCGGATTCGGGGCGGCGCTTCCCTGCGTTCTGGGGACCGGGTCACGACTGGACGCCTGACCACAACTGGGGCGGCTCAGGCATGATCGGCTTGCAGGAGATGCTGATGCAGTGCTTTGGCCGGCAGATCCTGCTGCTGCCTGCCTGGCCTGCCGGGTGGGATGTGGAGTTCAAGCTGCATGCACATGACATCACTGTCGTCGAGGGGCGCTATGTGGCGGGCAAGCTGGAATACACCGTTACGCCGCCCGAACGCGCGGCCGATGTCGTCGTCATGCATACACAACTCTCGGAGCAAACCCAATGAGTGAACAAACAACAATCTGGTATGCGGAGGCGGCGGCACAGTGGTGCGATGCGCTGCCGCTGGGCAACGGGCGCATGGGCGCGATGCTCTACGGCGACGCATGTGCCGAGCGCGTCTACCTGAGCGATAGCACCTTCTGGTCGGGTGAACCGTCGCTGGAGAATAATAACGCGGATGGGCCGGCCATCGTACCGGAAATTCGCCGTCAGTTTCTGGCCGGCGAGGTCGCCGCCGCCAACCATCTGTGCGAGCAGATCGAAGGTCGTAAGCTCAACTACGGCACCAATTTGCCCTTTGGCAACCTGCGTATCTTCATGGCACATGGCGACGAAAACCTGCTCAACTATCGCCGCGCGCTCGACCTCGACACTGCCGTTGCGACCGTCCGCTATGAAGTGACCGGAACCGCCAGTGCACGGGGCCTCTTTCTTGGGCGTGCGGGTGACGGCAAATTTGACGCCGGCTACGAACCCATTGAGGTATCGTACCAACGCGAGCTCTTTGCCAGCCACGCCGACAGCGTGATAGCGATGCGCATCACGTGCAGCCGCGCCGGCGCGCTGGGGCTGCGCGTGATGCTCGACGGCGACGAACAGCCGTATGCTGTAGAGGCGATCGACGACGCCACGCTGGGCATGGAAGTGCTGGCCCGCGAGCATTATCACAGCGACGGTGCGTGCGGCGTGATCGGCCATGCCCGGCTCGCCGTGCTGGCCGAAGGCGGGGCAGTCCGTGCACTTGGCGCGGGCATTGTGGCTGAGAGATGCGACGCCGTCACGCTGTTGTTGGCGTTCGAGAGCACCTTCGACGGCGCCGACCCGGTCGCTGCCTGCCGGGCGCGCATCGACGCTGCCGTTGCGCAGGGCTACGACGCGCTCAAGGCGCGGCACATCGCCGACCACCAGGCGCTCTTTCGCCGCGTTGGTCTCGACCTGGGACCGTCGCCGCATGCGGACGAACCGCTCGACCGCCGCATGGCCGCCGTGCAGGCCGGTGCCGACGACCCGGCACTGGCTGCGCTGCTCTTTCACTTTGGCCGCTACCTGCTCATCGGCAGCTCGCGGCCCGACTCGCCGCTGCCCGCACATCTGACCGGCGTGTGGAACGACAACGTCGCCTGCCGCATTGGGTGGACGTGCGACTACCACCTCGACATCAACACGCAGATGAACTACTGGATCGCCGAACTGACCGGCATCCCGGAGTGTCACCTGCCGCTGCTGCGCTGGATCGAGCGCACGCTGGTCCCGTCCGGACGCCACGCCGCGGCGACACTGTACGGGCTGCCGGGCTGGGTGGCGCACATCTTTTCCACCCCGTGGGGCTTTGCCGCGCCGGGCTGGAGCATCCGCTGGGGGATGCACCCGACCGGCGGCGCGTGGGTCGCGACGCATCTGTGGGATCACTACGCCTTTACGGGCGACACACGCTTCCTGGCTGACGTTGCCTATCCGATCCTCAAGGAGGCTGCCGAGTTCTTCCTGGCTTACCTCCTCGAAGATCCTGTCACCGGCTGGCTGCTGAGTGGCCCCTCCAACTCGCCGGAGAATCTGTTTCTCTTCGATGGACAGCCCTATGCGGTCTGCATGTCGCCCACGGCCGACCGTATCCTGATCCATGAGCTTTTTGCCGAGTGCATCAAGGCGAGCAAGGTTTTGGGTATCGACGAGCCTTTGCGTGAGCGGATCAGCGCTGCGCAGGCAAAGCTACCGCCCTACAAGATCGGGCGGCACGGACAGATTCAGGAGTGGCTGGACGACTACGACGAGGCGATGCCGCATCACCGCCACACGACGCAACTTCTTGGCGTCTTTCCCTATGCCCAGATCACCCCGGACGCAACGCCGGAACTGGCTGCGGCTGCGCGCGTATCGATTGAACGGCGCGAGAATGCGCCCGGCGGCTACGAGGAAGGCAGTTGGGGGCGCAACCTGCTCATGCTCTACCAGGCGCGGCTCGGCGACCGTGAGGCCGCCTACGCCTGCCTCAACACGCTCTTTCGCGTCGAGGGGGACCGCAGCCTGATGGTGGGAACCAAGCTTGCGCCGCGCAACGCTTACGAGATGGACTACAACACGGGCGCCACCGCCGGCATCGCCGAGATGCTGCTGCAGAGCCATCAAGGGTATCTGCACCTGCTGCCCGCGCTGCCGGCTGCATGGCCCGACGGTCAGGTGCGCGGTCTGTGTGCGCGCGGCGGCTTCCGCGTGGCGATGACGTGGAAGGCAGGCAAGCTTGTTGACGCTGTGATTCAGGCGTCGCTTGAGGGTCTGTGCCGGCTGCGCGCCGGCAGCGACTTCGTCATAAGCCGGAACGGGGCGGATGTGCCGGTCCGTCACTCTGACGGCAATCTCGTTGAGTTCGAATGCAGCGCAGGCGACGAAATCACGGTGCGTGCTGTATGATGTCGGCAGCCTGATGTGACATGCCGGAGGCAGTTGCGTGCTGAATGCCTCCGGCATGACAAGCCATTCGACAACCAGACAGAGAGCACCCCTATGACCCTGATAGACCGTGCCCGTGGCTGCCTGCTTGGCCTGACGGCGGGGTGATGCTGTCGACAGCCAAGCTGTGAACCCTCATGTCCGCCGCCCCAGACAAGGAGCACCGGCGCTCCCACTTGTCAAGAAATATGTCGCCCCCTGGCACGGTATGCTGTACGAACGATGTGCGCCCGTGAGCAAGCCGATTTCAGAGAATGCAGGGCACGCACGGTCAATTCTGCGCGTTCCCTGCGCTCCCTTCCACTTCCTCACCGCCGCATGAGTGGCAGGAAGATCCACTCGCCGTGGCCGGCGGGTTCGTCGCTGGGGGGCAAGGCGGTCGGCACATTTTTGTTAGTGTTGCGCACTTCGGCCATGGTCTCCTCGTCTTTGACGATCGTCACCACCTGGCCGGCGCCGGAGATATCCCACACCGCCGGGTCGATGTCCGGCTCGACGATGGTGTACTGCCCCGGATCCAGGTTGAGCCAGACCGCCTCGCCGCCTTCTGCGCCAACCTCCTGACAGGCCCCGAGACTGTCGACAGTGAAGCCCCCGCCGGTGATGCAGATGGTGAAACTGATGCCGAGGTCAGGTGGCGCTTTGCCCCAGTCGACGATCTTCCGAACGAGCAAGGTGCCGCCTGTCCCTCCCTGTCCTCCCTGGTCGATGTAGCGATTGAACAAGTTCACGCCTACGGTCTCGCCCGGCAATGCTTCCACGTCCGCCGGCAGTGGGCTATCCCAGTCGTCGCCCGGATTGATTTCGCTCACCGTGTACAGGCCCGGATCCACCGGCTCCCAGGCAAGCACCCCGCCTTGGTATCCAGTCTCCTGGCAGGCCCCCGCTTCTGTGCCGGTGGGATACGACGGGCCGCGCAGGCAGATCGTGAATCGTTTTGCCGGGTTCGGCGTGCCGGTATCCCAATCCACGAGCTTGGTGACTTCGATCCGGCTGGTGCGGCAGATGCGTGTCACGAACTCCGTGGCCGACTGTCCGGTCTCCTGAATCGTTGCCGTGTTGGTAATCCGGCCGGTTGAGACGAGATTCTCGTAGCTGACATCGCGACAACTGGTTGTCGTCGTGTAACTCACGCTGCCTGTCCCCGTGAACGGCCAGGTCACACCCGGCTGCTGGTCGTCGCGGACCGTGACGGTCGCATCGATCTCCGCCGGTAAAGTTCCGGAAAAGTCGACCGGGGCCGTGGTCGTGAGCGGCAGCAGCGGGCCGGCGTCGGTCACCATGCTGGCAGTGACTGCCACACTGCCGTCTACGCGACGGGGGAGCACCGTACCGTAGTGACAATCCAGTGTCGCACTTGGCGGCACGGTATCCCCGGGGCAAGTGACGGTAGCGGGTATGCCGTCTACAATGACATCGACACCTGCCAGACGAGCGGCCAATGGCGAAGGATTGGCGACGGTGACGGTGCCGCTGACGGCAATGTCGATCGGCGCCAGCGGTGCCCGCGTCAATCCAATGGAGTAGGTGATGGCGGCGCTTGCCGGCGGCGCCAACTCGACGGTGATCGGCGATGCACTCTTGACGATCGTCCAGGTGTAGGGCTGGGTGTAGGTCGGCACGACGCTGGCGTCGACAGCAAGCCTCCAGACGGTGGACGTACAGGTGGCGTCGGCGGTGACTGGCTGGCCCAAATGTGTGGCCATGACGTCGACGCGGTTTGACAATTCACCGGGTGCATCGGCGATCACCGCCGCCGTGAAGGATTGACTCTCCCCCAGCTTGAGCAGCGGGATGGTCGTGGACAGACCGGCCATGGCATCGATGACGGCGACATCCGACAGGACGACATTGCCCGTGTTGGTGACCGCCAGCGTGTATTCGACGCGGTTGCCCTGCAACACATCGGCGGCACAGCTCTTCGCTGCGGCCAGAGCGGGGCGCTGGCGTACGTTTTCGAGCGTCACCGAGGCCTCGCCGCCGCTCACGAGGCGGAACACGGGCGGCTCGTCGGCGCCGAACCAGCCCGGCGGCACGACCTCCCAGATGCGGTACTCCCCGGGCCAGAGTTGGTCGATGGTGACTTCGTCGAGCAGTTGATCCCAACACCAGCGTTCGCCGACACGGGCCAGTGGCACCTCCCCGACGACGGGCGCTACAATCTGGGCCGGTGCGCCAGGCCCAATGCGTTCCAGGCAGACGGTGATCGGGGCCGGTGCTGGGACCGGCACGCCGGCGTCGATCCAGCGTTTCTGCAAGTGCAAGCGTCCTGGGCGCACATTGCCGAAGAGCAGATTACCCTGTTGCACCGTCTGGGTCAGGGTGATCAGTTGTGACGTCGCGGTGGCGCTGTACCAGCCGCGCTGCATGACTTCGTCGATCCGATAGGTGCCGATAGGCAGGTTGGCAAAGCCAAGCCGGCCGCCGTTCTCCGTATAGCCGCTACCGATATTTGACCATGTGCCGCCTTTGTATTGAAAGAGGATGTAGCCCCAGTCGTTCAGCGGCGGATCATCGACGCCGCGCGTGCCATCGCCGTCAAGGTCCTCGTATTTTTCGATGAGCAGTGCTGCCAACTGGATGTTGCCGAAGTCTACTGTGTCGCCGGCTGCGACGCCGGTGACGCAGGTGGCCGGCGTCGTGCGCTGCCAGCCGCTCCTTTCAATTTCGCAGATCTCATACGTCTTGTCGAGTGCCACTGCCAGCGTGCGACTGCCGCCTGCGCCCAGGCTTATCTCGCTGAAAGTCCCGTCCGGTTCGGTGCGGTATTTGATGTTCCAGTTGATGAGCGGTTCGCCGGGGTCCTGGACGCCATTCTGATTGTAGTCATGGAACTTGCGCACCACAATGCTGCCGCCGCCCACCCACTCTTTTTGAGCAGCGGCGCGCAATTGGTGGGGGGCGTTGCCGTTCGCCACGATCTTCTGCACCGTGGGACCCGGGTCGACGCGTATGCCGACGGGGAGGGTCACCGTCGTCGTGGCCGTAATCACAGCCCGCCCTGGTGCCGATGACGTCACTGCGATCATGGCGCGGCCGGCGACGTCAGTGGTCACCGTTGTCTGCGCGCCGCCCCCGGCAAGCGTGCCGAAGCTCGTCTCTACCTGCAATAGCTGCCCGACAACCGGCCATGGTCCCACGGTCAGGGTTGCAGTCATGACATGGGTGCTGGGGCTGTAACCGCTGTCCTGTGGAACCAAAAAGTTGACCGCAGACGGTGGTGACAAGGTGAGTGCGGGAACGAGTACATCCGGGCATTGTCCCTGCGCCTGCCTGGCAAGCAGATCAGCCACGATCTGCTCCGTGCGCGACTTCACCGCGGCCGGCGATACCGGGTCGAACTCATCGGCAAAGTGCCAGACGGTAGCCTGCCGTGCCGAAGCCTCATCCTTTGGCAGCCCGACTTCGGGCGGGTAGAAGGTTAGCGCGCACGCGACCATGGCGTTGGTCACGCCCAGGCTCGAGTTGGCGTAGCATTTCCCCGGCGAGATGGGATTGTTGATGTCGGTGCAAAAGCCAAGCTGGTCGACGCCTGCAATCTTGACGCGCAGCACGCCGGCCCAGACCTGTTGGTTCGTCGCACCGGGCCAGTTGCCGCGAATGTTCTGACCTCTTTCTACGCTGGAGAGACAGAGTTCGACGGTGGCTGCGCGCCGTGTCGGGTCCTCATCGGTCGGTCCGATGTACACCGGTGATGCGCCAACGCTGGCCGAAACTGCCGGCAGCCAAACCTTGAACGGCGTTTCGGAGTCGTCGATCGGCACAACCGCCGGCAACACCGGCGCGTCCGGCTCTATTGCCACGGCGGCCTTGACCGAAGAAGTCCCAGATCCCATGACAAGGAAGAAGCCAAACAACATCAGCAGCGCAGCACGCACCCAACGCATTTGAGCACGAGCGTCACGACCCTTTTGCGGATGAACAATCTGGTCATGGCGGTTTTCTCGCATAGTCCGCTCCTTCGTGGCACCATCGCCACAGGGTATGCAGTTTGGTTTGAATATGGCGCGTGGGTTGCTCCGCCAGTCTGTGAATTATATCACAGGCACACTGGCGCAGGCGTGTCCCATGATGATGCCGGCGCTGACTTCGCCAATATCCTGGGACGTACCCCATTGGCGACACAGCTTCGCCGTGCATTCCTTTCTGCGCTACAATGGTTGCAGCAAATCCTTGCCCCACCGCGGGCCAACCACCTTCTCGGCGACTGCCATGAGCCAACTGATTCAGATCATCACCGCGCAGGAACCCGACGTGCGCAACCGATCGCTTGACGCCTTCTGCCGGTCGGCAACACTTGACGAGTTGCTGGCCGAGTGCGCCGCGCTCGACCGCTTCCGCCGCCAGAGCGACAATCTCTACGAACGCGTGCGCGCGCTTTTCTTTCTCTACGCCATCTACCGCTTTCACATCCCGCTCAAGGCTGGGCTGGCGCCGGGCGGGCTGGTGCCCTTCGACGGCTACGACAACCTGCTCAAGCGCCGCTTCGAGGAGGCCATCGACCTCTTCCTGGCCGCGCCGCTCAGCGACGCCACCGCCAGCGCGCTGGCCGAAGCCTATCGCCGCCTCGGCTTCCAGACGCTGGCCAACCAGGTGCGGCGCAGCGTGCGTTCCGTGCGCGGCAACCAGTGGATGTTCCGCATCGGCCACCCGGCGGACCAGCCGCTGCGGGTGCGGGAGGAGTTGTATCGGGCGGATGACAAGATGACAAGATGGCAGGGTGAGAAATCGAGTGCGCCCACCCGCGGCGAAGACATTTCACCCCCACATCCGGTCACCCCCTCATCCCCTTATCTCTTCCCCATCCTCCACGAAGCCACACCCGTGCGCATGGACCTCAGCCACAGTGGCTGGAGCGACATCTTTTTCCTGGGCATGGATTACCCCGAAGGCGCGCGCGTGCTCAACGTCTCCATCGATCTCGCCGTGCGCGGGCAGGGGGACGGCAAGCCGCGGCCGCCGGTGGAGAGCTTTTTCCGCGTCATCGACCAGCCCATCCTGCGCCTGGTCAGCGTCGACCTGGGTGCAGTGGCCGAGATCACCTCGCTGGCCGAGGTCTTCGATTTTGCCAAGGATTACCTGGGGCTGCTCAAGGCCGCGGTCATCGCCTCGGGCATCGTGCCGCCGGGCATCGAGGGGTCGGGGCAGTCGCTGGCCGATCTGCTGGCGCGGCTCATCAAGCCGGGCTATGGCATCGAGCTGGTGAGCCAGGTCAACGGCATTCCCAAGGGCTCGCGGCTGGCGGTGTCGACCAACCTGCTGGCGTCGCTTATCGCGGCGTGCATGCGCGCCACGGGACAGGCGCAGTCGCTCACCGGCCAGCTCAGCGAGGAGGAGCGGCGCGTCGTGGCGGCGCGGGCGATCCTCGGCGAGTGGCTGGGCGGCTCGGGCGGTGGCTGGCAGGACTCGGGCGGCGTCTGGCCGGGGATGAAGCTCATCCAGGGCGTGGAGGCCGGCGCCGGCGACCCGGAGCTTGGTATTTCACGCGGGCGGCTGCTGCCCAATCACACGATCTTCACTCGCGACGATGTGACGCCGATGACGCGCGAGCAGTTGCAGGAGAGCCTGGTGCTGGTGCATGGCGGCATGGCGCAGGACGTCGGCCCGATCCTGGAGATGGTGACGGAGAAATACCTGCTGCGCTCTGAGGCGGAGTGGGCCGGGCGCCAGGAGGCCATGCGCCTCTTCGACAAGATCACGGGGCTGCTGCGCGCCGGCGACATTGCTGCCATCGGCGCGGCCACCGAGCGCAACTTCCGCGGGCCGATCCAGAGCATCATCCCCTGGGCGAGCAACCTCTACACTGAGACGCTCATCGAGCGGGCGCGGGCGGCGTTTGGCGAAGATTTCTGGGGCTTCTGGATGCTGGGCGGCATGGCCGGCGGCGGCATGGGCTTTATCTTCGACCCGGCGCGCAAGGCCGAAGCGCAGGGCTGGCTACAAGAGATGATGCGCGCGGCCAAGCGCGAACTGGAGAGTGCCGTGCCCTTTGCCATGGACCCGGTCGTCTACGACTTTGCCATCAACGAGCGCGGCACGTGGGCGGAGTTGCTCGCCGGGCAGCAGGCGCTCATGCCCGCCGGCTACTATACGCTGACGGTGCCGGGGTTGCTGCGCCACGAACAGCGCACGCTTTCCGCCTTCCGCCGCGCCGAGCTGGATGCCTTTGGCGCAGCCGCCCGCTCGCAGCCTGCCCTGGCCGGCATGGTGCAGACGCTCTTTGACCGGCTGCTGCCGCAGGGCGACAGCCAGGATGGCCGCCAGCAGACGCTCTCGGCGCTGCTCGACGCCAACGGCTTCGACCGCGTGCAGCACGAGCAGATCCGCGCCGACCTGCGCAGCGGGCGCATCGGCTTGGCGCAGAACCGGCTGCCGGTGCGCTCCGCGATCGAGGATGTGGCGCCGGGCGATGTCGTGGACATAACGCGGCTTGCCGAGCGCGAGGCGGAGGAGTTGCGCGCGCTCGGCATGGACGCGCTGGCGGATGGCGCCGTGGCAGTGGTGTCGCTGGCGGGCGGCGCCGGCAGTCGCTGGACCAAGGGCGCCGGCGTGGTCAAGGCGCTCAATCCCTTTGCCCGCGTGGGCGGCAAGCACCGCAACTTCATCGAGGTGCACCTGGCCAAGAGCCGCCGCGCCGGCGCGCTGACGGGCACGCCGATCCCGCACGTCATCACTACCAGCTACTTGACGCACGCGCCGATCGCCGACTTTCTGGCGCGGACGAGGAATTCCGGCTATCCCGGCCCGCTGCTGCTCTCGCCGGGGCGGGCGGTGGGGCTGCGCCTCATCCCCATGGCGCGCGACCTGCGCTTTGCCTGGGAGGAGATGCCGCAGCAGTTGCTCGACGAGCAGGCGCAGAAGGTGCGCGAGAGCCTGCACGCCGCGCTGATCAACTGGGCGCAACAGGCGGGCGAGGGCAGCGACTACACCGACAACCTGCCGGCGCAGTGTCTGCATCCCGTCGGCCACTGGTATGAGGTGCCGAACCTGCTGCGCAACGGCGTGCTTGCCCGGCTGCTGGCCGAGCGCCCGACGTTGCGCCATCTGCTGGTGCACAACATCGACACGCTGGGCGCCGACGTGGATCCCCTGCTGCTGGGCCAGCATATCCGCTCCGGCAAAGCGTTGACGACGGAGGTGATCACGCGGCGCATCGACGATCGCGGCGGCGGGTTGGCGCGCGTCGACGGGCAACTGCGCCTGGTGGAAGGGCTGGCGCTGCCGCGCGAGGAGATCGAGTTCAACCTGACCTACTACAATTCGGCGACCTACTGGGTGGATATCGACCAGTTGCTCGCCGCATTCGGGTTGAGCCGCGCGGACCTCGCCGACGATGACAGGGTGGCGGCAGCGGTGCGCGGGCTGGCCGCGCGCATGCCTACCTACATCACGCTCAAGGATGTGAAGAAACGCTGGGGCAAGGGACAGGAGGATGTCTTCCCGGTGACGCAATTCGAGAAGCTGTGGGGCGACATGACGACGCTGCCGGGGTACGAGTGTGGCTTTGTGGTCGTGCCACGCGTGCGCGGGCAGCAGCTCAAGGAAGTGGCGCAACTCGACGGCTGGTTGCGTGACGGCTCGGCGGCTTACCTGGAGACGCTCTGCGCCTGGGCATGACGCGGCTGGCGGCTAGGTCGAGCCGGCCTCTTCCGGCCGCTCTTGCCAGGGCCAGCGTCCCGTCAGTTCCACGGTGAGGGTCCAGCTTAGGAACGTGCGGATAATGACGAGAAGACCCAGCGCGCCCAGGTTGGCGAAGTTCGGCTCGAGCGCGACGGTCTTGATGATATCGGCGGCAAGCAGCACTTCCAGTCCGATCAACATGCCGCGGCCCATGACGACACGAAAGGTGGTATAGCGGTCGCCGGTGGGCTTGCCAAAGACACGCCAGAAGATCACCATCCCGATCGCCAGCGTCGTGCCCAGTACGATGAAGAGCACGCCAAGGATATCGATGGCAGTGGCAATGAACTCGATGAGCGCGTTGGCCTCGGGCATGGTGGCTCCTCATTCTTTCCGGAGATGGTTGGTGGCGTCGCCTGTTATGGCTGCCAGTGTAGCAGCTTTTGTGCCCGGCGTCACCTGCATGCACGCATGATCGCCCCAATCAAAAAGGGGCGCATCTGCACGGTCGCGCTGACCATGCAGATGCGCCAACTCTGGCCGGCGCCAAGAGGTTACAGGCCGAGCCCCTGGTTGCAGCCGGTTTCGGTCGGCATGTCCGGCATCACGCCATATTCCGTCCACGAGCTGTCGTAGACGGCCACGTTCTCAAAGCCCATCAAGTAGAGCAGGAACGCGTCGAATGCCGCCAGGTGTCCGTTGCCGCAGTAGGTAATGCCGCGCTGTGCGGGCGTGATCTCCATGAGATCGAAGGTCATGGCAAGCTGCTCGGCGGGTAGAATTGTCTTCTGCCCGGGAGTGAGCTGCCAGGGCGCCGGCATGGTGAGCGCGCCGGGGATGTGGCCGATGGTCGGCGTCGCCGCGTGCGCGATGTCACCGGTGAAGTAGCCGAAGGGCCGCGCGTCGACGATGAAGATCGTGGGGTCGGCGATTGCCTGCTTCACATCGGTCAACGTGGCCAGCAACTGGGGCTGTTCGTTGATGACATAGGTCGTCGGGTCGAACGTGGGCACGCGACTGGTTGTCTCACGCCCCTCCATCAGCCACTTGACGAGCCCGCCGTTGAGCAGCCGCACATCCTCGTGGCCGTAGCGGCGCATGGCCCACCACAACGTCGCCGCCGAGGTGCCTTCGCCCGCATCGTAGACGATGACGGTGGAGTCATTCGCCACCCCGAGCCGGCTCATCAGCCCGGCAAAGCGATCCGGCCCAATCAGGTCCATCATCGGCTGGTTCGGATCGCGCTCCATGAGGTCGATCCAGAGATCGACGTGCTGCGCCTGGGGAATATGCGCCATGGCGAAGTTTGCCGCACCGATGGGGCGGCGCACGTCGAGCAGACGCACGCGCGGGTTGTCGAGATTGGCCGCCAGCCATCCGCTGGTGACCATCGCCTGCGGGTTGACATAGCCGGCGAGTTCTGCGGACTCGTCTTCCGCCAGCGCATACGAGGGGATCAGCGCAAGGTCCCACTGGCCGTACGCGCCGCGCACAACGTCGGAGGTTGAGGCGACGGCAACTTCAGGCGGAGCCTGGATGGGCTGGCATCCGCTCAGCAAGGGAACCAAACCAAGTAACAATATGCCAACGATTCGCCATAACGAAGCTGTCATGGTTTCCCTCCTTCGGTCGTCTTTGACCGGAACGTTGGGGCCACCAGGCACCGTCGGCAAACAGTTGGTTTGATTGCATGTCGGCGGTGCGGAAAATGACCACACCACAGGGAGTAGAATCTGTTGTGCTGGGCCGCAGGAGGGGCTGCATGCTGGCGCCGGCCAAATCCCATGCGCTCCCATCACTGCGGCCCGACATCAAGACCGTTTCAAGTTAATTGTAGCATGCACGCCGGGAAATGGTTGCGACGGACAGGAAATGAGTAGGGAATGTGCAAGGAATGCGGCGATTATTGTGTCCAGTGATAGCCGGCGTGACGCGTGTCGAAGCGTCGCAGACCCACGCGCTGCGCGTACGCCAGCACTTCCTCATACTCATCGCGCGTGATGCAGCGGTTCAACGCCGCGTAACGGGTCACGTCGACCTTGCCTGCCGGATAGTACTGGTCCATGAGGTTGACATAGGTGTGCGTCGAGAGTTCCTTGGCTACAAAGCGCATGATTGCCTTGGAGTCCTCGATGCAGCCCGGCATGATCAGGTGGCGCAGCAATACGCCGCGCTGCGCCAGCCCGTCTCTGTCGACGACGAGCGCGCCGACCTGACGGTGCATCTCGCGGATCGCGCGGCGCGCCACCTCCGGGTAATCCTTGGCCTTGAGGTAGCGTTGGGCGAGGTGGGGATCCCAGAACTTGAAGTCGGGCATGTAGATGTCGACCACGCCGTCGAGCAGGCGTAGACTCGCCATGGAATCGTAGGCGGAGGTGTTGTAGACGATGGGCAGGGCGAGGCCGCGGTCGGCGGCGATGTCCAGTGCCTCCAGAATCTGCGGCACGACGTGCTCCGGCGTGACCAGGTTGAGGTTATGGCAGCCCAGGTCCTGCATCTCGAGCATGAGTTGGGCGAGGCGGTGGGGCGCAAGTTCGGTGCCCATGCCGCCCTGGCTGATCGCGAAGTTCTGGCAGAAGACGCAGCGCAGGGAGCAGCGTGCAAAGAAGATCGTGCCGCTGCCGCGCCAGCCGCGCAGGCACTCCTCCTCGCCCATGTGTGCAAAGCTGCTGCTGACGCGGGCCAGCCGCCCCGTCTTGCAGATGCCGGTCTCGCCGGCCAGACGGTTCACGGCGCAGATGCGCGGGCAGAAGCGACATTGGGCGAGGCAAGCGATCGCCTGCCTCGCCCGTGCCTGGAGTTCACCGCTGCGGTGAAGCGCCAGATAGGCCGGCTCGTTGCGGCCATGTGCGCCCATGATTGCGATCAGGCCTCGGCGTGATACTTGAACGACAGCTTGAGCCGCACGCGATAGGTGATGCTTGCGTCATCCTCGATGTGCAGATCCTGCTCGACGACCTCGGCGATGCGCAGATCCTGCAACGACTGCGCGGCCGTGCGCACGGCATTGGCCGCCGCCATCTCCCACGACTCGGGGCTCGTTCCCACCAACTCCACGATCTTGTAGACACTATTCGGCATGATATGCTCCTTGTGAATGACTTCCAGTGCGGATTTTCAATCGCATCCGACCGATGCGTTCTCCAGCGGTCAGGTGCCGCCGATCTGCACCTCCAGCAACAACTGGAGGATCGAGTAGCCGACGGAGTAGCTGTACCAGGGCGGCCCCGTTCCCTCCCGGGTGGCATTGGCCAGCGTGACGACGGCGACGTCATCGTCCGGCGCCAGGAAGAGCATCATGTTCGCGCCGAGGCTCATGCCGCCCCACCAGGCCACGCGGTGCCCCTGCTCGTCGGCCAGCGCCCAGCCCAGCCCCCACTGCTCGAAGAGGCCGCCGAACTCGTCGTCAAAGCGTGCATGCGGCGCCCACATTTCGGCGTACGTCTCTTTGGGGACGACCTGGGCATCGGCACAGCGGCCATGGTCGAGATTGAGCGCCGCCCACGCCAGCAGATCGTCGACATTGGTCACGAGCCCGGTGGCGCCGGCGTGAAGTTGGTCGTACTCGGGAGGGGCGCGGCTGGAGACGGACCGCCCGCCCGCGTCCAGCCAGTGCGATGCGGTGAGTTGCGCCGGGTCCGCCTCGGCCAAGCGGAAGGTGCTGGATGTCATGCCGGCCGGTGCGAGGAGATGATCGGCCGCGTACTGCTCGAAGGGCTGGCCCGCAACGCTCGACACCACAGCCGCAAGCAGATCCCAGTTGTCGTTGCTGATCTCGAAGCGCTCCGCCGGATCGGCAGCCAGGGTGCGGCCGGCAAGGTAGCGATTCAGATCGTCCGGCGTGGACGCGCGCCGCGTAGAATCATAGCCCGCCGCGCCGCTGATCTGTGGCAAGCCGCTGGTGTTGGCAAGCAATTGGCGGATGGTGACGGCTGCCAGGCGCGGGTCGGCGAACGGCACATCGGGCAAGTAACCGGCGGCCGGCGCGTCGAGGTCGATGTCGCCCTGCGCGGCAAGTTGCAGGATGGCGGCAGCCGTGAATTGCGTGGAGAGCGATGCGGCGGGGGCAAGCGTCTGCGGCGTCATCGCCCGCGCCGCGCCGCGCTCGGCCACGCCATAGCCCGCGGCATAGACGACCTGCCCGTCCTTAACGATGCCGATGGCAAAGCCAGGAATCTCGTTCACCGCCATGGATGCCTCGACCATGCGATTGACCCAGCCCAGGGTAGACTCGTCAAGCGTGGGTACGGCTGGCGGGGCAGGCGTCGGCACGGGGCGCGGCAGCGTTGCAGCGATATCCGGTCTTGGCACAGGACCTGCTGCTACGATACCCTGGCATCCGCTCAACGCTATTGCCAGCCCAAGCAGACTCAACATAGGTGCTCGGGTGTTCATGGGGGTACCCCCTTTCGGGCGGCTCTCACCTGCGCGGCCGCCCTTCAACTGGCTATGACGTACCGGCCAGGTGGATTACGCGCAGGTCGTTGGCGATCCGGTCATACTTTAGTCCCATGTGTTGCAGCGCAGCGATGACCACCGTCTCGATGCGCTGCTGCTCTTCGTCACGGTGGACGGTGCCCTCAATGTGGATGACGCCCTTGCGACTGCTGATGGTAAATGTGGCTGGGTCGGCGATCATGGGATCGGTCGCCAGCGCCTGTTGGGCAACGGCTTCAATCTTGGCGTCGGCATAGTTGGCTTTGCGTGGCAGGATGTTCATAGGGTCTCCTCGACAGGGCGCGCCCACTCTGCGCGGAACGCGCGCTTCACAGTTCTCGACATGACGACAGGGAAACGGCACTCGTCAAGCCCTGGCAGGGACAGCCAGGCACAGTCTTGCGTGTCGCCGGGGCAGGTGGCAAGCGCAGAGAAACGGGGGCGGATGAATTTTTGATCACCCTGGGCTGGACGCTGGGTGCATCTGTGTGTTCAGGTGCATCGAACTTCCAGCCGATAAACGTGGCGCGGTGGACCATGACTGGCTCCTCCTGCGCGAACGGAATCGGCCTCCTTCTATGCTGTAAAAGTAATTATAGCACGGATTTCTGGGCGCGATCGGCGGCTGCTACAGAGGCCTCTCGCAGCGCCGAAGTACGCGCGCCGCACGCAATGTCACCCATTTGCTCGGTTCCCCTCTGTGCTCGACATCCACCCACATCTTGCCGTTGTAGGTGTACTCCATGCGCCAGCGTCCCTGCTTGTCGCGCTTGCTCAGCAGGAGTTCCAGCGCCGGGCGCAGCCGCGCATCGCCGCCATAGCCAAGCGCGGTGAGCACCTCCAGCGTCTGCAACACATCGGTGACATAGGCGATGGGATAGCCGAAGCGAAACCAACTCTGGCTGGGTTTTGTGGCATACCCCATGGGGTAATCGGCCACCGCCGGGTCGCGGCTCAGCAGGAACTGGCTGCCGGTCGCGATGGCGGCGCGGATCGCCGGCGTGCGTGCCGCTTCCGGCACCTTGCTCAGCGCCAGCATGGCCTTGACCGCACCCCACGCGCACGGCAGGTGGTTGTTGGCGCTGCATGCAAAGCCCGGCGCACTGTTGCCGCTGCGGTAGAAGCGCACCGGCGCGTCCTTCTCCTCGGCGGGCGCAATGTCCTCGCCGGTGATGCTGCGCGCCAGCCAGTCGAGCGCGTCGTCCAGGCGCGGATCGCCCAGCCGGCCCAGGTCGATGAGCGCAGCGACGAGGTTGCCCTGCAGGCAGTGGATCTGCCCGGCGGGGTCGGCGCCGGCGCTGAAGCCACCATAGCGCGAGCGGGTGTGGTCGAGCACGTAGTCGCAGGCGGCGGTCACGCGCGAGTCGCGGCCGTCGGCGCCCAGTTGGGCGAGGAAGGTGACCTGCCAGACGGTGCCGGTGTACTTGGGATAGTAGCCGGGGCCGGGCTCGACCCAGTAGCCGGCCGGGTCCTGCGCGGCCAGGATTGCTGGTACGGGGCCGCTGCTCATCACCGCGGCTTGCGCGGCCGCAACTTCGGGTGTGTCGGAGGGCTGGCCAAGCACGTCGCGCAGCGCCATGTAGCGCACGCCGGGATTGGTCGGATCTGGTTCGAGCAGCCATGCGACCGTATCATTAGTAGAGTGCAGCATCCTGATCTCCTGGTTCTTGGCGGCACTGAAGAAATCTCTCTGCGACACAACTCCCCTTTGATCATAGCACCCTTTTGCAGTCGCGAAACCTGGCAGCGATCAACTTCGGTGAAATAGTGCCCATGAAGGGTTGGCCCGAACGCTGAGTCGTCCACGCTGGTTGAAGACTCGGCGCCGCAATTCTGACGTGACTACGACGAAGATTTCCCGAACACGCGACGGCTGCATCGTGCTGACTCGGAGGGGTGGCGCGGCACCCCTCCGAGTCAGCACGATGCTATTTGGGCGGAAGTGGCAAACGATATATCACGTTCGGTTCATCTGCAGTGACATAGAGCATTCCGGACGGGCTGACATCCACGCCGTTGAAAAAGTAATGCTGCGGCCGCGAACGGGGCACGTCGTTCAAGATGCCGAGTTCCGGGATCAGGGTGCTGACCTGACCGCTGGCCAGATCGACTATCGAGAGCCGATTGGCGCCCGATTCGACCACCAGCAGCCGGCCATCGCCGGTCAATGCCATGCCTTCCGGCCCTTGCAGTCCCTCGGCTATGAGCTTGGGTGAGTCCAATGTGACACTATCGGCTACGACCTGGAGAATCTGGCCTGCCAGGAAGTCACCGACATACAGATTGCCGGCATCGGCCGCTAGTCCGAGCGGATAGGCAAGATCTGCTGCCAACACGGTTTGCTGTTCGGGGGCCGCTGGATCGATGCTCACAACATCTTTGCTCTCGAAGCTGGTTGCCACGATTGCACCTGCGAATCCGATTGCATTGTCCACGCCGGGTTGGTCAATCAGCAGAACTTCCTGCTGCTGCACGGGATCCCAAATCTGGATCTGCTGGTTCTCGCTAGATGCCAATAACAAGTTGTCCCCAAATGGAGCAATGGTGTCGGGATTTGTCAGCGTGCCGGGCCACCAGGTGCCATGACGGCTGCTGCGCAATTCTCCAGTGGCCGTGTCATACTCCTGCCAGGCGCCCCAATCGGCCAGGAAAAGTGACTCACCGTCGGGCCGTTCGATCACTTCGACGTCGCTGGGCAGGGTCATGCCGCCTGGGCTCACCATGCGAATGTTGCCATCCTTCAACACCTCAAAGATCGCGCCGTCGTCGACGCTCGAAACGAAGATGCGATCTTTGCTGTCGATGGCAAGTCCGTAGAGCAGGCTATGCACTGTGGCCAGGATTTCAGGTTCGCCCGTTGTCAGGTCTAGACGGGCCACGGCGTCGGTGGCGTCATCGACGCCCATGATAATGTAAAGTTGCCCCTGTGAATCAAAGGCCAGGTTGAACGGCAACGTGAGTCCGGTCGCAACCGTCTCCACCGTTTCCGGTGCGTCCGGGTCGAAGCGTACGATCTCACCATCGAACCACTTGATCGTATAGATCATCCCATCCGGCCCCTCGCGCAGGTGGATGAAGACGCCATTGCTGACCAGTGAGCGCGGCGGTGTCTGAAGGTCGGGATCGAGTTCGACGATCATATCGTTCTCGATGAGTAGACCGGCAAAGAGCCGTCCATCCTCGGTGGTCATGACCGGCCAGATAATGGGCGGCAGCGGCATGCCCGTCACCGTTCCGTCCGGCGCCAAACGCAGGATGGCATCCCCGTCAAAGCCCGGATACAGACCGGCATAAAGTGAGCCGTCTGGGCCGAAGGCCAGGTCCGCCGGAATGTCGATGCCCTCTTCGGGACCGTAGCGTTTGATGATTTCACCGCTCTCCGGATCGAGCACAAGCACATGCCGAATCCATTGCGTGCTGACGTATAGATTATCGTCGGGGCCGATCGCAAGGCCGACGGCGAGCCGGACCGGCGCGCCTTCGACAAAGACTTCCGGGGCAGACGCAGGTGCGCTCTGTACCTGTGGCTCCCGCGTGACTGGCTGGCATGCGCTAAGCGACAGCGCCACCAGCATGAACAGAACGAACAGAACGAATTTGTGATGGATGCGTAACATGGACAGATGCTCCTTTTGGGTGCCGCTAATCGATCCTGTGCCGGGGCAAGACGCCACGGCCCTGTGTCCTACCGGTTACAAGACGGACATTTCTCAGCTCAATTCATAGCAATGGCCGGATTTCGTCAGTGCCGTGAGGGAAAACGGCCATTGCCAGGAAATTGCACAACACTTTGAACCTGACGTTGACGCTGGAGCGCCGGCGGATTCTGCCACCGGCGCTCCAGTAGAGAATGAAGTTCGGGTGTGCTTGACCGTCACACCCTGTCTACTTCTCCAGCAACATCCCCAAGATATCTGCGGCAATGTCGGCGGCGTAATACTCATCCGTCGCCAGCCGGTTGCCGACCGCCACGACGCCCAGGTTCGCATCGGGCACGAGGAACATCTGCGCCAGGTAGCCGTGTTCGCCGCCGCCGGTATTCGGCGCCGGATGGCCGGCAATGTCGCCCAGGAACCAGCCGTTGCCCCACTCGAGCATGAGCATGGAGGGATGAATGAGCCCGAAGGGGAAGTCGGCGAAGGGCGTGGGCGTGGTCGCCGTCCACATCGTGTCAAAGGCGCTCTCCGGCAGGATCCGCACGCCGTTCAACTCGCCGCGGTTCAGGCTGAACTGGGCCAGCTTTGCCATGTCGGCCACATTGGCGAAAAGGTTGTTGGCTGCGGCGAAGGGGCGATGGTAAGGCTGCGCCTTGGTCACGGCGGTGACACCCTCGGCGTCGGGCACGTGCGGGCTGGCCAGCAATGTCTTGTCGACCTCCTCGAGCAGGAAGGTGCTCTTCTCCATGCCGAGCGGTGCGAAAAAGTGTTCGGTCATGTACGCCTCGTAGGGCTGGCCGCTGGCGGCCTCGATGACCGAACCCAGCAGCGCATAGGCCAGGTCGCTGTACTCCCAGCCTTCGCCCGGCGCAAAGAGCAACCCCTTCTCCGCCAGGTCGTTGCGCACCCAGCGCTCCAGCGCCGCGCCGTCGTACTGCGGCATGAAGGTCTCCCAGTCGGCCATGGCCGCGCCGCTGTCGGGAATGCCGGCGACCTGGGCCAGGATCTGGCCGGTGGTGATCTCCTTGTAGCGTTCGTCGGCCAGGTGGAAGTAGGGCACGTAGTCGACGATCGGTTTGTCCAGGTCCAGCTTGCCTTCGTCGGCCAGCTTCATCACGGCCATGGTGGTGAGGGCCATGGACGTCTCGCACCACTGGAAGACCGTCTGGTCGGTCACCGGCGCTCCGCCGTCGAGGCTGGTCGTGCCGTAGCCCTTGGCATAGGCGACCTCGCCGTCCTTGACCACGGCGATGGCCAGGCCGGGAACGTCCGTGCGCGCCAGGGTTTCCTCGATCATGGTGTCGATTTGGGTGACAATATCGACATCCAGCTGCGTCGATTGGGATTCAAGGTCAGCACCCACCGCGGCCATAAAGTCCCGTACCAGGGTATTGAACTTGTCCGGATAAAGCACGTGCGGGAAGTGGTCGCTGTTCGCGAAGACCACTTTTTCTGCATTAGGCAAACCTTCGACCAGCCTGTCCACCTCGATCTTCTGGTACTCAGTCGTCGAGTCGCCAACGACCAGTAATGTTGGCACAGTGATTTCCCCGATCCGCTCGGCGGAGGCAATCTCAGGCTGTACTACCGGGTCTTCATTGAGGAATTGGAACCACTGGTAATCGGTGAAGGCGCTCAGGATGAGCTCCCGGGCGTCCGGCACGTCTTTCGCCAC
This sequence comes from Caldilineaceae bacterium, assembly GCA_020634815.1. Taxonomy (GTDB): domain Bacteria; phylum Chloroflexota; class Anaerolineae; order Caldilineales; family Caldilineaceae; genus Caldilinea. The sequence continues at coordinate 80,592 of JACKBA010000008.1, read as the reverse complement.
CGTCACCAAGGGATGCATATCCACAATCGCCAGGGCTGCGCCGGCATTGTCCTCCTTCTCCAGCGCGGTAAAGACTGCAGCGAATGAAGCCTCTTCCTCGGGCGTCAGCGCCGGCAGGTCCCGCGCGCCCTGAATATCGGGTTCGATCAGGACCAGCGAGCGCACCATCTTTGGATACGCCAGAGCGAAGTTGATCGCGATTTCGCCGCCAAAAGAATGGCCGAACACATGGGCGGACTCGATGCCCAGAAACTCCAGCAACGCCTTGAGGTCGTCGGCGTGGGCATAGGGCTGGTCGGTCGGCATGTCCGACTTGCCGAAACCGCGCATGTCATAACGCACGACCTGGTAGTTTTTGGCAAGCTCGGTAAATTGATAGTTCCAGTCACGTGTGTCCCAGCCAAGACCGTGAATAAAAACTACCGGTTCGCCTTCACCCGCCATCTCGAAGTACAGATGTGTACCATTCACATCGGCATAGCCTTTCTCTGACTGAATCTGTGCACCTGCCGATTCGCCATAACCCGTTGCCTCGTACTTGATTCCCGGAAACGCCACATTCTCCGCTGCGAGCGCTGATGCGGCTTCCGCATTGCCCTTTAGTTCGGCCTCGAAGAATGCTGTGGTGAAGTGGTTGATCAGATCATGGGCGCGGTCCGTGTCCCAGACAGGGTCGGTACAGAACATCGGGAAACCGATATCCACCATGCTGGGCGAGTCAGCGCAGCTGCTCCAAAAGACCATGTGGTTCGCAAGGTCGAGGACAAGTTCGGCCTTGCGCTGCGAGCCGGCGCTTTCATAGGGATCGCCGACTTCAAGGCCTGGGTCAGAAATTTCCTCGCCGCCGCCGTGCATCAGCAATACAGGTACGTCAATCGGCGCCATCCCATCACTGCCAAACATGAAAAGAGAACCCGACAGCCGTGCGGCAGCAGCGATACGCTCGTCCTTCGCCGACGGCCACAGTTCGGATGGCACTTCGTCAAGGCCGGCAAAGGCTGCCATCTCTGCCTCATGGTCGAGGATGTCAATACATGCCCACGAGTTCTCTTCCACTAGCGCTGGATTGGCCGCGCACCAATCGCGTAGGCCGGCCAGATCCATCTGTGCGCCGGCGGCTGCCATGGCCGTCACACCGCCCATTGAGAATCCGGCAATGCCTGTTTTTTTCGTGTCGATCATGCCGTCCAAATCGCCGCCAGGGGCAGAAAGTGCTTCGGCAAAGTCGATCTGCCGCGTCACCTCCTGTGGGCGGCGGATCATGGTCTCGAATGCCATGGGACCTAGATCGGTGCTCCAATTGTCTTCGTGGTCGGTTGAGATCACGACAAAACCGCGCGAAGCAAGATGCTCGACCAGGTAGGGCAACTCCTGCCCCATGGACCAATGGGCGTGGCTGTACACGACCAGAGGATAGGGCGCATCGGCAACATCCGGCGGCCCATCGAGCAGCGCATGGCCCAAGGTTGAGAACGGTGGCAACTCCCCAGGTTCAAACTGAAGCTCGTAGACAACCGCATTCTCTACGGCTTGAGTGGTCACTGCCGGATACCAGACGCTCACTGTGAGATCGCGGCCATCCTCGTTCTCAGCAGGGATTGAGAAATACCGCACGCCAACGCCGTAGGGGCCGTCGATGGCATATGGTGGCGCATCGAAGCGGATGCCGTGTCCTGCCGGCGCTTCCGCTGCTGCATCTTGCGCCATTGCCGGTTGCGCGATGCTGAGTAACAGCGCCGCCATCAATACGCAACTCAATATTCGATTCCTGCAACGCATGTTCGATCTCCTTTCGGTCGCTACGACCCAATCTGCCAGACAAACTCGGTCGAATGTGTCACCCTGGCGCCATCCAGAAAGGAGGTGCGTGCCGATGACGCCAGGGCGACGGCGCTGGCGCGCCGGGGGAAGGCGAACCAACAGTGGGCTGACTACTCACGCAAGGACGACAAGGAACAGGCGTCTGTCGACTTGTCAGCGGCGTGAGCAACGCCGCGTCGATTCGACACCTCGTGCTTTCAGCATAGCGCGGGCGCGCTGCAAAAACGTGGCAAACCGCCACGCCACCGTTGCAACGAGCGGGCCGGCCGGCGAAAATGGCGCGCTCCAACTGACCAAAAACGCGCTATAATTATTTGAAGACAAAGGAGTGCGTGCATGCCCGGTCTGGTCCTCCGCCTCTTCGGCCCGCCGCAAGTTGAACGCGACGGAGCCCTCGTCCATATTGGGCGGCGCAAGGCAGTTGCCTTGCTGGCCTACCTGGCGATCACGCGGCGTGCGCATGGCCGCGATGAACTCGCCGCGCTGCTGTGGCCCGAGATGAGCCAGCACCAGGCGCGCTCCATGGTGCGCAGCGCGCTGGTCGTGCTCCATCAGGCCATCGGCAAGGAATGGCTCACCCTCTTCGAAGATCAGGTTGCGCTGGCCGACCAGCCCGATTTGCTTGTCGACGTCACGCGCTTTCGCCGGCTGTTGGCAAGCGCGGCCGTGCATCGCCACACCTCGCTTGCGGCGTGCGATGCCTGCGTGCTCGCCCTCGCCGACGCCGCCGATATCGCCATGTCGCCGTACCTCGCCGGCTTTTCCCTCCCCGATGCGCCGGAGTTCGACCTGTGGCAGTCCATGCAGGCCGACAGCCTGCAACGCGAACTAGGGGATGCGCTCGAACAATTGGCCCTGATCCATGCCGCTGAGGGACGCAACGCGGTCCGCACTGCCATCGACTATGCAAAGCGCTGGCTGGCGCTGGATCCGCTGCACGAACCGGCGCATCGCCTGCTGATGCTGCTCTTTGCCGAAGCCGGCGACCGGGCGGCCGCGCTCCAACAATTCGACGAATGCAGCCGCGTGCTGGCCGCCGAACTCGACGCCGAGCCGTCGCCTGAAACGGTCGAACTGCGTGACCGGATCGTCGCCGGCGAGGTGCGTTCTACGGTCGACGCGCTCCACCCTACTACCCAGCCCGGCGATGGCGTGCGGCCATCCGAGCAGCACGGCTTTCATGGCTTCCCCGATGCGCCCACCAGCTTTGTGGGTCGTGCCGACGAGGTCGAGTATGTGGCAGCGCGGCTGAGCGATTCGACGTGTCGTCTGCTCACGATCGTCGGGCCAGGGGGCATGGGTAAGACGCGCCTGGGCATCGAGGCGGCGCGCAGGCTGGCCCCGCGCTTTGCCGACGGCGCATGGTTCGTCGATCTGGCGCCCGTCACCGCAGTGGCGGCGGTGCCGGCCGCCATTTTGCGCGCGCTGGAGGCGCCCGGCACCGGCAGCACCGACACCGTGGAGCGGCTGCTACACTTCCTCGCCGGCCGGCAGACGTTGCTCGTCCTCGACAACTTCGAGCACCTGCTTGGCGCCGCCGAATATGTGATGCAGGTCCTTGCCGCGGCGCCGGGTGTCAGCATCCTGGTGACGACGCGCGCCCATTTGCAACTGCAACAGGAGTGGCTCCTGCCGCTCGATGGCTTGGCCGCACCGCCTGTACCTGGCAATCTGGCGACCGGCGTGGACGGACCGACGAACCTCAACGCGGGTGCAACGAAGCTGGTAGACCTGGAAGCCTACGATGCCACGCACCTTTTTCTTCAGTCTGTCCGGCGGCAACTCCCTGACTTCCAGCCCGACGCGGCCGGCAGCGACCGCATCGCCCACATCTGCCGCCTGCTCGAAGGCATGCCGCTGGCAATCGAGTTGACGGCTTCGTGGGCGCGGCGGCTGTCGTTGGAACTCCTGGCGCACGAGGTGGAGGACGGTCTGCGCCGGCTGGCATCCACCGCACGTGACGCGCTGCCGCGCCATCGCAGCATGGTGGCCGTCTTCGACCACTCCTGGCAACTCCTCGACGCGCGCGAGCAGGGGATCCTGCGTACACTCTCGCTCTTCCGCGGCGGCTTCACGCTGGAGGCGGCTGAAACGGTCGCTCTAGCAAGTGTGGGGGATCTGGCCGGCCTGCTCGACGCTTCGTGGATTCGCCTGCGTCCCTCCGGCCGCTACGACATGCACGAATTGGTGCGCCAGTATTGCGAGGCCCATTTGGCCGAAGATCCCGCCGCCGACGAGGCGCGCAGCCGGTACGCTACCTTCTTTGGCGATTTCATCAGCCGGCTGACGAAGGGGATGAATTACAACAACGCTGTGATGGATGAGCTGATGGCCGACTTCGGTAATCTGGAACTGGCCTGGTACTGGGGTGTCGAGCACGGGCGGATGGTGATGGTGCTCGAAATTGCCATCAGCCTCTACTTTATTGCCGATATGTTGGGGCGCTATCGCTTTGCACTCGAAAGCAGCACACCGATCATGGCGGCGCTGGCCCGCACTATCGCGGCGCCCGACACCAGCACCGAGGTGCGTCACAGCGCGCGCTTCGTCCTCGCATGGATGAACAACTTCGTGGCCTCCCTTCATAATCAACTTGGGCAGACTGTGCAGGCACGCGATGCGGTCGAGTCCAGTTGCCGCCTTGCCGTGGGCCTGAATGCCAGCCGCGAGCGTGATGAGATGGTGCTATTGGCCGCATGGCCGGGCGCCTGGCTGACATTCACGCTTGGCGATGTGGCATGGGCGCAGCGCGTGTTTGCCGGCTACCTGGCCAGCTTTGAGGTTGCAAAGCATGATTTCACGCTCTGCCCGCCAGAAATCGGCGGCAGGTTCTGGGTCGCCCATGCGCTGGCCGCGCTCGGCTCGTGTGAGACGGCGCTGGGGAATTACGCGGCGGCTATGGCGTGGTGGCGGCAGGTGGTTGCGCTGCGCGCCGACATTGGCGAGCAGCGCTTTCTAGCCTTCAACCTTTTCGATTACGCCGAAACGGTCACGTTGCTGGGTGATCTTGCCGAGGCGCAGGAGCTTACTCAACGCGGGCTGAGTTTCAGCAAGTCGTTTGGGGACATCATGAGCACCGCCGAGGGGAACCAGCGGCTGGGTACGATCGCCGTTGAACAGGGCCAGTGGGTGATCGCCGAAACCTACCTGAACCAGGCATTGGCAGTCGGACGGCAGAGCGGCAACCGCGGTCTGATGGTCGGTTCGCTGGTTGCGCTGGCCAAGGCGGCGCTGGGCGCGGGCGACAGTGCCCGCGCGCTTGCCCTTTGCAATGAGGCATTGGCCGTCGCTTCGGTCAGCCTGCCATATGTCGGCCTGGCGCCGGTGCTGCTGCGCTTTGGCGAATGCGCGCTTGCCGAGAACGACCTGCCGGCGGCCCGGCGCTATTTCCTCCAGGCGCTGGGCCAGGCGCCCAACTGCCCGGCGTGGAGCACGCTGGACGCGCTATGGGGCATGGCACAGGTTCTGGCCGCGGGTGGCGACGTAGCTGCCGCGGCCCAGGTCGCGCGGCAGGTGGCGCAAGATCCGGCAACGTCTGCCGCGACACGCGCTGCAATCGGGCGCTGGTTCCCGGCCATCTTCGCCCAGGGCGTTTCTGGCGCACCGGTCACGGACGACCACGTGACGGCGGAACAGGAGCGCTCACTCCTCATCGCCGCGCTGGTCGACACGTAGGCCGGAGGTGCTCTGCATGGGCCTGCCGGCTTGCACGCCTCCCATGCCCGGATCGCCAACTATCCCAAAACCACCGCCAATCGAACCGGATTGTGCGAAAATGCACAAACTGCGCATCGGGTTTGTGTTATGATCTGGTCGGAAGGATTGTAACTTGCCTGTTAGTCGGTCGTGAGAACGTGCACCCAAGCGTAGGCGACATTCCAGAGTTCGAATTGCGTATGGTATGATGTGACCCATCATCCATTCCCGTGCGCACATCTGCATCTTCAACGTGAACCACAAAACACGTACAGAAAAAACAGAATAGGAGTCTTCGATGCAAGTTGCTTTGCTTCCACGATCGTCGATCGCAAAAAAGGCGCTGATGGCCGTCACCGGGGCGGTCTGGATTGGCTACCTTGCGTTGCACATGTGGGGAAATCTCCACATCTTCCAGGGCCAGGCCGAGTTCAATCACTACGCCGAATTCCTGCGTGAGGTGGGTGAGCCTGTCTTTTCCTACGCCCAGGTACTATGGGTCATCCGCATCGTGATCGTCTTCTCCCTGGTGGCGCACATGTGGTCGGCGTGGGATCTCTTCCAGCAGGCCCGGCATGCCCGCTCCAGCAACTACGCGGTCAAGCGTGTTGTGCAGGCCAATTACGCCTCGCGCTTCATGCGTATTGGCGGCGTGGTGATCATCCTCTTTGTGCTCTTCCACCTGGCGCATTACACATGGGGCTGGGTCACCCAATTCGATCGGGCCGATCCGTACCGAAACGTGGTGATCGGCTTCTCCAATCCGATTATCGTTCTTTTCTACTTGCTGGCACTGGCTTCGCTGGGGCTGCATCTCTTTCACGGCGTGTGGAGTATGTTCCAGACCCTGGGCTTCAACAGCCGGCGTTTTGACGGCTTCTTCCGCGGCCTGGCGGTCTTTGTGGCGCTCGTCATCCCCCTCGGCTTTGCCACGGTTCCGCTGGCCGTCATGTTTGGTTTTTTGAGCTAGGAGTGCGCAACTCATGAGTGTGACGACAACACCGACTATTACCGAAGTGCCGACCTTCGTTGAGGCGCCGCTGGACGGGCGTGTTCCCTCTGGCCCCGTCCAGACGATGTGGGAACGCACGAAGTTCGATATGAAACTGGTCAACCCCACCAATCGCCGCCGCTTCAAGGTCATCATCGTAGGCTCCGGCCTGGCCGGCGGCGCGGCCGCGGCGACGCTGGGCGAGCAAGGCTACAACGTCGAGTGCTACGCCTATCAGGATAGCCCGCGCCGGGCGCACAGCGTGGCAGCGCAGGGTGGCATCAACGCCGCCAAGAACTATCGCAATGACGGCGATAGCGTCTACCGCCTCTTCTACGATACGGTCAAGGGTGGCGACTTCCGCTCGCGCGAGGCCAACGTCTACCGCCTGGCCGAAGTCAGTAACGCCATCATCGACCAGTGCGTGGCGCAGGGCGTGCCCTTTGCGCGTGAATATGGCGGCATGCTCGACAATCGCTCCTTTGGCGGCGCGCAGGTGGCGCGCACCTTCTACGCCCGCGGCCAAACCGGCCAGCAGTTGCTGCTCGGCGCATACCAGGCACTGGCACGCCAGATTGCCGCCGGCACCGTCAAGATGTTCAACCGCACCGAGATGGTGGACCTGATCCTCATCAACGGGCGGGCGCGCGGCATCGTCGTGCGCGACATGGTGACGGGCGAGATTTCCGCACGGCTGGCCGACGTCGTCGTGCTGGGGACGGGTGGCTACAGCAACGCCTTCTATCTCTCGACCAACGCCAAGGGCTGCAACGGCACGGCGATCTGGCGGGCATACAAGCGCGGCGCCTACTTCGCCAATGCGTGCTACACGCAGATTCATCCGACCTGCATCCCGCCGGTGGGCGAGCACCAATCCAAGCTGACGCTCATGAGTGAGTCCTTGCGCAACGACGGCCGTATCTGGGTGCCGCGTGCGCCCGGCGACCATCGTCCCGCCGCCCAGATCCCGGAGAATGAGCGCTACTACTACCTCGAGGAACTCTATCCGAGCTTCGGCAACCTCTCCCCCCGCGATATTTCGTCGCGGGCGGCCAAGCGCATGGTCGACAGCGACCGCGGCGTCGGTCCACTGCACAACGGCGTCTACCTGGATTTTGCCGACTCCATCAACCGGCTCGGCCAAAAGGTCATCGCCGACCGCTATGGCAACCTCTTCGACATGTACGAGAACATCACCGGCGAGAATGCCTACCAGGTGCCCATGCGCATCTACCCGGCGCCGCACTACACCATGGGCGGCCTGTGGGTGGACTACTACCTGATGAGCAACATCCCCGGCCTCTTCGTCATCGGCGAGGCGAACTTCTCCGACCACGGCGCCAACCGTCTCGGCGCCAGCGCGCTCATGCAGGGGCTGGCCGACGGCTACTTCGTGCTGCCGTCGACGCTGCCGAACTACATCGCCTCCACCAAGCTGGAGAAAGTCGACGAGAACGCCGATGCCGTCAAGGAGGCGGTTGCCAACGTCCAAGGCATCACCAAGCGACTGATGAGTGTCAAGGGTACCAAGAGCGTCGACCACTACCATCGCGAGCTCGGCAAGATCGTATGGGATTACTGCGGCATGTCGCGCACGGCGGAAGGGCTGGAGAAGGCGCTCACCCTCATCCCGGAACTGGAAGCCGATTTCTGGGAGAATGTGCGCGTGACCGGCACTGAGGGCGAGATTAACCAGGAGCTCGAAAAGGCCGGCCGCCTGGTCGACTACTTCGGGATTGGCAAGCTGATGTGCCTGGATGCGCTCGAGCGCAACGAATCGTGCGGTGGCCACTTCCGCGAGGAGTACCAGACGCCGGAAGGCGAGGCGCTGCGCAACGACGAAGAGTACTCCTACGTCGCAGCGTGGCAGTACGCCGGCGACGACCAGACGCCGCTCTTGCACAAAGAACAGCTCACGTTCGAGACCGTCAAGCTGGCGACGCGCAGCTACAAGTAAGAGAAGGATTCAATCATGCGACTGAAACTACGAATCTGGCGCCAGCCGAGCGGCGCACCTGACGGCAAACTCGTCGACTACAACCTTGACGGCGTCAGCGAGGACAGCTCATTTCTGGAGATGCTCGACCTGCTCAACGAGCAGTTGATCGACCGCAACGAGGAGCCGGTGCACTTCGACCACGACTGCCGCGAGGGTATCTGCGGTATGTGCGGCCTGGTGATCAACGGCATCGCGCACGGGCCGAAGGCGGCCATCACCACCTGCCAGCTTCACATGCGCGAGTTCAAGGACGGCGACGTCATTACGGTAGAACCGTGGCGCGCCAAGGCTTTCCCGATCCTCAAGGATTTGATCGTCGACCGTACGGCCTTTGATCGCATCGTCCAGGCGGGCGGCTTCATCTCCGTCAACACGGGCCAGGCGCCCGACGCCAACGTCACGCCCGTGCCCAAGACGCAGGCTGATCGCTCCATGGATGCGGCCGCCTGTATCGGCTGCGGCGCGTGCGTAGCTGCCTGTCCGAACGGCTCGGCCATGCTCTTCACGTCGGCCAAGCTGGCGCATCTCAACTCGCTGCCGCAGGGCCAGGCTGAGCGCTTTGACCGCGCCGTGCTCATGGTCGACCAGATGGATTCCGAGGGTTTCGGCGGCTGTACGAACCTCGGCGAGTGTGAGGCGGTCTGCCCCAAGGAGATTAGCCTCGATTTCATCGCCAGCATGAACCGCGACTTGCTGCGCGGCAACATGATGGGCAAGGGCAAGCGCTAACCCGCAAGCGTGTGAACCGACAAAGGAAGACGGCCCGGCCAGAAAATCTGGCCGGGCCGTCTTTGTGAAGGAATGTGTGCTCGTCAGACAGCGCGCATCGGAGCACAGCGGTGTTGGCAGGCGTGCCTAGCGTTTGGCCGCCGGAGCTTTTGCGGTGCGCTCGTCGATGTCGTCCTTGTAGTGGAGCGCCTCGGTGCCGCGCTCGCCGGTGCGGATGCGGATGACATCGTCCACCGGATAGATGAAGATGATGCCGTCGCCTTCTTTGCCCGTGCGCGACGCCGCAATGATGGTATCGATGGTGCGTTCGACGTTGTGGTCGCTGAGAATGATGTTGACCTGGATCTTCGGCAGCAGGTCCATCTGGTAGGAAGTGCCGCGCCACGACAACTCGATCCCCCCCTCGCGCCCGTGGCCGTGCACCTCGTGGACATTGAGTCCGACGATGCCGATCTCACGCAGCGCGTCCTTGACATCCTGTAGCGATTCTTCGCGAATGATTGCTTCGAGCTTCTTGGTCATGATTCCTGTTTCTCCAGAATTCTGGCGTGCCGGTGCAGGTACACTTCACCTGCACCGGCGGCGTGAATGATCAGTGTGGCAGAATGGTCGTTGCGGCCGAACGCAGCGCGCTGGTCGAGCCCTTGAAGCGCGGGCCAACCAGGCCGCCATGCATCACCATGTCGTCGTTGGTGTAGCCGGGCGCACCCATTTCGGGCAGGTCCAGGCCGGCCAGCTCGTCCTCGGGCTTGGAGCGCAGGATGCCCATGGCGTTGAGCACCTTGAAAAAGACGAAGCCGAGCACGAAGACGGTGACAAAGATCGCCACGACTTCGACGAGTTGGGCAATGATCTGGGTCGTGCCGCCGTAGAGCAGGCCGGTGACGGGCGTGGCGACGCCGTTCCAGGCGGCGGTCAGCGGGTTGCCGTTGGCAAAGATGCCCACCGCCAGCACGCCCCACATGCCGTTGACCATGTGCACCGGCGCCGCGCCGACAGGGTCGTCGATGTGCATCTTCTCAAGGGCGAAGGTCGCCGCGGCCACGAGCACGCCGGCGATGACGCCGATCACGACCGCTGCCCACGGGTCCACGAACGCGCACGGCGCCGTGATGGCGACCAGCCCGGCCAGCACACCGTTGACCGACATGCCGGGATCCGGTTTCTTGGACGGGCCGAACCACCACATGTAGAACATGGCTGACATGCCGCCCGCCGCGCCGGCCAGCAGCGTGTTCACCGCCGCGATGACGGCCAGGTCGCGGAATCCGCCCGTAAAGCCCAGGGCCGAGCCGGGGTTGAAGCCGAACCAGCCGAAGAAGAGGATGATCGTGCCAAGGATGCCCATGGGGATGTTATGGCCCGGAATGGCATTGGCCGTGCCGTTCTTGTTGAAGCGGCCGATGCGCGGGCCGATGACGATGGCGCCGACCAGAGCCGTCACGCCGCCGATCATGTGCACCACGCCCGAGCCGGCAAAGTCGACCGCGCCGTTACCCCAGCCCATGGTGCGGCCCAGGTTGGCGAGCCAGCCGCCGCCCCACACCCACATGCCGACGAGCGGATAGATGAACATGCTCACCCACAGCCCCATGGCGATGAAGCCCTTGAAGTTGAGCCGTTCGGCCATGGAGCCGGTGGGAATGGTGGCGGCAGTGTCCATGAAGACCATCTGAAAGAGGAAGAAGGCCAGCACGCCGATGTTGGCGCTCACGCCCGCCAGCATAAAGCCGCTCAGCCCCATGACGCCCCACTGGCCGTTGAGGATGATGCCGCTGTCCAGCACGCCGCTCCAGTCGCCCAGCGTCACCGGCGAAAAGGCCCATGCCCCCAGATTGCTGATGTCGGGGTAGGTGTGGTTGACCGCGCCGAACTGCAGGGCGAAACCCACCAGCCAGTACCCCAGCGCGCCCACGCAGAAGACCATCATGTTCATCATCATGGTGTGGGCGACATTCTTGGCGCGGGTGAACCCGGTTTCGACCAGCGCAAACCCTGCCTGCATGAAGAAAACGAGAAAGCCGGCCAGCATGACCCACAGCACATTCAGGCTCGTTGTGGTGTCCTGGGTGGTGGCGGCGACGGCGTCCAGGTTTGTGCCGTCCTGGGCCAGGGCCAGGCTGGGCAGCGCAAGCACCAGCAGCCCGACAAGCAGTGAAATCACGAATATCCGACGACCATTCATACGGAAAATTGCTCCTCTTGATTGAGACCACATTAGCATACGCAGACACCGCCGGGGCACGGCACTGAGCCTGCGGCGGTGTCCACCAGAGGATAGCCAATAAGCGCGCTGGTTGCTACGGCTTGTTTGCACGATAAATTGCCGCACACTCCTGTGCGGGATTGCCGAAATCTGTGAGTGTTGCCTAGTCTGAGCAACGTATTGTGCGAAATGCCCAAATTCTGTGCGGATCGCCGGCCGCGTGAAAAGTGCACAAATGTTTCGTGCAGATCGTACATGTGGCAGGCGGCGGGCGCGCAGCCAATTGCAGACGGTGGATTGTCGGCGGTGGAGAACGGTGGCGCTACTCGCCCGGAGCAATGGCGCTGCGCAGCCAGTGCAGGAAACGCTGCGGAAGTTCCTGGTTGGGCGGTGGGTCGGGCTCGGTCGCGTTGCGCGTTGCGTCCAGGGCGGCTGCAAACTCGGCGCCGGTTTGGAAGCGATCCGCCGGTTCCTTGGCCAGCGCCTTGAGGATGGCAGCCTCCAGCGCCGGCGACACGTAGGCGAATTGCGAGGGGCGGGGTGGGGGTGCGGTCAGATGGGCCTCCAGCAACTCACCGCGTGTTCCGTAGAAGGGCTTGCGTCCGGCGACCATGCGATAGAGCGTGCCGCCCAGCGCGTAGATGTCGGCGCGTCCGTCGATGGTGGCGTCGCCGCGTGCCTGTTCGGGCGCCAGGAAGGCCGGCGTGCCGTAGATCTGCCCGGCGATCGGCGCGTCGCTATTCAGATCGATGGCGGCGCCGAAGTCGAAGAGGAGCGCGCGGCTGCGCTCGTTTAGCAGGATGTTGCCCGGCTTGATGTCGCGGTGCACGATGCGCTGGCTGTGCAGATAGTCGAGCGTGTTGGCCACCTGCATGCCGATATCAATCGTGGGCACCTCGCCGAGCTTCTTCTGGCGCAGCAGGAGGGCGTCGACGGTCTGCCCGCCGATCAGGGCCAACGTCATGTAGTAGTGGCCGTCCATCTGGCCGGCATCCATGGCGCGCACGATGCCTGGGTGGTTCAGTTTGAGCAGAATCTTGGCTTCGTGCTGGAAGGCATCGCGGATCTTGGCATCGGCGCCGGCCGCGCGGTGCAGCACCTTGAGTGCGACGATGGAGCCATCCGGCCGGCGGGCGCGATAGACCATGGCGGCCGCCCCCTGACCGAGAACGCTCTCGATCTGGTAGGGTCCGAGCCGTTGCAGCGGCTGTTCGGGCGGCTGCCCCCGGTATCCTTGGGGAAGCGTGGTGAGCGGGCTGTTGTTCATGGTGCGTTCGCCAATCCGTGCAGCAATAGTACCGGAAGTGGCGGGCTTTGTAAACAACTGCCCGAGCTTTCCTGGCGGGCAAATAGAAAAGACCCGCCGCTCCTGTCATCAACAGGAACGACGGGTCCGGAACGGCTCGTTGGAGCTATGCGCGCCGAGCGGTCAGTCGCTGCTCAACACGCCCAGGCCGGTGAGTGAGTAGGCCTCGGTGCCGTGCTCGGTCAGGTCGAGGCCGACTTCTTCCTCTTCCGGCGAGACGCGCAACTGGCCCATGGCCTTCAGGATGGCAAAGAGGATGAAGCACATGACGAATGCCCAGGCAGCAATGGCAACCGACCCGATGATCTGCGTCGTCAGCGCGTAGCCGCCAAAGATGGCCGTGGCGATGCCGGCCCACAGACCGCCGACGCCGTGCACCGGGAAAGCGCCGACCGGGTCGTCGATCTTCAGGCGTTCGAGCATGATGGTGGCCAGTACAACCAGAAGTCCGCCGATGGCGCCGATGATGAGCGACTCGGTGTTGGTCACGGCGTCGCAGTTGGCGGTGATGGAGACCAGCCCGGCCAGCGCGCCATTCAGGGCGGAGCCGAGGTCGGGGCGCTTGAGAAGGAACCACGACAGGAAGAGCGCGGCAACGGCGCCCGCGCCGGCGGCCAGGGTCGTGTTGACGGCGATCAGCATGACGGCATCGGTGTTGGCCTGGCCGACGAAGGCAAGCTGGCTGCCCGGATTGAAGCCGTACCAGCCGATCCAGAGAATGAAGACGCCAAGACCGGCAAAGGCATAGTTATGCGGCGCAAAGGCGTGCTTGGGCGAATCCTTGGCGAAGCGACCGATACGCGGGCCGAGCACAATGGCGCCCGCCAGGCCGGCGAAGCCACCCACGGCATGCACGACGAGCGAGCCGGCAAAGTCGTGGAAGCCCATCTGGCTGAGCCAGCCGCCGCCCCACTGCCAGTAGCCGCTGATGGGATAGACGATGGCGGTGATGAAGACGGTGTAGATGAGGTAGGCGCTCACCTTGATGCGGCCGGCGACGGCGCCGGAGACGATGGTGGCGGCTGTGGCCGCGAAGGCAACCTGGAAGAGGAAGTTCGCCTGCGGGTTCAGGCCCTCCGGCCCGGCGGATACTTCGCTGACCCCGAAGCCTCCCCACGTCAGGAACCCGGGGATGATCTGCGACGCGCCGTACATGATGCCGAAGCCGACGAACCAGTAGATCATGACGCCCAACGCCATGTCCAGAAAGTTCTTGAACATGATGTTGACGACGTTTTTCGACGAGTTGAAGCCAAGCTCGACCAGGGCAAAGCCGGCCTGCATAAAGAGCACCAGCACGGCGCAGATTAAAAGAGCGAAATTGTTGATCGCATAGGTGACTTCGGCCGCCGAGATTTCGCCATCTTGGGCAAAGGCGCTGGTTGCCATCAAACTCAGCAAGAGCGCTATCGGTACGGCACGGGTTAGGCGATTGACCATTAGAGTGAGATCCTCCTGCAATTGATAAATGATTGATTCGCGCTGTTTTTGACCCTGTGCATTCCTTCACAAGTTCAGCTACAGAATAGAGGATCGGACCTTGCCGGGCAATGTGCATAGTGCACAACGCTGGCGGGCAAATGCTTGGCGTATTTCACCGGCTGGAGCCGTGTTTGTGGGGTCAAATGTGCGGTATGCCCAAGAAAACTTGTGCGTCTTCTCCAAAACTTGACCATTGGGTCGCAATGGGCCGCTGTACACAAAGGCCGAGTGCTGCCGCGTCGTGCAGGTTGGCGATCCGCACCCGCTGCCTGGCGTATCATGACTTCGGAGCAGCGTGCAGGCGGTGATAAAATGGCGCGCAAAGGCTGACCCATGCAAGAACTGTCCCAACCCACTGTCCATATCGGTACGTCGTCCTGGCTCTTCGATGCCTGGCGCGGCGTCTTTTACCCGGACGGGGTGCCCAAGAACCAGTACTTGCCATATTATGCGAGCCAATTCGATACCGTCGAGGTTAACACCAGTTTCTACGCGATCCCGTCCCCGTCCACGCTCATCAACTGGGTAGAGAGCGTACCGGCCGGTTTCACCTACGTGCTGAAGTTCCCGCGTGCCATCACGCACGACCGGCGCCTCGTCGACTGCACCGATCTGACCCGTACCTTTCTCGACGCACTGCGCGCCCTGGGTCCGGCTGCGGGTCCCGCCTTCCTCCAGTTCCCGCCCGATTTCACCCGCCGCGTGAACCGCCGCGACCTGGCCGCCTATCTGGACTGGCTGGCCCCCGAAGCGCCCGACCTGAGCCTGGCCGTGGAGGTGCGCGCCGCCGACCTGATGACCGCTAGCTTTGCCCGCTTTCTTGCCGAGCGCAACTTCGCCCTGGTGCTCGTCGACCGCATTGGGACTGCGGATCTCTACGACACCTGGCTCGAGTGCGTCGATGCAGGGCTCGGCCCCGACTTTGCGCTCATCCGCTGGATCGGCGATGACCGTAACGGCCCGCAGGGTGACCGGGAGTTGCAAGTGCTGCGCGACGCGGATCTGGCGCGCTGGGCCGATCGCATCGCCGAACTGACCGGCCGCGGTCGTACCGTCTACGGCTACATGCACAACCCCTATGAAGGCCACTCGCCGGCCAGCGTGCGGCGTCTGCGCGAACTGCTGACCGGCCGCGTCAGCCTGCCCGACTGGCCGCCCGACGGCGCCGAAGGCCAGCTCAGCCTCTTCTGATGATCCCTCGCCCGATTGCCCCTTGCCCTGCTTTGTGCTAATCTGCACGTCGATCATCAGAACCAGATGCCCGAGTCATCTGGCCAAACAATAGAGAAGGCAGACAGGCGCCATGGATCGCACGCCACCGGCCGCAAAAAGCGACGAAATCGAACTTTACATCCGTACCTACTACTCCCTGCTGCGTAGTACCGGCCCGGTGCGTATCCGCAGCCTGGAAGAAACGCACATGGGTATGCGGTCAAACCTGCATCACCTGGCCGATACCGACGACCTGGACGTCTCGGCGCTCGTCTATTCGGCGCTGCGCCTGCCGTCCCAGATCGTCGACGCCACCCTCATGGTAATGGGCCAGATGGAGGATGTCTTCGACCGCGAGGGCTACAAGATCGAGAGTTGGAAGCCGGTGCGGGCGCGGGCACGGCGGCGCAAGTACTATTTCGACGCCGACTCGCACACCATGGCGGCCTTTGTCGCCAGCGTCAGCGACATCGACGACCTGGTGCCGTGCATGGTCACCTTCCAGGTCGAATGGAACAAGATCCACCAGAAGCTGAACAATGGCCAAGTCCGCGAGCACCTGCTGTCCCTGGCAGGCGGTGCCCAGCACGATAGCGACCTGCTCGCCGAGATAGCCGAGGCGCTGGATCTGACGCCGGGCGAGCTGGCCAAGCTGGAGCAACTGTGGCCGGGACCGCACCTGGTGAGCAATCTCCAGAAGGCGGCCGAACGCCGCATGGATCTGAAGATGATGGTGCTCGGCAGCGGGCTGGGCGACTATCGGCGTAGCGTGCAACATTGGTGGGGCAAGCTGGAAGAAGCCGTGCCGGGGATCAATCTCTGGGAGCGGCCCATCTACTTCGTCAGCAGCAACACGCACAGCATCATCAATCTCATCACCGGGCTTTCCTGGGAGTTACAGCACGACATCCTCGACTACGTGCGCCGCGAGAACCCCGAGGATCTGCTGGCCGAGCTGGCCGCGCTGCCCGAAGACGACGCCGGTCACCTGCAGAACTTTCTCTACTACGCCTCGCGCCCTTACCTGACCAGCCTCAGCGACCAGGCCCAGGCCGGCGCGCTCGTCAATGAGCGCGAGCGTATGGCAGGCGTGACGCGCGTCAGCGATCCGCACTGCCTGGACGTGGAGGCGCAGATTGTCGAGTTGCGCTGCCTCGACCGCAGCCGGCTCGACCCGCGCCTGCACACGCTCACCGACGAGGAATGGGATCTCCTGCGCGAGAGCAACGCCGTCATGCTCAACATCGACTACCCGCTGGGCATGGCCGCCTATCACCTCTTCAGCCAGGTCAGCACTGCCGTCGGCCGCATCATCGGCGTCTACGTGCTGGGCAAGGCGGCGACCCTCAACGGTCGCGTCGGCGACGTCATGATTCCCAACGTGGTCTACGACGAGCATTCGCAGAATACCTTCCTCTTTCGCAATTGCTTCACGGCGACGGATGTCAGCTCGTTGCTCAACTTTGGTACGGTCTTCGACAATCAGAAAGCCGTCACCGTGCGCGGGACGATTCTGCAAAACCGCAGCTTCATGCACGTCTTCTACGAGGAAGGCTATACCGACATCGAGATGGAGGCCGGCCCTTACCTGAGCGGCATCTATGAAGATGTCTACCCGCAGCGCTATCCGGTCAATGAGATCGTCAATCTGTTCATCAACGTGCCCTACGACATC
This sequence comes from Caldilineaceae bacterium, assembly GCA_020634815.1. Classification (GTDB taxonomy): domain Bacteria; phylum Chloroflexota; class Anaerolineae; order Caldilineales; family Caldilineaceae; genus Caldilinea. The sequence continues at coordinate 63,475 of JACKBA010000008.1, read as the reverse complement.
GGCCTGATTCACTACGCCAGTGACACACCCATCAGCCGCCGCCAGACGCTGCTGAGCAAAAGCATGAGCTACTTCGGCGTCGATGCCACCTATGCCGGCTCGATTGCCGTCATGCGCCGCATCCTGGAGCAGGAGGCCAAGCGCATGGCAAAGCGCAAGCGTGGCGATGGCCCATTGACTCTGCCGGAACGATGATGCGCGTAGTAGAGACCTTTGCGTCCCATCTGCACCAGCCCGATGCGAGCGTCGAACTGCTCGCGTTCGACATCGCGGCCGTGGCTGCGCCGCACCTGGATGTGGCCGCCCAGCTTGCGCGCATCGACCTGCTGGCGCAACTGGCGGGCGCTCGCCTTGGCTCGTCGACCATCGACCAGCCCAGCGCGGCCGAGTTCCTGCAAGTCTTCACCGGCGACCTGGCCTTTCATGGCAACCAGGACGATTACTACGACCCGCGTAACAGCTTGCTCGATGCGGTCATTGAGCGGCGTACGGGGCTGCCCATCATGCTCTGCCTGCTCTGTATCGCCATTGGCCGGCGTCTGGGGCTGCGGGTCGACGGTCTGGGCTTCCCCAACCACTTCATGGCTCGCTTTGTCGACGGTGAGGGCGAGTGGCTGATCGACCCGTTTCACAACGCGGTGGTGGCAGCCTGGGAGGCCGAGGAATACCTGGCATCGGTCGTCGGGCGGCGCATGACGCTGACCCAGGAGTTGTTCGAGCCGGTGACCGCGCGCGACATGGCGCTGCGCATCCTCAACAACCTGCGCTCCGCTTATTTCATGCGTTCCGAGGTCGACCGCCTGCTCGATGTCCTGCGCCTGCAGGCCGTCATGGTGCCGGAGAATCCGCACCTGTGGCGCGATCGCGCCGTGCTGCACTTTCGCCAGGAAGCGTGGGAGGAAGCCGCCCATGACCTGCGCCGCTACTTTTCCCTGCTGGGTGCGCTGCCCCATCTCTTCCCGGACGACGTGCAGAGCGCCTTCGACCTCTCGCCGCTCGATAGCGAGGATCGCAAGCTCGTCGCAATGCATCGCCGCATCACCCATGTGCTCAATCACCTGAATTGAGTCTCACCTGTCAAGTCGACTGGAGTGAATTGTGCCGACCGGTATCGTCCCGCCGCCCAAAGACGCGATCTGGACCTGGAAGGGTGTTCACCTCTTCATGTCGGTGGTCAAGCCGATCTTCTGTCGTCTTGCCATCGAGGGCCGCGAACACATCCCGCCGCAAGGCGGTTGCGTGCTGACGTGCAATCACACCATGGGGCCGGACTTTCTTGTCATCAGTTATCTGTCGCCGCGCCAGATCTACTTCATGGTGAAGGCTGAACTCATGGATCGCTATCGCTGGTTCGGTCGTTTCCTTGCCTACAACGGTTGCTTTCCCATCCACCGCGGTGATGGCGACAAAGAAGCCATCACGCACGCCGTGGAGGTGGTGACGAGCGGGCACGTCCTCGGCATGTTCCCCGAAGGCACGCGCAGCCGCTCCGGCAAGTTGCAGCGCGGGCGCACCGGCGCGGCCTACGTGGCGATCCAGGCCCAGGCGCCGGTGATCCCCGCTGTGGTGATCAACTCCGAGCCGATTTTTCACCGATCCAACTACTTGAGCATGAAGCCGCGCATTGCTGTCACTGCCAGGGTGGGCGCGCCAATCCACCCGCCGACGGAGCGGGACGATCGCCATTCGCTGCGCCGTTTTACGCGTGAGATCATGGATGCCATGGCCGATATGCTGCCCGCAGCCATGCGCGATGGGCTGGAAAGCGAGCATGAGTAGGTATGTTGCTGCCGCCGCGTGACGCCACCTGGATGTGGCGTATCTTGTTCGTCGTCGCCATCATCATCAAGCCCTTCTTTCTGCGCCTGCGTATCGAGGGGCGCGAGCGCGTGCCGCGCCGAGGTGGCTGTGTCTTCGCCATCAACCACACGGCTGGCCCGGACTATGTCATCGTCGGCTATGCGTCGCCGCGCCAGGTCTTCTACATGGCCAAGGCCGAGATCTTTGCCTTTCACCCGCTGATTGCCTGGCTGGTCAGTTCGGCCGGTGCGTTTCCCGTTCAGCGCGGCAAGGGCGACACGCAGGCGGTCGAGCAGGCGGTGAAGATGGTTGCCGCCGGCCACATCGTCGGCATGTTCCCCGAGGGCACGCGCAGCAAGAGCGGCCAGCTCCAGCGCGGCAAGACCGGCGTTGCACGCATCGCGATGAACGGCAACGTTCCCATCGTGCCCGTGGTGGTGATCAACTCGGAGCCGGTGCTGCGCGACTTCAAGAAGTTCCAGCCGCGCCCGCAGGTCACCTTGCGTTTTGGCGCACCCATTCCGCCGGAAGGTGATGCCGACGACCCCGCAGCCGTGCGCCGGTTAACGTCCACCATGATGCTGGCCATGGCGGAGTTGCTGCCTGCCGACCGCCGCGGCTACTACGCCGACGCCGGCCAGGTGCGCACTGCCGACGAGGAGGAGTTCCCCGCGCCGGAGCAGACCACCGGCTGACTCACCCGACAACGAGAATAAAAAACGGCCCGGGAATCGTAACTCCCGGGCCGTTTTGTTTTTCTGCTCGGCGGCTCTGGCGCGCCGCCCTGGCTGCTGCTAGAGCTCGGCCATGATGCCTTGCAACGCCTCGCGGCCGGGGCGCGTCTGCGCCTGGGACAGGCGGGCGAGCGGCGTGGAAGTCATGTGCAGCGTCTCCACGAAGTTGGGCGTCTCCGGCTCGATGTAGAAGATGCCGGTCAGCAGCTTCTGCTGGTTGCGGGCGTCTTCCAGCGTGCGGTAGGCCAGGATCTTGTCGGTGGGATCATACTCCTCGCCGAGCTTCTTCAGCACCAGCCACGAGCCGTCGTGCAACTGCACCTCGGTCTCGTCATCGTACTCGTCGATTTCAATTTGCTCGAAGGAGGGCACGAAGTTGAGTTCGTGCAACTGAACCTCGTGCTCCTTGCCGTAGGCGTAGCTCTTGGTCGACGCGTCATGGTTGTTGAAGGTGACGCACGGGCTGATTACGTCCAGCACGGCCAGCCCCTTGTGAGCAATGGCGGCCTTGAGCAGCGCTTCCAATTGCTTGGCGTCGCCGGCAAAACTGCGTGCCACGAAGGTGGCATTGGCGGCCAGCGCCTCGATGCAGACATCCAGCGGCATATACGGGTTCGTGCCCGCATACTTGAGCACCTGCCCCTTGTCGGCGGTGGCGCTGAACTGGCCCTTGGTCAGACCGTAGACGCCGTTGTTCTCCACGATGTAAACCATGGGCACGTTGCGGCGCACCATGTGCTTGAACTGGCCGATGCCGATCGACGCCGTGTCGCCGTCGCCGCTGACGCCGATGCCGGTCAGCGTGTGGTTGGCGACCAGCGCGCCCGTCGCCACGGAGGGCATGCGCCCGTGCAGCGAGTTGAAACCGTGGCTCATCCCCAGGAAGTAGGCCGGCGTTTTGCTGCTGCAGCCGATGCCGCTGAACTTGACGACATCGGTCTGCTTGAGACCCATCTCCCAGGCCGCGTTGATGATACGCGAGCTGATGCTGTCATGGCCGCAACCGTTGCACAGGGTCGAGTCGTTGCCCTTGTAGGTTGTCTTCTCGAGACCAATCAGATTGAGCTTCGGTGCGCGGGGCGCCGGCGTACGTGTAGGTGTTGCTGTCATTGGTATATCCTCATCTATCTCAGAATCTCGCACCGTCCCAGACCCTTCCCGGCTGGGAACGAACGCAGATGGGCTAGTTCGCAATCTGTTCCGTAATCCAGCGCGCCGACAGCGGCAGGCCGTCACACTTGGCAAGCGAGACCAGTTTGGTCGCCGACTCGGGAAACTCGGTCTGAAGGATCTTGTGCAACTGGCCGTCCAGGTTGTTCTCGATCACGTAGACCTTGTCGTACTTGGCCACGAACTCCTTCACCGCACCGTTGGTGGGCAGGGCGCGCACGCGCAGGTAGCTGGCCGCTACGCCCTCTTCGCTCAGGCGGGCCAGCGCCTCGATGATGGCCGGGTGGTTGCTGCCCACGCTGATGATGCCGATGGTCGCACCGTCGGCTTCCTGCACGACCGGCGCCGGCACCAGCGAGCGCGCCGTGTTGAACTTCTGCTGGAGCCGCATGAGGTTCTCTTCCCAGATGTCAGGCCGCTCGGTGTACGTTGCGTACGCAGTGTGTCCTGTGCCGCGCGTAAAGTAGGCGGCCGACGGGTTGTCGGTGCCCGGCAGCGTGCGGTAGGCGATGCCGTCGCCGTCGACGTCCAGGTAGCGGCCCCAGCGCTGGCCGTCATGGTTGTCCTTGAACTGGGCAAGCTGCTCGGCGCTCAGCACCTTGCCGCGATCGAGCGGCTTCTCCGGGTAGCTGAACTCCTTCGTGATCCAGAGATTCATGCCGATATCCAGGTCGCTCAGCACGAAGACTGGCGTCTGCAGGCGCTCGGCGATGTCGAACGCTTCGATCGCCATGTCGAAGCACTCGGTCGGATCGGCCGGGAAGAGCACCGGATGGCGCCCGTCGCCGTGGCCGAGATAGTGGGTGGACATGATGTCGCCCTGGCTCGTGCGCGTCGGCAGGCCCGTGCTAGGCCCCATGCGCTGCACATCCCAGATGACGGCGGGAATCTCGGCGAAGTAGCCATAGCCGACAAATTCGGACATGAGGCTGATGCCGGGGCCGCTGGTGGCGGTCATCGCCCGCGCGCCTGCCCAGCCGGCGCCGAGCACCATGCCGATGGCGGCTAGCTCGTCCTCGGCCTGCACGATGGCATAGGTTGCTTCCTTCGTCTCCGGGTCGCGGCGCACCTTGGCCGCATAGCTGCTGAGCGATTCGGCGATGCTGGACGATGGCGTAATCGGATACCACGAGGCAAAGGTGAAGCCGCCAAAGACCGCACCGATGGCCGCGGCCGTGTTGCCGTCCACGAGCAGGGTGCCTTCGTTGAAGCCGGTCATGCGGCCGACGCGATAGGGCTGGTCGTTGACGAGATTTTCGGTCGCCCAGTCGTAGGCCGCGGTTACCATGCTCCAGTTCAACTCGATGGGCTTGGTCTTGCCGCCGAAATTCCACGACAGCGCATCCTTGATCTGGTCCATCTCGATTTCGAGCAGGTAGGCTGCCACGCCGACATAGACCATGTTGGCTACGTAGCGCTGCAAGTTGTAGGGCAGGTTCGCGGCCTTGACCAGTTCCTTGACCGGCATGGGGAAGTACTGCACATCCTTGCGATGGTTGGCGATGGGCAGCGAGTCATCGTAGAGAACGATGCCGCCGGCCTCGACGCTCTCCATGTCCTCAGCCACGGTGGCGCCGTTCATGCAGATCATGATCTCGACGCGTTCGCGGCGGGCCAGGAAGCCATCCTTGCTCAGGCGGATGTTGAACCAGGTGGGCAGGCCCTGGATGTTGCTCGGGAAGAGATTCTTGCCCGTCACCGGAATGCCCATCTTGTACAACGAGCGAATCAACATGCTGTTGCTGGTCTGGCTGCCGGAGCCATTAGAAGTCGCAACGTTGATGTTGAAGTCATTCACGATCAGTTCGCTGACCGCTTTGCTTTGGGGTTCTTGAACTATCACACTCATTACCTTTTTCTCCCGGACGAGATGACTCGACTACGAAAAATCGAATGTTCATGTACTGCTATGAGAAAACGGCGCTAACCTGCCGCCGTTTGGCTCACAAATTCTGGGCTACCGGCAGTGCCGATCCGTTGGTGCGCACAGGCATTTCCAGGGAGATGCCCCGCGCGTTGAGCAACTGCATATGCTCGACAAGCAGCCGCTTGCCTTCCGCCACCTGCCCCTGGCAGATCGCCTCCACGATGCGCTCGTGATAGCGCCACACCTCTTGCAGGTAGCTGTAATCGGCGTAGGTGTTTAACTCCACCGCCTCGTACGCGTCCCAGTACGCTTCCAGCAGGCCCACGACAAACGGGTTGTCGAGGCGGCGATAGATCGTCAAGTGCAGCTCGCGGTGCTCCTGGTACGGAATCTGGATGCGTGGTTCGCTCAACTTCTGCCAGGCCGCCGCCACTAACGAGCGCAGCGTGGCAAAGTCCTCGTCGATCAGCAGGGCGACCGCCTCGTCCCAGTACGCGGTTTCCAGATGGACGCGCAGCCCGCTGAAGGCCTCGAAGTATGAACCGTCGATGGCCAGCGCCGTCAGCAGGCTCAGCCGCACGGCCGGCAGGAAACTGTACTCCGTGCGCGTGATCCCGCGCCGCGGGCTCGCCTCGACAAGACCCAGCGTGCGCGCGATCTCGAACTGCTCGCGCAACTTGCCCATGCTCATCCCCGTCGCTGCGCTGAGTTCGCTCAGTGACGGCAAACGCTCGCCGGGCAGGTGGCCATCGGCGAGCAGATAACGCAGAAATTCGGAGTCGATCTTGGTCAAAATCATCTAATGATCTGATTATTACGAATAATCATATTGATAGAAGAATTGTAGCATGAGAGCTTTGCAGCGTCAATTCTGCCGGGTGCAAAAACGCAAGAATTCGGGCGGATCTGCGTTTCGTTGTTTTACGGATTTGGGGTGGAGGCGCTCGCAAAGGCGTTCAGCGTTCCAGGCGGGCGGCCATGAGCACTTCGGGTTCGCGCGCTGTCAGCAGGCGACCGGCATAGCGTGTCGCCCACACAAAGAGGATGGCGGCGTAGGTGAGGCCGGCGAACGCGCCGATGGGGATGAGGGCGGGTACGTTGAACCAGATGCCGGCGGCCATGGGCACCGTCGTCGGCAGCCCGGCAATCGCCATGGCAATGGGCAGCAGGATGACCTGCGCCAGCCCGGTCGCGCAGCTTCCGCCCGACCGCTGGCGCGTGGTGACACTCTCGTCGAAGGGGAAGGTGATATAGATGCAGGCGATCATGTTGACGCCGATGACGGTGAGCGCCGTGCCTGCCGCCGCGATCATGCCGAAGATGATCAGCGGGCTGCGCGCCGTATAGCCCAGGATGGCGGCATAGAAGGTCGTGGGAATGAGCGCAACGAGGCCGTAGGCGATGCCCTTGCCGGCGAAGATCTGCCAGCGTGGCGCCGGTGTCAGGATGAGCGTGCCCAGGCCGCGACTCTCCATGCCGAGCATGTTGCTGCTCAAGCCCCACGCGGCAAAGAGGATGATCGCCGGCAGCCCCATGGCCGTCCATTCCGGCAGGCGGCGCAGCGCGCTCATGTCGCCAAAGAAGACGGCAAAGATCAGGACGAAGGGCGCCAGGATGCTCTGTAGCAGCCCGATGCGGCGCTGGGGAACGCGCCAGATCAGCTTGAGTTCTTTGACCATGCTGGCACGCGCCGGCGCCGGCAGCCAGCCAAAGCCGAGGGCGGCGACGCGATCGCTCAGGCGTGTGCGCGGGCGGCTGGGCTTCTTCGCTTCGGGCAGCGGCAGATTCCACGCCGAGGCGCCGGTGGTCATGCGTTCCAGCACTTTCCACCATGCCCACAACAACACGGCGAGCCATGCGCCGGCATAGCCCAGCCAGAGCAGCGCCTCACCCCAGGCGCCGGTGCCGGCTGACGCTACAGCCTGCGCGCACGCGCCCGGCGGCAGCCAGCGCAGGTACAGCAGCGGCTCAAGCCCTTCCAGCCCGCTGGTGTCGGCCGCCCGCAGCCACGCCTCGATGCCGCGATTGACGATGTAACAGGAGGAGCCAAGCAGCGAAAGCAGGACGATCGTCAGGTCGCGGAAACGGCGGCTGCGCAACAGCCCCGTACTGGTCGTCAACACGAGTTGGCCCGACGCCATCATGATGCAATAGGCAATGACGATGGCCGGGAGAAGGATGAGCAGTAGCGCCGGTGTGGCGATCCAGCCGACGATCATGGCGACGAAGAAGGGCAGCGTCACGTAGCTTGGCCCATCCAGCAGCGTGCCGATGAGCGCGCTCGCCACCAGGTCGCGCCGGCCGAGCGGGAAGATGAGCAGCCGCGCCAGGTCGAGCCCTTCATTGGTGCGGAAAGCAAAGACCGGCAGGATGATCCATGCCAGCCAGAGCAGGCAGAGCACGATGCCCATGACCTGCGCCGGCCACACGCCGGGCAGTTCCTGGTAGGCATAGGCGCTGACTATGGCCAGGACGATGACGAGGGGGCCGAAGAAGATGAGGAAGGTCAGAAAGCCGGCCATCTTCCCAGGCTCGCGCTGAAACTGACGGCGCATCAGGCGCAGGCGAAGCCCCAATAGCGCGCGCTGCTTGCCGGCATCCAGGCCAAAAAAGGTGAAGAAGCCGCCGGCTATTCCAGCCATGACAGGCCCCGCTGGGTCTCCTCCAAGATCTGCTCGTCGGTGGCGCCGACGGTGCGCAGGAAGACATCTTCCAGTGTGCCGCTTTCGCCGGTCTGTGCCAGCGCGCGCAGCTCGGCCATGGTGCCCTGCGCCACCAGCCGCCCCTGCGTGATCACGGCGATGCGCGTGCACAGGCGCTCAACCACCTCCATGATGTGCGAGGAGAAGAAGATGGTGGTGCCGCGCTCGCGCAGCCTCTGCAAGACATTGCGGATGGCGCGCCCGGAGATGGCATCGACACCCTCGAAGGGTTCGTCGAGGAAGAGCACGCGCGGCGTGTGCATGATGGCCGCGGCCAGCGCCGTTTTCTTGCGCATGCCCTGCGAGAAGTCGACCACCATCTTGTCGGCGTCGTTCTCCAGGTCGAGAATGTCGAGCAGTTCGTCGGTGCGGCGCGCAGCTTCCCGGTCCGGCAGACCGTACATCGCGCCTACAAAGCGCACGTACTCGCGCGCCGTCAGCCGCTCGTAGAGATTCAGCCCCTCGGGCAGCACGCCGATGAGTTGTTTTGCTTTGAGCGGCTCCTGCCAGATGTCGAGACCGGCGATGCGCGCCTGTCCGGAGGTTGGCCGCAGCAGCCCCACCAACATTTTGATGGTCGTCGACTTGCCGGCGCCGTTGGGGCCAAGGAAGCCGAAGAACTCGCCTTCGTCGACGGCGAGGTCCAGGTGGTCGACGGCGGTTTTCTGGTCAAAGACACGGGTCAGTTGGCTGGCTTCGATTGCTGGCATGGTGGGTCGCCAATCGTGGCGGACAGTTCGCTCCAGAGCGGGCGAACTGTCCGGCTGCGAAATCCGGCAGGTTTAACTTGCGTTCTGGGCCGGCAGCGCGTTGCGGCTCTGCAGCGCTTCGCGGAACGTCACCAGCCGCCGGCGCTTCTCGTCCCACAGCGCAAACGAGACGGTCTTGAAGCTGCTCCACAGCGTCAACTGCACGACGCGCTGCATGAGCGGATTTTCGGTGTGGCACTTCTCGAGATTGTAGTTCGGGATGCGCGGGCTCAGGTGATGGATGTGGTGGAAGCCGATATTGCCCGTGAACCACTGAAGCAACTTGGGCAGCTTGTAGTACGAACTGCCGTGCATGGCGGCCAGGGTGTAATCCCACTCGGGCGTGTGTTCCCAGTACGTGCGCTCGAATTGGTGCTGGACATAAAAGAGCCACGTGCCGACGCTAGCGGCGATGATCACCGTGGGCAGGAAGATGGCGAGCACCGCGCCGACCCCGATCCAGAGCGAGAAGAGGGTGAACATGCCCAGGATGGCGAAGTTGGTCCATAGGATCGACTCGCGTTCGCCGTTGTGCCATTCCTTCTGCACGGCGATGGGAAATCGCTCCATCACCAGGAAGTTGATCGTCGGCGCAACCCCGAAGAGGAAGAGCGGGTGCCGGAAGACGCGATACGCGCTCTTCTTCCACCACGGCGCCGCCAGGTACTCGTCGACCGTCATCGTCCACACGTCGCCGATGCCCCGTTCCTCCAGCTCGGCGTGATGGGCGTGATGGACCGCGTGGGTCTTGCGCCAGTATTTGTAGGCGGTCATGGTGATGAGGCTGCACATGACCCCGACCGTGTCATTGGCCTTGCGCGACTTGAAGAACGAGCCGTGCCCGCAGTCATGCTGGATGATAAAAATGCGCACCGCAAAGCCCGCCGCCGGGATCGACAGGAGCAGGGTCAGCAGGTAGCTGACGTTCAAGCTGAAGTACATCAGCACCCAACACAGAAAGAGGCCGCCAAACGAGTTGACGATCTGCCAGGTGCTCTTACGCACATCGGGCTGCTGGTATTTCGCCACGATCGCGCGCCAGCCGTCGTACGCTGCCGTTGTTGGCTCGGGCTGGGTGTTGTCCATAGAACCAGGTTCCTTTCACACAAAGGTGTCACGGGACTTTGCCTCGTCGCGTTCGACGAAGCGGAACGTCGCTGCAAACCGTCAGCACCGACGCAGGCTTATGCAGCTATGATGGCTTGCGAGACAAAATCGTAACATTTGTGCAGGGCGGTGGCAAACGACAGGACCTCTGCAATGCTACAGAACCCGCCTTGATTCGCCGGGACATGAGGGAGCGCCGCCGCAGGTAATTGGGGTGTACGAACGATGCCTTCAGCCCTTGGCTCGCCGGTGCCTTCTTTGTGCCTCTTTGAGCACTTTGCGGGGTAAAGGTGGAACTCTTTCGGTAGCGTCTAGCCAAACGGGGCGATGACCGTCAGGAAGACCAGTCGTTCGTCACCGTCATTGGCCACGCCGTGGGGCACGCCGGCGGGCGCCAGGATCATCATGCCCGCATCGCAGGCTTGCGTCGCATCCCCTACCGTGAACTGCCCCGTCCCTTCCACCACGTAGTAGAACTTGTCCTGTTCGGGGTGGTCGTGGATGCTCTGTTGCTGGCCGGGGCGCAGCACGTTGAGCCCGGCCAGCAGCCGATCGCTTTGCAGGAAGGTGTGCTTGAAGGCCTTGTCTGCGCGTTCCTGGGCAAAGTCGATCACGCGCACGAAGGGTGTCGTCGTCATTGGGCTGTCGCCTCGCGTTGCAGATATTCCACGGCGGTGGCGGCCAACAGTGCCACCCCGGTGGAGAGCATGCGCTCGTCGAAGTCGAAGGTCGGGCTGTGGTGCGGGCTGTTGAGCGGCCCGTCCGGGTCGTTCGCACCGACCAGCACGTAGCAGCCCGGTGCGCGCATGAGGAACTCCGACATATCTTCGCCCACCATGGCCGGCGTCATCGTGCCGACCTGCTCTGCGCCGACAAGCGACGCCGCGACGTCGCGCATGAGCGCCGCACCCGCCGCCGAGTTGATCGTGGGCAGCACACCGGCGGTAAAGGTGAACTCGCACCGCGCGTTGTGCGCCGCGCAGATACCCTCGGCGATCTCGCGCAGACGGCGCACCAACAGATCGCGTGTCTCGATGCTGAAGGAGCGGATGGAGCCGCTCAGCTCGGCCCGCCCGGCAATGACGTTGGCGGCTGACCCGGCATGGAACGAGCCGACCGTCACCACCGCCGGCTCCGTGGGGCTGACCGTGCGCGAGACGATCGTCTGCCACGCCAGCACGATTTCGCTGGCGACGACCACGGCGTCAACCGTTTCATGCGGCATGGCGCCATGCCCGCCCACGCCATGCACGACCAGGTGGATCTTGTCGGCGCCGGCCATGAGCGGCCCTTCCTGCACGACGATCTGGTCGAGGGGCATGCGGCTCCACAGATGCAGCCCAAAGGCGGCGGCCGGCTTCGGGCCTTCCAGCGCGCCGTCGGCGATCATCGCCTGCGCTCCGCCCAGCCCCTCCTCCGCCGGCTGGAAGACCAGCTTGACGCGGCCGGGCAGGTCATTGCGGATGCCTGTGAGCACCTGCGCCACGCCCATGCCGACGGCCGTGTGCCCGTCGTGGCCGCAGGCGTGCATGACGCCGTCCACCGTCGAGCGGTAGGGAACGTCGTTTGCCTCCAGGATCGGCAGCGCATCCATGTCGAAGCGCAGCATGACGGTGGGCGCGTTCTCGGCCACGGCGTCCGGCTCGACCATGGCGACGACGCCCGTCTTGCCCACGCCGGTGGAGACTTCCAGCCCCAGCCCGCGCAGGTGGTCGGCGACGATGCCGGCGGTACGCACTTCTTCGAAGCCAAGCTCCGGGTGCATGTGAAAGTCACGGCGCCAGGCGACGAGCTTTGGCTGCAAGGCATCGGCTGCGCGCTTGAAGGAATCGATCTGCTGCATATTACTTCCCGAGAGTGGGCTCCAGGTCGTCGTAGATGGCATGCACCTCGTCGCCGTGGAAGCGGGCGGTCTGGTCGGTCGGCGGCAGCGACTCGCTGTAGAAGAAGGCGGGCAACTCGTCGTCGGCCGCGGTAAAGCCGGCCTGCCGGTTGAACTCCCGTTCGTAGTAGAGCGTGTCGCGGCCGAGCTGCTCGAAGAAATCGGTGGTCAGGTTCGCATCGTGCGCGGCGTTAATCGCGTCGGTCAGGAATTCCAGGTTGACATTGGTGACGCTCTGCCCGAAGACGCACAGCCCCAGCGAGTCGTTGGCCGCCACCTTGATCTGCTGCTTGAGGCTCAGGTCCATGAGCGTCTCGGCATCCATCTCGCGCGTCTTGAGACGTGGCAGGTTGCCGGCCGTGTGGTCCGCGCCCTGTGCGGTGACCATCATCGTCACGCCGGTGGCCTCGACGACGCGCGGGTCGTAGGCGCTGATCGCCTGCTTCTTGATGACCGGCACGCGCTTGACGCCGTAGTGCTCGCCGACGCGTGCCGTGCCCTGCGCCCACAGCTTGCCCTGCTCCGTCCCCTGGCCGATTTCGGCCAGCGCCGCGGCCATCCACGCCGCATCGCCAAAGCTGGCCAGCCCGGCGTCCATGAGCACGCCCAGCGTGGCGCCCGTCTCGATGGAGTCGACGCCCAGGTCATTGGCAATGTAGTTCAGTTGCGCCAGATCGTCGGGGTCGTCGATGCCGCAGTTCGTGCCGAGCAAACCCAGCGTCTCGTATTCGACCGGCGAAACGACCTCCTTGCCCTCGGCGTCGAAGTAGACGTTGCTGCACTGGATGGAGCAGCCGGGCATGCAGGGGTGCGTCTGCTCGCCCCCGCGCGACGTGTTCAACTCGCCGATATAGTCGCCGCCCATCTTGAAGGTCTCGCCCGCCGACACGTCGTTGAGCTGCCCGGCCGTGAAGTTACGCACGGGTAGCCCGCCGATGTAGTTCTGGTAGTCGGCCATACCCATGGTGCCGACTTTGTTGTAGAAGTTCATGACGATGGAGTCCTCGCGCAACATCTTGGTGTATTGCTTGATGCTGGCGGTGACCTTCTTGGGGTCGCTGAAATGGGGCACCTTGTGCAGGTCGACGACAATGGCCTTGACGCGCTTGCTGCCCATGACCGCGCCGACGCCGCCGCGCGCGGCCAGCCGCGACGGGCGCAGATCCTTGTCGCTAAAGGCGATGCCGGCCAGCAGCCCCTGATACTCGCCCACCGGGCCGCAGATGGCGAGGGCGACCTTGCGCCCGTAGCGCTCGTAGATCATCTCGGCGGCGGCGAAGTTACCCTTGCCCAGGTATGGCTCCGCGCTGTCGAAGGCGATGGTGCCATCTTTCTTGAAGTGAATGATCACCCATTCCGGCGCGGCGCCAAAGAGGGTGAAGCCGGCAACCTCGAGCTGCCCCAGGCCGTAGCTGAAGGTGCCGCCGCCGTTGGCTTCCTTGATGCCGCCGGTCAGCGGGCTCTTGCAGCCGACGCTGGTGCGGTTGGCGTTGGAGAAGCTGGTGCCCGCAAAGGGACCGGCCGAGAAGATGAGCGGGTTCTCCGGCGCCAGCGGATCGACCGCCGCCAGCCCGCGCTCGACGAGTGTCTTGGCAATGAGATAGCGGCCCGCCAGCACGATTTCCTTGCCGTGAAGTGCGTGGCGTTCGATTGTGTGGGTGCCCAGGTGAATATCGTAATAGGTGCGCATGGCATTTCCTTCTGCTTCCGGGGCGGCATGAGTTACCGCCGACCGTACCCTACTCAAATTGATTCTGCGGGACGGTCACAAAGCTTACCATGCGCGCGGTGACTTGCCCAACTCGACCGGCCCTGAAGGGAGACCTCTCAATGGGGCGGCAGGTCGTTGCTCGGCTCGTACCGGGTCTCCGTCAGAATCGCGGTGAACTCCTGACTTTGCATCGGGGTCATAGCAGGCTGTGCCGGCGCGGTCTGCCCCGTTTTGGCGCGGCGCCGGTTGAGCTCCAGCAGCAACTGGCGCGTGCGCCGGCCGTTGTCCGGCAGCGAATTGCGCATCGTCCACGCCCGGTCCAGCAGTTGCTGGGCCTCCTCGTACTCCTGTTGCTGCATCAACAGCGCGCCGAGATTGGCCATGGCCAGCACCGCATAGGGGTTCTTTTGCAGTACCCGGCGCAGGCGTCGCTCCTGTATGTCCGCCTTGGATGCGCCGCGCAGCTTGATGCCAAGGTCGAAGATGATGGAGGGCAGCACTTCGGCGCGATAGTACTCGGCGCGATGGCGCACCAGGCAGCGCGTGCGCGGCACGATCATGTCCACCTCGCGGATGACGCGGAAGTTCAGCCGCGCCTCCTGGAAGTCGCCGTCGGGCTTGAGTTCCACGCGCTCGCCGCCACCGATGAGAACATTGATGCTCTCCTCCTCTTCGCCCGTACTCAGCGACTGAAGCAGCAACATCTGGTCGCTGCGGTTGGTGACGCTGAGCTTGCCGTGCTGAAAGATGGCGTCCACATAGTCGGAGGCGATGGCGCCGTTGTGCTCGACCGTCACGCTCTTGCGCTGTGGGAACGCGACGTCGAGAATTTCGAAGAAGTCAGGCGAATATTGGCTGAAGACGCCAACATGCTCGTGTACTTCGTCATCCTCGACTATCTCGAAAACCATCTTCTGGCCGATGTAGCGCTCCAGCAGCGGGTCGTAGCCGCCGCCCACCTGGCCGATGACGGTGCTGCCCAGCGACTTCAGGTGCGCCTCGCCCGTGTCCGTGATGTAGCGCCCGGCCGGCTTGCGCAGCCCGCCGATGATCAGCCCGATGACCTCGCTCAGCGATTCCGACGCCAGCGAGATGAAGTTGCGCAGGTTGCGCGCGGTGCGGCGTATGGCATTGGGATGCAGGGATTGGGCGAGGTCCTTGTGGCGCTGCTCGCGTCGCTCCTCGTCCAATTCGTCGATATAGCGATAGATGGCCTGGATGCCGGCGAACTCGTCCGCATACATGATGTAGCTCGACTCGACATGATTCTCGTCGCGCACCGAGTTCGCATAGCGTAACTCCAGGCCGGTAGACGCCAGGTCCATCTTGCCCCAGATGATCTTGCCGTCGGCGCACTCTACCGTCACGTTGTAGCCGATAAAGGCCTTCAGGCACTGGTCGCGCCGCCGGGCGCGCACATAGGCGCCGACCAGGGTGGCGAAAAAGATGAGGCCGATCGTCGCCAGCAGGGTGACATCAAATACGTCAGCAAACCACTTGAACATCGTTCTTTCCAGGATTCTTGGATGGCGGAGTCTTTTGTCGCCATCAAGTGTACCGTGCATTGTATGGATTGCCTGTTGCTCGCGCAACTAGGTGGTTGTGAATCGGGTCACAGCCGCCCAGTCCGGAACAAGCTGCCAACAAATCTACCGCGCTTGTCGGGCGACGCCGGCAACAAGAAGCGCGATAATGTAGATCAATGTAGACAATCGAGGAAGTTGCTATGAAAACTGTTGAAAGTGAAGTCCCCTTTGGCGATGCTCTGTTGTGGTGGATCGACCACCTGCATGACGATCATGGGCTGCTCGTCTCGCAGCTCTCCCACGAGTTCGACCGCTCCTACCTTGCCTGGGAGACCGTGCGCCTGAGTCGCAATCCGTTCTTTAGCAACGGCACCGGCTTTGAAGGCTACTGGGTTGGGCTGTGCCAGTCATCCGACGCCGCGCTGGATCAGTTGCTCCAACTCGGGCGCGGCGCGCTCGAAAGCCAGGCCCGTCTCTTTCGCTATCGCGAGGGCTACCGCCGCCGGCTGGCCAGAGCCTTGCAGGGCGAGGGCAGCGATCTGGAAGCCATGGCCGAATGGTCCATCGAACTTGGCGCAATCTTGGGGCGCCTGCGTTGCAATCTCTACAAAAATCCCCAGGCCGGTACCTTCCGCCACGAAACCTACCGCCAGGTCGAGGGGCTGCCGCCCATTGCCTACCGCGAAGAGCAGGACGACTTGCAGCAAATGTACGAAGTGCGCGACGCCGACAACCCGGCGCAGCCGCTACTCTACGTCGACCCCAATCACCTGCGCACCACCGACCAGGAAGCATGGGATGTCGTCGCGTCGCTCGGCAAGTTTGGCCATCCCCTCGTGCGCGAGATTTTGAGCAAGCGCCGCTAGCTACCATCCGGCGGCCGTGACGCCGCCAACTCGCCTACTGGCCGTCCAGCGCCCAATCCAGCAACTCGTTGGCCTCGCGCACGCGGTCGTAGTCGCGCCGTGCGTGCACCAGCACGTCGCCCAGCCGGTCGATGCGCTGGCGCAGATCCTCCTCGCTGCCCGCCGCCTCCCACGCCTCGCGCAGCAGATCCTCGAAGGACTTGGCGCCGTCGACATTGCCCAGGATCATGTCCAGTTCGCCGATGACAAGCTCGAACATGCGAATCTTGCGTGCCAGCAGGTCGAGCACGTGCGCCTCGATGGTCTCGTTGCAGCTCAGGTTGAAGATGGTGACGTCGTGCGCCTGGCCCAGCCGGTGCAGCCGGCCGATGCGCTGCTCGACGCGCATGGGGTTCCAGGGCAGGTCGTAGTTGATCAACTGGTGGCAGAACTGGAGGTTGCGCCCCTCGGCCCCGCTTTCCGTGCTCACCAGCACGCGCACGTCCGGCTCCTCGCGGAAGCGTTGCACGGCCAGCTCCTTCTGCCGGATGTCCAGCCCGCCGTGAAAGCTCACCGCCACGATGCCGCGCGCCGCCAACGCCTCCAGGATGCTCTCCTGCGTCTGGCGATACTCGGTGAAGATGAGGAATTTACCCGGGAAGCGGTCGAGGATCTCGTGCACCGCCGTCAGCTTGCGGCTCTGCGGAATCGTGCCGGCCAGGGCCAGGAAATTCTCCAGCTCCTCGTGCACGCGCGGCCCGTGGCTGCGATCGGCCAGCATCTTGCGCAGCGTGGCGGCCAGCGCCTGCGGGCTGCTGCTGAGTTCCTTCTGCAAGGTCAGGAGCGTCAGACGCAGGTGCTTGGTGCTGTCGGTGTCGTTGAAGCGCCGGCGGATGTACTCGGTCACCGCGCGGTAGAGCGTCCACTCGGCTTCGCTCAACTCCAGGTGGTAGATGGCGGCGCGGCGGCGCGGGAACTGGATGTTGACCTTGCTGCGCCGGTTGCGGATCATGACGTCGTTGAGCAGCCGCCGCAGGGACGAGGCGTTGCGCGGCTGGCGTGCGTCGTAGGTATCGAGGAAGTGACGCCGGAACGCGCGCACCGTGCCAAGCTGCCCCGGCGCCAGGATCGTGATCAGGCTGTAAAGCTCCATCAGGTCGTTCTGCACCGGCGTCGCCGTGAGCATGAGCACATAGCGCTTGCGCACCTGGTTGACGAACTGCCACGCCTGCGTGCTGCGATTCTTGAGCTTGTGCGCCTCGTCCACGATGAGCAGGTCGTACTCGCGCGCCAGGATCGTGTCGCGATGGCGCGCCAGCTTGGCGCGGTCGAGGCTCACGATCCAGCGCCCGCCGGCCGCCTCATTGACTGCTTCCCATTCGGCCGGCTGCTCCATGACCGTGAACGCTTCGTGGAACTTGTTGAGCAATTCCTCGCGCCACTGCTCGGTCAGCGAGGCCGGCGTCAGCACCAGCACCGACCGCACCAGCCCGCGCTGGACGAGTTCCTTCATGATGATGCCGGCTTCGATCGTCTTGCCCAGCCCCACTTCGTCGGCCAGCAGCGCCCGCCCGCGCATCTCGCGCAGCGCGCGCAGCGAGGCCTCCAACTGGTGCTCGTAGTGCTCGACGGCGATCTCGTCCAGGCAGATGAGGCGGTCGAAGCCGCGGCTCAGGCGCAGCGCCTCGGCCTGCAAGCGAAGCTGGTAGTGCGGCAGCGTCACGGGTTGGCGCGCGCGTCCGTGCGTGCGAAAGAAGTTCTCCAGGTTCTGGTCGGCCTCGATGACGCGCGGCGGCAGCGTCACGCCAAGCTGGCCGATGCGCTCGGCCATGGCGTGGTCGATGTTGTAGCGATAGCCGCAGCGAAAACAGCGCGTCGCCGTCTCCTCATCCAACCAGCCGCACTCTGGGCAGCGCTTCCCGATGAGCGCTTCTTCCGGCCCGGAGGTCTTCTTTTTCTGCTGCGTGCGCTCGTCGGGGATCTCGAGCCATTCAAATCGTTCGTATGTCATGGCAGTGCGTATACCCGCAGCCTCACGGGCAGGGATTCATGTAAAGCGCATCGCGCGCGATGGCGCGGATCATCGCGCTGAAAATGACCTTGTGGATCGGGTAGAGCGAGTACCAGTAAAGCGTGCCCAGAAAGCCGGTCGGCGTGAAGAGCGCGGTCTGCACGAGGCGCGTGCCGCTGCCCTCCGGCACCGTCTCCCACTGAAGCCAGGCGCGGCCCGGCACCTTCATTTCGGCGCGCAGGCGCAGCAGGTGCGGCGGATCCACCACTTCGACGCGCCAGAAGTCCAGCGCCTCGCCCGGGAGGATCTCGATGGGGTCGCGGCGGCTGCGGCGCAGGCCCGGCCCGCCCACGGCCTTGTCCATCAGCCCGCGGATCTCCCACGCCCACTCCCACGTCAACCAGCCGCGCTCGCCGCCGATGCTGCTGAAGCTCTTGAAGAGCGCCTCGGCCGGTAGCTCGGTGTAGATGCTGCGCACCTCCTGCGCCATGCCTTCCTTGTCGGTCAGCTCGTAGGTGACGGCACTACCCAGCGCGCCGCTCCAGCGCGTCTCCACGTCGCCGCTGCTGATGCGCTTGATTGCGAGTTCCACCGCCTGCCGGTAGTTGATCGGCTCGATCTCCGGGAACGCAACGCGGGCGAGCGTTGTGTCCGCCACCAGCGGGTTGACGACCCCTTCCACCAGCGGCACGGCCAGGTCATTGGGAATCGGCGTCACCAGCCCCACCCAACTGGCGCCAATCAGCGACAGGGAGGCAGGCACCGGCACGGGGATGATGATGCGGTGCAGCCCGCGCACCGCGGCGTACTCCTGCATCATCTGCTTGAAGGTGAGCCGGTCGCTACCGATGTCGACGACGCCCAGCGGGCCGCGCTCCAGCGCCGCAATGAGGTAGCTCAACACGTCGCGGATCGCCACCGGCTGGACTTCGTTCAGAATCCAGCGCGGCGCCACCATGATGGGAAGGCGTTCGGTCAGGTAGCGCACCATCTCGAACGACGCCGAGCCGGAGCCGATGACCGGGCCGGCGCGGAACTCGGTGACCTTGCAGTAGCCGCGCAGGATCGCACCCACTTCGGCGCGGCTGTTGAGAT
This sequence comes from Caldilineaceae bacterium, assembly GCA_020634815.1. Taxonomy (GTDB): domain Bacteria; phylum Chloroflexota; class Anaerolineae; order Caldilineales; family Caldilineaceae; genus Caldilinea. Next base: position 44,276 of record JACKBA010000008.1, on the reverse strand, counting down.
GCGCCGATACATTGGCCCCCTGCGGCAGCAGCCCGCCGAGATAGATCACGTGGTCGAGCGTATGCGCCTGGGTGGCGAAGATCGTGGCCGCCTTGCGGTCGAGTTCGGCAAAATCGCCCGTGGCCCCCATGGAGTGCACCAGGTAATAGGCGGCATCGACGCCGTCGAGCGCGCGCTGAATCGACCGCGCATCCAACAGGTTGCCGGTGACGACCTCGACCTCATCCGCCCAGGGCCGGCCGCCGATGCGCCGCGGGTCGCGCACGAGGACACGCACGGCATGGCCGCGCTCCAACAGGCGCGGGATGAGCCGCCCGCCCACATAGCCCGTCGCCCCGGTTACCAGTACGCGCATCGTTGACCTCCTCCTCGCTCAATGATCCTCGCCGCCATCCCGCGCATGGTGCCTAGCCGGCGTGCGCCACAACCACGCGGCCGCGCTGTTGCCCGAGCAGAATCGCCTCGATCTCGGCGTCCAGGGCGGCCAGCGTGACCTCGCGCGCCATCTGGTCGAGCCGCGCCGGCTTCCAGGCACCGGCCAGGCGCTCCCACATCGCGCGTCGCTCCTCGATGGACACGTTGACCGAGTCGACGCCAAGCAGCTTGACCCCGCGCAGGATAAAGGGGAAGACCGTAAGTTCCAGCGCCCCCGATGCGACCATACCGCATGCTGCCACCGAACCGCCGTAGCGCGTGGCCTTGATGGTGCTGGCCAGGATGTTGCCGCCCACGGTGTCGACGACGCCGGCCCAGCGCTCGCGCAGCATCACCTTGCCCGACTGGTCGTCCACCTCCGCGCGATCGAGCACAATGCGCGCACCCAGCCCGTGCAGGAAATCCACCTCGTCGCGCTTGCCCGTCGCCGCTGCCACCGTGTAGCCAAGCTGGCCGAGCAGCGCCACGGCCATGCTGCCCACGCCGCCCGTCGCGCCGGTAACGAGCACCTCGCCGCGCTCCGGCGTCACGCCGTGATCGACCAGCGCGGCCACGCACTGCGCGGCCGTGAAGCCGGCCGTGCCCAGGATCATCGCCTTGCGCAACGTCAGCCCGGCCGGGCGTGCCACCACCCAGCCCGCCGGTACGCGGATGTAGCCGCCAAAGCCGCCGGCCGTGTTCATCCCCAGGTCGTAGCCGATGACGATGACTTCGTCGCCCGGGCGGAACGCATCGACCGCGCTGTCGACCACGGTGCCGGCCGCGTCGATGCCGGGCGTGTGCGGATACTTGCGCGTAACGCCGCGGTTGCCGGAAGCCGAGAGCGCGTCCTTGTAGTTGAGCGACGAGTAGTGCACGCGTATCAGCACGTCGCCCGCCGGCAACTCATCTGTCGAACGCTGCACGATGGACCGTGCGAAAGATCCGTCAGGCTGCTCTTCAATCCAGAGCGCGTCGAAAGTCGCTGTCATGCTATCCCCCTGTGACAGGCAGGCGCCGGCACGTGGCCGCGGCGCCGTTGGCTTGATCGGTGTACAGATTGTGGCAGCAATGACGGAAGGAAGCAAACCGCGCGGACGGCGTTCGCCCAGGTGTCAGGAAATGCCGTTCAGCGCACGGATGACCTCGTCGTGCAGGACGCCGTTGGTGGCGACGCTGCTGAGGCTGCCGACCGGGTCGCTGCCCTGCCAGTCGGTGATGCGCCCGCCCGCGCCCTCGATGATGGGGATGAGCGCCATCAAATCCCACTCGTTCATGATCGGGTCCATCATGATGTGCGCGCCGCCGGTTGCCACCAGGTGATAGCCGTGGCAGTCGCCCCAGTTGTTGTACCGCTTCACGCGGCGCGTCAGCGACTCGTAGGCCGGTCCGTCCTGATGATTGAAGACATTCCAGTGTTCGGTGCTCAGCAAAATGGCATCCTCGACGCGGTCGCAGGGGCTCACGGAAACCGGCAGTCCGTTGAGCCAGGCGCCGTCGAGCGTCCCGAGCAGGAAATCGCCGATGATGGGCTGGCTGATGACGCCAAGCGCCGGCCGGCCATCCTTGACCAGCGCAATCAGCGTGCCAAACAGGTAGGTGCCGGTGACGAATGCCTTGGTGCCGTCGATGGGGTCGAGCACCCAGCGATAGCGTGCATCGGGCTGATGGCTGCCAAACTCCTCGCCCAGGATGCCGTGCGCGGGGTAGCGCGCCATGATCAGCTCGCGCATGACCTCCTCGGCGCGGCGGTCAGCGATGGTTACCGGCGAGGCATCGGCCTTGATCTCCACTTGGTAGCCGGTGCGGAAGTAGGGCCGGATCACCGCTGCGCTGACGTCCGCCAGTTCGCGGGCGAAGGTCGTGAATTCATCGCGCTCGGCCTTGTCCAGCATCCCGCTGTAGCGAATGACGTCGTTCATGGTGTTCCGTTTCTGATGCGTCAAGGTTGTGCTTCGGGCGCGACGCCGAAATAGGTGGCGAGTGCATGGAGCGGCGACGGCTGCACCAGATCCGTGCAGAAGGGCCACCACTGGCGCGGCAGGTGGCGGCCGATGGCCGTGGCCTTGCTGCGCATGAGCGCCAGGCGCAGGTTGGCGTGGGCCGCGGTCATGTCGCCGCGCAGCGCCCAGCCGAGCCCGGCCAGAAAGAAGAGCCCATATGCAGCGTCATCCTGCTCGCGGATGGTGTCCAGCGCCAGGGCCAGGCCGCGTCCTTCGCGATCGCCGAGATAATAATGGGCGAGAATGTACTCGAAGATATCGATCCGCTCGTCTTCGGGCAGGGGGGCACGCAGCAACTGGCGCCACTGGCGTTCGGCCTCGGCGCTGCGGCCCATGCGCTGCATGGCCAGCCCGCTCCAAAAACCGGCGCGGATGGGATTGGCCTGGTCGCGGCGGGTCAGGCCGAGCGCTTCGGCGTAGTGCCCGTTCTCCACCAGATGGGTGTAGAAAAAGGCCGGGTTATTGGCAAAAAAGCGATCGCTGGCCATCGCGTGCTCGGTCCACGCCAGGCTTTCGGCGACATTGTCGGTCGCCAATGCGTACCGGGCGCGCAGATAGGCGATCTGTGCGCGCTGGGCCTTGGCTTCCTCGTCGCCGAGGCCGGCCTGCACCATGCGGTTGAGCGTGTGCTCAGCCTGGTCCAGCGCCTCGGCAGCCGTGTCCAGGCGGTCGAAGCGCAGCGCGGTCAGAAAGAAGTCGCCCCAGTCGTCGATGTCGCCGGCAGCGGCAAGGCTGCGGAGGTCGGCCAGCCCTTCATCCACCGCGCCGGATTGTAGACGGATCGCGGCGTGGTGACGCTGCCAATGCACGCGCCGTTCCTCCGCCACCGCCGGCGCGATGCGGTCAATGGCCGCCATGGCTTCATCGAAGCGATCGCGATAGGTCAGATAGAAGATCAGGTCGGTGGTCGCTACGTGCAGGATCTGTTCGAGCCGCTGCTGGCCGGCCTGGCGTTGTGCCGGCGGCACCGCAGCCAGCCGATCGATGATGCGCTCGAGCAGCGGGATGGCGTCGTCATTCTGCTGGGAAATCATCTGTTGGGCGCGCAAGAGCAGTTCTTCCCAACTGCCCTTGATCGGCGCCTGTAGTGATGGTGTCGTCTGTTCGCTCATGGTACGGAAAGGCTCGGTTCCTGGCGTTCTCCGGTCAGGCGTCGGGGACGCTCAACTGTCGATCTCGCGGCGCACGGTGGAGAGCAGCGTGTCGGCGCGCAGGTCGGGCACGTTGTAGCAGATGCCACCCAAGGCGTCGGCCAGCTTTTGCGCCAGCCCGCGATCGAACGCCGCGTGCTCCATGTTGATGACGATGGAGCGCATGCTCGCCTGGTCAAAGAGTTCGGCCAGCCGCTGCGATTCCTCCATGGCCGGCATGCCCGTCATGCTGACGTTGCCCGCGCCATCGGTGAGCAGGATCATGAGCGGGCGAATCTCCGAATCGCGGCGGCGGGCATTTTCCAGCACCTGCCACGCCAGGAAGAGACCGCTGCTCAGCGGCGTCTTGCCGCCCACGGGCAGGTCTTGCAGCGCGCGCTGGGCCAACTCCACGCTGCTCGTCGGCGGCAGCACAAGCCGCGCCCGGTCGCGCTGAAAGACGATGAGCCCTACCTGGTCGCGGCGCTGGTAGGCGTCGATGAGCAGGCTGAAGATGGCGCCCTTGGTCGCTTCCATGCGTTCGCTGGCGGCCATGCTCCAACTGGCGTCGACGACAAAGAGGATCAGGTTGCCCGTACGCCGCACGCGCACCTTGCGTTGCAGGTCGCCCTTGCGGAGCTGGAGCGCCAGGTCATTGGCGGCGTCGGCGTGACGCTGTGACTGGTAGGGCGCCGCCGCGCGCAGCGTGGCATCGAAGGCGATATCCTCGGGGCGGTCGCCGGCCGGCCGTGCCTTGATGTAGCGGCCGCGCTTACGATCCGTGCGCGTGTAGGAACGCTTGCCGGCGCGCTCGCGCGTCATCTTGTCGAGCGGCGTGTCGAGCCGTTTTGCTTCAAATGTTTCGCCGACCTTGATCGGCTTGCGGGCGCCCTTGTTATCTCCGGGCGATGAGCTCTGCTGAGGTGAGGCATCCGGCTGGGCGACTCCGCCTTCACCGGCCTCCGGGCTTTCACTCAGTTCTGACTCATCGCCCTCCATGCTTTTTTTTCATCGACCGTGGCCGAGCCTTCGCCTTCCTGCTGCTGCTCGTCGTCGGTGACGGCCTGCTCGGCCTCGGCGCGTGCCTGGCGCATGTTGGCCTGCAACTGGTCGGGGTTGAGCGCCGTCTCCTGGAAGGGCTGCTTCTTCATGCGGTGCGGCAGCGCCAGCTCGGCGGCCAGCAGGATGTCCTTGTCGGTGATCTGCAAGCGACCGTCGTAGGCGGCCTGGGCGCGCGCCGTCTTGAGGATGACGATGTCGGCACGGTGCCCGTCGACCTTGAAGCTGGCGGTCAGCGCGGCGATGGTGTACAGGTCCTTCTCCGTGTACTTCACCAGCGGATAACGCTGGCGGGCGGAGAGGATGCGGTTGCACATTTCCTGCTCGGTGGCATCGTAGGCATCGCCGAACGCGTCCGGATCCTGCTCGAAGAAGACGCGGCGGCGCAGCACCTCGACGCGCTGGCCGGCCTCGGTGATGCCGACCACGTCCACAGCATGGGCGAAGCGGTCAAGCAACTGCGGGCGCAGGTCGCCTTCCTCCGGGTTCATGGAGCCGACGAGCACGAAGCGCGCCGGGTGCTGGAAGCTGATGCCCTCGCGTTCGACCACGTTGACGCCCATGGCCGCGCTGTCAAGCAGCAGGTCGACCACGTGGTCGTCCAGCAAGTTCACCTCGTCGACATAAAGCACGCCGCGGTTGGCCGCGGCCAGGATGCCCGGCTCGAAGTGGCGTTCTCCCTTCTGGATCGCCTTCTCGATGTCCAGCGTACCGACGACGCGATCCTCGGTGGCGCTCACCGGCAGGTCGACAAACGGTGTGTTGAGATAGGCGACCGGCAGCGGGCCGCTTACTTGCAGGCGCTCGCGGCACTCGTCGCAGAAGAGGTCGGGGCGGTGCGGGTCGCAGTTGAAGCGACAAGCCTGTACGACCTCGAGCTCGGGCAGCAGGGCCGCCAGCGCGCGGGCGGCGGTGGATTTGGCCGTGCCGCGCTCGCCGCGGATCAACACGCCGCCGATCTGCGGGTTGATGGCATTCAAGATCAGCGCGCGCTTCATGCGCTCCTGACCGACAATGGCTGAAAACGGATATGTCTGTCGCATGGATACTTCCTTTGCGTCCTGCGCCCTGTCGGCCCAGTGAATGCTCAACGAACCGCCGGCTGCTCTACGATGACAGGGGCGAAGCCCTCTTCGCCCCTGTCGCCTATTGCTATTCTCAGAATGGTTGCTATTATACTGCACGCCAGAGATGAGCTACAAAACCTTGCGGCGATACCTGACGTGAAACTTTTGCGAACGGCCTGCGTACTGTCAATTGACAGCGCATGGGCCGGGTCAGCATGACCGGTCTGACAGAGAGAATCGGGATTTGAGGTCATGAACGAACAGGAGTTGACCTGGGTGGAGGAAGCCCGGCGGGGCGATCGAAAAGCGTTCAGCCGGCTGGTCGAAGCATATCAGCGCCCGGTCTTTAATTTGACGTATCGCATGTTGGGGAACGTGGAAGAGGCCGAGGACGCCGCGCAGGAAGCATTCTTGCGCGCCTATACCCGGCTCGGCCAGTACGACCCGGACCAGAAGTTCTCGACGTGGCTCTTTTCCATCGCCAACCACCACTGCATCGACCGGCTGCGTAAACGACGGGTGACGCATGTCTCCATCGACGACAACCCGGTTTTGCAGAACCTGGAAGGCGATGATCCGCGACCGGAGCGCAAGGCGCTCGACAAGGAGGAGCGGCTCGAAGTGCAGGCCATGCTGGAGCAGTTGGCGCCGGAATATCGCACGCCGCTCGTGCTACGCTACTGGGAAGATATGAGCTACGAGGAGATTGCCGAGACCATGGATGTGACGGTCGCCGCAATCAAGAGCCGGCTCTTCCGGGCACGCCAGCAGTTGGCGGCCATCTACCAGGAGCGGGAGGCCGCCGCCCCGCCGCCGCCGGCCCAGCCGGCCACGGCCAAGGCACGTCGCACGGCCGACGATCGACCGCAGCCGACGATGCTGCGCCTGGCGCTCGCATCGTGGTGAGGTTTCAGTCCAAGCCCTCAACGTGGATGGACGAGGTAGGATGATGAATGAACGCATGATTGAGACAACGGTATCCCAGCCCGATGCGGCGACGCTGGCCGAATTCGACTGGCTCATGTCGCTGGCGCTGGATGAATTGCTGGACGACGAAGATCGCGCCCGCTTCGATGTGCTGCTGGCGGAATACCCGTCGCTGGCCGGCGAGTGGGCGGCCTGGCAGTTCATCGACGGCGAGCTGGACATGACACCGGCGGTTGCGCCCTCGTCCGGCTTTGTCGGGCGCTTTGAGACGCACCTGGCGCACTACGAGCAGGAGCGCCAGCGGCGCGTCGTGTTGCTGACCACAGCACTTGCCGTTGTGGCCGGCGCCATCGTCTTTGCCGGTACGGCGGGCATGGGCGCGTTCGTATTTCTGACGCAAGGGCAGTGGATTGGCGAGCAGATGCGCGCGCTGACCCTCGCCTACACGTCGATGAATCTTTGGCTTGATTCAGTCGTTGCGACGGCTGCCGCCATGGCGAACACGCCGCAGGCGCAGGCCGTCGGTTTTGGCTATACGGTGGCCATCATTGCCATGCTGGCCGGCTGGATCTATCTTCTGCGGCGCAGCGCCCGGCTCGACGGCGCGCCCGCATCCATGCAAACAGAGTAGGTGCGCCATGCGGATCACAACCCATTTCCACCAACATCGCGGCTGGCGGCTGGCCGTCGTGCTCGTCTCGGCACTCTCGCTGCTCGTTGCCTTTGCGCCCGCGCAGGCCGCTCCCCCGCAGGCGGCCGATCCCGTCAATCTGGAGCAGAGCCAGATCTTCAACGATGACTTGACGGTGCGCTCCGGCCAGACTATCGATGGCGACGTCGTGGTCTACCAGGGCGACGTCACCGTGGAGAACGAAGGCGCCATCCGCGGCAACCTCATCGTCTACAGCGGCGAGATCGAGATCGAGGAAGGCGGCGTCGTCGACGGCGACATCACCTCGTTCAGCGGCGACATTCGTATCGATGGCATCGTCAACGGCTCCGTTGCGGCGCTCAGCGGCGATGTGCAGATCGATTCCAGTGCGGTTGTCGGCGGCGATGTGAGCGTCGTCTCCGGCGCCATCGACCAGGACAGCGGCGCCTCGGTGCGCGGTAGCGTGCTGCGCGGGCCGAACCTGAAATTGCAGCTCCCGGCTGTGCCGGCGATTCCCGGCGTCCCTGGCATCCAGGTGGCCGTGCCTGCCGCACCGCAGCCGCCGAGCATGATCGAAATGTTCCTGGGGCTCGTCTGGCGCGTCATCCGTGCGCTGCTCGTGCTGGCGCTGGCGGCCGGCGTCGCCGTGCTCTTCTACGTCTGGCGCCCGCAGTGGCTGGAGGAGACACGGATCGTGCTGGTGGAACGGACGGCGCTGAGCTTTGCCACCGGCCTGCTCTTCAACCTCTTCGGCCTGGCGGTCATCGGCCTGCTGTGGATTACGGTCTGCTTCCGCCCGCCGGCGGTGTTGCTCGGCCTGCTCTTTGGCGCCATCAACCTGGCGGGTCTGGCCGTAGCCGGCAACGAGATCGGCCTGCGCATCGGCCAGCGCTTCAAGGAGCAGTGGGTGATGCCCTTCCGCATGATCTTGGGCATTCTGGTGCCGGGCGCGTTCATTGCCGTGCTGTGGGTGCTGGGCAGTTGTTTCGGTTTCTTTGCCTTCATCGGCGCCCTGGCATTGACCTCCTTCGGCACGGGCGCACTGCTGGTGAAGTTCCTCAAGCTGGGCGAGGCGCGTGGCCCGGAAGCGGCCCCACTCGCGCCCATGCCGCCCGTGCCGCCGTCCGCTCCGGCCAAGACAGCCGCAGTGGAACAGCCGGTCGCGCCGGCTGAAGTAGTTGCTGCCGAGAGCCAGCCGGAAGTCGCCAGCGACGAACTGGTCGTGGCCGGCCCTGCCACGGTCGACGACTTCACGACCATCGCAGGCATCGGCCCCGTCTTTGACCAGCGGCTCAAGGATGCCGGCATCCGCACCTTTGCCGACCTGGCTGCACGCACGCCGGCCGAGATTGCGGAGATCATCAAGTGGTCGCCGGAGCGGGTCGAGCGGTCGGAGATCATCGCACAGGCGCGGCGGCTGGTGCAGGGCGACGCCTGAACCACCATGAACTGAGTAAAATGACGAGGCCGGGGGAACTCCCCCGGCCTCGTTTCTCTTTTCCTATCGATTGCTGCGACCTGTCAGCCAGTCACTGCACTGAGCTGTCCGTTCTCATCCGCCGACAAAACCGTGAGTTCCGGCATGGGAAAATGCCGCGCATTTGTGGTCACCAAAGCTGCGTTTGCATAGAAGGCTGAGGCAGCGATCACGGCATCAGGCCCGCCCAATGTGATGCCGCGGCCCTGCCAGGCGCGTATCCACTCCCCCGCTTGATCTGCCGTGGCCTGATCGATCACCTGCGTGATGAAGCCGTCAAGCAACGCAACGGTGCGTTCACGTTCGTGCTCTCGCATCCCGCGCAGGACCTCGACCCGGGTGAACGCAGAGATGTAGAGGTCGCCGGTCTGGTTCAGGCGCCGGACAAGTTCATGGTAGTTGGGCTGATTGCGTAGATGCCGGATCAGGATTCCCGTATCCAAGAGGTAGGCCGGCATTCCTATGCGTCTCCAGATCGATCCCAACCCATCTGGGTGCGTCCCTCAGCAATCCAGCGGTCAATTGCCGGACCATCGGCCAACTCTGGGTGATCTGTATCCTCCCATGCCCCGGCGCTGGCCTCCAGAGCGACCTCCAACTGGACGCGTCGCAACTCGCGCTCAACGGCTTCGGCGATGAAGCGAGCGCGCTTACGCGATGGCACGACTTCGCGCAGGGTCTTGGCGACATCTGCGGGCAGTAATACATTCATTCGAACCGAGGTTGATGCGGAAGTCATGGCACACTCCTTAGGCACAGAGAACTGTGCCTATATTTTACGCCTGTATGAGACGGTGTCAAGGTGACTATGGTAGTGCGTGCTTCCATCTCTGCCTGGACTTCAGCCCAGCGCATGCCCCATCGCCAGCCCCGACAGCGCCGCGCCTTCGACGCGCGGCGCGCCGAACGCGTCGCCGCCAATGAGCAGCGGTGCGTGGGCCTCAATGCGAAGGAAACGGTCCGGGTGTAGCACGGTCGGCGCGGCGTAGCGCCACCGCTTGATCTGCTCCTCGGCGATCCAGGCGTCCGCCGCCAGCCAGGGACGCAGCGCACGCTCGAACGCCGCGCTCAGTTTGGCATCGGGCGCGTCGTAGTGTGCCGCGCTCCAGTCGCCGCCGGCATGAACGGTGATCACCGTGGCATCGGGCGAAATGCCCTTGCGCCGGTTGTCGGCGAACCAGGCGAAGTCGGCGTCGGGGCGCTGCACCGCACCGGGCGCAGGCAAATGCACCTCGCCCTCCACGACGTACAGCCCGCACAGCGCCGGCGCATAGCGGATGCGTTCCAGGCCGGCGCGGTCGTCTGGCGTGAGCGGCGTGGCGCCGGCGTCGAGCAGCGCCAGCGTCTGCGGCACGGGCGCGGTCATGATCACGGCGCCGGCGGTGAAGCTGCGCCCGTCGTCGCCGGTGAGCAGCCAGCCGGCGCCCTGTGGCGCCACCGCCGTCACACGCACGCCGGTGATGATTTCGGCGCCCTGCGCTGCGACCTGCGCGGCCAGCTCTTTGGCGAGCTGATTCATGCCGCCGCGCACCGCGTAGCGTGGATGGCCGTCCGGCGGTGTGGCGGCCAGGCTGCCGTCGCTCCAGCCGTGCGCCCAGGTGTAGACCATGCCGGTTTCCTGCCAGCGTTCCACCCACGCGCCAAATTCCGGGTCGCGCACGGTGAAGAACTGCGCCCCGTGATCCGCCCGCCCGGCGCCGAGGCGCCGCGTCGCCAGGCGCCCGCCCACAGACCGCCCTTTGTCGAACAGCGTGACGCGGCGCCCGCCGGCGACCAGCACGCCGGCCGCCATCAAGCCGCTGATGCCGGCGCCGACGATGGCGACATCCACATTGGTCTGCCCGTTCATTTGTCAACCTCCCCCGTCTTCTGGACTCTCTCTGCCAGAAATGCATGGATTGCGTCGAACTTGAAGAGAAAGAGACCCTGGAGCACAATGCCGGCGCCGTGCCCACGCTGCGTCTCGTCGGCACGGCGGAAGAGCGCCAGACCGCCCGCCACGTAGAGGACATCCAGCCCGGCGTTGAACCAGAGCAGGCGGCGCAGATTGCGCAGGTCGGTGGCCGCCTCCGCCGGTGCATAGCCGCGCTGGACTTTGCGCGCCAGCCCGCGGCGGCCGAAGAGCGCGAGCGCCGCGTCGATGGCGCCCCAGCCGATCGCCTGCTGGCCAAACGCGCGCCAGAAGGGTGAACGTGTCGCTTGCAGCAGCGCGCCGGCGGCAATGCTGAGCACGCTCCACAGCAACAGCCGGTTGCTGACGGTGCGCTGAAATTTCTCGGAATCGGTCATAGAATCTCCTCCAGTGCGCCGCCAAGCTCCAACCCGGCGTGCCGGCCGCGCCCGGCAAATACTTCGACAGGCGCACGGTCGAGGTCGACGCTCAGTGTGACATCGACCGACGCGGTCAGGCTTTCGAGCACGCGCTGCAGCATGGCGGTGCGCATCGGTGCGTGCAGCAGATCGACCCCCTCTTCGTCGCGGTGGGCGACCAGGCTGAGCCGCGCCTGGCGTCGCACGCCGGCATGCACGACGGGGCCGCGCATCTCCCAGAAGACCCGGTGGTCGGTAACTTCCAGCCGGTCGATGACGGCGCCGGTGTAGGAGGCAAAGCGGTAGAGCGTTCCATCGCACAGCAGGCCGACGATGAAGCCGCGAAAGGCTGTCCCCAGCCATGGGATGCGCGCCACCGAGGCCGTGAGCGAGACACCCGTGCGCCCGAAATGGTTCGTCTGCATCCAGATCCATGCGCGTGGAAAAGCTTCGCCCCAATCCTTCTCGATGTAGCCGCGCCCGCCGTGAAAATCGACCGCGGCGCCGCCGATGATAAGCTGGCCGCGCACGGCGTGATCCAGGCTCAGAACGCCATGATAGCACTCCATGAAGGGGACAAAGCTGTACCAGTCCATGATGCCGGGCGAGCGCCACGTCACCGGCCAGGGCGTGATGCCGTCGAAGGCCAGCCGGCCGATCAGCCGCTGTTCGGGCCGGTCGATGTTCAGCTCGATGCCCTGCGCGGTGAAGCGGTTCGGTCCCACGCGGATGTCGAAGGCAGCAGGCGCAGCGCTGAATGCCGCCAGGGGATAGCGATGATAGCAGGTCGCCCCGCTTGCGCCGTCTAGCGTCTGCACGAAGCTGTGCGAATCGACGCCGTCCTTGCCGAGAAAGATGCCGGGAATAATCGCGTAGCGGTGCTGCTCCGTCGCGTCGACGATCTTGAAGTACCAGCCCTCGAAGAAGCCGGCGGTGTGGCCGAAGCCGTGATACGCGGCCGGCTGCCAGATCGTACGCAGGCGCGTCAGCGCATCGCCAGGACGGCTCACCGGCTGCTCCCACACGTATGGGGTTGTGCCGGGGCGGGCGGCTGCGGCACCGGCGTCCAGAAGCTGCGCAGCTTGAAGGGAAAGGCCATGTCGCCGCCGGGAATCTCGCGGTCGCCGACGACCAGCGTGTAGCGACCGGCGCGGCCCGCGGCATCCCACACGGCGACCGTGTAGTCCCCGTCGGCCGGCAGGGTGACGCGCTCCTCCTGGCGCTCCCAGTAGCGCGTGCGGCTGAAGGGTTCGAAGAATTCCGCGACGGGGCCTGGATCGGGCGCCAGAATGACCGCGCCGGCGCCGTCAGGTATGTCGATGCTCGCCGGCAGCGCAGCAGCCGGAAGCCCCGGCCCGATCATCGCGATCGTCGGCGCGAATTCTTCCTGGCCCTCGATCTGCGGGATGGTGACGCCCAGGAGAATGCGCTGCCCAGCCTGGCCGGTGAAGACGACATAATCGATGTCTGTGCGGCTGTCGAGTGTGGCGTAGAGCGCGGTGGAGACGGTCGGGTCCTTGACGCGATAGGCGGTAGCCGGCGTCCAGTCATCGCCCTCGAAAAAGGGCTGATGCGCCTCGGCATGCTGCGGCGCCAGGGCAAGCCCGAACGCAGCGAGCACAAACGCGGCAATGATTCGAACGGTCATCATGGTCGCTCCTTTCCGGCCCACGAAGCCGGCGGCATACTGTTGCTACAGATCCAGGGTGCCGGTAACGCCGGCATGATACGCGTCGAGCACGCGTTGTGCAAGCTCGGCGGGTGCCAGGGCGGTGCGCGGCAGGCGCAGCGGCACCTTCTCCCACAGCGGCGTGGCGACGGCGCCGGGGCGCACGACGGTGACGCGATGCTTGCGCTGCTCCTTGGCCAGCGCCGCCGCGAAGGCTTCCAGCCCGGCCTTGGCCGCCGCGTATGCGCTCATGCCGGGCAGTTGCAGCCGCTCGCTATAGGCGCCGAGTAAAATGAGATGGGCGCGCTCGGCCAGCAAGGGCAGGCTCTGCTGCGTAGTGAGATACGCGCCGGTCAGGTTGGCGCCGAGGATGCGTGCCCACGCTGCCGGTTCCATTTCGGCCACGGGGCTGGCCAGGATGTCGCCGGCCGCATAGATCCAGAGATCGACGGGCGGCAATTCCTGGGCAGCGGCGTAGACTGCCTGGCTCACGGCGAAGGCGTCGGTGACGTCGGCCTCATAGCGATGGTCGGTGAGGCCGGCCAGGTCGCCGGGGTGACGGCTGACTGCGCCGACGGTCCAGCCATCGGCTGCCAGCCGCTCCACCAGCGCCCGCCCGATCCCGCCGCTTGCGCCGAAGATGAGTGCTGTTGGCATAGAAGAATGCTCCTACCGATGAATCAACGTCGCAAACACACTCGGATCGATCTCCGGCGTGAAGCCGCCGCGCACGCCCTTGACCAGCACGCTGACCGCGTCGTGGCTGTGCAGCGATTCCTGGTGCGAGGCGACGACTTTGAAGTCCTTGATGCGCGCATCCGGGTCGAGCTGCTCGTGGAGCAGGCGCACGGCGTCCTCGACAAACTTCAGGTAGGCAGCGTTGAGCTCGGCAAAGGCCTGCTCGTCCTCGCGCTTGACCATCACCTGCGTTTCAGTCTTGAGCGCCTCCAGACAGAGGTCGCGCAGATCCTCGATCCACAGGAAGTCATTGAGTTCCACGCTGACCCGCGCCACCGAACGCTGGCTGTGCGGGACGGCAGCGATATTGCGCTCCATGATCGCGTGCTGCGACAGTTCGTAGCTGCACGGGCACGTCGACGAGTAGACGAAATCGAAATGGATGAACTTGCGCACGACGCCGGCCCGATCCATGCGCGCTTCCAGCGCCACCTGGTAGTATTGGTAGCCGGCCAGCCCCGAGCGCAACGATTCGTTGACCATGGGATAGTTGAAGCGCAACGTCAGGTGGGCATCCAGGCTGTCCAGCGAAGTGCGGTAGTCGTGCAGAATGCTCTCGAGCAAGTCGAGGCTGAAGAGCGACTCCTGGTGCTCGTAGAAGGTGCGCATGACGCGCGACATGTTGATGCCCTTCTTGTGCGCCTCCAGCGAGACCGTGCCGGTGACCGACGTTTCGAGCATGAGCGGCGCGCCGTCGCGGTTCAAGAAACGCAGCGGCAGGCGGAAGTTGTGGATGCCCACCTGCTGAATCGCCACGGGGCTGCCCTGGATGAGCGAGGCCGGGCCATTTTGCAGGTCGGGCAGGCCGGCGCGGTATTCGTCCGTCACGGCAAAGTTGGTGTCGTAATAGCGGCGCGGCGCGACGCGTTCGGGCGCAAGGAGTACCGGCGGCGCAATCACATGGCCGTTACCATTGCGACCATTTCCATTGTGCCCATTTCCATTGTGACCGTTACCGTTTGCGTACCTGCCGTTGCTGCCGTTCCCGTTGTGATAGATCCCATTGCTATTCATCGTGATTTCTCCATTTCTTCTGTGCTCAGCATTGCTGCAATTGTGGCGAGCGCCTGGCCGGTTTCCGGGTGTATCCAGTCGCCCGCGATGTCCGCGGCCGGCAGCGCGATGTGGGCGAAGCGCACCACGTCGCGATCCGGGATGTGATGTCCGTCTATGTCCAGCACCTCGGCGCCATAGAAGATGATGTCGAGGTCGATGGGGCGCGGCGCAAACTTGTCGGCGGTGCGCACCCGGCCCAGCGCCGCTTCCATCGCGCGCAGTTCGTGGCGCAGTTTGGCCGCCGGTAGGGCCGTGGCGATGCGCGCCGCCGCATTGGCAAAGATGGGCTGGCCAGACTCGGCGCCGTCGCTGCCGATGGCGGCGGTGGTGTAGATCGGGCTGACGGCCACGAGTTCCATCTGCGGGTGGGCGCGCAGCCGGTCAATGGCGGCTGCCATATTACGCTCGCGATCGATGTTGCTGCCCAGTGCGATCAGGACTTCCATACGCTCGCTCATTCTTGTGGCTCTCAAGCGCCTGCCTGCATTTCAGCGCGCGTGCGATAGATGGTCAGCCCCACCGAGCGCGAGAAACGCACCGCGCCGGGCTTCTCCACCGACATCTCGACGGCCTGGATGCGCGGATCCGACTCGAAGCAGACGCGCACCAGGTCGGCGGCCAGCCTCTCGACCAGTTGCGGCCCCTCGCTTTCGATGTGCGCGATCATAGCCTTGGCCGCCGAGCGGTAGTTCACCGTGTCCTCGATCTGATCGCTGAGCGCCGCCGGCCGCGTGTCGGCCCAGAAGGTCGCGTTGACCAGAATATCCTGGCGGTTGGCGCGTTCGTCCGGCTTGATGCCGACGATGCCCCGTACCAGCAAGTCTTTGATAAAGATGCGATCCATTCGTTCCATGGTTGATTCTCCTCGTTTTCGATCGTTCGGCAGGGCTTTCTGCCTGCTGTGAAGCCGTTCATGAGAAGGGCTTCGGTTTCAGATTTCTGCGTTTTCTCGGGCCGTATGGCCTCACTGTGGCCGGAATGCGGCGCGTTCAAAGAAACCGGCTGCACCGTGCAGCCAGACAATCCCGTCCCGTCCGGCCGATATTATTGCTGCAACTTGTTGAGAAACGCCGTCATCGACTCGAGCGTCGCCTGGGGACACTCCTCGTGCGCCACGTGGCCGCACGCCGGGATGACTGCCAGTTCAGCATTGGGCAGCGCGCCCGCCAGTCTCACGCTCTGTTCCGTCGGCACAATGCGATCGTCGTCGCCCGTGATGACCAGCACCGGCAATGCCAATTCCGCCAGGCGGTCCGCCAGGCCAAGCTGGCGACTTGCCGCAGTCAGCTCCCACAGCGAGCGATCCCAATCCTGGATCTGGAGCGGCGCCAGATATCCTTGCCACACCGCGTCGGTGATTCGCTCCGGGTCGTGCCACGCGCTGCGGGCGAAATCATCCCCCCACTCCTGGATGCGCCGGGCAATCAGCGGCCCGATGTGCTGCATCTGTGGCGTGTTCAGCAGCAAGCGAGCCGCCCAGTTTGCGCCGCCGTTGTAGACGGCCGGGCTGATCAGCACCAGGGCCTCGACGCGCTCGGGATGTTCGAGTGCCACCAGCATCGCGATCGCGCCGCCGGCCGAGTTCCCGACGAGCACGGCTTTGTCGATCCCGCGCTCGTCGAGCAGGGCAATCGTCAGGTCGGCCTGGGCCTGCGCGCTGTAGGGAACGCCCGATGCCCAGTCGGAGACCGTGCCCCACGTCTCGCGCAGCGGCCGTTCTGTCAGCCCGAACGCAGGCCGGTCGAATGCAATGACCTGGTTGGTTGCCGCGAGCGGCGCCATGACTTCCCGCCACGAAAAGAGGCTTGCGCCGAAGCCGTGAAGAAGCACCAATGACCTGCCCGGATCGCCGGCCTCTTTGTAGTGCACGCTCAGCGTATCGCTGCCCAGGGGAAGGTCGACAAAGCGGCTGTCGGCGTCGACCAGGGCTGCCGCTTCCACCGTGCCGGCCAGCGGCGGCACCGGCACAAACAGCGGCCCGACAAGCAACGCGATCAGCAGGATGACCACAATTCCGAGACCGACCAAACCCAACGTACGCATAATATTGATTATGAGGTTGTGCGCCGGATCGCGCAGTGTTGAGGATTACAAAGCTGGATAGAAGTTGGGCAAAAATTGTGCAAACGGTGTTTTGTGCTTGCAGGGAGGCAAAATCAGGGTCCCAGTTCGACGATGCCGAGTGCTTCGACGGTGCCGGCGACGGTCATTTCCTGCTGCTCGGCGCGGCTGATGGTGGCCGGGTTGTCGCCGGCCTGGTCGCCGTACCAGCCGAATTGCGCGTGGTTGCCGCCCTCGATGGGGATAAAGCGCGTGCCGGCCGGCAATAAGGGCTTGGCGCCCAGTACTTTCTCCGGCGTGGCCAGGCCGTCCAGCGTGCCGTAGATGGACGTGACGACCAGCGCGTCCTGTGCAGCCAGCGAATCGCCGCCGGCGGGAAAGGCCGCCCAGAAGACCACGCCATCCACCGCGCCGGGGTTGTTCGCCGCAAAGTTGGCGGCCATGGCGCCGCCCAGCGAATGGCCGCCGATGACCCAATTCTTGACGTCGGGGAAGGCGTCCATCACTTCCTGGGCGCGGCCCGCGCCAAAGACGGCCAGGTTGAGCGGCATGGGCACGATGACGACCGGGTAGCCGCGCTCGGCGATGGCTTTGGCCTGTGGCGCGTAGGCGCGCGGGTCGACGCGGCCGCCAGGATAGAAGATGAAGCCTGTCTCGCGGGCAATGGCCAGCGGTTGGAAGATGATCCACTTGCCCTCGATCACGCCGACCTTGTCGTCGCCCTGCAGCGAGGCCAGTGCCTGCGCCATGGGCGGCGCGGCATTGTTTGCCCAGACGACGAAGCCGATAGCCGAAACCAGGATCACCGCCACGACGGCGCCCAGGATCCACAGCCACCAGCGGCGCCGGCGCGGCGGCGTGGCAGTCGGTTGGGTGGTGGTATCGTTCGCCGGTGCTGACATGGCATCCCTCGTTTCGATCGTGCATTGGTGGGCGGTGATAGCCCCAGTATGCGACCAACAAACTTTTCGGTCAACTGTCGTTCAGGACAAGCTCGGCGGCCACCTTGCCCGACAGCGTCACCATGGGTACGCCGCCGCCGGGGTGGGTCGTGCCGCCGGCGAAGTAGAGTCCGCACACGTCGGCGCAGCGATTGTGCGGGCGGCGAAAGGCGTTGAGCGCCTGGTTGGAGGAGATGCCGTAGAGCGCGCCGCGCCAGGCGCCGGTCATCTGCTGAATTTCCTGCGGCGTGAGCGTGACCTGGCTGCGGATGCGATCGCGCACGTCGAGGCCAAAGCCGGCCAGCATGTCGAGCACGCGGCCGCGGTAGGCGTCGCTCTGCTGCGTCCAGTCGAAGCGCGGCCCAAGCGCCGGCGCGTTGACGAGCACGAACCAGTTCTCGTGGCCCGGCGGCGCGTGCGACGGATCGCTTTTGGATGTAATGGCGACGTAGACCGTTGGCGTGTCGGGCGGCACGCCGCGCCGGAAGATGTCGTCGAACTCGGCGCGATAATCCTGCGCAAAAAAGATGTTGTGGTGCGCCAGTTGCGGATGCTCGCCCTCGACGCCCAGCAGCAGCACAAAGCCGGAGCAGGAAGTTTCCAGGCGCCGGAGGCTTGCCCGGCGCGCACTGCCGACGGCCGACGGCAGCAGGCGATCGTAGACGGTCGCGACGTCGACGTTGGCCACGACCGCCGCGGCGTCGATGCGCTCGCCGGCCGCGGTGAGCACGCCGGTGGCCCGCCCGCCCGTGACGTCGATCCCTGCCACCGGCGCGTCGGTGCGAATCTCGACGCCCAGCTCGATGGCCAGCCGTTGCATGGCCGCCGCAATCTGATAGATGCCGCCGGCCGGATACCAGACGCCGCCCGTCAGTTCCACGTGGGCGATGACGCTGAGCGTGGCCGGCGCCTGGTAGGGGCTGGCGCCAACGTAGGTGGCGAAGCGCCCCAGCAACTGGCGCATCTGCGGCGAACGCACGCGCCGGCGGATCGCCTGGTCCATGGTCAGCCAGGGATCGACGCGCACCATATCAGTCGGCGGCACGCCCAGAAAAGAACGCAGCGTCGGCGGTTGGTTGTAGATGAAGACCGGCCCCGTGATCCGGTGCAGACGCGCGGCGTACTCCAGGAAGTCCAGGTAGCCCTCGACATCGCGCTCGTCGATGGCGGCGATCTGCTCGGCCATACGCGCGAGGTCGCGCGTGGCGTCGATGCGCGTACCGTCGGGGAAGAAGTAGCGCGTGAGCGGGTCGACGGGCAGCAGCGTCAGGTAGTCGTCGAGCCGGCGACCGGCCGCGGCGAAGAGATCCTCGAAGACGTGGCGCATGGTGATGACCGACGGGCCGGTATCCCAGCGGAAGCCATCCTGCACGATCTGGCTCATCTTGCCGCCCGCCGCAGGGTTCTGCTCCAGCATCACGACGCGCCGGCCCGCGGCGGCCAGGCGAATGGCTGCGCTCAGCCCGCCAATGCCGGCGCCGATAATCACGACTGGTTTGCGAGAGTCAGTTGGCACGAACGACGCGTCCTTTCCAGCGCACACCGCCGTAGCGCGTTCGCCACCAGAGCGCCCGCACGGTGATCCAGGTCATGAGCAGCGCCGACACCGGCATGAGCAGCGCATCGCCGACGCGCTGGCCGCTGGCATAGGCCGTGACCCCGCGCAGGCTGACGCCCGCCGTCACCAAGCCCAGCGGCCAGAGCGGCCAGCCGGGCAGCGCCCAGCCCCGGCCGGCGGCCAGCCAAAGCCACGGCCACAAAAAGAGCAGCAGGTGCGCGCTCGTGGACAAGACCAGCAACAGGCGGTGATTGCCATGGCCGGCCAGCACGCTCTTGGCCAGGCCGTCGAGGGATGCCTTGCTGCCGCCATACATGCGACAGGTGACGAGGCCGGCGCCGTCGGCCATGCGCAGCTTCAGCCCCGCCGCCTTGATACGCTGCGCCAGCCGCACATCCTCGACGATCTCGCCGCGCACGGCGGCGTGGCCGCCCGCTGCCGCATAGGCTGCGCGCCGGAAGACCATGCACTGCCCGTTGGCCGCTGCGGCGAGCGGGTGGTAGAAGTCGTGCGCAAGTTGCACGGGCAGGTAGGCGAGCACCGTCATGGCGATGAGCGGCACGGTCAGCCGCTCGCCCCACGAGACGGTGATCTGCGTCGGCCAAACCGTGAGCAGGTCCGCCTCCGTGCGGTCGAACAGGTCGACGACGGCTGCCAGCGCACCGGGCTGCCAGCGCACGTCGGCGTCGGTGAAGAGGAGGATGTCGCCCTGGGCGTGCTGCGCGAGCTGGTGGCAGGCCCAGTTCTTGCCCATCCAGCCGGCGGGCAGCGGGCTGCCGGTCAGCACACGCACGTCGCCGGCAGCCTGTTGGGCAATGCTCCCGGTGCCGTCCTCGGAGTTGTCGTCGAGAACCATGATTTCTCGCTGCGAGTACCCCTGGGCGCTCAGCAATTGGACGCTCTCGCCAATCACCGCCGCCTCGTTGCGCGCCGGGATCAGGATCGAGACGCAGGGGGCCGTGTCGCCGGCGGATCCGTTCACGGGCGCTTGCAGGCGCAGGAAGCGCCGCACGTTGTTGTAGGTGATCGCCAGCAGCGTGACTAGGGCAGCGCTGACGAAGATCGGCAGGACGATCATGGGTTGTGGCGCTGGCGGCGGATCGCCCAAAGCAGCATCACGCCCATGCCCGCAAAGCCGAAGAGCGCCGGCCCCGGCATCTGCCAGAAGATGGCCATCCCCACGCTTTGCAGGAACCACACTGCGCCATAGACGAAGAGCAGCGGGCGCACCGGCAGGCGCGGCGGGCGCACGGCCACCGTGAGCAGCGCCGCCGAGAGCAGCCAGCCGGCGTAGTTGATGAGCGGAATGCCGAAATAGAGGCCGGGGACTTCCCACACCCAGTGACCCCACGCCACCATCTGCGGGTCGAGAAAGAGGTCCCACGCCGTGAAGGCCAGCGCGCTGACGGCCACAAAGCGCCAGCCGCGCACCGTACCCGTGACGGCATAGGCCACTGCCCAGGCCGGCGGCAGCATCATGAGCCAGGCCAGCGGAATGACGGCCGGCACCCCGGCAATCAGCGGCGCCAGCGCGTCGGTGTAGTGGTACGGGCCAAAGGGCAGGCCGGTCGTGCTGCCGATGCGCTCGATGAGCCAGCTCAGCGGGATGACGATGGCGGCGATGCGCAGTACCTGCCGCGCGCCCCACGCCTGGTAGCTGATGGCAAGCACCGCGGCTGCCTGCCAGATTACGCCGGCGATGACGCCCTGGTGGAGCACCCCGTCTCCGATCACCCAGCGCAGGATCGGGATGGAGATCATGGTCAGCAGCCAGGCGGCGATAAAAAGATGGGCCGGCTGCAAGGGCTGGCGCTGCCGGACGTCGGGCGTTAGCCGTTGCAGTGCGTGTTGGATCGACGAGACCATCGGGATGCCTTTCGCTGTCAGGATGGGTGACTCGGTAGAGACCTGGTGGAAGCGGCAATCTGAACGGCAAAGTGATGCAGCAGGGAGGCAACGGTCGGCCAGCCGGGCGCTACACCGCGCACCAGGTCGTGTTCGCCGTCGACCTCCACGTAGCCGGCCAGGTTGGGCAGGCGGCCGGCCAGTTGCCGGGTTATGGCCGGCCTGACCAGGACGTCGCCGCGTCCCTGGAAGATGAGCACGGGCGCGGTCACCCGCTCGCTCACTTCATACGCGATCTGTCCGGCGCGGCGCACCTGGCCGAGCGCGCGTGTCGGGAATTCCAGCCGGCGCACGGCGCGTTGCACGCCGGGGTCGGCGAGATCGGCATCGGGCAGGAAATGCTGTAGCTCGTTGCGCAATCTCGGGTCGGCGAAGTTGGCGCCGACGAAGGGGCGCACCCTGGGCAGAACGCGTTCGGCCACCGGATAGAGCCGGTCGAGCCACGAGTCGACGCGCCAGAAAGGGGCAAAGAGCACCACGCCGTCGACGCGATGGGTGGCGGCCGCGCGCAGGGCGAGCGCTCCGCCCATGGAATTACCGGCGATCACGACACGGTGGTAGCGTTGTTGTAGCGTCTTCAGTGCACTATCGACTGCGGCATGCCAGTCAGTGTGACGCTTGTGAGCCAGCGCTGGGAAGTCGGCGCCGAAGCCCGGGAGCAGCAGGCTCTGCCCGCTCCAGCCGGCGCCGGCAAAGATGTCGCCGACGCGGCGCATCTCGGCCGGCGTGCCGGGGAAGCCGTGAACGAGCAGCACAGCCTGGGGCCCGCTCTCCCACGCGTAGGTCGCGTGTATGGGTGATTCAAAGACGGTGAAGGGCAGCGTCGCGCCCGGTCGATTTGCCATGTTATACTATTGTCCATATTCTGTCCGCCGATTCCGTGATACTTTATCCGATCTATGGCGATTGATTTCCGCCGGCGGGATGTTCCGAGCTTGTTGGGAGAGCCGCCCGACGCGAGACGATGTGCACCGGGCGCCACCAAGAAGGATCTGCTCCGGAACCCACTCCGCCAGAATGGCGTCAGAAGCAAGACAACATCCAACCCGTATGCTTTCAAGGAAGGGATCTCTCATGTACCAACCGATGCGACTGGTGCTTGGCGCCATGCTGGCGACTGGGCTGGCTGTCGCCGCGCTGCCGGCGTTTGCCGCCGCGCCCCAGCAGGATGGCGGCCTCACGCCCGATGCGCTGGCGAATGCCACCTACCAGTCCGATTACGCGGCCAACGGCGAAATCACGTTGGTTGACGGCCAGGCGGAGGAAGAGATTGCTCCCGGCTCGGCGTCAAAATTGGTCGTGACGCTCATTGAGCCGACGGCGTTTGGCGATTTGAACGGCGACGGCATCGACGATGCGGCGGTGCTGCTGGCCTCGGAGAGCGGCGGCAGCGGGACTTTCATCGACCTCCACGCCGTGCTCGACGAGGATGGCGCGCCGGTCGATGCTGCCAGTGCCTTCCTCGGTGACCGCGTGCAGGTCAACAGCCTGGTGATCGAGGATGGCGTGATCGTCGTCGAGCTGGTCACACAGGGGCCGACCGATCCCATGTGCTGCCCGACGCAGGAAGAGAACCGCACCTACGAACTGGTGGACGGCGCACTGGTCGAACTGATGGACGACGGACTGTCGCTCGATACGCTGAGCGATCTGACCTATCTCTCCGAAGCGGCGCCCGATGGCACGGCAGAAATGGTCGACGGCGTTTACACGGTCGAGGGCACGCCGGGCGCCGATGACGCGGAAACCGTCGAGCGCACCGGCTACGGCGCGTTCGGCGACCTGAACGATGACGGCGCCGAGGATGCGGCCGTGGTGCTGATGGGTGGCGGCGGCAGCGGGGACATCTTCCACGAACTGGCAATTGTGCTTGCCCAGGACGAAGAGTACGTCAACGTCGCCACGGAGCCGCTGGGCGAAGACATCACCATCGAGAACCTGATCATCGAGGACGGCAAGGTCATCGTCGAGTTCATCGGTTTTGGGCCGGACGATCCTGACTGCTGCCCGACGCAGCTCTTCCGCCGCACGTATGTGATGGCCGATGGCAGTCTGCAACTGGTCGACGAGAGCCAGAGCGAGGCGCCGACCTCCATGGGTGGGGAGTTCCAGCCTGATGCAGCTCCCACCGCGGCCACGCTGACCCTGGGCGGCAATGAGGGCTACTGGCTCGACCCGACGCTGGTGAGCGTCATTGGCGGCGTGGTCGACGGCACGCTCGTCCAGGCGAATACCCTGGGCAACGTCTGCGCCGGCGTCATCGCCGAGCAGCCCGACGTCGTGCTCGAGTGGGCGCAGGATGACGCGGTCGAGACGCTGCGCATCTTCTTCCTGAGCCTGGGCGACCCGACGCTCGTCGTGGTGACGCCGGCGGGCGACATCCTGTGCAACGACGACTACTCGCCGCTGGTCGCCGACCCGTACCTGAGCATCGACGCACCCGAGGCGGGCCGCTATGCCATCTACGTGGGCAGCTTTGAGGATGCCGCGGTTGAGCCGGGCTTCCTGGTCGTGACCAGCCAGGATCTCAATCCGGCGGTCATGGACCTGGCCCAGATGTTCCCGCGCCACGCCAATCCCGACGCTGTGCGCAATCCGCAGCCCGCTGACGTCATGAAGGTGGACGAGGCGCCGCAGGTTGCCGCGGCCGAGACCATCACGCCCGCGGCCACACCCTTCACGCAGGCGCTGACGGCCGGCGGGGCGCTTGGCGCCTTCGACGTCGACCTGGGCAACGAAGCGTGCACCGGCTTTGTCACGCCGGCGCCGACCTTCACCTTTGGCTGGGTGGGCGAAGCCGAGAAGTTGGTGCTCTTCTTCGAGGCGGCGGACGATACGACGCTCATCGTGCGCGACCCCAACGGCACCTATCAGTGCAACGATGACCTCGACGGCGCTGCGAATCTCAACCCGTACCTGGATCTGACGCCGATCCCCGGCAGCTACCAGGTGTGGCTCGGCACCTATGCGCCCGATGTCACTGTCGACGGCACGCTGACGATCACGGGCGATACGACGGTTCGCCCGGCGCCGCTCACTTCGGAAATGGTGGGCGAGTAACATGATGACGCCGGCAGACATGCAGTCGAACAATTCACCTGTGGCCGACCGTCTGGCTTTGGGCGGGCCGCAGGCATCACGTGGAGGAGTGCAATCCATGATGCGAAAATTCATTTTGCTGGCTCTGGCGCTGGTGCTGGGGATGTCGACCCTGGCGGCGGCCCCCAGTGTCGCGTCGGCGCAGAGCTATACGACCTACGTCGTGCAGCGTGGCGACTCGCTCTCCAAGATCGCGGCGCGCTATTGCACCACGTGGCAGGAAATCTACAACATGAACTACCAGGCCATCGGCCCGAACCCCAGCGTCGTCGAGCCGGGCACGGTGCTGACGGTGGTCAATCGCTGCGGCGGTGGCGGCGGCGGGGGTACGGGCGGCGTCTACGATCGCGGCCCGCGCACGCACGCCACGGGCAGCTACAGCCAGCCCTACTACACAGTGGCCTGGGGCGACACGCTGACCTCGGTGGCGGCGCGCTTTGGCGTGACGGTGGATGCGCTCATGCGTGCCAACAACCTGTACAGCAGCGTCATCCAGCCGGGACAGGTGCTGCTGATTCCGGGCGCCGGCGGCGGGCAGCCCCAACCGCCCCAGCCTCCGCCCAGCGGCAGCGCCGAGCGAGTGAACTTTGCGCCGGGCGCCATCGCCGCCAATCGCACGGGGCAGATTGCCTACGGCACGCCCAAAAGCTATGTCCTCTCTGCACGCGCCGGGCAGTCCATGGAGATCTACACGACGAGCCATGGTGAACCACTCTCCATCGCCGTGCGCACCGCGGCCGGCCAGCGTCTTGCCCTGGGCGGCACCAACAACGCGGTCAGCAACTATGTCTTCACGCAGTTGCCGGTCAGCGGCGATTACTTTGTCACGGTCACGCCGACCACGGCGCCCGAGAGCCCGGTGCTGAACTTCGATATCACCTTTGCGATTCGCTGACGCGGTGGCTGCCTCGTCGCCACTGCGGGGCGAGGCGGGGCACTGCTGAACAAAAGCCGGTGAGAATGGTGGCGGTGTCGCAAGACATCGCCACCTTCGTTTCAGCGGGTGTTGGCGGCAAAGAGCCGTTCAAAGCCGGGGTATGCCTTGAGCGGGATGCATTCGAAGGCAACCAGGCCCGCCTGCACAAGGGGCAGCGTTTGCAGAGCAGCCTGCGCCTCGTCGACGCCGGCGCATTCCAGCAGGATGACCGCCTCGGTCCGGTCGGCGCGAAAGTAGAGTTCGCGCACGATCCCGTCCTGGTAGAGCTGCCAGGCGCGCAGCGCTTCGGCGCGCAACAACTCGGCCGTGTAGGCGTCGTCGGCCGCACCGGGTACATCGCGTTCGAGTGCCAGGATTCGCATAGCTTTTTCCTCTCTTGGTGCATGATTCGTGAGAAGCGGCCGGACCGCTGCAACGCGCTCCGTTCAGAGTGTCGTCGGAATTTTGCTGCCGTTGCCGGTTGCCGGTTTTGTCTGCATGCAGTAGCGGTTTGCGGCTATTATACAGGGTGCAGGCGCAACCGTCCCTGCCTCGGCGCCGTCCGATTTCGGCGGTAGCGCGGGCCATCCCTGCGCGGGCATCCTGGCCGAGCCGTTTTGGGATTCAAAGAAATGGAGAATGCACCATGAATCATGACTCATGGCAAGCGCGTGTCCAACCGGTGCTGGGAGCGACGATGCGCGACAAGGAGGTGCCCGGCATTGTCCTGGCCGTTGCGCGCGGGATTCGACCGCCGGAGTTTCTTGCCGTGGGTACCGACGCGGAAAACGTTCCCCTGACAGCGGACACCCTCTTCCCGGTTGCGTCCATTACCAAGCTGGCTACTGCCCTGGCCGTGCTGCGGCTGGTTGCCACCGGCGCGCTCGCGCTCGACGATCGGCTGGACGCGCTGCTCCCCGACGCGCGTGCCGCCGGCCATGAGATCACCGTGCGCATGTTACTGTCACACACGAGCGGGCTGCCCGGCGATCTCGCACCGGCGGCGGCGCCCTACACCCCGTCGCTCACCTGGCCGATGCTGGCTGCGGCCTGCCTGGCTGCGCCGGTGTCGCGCCCGCCCCGAAGCCGTGTCACCTACAGCAACGTGGGCATCGGGCTGCTGGCCGTGATCGTCGAGCGGCGCACCGGCATGCCCTTCGCCGACGGGCTGGCGGAGCTGGTACTTGACCCGCTGGGCATCAAGGGCTTTCTGGGCACGGAGCCCCCGCTGCCGCCGGCAAGCATCGCCGGCGATTTTGGCGAGCATCGTAGCACGCCGCTGGAGCCGATCAACTCGCGTTTCTGGCGGTCGCTGGCGCTGCCGTGGGGCGGTCTGGTGACCGACGCGGCGGGTGCCCTCCGCCTCGTGCGCGCCTTTGCCGGCATCCCACATGGCTTCTTGCCGGGCGACCTGCTTGCCGAAGCTGTCCGCAACCAGGCGAGCGGGGTGGGCGGCGGCTTCTTTCCGCCGTTGACGTGGCCGGAGTGCCCGTGGGGCCTTGGCGTTGAAGTGCGCGGCGCGAAGTCCCCACACTGGACGCCGGCCTCGGCGTCACCAGCCTCGTTCGGTCACGTCGGCTCCTCAGGCTGCCTGGCGTGGGCAGATCCGGATAATCATGTTGCATGGGTTATGCTCGGCACGCGAAACTTTCTCGGTTGGTGGGAATCCTGGGCTGCAATTGGGGAGGCGTTGGTATCATGACATTGCCATGTGAATTGAGGTTGTCGGGCATCGAAAAGCATGTGCGAATAAGTTGACAAGTGTGTGAGCGTATGGTAACTTACGCTACCAATATGTAGCTTACCCCCTCCTTGAACCGAAACCCTGGATCGGTATGCTACATACGCAAAGAACTTGCGACATAAGAATGAGTTGGAGTTGCGTCATCGGAGCGAATCTTGTTCGCCTTACCGCAGGTGCACTCATACATGTCGGCTCAGTTAGCACCCCTTTATGCGGTGCGCTTCATCGCGGTTCAAGATGTCAGGTCCCGGGAAAACTACCGTAACAGTTCGTGTTCTCACTCT
The DNA here is from genome assembly GCA_020634815.1 of Caldilineaceae bacterium. GTDB lineage: Bacteria > Chloroflexota > Anaerolineae > Caldilineales > Caldilineaceae > Caldilinea. Next base: position 17,266 of record JACKBA010000008.1, on the reverse strand, counting down.
TACCCGAACAGGAGTGAAAGATGCAACGTCAGCGCGTATCCGCTTTCATCGTCTTCGCCTTCGTTTCATTGGTAATCGCAGGTAGCCTGCCTTTTGGTGCGACGGTTGTCTTGGGACAGGACGTACCTGGCGTAAGCTATCATATCCACTTGCCTTACATTGCCGTGTTGCCTGGTGCTCAGGATCGTCAGTCTGTGAGCAGAGCAGGAGCGGATGGCATCCTGGCAGAGAGTGCAACCGGCTCGAACTCAATCTACCTCCCGTTCATCAACGCGGTTGGCGATCTTTTCGACGAAGCAGATGCGACTGAAGAAGAAGTCGATCTCTCCCTACCGCCGCTGCCAGCAAGCACAAACGTCATTGACGGTTCCCCCAATTCGTTGCGTTTCTTTGGCCATACATCCGGCGATATTGACCGTGTCAAGGTAGCGATTGACAATCCGGCCCGCCCGGTTGATGTGGGCGTCACCGATTTCACCATCGAGTTCTGGATCAAGGCCGAGCCTGGCGTCAACCAGGGGCGCGCCACTTGTAACCGCCGGGATGGCTGGATCACCGGAAATATCATCGTCGACCGCGACATCTATAATGCCGGCGACTACGGAGATTTCGGCGTTTCGCTGCACAATGGCCGGATTGCTTTTGGCGTATCGATTGGCACCCGCGGCACGACCGCGTGCGGCAGCAGGAATGTCGCCGACGGCCAATGGCATCACGTGGCTGTCACGCGCCGTTTGTCCGGTGCGTTGGCGATCTTCGTGGATGGCGCCGCCGATGGATCGCGTTCCGGAACTGGCGGCAACGCCAGCTATCGAGACGGCCGGTCGACGAGCTACGCCAATGATCCGTACCTGGTATTGGGGGCCGAAAAATTCAACGATGGTCCGACATATCCAAGCTTCAACGGCTGGCTGGATGAAGTGCGTATCTCGAACGTGCTGCGCTACACTGGCGCTTTTGCGCCGCCGGCTGCTCCCTTCATTGCCGATGCCAATACGGTTGGTCTCTACCACTTCGACGAGGGCCAGGAAGGGCCATGTGCGGGCACGATCATTGACTCGGCATCCGTGACTGGTGGACCGAGTAATGGCGAGTGTCGATATGGTGGCACCGGCACGGCCGGCCCACTCTATTCCAGTGACGTGCCATTTGCCCCGCCGCCGACGCCCACCCCGACGAGCACGCCAACGCCGTTGCCCACTGCGACGAACACTGCCACACCGACCGCCACAGAGACGCCAACAGCGACATCTGCACCGACGGCAACGGATACCGCCACGCCGACCGCAACGGCGACGTCTACGCCAGAATCGACTGCGACCGGCACGCCCACTGCAACAGAAACGGCAACGGCAACAACCACAGTCACCGGCTCTGGCACGGAGACACCGGCGAACACACCGGAACCAACGGCAACAGAAACCGCCACAGCCACTGATACGCCCGAACTGACGGCGACATCGACCGCCACGGCAACGGATACGCCGGAACCGACCACTACTGCGACCCCGACGCCGACCGACACACCGGAATCGACGGCCACTGCAACTTCGACGGCGACCGACACGCCCGAACCGACAGCCACCGCGACATCGACGCCGACGGACACGCCCGAACCGACAGCCACCGCGACATCGACGCCGACGGACACGCCCGAGCCGACGCCGACTGCAACCTCGACGGCGACGGACACGCCCGAACCGACGCCGACTGCAACGTCGACGGCAACCGACACGCCCGAACCGACTGCCACCGCGACATCGACGCCGACGGACACGCCGGAGCCGACGGCCACCGCAACGTCGACGGCGACCGACACGCCCGAACCGACAGCGACTGCGACCTCAACGGCGACCGACACACCAGAGCCGACTGCGACCGCAACGTCGACGCCGACCGACACGCCTGAACCAACGGCCACCGCGACATCGACGCCGACGGACACGCCCGAGCCGACGCCGACTGCAACCTCGACGCCGACCGACACGCCCGAACCGACGCCGAGTGCAACCTCGACGGCGACGGACACGCCGGAACCGACGGCTACCCTGACCTCGACGCCGACCGACACGCCTGAACCGACGGCCACCCCGACCTCGACGCCGACCGATACGCCTGAGCCGACGGCCACCGGGACCTCGACGCCGACCGATACGCCCGAGCCGACAGCCACCGCGACCTCGACGGCGACCGACACGCCCGAGCCGACCTCTACCGCCACCTCGACGCCGACCGACACGCCTGAACCGACGGCCACCGCGACCTCGACGCCGACCGATACGCCCGAGCCGACGGCCACCGCGACCTCGACGCCGACCGATACGCCGGAACCGACCGCCACCGCAACGTCGACGCCGACAGACACACCGGAGCCGACAGCCACCGCGACCGCGACGGCGACAGACACACCGGAGCCTACGGCCACTGCAACGTCGACGGCGACCGACACGCCGGAACCGACGGCCACTGCTACCTCGACGCCGACGGATACGCCGGAACCGACGGCCACCGCAACATCGACGGCGACGGATACGCCTGAACCGACCGCTACCTCGACGCCGACTGCCACGGCAACGCATGCAGCGCTCCCGGTTGCGCCCGGTGGGTTCAGCCAGACGAGCACAGGCGACTTTGCCGCACCCTGTGCGGTGCTTGACAATGTGAGCATCAGCGACGCGCTGGGCGGCGAAATCCGCCTGGCTGCCACGGTTGAGGATTACTTCACGGGCTTGACCATCGACACTGGCCGGTGGGTGATCGGCGATGCCAATACGTGGTATTCGGTGCCGCCGGCTGTGGCCAACGGCCTGGTTGAACTGGACGGGGCATATCTGCGGTCGCAGGCAAACATGCAACCCCTTCAGCCTCGCTTCTTTGAAGCGCGTGCGCAGTTGCGCGTCAACGGCGCCAATGCCGGTTGGCCGGATCTGGGCTTCTATCGCGAGTTGCCGCCACTAGCCTACGACACGACCTATCCGGCTGACTCGGCGCTGCGCGTATTCGTAACGCGCGACACCAATACCACATTCGCCCGCGGGCGCGATGGCGACGAGACACAGCCGCTGACGGATGTAGAAATCGCGCCGTTCGATCTGACCCAATTCCATCTCTTCCGCATTGAATGGGCGGCTGAGGAATCCCGCTTCTTTGTCGACGATGTCTTGCAAGCCACGATCCCCGGCCAGGCAACGCTGAACACGTGGGCGTTCCTCTATCACCAGACGCCCACGACATATGGAGTCAGCCCGATGCGCGTCGACTGGGCACGCGCCGGACAATATGCACCCAGCGGAAGCTATACCTCCTGCGTCTACGATGCCGGCGAGATCGTCACGTGGTCATCGGCATCGCTGCTGGCCGCAGAAATGTCCTCAGAAACTGTCGTGATGCTGACCCGTTCGTCACTGGATGGGGAGACCTGGAGTGCGTGGGAAGCGACTGCGACAGACTCCATTCCCAGCCCGGCGGGGCGCTTCTTCCAGTATCGGCTCCAACTGAGTACGGGGAATCCAATGCTGTCGCCGGAGGTTCGGGCGGTCGAGGTCGTTGCTGTGCCGCCTGCGACTCCGACGCCGACCGCAACCTCGACGCCGACCGACACACCGGAACCGACGGCGACTGCGACGGCCACGGCAACGAACACGCCCGAGCCAACAGCGACGGCGACCGCTACGCCGACTGACACGCCGGAGCCGACGGCAACGAACACGTCCCAGCCGACGCCGACTGCAACGACCACGGCGACGAGTACGCCTGAGCCAACGGCAACTGCGACCCCGACACTGACGAGTACGTCCGAGCCAACAGCGACGGCGACCGGTACGCCGACTGACACGCCGGAGCCGACGGCAACGAACACGTCCCAGCCGACGCCGACTGCAACGGCCACGGCGACGAATACGCCCGAGCCAACGCCAACGGTCACGACGACGAATACGCCTGAGCCGACGGCAACTTCGACCACGACACCGACGAATACGCCCGTGCCGACGCCGACTGCAACGGCCACGGCGACAAATACGCCGGCACCGACAGCGACGCCGACACCAACGCAGATTCCCTATTATGCAGAGACGGAGTGGTCACAACACGGCCACGATGCCCTGCGCACGAGCTACCAGCCGCTGGCAATCCCGACGCCGTGGCGCTGGAAATGGTCTTGGAATGGCCCCACGGCCACCGGCACTGTTTCGGCTGGCAAGACAGGACTGCCGCGCAACAGTCAGCCGGTGACGGGTGGCGGTCGGGTCTACGTGGCGGCCGGCAGTCGCGGCGTCTTTGCGCTCGATAACGCCAACGGTTCCGTGCTATGGAACCAGGCCACGATCGGCACGATTGCCTCCACGCCGGCCTACCATGCGCCGACGGCATCCTTGTTCGTGGTGAGCACCGACGGCAAACTCTACAAGCTGAATGCGGCCACGGGGGCAGTGACAAGCCTGTTTGCCACGAATCAGAGCAGTTCGCTGCCGCTTCCGCCTGCTCTGCATGGCAACCGTCTCTTCTTCAGCATGGGCCAGTCCGTCTATGCCCTCGATACCGGCGACCTGCATGAGTTGTGGCGCTACGATGCCGGCTCATCCGTCGACACGCCGCCTTCCTACTCCCCGGCAACTGACCTCGTCGTCGCCGGCAGCCGTGACCTCTACGTCCATGCCATCGCCGGAGCGACCGGGGCGCAGCGCTGGCGCGTCAAGCCCACCAGCCTCAATCCGGGCGATCCCGGCTATTCCGCTCCGAATGCCGAGGTCAGCCGCGGCTGGCCCGTGATTGCCGAAGAACATGGCCTGGTCATGATCAAGCTGCGGTTGAACTGGCAGACGCTCTGGACATGGTCGCCGTGGCCGGGCACCAACACGCAGATGCGCGCCAACCTGACAGCGCAACCGAACCAGGAGGCGCTGATGGTGCTTCGCCTCCAGGATGGCTCCAAGGCCTTCGTTGCCAACATCGGTCATGGCGGGTACGGCGACGGCAACTACATGCCAATGGGCTTCATGCCGGTCGTGAAACGCTTCGACAATGGCCAGGAAGTTGCCTACGTTGTGATGCGCGGTTCGCCCTGCCTGCGTTTGCCGTGCGATGGGCGTGGCGATGCGCGGCTGGGCGAAATGCTCCTCGACGACACCACTGTCGCCGGATATCTGGCCGGCTATGTACGCTTCATGAACAACACCTATGTGCCGACCGACGAGCAGCCCTATCTGACAATGGCCGGGAATCAGCTCTATGCAGGACACTGGGAGGCTGGCCTGGCACATACCATCGTGGATCGTTCGCCAAGCCGGGGAACGGGCAGCGCACCGATCACGACGTCGAACCTGCCTCACATCGCAACGTCGCAGGATTCGGACGTCTGCCGGACGGGCTTCAGCACGACGCATTACTGTGCGACCGGCCTGCGCAACACGCGTGACTGGCCGGGCGGTTTCTACATCTACTGGCGGCAGGGAGCGGTGTACGATGCCTACTGGAGCGAGTATGCGCAATGGGTTATCGGCAAGGATACCTTATACTTTGTCAGCGCCGACGGCACCATCGTTGCGTTGGAGTCTAGCGCCGGCACGACCACAACCGCAGCGCCTGCCGCAGCGACGATTCAGACCATCGCGAATGATCTCTCATCCTCCGACTTCGCGGTTGCGGACAGCGCGCCACAGTTGGCCGGCCGCGAACTGAGTCAGGACGACCTGCCCGTGATCAGCTATCTCGACGCGGCTGCCTATGCAGGTCAGCGCGTCACGGTCGAAGGCACACTGGCCGATGTGTTCAACAATGGCAAGGCCGCATATCTGGGCTTCAAGTCGCCTCACCGCGGCGTCTTTGTTGCGCGCATCATGGCCGGCGAGTGGGCCAACTTCCCTGTCGCGCCGGAACGGATATATCGTGCCGGCCAACGAGTAAGAGTCAGCGGCACGGTGGGGTGGTATCAAGGCGACCCCGTCATCTACGTCACTGCACCGGAGCAGGTAGAAATCGTCATGCCGTAGCCAGGCACAGGGCAGGAAAGTGTCATACAGGGGCGCACATCCGCAGGACGGTGTGCGCCCCTGCGCATTCCTGGGTTGACATCCGCGCCGCTCGCCCCTAAGATTCTCGCAGCAACCAACCACGGACGAGGAGATTGCCATGCGACTGGAAGGCACCTATACATTCGACGCCCCGCGCAGCGACGTGTGGGCGGCGCTCATGGACCCGAGCGTGCTGGCGACGGCGCTGCCCGGCGGCGAGCAGATGGAGCAGGTGGGCGAAAACGACTATCGTGCATCCATGAATGTCAAGATCGGTCCGGTGCAGGGGCGCTTCGATGGCAAGATCTCGCTGGCCGACATCGTGCCGCTGCAACAATACACGATGAAGGTCGACGGCCAGGGCGCGCCCGGCTTCGTCTCGGGCGAGGGCACGCTCTTCCTGGAGGACAATGATGGCGGCGGCACGTTGCTGCGCTACGGCGGCGACGTGCAGGTGGGCGGGCGCATTGCCGGCGTGGGCCAGCGCCTCATCGAGAGCACGGCCCGCTCGCTGACGCGCCAGGGCCTGGCCGCGCTGGACGCCTCGCTGAGCGGCGCCGGCCAAGCAACCGAGGAGACGGAGAAACCAGCAGCGGAGACAACCACCGCCGGTGCACCGAGCGCCCAATCTCCAATCTCTAATCTCCAATCTCCAGTCTCCCAACCTTCTTCCACCCGCGCACCCGCTTCGCCCTCCATGGTCGGCATCGCCGCCGAGGTCGCCCGCGACGTGGCCAAGGACCTGGCTGCCGATTACATTCCCGCCGACAAGCAGGAGCGCGTTACCTGGTTTGCGCTCGGCGCGCTGGCCATGCTGGCCTTTGTCGTCCTCGTGCGCCTGGTTCAAAAAGACTGATTCGCCCAATGCCGGTTGCGATAGCCATCATTCATCTTGTCATCTTGTCATCCAGCCATCTTTTCACCTACAAACTCACATGACCGAACCCACCCGCCTCACCAATCGCCAGGTCGCCGACATCCTTGCCGGCGTCGGCGCGCGTTTGCAGATTCTTGACGCCAATCGCTTCCGTATCATCGCCTTTCAGAATGCGGCCGAGAGCATCCGCAACCTGGCACAGGATATTAACGCTATCAACGCGGCCGGCGAGTTGAAGAACATCCCTGGCGTCGGCAAAGGCATCGGCGATGCCATCCATCATCTGCTCGCCAATGGCAGCGATCCCGAGTTCGATGCGCTCTTCGAGCAGGTGCCGCAGGGCGTCGTCGACATGATGCAGGTGCCGGACATGGGGCCTAAGAAGGCCAAGCGGCTGTGGGAGGAACTGGGTATTGACAGCGTCGACGCGCTGCGTACCGCTGCCGAGCAAGGCAAGCTGCGCGACCTCAAGGGCTTTGGCGCCAAGAGCGAGGAGAAGATTCTCAAAGGCATCGAGCTCCTTTCGACGCGTGTCGACGAACGCACCTCCATCGGTGTGGCGCGGCCGCTGGCGCTGGGCATGATCGCTGCGCTCAAGGCCGCGCTGCCGCCAGAGACCATCGAGCGCATCGAGGTGGCGGGCAGCCTGCGCCGCTGGAAGGAGACCATCGGCGACGTCGACATCCTGTGCGTGAGCGGCCAGCCCGTGTTGGTGATGGAAGCCTTTCGCAGCCTGCCCGAAGTGGCGCACATTGCCGGCGCCGGCGAGACGAAATCGAGCGTGGTGCTGGGCAACGGCCTGCAGGTCGACCTGCGCGTGGTCGAAGCAAAGAACTGGGGCGCGGCGCTCCAGTATTTCACCGGCAGCAAGGAACACAACGTCGCCGTGCGCGAGCTGGCGCTCAAGCAGGGCTGGAGCCTGAACGAGTATGGGCTGACCGCTACCGGCAGCGGCGACGCGGCCGAAGGCGAGCAGCGCTTCTTTGCCGAGGAGGCGGATCTCTACGCTTTCCTCGGTCTGGAGTGGGTGCCGCCCGAACTGCGCGAGAATCGCGGCGAGGTGCAGGCGGCGCGCCAGCATCGCCTGCCGACATTGGTGGCGATGGGCGATTTGCAGGGCGAGTTGCACGGCCACACGACCTACAGCGACGGCACCGGCAGCGTGGCGGAGATGGCAGAGGCGGCGCGGGCACGCGGCTACCGCTACTGGTCGGTGAGCGACCACAGCGTGGGGCTGGGCATCGTCCAGGGCGTGGACGCCGACAAGCTGCGCCGCCAGCGCGTGGAAATCGACGCCTACAATGCCCATTGCACCGAGCAAGGGATCGACTTTCGGCTGTTGCAGGGGAGCGAGGTCGAGATCCTGGCCGACGGCGCGCTGGGCTTGAGCGACGAGGTCATGGCCGGGCTGGATGTCGTCGTTGCCAGTATTCACAGCGCGCAGCGCCAGGATCGCGAGACGATTACGGCGCGCTGTCTCAAGGCGATCTACAACCCGCACGTGGACATCCTCGGCCACCCGACGGGCCGGCTCATCGGCTCGCGGCCGCCCACGGAGATCGACATGGAGCGCGTCTTGCAGGCCTGTCGCGAGACGGGCACGGTAGTGGAGATCAACGCCAACCCGGCGCGGCTCGACGTCAACGATGTCTACGCCCGACGCGCGCTGGAACTGGGCTGCAAGATCGCGATCAACTGCGACGCGCACGACGTGCTCGGTATGGAGATTGCCGAGTTCGGCATCGGCACGGCGCGGCGCGGCTGGGTGACCGCGGCCGACGTCGTCAATACGCTGCCGCTCGACGCGATGCTGGCATGTCTCAAAGATGTACAGGCAAAGGATGATTGAGATGGCTCGATACGGGGTTGCCGCTCTGTTACTGATCGGCGCGCTGGTGGTGGCCGCATGTGGCCGGGATGAATCGCCGACGCCGGTCGTGGCGCCCAAGGTCACGGTGCAGACGGGCGTCATTGTACTGACGCCGGATGTGACGGGCGTCAACCCACAGAGCGGAGGGGGAAGCGAGGGCAGTGCGCCGCCCAACGCAACCGTGACCGGGCCGGGCATTGCCGGGCTGCTCAAAGTGCTCGACCCGGGGACGGAGGTGCAGGCGCTGGGCATGTTGCGCCTTTACGCCGCGCCAGAGCCGACGGCAGCCACACTGGATGAGTATGTCGCCGGCGCCACGTTTACGATTATTGCATCGCCGGACGATCTCGGCCCTTATCCCGTTGAACTCAACGGCGTGCGCTGGTACCGCGTGCGCGCCGCCGATGGTTTGGTCGGCTGGGTGATAGCGGACGGCATCGTGGAGGCAAGCGCTGTCGAGTAGCTCACTATTCTTCGGCGGTGCAGCGGAACCCGGCGACGATGGCGCGGAAGATGCCCTCCATCTCAGCGTCGAGGGCAGCGTTCGCTTCATGTCCGCCGGTTGAGAATCGCCATATCTTCCCGCCGCAATCCAGCCAGGCGTGAAAATACAACCCGCCCGTCCATGGAAAGATCCGCTTCTCGTAGACGGCTGGATACTCACCCACGGCCTCATCGCTGCGTTCGACCAGGTCGAGTTGCATCTCGCTCGGCGGCTGCTGGTCAACCCAGTCGGTAGCCGTTAGCTGCTCTTGATTCTCGAAGGTAAACAGATTAACGCCCATAATCACTTGGAAGTGATCATCGAGCGACCCAGGTAACACGCCGCGCATTTGCCAGGCCGAGGAGGCCACCGGATTTGCGTCCCGTTCCTCCAGGTTCCAATCAGGCGGGATTCTTACCACAACGCTTCCGCCATCCACAGTTGGCCAGTTCGACGGATCATCAGCGGCGAAGAAAACTGCATCTGCGAGATCAAAGACATTATCTGCATGGGCTGTCGAGTCCGTGGTGGCGAAGGTGGCGAGCACCTGCTCGACCGCGTCGAGGCATTGGCTGCGCTCGTCAGGAATGTTCTCCGGCGGCAGCGCGACACGGAAGATTGCAGAATATCCGCCGAGCAATGTATGGTATACGAGAACATCGGGATTCGTCGGGCGGCCGCCGGCGATTATCCACCGCCGGCTGCCCAGATCGAGCTCGCCCGCGTATTCCGCGCCACGTGCCCCATCACGCAGCATCAATGTGCAGTTGTCGAGCGTGTTATGTACCAGCGTCGGCTCCAGCGGATCGTCGACAAAGCGCCAGGTAGCGGAGCCGTACGTGACTTCGATGGGCGGCATCCCTGTGTAGGCCGTATCACCTCGATAGGTAACCAGTGCGCTTACAGCCAACGGTGACTCCGGCGGTATCGATGTTGCCGTCGGTTCGGCGGTCGGGGATGCCGTCGGCTTGGGCGGCGCCGGCTCGGGATATGTTCCACATGCGGCCAACAGTGTGATCAGGCACACCCAAACCAGGTTGCGTCGCGTCCATGTCCACATAGCGCCTCCGGAATGAACTCAACTCCGCACCGATCCGCCCGATCCGCGTCATCCGCGTTTTATTCTTTTATCCCACCGCCCAATCCACCGCCTGTTTGCCCGGCCAGCCCAGACCGATGCGGCCGCGTTCCTTGTCGACCGACGCGATCTCCACGTCGATGATGTCGCCCACGCTCAGCCGCTCGCCACGCGGGATCTGCGAGCGATGGAGCAGGCCGTCCTGCTTGACGCCGATGTCGACAAAGGCGCCGAAGTCCACCACGTTGCGCACCGTCCCCTGCATGGTCATCCCCACGGCGAGATCATCCATGGAGAGCACGTCGCTGCGCAGGATTGGCGGCGGCACATCCTCGCGCGGGTCGCGGCCGGGACGTACGATCTGCTCGAAGATGTCGGCCAGTGTCGGCTCGCCCGTTTCCAACTCGGCGGCGAGGTCGCGCAGCGGGGTGCGCTGGCGCAGCGTGTCGAGCCTGGCCTGGCGCTCTGCCACCGGCGCCGCCATCGTGATGCCGGCCAGTTTGAGCACCTTGCGCGCCACCGCGTAGCTCTCCGGGTGAATCGCGCTGCTGTCGAGCGCTTCGTCGCCGCCGCGCACGCGCAGAAAGCCGGCCGATTGCTCGAAGGCCTTGGGACCGAGCCCTGTCACTTTCTTCAACGCCGCACGCGTGGCAAAAACTCCATTTTCGTCGCGGTGCGCCACAATGTTGCCGGCCAGTTTCGGCCCGATGCCGGCCACGTGCGTCAGCAACGCCGGTGACGCCGTGTTGACATCCACGCCGACACGATTGACCACGCTCTCCACCACGCCGTCCAGCGCGCCCGCCAGCTCCTTCTGGTTGACGTCGTGCTGATAGAGACCGACGCCGATGGATTTGGGGTCGATCTTGACCAGCTCGGCCAGCGGGTCCTGCACGCGGCGGGCGATGGAGACGGCGCCGCGCAAGCTCACGTCGAGGTCGGGCAATTCGGCGCGGGCGAGGGTGCTGGCACTGTAGACGCTGGCGCCGGCTTCGTTGACGATGAGGTAGTGGAGATTGGAGATGGGAGATTGGCGATTGGTGGCGGGGGAGGACGATCCAATCTCGAATCTCCCATTCTCCAGCCGCTTAATCAACTCCGCCACAAGCTGCTCCGTCTCGCGCGAAGCAGTGCCGTTGCCGATGGAGATGAGCGTGACGCCGTGGCGCTGCACAAGCGCAGCCAGCGCGGCCAGCGATTCGCGTTGTTGCTTTTGCGGCGGGTGCGGGTAGATCGTCGCCGTTTCCAGCACCTTGCCCGACGAGTCCACGACGGCCACCTTGCAGCCGGTGCGGAAGCCGGGATCCAGGCCAAGCACGACCTGACCGGCCAACGGCGGCTGCGTAAGCAGGCCGCGCAGGTTGGCGCCGAAAACGAAGATGGCGTGGCTGTCGGCCTGGTCGGTGAGCGTAGCGCGCAGGTCGCGCTCGATGGCGGGCAGCAGCAGGCGTTTGGCGCCGTCGTCGGAGGCCAGCTTGAGTTGTTCGGCCCAGGGCGAGAGCGGATGGTCGGGAAAGACATTGCGGATCGCCTGCTGCCAGTCGCGTTCGGGAATCTCGACGCTGACGCGCAATACTTTCTGCGCCTCGCCGCGGTTGATGGCGAGCACCTGGTAGGGCTTGAGGCGGTCGATGCGGCTGCTGTAGTCGTAGTAGAGCGAGTAGACGCCCTTGTCGTCGGCGCTGCCGTCGATGCGCGTCGCGGTCAGCGTAGCAAAGCGCATCGCCTTCTCGCGCGTATGGCGGCGCACCTCGGCGTGGTCGCTGATCGTTTCGGCGACGATATCGCGCGCGCCGGCCAGCGCGTCATCGATCGTCGTCACGTCGTCGCTGAGGAAGGCCTGCGCGGCCGTTTCCGGATGCTCGCCTTTGCGCGACTGGGCGAGGATGAGGTCGGCGAGCGGTTGCAGGCCGCGCTCGCGAGCAATGCTGGCGCGCGTGCGGCGCTTGGGCCGGTAGGGCTGGTAGAGATCCTCCAGTGCGGTCAGCGTTTCGGCGGCGAGCAGTTGCGCCTCCAATTCCGGCGTCAGCTTCTCCTGCTCACGGATGGAAGCCAGAATCGTGGCGCGTCGTTCGTCGAGCGCGCGCAGCGAACCCAGCATGTGCTCGATGGCGCGAATCTGCTCCTCGTCCAGCCCGCCGGTCATCTCCTTGCGGTAGCGGGCGATGAAGGGCAGCGTGTTGCCCTCGTCGAGCAACTGCACGGTGGCGGCGACGTTGCGCTCGGCCAGGGTCAGCTTGCGCGCGATGCGCGCCGGGTAGGAGGGTGTGTCGGTAGTCATGCTCAGGTCTTTCTCGCACCGCGACGACCGGCTTCCACGGGCCGGTACGCAGCAAAGTGCTGGTCTGTTATTTCTTGGTGTTGACCTCAGCGACGCGGTATTCGACCATGCGCTGGATCAGTTCTAACGGCATGGGCTGATTCAGCGGAAACTGCACAGAACCCTTGGCGCGCTTGTAGGGCTTGAGTTCCTCTTCAAAGGCTGCCATGCCGCTCGGGGTTGGATAGAAACCGATGTGACTGGAGAAGCCTGCGAAATGGACCAGGTGCTTCTTGCCCAGATCAAAGGTTGGGATGGCGTAGCTGATTGTCTCCGTCGCGGCGGGTGCGGCTGCCTGGATGGTCGCGCGCACCTGTTGAAGTATTCCTTGTGTCTCCGGCGGGAACCCGGCGATGTAGTCGTCGATGGGGCTGGCGTTTGGGTGATTTGGCATGGGAACGGAAATCTCTCTATTTGTTTAGCTGAGCTTGCGGCCGATGACGACGAGGCGTTGCGCAGCATGATCGTAGGGAATACCTTCAAGGCTACCGTAGACTCTGATATCGCCAAAACCGCGGCCGGCCAGGAGTGCGGAAAGCTCCGCTGCCGAATAGGAGTGCACGCTGACGCGATGCTCGAAACGCTCCGTGCCCCGGATGACAATCCAGCGCGTGTCGACGCGACTCCAGTGCTCGCGGATCGTCCTTTCAGAGAGCAGCAACAGGTCGCCCTCCTCACTCCAATCGCGGGCGCGAAAGTCGCGTGCCAGGATCTCTTTGCCCATCGTCTCGATCAGGAACTGACCGCCCGGGTGCAGCGAGGCGTACATGTGCTCGACGACGGTGCGATCATCCTCCGGCTGCTCAAAATAGCCGAACGAGCCGAAGAGATTCAGCACGACATCGAAGGTGTCCGGCATGCAGACGGCGCGCATGTCGCCGACCTCGAAGGTGACGTCCAGGCTGCGGCGGCTGGCTTCGGCGCGGGCGCGTTCGATGTAACGCGCGGTGCGATCGATGCCGACAACCACATGGCCGTGCTGCGCAAACTCCAACGCGTGGCGACCGACGCCGCACGGCAGATCCAGGATGCGTGCGCCGTCGCCGATCGAGAGGAGCGAGCTGATCTGGTCAACCTCTGCTTGTGCGGCGGCAAGGCGTCCGGGGCTGAACAGGATCTCTTCGAACAGCGCCCAAAAATCATCGCTGTTGTGCCAGGCACTATCGGCGTGCGGGCTCATTTTGCGCGTATTCGATTGTTTTTTGCGTTGTGCTCCAGTTCGCACAGGCCAAGCGCTTCCATCAACGGCGGAATGTAGACCCCAAACCGACCACGAAAACCCTTCTTGAGACCATACCATCCCTTGATTGGGTTATCCGGCGAGCGTCCCCACGCCTCGATCGTGCCTTCCTTGGCCGGTTTCTGTTCATCGGCGCCGCCAAGCTCGACCCAGTCGCCGGCTTCCTGCAACATTGCATATAAATCGTCGATGCAACGGGCATCGTAGTGGAGCACTGTCTTGCCAACGGTGCACACTAGCAGCGTCTGTCCATCTTTTTCTTCGACGTGCATGGTGTACTCTGATGTGCCGGGAGCGGTCTTCAAGAGCCAGGGATTATCCTTCGTGCGATCCAGCGTTGCCATCTTTACCCCCTCTTCCCTCTTTGAAATCTGGCCTGTATTGTTGCGACTCGTCCAGCCAGGGGTTGAATACGGCCGTTTTCCCGAGTACGGCGCATGCCAACTCAAACGGTTAGCGCATTTTCAACCGTCCACCATTATGCGGAAATAAATCATAATGGCAAACCGCTTTTGCGGGTCTGGCGTGAGCAATCGGCAGATTGTGTTACTTCGTCACAGCGTAATCGGTCAGTACGGCTTCGATGCGCCGGCGGGCGCTGGCAACGAGGATCGGATTCGTGTCCATGTAGTATGGCAGGGCGACCAGTGCCGTCGTCAGCGCCCACCCGCGCCCACGTACCCAGGTGGCGTCGTCGACAGCAAGCGCAGCGCGGAAAGTTTCACGCACCGGCGCAAGGAACTCCCACGCAACCATCAGGTCTACGGCCGGGTCGCCGATGCCCAGGCAGCCAAAGTCGATAACCGCGCACAGACGACCGTCGCGCACGAGCAGATTCGTCGCCGCCAGGTCGCCGTGCACCCACACCGGCGCGCCATCCCACGTAGGAGCGTTCAGGCCATCCTCCCACGCTGCGGTCACCGCGACGCGGTCGATGATGCCTTCGAGCGCGGCGATGGCCTGGCGTGTGCCTGCATCACGCACCGTCAGCGGCTCGCCGCGGTTGGAGTTGTGCGCGCCCGGTGGCGGGCCATCCGTCGCGTCGATACGTTGCAGGGCGGCAATGAAGTTGGCCAGCTCCGTTGCCGCATGCTGCATGTCGTCGAGGCGTCCCGGCGCGACCGTGTCGCCGTCCAGCCAGCGATAGACCGACCACTGCCAAGGATAGCCCAGCGCCGGCTCGCCCAGTGCCAGCGGTTCAGGAATAGCGAGCGGCAGGTTCGGCGCCAGCACGGGCAGCCAGCGCTGTTCTTTCGCCACCTGTTCGACGGCCCAGTGAATGCGCGGCAAGCGCACGACCATATCGTCGCCCAGGCGGAAGAGCGCGTTGTCGGTGCCGGAAGAGGGCACGGCAGCAATCGGCAACTGCGCCCATTGCGGGAACTGCGCAGCCAGCAACGTGCGCACTAGCGCGCTATCGGTATGAACTTCGTCGGCGTGCATTTTGGTTTGGGTCATAGGATAGAAGTCAAACGTCAAACGTGATGCGTGATGCGTGATGGGTGATGCGTGATGAGTAATGCGTGATGCGTGATATGCATTCTTGACGTTTCGCGTTTCACGCCCGGTGCCCTCTGCCTGAGGTTTGACGTTTGACGTTTCACAAATTACGCATTACTTCTTACGCATTACTTCTTACGCATCACGCATTACGTTTCACTCCAGCGATCCCGGTCAAGCGATCCGTTTCTCATAGCAGAGACTCACCGGATCGTCGAAGTAGGGGCCGAAGGGCGGGATGCGTGTAAAGCCGTAGCGCTCGTAGAGGCGGATGGCTTCGGTCTGGTAGATGCCGGTTTCCAGGCGCAAGAGCGGTACGTCGCGCTCGCGTACGTAGACGGCGAAGTGATCGAGCAAGGCCATGCCCAGCCCTTGCCCGCGATGGGCGGGGCGGATATACATGCGCTTGAGCTCGCCGTACTCCGTTCCGACCAGGAGGATGCCGCCACAGCCGGCCGCAATGCCATCCTGTCGCACGACAAAAAAGGCGACTCCCTCAAGCAACAACTTCTCCACGGCATAGCCATGACGGCTGGCCGCAGGGTAGAGGGGTTCGAGCAACGCCTCCAGTTCGCCGATGAGTTGTTGCGCATCGGTGGAATCCGGGCGCTCGGCCTGGATGACGATCGCCATCGCTTCATTCCTTCCGTGGCTACTGTTGATAGCGCGGCTCCTGCACGTTGGCTTCGAGTTGCGCACGATGCGCCTGAAATGCGGCCGCTTCGCGCTGCCAGTGGGCAAGGTGACCCTCGCGCTCCAAATACTCTGCCTTCTCATCGCCCACCATGCGGCGCGCGGCCTCTTTGCTGCCCATGTGATTGAGGACTTCGGCAATCATCTCGAATAGCGCCGGCGTGATCGGCACCCCGTATGTTTCGCAGAACAGGCGGAAGCGACGACTGCCATTGGTGGCATCGGCCTCGGCAAAGGGCTTCTGGTCCTCGCTGTTGAACGAGAGCGGAACCATCCAGTAGGCGGCATAGGCCACGTCACGCAGGCGCGGACCGGGGCCGGCCAGGTCAAAGTCGATCACGGCGGCGGGAATGCCGGAGTGATAGACGAAATTGTACGGCGCAAAGTCGTTGTGGCAGATGACCTCATGGCGCGTGGGGTCGGGGTAGCGAAACGCCCACGGGAGATCGTCGCTTGCGGCGAAGTCGACGGTTGCGTCATGATAGCGGCGCAGCAAGCGGGCCGCGGCCACCAGCGCTTCGTCGAGTTGCCAGTTGCTGTCGAGAATGCCGGTCTCGCCGTCAATGTAGCTCAGAATCTCGCGCTCCTGCGCGTCGATGCCCAGGAAGCGCGGGCTGCCGGCATATTCCTTTTGCGCCAGGTGAAGCAGAAGCCGATGCACGGCCGGGCTTGCTGGTGTCATGGCACGGCGCACCGTGTCGCCGACACGTACCACGCCCGTGTTGATATTGCCGCCGGTCAATGCGACTTCATGCTCGCTCATCGTGCATTGGCCCATTGCGCAAAGTGGAGCAGGACGCCGGCCGGATCCCAGGCATAGGTGACGAGCGCACCGTAGGGCTCCGGTTTGGGGCTGCTGACGCGCACGCCGGGAAAGCGCCCGCCGGCGATGAGCGCGCTCATGCGTGCGTGCCAGGCCGCGGCATCGGCGACACTGAGATGGATCATAAAGTTCTCGGCGAACTCCTTGGCATAGAAGTTCTGCAAATAGAAGCGCTGGCCGCCGTTTTCAAGCAGGGCCAGATTGGCATCGGACCACAATTCGGTCCAGCCCAGTTCCATGTAGAAGGCTTTCGACAGGGCGAAATCCTGGGCGGGGACAAAAAAGCGAATGTCGATGATCGACAAGTCAGTCATTGGGTTCTCCTCAACGGTCTCTACAAGCTGCCCGCATTATGACGCAATTTGGCTAT
>JACKBA010000075.1 GCA_020634815.1 Caldilineaceae bacterium | reverse complement strand
GCCTCGATGTCCAGCTCCAGCCCTACCATGAGTCCCTTGCCGCGGATTTCCAGCACGTGCGGGCTGTTGATCTCTTCCAGCAGGTCGCGCAGCAATTTTCCCTTGGCATCAACCTCAGCCAGGAACTCAGGCTGGGCGACGCGGCCGACGACGTGGTGCGCGACATGCGTCACCATTGGGCCGCCGGCAAAGGTGCTGCCGTGGTCGCCCTTGTGGATCGTATCGGCGACGCGCTGGCGCATGAGGATGGCGCCGATGGGCAGGCCGGCCGCCAGCGGCTTGGCCGCCGTCAGGATGTCCGGCTCATACTTGCAGCCAGCGCCGGACGCGCAAGTGTCGTCGGCTTTGCAATAGCCCTGGTGCGCCCACAGCGTGCCGGTGCGCCCCACGCCACACTGCACCTCGTCGTAGATTAGCAGCGCGTCGTATTCGTCGGCTAGTGCGCGCAGGCCGGCCAGGAATTCCGGCGTGGCCGCGTGGATGCCACCTTCGCCCTGGAGCGGTTCGACGATGATGGCGCAGACGCTCTCATCCATCTGCGCGCGTGCGCTGGCCAGGTCGTTGAACTCGGCAAAACGCACGCCGGGCATGAGCGGCCTGAAGGGGTCCTGGTACTTGGGACGCGGGGTGGCGGAGAGCGCGCCCATGGTGCGGCCGTGAAAGGCATTGGAGAAGGCCAGGATCTCGACCTTGTCGTCGCCGCCGTGGGCGCGGCCGTAGCGACGGGCGAACTTGAACGCGCCTTCGTTGGCCTCGGCGCCGCTGTTGCAGAAGTGTACCTTGTCGGCAAAGCTCGTCTCGCACAGCACCTGCGCCAGTTGGGCGTGCGGCGCGGTGTGGTAGAGGTTGCTCACGTGCAGCATCCCCGTCGCCAGCGATTCGCCCATGGCCTGCGCCACGCCGGCATCGTTGTAACCCAGCGCGTTGACGGCAATCCCGGCCACGCAGTCGAGATAGGCGCGCCCCTCGCTGTCGTAGAGCGTGCTGCCTTCGCCGCGTGCCAGCACAAAAGGCGCCCGGCCGTAGACGCCGAGCACGTGGGATTGTTCAAGTTCGACTATTTCCTGTGCGTTCATTCCCCTCTCCCCGTGTATAAAACAAATGGTCAACAGTCAATGGTCAACGGTTAACAGTCAATTTTGGCGCCGACGGGCAATCATTAGCAATTGACCGTTGACCATTAACCGTTGACCATTGACCGTTAGCAACCATTGCCCATTCCTCTATCTGCTCCCAATCACGCCCGTTCCCGTCCCATCCTGCACCCCGGCCAGGTTGGTGATCTCGGCTTGCGCCACGCCGTTGCGCACCGCCTCCACCGCGCTGCGCACCTTGGGGATCATGCCACCGAAGATGATGCCCTCGTCGATCCACCGTTCTGCCTGGTCGGCCGTGACGGCGCGCACGACGCGACCGGCCACCAGGATGCCCGGCACGTTGCTGATGAAGACCAGCTTAATCGCACCCAGCTTGGCGGCGATGGCCGTGGCGGCATGGTCGGCGTTGACGTTATAGCTCTGCGCGTCGAGCGCGCCGAAACTCACCGGGCTCACCACCGGCACGATATCGGCGGCGATCAACGTGCGCAGCAGATGGTCGTCCACATCCTGCACGTCGCCGACGCGCCCCAGATCGCCCAGCGGGTGCCACATCTTCTCCACATAGATCGTGCCGTCGTCGACGCCGCTCATGCCGGCGGCGCGTACCCCGGCATTGACGAGCGCCCGCACGATGCGCTTGTTCATCAGCCCGCTCAGCACCATCTCTACGACATCCATGCTGGCGTCGTCCGTCACGCGCAAGCCCTCGACGCGCACCTCGGCCAACCCCAGCCGCGCCTGCAAGTCGGTGACGGCCTTGCCGCCGCCATGCACGATGACCGGGTGATGGCCCTCGTGACGCACGGCTTGCACGGCCTGCACCAGCCCGTGGAGAAAGTCGGGGTCGTCCAACTCATTGCCGCCCACTTTCAGGACGACGACATATTGTGCGGCGTTTTCCAGTTGATCCATGATGGTTCCGTTACAGCAAGCCCGCGGTCTCGTCCAGACCGAAGGCAAGGTTGAGGCACTGCATCGCCTGGCCGCTGGCCCCCTTGAGCAGGTTATCCTCAGTCGCCACAATGATGAAATCACGGCAGGCGGGATCGCCCGGGTCGTCGGGCGTGATGCTGATGGCGCAGCGGTTAGTGTGCACGGTGT
>JACKBA010000074.1 GCA_020634815.1 Caldilineaceae bacterium | reverse complement strand
CACGGTTTGTGGTGGATGAGCCGCTTCGTTTCCGTATCGGCGATTTCCGAAGTCTCAGTGCTCGTGGGGTCATCTATCAGTCAGTTGCCGCTCGTTTACCACAGCGCCTTGGCGTCTTCGCCGACTAACGCCGCCAGAATCTCGTCGCGCTGGTCAGGCAGATGGTCGGCCGCGGCGCGGATCATGCCCCAGCAGCCGGCCAGCATCTGGTCGCCATAGGGGACGGCAAAATAGGTAGGCAGCGTGCTGCGGGCCAACATGGCGCGCCGCGGGCCGGTGATGGCAACAAACTGCGGCGCTACGGTCGTTCGGTCCAGCACCAGCGCGCCATGGCCGTGCTCAGCGAATACCTCGGCGTGGGTGATCTCGCCGCTGGCAAGCTGTCGCAGCCACATTTCCAGCTCCTCGGCAGTCAGCAGCCCGGTGTGGTGCTCAAACAGGCGCATGAACCGGCCGCCGTGATACTGGAACGCCAGGCAATGGAAGTTGCCGACATTGACGATCATCGCGTCCGGCTGGGCAGCGACGGCCGGATCGCACAGCGCGCCCAGCACCGCGGCCGGCGCCGTGTCCATCACCAGCAGCGGGACGTCCACATCGGCCGCGGACTCCACCACTGCCTGCAAGCGAGTCATGATCGCGGGTGTCTGGCGTGCGGGAAAGGCGAAGGTGCTCAGGTTCGACTGCGCCCGCAGCCGGTCGGCGAGATAGTCCAGGCGAAACTGGCGGTCGCTGACGTCGGGCGGGGCATTGCCGTGGTCGAACACAGCCACCATGACCGCGTCGGGGCGCAGGTCGAGACCAAAGGCCAGAAAGGCCTGCGCGATGGCTGCGAAGCTGAAGTCGCGCAGCTCGACCACGCTGACGTCGGGCCGGATGGACAGCCGGGCCGCCTCGTCGTCGCCGATGATCAGTGCGCCGAGGTCGCGCTGCACGGCGTCAAGATCGTCGTTGAAGCTGCGTGCGGCGTCGGCTGTGGCGAAGATCGGCAGGCCGGCGCGGTGGTGATCCTCCGTGGCCCAACTGCTGGGCCCGCCGCCCATGGTGACGCCGGTCAGCAGCAACGTGTGGGCCGCGGCGGTAGCCTGGCGGATCGCGCTGGCAACCAGCATGGTCGGGGAGGGCATCACCAGTTTGAGGCAGTTCTCGGGCGAGCGCGCGCTGTCGAACAGGAGAATGTCCTGGGTGCCTGTACCGACGTCAACTGCGAGGATCTGCATTGCTGTGTGCTCCGCCGGCATTATACCACACGTGACAACACCCACCGGAAACGCCCCGCCCTGTTGGAACGTGCCGGCAGACGTGGCCACTAAACCTACAGAGTGGCGTCATTCCCGCGAAGGCGGGAATCCACTCTTCACGGGCACGAGACTCCCGCCTTCGCAGGAGTGACGCCACAGTAAAGACTGAGTACCGCTTGTGAAGGCTTCTTCCCGATGTTATAATCGCAGCGCCGGCGCGTGTTGAACGAAACAGGTGCGACGCCGGTGTCTTGATTGGTACGTCCATCTCCTCCCCCGACGAAAGGATCCCGCGTGATACGAGACACTGCCCTCGCCTTGCAAGAGAACATCGGCAAGGTCATCATTGGCAAGGCCGGCATGATCGAGCTGCTGCTGGTTGCGCTGCTCAGCGACGGCCATGTGCTGATCGAAGACGTGCCCGGCACCGGCAAGACGACGCTGGCCAAGGCGCTGGCCCGCTCGCTGGACCTGAGCTTCGCCCGCATCCAGTTCACCCCCGACCTGCTGCCCTCGGACGTGACCGGCATCAACTTCTACAACCAGAAGACGCAGGAGTTCGAGTTCCGCCCCGGCCCGGTGATAAGCCAGATCGTGCTGGCCGACGAGATCAACCGGGCAACGCCGCGCACCCAGTCAGCGCTGCTGGAGGCCATGCAGGAACGCCAGGTAACGGTGGACCGCGAGACGTGGCGCCTGCCGCACCCCTTCCTGGTGCTGGCGACCCAGAACCCCATCGAGCTGGAGGGCACCTTCCCGCTACCTGAGGCGCAGGTAGACCGCTTCCTGATGCAGATCAGTCTGGGCTACCCCAGCGAGGCGGAGGAGAACGACATCCTGCTGCGCTACGGGCAGTCCGACCCGCTGGCCAGCCTGGCGACGGTGGTGACAGCCGAGCAGTTGCAGGCCATGCAGGACGAGGTACGCACCGTGCGCGTCGACGAGTCCGTGCGCCAGTATCTGGTGCGGGTGA
>JACKBA010000073.1 GCA_020634815.1 Caldilineaceae bacterium | reverse complement strand
GCTACGAGCAAGCCTTGCAGGTGATGACCCGCCAGGCCATACCCGTCGAGTGGGCGCAAACCGTCAATAACCTGGCGACTGCCTACTCTGACCGCATCCGCGGCGACAAGGCCGAAAACATCGAGCGCGCCATCGAAGGCCACGAGCAAGCCTTGCAGGTGACGACCCGCCAGGCCATGCCCGTCGACTACCTGGCCACACAGCGCGCCCTGGCACGCGTGACGTTCGAGCAAGCCCGTTTCGACCAGGCAATGACGTATGCGCGGGAAGCGCTGTCGGTGGCCGAGGAGCTTTACGAGGCCTCGCCTACACCCGACGCGCGCCGCAGCGTGCTCGAGAATGTGGCCGGCGCCCCGCACTGGCTAGCCTATGCCCGCTGTCGCGGCAATGGTAGCGAAGGCCGGCAGCAGGCCGTCGCCGTCCTCGAGCAATTCCGCGCGCGCTGGCTGCGCGAGGCGTTGGAAACGAGTATCGACCGCCCGGCTGGCGTCGCCGAAGCGCTGTGGTCGGATTTTCAGGCGCAGGCGCGCACGGTGCGCGAGTTGGAGGCCGAGGTGCGGCTTCCCGACCAGACGCCGGGCCGGCGCAGCTTTACCCAGCTTTCCCAGTTGCTTGACGCCGCCCGCAGCGACCAGCGCCAGACGGTCGACGCCATCCGCACCGCGGCGCCCGACTTCCTGCCCCAGCCCTCCTTCGCCCAGATCCGCGCCGCCGCCCAATCCGGCCCGCTCGTCTACCTGCTGGCCACCGCAGCCGGCGGCCTGGCGCTCATCGTGCACGGCCAGAAACCGAGTTTCTCGGAGAAACTCGGTTTCTCAGCCGACCCCGTCGAGGCGGTGTGGCTCGACGACCTGCGCAGCACCGACGTCTCCGCCATCCTCTACGACGTGGCGAGCGAAGCTGAGGGTCGCTATCTGCGCGGCGCGGCAATCGGCGACCACGCCGCGCTGGAGCGTTCGCTGGCCACGGCCCTGCCGCTGCTGGGCGAACGCCTCCTCCAGCCGCTGGTCACACGGCTGGCCACCGCCTATCCCCACGGTACGCCGGTCACGCTCGTCGCCTCGAGCAACCTGGGGCTGCTGCCGCTCCACGCCGCGCCCGTCACCCTCGACGGCCGCACCGCCCCCTTCATGGACTTCTTCGCCGTGCGCTATGCGCCGTCGGCCACCGCGCTGCACGCCGCACATCAGCGCACGCAACGCGCATCGACCAGGCTCCTTGCCGTGGGCAATCCGGAACACGTCACCCACCCCGCGCACCTCACCGACTGGCTGGCACAGGAGGCCGTGCGCCTGACGCCGGATGCGGCGCTACCGCTGCTGCACGCGGCGGCCACGGTGGCCGCAGTGGAAAACGCGTTGGCCGCCGCGGTGCCGGAGCATCTGCTCTTTGGCTGTCATGGACACTTCAACATCGCCGATCCGCTGCAATCCGGTCTGGCGCTGACCGACGGCAAGCTGACGCTGGCACGCCTGCTCACTTCGCTGCGGCTGGACGGCGTCGACCTGGCGACGCTGTGCGCGTGCCAGACCGCGATCACCAACTTCCAACAGGCGCAGGAGGAAGCGGTGGGACTGCCGGCCGCTTTTCTCCAGGCCGGCGTGCGCCGCGTCGTCGGTACGCTCTGGTCGGTGGAGGCACTGCCCACCGTGCTGCTGCTGCGCCGCTATCTCACCCGCATGGCGGAAGGCGCCTCGGCGCTCAGTGCGCTGCATGAGGCGGTACGTTGGTTGCGTACATTGCCGCGCGCCGAAGCGCTGGCGCAGATCGCCGAGGTGCGCAAAATGAATGGAGACAATGCCCTGGCCGCATGGTATCTTGATTCTATTGTGGCGACCGATCCTCGCTTTGAACGCCAGACTCCCTTTGCCGGTCCATCGGATTGGGCTGCATTCACCTACACCGGGGTATAGGCGTTGCAGCAGAGGCGGACAGAGTAGACACGACGCATTGGACGTATCAAGGAGAAATGATGGCAACAGACTCACTCTATGACACTCCCGTCGTACACTTTATGGACGAGCGTATCGTAGTCGCACCGGCCGGCGCGATTGTCGGCGATGTGCTGGCCGAGCTTGCGATCGGCCAGACCCTGGTAATCACCGGCGCCGACGGCTTTCCGGCCGGCGTGCTGCCCGAAGAAGTGATCGGTTCGCTGCCTGACCCGGCGGCTTCGCTGCACGATGTGTTCGACCACTGGTTGCCGCCGACCGTGACGCCCCCGGAGACGCCCCTCGAAGTGCTCTGGGCCGGCATGCTGGCCGACGCGACCGCACGCTGGCACGTCGTCTTTGC
>JACKBA010000072.1 GCA_020634815.1 Caldilineaceae bacterium | reverse complement strand
AGCCTGTTACGCCAACTTCACTGTCGCTAGCCCAGCACAGTCCGCAGGAAGAGCAAGAGTATGGAGCGACGGTCTGGCGTACACTCGTGCAGATGTCACCGATCTCCGTACTCGTCTTCCGCAACTGTCGGGTGCCGGCTGATTCACCCGCACCGCTATTTACCGCTGGTACTGATCTCGCCTAATGTTGAAGCCGCTTGGCCACCGTGGGATGCTCCATCGACTCCTGCGGCAACAGTCTTCCCTTGCAAGCCTGGATCATGTGGTTGGACGACGAGCGCCTGCCCCGATACCACACTGAACAGCAGAAATACGGTCACTATCATGCGTATTCCAATCAGACGAAGTTTCATAATAGCCTTCTCTTGAAATGATGTTGGACCAAGACGCAAGAAACTAAATCAACGTAGTTGGGCGCAATCGGGTAAACATGAGACTCTGTCTGTCGCGTGAACGCTAAGTCATTATAGGATGATTTCGTTGCTTGCGCAACGTGTAGTTCCTTTTCCAATGCGCGACGGAATGCAAAAACGATATATCCAGTTCATCTGCCAGTAGATGTACTAGGTCAGTAACCTCAAGCACTTCACTTGCACGAAAATTCAGGGTGGAGTTTCCACCTGGTCCTTCCAAGTGCCCAGAAGTACACACTTGCCAGCAAAGGCCATAATGGTATGGAGGTGTTGGGTTGAGATAAAGTTCATCGAAGCATTGGTATCCAATACTCATCCGATACAGCGAGGCTGACCGTTATCCCACTGCGCCAAACTTGGGTGGCGCTTGCCTTTGCCGTATGATAGCCAGTCATGCGCAAGCTTCGCCTGGACCCGTATCTGCTGCTGCTGCTCGTGCTGGCGCTGCCGGCGTTGGCGCCGCTGGCCGCACCGGGCTACATGTTCGACGCCCACGACGGCCGGCACAGCGTCTTCTACGTGCAAATGTTCGACGCGTCGATCCGCGACGGCGCGCTGTGGCCGCGCTGGGCCATGCACCACACGCAGGGGCTGGGCTACCCGACTTTTCTGATTCAGGCGCCGCTGGGATTCTACGTCGCTGAAGTCTTCGTGCTGCTCGGCCTCTCGATCACGATGTCCGTGAAGCTGGCCTGGCTGGTGGGGACGCTGGCCGGCGCGTGGGGCATCTATCGGCTGACGGTCTACTGGCTCGGCGACCATGCGATTGCCGAGTGGCGCGCCGGGGGCGCCGATGGCCCGCGGCTCGATGGCGTGCGCCTGGCCGCGGTGGCATCGGGGCTGCTCTATACCTACTTCCCCTATCACCTGGTCGATCTCTACGTGCGCGCCGCGCTGGCCGACACGCTGTTGCTGGCCTGGGTCCCGTGGCTCATCTATGCCTTCGACCGGCTGCTGGTGCTGGGGAGCGCGCCAGGCTGGCCGCGCCGGCTGGGCGTTGCCGCACTCGTGCTGGCCGGCACGCTGCTGACGCACGCCTTTGCGCTGCTCTCCATCGCGCCGCTGGTGGTGACGCTGGTGATCTTCCGGCTGGCGCAGCGCTGGCGACGGCACGGTTTCCCCTGGCGCGAGACACTACTGGCCGGCGCCGGGGGCGCGCTCGCCCTGCTAATCTACGCCATCTTTCTCGTGCCGCTGCTGGTCGAAGGGCGCTATCTCAACCAGCAGGTCTATGTGTCGGGCGGCTACGACTACCGCGACCATTTCGTGCAGGTTGGCCAGTTCTTGAGCCCGTACTGGGGCTTTGGCTATTCCGACGACCCGGTAGGCGCCAACGACGGCATGCCCTTCCAATTGGGGCTGGTGCAGGTCGTGCTGGCGATCGTGGCCCTCTTCACCGTGCGCCGGGCAGAACGCGCGCGCGCCGAGATGGGCTACCTGCTGGTCGTGGGCGTGGGCCTACTCTTTGTCATGTCGCCGCTGGCGCGCCCGCTGTGGGATGCCGTGCCGCCGCTGGCTGTGATCCAGTTTCCATGGCGGCTGCTGGCGCTGAGCGGCTTTGTCTTCAGCGCGCTGGGCGGGCTGGCGCTGTGGAATCTGCTGCCTTCCGCCCTGCCCGGCGTGCGCCCGGAAGGCGGGCTGGTCGTCATGGGCGCGCTGGCGATGTTGGCCAGCTATCCGTACATCCAGGCCAACCTGTCGCCCATCGAGCCGTGGCGCGAGGACGGCCGCGCCGTCTACCAGTTCGAGCGCGAGCATCCCGACATGTTCGGCTACACGACGTGGGTGACGCAGCCCTTCACGACTACGGTGCTCTCGGCTGCCTACGCCTTGCCCGACTATGTCGAGCATCACGGCGACGCGCCGGCGCAAGGGCGGCTCGAAATCACGGCGGGCATGGGCAGCGTGGTCGAGAGCTACGTGGGCGGCTCCAGCGCCGGCGGCGTCGTGAACATGCAGACGCCGGGCACGGTGCGCATCAACGTCTACTATTTCCCCGGCTGGATGGTGAGCGTCGACGGCCAGCCCGTGGAACCCGGCATCGACCCGACCTTCGCCGCGCTGAGCATTGACCTGCCGGCCGGCGAGCATCGCATCGACGCGCGCTTTGGCGAGACGCCCGTACGCAGCGGCGCCATAGTCGTGTCGGCGCTGACGTTGGCGTTGTGCCTGGGGCTGGTGGTGTGGCGCGGGAGTGAAAAGATGAGGGGATGACAGGGTGAGGAGATTGGAGATTGGGAGATTGGAGATTGGGAGACGTGGACAATCCATCGCCGCCCCTCGCCCCTCGCCCCT
>JACKBA010000071.1 GCA_020634815.1 Caldilineaceae bacterium | reverse complement strand
TTCGTGTATTCTCTGGACTCATTGCCTGAGGACAAGATTCTTTGTTCCACACTAGAGCGTCTCGCTACAGTTTTGAATGGGGCAATCGCGATTTAGCCTCGCAGTTCTGCTAGACCATGAGATTTGCATAGTCGGCGCCGGTGCGTCGAGACACGACATGAGCAGGCGCAAGGCCATGTCACTACTACGGCTGACTGAGACAATCCATTTCATCCGTGTTGATCCGCTCAATCCGCGTCATCCGCGTTCTATTCCGACCTGCATTCCGTTTGAGTTCTGATTGGAGAATTTATCATGCCGACCCAACCACGCTTTGCGCTCTATATGCAGGACAAGCACCCGCTGGGCTATGAACTGGAGATTGCCGAGTATGCCGAAGCGCGCGGCTTTAGCGAGATCTGGCAGGCCGACACGCGCCTGGCGCGCGATTGCGTCGTGATGATGTCGGCCTTTCTCACGCGCACGAAGCGGCTGCGCATCGGCTCCGGCGTGCTGCCGATTTGGACGCGCAACGCGGCGGTGATCGCCGCGTCGTGTAGCACCATGTGGGAACTCGGTAAGCAGACCAGCGGCGACCCCGACGCGGCGTCGCGGGTCATGCTCGGCCTGGGTGCGTGGTGGGAGCCGATCTCGAGCCGCGTCGGCGTCCAACGCGTCAAGCCGCTACAGGCCATGCGCGAGTATGTCGAGGCGTGCCGCCAGCTTTTCACGATGGAGGAAGTCACCTACCAGGGCGACTTTGTCCATCTCGACCGGGTCAGGCTCGACGTGGTTTTCGGCGACCTGCGCCCGCGCGACATCCCCATTTACATCGGCGCAACCGGCGACAAGATGCTCGAACTGACCGGTGAGATCTGCGACGGCGTGGTGCTCAACTACGTCGTTTCCGTCGACTACATCCGCCGCGCCGTGCAATTGGTCGCAAAGGGCGCGGCGAAAGCAGGTAAGAGCATCGACCAGATCGACCGGCCCGAGCTGCTCGTCTGCTCGCTGAGCGACAAGGACCCGGCCGCGGCCATGTTCGAGGGCAAGAAGCTCGTCGCCTACTATCTCGCCACCGAGCCGCACATCATGAAGGCCAGCAACGTGCCCGAAGACCTCATCGCGCGCGTGCAGGCCGTCATGGGCTGGCCGGCCACCGAGGCCGATTATCTGGCCGCAGCGCAGGTCATCCCCGACGACGTGGTGCGCAGCCTCATGGCCGTCGGCACCAGCGACGAGTGCGTGGCCAAGGTGCAGGAGTACATCAACGCCGGCGTCACCTGCCCCATCCTCTACCCGATGATGGACGACATCAAGCCGGTGGTGGATGCGTTTGCTGAGGCGTATTCGTTGTAGAGATTGGAGACTGGAGATTGGAGATTATGAGATTACGGGATTGAGAGATTATGCCGCGAGGCGATCAATCTCCAATCTCCAATCTCCAATCTCCAATCTCTTAATCTCCCAATCTCCTAACCCCAGGAGCGAAACAATGACCAAACACAAAACCCTCTTCTTAACCCAGCGCGGCTTGCAGCACCAGCAGTGGGCTTTGGAGGGCGCGCCGCCGGATCTGGAGTTGATCATGCGGCGCGGTGCGGGGCGGGAAGAGGTGTTGGCGCTGCTGGCCGATGCCGAGTTCTTGATCACCGAGCGCACGGGCGTGGTCGACGCCGAGATGATCGCCGCCGCGCCCAACCTGCGGCTGATCCAGCGGCTGGGGCGACAGACGTGGGATATCGACCTCGCTGCTGCACAGCGGGCAGGCGTGCCGGTCTGCTATCTGCCCAACGACGGCTGCATCATGGTCGCCGAGCAGATGATGTTGCAGATGCTCGGCACGCTCAAACGGCTACGCGAGGGCATGGCGGTCACCGCGGAGGGCGCGGACTGGGGCATCGAAACCAAACGCGGCGACGAGGACACGTTCGCCTACAACTGGTCGCGGCGCACTGGCATCGGCCGGCTGACGGGCGCTACCGTGGGCATCCTCGGTTTTGGCGAGATCGGGCTGGAGTTGGTGGAGCAGTTGCACGGCTTTCACTGCACCGTGCTCTACCACAAGCGCACGCGCCTGGCAGAAGACGTCGAGAAACAGCTCGGCATCGCGTATGCCACGCCCGACGCCATCACCGCGCGCAGCGACATCGTCTGCTCGCTGCTGCCCTACCAGGGGCCAAAGGAGCCGATCGACGCCGCGTATTTTGCGCGCATGAAGCCGGGCGCGATCTTCGTTCACTGCGGCTCGGGCGCCGTCGTCGACCAGCCGGCCCTGCTCGCCGCGCTGCGCGCCGGTCATCTGGCCGGCGCCGCGCTCGACACCTACACCTACGAGCCGCTGCGCGCCGGCGACCCGCTGGTCGACGCCGTGCAGGATCCGGCGCTCAACCTGATCCTCACGCCGCACACCGCAGCGGGCGGCGTCACGGCCGGCGGGCGGGGACGCGCACCGGACTATGACAACATTCTGGCGCTGCTGGCAGGGCAGGCGCTGACATATCAGATCGCATAATGTTTTCATTGACAATGAAAACACCTCCCGGTATCATTTCATCATGAATGAAAACTCTTGGCGATCTAGATGGTCGAAGGATCAAATTCGAGCGATGCTGCTGGAACAGATGCAGTCATTCTGGCAACGCGAGACCGGCATCGAACGCAGCCAGTTGGCTGTCGTCGAACGGGCTGCGGCGTTGCCTCACGCCGTGATCGTCTCCGGGTTGCGTCGCGTGGGGAAGTCGACGCTGCTGGCGCAACTGGCACACCAGCTTGGTCAAGCGCAATTCTACTACGTCAACTTTGAGGATGACCGCTTCCTTGGCTTTCAAGCCGATGACGCCACCGACCTCATCACGGCGTTGCTCGAACTCTTCGGAGAACGGCCGAACTACG
>JACKBA010000070.1 GCA_020634815.1 Caldilineaceae bacterium | reverse complement strand
CGTCACTGACCGACCGGCCGCCGTTGCGGATGATCACATGCGATCCGGGCAGGCCGCGCGCGTGCAGCCACAAGTCGTCAGGAGTCGCAATATCGAAGGTGACTCGCTCGTTTTGCCGGCTGTTGCGCCCGATGACTATTGCGAATCCCTCCTGGCTCGTGTAGTGACGCGGGCCTTTCGCCTGGCTGACAACCTTCGTCCCGGGCGTGCGCAAGTAACCGGCATCAACCAGTTGCGCACGCACGGCATCGATCTCGCTGCGATCTTCAGCCAGCGCCAGATCGGCGGCCAGTTGTTCCACAAACGCCAGCTCCGCCTCGACCTCCGCCAAGCGTGGCTCTCCAAATTCCCTGGCCCGGCGCGCCTTGCGATAGCGCTTGAAATAGCGCGCCGCATTGTTAGCCGGGCTGAGCGTGGGATCGAGCGCAATCGGCGGCACCCCCAGCTCGTCGGGCACCTCAAGCTCGGTCTGGCGCGGTTCGATCGTGGTGCTGAGCGCCAGAATCCATTCACCGCTGGTCCGCAACCAGTCGATCTCATCGGGTGGACGCAGCTCGCGGCCGATGGAGTCGCGACGACGCTGGAGGCCCCGCTGCACGCGGTCGATGGTGGCAGCAACCTGACGGCGGGCCGCGCCATAGGTGTCCGCGCCTGCGGGAGCGCGTTGGGCGAAATAGCGCTCGGCTGCAAGGCTGATGCTGGCGACGTTTTCCACTTGGTCGTGTCCTCGATGAGTAAGCAGATAAGGCGCAAAGGCGGCCGGCTTCCCGTCGCCGCCGATGACAATACACGGCTGCCACGCATCCGTGCGCAGAGCCTCCACCATTCCGGCCACAGCCTCCAGCAGCGGCGTGACCCGCTCCACCTGGCCGGCGCGAATCGCCGCGTCGCCGGTCGCACGAAAAACGATCTCGCGCGCCAGCAATGGACTGACGCCCAGCAGCCCATCCAGCAGCATGCGCCAGAGAGCCGCGTCGGGCGGCGTCTGCTCCAACAGCAGACGGAGACGCAATTCGGTCAACTCATCCAGCGGCCAGCCTTCCTGCGCGGGCGGCGGCATGTAGAGCTGGCCCGGCATCGCGGGTCGCCGTGCGCCATCCTGGGGCCGGTAGCGGTGTACGCACTCCAAGATTCGCCACTCCGATCGTGCGCTGTCGGCCTCTACGCTCTGTCCCGACCTCTGACTTTTGCCCCCTGACTTCTTCTCACGCGCCGCTCGCAACAACAGCAGGTTCGACCAGCGGCCGATCAGTTCGATCACCAGGGCTGTGCTGCCGTGCTCGGCGTGATCAAAATGCAGCCACAGCACCCGCTCCCACGGCGGCTGGCTGACCTCGGTCAAAATCGCCCCGCGCACAAACTTGCGCAACAACTGAAGCAGCGGTGACGGCACATCCACCCCGCGACGCGGCTTCTCCTCCATGAGATGCACGCGCGGTCCTTGCTGATCGGCTGACAACAGCAGGTAGCGGCGCTGCCGGTCGCCGTATATTTCCAGCGCGTAGCTGGTGGCATCCACATGTAACGCCTGCTGGACGCGCCCTGGCGTCAGCGAGGAGCGGAGTTCGCTGGCAACAGCGGCGGTGGTGATGAAATCAAAGGTCATGGTAGTGGCAGGTTGCAGGTGGCAAGTAGCAAGTTACAGATAGCTGATCGCAGATAGCAGGTAGTTGATCAGCGGCTTCCTCTTAATCCGCGGTTCTCATACAGCAGACGGCGATTGGCTGGCCGCGGATGACTTCCAATCCTCAGCCCCCATGCCCCACCCCCTACTCCCCATCCCACGCCAACAGTTCGGCTAACTCGGCGACGGTCGTCGTGCCGCGGACGCGCAGGCGCTGGAGTTCGAAGAGGGCGTCGGAACGTTGCACGCTGCCCTGCCGGGTGGTGATGCCGCCCCAGTAATCGTCGGAGGCGAAGAAATCGGCGACACGCTGGTCATAGATGCCCGACGGGTAGGCCACGAAGCGCGGGCGCTGGCCGAGGTTGCTCTCGATCATCTCGCGGCAGCCCAACACCTGCCAGATCAGCCGTTCATCGTCCATGTCAGTCAAGTCTTCGTGGACGCGGGCGTGGCACTGGATGTCCATTCCCGCAGCCTGCATTTCCTGCATCTGACCCCAGGTCATGTAGTCGTCGGCGTAGACCGTACCGTCAGGCGCCGTCATACCGGCCGAGGCGCGCTCCGCCAGTTCGGTCACCACAAAGAAGGTGCCACCGAAGCCGTATTTCGCCAGCAATGGGAACGCGTTCGCGTAATTGTCCGCATAGCCGTCGTCGAAGGTGATGATGATCGGTCGCTCCGGCAGCGGCTCGCCCAGCACGAGATTGCGCAGCAACTGCTCCAGCGTGATGCTCTCGTACCCCTGCTCGCGCAGCCAGGCCAGATGCTGTTCGAACAACGCGGGCGAGACCGACAGGTCGCGGCGATAACGGTCCGCGCCAGGTGGCGGATCCGACAGGTAGTGGTACATCAAGATCGGGACGCGCGCCTCGCGGACAACCCCATCGGGAGTGGGCAGCGCCGTCGGCGTGGCCGTCGGAGTCGGTGTGTCAGAAGGCGTCGGCGATGGTGTCCGGGTTGGCGTGGGCGTCGGCGTCAACGTTTCGGTCGGCGTTGCCGTCAGTGTGGCGGTGGGAGTCGACGTCGCTGTCGCGGGAATAGTCGGCGACGATACGTTAGTAGAGGTGACCAGCGCCGCCTGGTCAGTTACCTGGCTGGCCGGCGGAACCGCGGCCGGCGCCGGCCGACCGCAGGCAGACAGCAGAATTCCGGCCAGCAGCAGCCATCCATACCGCCTCGAGACGCGC
This sequence comes from Caldilineaceae bacterium, assembly GCA_020634815.1. GTDB lineage: Bacteria > Chloroflexota > Anaerolineae > Caldilineales > Caldilineaceae > Caldilinea. The sequence goes on along the minus strand of JACKBA010000070.1, from coordinate 197 downwards.
AACAGAACGGATTGCATCAGGATTCCACTGGCACAGGTTGCAGCTCACGCACCAGCAGCGGCACGCGCCGGCCGACACGACGGAAGCCGAACCCTTCGTAGAGCCGCAACGACGCCTGATTGCTGTCCTGGGTGTTGATGATTGTTTCCCGCGCGCCTTGGTCCTGACAATGGGCCAGCGCGCCGTTGAGCAGCGTG
>JACKBA010000007.1 GCA_020634815.1 Caldilineaceae bacterium | reverse complement strand
ATTCTGAGTCGTCCAACTCGACGTACTTCAGGTCAGAGGCGTCCACTTTACCTTCGACCAAGTTGTTCATGCGGAGTACCGGATATGTACCAGTACGGTCCGCACGTTCGTTTAGCCCGTACTGTGTATCGTGGACAACGTCCGCGATATTCACCACCACCCAATGCGCCGGAATCTCCCCAATCTCCGTCTCCTTCGTCTCCGCCGGCGCGCGGCCCGGCCCGTAGGTGAAGAGCCGCTGCATGAGGCTGCGCTTGAACTGCCTGGCTGCGGCGATGACATCCTCCTGCGCGGCGATGGCGTCCTGGATGGCGTTGAGCAAGGCGGCGATGCGCCGCTGCTCGGACAGGGGCGGGAGCGGGACAAGGAGGTTCTGCAATTTTGTGCTGTTGACACCTGGTTGCGCAGCCCCAGACTTTGACTGGCTGATTTGCGCCCAGTAAGAGTTAGAATTGAAGTAGTAGTAGACGAAGTGAGAATCCGTACCGGCCATCACACGCAATCGAATAAGGTAGGACGCAAAGATTGCCTTTGGACATTCGCTGATGATATAGCTCTTGCCCGTTGTTGCCCCGGTTCGAGCAAAAACAATGTCACCTGGCTGCAAGAGAAACGATTTGACTTTGCTCTTGGGAATCTCTGCAAACGGGACATTAGACCACAGTACCCCACTGTCAGAGATATCGGTTATTCGTAGAAACTTGATGCCCGTGTCAATGTCAGTCGCGCTAGTTGTGTATCCATATTGAGGTTTTTCCGCAATCGCTGCAATCGATTTGATGTCCCAATCAGATGGGAACATGCCAATCTCTGAACTCTGGAAACCATTACTATCGGGACTCATGCGACTTCTTGCCGCCACTGCTTTAGCCCGAGCAATTCTAGAACCTGTTTCAGCTTTGTGTCAGCAATGACCCTCGCCTCTTCCGCCTCTGCCAATAGCACCAGCGCATCTTCCAACGGCAGCGGCGCATCCACATCGTTGCTCGCCACATAGCGGCTCGGGCTCAGGTTGTAGTCATTGCGTACGACCTCGGCCTGGCTGACGATAATGCTGACGTCCGGCTCTTCCCGCCAGTGCAGGAACAACTCGCCGATGTGCGCCACGTGCGCGTCGATCATCTCGTTCTTGGGCCGGCCCTTCTCAAAGAACTTGCCCGCGTTGATGAGCAGTATCTCGCCCGCGTGCGGCCGCGGCTTGCCCGGCTCCGGCCTGGTCGCCACCAGGATGATGCCCGGCGCCGAGGTGTTGAAGAAGAGGTTCTCGGGCAGCAGGATGACGCACTCGATGGCGTCCTGCTCCACAAAGCGCTTGCGGATGTCGCGCTCGGCGTTCTTGCCCTTGTTGCCGCTGCCGCGCGAGGCCGCGCCGGTGTCGAGCACCACAGCCATGCGTCCGCCCGGCTCCAGCGTGGCGACCATGTGCTGCAACCAGCCCCAGTCGGCCGACGATGACGGCGGGATGCCCCACTCGAAGCGGTGGTAATTGTCGTTCTCGTACACATCGGGCGTGAACGACTGATTCCACATGGGGTTGGCGGCCTTCTTGCGGAAGGTGCGCAGGCTGCCGTCGGCGTTGACAAAGGCCGGTGCGCGCATGGTGTTGCCCTGGCGGATGTCGGCGCGCAGGTCGTGGATGAAGGCGTTCATCTTGGCGGCCGCCACGTTGTCGGCCTGCAATTCCTGGCCGAAAAGCTGCACCGGGTGCTGGATGTCGGAAGGGGCCAGGTCGTCGACAGGCTTGCCCAGCCGGGCCGCCACCTTGGCGCGGTGGCGCAGCGCAAACTTGATGAGCAGCCCCGCGCTGCCGGACGTGGGGTCGTCCAGTTCGTCGCCGTCCTCGGGGTCCAGGATGTAGGCCAACAGGAAGCCGACGCCGGTGGGCGTGAAGAACTCGCCGGCGCTGCTCCCCTTTTCGGCAAACTTGCGGATGAGATACTCGTAGGCGCGGCCGGGCAGGTCAGGCTGCACGTCACGCAGCCCCAGCCGCTGCTCGCTCAGGATGTTGATGAGGCTGGCCAGCGTGTTGTCGTCGAGCACGCGCTGGTTGCCCTCGGTAGCGTTGAAGTCGCGGCGGTCGATGACGCCCTGCAGGTCAGGGTTGTCGCGCGCAATGGCGCGCAGGTTGTCGGTGACTTTCTCGCCCAGTCCGGCCGCCTTGCCGCGGATGGTCGCCCAGCGTGCCTCGGCGGGCAGATAGAAGCGCACCAGGCTGCGGTCGGCTTCCACGAAGCCTGTTGCGGTGGCGGCGTCCACCTCCAGCGTCTTGGCGACGCGCGCCAGTTCGTCGGCATAGACATCATCCATGCGCTTGTAGAAGACGAGGGGCAGAATGTAATCCTTGTAGCGGGCGGCATCGACTTCGCCGCGAATCGACGAAGCAGCCCGCCACAGCCAGTTCTGAAGGGTGTTGAGGTCCATGAAGCTCGATTCGGGTGCGCAGATGGATAGAAACAAAACGCCGCCAGCGTAGCCGCTGACGGTCGAGAGGGGGAGGGTGTGTTAGAATACCCACCAGCCCTTCGCTGCCGAAATCAGCGGGGCGGTTAGCCTACGGTTGCCAGCCGTGGGCATTTTCTTTGCTTGATAGATTACGTCACAGGTAAGGTGCTGTCAAACATCGAGAAACGACAGATCCTCTGGAATATCTGCCGCGCATGGTACAATTCCCCGCGGTTCCCCTAGAACCCCTCTTCCATTGAAGAGAGTATTCACCCGCCAGGCGAAGACGATGCCCTTCATTAGAGACCTCTGAGTGGAGCACCATGAGTGGACTAACGAACAAGCTTACCGGGCAGATCGGCGAGTATCTCGTCTGCGCCAAGCTTGGCAAACTCGGGCTGATTGCCACCCCGTTTGCCGGCAATGTGCCCACTTTCGACATATTGGTTGCCGATAGATACTGCCGCACGCTGCCGATTCAAGTCAAGACAACAACTGCGGCCACGTGGCCGTCCAGGGCCGATCTGTGGATGAATATCAAATTCGACCACGAGGCGAAGCAACAACTATTCCTCGGCGCCCGAGAGTTACCCGATCCCGAACTGATTCATGTCCTTGTCGCACTCCGAGATGATGGCGATCGGTTCTTCGTTCTGAGCAAGCGCAACATACAGACGGCGTGTATCGCCAGCTACAGTGCCTGGATGGACCCAAAGGATTGGAAAAGGCCGCGCAAGTATCGTTCACTTGATTGTCGCTATCCGATCGAGAGTGTAGAGAAATTTGAAGACAACTGGGGGCTGATCTCCAAGGCTTTGCAACAGTTGGCGCCTATTGTAGGTGATGTTCCATAGCGATTGAGATACAAGTCGCATCGGTGCCGACGCCCCAATTCGGCCTACTTGCCGGGATGAATTGTACTTGCCACCTGGTTGACTGACAGATTTTATCTAACATAAGGCGAAATGGAACGAAAAAGGCGTTTTCCCAAGCGGCTCTGTGCGGTAAACTTGGAGTGTCCAAGCAACAAGTGAACCAAAGGAGCCGACAATGGGAAATCGCCTTGAACTATACGGTACCATCATCAAGCTGGTCGGACAAAGCATGCGAATGCACGACTTGCGCAACGTAGTCACGTTTGCATGGATGGTGACCGGACTGTTGATCAGCAAGACCATCCATCTTGGCCAGTGGGGATTGCAGCGGACTGGTAATGCACTGGCAGCGAGTAAGGAACGGCAGATTTCGCGTTGGCTGCACAACCCAAAGCTCAAACCGGCTGAGATATATCGGGACTTTGTCACAGCCGCCTTGTTGCCATGGGCAGGGCAACAGGCAATACTGGCATTGGACAGCAGTGTGCTATGGGAACGATATGTCATCATTCGTGTATCCCTGATCTATCGTGGACGCGCCTTGCCATTGGCATGGAAAGTCTTGGAGCATAGCAGTGCAAGCGTCGGTTTCGGCGAGTACAAATCGATCTTGGAAGAAACCAGTCGCCTGCTCCCGCTTCATTGCGAGGTCGTGTTGCTGGCAGATCGTGGCTTTGCCGATATTGACCTGATGCAACTGGCCATCCATCTGGGCTGGCACTTCAATATTCGTGCCAAAGGGAACCTTCTCGTTCACCGACCCTTCAAGCCGAGATGCAAGATGAGTCAATTGGCGCCACCCAAGGGAGAAATCCGCTTGATTCATACCGTTCAAATCACGCAACGCCGTTTTGGCCCTGTCCATCTGGTCCTTGCCCATGTGAAAACGCAGAAAGGGCATGAGCAATGGATGCTCGTCTCTGACCGTCCCACTGCGCTTGATACATTGGATGAATATGCGCTTCGCTTCGATATTGAAGAGAATTTCTTGGACGACAAGTCAGCCGGTTTCCAACTCGAGTCCAGCCAACTACGTGATGCTGATGCCCTCTCCCGCCTATGCTTGGTCTTAGCGGTTGCCACGCTCTACCTTGTCAGTACCGGCACCGCAATTGTGGCGCTCCAGCGCCGTCGCTTCATTGATACCCACTGGAATCGTGGCATCAGCTATCTGCAAATCGGCTGGCGGTATCTGCTCTCGGCGGTCGTTTATGGCCAGCGTTTGCTGACTCACCTCTGGTTGGATCCAGAGCCAGACCCACAACCAGTCTACGCATCCAGAAAACAGGCAAGAACGCCGACCGTCTCCTATTCCGCCATCTATTTCTACGACTGACTTCGGCTATGCTGCTCTACAAGCAACTGTTATGTTAGATGAAATCTGTCAGTCAATCAGACTTGCCACTCTGAAAAACTAGCTCTCATACGGCGTCCTCAGAACTTCACGCCGTCTCGTTTTCCTTTCACGCCGTCAAACTTCCAACTTCACGCCGTGTTACCCCCCACTTCACGCCGTGAAGTTGAGCGATTCACGGCGTGCAATTTTTGTTGCACGCCGTGAAAATTCCCTCTGGCGCCGCGCAGGGGCTGAATAGAAAGTTGCCAAACTACAACAAAAGACAGGGAATACGCTTGTCTCTCCGTCATTTTTCCGACTGCAAAAAGAGTGACAAAATACGATAAAAATCTCTTGGCACAGAGCATGGAATCCTGCATGATGTAAGCAGTGTGAATTAACCGGGCTGCCCGGTGGCAGCCAAGAATCTCTCCCGGTCGCGTTGGGTCGAATGGCCCGTCACAGGACATTCGGTCACGGCGGCTGCGGCGCCGGCGCCGGCCGAGGGGGCTTCTCCGAACAACATTGTTGGTTTCGTCCTTGTACATTACGGAGGTAACTCATCATGACGAAACGGATCTGTGCAATCAATATGCTACGCCCCCATGTCAAAATCATGCCGATGGTGGAATCAGACACGTTGGCCCAGTATGTGGCGGATCGCGCCAACCTGAGCGTGAGCGACGTCAGCCACGCTCTGCGCGAGCTGCACTTCGCCGTGCTCTGGTTCTGCGCCCTCGGCCACAGCGTCAAGCTCGACGGGCTTGGCGTCTACCGCCCAGACATTGAACTGAGTGGGGCACGGACGATCCACTACCGCATCGACCGTGGTCTGCTCAGGGGGATCAACCTGGGACCGTTCCATGCGATTGTAGAGAACTCGGCCGCCATCGGGAAGACGCCGGACGAGCTGGTGACCATCTGGAACGAAAACCACCCCTACGACCTGGTCGAGGAGTGATCGAACGCTGCGCCGCAGAGGCTCACATCACGTCAAGCAGCCACTGACGCATTCTCCCGGTTACACACACAAAATGACCCCGGCCGCACCGGCCGGGGTCGTTCTATGGGCGCGCTGAACGCGCCAAAGAAAAAGCCCTTTCTTCGCTACCAGTGGTAGAAAGAAAGGGCTTTGCTGTGGCTCCCCGGGATGGACTCGAACCAACAACCGTCCGGTTAACAGCCGGATGCTCTGCCAATTGAGCTACCGAGGATTACTGCCAACGAGAGGTAAGTATAGGGATTGGCGGCTTTGGTGTCAAATCTGAGGGGGTGAAAGTGATGACAAGATGAGGGGATGACAAGATGACAGGGTGATATGGTGAGGTGTTAGGGTGGTAGGGTTGTGGGGTGTCATCGAACGCATCTCCCCAAACCCCCAACACCTCAAGACCCCAACACCTCACCCCCTCATCTGGTCATCCTGTCATCCCCACATCCCCTCACGCCACAACGACACCCGTGTCGAACAGCTTGTCGTGCCATGCCTCCTTGCGGCTGTCGATGGCTGCCCAGAGAAAGCCGAGACCGAAGACCAGTCCGCTGAGCCAGTAGCCGACGGTGCCGCGCAGCGCGGCGCGCCAGAAGCCAAGGCCGCTGCCATCACGCCGCGTGACGCGGATGTTCAGGAAGCGCATGCCATAGGACTGTCCGCTGGGCCGGCTCCACATCCAGCCGAAGTAGAAGAACTGGAAGAAGGGCAGGATCAGCAGGGTCAGGATGCTGAAGCCGGCCGCCACCCACGAGAGGATGGGAATGCCTGTCGCCGCCACCCCGGCAAAGAGCGGAGCCACCAACGCACCAAGCACCCAGGCCAGTATGCTGAGGGCGATGTTGTCCACCAGGAACGCAACAAAGCGGGCGAAGAATCCAGCACGAGTCATGAGCAATCCTTTCTGTGATGTAGATCAGGTTGAAGTATGAAGAATCGGTTTGGTGATTAGCGGCTTTCGAAGACGCTGGTGAAAACTAGAAAGCGCAGGGGAAATCCCTGGCAAATGACCGGAATTCCTCTGCGCTATCTCTGCTTCTCTGCGCCTCTGCGTCAAAATGCGGGCGCTCTCCACAACCTTCTTGTCTAGCTCTACGCCAGGTAGTCGCGCAACTTCCTGCTGCGCAACGGGTGGCGGAGCTTGCGCAGGGCCTTGGCTTCGATCTGGCGCACGCGCTCGCGGGTGACGTTGAATTCCTTGCCCACATCTTCCAGCGTGCGGGTGACGCCATCTTCCAGCCCGAAGCGCATGATGAGCACCCGGCGCTCGCGCTCGCTCAGCCCGTCGAGGATTTCGCCCATCTGCTCCTTGAGCAGGCGGCGGCTGGCCGAGTCCACCGGTCCGGGCAGCGTGTCATCCTCGATGAAGTCGCCCAGGTAGCTGTTCTCCTCGGAGCCGACGGGCGTGTCCAGGCTCAGCGGTTCGTGGCTCAGGCGCTGGATGCGGCGCACCTTGGCGGCGGCCCGCTCGACGCGGCGCTCCACCTCCGGCTCCATGACGCGACTCTTGGTCAGGAACTCCTTGAGCGCCCGCACGTCGGCCGGCTCCAGGAACTCCATCTCGATCGCGATCTCCTCGAAGGTGGGCTCGCGGCCCAGCTCCTGTTGCAGGCGGCGCTGCGTGCGCGACTGGCGGTTGATCGTCTCCACCATGTGCACGGGGATGCGGATGGTGCGCGCCTGGTCGGCGATGGCGCGGCTGATGGCCTGGCGGATCCACCACGTGGCGTAGGTGCTGAACTTGAAACCCAGCGTGTGGTCGAACTTGTCCACGGCGCGCAGCAGACCCAGGTTGCCCTCCTGGATCAGGTCGAGGAAGTTGAGCCCGCGGCCGATGTAGCGCTTGGCCACGCTCACCACCAGGCGCAGGTTGCTCTGCGCCAGTTTGTTGTGCGCGTTGCGCCCCTGCGCCACTTGCAGTTCCAGTTCGTCTTTCTGGTCGAGTTCCTCGTCGCTCAGCTCGGCCTCGGTGCGGCCGTGCAGCAGCGTCTCCAGCTTCTCTTCGCCCTCGACGCCCAGCCGGATCTTCTCGGCCAGATCCATCTCTTCCTCGGCGGTGAGCAGCGGATGCCGGCCGATGTCGCGCAGGTACATGCGTACAGGGTCCAGGCTCTGACCGACCTCCTGGACGTCGGCAATGAGCGACTCAATCGGTACGTATTTTTCCTGCTCGATCTCCTCTTCGAGTTTCGTGTCGCGCTCAATCCGCGGGATCGGCGCGGCATCCTCCTCGGATTCGGCGGTCTCCGGCTCTTCCTCGAAAAGGTCTTCCTCCTGCGCCCGCTTGGGCTCGCCCAGGTGGATATATTCGTCCAGTTCGCTGTCGTTGCCACCGGCCCGGCGGGGCAGGGGCACGATCACGTCCAGGTCGTCTTCGGGTTCTTCGTTATCTGGGGTAGGTTGAATTGGCTTCGCCATCGATTCCCTGGTTTGCCTCAATTGACACTATGACAGCTTGATTGCCTGCGGCCGTGCATTTCTGCGAAACATCTCCTGCGGTATCAGCACGGTCACCCGTTGCAGGTGCGCCAGCTCGCGCAGGTTCAGGTTGTTGATGCGGTCAAAGCTGCGCAACGACTCCTGGTCGCCCTCGCGCTGGAATTCGTCCAGCAGGTACTTGATGCGGGTCGTCTCGGCGCGCAGCCGATCCTGGCGCATGCGCAACAACACCTTGACCGCGTCCTCGCGCATCACCATGACATCCGGGTTGGGCAGCGTCGACGCATAGGCCGCCAGCCGGGCCAGTCGCCCGTGCAGTTGCCCATCCAGCATATCCTGAAAAAGCTCGATGTCCCAAGGTTCATCCCCGCTGAGAAACTGCTTGAGCGCCCGGAAAATCTCCTGGTTCTCCACGTGCTGCCAGTCCGCCGCATGGATCGGCGCCAGGCTGTAGCGATCCGTCACGCCCGCCAGCCACACCAGCAGGTCGCCGTCGGCCAGCAAGTTCGCCAGCAAATGATCTTCGCGATCGTAGCGGCCGGCGGCGGGCGCTATCTCCTTGCGTGGCGGCGGCGCTGCGACGGGCGGTTCTTCGGGCGCCGGGGCCGTACTGCTGCGCCGGCGTGCCTCGATCCCCGCCCGCATGGTGCGGGCCGATGCCTGGACGCGGCTGGCGATCGTCATCTCGTCGATCTGCACCATCCGGCTCAGTTGCTGGATGTAGTGCTGCCGTTCGATCTCGTCGCCCAGTTCCGCAATCAGCGGCGTCAGTTCGGCGACGGCCTCGCCCTTGCCGCGGGCGCTGCTCAGGTCACTCTGGCGGGCGACGACGGCGAAATAGAAATCGACCAGCGGCTGCGCATTGGCGACGGTGCGCTCCCACAGCGGCCTGTCCTGGCGGATGACGTCGTCCGGGTCGCGGCCTTCGGGCAGCGTCGTGATGAACAGGTTGGCGCCCAGCCGGTCCTCCAACTGCACGCGGCCGCCGGGCGTCACCACCGGCTTGCGCACCCGGGCCAGCGCCTGGCGGGCCTGGTTCAATCCCCGGATGGTGGCCTGCTGCCCGGCGTTGTCGGCATCCAGCGCCAGCACGAAATTGCTGGTGTAGCGCTGGAGTTGCTGCAACTGATCGGGCGTCAGCGCCGTGCCCATGCACGCCACCACGTTAGTATAGCCGAACTGGTGGGCGGCAATGACATCCATATAGCCTTCGACGATGACGACCTGGTCGCGCTCGCGGATGGCCCGGTGCGCCTGGTCGAGACCGTAGACCACGTGGCTTTTGTGAAAGAGCGGTGTTTCGGCCGTGTTCAAATATTTGGGCACGCTGTCGTCCAGCACGCGCCCCCCAAACCCTATCACGCGACCCTGTCTGTCGCAAATGGGGTAGATAACCCGATTGCGGAAGGCGTCGTAGGTGCTCTGGCGCTCCTCGTTGCGCTTGATGAGGCCGGCTTCGAGCAGCAACTCGAGCGCAAAGCCCCGTTCGAGCAGGTGGTCGCGCAGCCCGCTCCAGCCGTCGAGCGCATAGCCGAGGCGGAAGCGCGCCGCCGTCGCATCGTCGATGCCGCGCCGCTCCAGATAGCCGCGTGCCCCGGCCGCGCCGGCGTGGTGAGTAAGGATGTGCTGGAAATACTGGGCGGCGGCCTCGTTGGCTTCGACCAACCGCGTGCGCTGATCGGCGCCGCTGTCCTGTTCGCCGGCGCTCAGGTCGACGCCGACCTGTTGCGCCAGCATCTGGAGTGCCTCGCGGAAGGAGAGGTTCTCCTTCTGCATCACAAACGAGAAGACGTCACCGCCGGTTCCGCAGGCGCCGAAGCAGTGCCAGGTCCCCGTGTGGGGAAAGACGACAAAGCTCGGCGTGCGCTCGCTGTGAAAGGGGCACAGCCCCTTGTAGACGCTGCCGGCGCGCTTGAGCGGCGTATAGCGCGAGATCAACTCGACGACATCAACCCGCTGTCTTACTTCGTCCGTGACGCTGCCAACCATAATCAAACGCACTCCGTCGCCACGGCAGGGACTCGATTAGCCAGCCTGGATGGCGGGCATTATAACGTTTGTTCTACTGGGTGTCAAAGCGATCCGGCGAATCGGGCGCCGTGAAGATCCGAACAACTCTGACGCAGAGCCGCAGGAGAAAACGCAGAGAAATCTTGAGGATTCTTCTTTGTGCCCCTTTGTGTCCTTTGCGACTTCGTGGCAGCCCTTCTCTTCTTCAGGCCCCGGGCAGCCCGTACTGCTGAGCCACGGCCGGATAGATGCGCTCGGCTTCGGCGAAGAGTTCCACCAGTTGCATAGCCTTGAGCAGGTTGCCGCGCGTGCGGATGCGCCCGGTGAGGAACGCCTGCTGCGTGCTCTCCACGCCCAGCCACATGGCGTGCAGCAGGTCGGCCTCCAGACTGATTTCCAGGTTGGCGCGGCCGGGCCGTTCGCCAAAAAAGACCTCTAGCGGCGGCTGGCGCCCGTCCAGCAGGATCTCGGCGTCGGGGTCCGTCGTGCTCATGCGGATGACGAGGTTGCTGCGCGTGAAGGACTCGATGTGGTCCGGGTGCTGCATGACCTGGTCGAAGACATCCTTCATGACGGCATAGAACTGCTCGGTGGAATCGTAGACAGCCATAGGTGATGGACTCAGCAGAATTGGGATTGGGGCCGGCGACCGGTCGACGCCGCGCCGCTAATTCGCCGACGGCATCCGTGCGCCGGCGTTTGCCTGGTAGGAGATCGATGCCGCCGGTCCGCCGATGACGCTCTCGTACCATTCCACGTAGCGGCGGATGGTGTTGACGAGATGATGCGGCCGCGCCCGTTCCAGCCCGGCCATCCCCATCTCCTGCCAGCGGCTGCGCTTGGTCAGGAAGAGTTGCACCGTGCCGGCGATGCTGGCCGGATTGAAGGGCTTGAAGAGATAGCCGTTGACGCCGTGCTCCACCAGCTCGGGCAGGGCGCGCGCATTGGCGACCAGCACCGGCTTGCCGCACGACATGGCTTCCAGCGTGGCAATGCTCTGCAACTCCTGCGCGCTAGGCATGATGAAGGCATCCACGCTGTTGAGCAGCAACGGCAGATCCTCGCTGCTGACAAAGCCGGGGAAGGTGATCATGCGGCTCAGTCCGCGGCTGCTCACCAGTTCCATCAACTGGTCGCGGTACATGCCCTTGCCGGCAATGGCGAATTGCACCGGCTCGTTGGCCAGCATCGCGGCCGCTTCAACGACGTCGTCCAGCCCCTTCTCGCGATCGATGCGCCCCACGTAGAGCAGCACCGTGCGGTCGGTGGCGATGCGGAAACGCCGGCGCATGACCGCCGGGTCGATGGCGGGGCGCGGGTAGAACTCGTCCTGGTCCACGCCGCACGAGATGGCCTTGACCGGGATGTGGATGTCCTGTTTGCGCAGGATGGCGACGGCCGTCTCCGTCGGCGTCGTGGCGGCGTCGAGCTGGTTGAAGACTTCCAGCATGTTGTACCACATGGCCTTGTGCACCACGCCCTGCACGCTGCGCGGGATGAACAGGTTGTTCGACCAGTTGGCGGGCAGGAAGTGATTGGTGCCGACGACGCGAATGTTGCGCCGCCGCGCCAGCCGCAGCACCGTGCGGTTGAGAAAGAAGTGATCCTGGATGTGCACGACGTCGGGGCGGAACTCGGCCAGTGTAGCGTCAACTTGGCTGTCGTTGAAGGCGGTAATGTTGAGGTTATGGCCGATGTGCAGGGCCGGCACCGTCTGCACGATGACGCCGCCGATGACGGTGCGTTCGGAGATACCCTTCTCCGAGGGCGCCAGTGCCATGACATCGTGCCCGGCTGCTACCAGCCCCTCGGCCAGGCGAATCATGAAAACGGCCTGGCCGTTGTCCTTGCGATAATAGGATTGTCCGGAGAAAAGAATCCGCATAGATGGTCGTCTGTCCCCCACACCAAGTGTGCCTCTACACTGTTGCCGCGTCGTTGCGTCTTTGCCTACGAAATGGCGTTGTCCATGTGGGTGATGCGCCGGAACATGCGGCGATAAAACCAGATGAAGACCAGTAACAGGATAATGCCGCCGATGAGGGCAATGATCTGAATGCCGCGTTCAAATTGCGTCAGATACTGGCCCAGGTTATAGCCGGCAAAGACCAGGAAGCCGGTCCAAATCGGTTCCACAATCAGGCTGACGACGACGAGCCGATACCACGGCACCCGTGCCAGCCCGGCGGAGAGCAACGTCGGGATCGTCAGCAGGCCAAGCGAAACCTTGGCCATCAAATACATGCGCACGCCATGCTCGTGCATGCCGGCTTCCAGCTTTTCGATCTGCTCGCGCCGCCGTTGAAACCAGTGAAAGCGATAGATGAAGCCGCGCGAGCCCCCAAAATACCCTAGCGAATACCACCAGTAGTCGGCCAGGAAGTTGCCGATAGCGGCGGCCACGAAGACCAGGTCGACCCGCAGGATTCCGGATGCTGCCATGGCCCCGGCGACCAGGGTGACGCTGGGGCCTTCCAGAAAGACCAGAATCGTGATAAAGACATAGCTCCAGACACCAAGGTCGGGCGGCGTCCCGGTGCGAATAGCCGTCCAAATCTGCTCGAGAACTTCCATACCAAACGATGCGCCGTATACCTAGACAGCATCTTCCCGACGACGCCGGCGGGCGAACCGATGCCCGCTAGCACCGTTGTCCGCACAATTCGACCTGGCTCGGCCGTGTCGGGAAGATGCAGATGAATCATCCCCAATCGAATGATCATTTATAACATGATCGGCCCCGGCTGTAAATTTGCCGGCGTGCGAGGGTCTACTTCATTCCGCGTCGCACACCGGCAGGGCTCGCCACACGGTCGGGCCTTGCCCCGGCTGAGGAGAGGCCTGGCCGCCAGCGTTTGTGTTACCATGTGGGGTGCTATGACGGCGCCCGGCATGATGCGGAATCGAGCACGATGAATGAACCGATCTGACACTTCCTTCCCCGTAACGCTTGCGGCGGCTGCGGCCGATGCGCTGCTGGCGGCGCGCCGCCGGCAAGAGGTGCGCGCCCGCGTCTCGCCCGACCTCAACGTGAGCCAGGTCGACGTCGAGCTGGGCGATGCCGCCGCCATCTTCCCTGGCGGCACAGCCGTCGCCTGGCCCGATCTGGAGGAGATCGCCGGCGACGAGAACGGCTGTTACACTTGTGCGGACGGGCAGGTCGAGAAGATACAGATCTTCTCGGGGGAGACGCAGCGCGTCTACACGCTCTATCCCACGAGCGGCGCGCCGACCATGCTCATTTCGGGCATCCCCATGCACCGCATCAAGGATACGGACCCGCACCAGGACACGCTCGCCAAGATCCGCGCGGCGGGCCCGCTGGCCGGGCGCGTCCTCGACACGTGCACCGGCCTGGGCTACACTGCGCTGGCTGCTGCCGAGAAGGGCGCGCAGGTGACGACGGTCGAGCTCGATCCCGCCGTGCATGCGATCATCCGTCGCAACCCATGGTCGCACCGGCTCTTTGCCACGCCGGCCATCACGCCGCTGCTGGGCGACGTCGAGGAAGTGATCACGACCTTTGCCGACGCATCCTTTGACGCCATCATCCACGACCCGCCCATGTTCAGCCTGGCGGGAGAGCTCTACTCGCTGGCCTTCTACCGGGAACTGCTGCGCGTGCTGCGCCGCGGCGGGCGCCTCTTTCACTACATCGGCAACCCGGAGAGCAAGTCGGGGGCGACGGTGACGCGCGGCGTGGTGCGCCGGCTCACCGAAGCGGGTTTCCGCCGCGTGCAGGAGCGCGCCCAGGCGTTTGGCGTGGTCGCGGTCAAGTAGGGTGAAGGGGAGGATGCGCCGGCCGGCAATGGGCCAGGTTCACGAGGAAGTAGCGCAGATGAGGCGGCGACTGGGGACGTTGGTTTTCCTGGCGATGGTGATTGCTGCGGGCGGCTGCGTGCCCGTGCCGGCGGCCGTGCGCGGCGCCGATGCCTGCGCGCGGGCCATGTCCCTGCAACCCGTCGATGCCGGCTGGCTGGCCGAGCAGGCGCCCTACGAGGAGCTCTATCGCACCATGGTGGAGGCGCGCTCGTCGCAGCTTCGCCGCAGCATGGAAGCGATCACCACCTGCTACCAGCCCGGCGACGAGATCTGGCTGTGGCGCCGGTCGGTCTGGCTGCCGGCCGACAATAACGAGTTCGTGGCGGGCGTGGAGACGGGCTACGCGCTGGTGCGCAACGGTGCCTCCGTGGTGGGCGGCGTGGCCGTCAGCCAGCAACAGACCGGCGGCCGCGTGCGCTAGAGCCACTGAAAGGTCCTACCACCAAGCCACGAAGTGCACAAAGAGGCACAGAGAAGCCATTGAAAGGGGTGCTTCGTGCCCCTTCCTGTTCTTTGCGGCTTTGTGGCTGTGTTTGAACGCTCTCTAGCGAATAATGCCGCCGCCGCTGGCCAGCAGGCTCTCGACCTCGGCCCGGGTCGTCACCACCATGTCGCCGCTCTGGCTGAGCGCCAGCGCGGCCAGCAGCGTGCCGTAGCGCAGCCCCAGCGCCAGGTCGCCGCCCAGCCAGCCGTAGATCACGCCGGCTGCCAGCGCGTCCCCCGCCCCCGGCCGGTCGATGATGGTGGCCGGCACGGCCGGCGCATGCAGCACGGTTGACCCATCCCACGCCACCGCGCCCCCCTCGCCGATGGACATCACGGCGATGCCGGCTTTCATACGCTCGCCCAGCACCGTCACCATCTCGTCGTCGCTTCCCGTAATCTCGAAGAGACGCAGCGCATCGGCCCGGCTACAAAAGAGCAGGTCGACGCCAGTCATCAGCGGCGCGAGCACGGACGCGGCTTCAGAAGGGGACCAGAGCTTGGCGCGATAGTTGACGTCAAAGCTTGTGGGGATGCCGGCCTGTCGTGCCCGCGTCTGCGCTTCGACCACGATCGCGTGGCAGGAGGCGGAGAGCGCCGGCGTGATGCCGGTGAGATGCAGCAGCCGCGTGTCCCGCAAGTGCGTCCACGCCACCTGCTCCGGCGCCAGCCGGGCCGCGCAGGAGTCGGCGCGGTCGTAGATCACCTGCGTCGGCCGCGGGGGTGCAGCGAATTCAACGTAGTACGTGCCCAGCCGTCCGTCCGCACGCCAGGCCACGCCGTCGAGATCGACGCCGGCCAGCCGCAGGTGATTTGCCACCAGCCGGCCCAGCGGTGACTCCGGCAGCGCGCCGCACCACGCCGTGCGCAGGCCCAGCCGCGCCAGCAGCGCCGCCACGTTGGATTCGGCGCCGCCCGGCCGTGCATCGAGCGTGGCTGCCATCTCCAGGCGCGCACCAACCGGCACGCTCAGCCGCAGCATGGTCTCGCCGATCGTCGTCAGGTCATAGCGGGGTTCAGGTGTAGCTTCGGTACGCATGCCCAGATGATATCACACCCCCGCCCCGCCCCCCATCACCAATCTCCAATCTCGGTAGTTCACGATTGTAGTGACGGCTTCAGCCGTTCCAGCGGGAAGCCAACGACTGAAGTCGTCACTACGGTGGGATTCGTGAACTACTGAATCTCCAATCTCCAATCTGACAGGTACAGCGCGATTTCTCCTGGTGGGCGAGCGGGCTCGGCTGCCGTATAATGAGCGCAACTTCTTCCCATCAAACACCGGATCGGCACATGAGTACACGTCCCATCGATACCTACCGCGCCCTGGACGCCGACAAACTGATCGCCACCGCGGATACACTTGCCCAGCGCATCGGCGAACGCTTCCCCGAGGCCGGCCTGTATCGGGTCGCGCAGCAGTTGCTCGATACGGCCCGGATGTCGGCCGGGCACAGCGCCGATCTGGCGCGACCGATCGCCTGGGTGCGCGTGGTCAATGTCTTGCTCGTCTTGCTCATTGTGGCGCTGCTTGTCATCGCCCTGCTGCGTGTCGAACTGCGCACCGACGGCTTTGGCTTCTTCGACTTCGTACAGGTGCTGGAGGCGGGGATCAACGACGTCATCCTCATCGGCGCGGCGCTCTTCTTTCTGGTCACGCTGGAGCGGCGTATCAAGCGCGGCCGGGCGCTGGCCGATCTGCACCAGCTTCGCTCGCTCGCTCACGTCGTCGACATGCACCAGCTCACCAAGGATCCCGACCGCGTGCTCTCGCAGCGCAGTGCAACCGCCTCGTCGCCGCGCCCCACGCTTTCCGCCTACGAACTGGGGCGCTATCTCGACTATTGCAGCGAGATGCTGGCCATCATCGGCAAACTCGCCGCGCTCTACGTGCAGAACCTTGACGACAACGCCGTGCTCGCCTCCGTCGACGAGATCGAGTCGCTGACCAATGGCCTCTCGCGCAAGATCTGGCAGAAGGTGATGATCCTCTACCAGACCTGGCCGGTGGAGATGGGAGGAGTGGGGGATGACAAGATGACAAGATGAGGGGATGAGGGGGTGACAAGATGAACGGTCAACGGTCAACGGTCAATGGTCAACGGTTAATTGTCAATGCAGTGTGGACCGTCATCCCCTCACCCTCTCATCCCTTCATCCCCTCATCTTGTCATACCCCTCACCTTGTCATGCCCTTCATCTTGTCACCGCCCCCTCACATCCTCGCCTTGCGCTTGTGCCAATCTTCTTTGAAGAGGTTGAAGTTGATGCGCTGTTCGGGATGCGCGGCGACGACATCCTCGTCGAGGGTGATGCCCAGCCCGGGGCCTGTGGGCAGCGGGAAGGAGCCGTCCGTCACCTTGGGTAGACCGGGCGCCGATTCCAGCACGTAGGCTTCGTCGAAGTCGTTGAAGTTTTCCTGGATCTTGAAATTGGGCGTGCACGCGGCGAGATGCAGCGCGGCCGCGGTGGCAATCGGCCCGCCCACGTTGTGCGGCGCCATCAGCACGTAGTAGACATCTGCCCACGCCGCCAGCTTCTTCGTATTGAGGAGGCCGCCAAAGTGGGCGATGTCGGGCTGGATGACGTCGGCGGCGTGCAACTCGAGCAGGTCGCGATATTCGTGCAAGGTGTGGATGCGCTCGCCCGTCGCCACGGGGATGCCCAGCGGCGCAATGGCGTCGGCCACCTTCTTGAGTGCCGGAATGTTGGACGGCGGCACCGGTTCCTCGTACCAACTCGGCTGGAAGGGCGCCAGGGCGCGCGCCATCTCTACGGCTGTCACTGGATTGAAGCGGCCGTGCATTTCGATGAGCAGCTCGACATCCGGGCCTACCGCATCGCGCACCGCCTCCACCAGGGCGATGGTCTTCAGCTTCTCGGCGCGTTCGGCTTCATAGTAGCCGGCGCCAAATGGGTCGAACTTGAGCGCGCGGTAGCCCTTGGCCACGGCGCGTTTTGCCGCCGCGGCGAACTCCTCCGGTGTGCGTTCGACGGTGTACCAGCCATTGCCATACGCCTTGATGCGCTCGCGTACGGCCCCGCCCAGCAGCCGGTAGACGGGCTGGTTGAGCGCCTTGCCGATGATGTCCCAGCACGCCATCTCGATCATGGCCAGCCCGGTCATGGCAATTTCGCCCGGCCGGCCGTAGTCCTCCACCGTCAAGCGCCGCACCAGCACCTCGATGTCAAAGGGATCCAGCCCGATGACAAAGCGGTCGGCCACATCCTTCACATAGCCGACGGCGGCGTCGACCTTGTTGATCGGCCGGCTCTCACCCACGCCGATGATGCCCTCGTCGGTCTCCACCTTGACGATGACCAGATTGCGCCACTGCGTGCCTAGCACCATGGGCGTGATTGCGGTAATGCGCATAATCCATCTCCTTGAATGCGTGACTCGGCAGTATTCGGCTGCCTTCTTGGATTGAATGAGGGATTCATAATGCCTAGGAAACCAAAAGCGGAAACTCGACAATCAATCGAAATGTCCTTTGTTTTCGAATGCGTTTGACACTTTGCCGGTGCGATGCAATTTGCTAGATTGAACTCTGGCCCTGCCAGCGACGACGATGGCAGGGCGCGCCAGGGCGTGCGCAGTTGGTATCTCAATTCTTCTTCTTAAATTGTAACTGGAAAGGGTACGTATGCGTTTTTCTCACAAGCTGGTTGTGTTCCTCGTCGTCGCGGCACTGCTCGTCGCCTGTGCCCCTGCGCCCGAACCCGCAGCCGCCCCCGCTGTTGAAACCGAGCCTGCTGCCTCGGATAGCGCCGAGGAGCAGCCCGCCGCTGTCACTGGCGGCGACGGCGGTATGTCAATTCGCATCGCCACGCAGTCGCCCTTGAGCGGCGCACAGTCGGCGCTGGGCACCGCCCTGAAGAATGGGGCGCAGCTTGCACTGGAGCAACAAAAGGATGGTCTGGAAGCGATGGGCTTCAGCGTGGAACTGGTGCCCTACGATGACCAGGCCAGCGCCGACACCGGCCTGGCCAACGCCAAGCAGATCGTGGCGGATCCATCCGTGCTGTGTGTCGTGGGCCATCTCAATTCCGGCGTGACGATTCCTGCCTCAGAAGAATATCACAATGCCAACCTGTCCATGATTTCGCCTTCATCGACAAACCCGACGGTCACCGACCGCGGCTACCTGGAGATCAACCGGGTCGTTGGCCGTGATGACGTGCAGGGTGTCGTGGCTGAACAGTTCGCACGCGAAGAGCTTGGCGTCAAGAGCGTTTACATTGTTCACGACAAGACCTCCTACGGTCAGGGCGTTGCCGAGTACTTCCGCAAGGCTGCGGAGAGCAACGGCATGCAGGTGGTCGGCTTTGAAGGCACGGAGGAACAGGCGAATTTCGACAGCATCATCACGCCGATCCTTGCCGTCGCACCGGACCTCATCTACTTCGGCGGCGTCTACAGCCAGGGTGGTATCTTCTTCAAGCAGGTCCGCGAAAAGGGGATCACCGCTCAGTTCATGGGCCCTGATGGCATGGACAGTCCGGAATTGGTCAATCTCGGCGGCGATGCAGTGGTCGATCTCCACTACACTTCCATCGCCGGCCCGGCCAGCGAATACCCGGCCACCGAGCAGTTCATGCAGGATTATGAGGCCCGCTTTGGCGAGCCGTCGCAGCCCTTTACGGCCCAGGCCTTCGACGCGATGAGCCTCTGCGTTGCGTCTATCGAGCAGGCGGCCCAGGAGAACGGCGGCGCCATGCCGTCGCGCGCACAGGTTACCACCGCGTTGCGCAGCCTGAAGGAGTTCCCGGGCGTCACCGGTTCTATCACCTTCAACGCAAAGGGTGATCCGGTTCAGTCGACCTACTTTGTCTTGCAGGTGAAGGCATCCGACGCCGACAGTTGGAACAACAATCAGATCATCAAGAAGCTGGAGATCGCGGCGCCACAGTAGGAAACCCATCGCCCGGCGGTCATGGCCGCCGAGTCACGTACGCGTCCCGGTAAAACGGGACCGGAGCGTGACAGGGAAGAACCAAAATTACACAAGAGCCACGAGGCAGCACAATGTACCGTTGTGCTGCCTCGTACATTCTGCTACCCCGATTTCCGCTTTACTGGATGCGGCGCAAGATACTATCTTTCGTTAACCAGGGCGTGCGGTGGGAATGCGCCGGGACGGCGGGCAAGGTCGGGCTAGCCGGTCAGGCCGCGCGCCAGATGCGTTGGGCGTGAGCGGCTGGGCAGCGTGTCAGTTGGTGCGGCAGATCGACGGGGCGGGGCGGCCGGCGATGCGATCGGCCATCCATGCCAGCAGGTCGGGGCGCGCCGGCTTGACAACGGTGAAATGGGTTGCGCCGTCGTAGCGCTTGTAGTTGACGGTGTTGCCAAGCTGGCAGAGCCGGCGCACGAAGGCATCGGTCGTCCATGGCAACACAATTTCATCGGCCTCACCCTGCATGACCAGGATGGGCGCGTTCGTCGGCAGGCTCCCCGGCGTGTTGAGTGCGATGTACTCGCGCCAGATGGGCGTGCGCGCGGGGTTGGCCTTGAGATAGGTGCTCGGCGGTGCATCGCTGAATGCGCTCACTTCGCCAAACACGCAGCGTCCTTCAACGTCGATCAGCCGGCTCAGCCCCGACTTCGTGAGGATCGCGTCCGCCCGTGCGTCGGCATAGGCGCGACTCCACGCCCCGGCCACCATCATGGCGAGACCGGTATCGGCGCCCTGATGGTCGGTGCGCATGATTGTATCGACAAGCAGGCCGAGTTCAGCGGCGGGTGCCGTCATCGCCACGCCGGCAATATCCAGGTCAGGGGCGTAGGAGGCGGCAAGCTGGCCGGCAAAGGCAGCGGCGTGGCCACCCTGCGAATGCCCCCACACCACAAACGGTTGCTGAACCGGCACCGGCGCAAAGTGCTGGAGCACGCGCGCGGCATCGAGGACATTCTTCCCCTCGGTGTCGCCGACCAGATAGGAGGGGCGCCCCGGCGCGCCCATGCCTGCGTAGTCGCTCATGACCACGGCATAGCCAGCCTCCACCAGGGGCGCTACATGGCCGGACAACATGTCGGGAAAGGTAGTGCGGTTGGGATTCATCAACAGGCTGGGCGCGCAGAACTGGCCAATACCCGACGTGCCGTGCGCAACGGCGACCATGGGAAAGCCACCCTTCGGTGCCGGTGTTGCTGGGGCAAAGATAGTGCCGGAGACGGCCGCCGGCTGGCCGTCGACATCCGTCGAGCGATAGAGGATGCGCCAGGCGCGCATGCCGGGCGGCGCTGGCCAGTCGGCCACGCGCAGCAGATCGCCCGGCTTTCCCGGCCTAAGCGGCGCCGGGTCCGTATAGAACGCGGTAACGGGTGGCGGCAAGAAGCTGTCGGCGGCAATGAAGAGCAGGATCAGGGCAACATAGACGACGAGTGCGCCGAGCAGTTTCAAGGAGTTGCGCATAGGGTCACCAAAAAGAAAGGGAACGACCGGTCTCTGCCCATCATACACGGTCGTTCCCACTTTTCTGTCCGGCATTTGACCGAACCTGCCTACTTTCCGGCGTAATCAGAAGTCGATGGGGCGCCCTTCGTAGACGTACTCGAACATCTGCGCCAGTTCCTCGCTTTCCGGGATGCGTGGCGCCGTGAAGAACTGGGTATCCTGCTCGGCATACTCGACCAGCTTGGGCAGCATCTCGCGGAAATCGGCGCGGTCGATACCGAATTCGGCGATGCTCAGGGGCTGGCTCACCGCCAGGGCCAGTTCGCGCACCTTTTCCGCCAGGATGCGGCCGCCCTCCTCTTCGTCGCGGCTGTCGGTGAGGCCGATAAAGCGGGCAATGTCGGCATAGCGCCCCAGCGTGGCGTTTGTCGTGAAATCGATCGTATAGGGCAGGTAGAGCGCTACGGCACGCCCGTGCGGCTGCTTGAAGAGCGCGCCGAAGCTGTGCCCCATGGCGTGCGCCAACCCCAGGTTGGAGTTTCCAAAACCCAGCCCGGCGATGGTGGCGGCGTTGCCCATGTGCTCGCGCGCCTCCAGGTCATTGCCGTCGCGCACCGCGCGCTCCAGATAGTCGAAGACCAGTTGCGCGCCCTTGAGACAGAGCCCGTCGGAGAAGTCGTTGTGCCACGTCGTGACATAGCCTTCGATGGCGTGCGTCAGCGCGTCCAGCCCGGTGTCGGCAGTGATGCGGGCGGGCAGACCCTGTGTCAGCGTCGGGTCGACGATGGCCAGCGTCGGTACCAACTCGCGGCTGCCCGTGCTGAACTTGCGCTTCTCCTCCGTGTCGGTGAGCACCAGCGCCCAGGTGGCTTCGCTGCCCGTACCGCTCGTAGTGGGGATGGCGATAAGCTTTGCTTTGCTCAGCCCCAGCGTGATCATGGGGTTGATTTCGGTGGCGTCGAGATCGGGCCGCTCGTACATTGCCCAGATCGCCTTGGAGGCGTCCATGGGGCTGCCGCCGCCCAGGCCGACGATCCAATCCGGCGCAAACTCGGCTGCGACCTGCGCGCCGCGCTTGGCGGTTTGGAGGCTGGGCTCCGGCTCGACCTCGGCGAACAGGCATGTCTCCATACCGGCCTTGTGCAGCGCCTCCTCGACGCGGCCGGCAATGCCCAGCTTCGCCAACGTGGCATCGGTCACGATCAGGGCGCGCTCGCCGCTCAGTTGCTCCAGATGTGACAGGGCTTCATCGCCAAAGACGACGAAAGGAGAAGAGTAATACCACATATCAACCTCGTTTGTGTGAATCCTCGCCGGACAAGAAAAAGCGCGAAACGGGCGGGAAATCCTGCGTGCGTTTCGCGCTTTTCATGCAATCACCTTCGAGACAGGCGCCCGGTCGATCAGTAGACGGTCGGCACCTTGGTTGCGCAGCGTACGAGCTCCTGCGCCGCCTTGACGTTCTTCATGATCTTGACCAGGTTGCCGTCCAGCTTGATCTGGCGCGTGACCATACCCTGCACCGGGTCGAGCTTGCCGGCCAGCACTTTCTTCCACTTCTCCATGTCGGCCGTGATCTGGAACTCGGGGCTCTTGCTGCTCGGGTCGGTCAGGAACTCGGCCTGGCGGCACTTGCCATGCCACAGGTCGAGATAGATACCGGCACCGCCCTCGATGACCAGCGTAATGTCGCCTTCCCACGTCTTGGCGGCGTTGGCATAGGCATCGCTGGTGTTGATCTGCTCGTCAAAGGCGGTAACCCATTCCGGGCTGGGGAACTTGAAACTCATGCGATTTTCCTCCGTTCTTGCTTGCAATCCGATGGAACCCAATTCTGCAAAAATGATGTGTTGGCAGTGTTGTCAGTGTGTATCAATCTACTCACCGGAGTAGCCATGCGCCGCCCACCCCGGCCAGCCATCAACAATCAGCAATCACCCATCAACAATTCTCCGAACTCGCCCCTTGTGACTCGCTGCCCCCTGCTCGCTTGCGCCGGATCCGCGCCAGCCGGTGCTGAAGATCGGCCAACTGCCCCGGCACGCGCTGGTAGACGGGCGCCGCCTCGACCGTGTGCAGCGCCCACGCCGCCCACATCTCCGCCTGCTCCAGGTCGCCTGTCCGCCATTCGCAATACTTGGCAAGTTCCACAAAGGGTGTGGCGTCGGCGCCCGGCACCGAACTGAGCCAAAGCTGCCACACCTCGGCTGCCTCCTGCCAGCGCTCCTGCCGCTTGAGCAGACCCGCCCACTGCGCGTAGATCTCCGCCCGTGTGTCGTCGTGATCGGCGGTTGCCGCCGCCCGCGTAAGGGCGCGTTCGGCGCGCAACGTGTCGCCGCTGCGCAGATGGCACGCCGCCAGCGACAGCAGGTCCTCGGCGTACAGGTCGCACGATTCGTCCAGCGGCGCGGCGTAGGCCTCCACCAGCCGCTGCGCCAGCGACACCATAGAGACGATGTCCTCGCGGTTGTGATAGAAGACGCGCTGCATTTCGCCGGCCTGCTGCGTGCGCACGTAATCGACATAAAGCTGGGGAATCATTGAACCCGGCACGTCATCCTCGTTGCGCGCCAGCCCGAGGATCATCTGTTCCAGGTTGATGAGCCGGCAGCTTTGCAGCCGCTTGCGCCACAGCCGCCGCGCCGGCAGCAGCAGGTCGAGGTGGGACCCGCCTTCCTCGAACAGCGCCACCCTACGCTCGCCTTCGGGCAAGAGCGGGCGGTTCTGCCGGTAGCGCGTGCGCAGGAGCGGCAGGTCGAAGCCGCGGCCGTTGAAGGTGACCGCCAGCCGCCTGCCATTCACGATACTCGCTACCGCCGCAAGCAACGCTGCTTCTTCCCCTGGATGCCGCATAAAGAACTGCCGCACAACAAAGTGCGTGGGGTCAGATGTCTCATCATCGACCATTGACCATTGACCATTGACCGTTGACAATTCCCCATCCCACGCCTCAAACGTCCCCACCCCCACCATGAACGCGTACACGCCTGCGCCGCCGCCCAGCCCCGTCGTCTCCGTGTCGACGAAAGCCGCGCCGGCCAGGTCGTCGATGGCATCGAGCGCGAGGTCGGGGTGGAAGGGCGCCAGCGTAGCCGGCGCGACGCCGATGGCCTGGCTGAGCCGGCTGCCGCCGCGCACGTCGTCTAGCGGCACGGCGGTCGTGCTGACATAACAGCGACCGGCCGCGTTCTCGACCACGGCGCCGGGCACCAACTCCTCCAGCGAGCCGCGGCGCGGCGCCGGGCGCGCGACAAGCGGCTCGCCGTCATCGTCGATGGGCGTGTAGGTCAGCTCGGGCTGGCTCTTTTGTGGGCGCAGGCCGTGCAGCCGGCGCAGGCGGTCCATGGTGGAGGACATGCGTCAATCGATCCAATTCGGCGCGGTACCGGTCAATGGGCAGCGTTACTATACTCTATTGCTTGATCGCCACAAAACAACCCGCGGCTTTTGGCACGCGCAGGCTGCCGCCGGCATCCATCTGGCCGCGCAGGTGCGCTTCCACCAACGGCAACAGCCGCGCTGTGTGGCTGCCGTCGCGCGGCGCGTGCTCGATGGCGTCGACGGTGCCGCTGGCGTAGTAGCGCAGCGCGGCATCGAGCGTGGGGAAGCGGAAGGCATCCTCGCGCACGTGCACCTCCGCGCCTGGGAAGAAGCGTTGCACCAGCTCCAGGTGGCCGAGATGGAAGCGGCTGGACATGCGCGGCGTCGGGACATAGCCGAGCGATTGCGCGGCCGCGCTGTGTGCGTTATGGAAGACGTCGTTGGCGTCCTCGGCGTTCGTCGCCAGCATGACGCGCCCGCCCGGCTTCAGCACGCGGCGCATCTCGGCCAGCGCCGCTTCCTGGTCCGGTACGTGGTAGAGCATGTGGTTGGCCATGAGCCGGTCGACGCTGCTGTCAGCCAGCGGGAGCCGTTCGGCGCTCGCCTGCACGGGCCAGACGGTCAGCCGCTGCTGGGTAGCCTGCGCCGCCACATCGCGCATCATCCCGTACGAGGCGTCGATGCCGATTGCCGTGCAGCCGGCCGTCGCGACCAGGGCATGATACGCGCCCGGCCCGCAGCCGACATCGGCCACCAGTTGCCCAGGGTGCAGGTCGAGCAGGTCGAGCGCCCACACAAAGAAGTCGTTGGGGCGCTCGCTATAGTGCTCGTGCGCCTCCTGGCGGATGCGTAGTTTCTCCGATGTGCCGTACTGGTAGGCGAGATAGGTCGGGTCGGTGGCGAAATCTGGCATAGTGCGTTCCGTTTTTTCGTCAATTGCCGGTTGGGTCAGGGCCGGCGAACCCGTATAATCATACCATGCCGTTACGCCGTGCCCGCTGGGCGATCAAACCTGCTGCACCGGACGCCTTCCTGCGCGCCGTGCCCGAACACCCGCTGCTCACCCAGGTGCTCTACAACCGCGGCGTCGATTCGCCGCCGGCCGTGCGTTCCTTCCTGGACGGCGCGCACGCTACGGTCGAGAATCCCTACAAGTTGCGTGACATGGTGCCTGCCGTGCGCCGCATTCTCAAGGCGCTCGAAAAGCACGAGACGATCTGCGTCTACGGCGACTTCGACGTGGACGGCGTCACCTCGACCGCGCTGCTGGTGACGGCGCTGCAAGCCGCCGGCGGCCGCGTCGGGCCGTATATCCCCGACCGCGTTGATGAAGGCTATGGCCTGAACAGCGAGGCCGTCGTGCGTATCGCCGGCCAGGCGAAGCTGCTCATCACCGTCGACTGCGGCATCCGCTCCATCAGCGAGGTGGCCTGCGCGGTCGAGCATGACCTGGATGTCATCGTGACCGACCACCACTCGGTGGGCAAGGAGCTGCCGCCGGCGCTGGCCGTCATCAACCCGCGCCGGCCCGACTGTCCCAGCAAGTTCGACCGGCTCGCCGGGGTCGGCGTGGCTTTCCGGCTGGCGCAGGCGGTGCTGCGCGCCGCGGCGCAGGAGAAGTGGTGCAAGCTCACGCCCGAGCAGGCGGTCGACGTGGAAGCGGGGCTGCTCGACCTCGTTGCGCTGGGCACCGTCGCCGACATGATGCCGCTGCTGGGCGAGAACCGTGACCTGGTGCGCCGCGGGCTGGCCGCGCTCAACGCCCAGCCGCGCGTGGGGCTGGAAGCGCTCATGCTGCAATCTGACTTGCGGGCTGGCGCGGTCGACGCAACGGCGATTTCGTTCCGGCTGGCGCCGCGCCTCAATGCGGCGGGCCGGCTGGGCGATGCGCGACTGGCCTACCGCCTGCTGCGCACGCAGGATCCCACCGAGGCCTACACGCTCTCCGGCAGCCTGGACGAGTTCAACCAGCGCCGTCGTTCGCTCACGGAAAAGGCGCAGAACGAGGCGGAGGCACAACTGGCGGCGGTGCTGCCCGATGACCCGGCCATCTTTATCGTGGGCAGCGAGAGCTTTGATCACGGCATCGTCGGGCTTGTGGCCGGACGGCTGACCGATCGCTACTACCGCCCCGCCATCGTCATGCGCGAGGAGGCGGAGGAGACGCGCGGCAGCGCGCGCAGTATTCCGGAGTTCAACATCAGCCATGCGCTGGATACGGTGAGCGAACTGCTCGTGCGCCACGGCGGCCATCACCTGGCGGCGGGCTTCACGGTCAAGAACGCCAACCTCCCGGCGTTCCGCGCATCGTTGCAGGAGATTGCCGGCAGCGCGCTGGCCGACCGCACGGCGCTCCGCCCGACGCTTGAGATCGACGCGGTCACGCCCCTACCCGACGTCAACTGGGGCATCGTCGAGCAATTTGCCCGGCTGGAGCCCACCGGGCAGGAAAACCCGCCGCCGGTGCTGCTGGCGCGCAATGCCCGCGTGCGCGAGGTGCGCACCGTGGGCAGCGGCAAGCATCTGCGCCTGGTCGTCGACGAGGGCGCGACGGGGCCGGTCTTCGACGCCGTCGCCTTCCAGCAGGGCGAGTGGGCGGCATTGCTGGGCGACGGCAGCCGCATCGACCTGGCCTTTCAGGTCGAGATCAATGAGTGGCAGGGCAATCGCCGGCTCCAACTCAACGTGCAGGATCTGCGGCCGAGCGGCAGCGAATAGCCTCTCCTCACCCCTGCAACAGCCGCAGCACGCGCTCGTACATGATCGCATAGTCGACCAGGGCCGCCGCCACGAAAGCCAGCGCCAGTGTGGTGTGACCGGCCGCGTAGAGCATGGCGGCAGCCAGCCCAAAGATCGCCCACTCGATCAGCAGGCGCAGGCGCCCGTCGATGGCCACCGTCGCCGGGCCGGGGTCGTTGGGCACGCGAAAGATGCCCCAAACCGCCGCCGCCGCAACCGGCAGGGCAATCCCGAGCAGCAGGCGCATGGCCAGGTTGTCGCCCAGGCGAAAGCCGGCAAAGGCCATCGCAGCCAGCGCACAGAGTTCGAGGATGAAGTGGAGCCCGAGCCCCAGGGTGACGATTGACATTGATCTTTCCTCTTACTTTCAAGAATGCCGACGCCGGACGTTGTCGCAGCACCGGTCAAGCGCTGGCTGTTGCCCGCCCTGTGCCGGCGGCAAGTTGTTGCCTTTCTAACCCCGCGATGACCATTGCCACCAGGCGACGAAAGCTCTCGTCCAGGTCCAGCGGGATGCCGAAGCCGCCGGCGCTCTCCAGGGTTGCGAAGCCGTGGACGACGCTGCGCAGGGCACGCACGGCGTGGATCGCGTCGTCGCCCGTCAGCCCGAATGAATTGACGACGGCAACGGCAACCATGACGATGCGCGTTTCCGCCCGCGTGCGCTCGGCGTCGTGCGGCGCGTCCAATGCAGCCGGCCGCACGGCGTAGAGATAGAGCCCTGGGTTTGCCTTGATGTACTCCCGGTAGGCGTCCATGAGCGCGGCGATGGCAGCGGGGCCGGCCTTGCCGATCGCAGCAGCCGTGAGGGCGTCGCCCAGCAGCCGTGCGTTGAGCAGCGTCAGCTCGCGTTGGAGACCGGGCAGGCCATCCACATGGTTGTAGAGTGACGGCGTCTGCACGCCCAACTCGTCGGCAAGGCGCTTCAGTGACAGCGCACCGGCGCCCTCACGGTTGACGAGATCGACGGCCGCGGCGACGACAGCGTCACGGTCAAGCCCGGCCCTAGGCGACATGGTGTGCCTCCTCGGCAGCGACGGCCGTTTGCAGAAAATCGACGATGATGGGCGCTGCAATCTCCGGCATCTCGGCGTGCGGATAGTGCCCGGCGCCGTCGACCATGACGTAGCGGCCATGGACTGCGTCGGCGACCCAGCGCGCCTCGACCTCGGGCTGCTTGAAGTCGGGATCCTTGCTGCCCATGAGCACAAGCACCGGCGCCGTGACGCGCTCCAGCCGTTCGGCAGAGGCGGTTTTGGGCGCCAGGACCGCCGCCAGCATTGCCTCCAGCCGTCCCTTCTCCTTGAGGTTGGCGCCGAGCGCAGCCTTGTAGGCCGCAAAGTCCGCCGGTTTGCGCGTCGGGTAGAGCGTCGTGTAATACCACTGCCAGAAGGCGACGCCCCACGGCCGCGCAAAGAGTGCCTTATAGAGCAGGCGATTGGCGCCGCTCACCTCGCCATGCACGGCCGCGCCGATCATCACAATGCCGGCGACCAGGCTGGATGCTTCCACCGCTGCCCAGGCTGCGGCGCCTGCGGCCATGGACGTGGAGATGATTAGCGCCGGGCCGCCGTCGAGATGGCGGATGAGCGCCAGCATGTCGCTGCCGACGCCTGCCACCGAGAAGTCGCCCCATTGCGTGCTGCTCTCACCGTGCCCGCGCAGATCCATGGTGACGACGCGGAAGCCGGCCGCAAGCAGGTGCGGCGTCAAGAAGCGGTACTCGGCGCGCACGTCGCCGATGGAGGGGGCGCACAGAACAAGCGGGCCGCTGCCCGTGTCGTCGTAGGCGATCCGGCCGGCGTGGTGGGAAAGGTACTGGGTGCTCATTGGGTCTCTCCTTGGAACAAAAAACTAAGACACTTAGTTTATAAACTAATTTACTTAGTTTGTCAAGACCCAATATCCACGATGTCTCAATCTGGCGTCTGTGAAGGCGCGGAAGTGCAGATTGGGGGGCGCACCAGCGGCCGGCTTCCGGATGATCGCCCGGCACGTGGTATGATGGCGGCACAGAGTGTATGGGAAGCGGAACCTGCGCGCGGGTCCGCCAGAGAAAGTGATGGTGTCATGTCTCGGATGTCGTTGCCGGTCAAGATTGGGTTGGGGTTCGCTGCGGCCGGTCTGTTGCTGACGATCGTCGGCATTGTGCGCGGCCAGGTGCCGCTGGCGCCGCTGAACATCGCCATCGCGCTGCTGATCGGGGGCGGTGTGTGGTTCGTGGTGGCGTGGGCCGTCGCGTCCGCGGCGGTGGACGTGGAGCGGGATGTGGAGGAGGAGAGAGGGTGAGGGGATGGGTGGATGAGGGGATGAAAAGATGAGGGGATGAGGCGCCAGTCAGCAATTAGCAATCTGCAATCAACCATCAACAATTGTTGATTGAAAATTGCTGATTGCTAATTGACCTTACACCCCCTCATCTTGTCATCTTTTCATCCCTCTCATCTTTTCAAAAAACTACCCAATCACCGTCTGGCTCTGCTCGTGCATGTAGAGCGGGAGGGAGTAGAAGCCGCCGATGCCCTTGCCGCTCATGCCGGAGCCCTTCCAGCCGCCGAAGGCCTGCACGCCCGGCCATGCGCCGGTGGTGGCGCCGGACTTGCGGTTGGCATAGATGGTCCCCGCCTGGATATTGTCCAGGAACCACTGAACCTCTGAATCGTCCTCGCTGAAGAAGCCGGCCGTCAACCCGTAGACCGTGTCGTTAGCCTTGGCCATGCCGTCTTCCAGGTTCTTGACTTTGCCGACAAAGAGGATGGGCAGGAAGAGTTCGTTCTTCACCAGTTCGTGATCCTCGGGCAGACCGGCGATGATGGCCGGCTGCACAAAGTAGCCGCGGCTGAAGTCGCCCTCGGTGACCGGGTTGCCGCCATAGAGCACCTGGCCGTCGCGCCGGGCGGTTTCCACGAACTTCTGGTAATCCTCATACGCGCCCTTGTCGATGACGGTGCCCATGAAGGTGTCGCGATCCGTCGGGTTGCCGACCTTGAGCGCCGCCGTCTTTTCCACTAGCAGACTCACGAACTGGTCGTATACCTTCTCTTCGACGTAGACTCGCGAGCAGGCCGAGCACTTCTGCCCGTCGAGACCGAAGGCCGAGCGGGCGACGCCGGTTGCGGCCTTGTCCAGGTCGGCGTTGCGCGAGACGATGGTCGGGTTCTTGCCGCCCATCTCGATAATCGCCGGGCGCGGATAGCGGCCGGCCAGCGCATTGCGCGCCACCTGCATGCCGACATCGTAGGAGCCGGTGAAGGTCCAGCCGGCGATGTCGGGGTTGTCCTGTAGCTCCTGGCCCACGGTGCGGCCGGGACCGCTGACGTAGTTGAAGACACCATCGGGCAGGCCGGCCTCGGCGAAGAGTTCGGCGGTCTTCCAGCCGGTATAGAGCGTGGTCGACGAGCCCTTGAAGACGACGGTGTTACCCGTGATGAGCGCGGCGCAGATGGGCGCGCCGGAGAGCGCCATGGGGAAGTTGAAGGGGGAAATCACGACCCACACGCCAAAGGGCTTGAGCACGCTCATGTTGGTCTCGCTGTCGCTGAGCTTGCCCAACTCGCGGATGTAGCCGCCGTTCTTCTCCATGGCGTCGGCGTAGTAGCGCAGCAGGTCGGCCGTCTCCTCGACCTCGCCCAGCGCCTCCAGGCGGCTCTTGCCCACTTCCATGACCATGATGGCCGAAAGCTCCAGGCTGTTGTCGCTGATCGTGTCGGCGATGCGGCGCATGATGGCGACGCGCTCCTGCCAGGGCGTTGCAGCCCAGCCTTTGGCGGCTTTCTTGGCCGCGTCTACGGCCGCGCGTGCGTGTTCCTTGGCGCCCTTCTGCGCCGTGCAGAGATGGATGCGCGTGTCGATGGGGCTGTACGCGATCGATTTCTCGCTGGCGTACACCTTCTCGCCGTCAATGAACATGGGCACTTCGACGCCGAGCATCGACGATTTGACCTTTTCAAAGGCCTCGTCAAAGGCCGACTGCAACTCCTCGTTGTCGGCCGACATGGTGGCGTACGTTATTTTCATTTTGAGGGCCATGACTCTCTCCTTTGAGCATCACAAAAATAGAAGAAACGGGAACGCAGCGTAGAGCGCCTGAAGCGCCAGCTGCTACTGCTCACACGTTACACGATCTGCAACTTCGCAGCAAACCAATGCCCTGTCTGATTCCCGGCACTTGGCCGGCAGGTGCGTGCCGGGCCGCGTGATCGCCGCATGGGCGCGTGCGCTTCATGCATGGCGGAAGCGCCACACCGCAAGGACGAAGGCGCCCAGCGCGATGGCCATCAGCGCACCGAGGTTGGGGAGGATGTCAAAGAGGTCGCCGTGCAGTGCCGTCACGTTGAGAAAGCCTTGCACCGCCCAGTAGTGGGGCGTCAGTTGTGCCAGCCCCGGCACCTGGATGCTGGGGAAGAGCGCGCCGCTCACAGCGGCCATGACCAGGGAGAGCAGCGTCGGGATGCTGTTGGACTGCCCCTCGGAGCGCACCAGCACGGAGACGAGAATGCCCAGCCCGCCGACGCTCAAGCCGGTCGCGACGATCAGGAGGACGAGGGCCAGCGGCGCTTCGCCCAGGTCGTAATCGAAGAGCAGCGTGCTGGCGGAGAAGACGACGACGACCTGCAACATGGCGATCAAGCTGTAGGGCAGCGCCTTGCCGGCCAGGAAGGGGACGCGCCCGATGGGCAGGCTGAAGATGCGCCGCAGGCTGCCGGAGACGCGCTCGGCAAAGATCGTTTCCGCCATGAGGCCCATGAGAAAAAAGGCGAAGAAGACGCTGTATCCCGGCACCAGGTAGTCGAAGACCGTCGGCGCCTGGCGCGGTGCGGCGTCGGTGGCCGGTCGCACGTCGATGCTGACGAGCGGGTCGTCGATGGCATCCTGCACCTGGCTGGAGACGACGCCCTTGATGGCCGCCGTCAGGAACTTCGTGACCGCGGGCAGGTCGATGCCCGCTTCCTGCAAGTCCGCCTCGGTGAAGCCGAAGGTGTCGGGCGCTGTGTTGAAGGCCGAGCGCACGCCCCGCTCGACCTCGGCGTCGATGAGCATGGGCGCGGTGGCGGCCTGCACCTGGCCGAGCACGATGCCGGCGCTCTGCTCGCGCGCCGGGTCGACGATCACCTCGATCCGGCCGCCGCCGTCGGTGAGCGTGGCCGCGCTGAAGCCGGCGGGGATGACGATGGCGGCCATGCGCTGCCCCTCGCCGACAAGGCGATCCGCATCAGCGCGGCTTTCCAGCATATCCAGAGCCAACGTCGGCTCGTCGCGCAGCGCGCTGACCACCTGCTTGCCCAGCCGTCCCTCATCCTCGTTGACAAGGTAGACGGCTACCGTGGGCACGCCGCTGTTGCCGAATGTCGCACCCATGACGGCGATGAAGATGATGGGGGTCAGGAAGACCAGCACCCACTGGCCGCGGTACTGCGCCGCCAGCTTGATCTCCTTGCGTGTCATTGCCCAGATCTGTCGAAGCATGTGAATCTCTGTGCCCCTTTGCGTCCTCGCTCCTCTGTGGCTCCATGTCACTCCTCAACGCCGCGATTCATGCTTGATGAGAGTGCCATCATTCCATCCTCTTTGTGCCCCTTTGAGCCTTCGCGACTTTGTGGATCCTCTTCTACCCTTCCAGGTCGAACTTGTACACGGCGATCGCAAAGAAGACGGCGGCAAAGCCCAGCAGCACGCCGATCTCCGGCAGCACATCGGCAAAGCCCATGCCGCGCGTAATGAGATCCTGGTAGCCTTGCATGGCCCACGTTTGCGGGAGGACGACGTTGATGGTGCGCAGGAAGGGCGGCAGCCAGTCGGCTGGAAAGGCACAGCCGGCCAGGAGCGCGCCCACGATCAGGATCATGGATATCCCGCGCTCGATGCGAAAGGCGGCGGCTGCCAGCCCGATGCACACGGCGGAAAGCACTACCGCCACCGTCAGCACCGCGAGCGCGACCGGCGCGCTGCCCAATTTCAGGCCAAAGAAGAAGTGGCCGACGGCGAACATGGCCGCGATCTGCAACACGCCGATGACCAGCGCCGAGAGGATCTTGCCCGCCAGCAACTGGTAGCGGCGCATGGGCGTCACCAGCAGGCGGCGGAGGACACCCGTGTTGCGCTCCAACTGCACCGACGCCACGACGGTGCCGATGAGAAAGTAGACGAACATGACGGTGTAGCCGGGGATCGTCTGTTGCAACGTGTTGGGCTGCGTCGTGATGCGCGCCGCGCTGGGCCGCACAGAGACCACCTCGATGGCCGGCGCGAGGTTGGTGGTGGTGCTTCCGCTATCCTCGTCGTTGGCCGTGCGGATGTTGGTCTGAATTTCTTCCGGCGCCAGATCGAGCAGGTCGCCGAACTGTTCGAGGCCGTTGAGCAACTGGTTCTCGATGGAGAGGCGCATGGCGTTGCCGGTGACGACGCCCTCGATCAACTGGCGGTCGACCGGAGTGCGCGCCGGGTTGTAAAGGAGCGTGACCGAGACGTGCTCACCGGCGTCGATGGCGGCGCTAAAGCCGGCCGGGATCAACACGGCCGCCGTGCGCTGGTCGAAGGCGACGCGGTCGCGGGCGGTGGCTTCGTCGCACGCCGGGCCGGTGGTCGCGCAGATGGCGCGTACGGTCTCGCTGAAGAGCGCCGCGCCTTCCGGGGTGATGTTCTGCTCCAGCGTGTAGCTCTCCGCCAGCGAATCGAGCAGGCTCTGCGCATGCTCGCCCGGCTGCCCGTCGACGAGGTCGAAGTTGGCGACCGGCAGATCGGGCTTGCGGTCCTCGGTGAGGTTGTAGCCGTTGGCCGGAAAGGCCAGGCAGATGGGCAGGATGAAGGCGAGCGGCATCAGGAAGAGCGACGCCATCTCCCCGCGGTCGCGTATCAGCAGCTTCAAATCTTTGAGCCACACGTAGATGATGTGCACAGCGTCCTCTCAATCGCGCAGGCTCTTCCCCGTCAGGTTCAGAAACACGGTTTCCAGGTTCGGCTCCAGGAGATCGAGCGAAAGGATGTCGACGTCGACCTCGTTGCAGTAGTGGAGCACTTGCAGCAGCGCATCGTTGCCCTGGTTGGCCTCGATCTTCAGGATCGCTTTGCCATCAGTGGCGGGCGATGGGTCCTGCTCGCCGGGCGTCGCGTCTTCGGCCGTGACGTAGCTTGCCGAGCGCACAGCCGGCAGCGCTTCGACGGCGGCGCGCACGGTCTCGTCGGGTGCGGCCAGGCCGAGCTGGATGATGCCGCCGCCCAGCGACTCGATGAGCTGGCGCGGAGTACCAAGCGCAATGAGCTTGCCGCGGTCGATGATGCCGATCCGGTGGCAGAGGCGCTCGGCCTCCTCCATGTAGTGGGTCGTGTAGAGGATGCTCATCCCCTGCTCGCGGTTGAGGCGCTCCACGCTCTCGAAGATGTGGTTGCGGCTCTGCGGATCGACCCCGACCGTCGGCTCGTCGAGGAAGAGCAGGCGCGGGTGGTTGACCAGCCCGGCCGCCAGGTTGACGCGCCGCTTCATGCCGCCGGAGTAGGTCTTGACCTGATCCTTGGCGCGCTCGAGCATACCCACGTAGCCGAGCACCTCGTCGACGCGTGCGTGCAGCGCCTTGCCGCGCAGACCGTAGAGTTCGCCGAAGAAGCCCACATTCTCGCGCGCGTTGAGCGTCGGATAGAGCGCCAGATCTTGCGGGACGACGCCGATGATCTGCTTCACCTTGCCCAGTTCGCGCACCACGTCCAGCCCGCCGATGGTGGCGCTGCCGCCGGTCGGCGGGAAGAGACCAGAGAGCATGGCGATGGTGGTGCTCTTGCCCGCGCCGTTTGGGCCGAGCAGGCCGAAGACCTCGCCTTCTTCGATGGCAAAGCTGACGTCGTTTACGGCGATGAGGTCGCCATATTTTTTGACCAGGTTGTTGGCTTGCAGGATAGTGCCGGGCATGGTGTTGGCTCCGCTTGGTCTAGCCGATTCGCTCTGACAGGTTCATCGTACCACTGCGATCGACGCGAATCCAGAGCCACTTTTCACCCTCCCAGGATGATGAATGTCACGGGTACAGCCTTCGTCGCCAGCGTCTGGGGTTTCGGATTCCCCCGGTGCGGACCTATAATCAATCGGTATGTCCTACGGCGCATAGGGGTGCAAAGCGCAAGCGCGCTGCGCATGCCGGATTGTGCGCCGGCTTATCTGTCGCAGGACTTTGTCCATGCTGGAAAGGTATTGATTCGCATGACCGACTCGATGGCGACGCTGGCAGGTGTTCGTGCCGCGTTTTTCGATATGGATGGCGTGATCTATGTGGGCAGCCGGCCGCTACCGGGCGTGCAGGAACTGCTCGACTATCTCGACGCCACGGGACGGCGCTGGATGCTCGTGACGAACAACGCCGCGCTGACCTCGCAGCAGTTCAGCGACAAGGTGGCGGCCATGGGGCTGCGCGTCGCGCCGGGACGCATCCTCGGCAGTTCGGAGGCAACGGCGAGCTGGCTGCGCCACCAGGTCGATAAAGGCTGGCCGGAGGGTAAGGTGATCATCATGGGGCAGGACGGGCTGCGTAGCGCGCTGACCCGCGCCGGCTTCGAGCTGACGACCGATCCCTTCAATGCCGCGTATGCCGTCTCCGGCGCCAACTTCGAATTGACCTTCCGCGACCTGGCCGACGTGGCGCTGGCCATCCGCAACGGGGCGCGCTTCATTGGCACCAACAGCGACCGCACCTACCCCACCGAGCGCGGCCAGGTGCCCGGCGCCGGCAGCATCCTGGCACTCTTCACGGCGGCGACGGGCAAGGAACCCATCGTCATCGGCAAACCGAACGCGCCCATGTTCGAGGAAGCCATGAGCCGTCTCGGCGTCATGCCCGACGAGACGCTGATGGTCGGCGACCGCTACGAGACCGACATCGTCGGCGCGCTCAAGCTGGATATGATGACTGTCGGCGTGTTGACCGGCATCGATACGCGCGCTACCTTCGAGGCGCAGACTGCGCCGCCGCACCTGGTGTTGGAGGGTCTGCCCGATCTCCTCGACTTGCTGAAACGCGCCGACGGCGCCGCAGCGTAGCCGGTGAACAGCGACAGTCGCGTTGTGCAACTGTGCATTGCCGGGGCGCAGGCCGAATTCGATAGGCGCCGCGACGATGCTGCCCGCCTTTATGCCGCAGCGTGGGACGCAGCAACCGACGACTTCGAGGCGTGTGTGGCGGCTCATTACGTGGCGCGTTTTCAACCTGACGCGCAGGCGACACTGCACTGGAACAAGGTTGCCCTAGCGCGTGCCGAAGCGGTGAACGACGAGCGCGTTCAACCGTTTTTCCCGTCGCTTTACTTGAATCTTGGGCAGTCGTATGAAGAAATGGGCCAACCTATCGTAGCCCAGCAATACTACACGCTCGCCGCGGCGCTCGGCTTCCCGCACCAACCAGATCGCGAGTAGATCGCTCCGGAGCAGAGTGCGCCAGCATACCCTCCTATCGACTGAATCAGGGTAGTTGGTGCGGGTCAGTCCAGATCGACGAGGCCTGTTCCGTTCGTTCCCTTTCCTTCTGCCACACTCTGGAGAAGGCTGATCAATTGCTTGACGCGGATCGGCTTGGAGAGATAGGCGTTCATGCCGGCAGCAAGGCAGGCTTTGCGGTCGTCGAGCATGGCGGCGGCCGTGACCGCGGCAATGACCGGTTGGCGTTTGGGCGGCAGCATGCTGCGGATGCGGCGCGTGGCCTCGATGCCATCCATTTCGGGCATATGCATGTCCATCAGGACCAGATCGTATGCCTTGCGTGTGAGTGCATCTATGGCTTCCTTGCCATTGGCTGCAACGTCGGCATTATACCCCAGCTTCTCCAGCATGCGCAGCACGACCTTCTGGTTGACCAGGTTATCTTCCGCCAACAAGATGCGCATGGGGTGTGAGTCTGCCATGTCGCCGTCAAACGAATCGGGATCGGTCGTCGCCTGCATCGCGTTCGACGTGCCCGACAGTACCCGTTCGAGTGTATCGAGGAGCGCCCGCAGCCGTACCGGCTTGCTCACGGTCCACCCCAAGTCTGTGTGCGGATGAGTCCCAGAACTGCCCAGCGCGCACGTAAAGATGATCGGGATGGCAGGTGCGCCGTTCTCCCGCGTCAGCGCCTGCAAGCGTTGCGCGTCGAGCCCAGGCAAGTCACAGTCGATGATGGCAACTTCTGGTCGCTGTGCCGCTTCGTGCAACACCTTGTCCAGATCGGCGGTTGTGGTGACCGTTACCGGCTGTGCGCCCCAACGCCTCAGCCAGGCGGCAAGATTGCGACGGCAGACCGGCGCCTGTTCGGCCACGACGATGCGCCGATCGCGCAGGGGCGCGCCGATACCCCCGACAAGGTTTGTCGACGATACGGCTGCAACCTTGATCGTGCAGTGAAAGGTCGAACCCATGCCGGGTTCGCTCTCCGCCCAGATGTCGCCGTCCATGAGGTTCGCCAGCCGTCTGCTGATGACCAGCCCCAGGCCGGTGCCTCCGTAGCGGCGTGACATGGACGAATCGACCTGCGAAAATGGCTGGAAGAGGCGATCCATGCGGTCTGCCGAAATACCGATGCCGGTGTCGCGCACGGCAAAGTGAAGGCGTATCGCGCTTTCCTCCGGCTTGGCGCTCACCGTCACGGCTACCTCGCCCGCTTCGGTGAACTTCACCGCGTTGCCGACCAGGTTGACAAGAATCTGGCGCAGGCGCGACATGTCGCCTTTGACCCAATCCGGCACGCTGTCGTCAATCCAGTAGCTGAGGTCGATGGTCTGCGATGCCGTACGGTTGGCGAACAACTCAAGCGTCTCTTCGACGCAGGTCGCGACCTGGAATCGGTGTGTCTCCAGCTCGAGATAGCCGGACTCAACCTTGGAGAAGTCGAGAATGTCATTGATCACCGCCAGCAGCGCATCGCCACTCATGCGGACGGTTTCAACATAGTCGCGCTGCTCGGCGGTGAGTTGGGTGTTGAGCAGCAGGCTCGTCATCCCGATCACCGCGTTCATGGGCGTGCGAATTTCATGGCTCATGTTAGCGAGAAAGGTGGATTTGGCGCGGTTGGCGGTCTCGGCGGCGAGACGGGCGCGCTGTGCATCCTGGAAGAGCCGTGCATTTTCGATCGCCACGGCGGCCTGGTTGGCGAATGCCTGCAGGCGCACCGCATCCTCCTGCGTAAAGAAGCCAATGTGCGCCGACATAACGGCCAGAAAGCCGACGATCTTGCCTCTCGTCCAGATGGGGGCGCAGAGAAAACTGTGGACCCATTTGCTGTGCTCGCGAATGATCCAGTTGGGATCGCGATGGATGTCGGCGCTCAGATAGGGGCGGTTGGTTGCCAGGATGACCTGCAAATCTGTGGTCGTCGACAGATCGTAGCGCACGGTTTCGAACAACTTGTCGCGATCGATTATTCCTTCAAAACCTGAGGATCGCACGATGCGCGCAGTCTGGCGCTCGTCGTCCACCAGGAGAACATTGGCGGCGTCGTGTATGACCACGCGCCCGACGTCGGCCAGCAGGCGATCGAGCACAACGTCCAGATCCAGCGAACTGACCATCGCGGTCGTCACATCATGCAGGGCTTCGACGAACTCGCGCTGGTGGCGCTCGCCACGTTCGGCGCGTTGGCGCTCGGCAAGCTCCTGCTGCGTGGCGCGATAGAGGCGCGCGTTGTTGAACGCCTGGCCGACGGCATGGCTCACGCTCTCGGCCAGGTCGACCTCGTCGGTCGTCGGTTCGTGCCGGACGTGCCAATCCAGGCCGATTGTCCCGACAACTTCGTCGCGTGCAAAGAGGGGAATGAGCAGCAACGATGCGACGCGGCGCTCGGCCATGAGTTCACGAATCGGCGCCGTGCGCGGGTCGTTGGCTACGTCGACGATGACCAGTGGCTGCCGGTGCGCCAGGACAAACTCGGTTGTCGGGTTGCCGCGTACGGGTATCTGGACGCCGATGGCATTCATGCCTGGCTCGGAGACGTGCTCGGCGATCAGCGTCAGCGTCTCTCCGCCCTCGTCCAGCAAGGCGATACCCGACTGCGGGGAGCCAAAATGGTTGGCGAGATCGGTACAAATGAGATCGAGCGCCTGCTGGAAATCCAGCCTGGCTGCGTGCAGGACAGCGCGATTGAGCAACTCCATGTCACGCAACTTGCGAACGAGGTGTTCCTCGGCTTTGTGGCGCTCGGCCAGTTCCCGGCTGGCCTTGGCAAACAACTCGGCGTTGACGATGGCAATGGCTGCCTGGCTGCAGAACGTCTGCAGGCGTTGCGCATGAACTTCGCTGAAACGGCCCTGCTCAGCACTGTCGAGGGTGATGAAGCCGATGACCGCGCTCTTGCTGACGATTGGGGCGGCAAGCGAAGATTTGATCCAGTTCGCCTCCGCGGTCTGGGACCATTGTGCGTCCGTCGCAGTATCGGCGATGAGCACCGGACGCCGCGTGTCCAACATCGAGCGCAGGTTTGGGAATGAGTGGATCTGAAAAACCAGGCCGGCAGTGTGCGAATTCCTGCCAACTCCCAGGCGGATATGTTGCGAGCGCACGATGCGCACCGTGTTTCTATCTTCAGAGAGGAGCATCAGGTTGGCAGCATCATGATCGACGACGCGCACCAGGTTGGCGAGGATCCGGTCGAGCACCTCGTCGGGGTCGAGCGTGCTGTTCAGCGCTTCCGCCGTGTCGGCCAATGCATCGGCATAGATGGAAGCCGCTTCGTCCGGCGCCGGCTGCTGCTGTACAATTCGGCGCCGGCGATCATGGCTGACCATCGCCGGCAGTAGAATCGCGGGCCCGGCAAGGAGAAGTAGGGTTGCCCATTGTGCCAGCCATGACGCCGGTGCGATCGGGAACGCAAAGCGTCCACCTGCAAGTTGCATCGGGCCAATGACGGCGGTGATGAGAAAGAGTGCCGCTGGAGTCATTACAATGTTCCGTGAAGAGCGCTGAGTGCTCTTTGTCTGCTGCGCGATCCGGTTGTGCGGCCAGATAATCGGCAGAAAAGAATGCCACGTTCCCATGATACCGGAATCTAGCTCAAGAACAATCGGCCAATTGTTGGAGCAGTAACTACCAGTAAACCTAATCTTCTTTTGCCGCGCGATCGATGAGGCGCCGACGTTCTCGGGCGCCGCTGAGCGATCGGACTGGAAAAACCTTTCAATCTGCTGACAACTTGGCGCTTTTGCTTGACACCTCAAGGCGATTCTGTACTATAAAAGAGGGTTGGAAGATCGCGCAGCGTAGCAACGAGTCGTACACTTTTCCTTTTTTACCATATCGTCAATGGAGATCACATGAGCGATGCAATGCGGCGCGCGTTGCCGCAAGTGCTGATCGAGCTTCCTCTGGTGCGGCAGGCAACCGGCTATACGTGCGGTGTTGCCGCACTTCAGAGTGTGCTGCACTACTTCGGGCAAAGCATTCGTCAGGATGTACTGGCCGAGGCGCTTGGTGCAGATCCGGAGCACGGGACGAACTACAAGCGGATGGCTGCCTTTGCACAGGCCAACGGCATAACGTGTAAGCCGCACGAGGGATTGAGCCCGGCCAGGCTCCGCGCAATGTTGGCCGCCGGAACGCCGGTCATGATTGCGCTTCAGGCATGGGGTGAACCGGGCATCGACTATGCCGCCGATTGGGAAGACGGGCACTATGTCGTGGTGGTCGGCTTCGACGACGCCAACTTCTACTTCATGGACCCGTCTGTGTTGGGGAATTATACGTATCTGCCGGTAGATGCTCTGCTTGTGCGCTGGCACGACTGCTATCTGGAAGATGGACTGATCGTTCGGCTGCATCGCTTCGGGCTATCATTTTCGGGGTCGGGCGTGGCCTATGATCCGGCGGCCTGTGTGCCGATGGGCTGACGGGGAGGTAACCCCGATCATCTGGCGGTTATTGCGTGTTGATTGGTCGATCTGCGTATGTCCCGAATCGTTCCCGGAGACGATTTCGCGATAAGATAGGTTCATATGGCGGAGCAGGATCAAGACGACAACATGACCAGAAAGGGCCGGCAGCCGTCGCCGTCTCGCAAAGGGGAGGGTGACGGATCGTCCGTGCCGCAAGCTCGCCGGAGTGCCGACCCGGCATTGGCCGAATCGCGCGCTCTGGTAGATTGTCTCTACGATGCCGTCTTTCTGCTTGACGCCGACGGTGTGATCGAATATGCCAACGCCGCGGCGCACGCCCTGTCGCCGCGCCGCGGCGCTGTGGCCGGCAAATCGCTGCCGCGCGTTCTGGGCGGCAGACAGAACAGGCGCCACGCCGCATTGATCCGGCAGGTCAGCGCAAACGGCACCGATTTGCGCGAATGTCTGCTCCATGTGTATAGCGACGGCGATCGCTGGCTGGACGTCCAGTACTCGCCATTCCACGCAGCCACGTCGCGCCCGATGATCCTGGCGCAGGTGCGCGACGTAACGGCTGAACGGGAAGCCGACGAGCAGTTGAGGCAGACATTGGAGGAGCGCGAGCTTCTCTATCGCGCCGGAGCGGAACTGGGGCGGTCGCTCGACCTCGGCCACATCTTCACAACCATGCGCAGCATGATCGCCGAGCGCCTCGACTGCGATGTGCTCTATCTGTCGTCCTTCGATGCCGACTCTGAGATGATCACCTGTCTCTTCGCCTGGCAGGACGGTCACCCCATGGAAATTGCGGGCTTCCCGCCGGTCAAGCTGGCGCCGGAAGGCAAGGGTACGCAAAGCCTGGTCATTCGCACGGGGCAACCCCTTCTCCTGAACGACTATAACCAGCAACGTCGGACCAGCACGACGGCCTACTATGTGAGCAAGCAGGGCAAGGCGCAACGACTGGCCTCTACGGAGATGCCCGAAGAGGATCCCAACGTCCCCAATTCGGCGATCTTTGTTCCCATCAAGCTGGGCGAGCATGTGCGCGGCGTCATGCAGGTCTTCAGCTATCACCTCAACGCGTACCGGCAGCGCGATTTGCGACTGGTGGAGGCCATCGGCACGCAGGTGCTGGTCGCCGTCAACAACGCGCTGCTCTACCAGAAGGTGCGCCAGGAGCTGATTGCCCGCCGCGAGAGCGAAGAGCGTTTCCGGCAATTGGCCGAGAATATCAACGAAGTTTTCTGGATGTACGATCTCCAGATTGAGCGGCTGACGTACATCAGTCCTGTCTATGAAACTATCTGGCCGCACACGGCGCAGCAAGCCATGGCGAACCCCGAACTCAGATATGACGTAATCCTCGAAGAGGATAGAGCGCAGGTGCGTGCGACCCACCTGCGCCCGCAGCATGGCGAACGTGCTGCCATCGAGTATCGCCTGGCTGGTGCCGACGGCGAGATCTACTGGATGCTCGACCAGGCATTCCCCGTCTTTGATGAAAACAACGCAGTCACGCGCATTGCGGGCATTTCGGCCAATATCACCAAGCGCAAAGTGGCGGAGCAGGAGTTGCGGCGGCGCGAGGCAGAGTTCAAGGCGCTCGTGGAGAACTCGCCCGACTATGTGGCCCGTCTCGATCCGTCCGGTCGCTTCCTTTACGTGAACCCGGCCATCGCGCAGAACGCCGGTCGCGCCCTGGCCGAATTTGTCGGCAAGCGACCTGGCGAGATCAATCTGCCGATTGATGTTGCCAACCTGGCCAAACTGCCTGCGACGGTCAAACCCTTGACCCGAATAATCGAGATCCCTGCGGGTGATGGCGAGACGCGCTACGTCCAGATTCGCCTCGTGCCCGAACTGGACGGCGAGGGCCGATTGCAGTCATGGCTCTCGATCGCACGCGATCTGACCGACCTGATCACCGCACAGAGCAAGCTGGAAGAACTGAATCGTACCCTGGAGCAGCGCGTCGTCGAGCGAACAAAATCGCTTGCCGAGACGCAGCGCATCGCGCACCTGGGCAGCCTGGAAGTCGATCTTGAGCGGCACGTCGCGATGCTCTCCGAAGAGGCCTGGCGCATTCTGCGCCTCCAGCCGCAGCCCGACGGGTTGCCGCTGGAGCAGTTGAGCGCGATGGTTCACCCTGACGATCGTGAGCGCATTGCGGAGTATTACGCCAACAGGTTTGAAGATAACGTGCACGAACTGGAAGTGCGCATCGCCCGTGCCGATGGCCGAGCCGCGTACGTGAGTATGCGCGCCAAGCCGATCGTGGAGGATGGCCTGGTGGTCCGCGTGCTGTGCACGGCGCTCGACATCACCGAGCGCCGGATGGCGGAGCAGGAACAACGGCGTCAGACGGCGATTTTGGAGGCCACCACCGACCTCGTTGCATACTGGAATCAGGCCGGTCAGATTACCTACATGAATGCCGGCGGCCGGCGGATGCTGGGTATTGCGCCCGAAGTCGAAGTCGCCAGCGTGAAGTTGGAGTCGATCCTCACGCCGGGCGGGTGGGAGACCTTGCGCACGGAGGCGATCGAACGGGCGCAGCGGAACGGTATCTGGGCGGGTGAATCCGCTATCGTCCACGCCGAAGGGATGGAGATCCCGGTGTCGCAGGTGGTCATCGCACATCGTGACCACAATGGCGCCGTCGAGTACTTCTCCACGATCATGCGCGATACGACGCTGCAAAAGCAGGCCGAGGAAGCGCTGCGCCGCAGCCGCGACGAGTTGAGCGCGGCCAACACGGCGCTGGAGAAGGCCGCACGCCTCAAGGACGAGTTCCTGGCGAGCATGAGCCACGAGTTGCGCACGCCGCTCACCAGCATCCTCGGCCTGGCCGAAGCGCTGCAATCCAAGGTCTACGGGCCGCTGAACGAGAAGCAATCGCACTCCATCGCCACCATGGCGCAGAGCGGCCAGCATTTGCTCGATCTCATCAACGATATTCTCGATCTCTCAAAGATCGAGGCCGGGCAGTTCGAGCTCCATACGTCGACCTGTTCTGTCGATGAAATCTGCATGGCTTCGCTCCAGATGATCAAGGGGATGGCCCAGCAGAAGCATCAGTCGGTGGGCTTCACCATCAACCCCACCGCCATCGACATCGAAGCAGACCAGCGCCGCATGATCCAGATTCTGGTCAACCTGTTGAGCAACGCCGTCAAGTTCACGCCGGAAGAGGGCCGGCTGGGCCTGGACGTTCAGGGCGATCCAAGTGCAGGGATCGTGAGTTTCCGTATCTGGGACGAGGGGATCGGGATCGACCAGGCGGACTTCCCGCGACTCTTCCAGCCCTTCACGCAGTTGGATGCACGGCTGGCGCGCCACTATGCCGGTTCCGGGCTGGGACTGTCGCTGGTGCGACGCATGGCCGAACTGCATGGCGGCAGTGTCACGGTCGAGAGCATTGTCGGCGCAGGGAGTGTGTTTACCGTCAATCTGCCGTGGCACTCGAATACGTTGCGCCGCCTCGATCGCCTGCGCGGCCCGGCACGCGAGGTGCAGCGCACACACGACATTCCCACCCCCGCGTTGGATAATCCGGCCGTCGTGATGCTGGTGGACGACAATCTCCAGACGATGGAGACCTACGTCGACTAC
Source organism: Caldilineaceae bacterium (assembly GCA_020634815.1). Classification (GTDB taxonomy): domain Bacteria; phylum Chloroflexota; class Anaerolineae; order Caldilineales; family Caldilineaceae; genus Caldilinea. The sequence goes on along the minus strand of JACKBA010000007.1, from coordinate 131,385 downwards.
CTGCGTAGCGTCGGGTTCAGCGTCAAGCAGGTTGCTGACGCCGTGGAGGCACTGCGGCTGATCCCGCAACTCCGTCCCAACGTGGTTTTGATGGATATTCAGATGCCCGGGATGGATGGCCTCGAGGCGATTCGGCGCGTGCGCGCATGGCGCGAACCGGAACTCTCGCAGACGCCCATCATTGCGCTCACCGCGCTGGCCATGCCCGGCGACCGCGAGCGCTGTATCGACGCCGGCGCCACCGAGTATCTGGCCAAGCCGGTATCCATGCTCAAGGTCGCCGAAATGGTCGAGCGCTTCCTGGCCGCGCAATAGCCAGCCGGCGGACAGCGCCACGCTGCGCCAGCCTCACGCGGAATCCCGCAGAAAGCCTCTGCCAGCCTTCGGAGCATGACACTCATAATCCATAACACCTGCAAACGAGCACACAGAAGACTGGAGACACCATGGACCAGACCATGCTGATCGCCGATGCGATCGAACGCATCCGCAGGCTGCCCGTGCAAATCGAGCGCCTGGTCGCCGATTTGACGGACGCGCAGTTGACGACCCACTTCCTCGAGGACGAGTGGACGGTCGCCCAAAATGTGCATCACCTGGCCGACTCGCACATGAACAGCTACATTCGCTGCAAGCTGATCCTCACCGAGGATGAACCGGCGCTCAAGCCCTACGACCAGGACGTGTGGGCGTCGCTGCCCGACGCACGGGATGCCGACATCTCGACGTCGCTGGCACTGCTCAGCGCGCTGCATGGGCGCTGGGTGAGCTTCTGGCGCACAATTGAGCCGGAGGAGTGGGCGCGTATCGGCTTCCACCCCGAGAACGGTCACGTGCGCCTCGACGCCATCCTGTTCAGCTATGCAAACCACGGCGAGGCGCACATCGACCAGATCACGCGTACGCTCGTCGCGCAGTACGCCGAACGGCCGGTATCCACTGACGAACTGCTGGTGATGCTCACCCGCGAGTGGAGCGCACTGATCGACTTTCTGGCGCGTCACGAGGATGCGCTGCTCGAGCCGTTGGAGAGCACCTGGACCGCAAAGGATCATCTGGCCCACATCACGGCCTGGGAAACTTTCCTGGTCCGCCACCACCTCGATCGTGAAGACGCGGCCACAGCCCTCGAACTTTCGCCCGAGCAATATGCCGACTTCGCCATCGACGAGATCAACGAAGCCCTGCATGCGCGCAGCCGGGAAAAGACATTGGCCGAAGTCCTGGCGGATGCCGAAGCAACTCACGCTACGCTCGTCGCGCGGCTGCGCGACACTTCCTTCGACGTGATGCAGATGCCGCGCTACGACGACGACGAGTCCGGTGCGCCGCTGCTCGACTGGGTCATCGGCAATACCTACGATCACTATCTCGAGCATAGCCTCTATCTGCGTGCTCACCTCCCCGTGCCGTGATGCTACAACCTGCGCGGACGTCGTGGGTTACTCGCAGTGCAATCTGGGATGCCTGCCGCGCACGCCCTGCGCGGAAGTCACGTTTCCGTACAGCTTTGGCAAGCCGCCAAGCTACGGCGATATTCCAGCGCCGGCGACTGCCGCAGAGTTGCTGCATCGCATCGAGGAGATCGAAGCGACGGTCTGGCGGCTTATGTCGACGGAATGGCAGGAACTGGTCGATCACCATTACGGGCCGTTGCGCAGGACCTACGGCTTCTTTGAGGCAAATACCCTGCTGGCAAGCCGCGAGGCGGGACGCTTTGGGGTGAAGAAGCCGGGCAGCGGTCTGACCGCGTTTTCGTAGCGCCGCCAACGGACAGCAGGCAGGTTTGACGCTACTATTCCCAGACAGTAGGATAGTGAGACCGGTGAAGGCGAGGACATCGCCGGCGATCAACGGAGAATTCGAGCCAGGCGCGCAGCATGTGGCCGAGAGTTGACTCGGCTTGCGGCTGCGGCAGCCGGTGAAATGGTTCCGCCGAAGTGCGGCGGGAAGCCCGCTCCGGCGTGCAGCGAGAAAGCGAAACGACAAATGGATGCTATTGTAGAGGAAAAGATCGAGCGGTGCCCGCCGGCCCTGCAAACTATCATCGAGGAATTCCGCGAAGCGCCCCCGCGCGATCGCATGGAGTACCTGCTCGAATTTGCGCTGAGCCTGCCCGACCTGCCGGCGCGTTTCCAGGCGCAGCGCGACAGCATGGAACAGGTTCATGAATGCCAGACGCCCGTCTTCCTCGCCACAGAGATCGAGGAGGGCATCGTCCACTTCTTTATGGACATCCCGCAAGAGTCGCCGACCGTGCGCGGCTATGCATCGATCCTGGTGGACGGCTTTGAAGGGGCCACGCCGGCCGATGTGCTCGCCACGCCGGACGATGTCTATATGCTATTGGGCCTGCATGAAGTGATCACGCCACAGCGCGTGCGCGGGCTCCACGCATTGTTAGGTTATATGAAAAAGCAGGTGCAGAATAAGTTGCAGTAGCGATATGGCAATTCTTCTGGTTTTGCGCCAAAGCAACGCAAAGTATCGAATCCAGCGAGGCCTGCTTCCACGGCAGGCCTCGCTCTATTTGTGCGCCTTGATCGCACGCCGCACTGTCCCGCGGGCGGCCTGCTTCACCATAATCGACGCGCGCAACGCAAGTTGGTGACATCCATCCCTAAAATTGACTGACATCGCGTGTTGTGTCGGCGCCGACATGCGCGTACGATCGATCCATGCAAACGATTATTGTGTTGTTGGCAGCATCACCGCGCGAATCGATTCACAAGAACGAACCTCCGAATCCGTTGTAGATGTGGACGCCTCCCACACCATCACCTGCTACACCACGTTTTCCCAGCCTTATTGCGAAAGGAAACCCGCACTCATGGCAAATCTGAAACAGGACTCATTGGACTATCATGCCCATGGCAGGCCCGGCAAACTCAAGATCGTGGCGACCAAGCCCATGGAGACGCAGCGCGACCTGTCGCTGGCCTACTCGCCGGGCGTCGCCTATCCCGTGCTGGAGATCGCCGACAACCCGGAACTCGCCTTTGACTACACCGCCAAGGGCAACCTCGTCGCCGTGATCTCCAACGGCACGGCGATTCTGGGTCTTGGCAATCGCGGCCCGCTGGCGGCCAAGCCCGTCATGGAAGGCAAGGCAGTGCTTTTTAAGCGCTTCGCCGACGTGGATGTTTTCGACATCGAGGTCAATGCCAAGGATCCCGACGACATCGTGCGCTTTGGCGAGATGATCGCGCCGACGCTGGGCGGCATCAACCTCGAGGACATCAAGGCGCCCGAATGCTTCTACATCGAGACCGAGTTGCAGAAGCGGGTCGACATCCCGGTCTTTCATGACGACCAGCACGGCACGGCCATCATTTCCGGCGCCGGTCTCATGAATGCACTGGAAATCGTCGGCAAGAAGATCGGCGATGTCAAGATCGTCATGAATGGGGCCGGTGCTGCGTCGATCGCCACCGCTGACCTCTACGTGGCGCTGGGTGCAAAGGCCGAAAACCTCATCCTGTGCGACACCAAGGGCGTCATCTACAAGGGGCGCACCGAGGGTATGAACGAGTACAAGGAGAAGTACGCGTCGTCAACCGCGACGCGCACATTGGAGGAAGCCCTGGTCGGCGCCGACGTCTTCATCGGTCTGTCGGTCGCCAACTGCGTGACGCGCGAGATGGTGCGCAGCATGGGGCGCGACCCCATCATCTTCGCCATGGCCAACCCCGACCCGGAAATCACCTACGAAGAAGTGCAGGCCGCACGCGGCGATGTGATTTTCGGCACCGGGCGCAGCGATTACCCGAACCAGGTCAACAACGTGCTCGGCTTCCCCTTCATCTTCCGCGGCGCGCTGGATGTGCGAGCCCGCAAGGTGAATATGGAGATGAAACTGGCCGCCACCTATGCGCTGGCCAATCTTGCCAAGGAGGATGTACCCGATAGCGTCATCCGCGCCTACGGTCTCACCGAGCTGCGCTTTGGCCGCGAGTACATCATTCCCAAGCCGCTCGACCCGCGCGTGCTCATGTGGGTGGCGCCCGCCGTAGCAAAGGCGGCCATCGACACCGGCGTCGCCCGGCGCGATCTGGATATGGAAGCGTACCTGGATATGCTGTCGGCGCGGCAGGGCAAGGGCGCACAGATCATGCACCTGCTGGAACTCAAGGCGCGCAAGAATCCGAAGCGCGTCGTCTTTGGCGAAGGTCGCGAGCCTAAGGTTATCCGTGCCGCCCATGAGGTGGATATCCACGGTATCGCGCACCCGATTCTGCTCGGGCACGTGGACGAGATTCGCAAGCAGATCGCAGATCTGGGCCTCGACTGGGACCCCGAGGTCATCGATCCCATTGATACCGCGAAGCGCGACAAGTATGCCGAGCGTTTCTACGCTAATCGTCAGCGCAAGGGCGTGACGTTGGCCCGCGCGCAGGAACTCATGCGCCAGAAGATGTTCTTCGGGCCGATGATGGTCGAGTGCGGCGATGCCGACGCCTTCATCGCCGGTCTCGCCTACAACTATCCCGAAGTCCTGCGCCCGGCGCTCCAGTGTGTCGGCGCCCAGGATGGCAGGTGGGTCAGCGGTGTCTACGTGATGCTGGTGAACGAGCGCATGCTGTTCTTCACCGACGCCACGGTGATCATCGACCCCACGGCCGAGCAACTGGCGGCGATCGCGCTCAATGCAGCCGACCTGACGCGGCACTTCGACGCTGATCCACGCATCGCCATGATCAGCTTCTCCAATTTCGGCAGCACGCCCCACCCGCAGCAGGCACGGGTTCACATGGCTGTTGAGATGCTGAAGCGCGACCATCCCGGCCTTGCAGTCGACGGCGAGATGCAGGCCGACGTCGCGTTGTCGCCCGAACTCACGGCGCGCCACTATCCCTTCAGCCAGGTCAAAGACGCGAATGTCCTGGTCTTCCCCAATCTCGATTCGGCCAACGCCGGCTACAAGCTGGTGCGAGCGCTGGGTGGCGCCGAAGCCATCGGCCCGATCCTCGTCGGCATGAAGAAGCCGATCCATGTGCTTGCAACCGGCGCCGACGTGCGCGATATTGTGAACGTCACGATCATGGCGGTCATCGACGCCCAGAGCCGCGACGCTTCCTAGGTCATCGCCGCGCCAGGTGGGATGCAATCGTGCGTTCCACCTGGCGCAAGTGCAGGCCGCTTCTATCCGGAAACCCATATCCAGTAGTTCGCGCTTCTCGCCGTAGTGACGACATCAGTCGTTTCCACGCTTGGGAATGGCTGAGTCCGTCACGCCAAAGCATGGCTTGCTAGAATCGTCCGTTCCGACAAGGAGGAATGAAATGCGCACACGCTGGTTCTCTGCGGCCGTTGTTCTCTTCTTGCTGGTGTCCGTTGCGGGCAGCGCGTTGGCGCAGGACACCGCCCCGCCACCTGCCCCGGCTGGGTCTACCGGCATCGTCATCACCTGGCCGACGCCTGTGACCGAGGTGCACGGCGTCATCGACGTCGTCGGTACGGTCAATGAGCCGGATCTGGTCGCCTATGTGCTGGAGGCGGTCGCGCTCGACGAGCAGATGCAGGTACCGGAGAATGCAGCCTGGCTGCCCATGGCCGGCGCACAACGCCAGCCGGTGATCAGCGGCGTGCTCGGCACCGTGGACACCACCTTCCTGCCCGACGGGCTCTACGCCATGCGCGTCGCCGCGACCGTGAGCGACACGACGGCCGGCCCATCGACCTATGAATACACGGTCAACCCCGTGCGGGTGAGCAACATCAACTCGCCACTCTCCCCGGCGCCGAGTGAAACGCCCGCCATCGAGCCAGATGTGCCGCCCACGCCGGCGCCATCGCCAACCCCACCGCCGGCACCCGCCGTGCCCTATGTCGTCACGGCGCCGGGCAATGGCGCCGTCAACGTGCGCCGCTGCGACCAGGTGGACAACAACGCCTGTCCGGTGGTGGGCGGGCTGGCGCCGGGTGTACAGGCGCCCATCAACGGCTTGAGCAGTGACGGCAGTGGCTGGTATCTGGTCACGACGCCGGCCGGCTTGCAGGGCTGGGTCTCGCCAACCGTCGTCAACGCAATTGGCGATCTTTCGACCGTCGCCTCGGTGGCGCCGCCTGCGCCGCTGCCGCCGCCCCCGCCGCCAACCACCGGGGGGCCCGTCGCGCCGACCGGCATGTCGATCAGCACCGGTTCGGTCGTCTGCCTGCAACCCTTCACCATCAATGTCGTCATGACGAACCAGGGAAATGGCGAATCGCCGCCGGGCACAGTCACGGTGCAGGATGTGCGCGTAGCTGACGGTCAGGTCACGTGGACCGGCTACGGCACCTTCCCCAGCCTCAATCCCGGCCAGACCTACAACGCGCAGGTCAACGCGACGATCACCACCTTTGTCAACGAACTTCACGAACTGCGCGCCTTCAACGACGGCCAGAACAACTCGTTCCAGTACATGCTCCAGCCGGGCAGTTGCCCGGGTGGCAGCCCGCCACCGCCGCCCCCGCCATCCGACAAAACCAAGCGCTTTGGCGAAGCCGAGTGCCGCGTGACGCCCAAGGCGGGCGCTTCCATGTACGATCAGCCGCACGGCAACCGCATCGGCAAGTTCGATGGATCGCGCCTCGACGTATATGAAGCCAAGCGCATCAACGGCAAGGTCTTCTACGAGGTCTTCGTGCCGACAGGTACGGGCGCGCCGGCGCCGGTCTGGGTGAAGGAGCAAGACGTTTCGTCCATCAAGAACGCCTGTCGCTTCTAGCCCGCTTTCTTGCCATGTCTACGGCCCGCTGTCGAAATCATCCGGCAGCGGGCCGTTTGCGTGGTCGCGCAATTCCTGTCGCTGCGGTTTTGGCGCGCAACCGGGAATCGAGTACAGTCACGGCAACCTAGCGATAACCTGCCAGCATGAATGGGGAGCTTTTGTGAAGACGACGCCATTTTGGACCGAGGAATGCCCGCGCCCGGCGGATCTGCCGGTCAGCGACCTGCCGGAGCGTGTGGACGTGGCTGTGATCGGTAGCGGCTACACGGGGCTCAATGCGGCCATCGCGCTGCGTAAGGCCGGCGCGAGCGTGGCGGTGCTCGAGCAGCAGACCATCGGCTGGGGCGCAAGCAGCCGCAACGGCGGCATGGCGACGACGGGGCTGAAGGAAGAGATGCCCAACGTTTTCAAGCGCTACGGCGATGAGATGGGGCGGGCATTCTGGCGGTGGGCACTGGACTCCATCGACCACGTCGAGCAGATGGTCGAGGAGGAGGAGATCGCGTGCAATTTCAGCCGCTCCGGTCACGTGACGCTGGCGTTCAAACCGAGCCACTACAAACACTTCGCCGGTGAGGCGCAGTGGTTTCACGACAACCTGGCGTATGAGGATCTCTGGGTCGTCGACAAGGCGCAGGTGCGCGCCGAGATTGGCTCGAACGCCTATTTTGGCGGCATCGTCGATCGCAACAGCGCGGCGTTGCATCCGGCGCGCTATGTCTTCGGGCTGGCGCAGGCTGCCGCGCGGCGCGGCGCACACCTGGTCGAACACGCCGAAGTCACAGGGCTTGCGCGCACGGCGACTGGCTTTCGCATCCTCACGCGCAAGGGAGAAATGCAGGCGGGCGACGTTCTCATGGCCACGAACGGCTACACGGGCAATGTCGTACCAGGGCTGCGCCGCGGCATTTTCCCGGTGGGCAGCTACATCATCACCACCGAGCCGCTGCCGCTGGAACTCCAGCAGGAACTGAGCCCGCGCGGGCGCATGTTCTTCGACAGCCGCCATTTCCTCAACTACTTCCGCATCACACCCGACGGTCGCATGCTCTTTGGCGGGCGCCACAATCTGTCGCCGAATCTCGACCTGCTGGAGAGCGCACAGATGATGCGCAGGCGCATGGTCGAAGTCTTCCCGGCGCTGCGCGATGTCCCGCTCACTCACACGTGGACCGGCAGGCTGGGGCTGACCTTCGACCTCATGCCGCACGTGGGGCGCGTCGACGGCGTTGCCTATGCCTACGGGTACGCCGGCCACGGCGTCTCGGTGGCGAGCTATCTCGGCAAGGAGGCAGGCGAGATGCTGGCCGGCAAGCGGGCGACGAGTCTCTTTGCCCAGATCAAGCACGATCGGTATCCCTTTACGCCCTACGACAAGCTCTACCTGCCCATCGTGTCGCAATGGTTCCGCTTCCTGGATCGGGTATCGTAGCGTCTGGCTTTTCTTGATAACCCGGCAAGCGCCGGCGAGGGGCGTCCATGTCAGCCAAGCCCTACTCGATGGTGACATCCGCCACTTCGAGCCACTGCGCATGGTCCAGCGCAAGCACGCCATGGCCGAAGCGTCCCTCCGGCGTGGCGACCATCCACTGATTGTCGATCCAGATGACGAGGCCGAGCGGGCCGCGTGGCGATGGTGCGCGCAGGATGGTCTGACCGTCTACGGCAAAGAGAGTTGTTTTATATCCCCAATCAATCACGTATTCATGCCAGTGGGTCATTGAGATACGCAGTCGCGTCTCGGCTACCCCCAGATCGCGCTGAATGGCCGGCCATAGCTGGCGCCGCCACTGCGCTCGACGCAGCAAACCCGGCAGGGCCGGTGCAAGCGCTGCCCAGCGCCAGGCGCGGAGTTGCGTCGCGTCGAGCGTGCCTGCCTTCCAGCCCTGTCCCGGTACGGAAGCCGCCAGGGGCATGTCCGACGGCGGCGAGGCGAAGAAGAACCAGGCGACACTGGGCGGGGCGGGCATGCGCCAGCCGGTCATCAGGAATGGATCGTTCCAGAACCCATAGCCCGCTGTGCCGCGCAGCGAGTCGGGTTCGTGTGAAAATCGGGCGCGGAGGCGAAGACGCAGCGGCGGGCGCCACCGGAAAGCGCGGCGCGGCAGATTGGCGTAATCGTCGATCTGGGCGTTGGTGTAACGCTCTTCGGCGTGCAGGATCATCAGGCGCAAACCGTGCGCCGTGCGCATGATGGCGCTGCCGGGTAGGCGGTGTACGTTCATGCACAATGCTCGTGATCCACTGGACCGGGCCGGCGTTCGGCGCGGATGACAGCCACGTCTGCCCAGCGGCTTTGTCGCCAGTGAATGCCGGCGACGAATCCTGCCGCCTCGATTCGGGCAATGAATCCCGCTGCCTCGGACGCCTCGGGCGCGCGATAGAGCAGCGGCAGGTTGATGGCGTGCCGCCCAAGCACCGGCACGATCCACACGCCGGCGATGATCAGCCGGCCGCCCACTACCAGCACGCGCGCACACTCCGCCAGCGTGGCCGGCTCTACGATATAGCCGGCAGGAAACGTAGCGATTACCGTGTCGAACGAGCCGGCCGCGAACGGTAGCGCCAGTGCGCTGCCCTGTGCGAGCGGTACGGGCAAGCGGGCGCGCCGCAATTTGGCCAGCGCAATGGCCTGCATCTGTGGTGACCGCTCCAGTCCAACGATGGGCCGGCATTGTTCAAGCGCGGCCGCAATGAGTTCGCCCGTGCCAAAGCCGAGTTCGAGAATCCGACCGGTCGCCGCCTCCAGCGCCAATGTGCGCCAGTCACCCCATGCCCCGCCGCTCACGCCCCAACTGATTGCGTCGTATGCCCAGGCCAGATCGTGATAGATCTGTTCGCACGCCCATGCGTATGCTTGGGCCAGGAGATTGTCGTGGCGGCGCGGTACGGCGCAGGTTTCATCGATCATCTTTGCTTTAACGTTATTTCTTAAACGGAGTCAGAAATTCGAGGGTCAATTGTAAGCAAAATATCCTTTACAACAAATGACGTATCTGTTATCGTGAGGTAGTGCCTTGGTGTCCATGTTTTGGATACCCTTTGTGGAGTACTGGTATGTCAACTATGGCCAGTCATCAAGTCAATCACTTGCTCCCGCCGTATGGCAGCGGCTATCCAGTATTACCCAGATTGTTGTCGACCAGACGCTAGATTCATGCATTCTACCGCAGAACTCTTCGCCGCTTCGCTCATTTCCCCTGCGCCTTTGGCCTGGATTGAAAAGCTTCAGGCCATTTGGGCGCGCACTGCTGGAAAGGAGGAGAATTCCACGCCCGAGCTCGTGTTGGCATCGGTGATGTACCCGCCGACTGAATATAGTGTCCAACTGTCAAAAGTTCCAAGGAGACATTGATGAAACGAGTAACGCTCAATCTTCTGCTTGTTGCGGCCCTCGTGCTGGGTGTTGTCGCACCTGTCTTTGCACAGGATGACGCGCCGGACAGCCCGGATGCCGCAAACAGACTTTTCCTGCCGGCGATTACGCAGGGCGGGAGTGCCCTCTCCAGTGACCAGGACGATGATCTTTCGGCTCCGGTCACGATGGTTTCGGTCGACGCGGCCAGCTTGAGCCGCGCCGGCGCAAGCGCACCGACCGGACGCGCGTTGCCCTCCTGGGCGGCCGATGCCAAGCTCGCCAGCCCGATCAGCCTGACGGGCGCTGACGTCAGCCGCCTCAAGCTGAGCCCGGAACTGACCGGTGATGCCGCACAGAATGTCGTCATCCGCCTCAGCCAATCTTCGGTTGGCGAGACGATTGCCGCAGCCGCTGTGAGCGGTGCTTCGGTCTCGTCCGCCGATCAGGTGGCGCAGGCTGCCGCCGTCGAGCAGCAGCAGTCGGCCGTCGTTGCCCAGCTTCAGCAGTTGGACAGCAGCGCCCGCGTGCTCGGCACGACCCAGGTCGCACTGAACGCGGTTCTGGCCAACGCCACGCCGGCCACCCTGGCAGAACTCGCCAAGAATCCGGCCGTCGTCGCTATCCGTCCCGTGAAGAATTACGAGAAGGATCTGAGTGAGACGGTTCCGTATATCGGCGCCGGCATTGTGCGCACCTTTGGCTACGATGGTAGCGGCGTCAGTGTTGCCGTTCTGGACAGCGGTATCGACTACACGCATGCCAAGTTGGGCGGCACCGGCAATGTCTTCGAATTTGCCAACAACGATCCGACGATCATCGAGCCTGGCACCTTCCCGACGGCCAAGGTAGTAGGTGGCTATGACTTTACCGGCTCGGTCTGGCCGAATGGCCCGGAAGCACCGGATCCCGACCCCATCGACGACGGTCCTGAGGGCGGTCACGGCACCCATGTCGCCGACATCATCGGCGGCCTGCCCATGCCCGACTCGTCGCGTGCACGCGTGCGCGTTGTCCACGCTTCGCCCGACGCCCCGGCCGTGGACGTGTGGGTCAACGATGCCCTGACGCTCGAAAATGTGCCGTTCAAGGCGGTTAGCGACTATCTGACCGTGCCCGGCGGCACCTACAACGTCAAGGTCGTGCCGACCGGCGCCACCGAGCCGGTGGTGATCGACGCCGATCTAACGGTCGAGGCCGGCACGGACTACACGGTCATTGCCAGGGGGCTCTTGGCCGAGATCAGCCCGCTGGTGCTGGTCGACAACAACAGCGCTCCGGCGGCCGGCGACGCGCATGTGCGCTTTGTGCATCTTTCACCCGACGCGCCGGCGGTTGATATCGCCGTAGCTGGCGGCCCGGTCGTTATCGGCAATATCGCGTTCGGCGAAGCCAGTGCCTACACGCCCGTCCCGGCCGGCACCTACGACCTGGAGGTCCGCCTGGCCGGTACGAATACGGTTGTCCTGCCGCTGCCCGGCATCGCGCTGGCTGACGGCGACGTCTATACGGCCTACGCCTTTGGCCTGGCAGGCGACGGCTCGCTGTCGGCGGGTCTCAGTGTCGACAATGCCAGCGGCGGCGAAGGCGTTGCGCCTGGCGTCGATCTCTACGCCGTCAAGGTTTGTTCATCGGTTTCCACCTCGTGCAGCGGCGTTGCGCTGATCCAGGGTATGGAATATGTCGTCGATCCCAACGGTGACGGCGATACCAGCGACCACCTGGACATCGTCAACATGTCGCTCGGCTCTTCCTACGGCCAGGCGTACGACGACGATCTGTCGCAGGCTGTCGACAATGCTTCGGCGGTTGGCGTCCTGACCATCGCCTCGGCGGGCAACTCGGCCGATAAGCCCTTCGTCACCGGTACGCCGGCGGCTGCCCCCACGGCGCTCTCCGTGGCGCAGACGGCGGTGCCGTCATCTTTCCTGGCGCTGTTGCAGGCCTTGCCGCCGACCACGCCGGCCAATGTCGCCGGCCAGTACCAGGCCGTCTTCCAGCCGTGGGCCGCGCCGCTGACCGAAGCGCTTGAAGGACCGCTGCAATTCGGTGACGGCGCCGGCGGCAACAACCTCGGTTGTGCTGCATTCGCTCCCGGTTCACTTACTGGCAAGATCGTGCTCGTCGATCGCGGCGGCTGTGGCTTCAGTGTCAAGATCAGCAACATCGCCGCTGGTGGCGCGTTGGCCGGCATCATCGGCCTGGTTGCGCCGGGCGAACCCTTCGAGGGCGGTTTCAGTACCGGTGATCCGACGATTCCGGGTTACATGATCAGCCAGGCTGACTCCAGCCGCCTCAAGAGCGGGCTGGGCGCAGGCGTCACCGTACGCCTCGATCCGGCTGTCGGTATCCCGCTGGTGCGCCACATGGTGGGTTCGTCCTCGCGCGGTCCGTCCATGGGCAATATCCAGGTCAAGCCTGAGATCGGCGCCCCGGGCGCTTCGATCTCGGCGGTGGCTGGCAGCGGCGTTGGCCAGCAGCCCTTCGGCGGCACCTCCGGTGCGGCGCCCATGGTCTCCGGCTCGGCGGCGCTGCTCAAGCAGGCCTATCCTGGCCGCACGCTCATGGAACTGAAGGCGGCGCTCGTCAACACGGCTGAGACGAACATCACCAACAAGGCTGCCATCGGTGGTGGCGCGCTTGCGGCCATCACCCGCATTGGCGGCGGCGAAGTGCGCGTCGACGAGGCGCTAGTCTCGCCGTTGATTGCTTACGAAGCCGAGACGGCCGCACCGTCACTCTCCTTCACCTTCCACGAAGTCAGCCAGACTAAGCTCAAGCTGTCCAAGTGGGTGGCAGTGCGCAATTACAGCGACAAGGAGATGAAGCTGCGTGTCTCGTCGGACTTCCGCTTTGCGGATGATGCGGCGCGTGGTGCGGTAACGGTCAAGGTGCCGCGCAACGTGGAAGTGCCGGCCAATGACTGGGGCTACTTCGAGGTCAAGGTAGAGATCGAAGGCGACAAGCTGCCGAACTGGAACCTCAACTCCGGTTCGCTTGGCGCCAGTGGCGATGCACTGACGGCGATGGAGGTTGATGGCTACATCTACATGACCGACCAGAGCGACGCGGCCAATCGTATCCAGTTGCCGTGGCACGTACTGCCGCGCAAGGCAGCGAACGTGACGCTGCGCAACATGAAGGGCCCGGACGTGCAGGTGCGCAACCGCGGCGTGGCCACGGCGACGGTGGAAAGCTACTCGCTCATCGGCGCCAACTACAACCTGCCGGAAGGTCCGGCGGGCGGCCAGGCTCCGGTACCGGACTTCCACTACCTGGGCTATGCGACTTATCCGGTGCCCGCAGGCTTCTGCAGCGCGGATGAGTCCTTCCTGTTGGCCTTCGCCGTGAACACGTGGGAGCGGCAGACACATGCCGTTGCTCCGCTGAGCATCGAAGTCTACCTGGATACCAACCGTGACGGCAATGACGACTACCTGGTCATCAACCGGGATGTCAGTCTGAACAATATCACGGATGGGCGCAACCTGGTGTGGGTGATCGATCTGAGCACTGGCGCGGCCGATGCCTTCTTCTACACCGACCACAACACGAACAGCGGCAATACCGTGCTTCTGTTGTGCGGCGAGCAGATCGGCATGAACGCGGCCAACTTCGGCCAGCCGATGAATCTCAACGCCTATGCGACGGACTTCTACTTCACCGGCAACGTGACCGACAAGTTCGAAGGCATCACGGTGGCGCCGCTTGGCGAGCGTTACCTGGGCCTCTTCGCCAACGGTGGCCTGGGCTTCTCGGACATCGGCTTCAAGCAGAATGACGTGCTGACCGTGGTGGACACCGGTTCCACGACGAACAACACCGAAATGGGCTTGGTGCTGCTGTACCGGCCGGGGGCTCCGGTCGGCGCTGAAGCCGGCGTCGTCGTCGTGCGGTAAGCTGCGGCGGGCGCCGTGGCGCTCGCACAGCTAGCCAGAGATAGAGAGAGCGGGGCTCCAACTGGAGCCCCGCTCTCTTATTTATCGGGCGTTTGCGCCGGAGGGACGCGCAACGCACGCTCGCAGAGCGTGAAGGATCCCTGCTGTGTCGCCCGGTAATCGAGCACGGTCTCCCCCGCCTGGATCAGAACGTGATACCCATCCACGAGTGCTTGCGTGTACATCATGCCAGGTTGCGGGCATCCCAACGATCCGTCCGGCCAGACAACGGCCTGATCCTGGATGATTGCCAATGCACTGGTATCGAGCCCCGACCGCGCCGCTGCGTCGGCAAGGATGCGTTCCAGTAACTCTTGAGGCGTTTCACCCTTGACTGCGCCGCCACTGTCAGGTCGAAGGGTCTGTGTTCGGCTTGGAAACAACGGTGACGCTATCGGTGAAAGTGCCGACTGCTCGGCCGGACGCGCAGATCCCAGGGCTGACTGGTTTGCAACAGACAGGGACGGATCTGTACACGCAGTGAGTAGAAAAGATGCGGATATTCCAAAAACCGCAACAGCCGTTCGTATGTTCAAGTGCGGCTCCTCTCGCAGACTTCGGGGCAGGTAGTCTGTACGCTACCTATGCTTTGCCTCAATCTCTAGGACGGTCGTATACCTCTGATTGTTCCTGTCCTCGCACTACTACGCCCCTTGTTGGCCCAAACCATACATTCGCCACGGAGAATCGTAAGGCGTGATGCCGCGCGAGCCGAAAATTGTCAGCTTTCTCCGTTGAATTTGGTTTTCTGCGGTCTTATACTAGTTCGTCATAGCGCAAAGCCAGTCTTGCTTACTCCAGCGGAACAGCGCACAATCCAAGGAGGTGACCCACATAACGGGTATCATTCTGTTTTCCCATAACGCTTTGCACTTCTTATCCATCCATCGCAGAAAATAGGAGAACTCTGTATGTCGTTGAGGCGACGGAATTTCCTGGCACTTCTCGTGCTTGTTTCTCTACTGTTCACCTCTGTAACCCCGGCATTTGCCCAAGATGTCACGCCCGATGTGCCTGATCAGGCCAACCGCATCTTCTTGCCCTCAATTGCTTCCGGCAGCGGGGATGTCGTCTTGCAGTCACCCACGCCAACTGGCCCACTGGCGCCAGGCGAAGCGCCGGTTGCCGACTCGACCGAGAGCGGCGTCAAACCGAGCGTTGCCGCCAGCGCGCAAGGCTCCCCCGAGCAGTTCCGCGTGGCAAGCGTCATCGTGGTGCTCGATGAAGGCGCTGATCCCTCGGCTGCTGTTGCGGCCGGCGGTGGACAGGTCGTTCACCGCTACACCAAGGTCTTCAACGGCGTCTCGATGGTGCTCACGTCCGACAACGTCGTCGACGTGGCTGGCGCCCAGGGCGTCAAGGCCGTCTATCTCGACGAACTGGTTCAGCTCGACACTGATGCCAGCCCGGCATTCATCGGCGCACCGGCAGCCTGGGGTGCCTTGGGCGGGCAGGGCAGTGCAGGTGAAGGCGTGGTCGTCGGCATCCTCGACTCTGGCATCTGGCCCGAGCACCCCTCGGTTTCAGACCCGGACCCCGCCGGCAAGCCATATGCGCCTCCGGCCGTCGTGCCTGGTTCGAACGGTTTTGCGGGCGGCGTGCCACGCAGCACCTGTGATTTTGGCGATACGACATGGAATCCCAATGACGCGCCATTCACCTGCAACAACAAGCTGATCGGCGCCTACGATTTCATCGACACCTACAAGGCATTTGTCGGTCTGCTGCCCACCGAGTTCGATTCAGCACGCGATGACAACGGCCACGGCACGCATACCATGACGACTGCGGCCGGCAATGGCGGTGTCGCTGCCAGCATCTTCGGCGAGTCGCGCGGCACTGTCTCTGGCATTGCCCCGCGCGCCCACGTGATTGCCTATCGCGTCTGTGGCGACCTCGGCTGCTACAACAGCGACTCGATCGCAGCCGTCGAACAGGCGATCCTGGACGGCGTCGATGTGATCAACTTCTCGATCAGTGGCGGCAACAACCCCTTCGGCGATGCGGTCGAATTGGCATTCCTTGATGCCTACGACAATGGCATCTTCGTGGCGGCATCGGCTGGCAACTCCGGCCCGACGGCGGAGACCGTTGCCCATCGCGGCCCGTGGGTGACCACCGTCGCAGCAAGCACGAGCAATCGCCACTTCCTCAGCACGCTGACGCTGACGGCCGGCAACGGCGACACACTTAACCTGGTTGGCGCCACCGTCACACCGGGCGTCGCCTCGCCGCTGCCCGTGGTCGTCAATACCGCCGACCCGCTCTGCCAGGTCCCAGCCGCGGCCGGAACCTTCACAGGTCAGATTGTGGTCTGCAACCGCGGCGTCAATGCGCGCGTCAACAAGAGTTTCAATGTCAGCCAGGGCGGCGCAGCCGGTATGATTCTGCGCAACCTGGCGCTGCAAGGCCTGAATACGGACAATCACTTCGTTCCCAGTGTCCACATCGACGGCCCCGAGGGCGCGCAGCTTGGTGCATTCCTCGACTCGCACACCGGCGTCGTAGCCAGCTTCACCGGGGGCACCGCGACGCAGGTTCAGGGCGACGTGATTGCGTCCTTCAGCTCGCGCGGCGGGCCAGGCCAGACGTTGGGCGTCAGCAAGCCGGACATCACCGCACCAGGCGTGCAGATCCTGGCCGGCAACACGCCAATGCCCGCCACCGAAGACGGCGGTTATCCCGGCCAGCTCTTCCAGGCGATCCAGGGCACGTCCATGTCAAGCCCGCACATCGCCGGTGTGGCGGCACTGCTTGCAGACCTGCACCCAGAGTGGACGCCCGGCCAGATCAAGTCCGCGATCATGACGACAGCCAAAATTGGCGGCGTCGTCAAGGAAGATGGCACGACCCCGGCCAATTCGTTCGACACGGGCTCCGGTCGCGTTGACGTTGCCGCAGCCATCAACCCGGGGCTGACCTTTGACGAGAGCGCGGCCAACTATGCGGCGTTGCAGAACGCAATGTGGAACGCCAACTACCCGAGCCTCTACCTGCCTGACATGCCCGGCAAGATCATCGTCAAGCGCACCGTACGCAGTGTCGACAGCCGTGCCCGCAACTGGCGCGTCAGCGTCTCTGCTCCGGCCGACGTGAGCATCTCCGTGCCCAAGCAGATCCGCCTCAATCCGGGCGAGGCCGTCACCTTCGACATCACGGTCGACGCACGCTTCGTGCCCATCGGCCAGACGCGCTTCGCCACGATCGAGTTCAAGCAAGGCGACAAGGTGCTGCGCTTCCCGGTCACACTGGTGCGCGGCGAGCCGGATGTCAACATCGCCAAGGTGTGCGACCCGGCGAGCATCGCCCGCGGCGCCACGACGAACTGCACGATCACGCTGAAGAACACCACGTTCAACTCCGCCGAGGTGGACTTCTTCGACCAACTGCCCGACCAGTTGCGCCTGCTGCCGCAGACCGTCACCAACGCGACGGTCTGGGGCAACAGCGTCCTCTACAAGGGCCCGTTAGCCGGCGCACAGCCGCCGATCGTGACGATCGCCGCCACCAACGACTCGCCGGCCGGTTATCTGCCGCTCTCACTCTTCGGTATTGCGCCGATCGCCGGTGTGGGCGACGAGACCATCACGAACTTCAATGTGCCGGCCTTCACCTATGCAGGCAAGAGCTGGACGCGGCTGGGCATCGTGAGCAACGGCTACGTTGTCGTGGGCGGCGGCACGAGCGCCGACATCAACTTCGTCAACCAGGTGCTCCCCAACGCCCTGCGACCGAACAACGTGCTGGCGCCGTTCTGGACTGACCTGAATCCGGCCACCGGCGGTGCACTGCGTATCGGCACGTTGACCGACGGCGTGTCTTCATGGGTTATCGTCGACTTCGAAGGGGTGCGTGAGTACTCCACGACGCGGACAGTGAGCTTCCAGATCTGGATCCGCATCGGAGCCGTTGAGGACATCACCTTCACCTACGGGACGGTCCAGGGTAACGGAGACGGTGGCTTCCTGACCGTGGGCGCCGAGAACGAGTTCGGCAATAGCGGCCAGAACTACTATGCCAACGGCACCGGCACACTGCCGGCAGTAGGGACCGAACTGCGTGTTACGTCTATTCCGGGCGCACCCGGCGAGAGCCGTGTCATCACCTATCAGGCGGTGGGCGCTCGCAAGGGTGTCTGGAGCAACTGTGGCATCATGTGTGCGCCGAGTGTATTCCAGGGTGACAACATCGCCTGCTTCAACATCGAAGTCAAGTAACACAATGTCCGACGCTGTGTGGAGCAGCCGGTAAGCGCAAGCCAACCGTGACTGCGCAGCGAAACCAAAACAGGAGCCCGGGAAGTCCCCGGGCTCCTGTTTTTCTCGATAGTTGTGACTGGCGGAATATCAGCTTCCTTCGCCCCCTACGCCCGGCGGTGCTGGTTCAGTCGGAGCCTTGCATAGAAATGGCGCCCGCCTTCCGCCGCTGTGATACTCGTAGAGAACAGTGTCGGCGGTGAGACGAATGCGGAGGCCATCCTGCTGCACTTGCGGGTAGGCCATGCCGGGCTGGGGGCATCCCAGGCTGCCATCGGGCCAGATGACCATTTCCACGCTGACAACGTCTATGGTCGACGGCGCAATGCCCAGCATCGTCGCCAGATCATCGACCGCCTGGCTGACCTGCGGCAGGTTCATCAACACCACGTCGGGCTTCTCCACGGAAATCACCTCTTCTTGAATGATCGCGCCCGTATCGGTGACAGTCAGCGCGTTGGTGTTTGCGATTGCTGGCGTGGTTGCCGGCATGGCTTCGTTGCGCCCCGGCGGCGATACAGGCGTACAGGCGAGAAGGAAACCGCTTGCGCAAATTATGACTGCCAATCGCGTTGTTTTCAGCATAACACCCCCGTATCCGGCCTTCGGCTGCTCGTTATCTACTGACATCTATAACGAGGACGACACTATCAATCCTGATGTTCCACCGCGCTCATGGTATGATCTTCTTGTCGATCTCACCAATCTACAGATAAAGAATATACGAGGCTGAAAATGCACTACGGCACCATTCCCGGCGTTACCAAGCCGGTCGCCCGCCTGATTCAGGGCACCGTCATGATTGGGTCGAACAATCTCGATTACAGCTTTGGCCTGCTCGACGACATTCTTGCCCTGGGCGGGACCACGTTTGACGCGGCCCATGTCTACGGCAACGGCGACAACGAGCGCACCTTCGGACGCTGGCTCGCCGCGCGTGGCGTGCGCGAGCAGGTGGTCCTCATCACCAAGGGCGCGCACCACAACCAGGATCGCCGCCGGGTCACACCCTTCGATATTTCGGCGGATCTGCATGATTCATTGGCCCGGCTGGGCACCGACTACATCGACCTCTATCTGCTCCATCGCGACGACCCGTCCGTCCCGGTCGGCCCGATCATCGAGGTGCTGAACGAGCACCTGGCGGCGGGCCTCATCCATGCCTTTGGCGGGTCGAACTGGAGCCACACGCGCATCAAGGAAGCCAACGAGTACGCGGCGGCGCGTGGGCTCACCCCCTTCGCCGTGGCCAGCCCCCACTTCAGCCTGGCGGTGCAGGTGGAGGAGCCGTGGGAGAATTGCATTTCACTCACCGGAGAGAAGGGCGCCGCCGCGCGGCACTTCTATGCCGACAACGGTATGCCGCTGCTGACCTGGTCGAGTCTGGCCGGGGGCTTCTTCAGCGGCCGTTTCCGTCCCGATAACCTGGATACCTTCACGGAATATCTGGACCGGCTGTGTGTGAAATCGTACTGCTACCCGGACAACTTCGCCCGCCTGGAGCGGGTCAAGGAACTGGCCGAGGAACGAGACGCCACGGTGGCGCAGGTCGCCATGGCCTATGTCGTTGCCCAGCCATTCAATGTGTTCCCGCTCGTCGGCTGTGCCAACGGCGGCGAGTATGCGGCCAATGCTGCGGCGCTGGACCTGGCGCTGACGCCGGACGAAGTGCGCTGGCTCGAGACCGGCGCGCGCGACTGAAGGAGTTTCGTTGCTTTTTGACAGCCCTCGCGGCGAGTGCTATGCTTGCCGCGTAGCAATGGGTTCGACACGATTCGCCTTGAGATGCCGTGTAGCCGGGATTGGCTGCGCTTCGCATAGACAAATCGTGCCGACTATTTGGGAAGAAAATGAATCCTGATCAACGTTCATCGGGTTCGGTGCCGACGCAACCGGACCCGGACAGTAGTAAGCCCGAGGCGGACCCGTCCCAGCGCATGCTGCAACGGAAACTCCTGGGCATGGCTGCTGTCGCACGAACACGTTGCGGCGCAGACCGCAACATACAACTGAATCGTCGTTGTCCGCACCCGACAGGCAGCCGGTGGGCTGGTGATGTCGTCAGTTTGCGTGCCGGACACGGTCGACGCCAAAGGTTCGTACGCTGCTAGCACGCCGGGTGGATCGAGCCTTTGACTCGATCCGTCTCCGTCTCCTCGCTTGTTGACCACCTGCCACTTCCACCGGCGGGTGGTTTTCTTTTTTCCGCCACTCCCTGTCTATTGGGCTGACGCAGCCGATCGTGCACCAGCGCGGCCGGCTTGGCTGCGGTATGCCTGACGCGCGCAACGGCATATAGAACCGAACCGTTTTTTGTGAAGGGGGTGGGAAATGGTCGATCCCATTGAATTGAACGATGCCCTGGAGCGCGTCTCCGCGTTCCTCGATGGCGGCGATCTCGCGGGCGCTGTCGATTATCTACGCACCTTGCATCCGGCCGATAGCGCCGAGATTCTGGCTGAACTGGAACCGGAGGAGCAGGCTTCGATCGTCGACCGCTTGCAGGTAGGCGAACTGGCCGAGGTCTTCGAGCAGCTTGACGAGGACGAGATGGCCGAGGTTGCGCAACATCTCGACGTCGAGATGCTGGCCGACGTGCTCGATGAGATGGAGCCGGACATGGCGGCCGACCTGCTGGGCGAGTTGGAGCCGGAGCAGGCCGCCGAGGTGCTCGAGCAGATGGAGGAGCCGGAAGATGTTGCGTCGCTGATGACCTTTGCGCCGGACACAGCGGGCGGCATCATGACCTCGCCGCCGCCGTCATTGCGACGGTTCTGGACCGTGGCTGAAGCAACCAGTTTCCTGCGCAAGCACTATGAAGAGGAAGAGGACTTTTTCTATTTATACGTACTCGACCGACATGCACGACTGATTGGCCTGGTCAATCTAAAATCCATCATCCTGGCCGGCCCGGAGCAGACTGTCGAGGAGATCATGACGCGCAATGTCATCTCCGTGCGCGCCTCGGCCGATCAGGAAGAGGTGGCCCAACTCTTGCAGCGTTACGATCTGGTGTCGCTGCCGGTCGTCGACGAAGAGGAACGGCTCATCGGCATTGTGACCATCGACGACGTGATCGACGTCATTGAGGAAGAGGCGACCGAGGATATCTACAGGCTGGCGCAGATGAGTCCGGATTCGGAGATCTACAGCCCGATTCCCGAGGCCGTGCGCAACCGTCTGCCCTGGCTCGTAGTCAATTTGGGGACGGCCTTTATGGCCTCGGCGGTGGTGTCGCTCTTCGAAGGCACCATTGCCCAGGCGGCCGTGCTGGCGGCCTTTATGCCCATCGTGGCCGGGCAGGGCGGCAATGCCGGCACGCAGACCATGACGATCATGGTGCGTTCGCTGGCGCTCAAGGAGATCGAGCCGCGCGATACGTTGTGGGCGCTCTGGCACGAGGCGCGCGTGGGCATCATCAACGGCCTCACGGTTGGCGTGCTTGTGGCGCTGATCGCCTGGTTCTGGCAGGGCAACCCGTACCTGGGGCTGGTGATCGGGCTTGCCATGCTGGGCAATCTCATCGTGGCGGCAATTGCCGGCGTCATCGTGCCCATGGTGCTGAAGAGCCTGCGGATCGATCCGGCGCTGGCCTCCAGCATTTTTGTGACGACCTGCACCGACATCACGGGCTTCATGTTATTCCTTGGGCTGGCGACCTATTTTCTGTACTATCTGCTTTGATGTGATGGCCTGTACGAACCCTAAAACGGCATTTGACAAACGATTTCCGGTATGCGATACTCTGCGGCAGCTAGATGAGTGGTGAATCCATCGTCCAGCCTGACTCCGCTATCCCAATAAAAAGGAGGTGGTGTACATGGACAGTACCCGTTGTAGTTCGTGTCCGGTAGCATCACCTCAGGGATATACTCTCTAGGTGCTACCGGACACCAAAGAAAAGGCTCTCGTCATCGACGAGAGCCTTTTCTTTGGTGCCTGCCAATCAGGTGGGGCGACCAGTGGGGATTGAACCCACGACACCCAGAGCCACAATCTGGTGTTCTACCTCTGAACTATGGCCGCCATGCAGCCAGGCACACGCAAGTATATCACAAGCGGCAATAAAATACGGGGCAGGTCACCCTGTCCCGTATTTGGCTGGGGGACAGGGATTCGAACCCCGATTGACGGATCCAAAGTCCGTAGTCCTGCCGTTAGACGATCCCCCACCGGGGAGGTACTTCAGGTGCCGAGGCCCAGACTTGAACTGGGGACACCAGCATTTTCAGTGCTGTGCTCTACCGACTGAGCTACCTCGGCTCGTGCTTCTCATTAAAAGAGCCGGCCGTATGGCCGACCCTTTCGAGAGCGGGCGATGAGATTCGAACTCACGACCTTCTCCTTGGCAAGGAGACGTTCTACCGCTGAACTACGCCCGCTAGTACACTTTCTACGCAGTGGCCTGTGACGGCTCGGCGCCCGTGTGGGAGGTGGACCCGGTCGGATTCGAACCGACGATCTTCTCCTTGCAAAGGAGACGCCTTCCCGCTAGGCCACGGGCCCCTAGACCGGCCACATCGTGGTGCCGACGAGAGGACTCGAACCTCCACACCTTGCGGTAATAGATCCTAAGTCTATCGCGTCTGCCAGTTCCGCCACGTCGGCATTTCTGCCGCTGCGTGAAAGTGAGTATACAACACGCAATTTTACTTTGCAAATTCAGGGCAACTTTGTACCCCCGATTCTGTTCACAATGAGCCGAATTGCTTCGACGCACTGCTCTGCCGTCATCTGTCTCGGCCTTGCCGGCCGGCGCTGTGTGGCTTGCCAGGCGTGACCTGACCTCGCCCGTAGCGCTGCGATGAGATCCAACCTGCCTGATGGCAAGCCGGACCCACTCACCTTGCTCCCCGTTGCACGCTCGCCCAGCCGGCGACATTGCTGTCACCGCTGGTGGGCTCTTACCCCACCCTTTCACCCCTTACCGGCATGCCGGCGGGACTGCTCTCTGTTGCGGTTGTAGTCACGATGACGCGAACGCCACTGTGCCCTCACTTGCTGTTTCGTGAGGCAACGGCCCTGGTCTGGTTGCCCGTTCCAGGTGGGAGTCGGGAAGTTCCTCTACCGGATGCTTCCGGCAGCGACGACATCCGTCCCCTGAATTTTAATGTTAATTTGCATGTTGCTGCTTTGACTTCGCATCATCAGCAGCGCCGTAGGTTTTACCATCGCCGCATCGCTTTGTCAAGTCTGCGCGCATTTCTGGTTCCTGATTTTTCGGATTGACAGTGGGCAGTATCTATGATAGTTTTGCATTTGCATGATTGAAAATTGATTGATTGTGATTGTTTGTAGGCAACACATGTATCTGTCTGGGCGCTGTCATGTGCCGGAGCCGAGCGGCAGATATGCCGTGCATTCACACCCGGTGCGACGTACTACTGTGCGGTGGTGGCGTGCTCCGTGGGTGATTTTGACACGGTGAAACCGCCTGTGTTAGTCTCAGGCTATCATCCAGTTGGTATCCAATTGAGCAGTTGCACCCGGGTCGACGCGACACTTCCGGCTAAGCCGGAGCGGTTGCCCGACCTGGCTTCCTGGTTCCCTTCCTCCCATGTTCCCCACCGGGTTGGTCTGGACTTGTGCTGTGACTATCAACGCCTATGACTACATCAGCTACCGTGCCGGAAAAGCTGCCAGCCGACCGCCCAAACTCGTCGACCGGGTGGCTGCGTCGCGTTATGCAGAACTACTATGTGCGCCGGATCGCCAGGGCGCTGCTGATGATCTGGATCGTGAGTACGATCATCTTCTTCCTGATCCGCCTCTTGCCGGGCAACCCCGTCGAACAATATATTGCGCGCCTGATCGAGACGCAGGGCATGGACTATGAAAACGCCCGCTCCCAGGCGGCGGCGCTCTTTGCCATTGATTTGGATGCCCCGTTGTGGCAACAATATGCCGACTACATCTGGAACTTGCTGCACTTCAACCTGGGCGTCTCGATTACGTCGCCGGGCACGCCGGTCTCCGCCATCATTGCCCGCTTCCTGCCGTGGACAATCTTTAGCGTCGGGATCGGGCTGACATTCAGTTTTGTCTTCGGCATCCTGCTCGGCTTGATGATGGCCTACCGCCGCGAGGGGTTTCTCGACCACGCACTCACGGTCTTTGCGTCGGTCGTCAGTTCGATCCCCAACTATCTCATCGGCATTTTGCTTGTCGTCTGGCTGGGCGTGCAGTGGAAGATCCTGCCCATTGCCCAAATGCGCGGCACCATGTCGCCCGGCATGACGCCGTCCTTTTCATGGGCATTTCTTTCCGACGCGCTCTTTCATGCCTTCCTGCCGATCTCGACCTATGTCCTCACGACGATCGGTACCTGGATGCTCAGCATGAAAGGCAGCACCGTCGGTACGCTGGGCGAGGACTTCGTCACCGTGGCGCGGGCGCGCGGGCTCAAGGATTGGCGCATCACCACCGCCTACGTCGGTCGCAACGCTGCGCTGCCGCTCTTTACCCAGTTGACAATCGCCATCGGCTTCGTCGTCGGCGGGTCGTTTCTGATCGAAACCATCTTTCAGTACCAGGGTATCGGCTACGTATTGAGCAGCGCCATCGCGCAGCGCGATTACCCGGTCATGCAAGGCGTCTTTCTGGTGATTACGGTATCCGTGATTGTGGCCAATACCCTTGCCGATTTTCTATATGGGTGGCTTGACCCGCGCATCAAGGTTGGCTAGATGCCGCGTGCCGGCCGTGGTGGCGAGGCGCTGGTACGCCGGGTCTGCCTGAAATGTCCTGGCTTTCGTTGCAGTTGACGGCAGGAGAAGAACATGGGATTTGTCCGAGGCTTTTTTAACTGGTTGGGCACGACGCTAAAACTGATGACCTACAACAAGGCCGGTTTCATTGGCTTCTTGTCGACCTGTGCGATTCTAATCATCTGCCTGATAGGGCCTTTCTTTATTCCACTCGATACAAAGACCAAACTCGACAATATTTACCAGCCGCCGTCGGCCGAATATTGGATGGGGACCGACCACCAGGGGCGCGACATCTTTTCGCAGATCGTGCACGGCGGCAAGGATGTGATCTATGTGGCAGCGGTTGCGGCCTTTCTCTCCACGTTCATCGCCGTGGGCTTTGGGACGTTGAGCGCCTTTGCCGGCGGTAAGATCGATACTGCCATCATGGGGGTGACTGATGTCTTTCTCACCATCCCCCAGTTTCCGCTGTTGGCCGTCCTGGCAGCATTCATCACCTTGAATAACCTGACGTTCCTGGGGCTTTTCCTTGGGGCGCTCAGTTGGCCGGCGTTGCTGCGCGCCGTGCGCTCACAGGCGCTTTCACTAAAAGAACGCGACTTCGTGGAGGCCGCCCGCGCCCTCGATCTTGGCACCAGCCATATCGTCTTCCGCGAGCTCGTGCCCAACATGATGACCTACATTGTTATCAGCTTTACCCTGGCGCTGACCGCTGCCGTCTACACGCAGGTCGGG
Source organism: Caldilineaceae bacterium (assembly GCA_020634815.1). Classification (GTDB taxonomy): domain Bacteria; phylum Chloroflexota; class Anaerolineae; order Caldilineales; family Caldilineaceae; genus Caldilinea. The sequence goes on along the minus strand of JACKBA010000007.1, from coordinate 105,678 downwards.
TTGGTGTTGCTCGGCCTGGTGCCGGTTTCGGGCAGCAACTGGGGCGTCATGATCAGCTTTGCCTGGACGCAAGGCGCCATCTTCTTCCGTGATGCCATGTGGCGTATCATGATGCCGATTTTGGCCATCGCCCTTTTCCAGCTTTCGGTGATCACGATGACGCGCTCGCTGGAACTCGCCTTCAACCCGCGCCTGCGCACCATGGTATAGCCCGTCACCGCAAGGATTGAGTTTCATGGCTTCGAGCAACCTGGACTGGCAGACAGACGACAAGCGTGAGCACCCGGCGCCGCTGACGCTGGAAAACGTGCACGTCTCCTACGCGACCCGTCGCGGAAAAGTGCGTGCCGTGCGCGGCGTCACCGTCGACCTGCACGCCGGTGAGAGCCTGGCGCTCATCGGCGAGAGCGGCTCCGGCAAGTCGACGCTGGGGCTGGCTATCGTGCGCCTGTTGCCCGAAACCGCCGAAGTCGTGCCCGGCGTCATCACCTATCGCCGCGACGGCCGCGAAATCGATGTGCTCAAGCTCAAGCCCAACGAGATGCGCGAGTTCCGCTGGAGCGACTGTGCCATGGTCTTCCAGGCCGCGCTCAATGCCTTCAACCCGGTGCTCAAGGTCTGGGCACAGGCGCTGGATACGGCCAAGGCTCATGGCTGGAGCGACAAAGATGCTGTGCGCAAGCGCCTGGTCGAATTGCTCGAGTTCGTGCAGCTCGACCCCAAGCGCGTAATCGACGCCTACCCGCACGAGCTCAGCGGCGGCATGCGCCAGCGCGTGCTGCTGGCCCTTTCGTTGCTGCTCAACCCTCAGGTGCTGATTCTCGACGAACCGACCACTGCGCTCGACATTATCACGCAGCGCACGATCATCAAGCTGCTGCGCGAGTTGAAGGAAGATCAGCACTTCACCATGATCTTCATCTCCCACGACCTGGCGATTGCCGCCGAACTGGCCGACCGCGTGGCGACCATGTACGCCGGCCGCATCGTCGAGTTGGGCACGTCGGAGGACATCTTTTACCGGCCGCGCCACCCCTATACGTTGGGGCTGATCCGCGCTGTGCCCACCGTCTCCGGCGGCTTCGAGCAGCTTTTCTCCATTCCCGGCTCGCCGCCCGACCTGGTGGAGCTGCCGCCGGGTTGTAAGTTTCACCCGCGCTGCGCCTTTGCCAGCGAGCGTTGCAAGCAGGAAGAGCCGGAGTTGGTGGAGGTTGGCCCAAATCACACGGCAGCGTGCTGGAATTGGATACAGGTCGAGGATGAACTGAAGCGCAATCCGCTGCACCGCGGTGCGCTCAATGTGCTGGACACGGCTGTCGTCAGCGAGGAGATTGCCTGATGGCGCCGATCATCGAAGTGCGCAATCTGACCAAGCAGTTCGGCAAGGGTGCGGAAATGGTCACCGCCGTCGACTCCGTCTCGTTCGCCATCGAGCCGGGCGAGACCGTCTGCCTGGTCGGCGAAAGCGGCTGCGGCAAGAGCACGACCGGGCGCATGGTGGCCGGCCTGCTCGAAGCGACCTCCGGCGAAGTGATCTTCGAGGGCAAGAACATCAAGCAACTCGACAGCGCCGCCTTCCGCCGCTATCGCCAGACCGTGCAGATCATTCACCAGGATCCCTACTCGTCGCTCAACCCGACGCAGACGATCCGCCAGATCATCACGGCGCCGCTGCTGCGTCACAACAAGGTCAAGGGCAAGAGCGCCGCCGAGGCACGTGCGTTGGAATTGCTCGAGGTCGTCGACCTGACGCCGGCGCGTGATGTCATCGACAAGTACCCGCACCAGTTGAGCGGCGGGCAGCGCCAGCGTGTCGCCGTGGCCCGTGCGTTGACGGTCGACCCCAAATTCATTGTCGCCGACGAAGCGGTCTCCATGGTCGACGTCTCTATCCGCGTGAGCATCCTGACCATGCTGGCGCGGCTCAAGAAGGAATTTGACGTAACGTTTCTGTTTATCACGCATGACCTGGCGCTGGCCAAGTACTTTGCCTGGCAGGGGCGTATCACGGTCATGTACCTGGGCCGCATCGTGGAGGATGGCCCGACGCAGCGGTTGATCACCGACCCGCGCCACCCGTACACCCAGGCGCTGCTCTCGGCGGTGCCCGAAGCGGACCCGGAACTGGCGCACCACAAGCGGGAGATCGAGCTGCGCGACGCCGAGATCCCCAGCTTGCTGGCGCTGCCGAGAGGCTGTACGTTCCACCCGCGCTGCCCTTACTTTGTAGCGGGGCAGTGCGATGTGGCGGTACCACCGCTGGAAGCGCTGCCCGAAGGCGGGCGTGTGGCCTGCCCGGTGCGCATGGGTGAGCGTATCAGCCTGCTGGTGTAACCGGTGAGCGGCGATATTGCCCGCGCCGGGTTGCTCATCGGCAGCCTGATGCTCGTTACCGGCATCCCCCTTCTATTCGTGGTGCAGCCGGGCACGGCTGAATCCGTCATTACGGGATTCACCGTGCTCGCCGGCCTGATCTTTGTTGTGGCGATCGGCATTGCCCTACGCCTGAGCCGGCGCTGATGCCGGAAAGGAGATGAATCGACGCTGATTCAACCAAATGCGAACCCGAAGACAGTCGTAGCTGTTGTTCAAGTTTCAAACCCAAGGAGAGTTTTGATGAGACGCAGAAACCTTTTTGCGCTGTTCCTGGTACTGGCCCTGCTGGTCTCGGCCTGTGCCGCACCGGCCGCAGCTCCAGCCGCCGCGCCCGGTGGCGAAGAAGCAGCCGCGCCGGCGGCCGGCGGTGGTGAGTTCCACATTGCCTGGCCGTACTCGGTTGCCCCCACGGGCCACTGGAATACGTTCGTGGCCAATGGCATCTTCAATGGCAGCCCGTATCTGGCATTGATGGAACCGCCGCTGTTCTACTACATGTGGGCCGATGCAAGTTGGATGCCGATTGCGGGCGAGTCGTGGGAATGGGTCGACGACGTGACGCTGCGTGTCAAACTTCCCGCCGGCGCGGTGTGGAGCGACGGTAGCGCTTATACGTCCCAGGATGTGGTCGATACCTTTGCTATCTACCATCTTCTGAATACGGCAGCCTGGAAGGATCACCTGGCCGAGGTCAAGGCGGTGGATGACACGACGGTGGACTTCATCCTGCGCGAGCCTTCCACGGTGGCGCCACGCCGCTTGCTACGTGAGAGCTACATGCATGCCTCGTCTGTCTACGGTGAGTGGGCGCAGAAGGTCAATGATCTGGTCGCCGCCGGCAAGACCATCGATGATCAGGAGTGGAAGGACTTGCTTGCCCAGTTCAACGAATTCCGCCCCGACGACATGGTCGTGCTTGGCCCGTACAAGATCGATGCCGCCAGCGTTACCGAGTCGCAGATGATCATCAACAAGGTGCCGACCTCCTTCATGGCCGACAAGGTCAAGTTCGACAAGCTGGTCAACTACAACGGTGAGACGCCGGTCGTGACCCCGCTCGTCCTCTCCGGCGATGTCGACTATGCCACGCATGGTTTCCCGCCGGCGACTGAGAAAGAGTACATCGATCTTGGCTACCGCATTCTCCGTGCGCCGAATTACAACGGCCCGGCGTTGTGGCTGAACCAGACTGTCGCTCCCTTCGACAAGAAGGAAGTGCGCCAGGCGATTGCCTACGCCGTTGATCGCAACGAGAATGGCGTTGTGTCATTGGGCGATTCCGGCAAGGCTGTCGTCAACATGGCCGGCTTCTCCGACAATCTGGCGGCAAACTGGTTGAGCGAGGATGTTGCCGGCAAGTTGAACAAGTACGAGTTCGACCGGGCCAAGGCGGAAGAAATTCTGACCGGCCTGGGCTGGACGCGTGATTCCGACAATGTGTGGATGGACGAAACCGGCAAGCGCATGGAATTCGAACTGACCGCGCCGGCCGAATTCGCCGACTGGTCTGCCGCTGCCGAGAATCTGGCGCAGCAACTTTCGGACTTCGGCATCAAGACCGCTTTCCGCGGCATCACCTACACGCAGCACGATATCGACGTCCAGGATGGTAACTTCCAGATGGCGATTCGTGCCTGGGGCGCTGGTAATCCCTATCCGCAGTACGCTTTCGATATTGACCTGCGCACTCCGTACAACCAGGCACTGTCCGGCGTCGGCGATCCGTCCAAGAAGGGTATGTCGTTCCCGATGATGCAGCAGACCGACGTCCTCGGCGAAGTCGATCTCGGTCAGATGATTGCCGATTCGACCAAGGGCGCTGACATCGAGGTGCAGAAGCAGATCGTTGGTGACCTGGCGTTGGCCTACAACGAACTGCTGCCGCAGATCCCGCTGTGGGAACGCTACGGCAACAACCCGGCCCCGGACATCCGTGTCACCGGCTGGCCGGCCGACGGCGACCCGCTCTTCCAGAACGGCACCTACAACGATCCGTTCGTCGTCGTGCTGATGCTGACTGGCCAGTTGCAGCCCAAGTAATCTCTCAATCTCTCAATCTCCAGTCTCTACTCTCCAATCTCTGGAACTGGAGATTGGAGAGTAGAGATTGAAAACCCAGTCTGAGATGGAGCCGGTGTGACAACACACCGGCTCCATGTTACGTGTATGAACAACTACCGCGTCCTCACCCTTGTCAACATCCTCGCCATGGTGGCCATCGGCATCAGTTCTCCGCTGCTCACGCTCTACCTCCAGGGCCTTGGCGCCGACTTTGCGCTCATCTCCGTCATCCTCACCAGCACCATCATCGTCATGCTCGTCGGCAGCTACGGCTGGGGCTGGCTGGCCGACCGCCTGGGCCGGCGCAAGCCGCTCTATGTCGCGGGGTTGGCCGGTGTCGCCATCGGTTACTGGTGGCTGAGCGCAGCCAACGATGTGAGCCACGCCTGGCCGGCGCGCCTGCTCGACGGCCTGAGCATGGCCGCCGTGTCGACGCTGGGGCTGGCGCTTATGGGCGACACGCTCGACGCGTCGGCGCAGCGCGGGCGGCGCATGGGCTTGACACGTGGGCTGGGCTCGGGCGCCTTTGCCATGGGCGCGCTCATGGGCGGGCGGCTGGCCGATGCCTTCGGGCTGTCGTTCATCTACATCGTGTGCGGCGCGTTCTTCCTGGCCGCGATGATGGCCGCGCTCTTCGTGCGTGAAGTGCGCGCTGTGCCCGCGCCGGTGGATCCGGCCGGCGGGTCGCGCAAGACCGGCGCCGGGCTGCCGCTGCTCTTCCTGGCCGGCGTGGGGCTGTGGACTATGGCGCACGTGGCCTCCACTTCCATGTGGCCTAACTACATGGCGACCTTCGGCTACAGCAAGACGGCCATCAGCAGCCTGTGGTCGCTGGCGGCCATGATCGAATTCCCGGCCATGTACATCACCGGCGCGCTTTCCGATGTCGCGGGGCGGGCGGTTATGCTGGCGGCGGGCGGCTTTGGCATTGCCCTGGTGCAGATCGGCTACATGCTGCTGGCGCAAAGCCTGCCGCTATTGTTGGGCGTGCAGGTGTTGCGCGGCTTTGGCTTTGGCAGCTACACGGCGTCGTCCATGACCTTCGCCGCCGAGTTTGGCGGGCAGCAACATCGCGGCAGCCGCAGCGGTCTCTTCAACGCCGCGGGCAGCGCCGGTCAACTGGCAGGCAGCATGCTGGGCGGCAACCTGGTGCAGGTGGCCGGCTTCCCGGCGCTCTTCGCCGTCTGCTCGACCATCGCCGTCGCCAGCGCCATCTGCTTTCTGGTCCTGGGGCGGCGAGGCTCCGCCGCAATGGCCGAACATGCCGCGCTACCATAATATTGGTCTCACACGAAGACACAAAGGCACCAAGAAGAAGATCGAGCTTTTCATCGCTGTGTGAGTCTCAAGCGAGAATTCAAAGAAAGCAGTTCTTGGTGTCTTGGTGTGAGTCTCAAATGAGGATGGCTATGAATGAGAACGAGATTGGTCGGATTATTGTCAATCGTTCAGTTCGGCTGCATAAGTTGCTCGGGCCTGGGCTTCTGGAGACAGTCTATGAAGTAGTGCTCGCCAATCGACTGACACAGGCCGGCCTCGCGGTGAAGCGGCAGGTGCCAATCCCGATCGAGGTCGATGGCATCCGGTTTGACTAAGGATTCCGCGCCGACATCATTGTCGAAGACAAGGTGATCATCGAACTGAAGTCGGTCGAACAGGTCAGCAAAGCGCACCAGAAGCAGGTTCTGACCTATCTGCGATTGACCGGCATGAAACTTGGATTCTTGCTCAACTTCGGCGAATCAGTAATGAAGGATGGCATCCACCGAATCATCAATGGAACAATCGAGTAATTTGACGGCTACCGGAACGCAACAGCAGCTTGAGCGACAAAACATTGCTCAGACCAGGAGTTCTTTGTGCCTTTGTGTCTTGGTGTGAGACTAATTTTCGAAGGAAAGACGAAGCGATGTTACGAATTGGAGTGATTGGCACGGGCTCGATCGCCGCCGTCCACCTGGACGGATGGCGGCAGATGCCCGGCATCGAGCTTGTCGGCTATTACGATATCTTGCCGGAGGCGGCCGAGCGCGCGGCGCAGAAATATGGCGGCCGCGTCTTCGGCAGCATGGACGACCTCTTCGCCGCCGTCGACCTGGTCGACATCTGCTCGCCCGGCACGGCGCACAAGGAGAACGTGCTGGCCGCCGCCGCGGCGCGCAAGGCCATCATCTGCGAGAAGCCGCTGGCGCGCCACCTGCGCGACGCCGTGGAGATGGTGGAGACGTGCGAACGCGCCGGCGTGCCGCTCTTCCCGGCGCAGGTCGTGCGCTTCTTCCCCATGTATCGCGCCGTCAAGGACGCCATCGACAGCGGCGCGATCGGTGCACCCGGCGTCTTCCGCAGCGCGCGCTGTGGCAGCTTTCCGCGGCCGGGACGCGACTTCTCGGCGCCCTACTACGCCGACTTCAACCAGAGCGGCGGCGTGGTGCTCGATGTGGCCGTGCACGATATCGACTTTGCGCGCTGGTGCTGCGGCGATGTCGAGCGCGTCTTTGCGCGCGGGCTCACCTTTGCCGGCAGGCAATACCAGGATCACGCATTGATCACCCTGCGTTTCATCTCCGGCGCCATCGGCCACATCGAGGCGAGTTGGTCGCATCCGCGCGGCAACTTCCGCACGCGCATCGAGGTGGCGGGCGACGGCGGTCTCGTCGAGTGGGATTCGCTGGACCGGCCCGCACTCGTTGCTGAACTCTACGACGCCGAGCAGGGCTTCCGCCACCTCGGCAGCAGCCCGTCCAGCGTCACGGATGAACCCTACTACGCCGAACTGGCGCACTTCGTGGCGGTCGTCGAAGGGCGCGCCGAGCCGGTCGTGACGGCGCGCGACGGGCTGGAGGCGGTGCGCGTCGCACTGGCCGCCATCGAGTCCATGCGCACGGGCCGGCCCACCACCATGCGGGACTTTGGAGGGTAATGCCATGACGAATCAACCAATCCGCATCGGTTTCCTGGGCATCGCCCACCTGCACTCGACCTCCTATGTCCGCAGCCTGCTTGCCATGCCGGGTGTCGAGGTGGCGGGTATGTACGACGGCAACGAAGTGCTTGCGGCCGAGTGGTCTGAGCGCTTTGCCGTGCCACGCTATGCCGGCGCCGGCGATCTGCTGGCCGCAGGGCTGGACGCCGTCGTCGTCTGTAGCGAGAACGCGCTGCATCGCCCGTATGTCGAGCAGGCGGCCGGTCGCGTCAAGGCCATCCTCTGCGAGAAGCCGATCTCGACCACGACCGCCGACGCGAAGGCGATGATCGACATCTGCCGGGCGGCCGGCACGAAACTTCAGATCGCCTTTCCCGTGCGCTTTGCACCGTCAGTCATCGAACTCAAGCGGCAGCTCGACGCCGGGCTGCTGGGCGAGGTCTTCACCGTCAACTGCACCAACCACGGCTCCATGCCCGGCGGCTGGTTCATCGACCACGATCTGGCCGGCGGCGGCGCCGTGCTCGACCACACCGTGCACGTCATCGACGTGCTGCGCTGGTTCTGGGGCGCCGAAGTGACTGAGGTCTACGCCGAGATCGGCGACAGCCTGCTCCACCCCGGCCTGGGCATCGACGACGCCGGGCTGCTCTCCTTCACACTGAGCAACGGCATCTACGGCACGCTGGACACGAGCTGGTCGCGCCCGCCGAGCTACACGATTTGGGGCGACGTCAAGCTGGAAATCCTGGGCGAGCGTGGCGTCGTCTATGGTGACACGCTGCATCAGTACGTCAGCGTGGCCTCCAACGCCGCCGGCAAGACGCGCTGGGCCGGCTACGGCAGCGACATGGATGCCGGCCTCATGGCCGACTTCGTCGACATGATCCGCACCGGCCGCGACCCTTCCATCACCGGCGAGGATGGCATGGCCGCCATGCAGGTCGCCCTCGCCGCCTACGAGTCGGCAAGAACTGGCCAGCCAGTCAAACTCGCCAATCTCTAATCTCCAATCTCCAGTCTCGACCGAGAGATTTGAGATCAGAGATTGGAGATTGAACTTTTCTACGAGGTGCTCTATGTCAAAGCCTGTCGAACTTGTTGTCATTGGTGCGGGGAGCCGCGGCGCCGGCGCCTATGCCTCCTATGCGCTGCGCCATCCCGACCAGGTGCGCATCGTCGGCGTGGCCGACCCTGACCCGATCCGCCGCGGGCGCATGGCCGAAGCGCACGACCTGGACGATGCCCAGTGTTTCACCACCTGGGAGGAACTGGTGGCGGCCGGCCAACTGGGCGCCGGCGCCATCGTCGCTACGCAGGACCAGATGCACGTGGAGCCGGCCATCGCCGCCATGGAGGCCGGCTACAACGTGCTGCTGGAGAAGCCAATGGCGCACACGCTGGAGGGCAGCGTGCAACTGGTGCAGGCGGCGGAACGCACCGGGCGCATCCTGCAAATCTGCCACGTGCTGCGTTACGCGCCCTTCTGGCGCAAGCTGCACGAAGTCCTGGAATCGGGCGTCATCGGCGAGATCGTCACCGTCGAGCATCGTGAGAATGTGGCCTACTGGCACATGGCGCACAGCTTCGTGCGCGGCAACTGGCGCAACAAGGGGCTCTCCAGCCCCATGATTCTGGCCAAGTGCTGTCACGATATGGATGTGCTCGTGTGGAACCTGGGCAGCCCGGTCAAGCGCCTGTCGTCGGTCGGTTCGCTCAAGTACTACCGCTCTGAGAGCGTCGGGCCGGAGATCCCGCTGCGCTGCACCGACGGCTGCCCCATCGAGGCGGAATGCCCCTTCTCGGCTATCGGCATTTACCTGGACTACGACCGCACCTTCCCCGATGCGCGCCGGCGGCTGATCGAGGGCGGCTTTGATCCTGAGGCGCCGCCGTACTGGCCCTTCAACGTCATCAGCCCCGACGTGAGCCGTGCCGGGCGCCAGCAGGCCATCGAGACCGGGCCGTACGGGCGTTGCGTCTTCCATTGCGACAACGACGTCGTCGACCACCAAACCGTCCTCATGGAGCTGGAGAGCGGCGCGTCGGTGACGATGGTCATGCACGGCCACTCCAACCAGGAGCACCGCTCCATGCGCTACGACGGCACCAAGGGCACGCTGCGCGCCGTGGCCATCGAGCCGGGCCGCATCGAGATCAACATTCACGGCGGCGCTTCGGAAGTGGTCACGGTCGACACCAGCGACGTGGGCCACGGCGGCGGCGATGAGGGCATCATGGCCGACTTCGTGCGCGTGCTGCGCGGCGAGATCGCGCCGCTGACCACCGCGCGCGTCTCGCTCGAGAGCCATCTGCTGGCCTTTGCCGCCGAGGAGGCGCGCCTGAGTGGGCAGGTCATCGCCATGGCCGACTACCGGGCGCGGGCAGAGGAACTGGCCGCGCTGGCCGGGTAGAAACACGGAGCGTCATCACACAGAATGACGGCGACGTCCAGGCACCCGCACCCGGCGTCGCTGTCTAATTGTAGGGGCATGAAATTTCATGCCCTGGTGGCGATATATCGCCACGCGGCCTTGGGAAACGAGGGGTAAATGCTTGTAGCGGGCATGATCAGCGGGACTTCGGCCGACGGGATTGACGTTGCGATCGCCGACATCACTGGCCGGCCGGGCGCGCCGGGCGAGGCGCTGTCCGTGCGACAGCGGGTATTCGCAACCATTCCCTGGCCGGCCGCCGAGCGCGCGCTGATCTTCGACCTCTTTGCCAACCGCGGGACACCGCAGGCTGTGTGTCGCGCCAACTTTGCCCTCGGAGCGACCTTTGCGCGCGCGGTTGCCGAAGTCGCCCAGGCGGCCGGCATCCCCCTGGGCGATATCGACCTGATCGGCAGCCACGGCCAGACCATCTGGCACGACGCCGAGGGCGAGCGCATCACCAGCACCTTGCAGATCGGCGAACCGGCCGTGATTGCTGGGCAGACCGGCATCACGACGGTGGCCGATTTCCGCGTCGCCGACGTGGCGGCCGGCGGGCAGGGCGCGCCGCTGGTCAGCATCTTCGACTGGCTGCTGCTACGCCCGGCCGATGGGCTGAACGGCGTGGCCGGCGGCTGGCGCGCGGCGCAGAACATTGGCGGTATCGGCAACGTGACCTTCCTCCCGCCGCTGGGCAGCGATGCGCCGCCGCTCGCCTTCGACACGGGGCCGGGCAACGTGCTCATCGACTGGGCCGCGGCGTTTGCCAGCGACGGCGCCCTGGCGTACGATCACGACGGCCGGCTCGCTGCCCAGGGGCGGGTGGACGAGGCGCTGCTGGCCCGCTGGCTCGACGATCCGTACCTGCGCCAGCCGCCGCCCAAGACGACCGGCCGCGAGCGCTACACAGCGACGCTCGCCCAGGCATTGCACGGCGCGGCCCGCTCCTCCGGCCTCAATGATGCCGACTTTGCGGCGACGGTCACCGCGCTGACCGCGGCGAGCATCGCCGATGCCTACGCCCGCTTTGCACCAGGGCCGCTGGCGCAGGTCGTGGTTTCCGGCGGTGGCGCGCGCAATCCGGTGCTCATGGCCGCGATCGGCGAGCGCGTGGCAGCGCAACTGGGGCGGCCGATCGAGGTCTGCACGATTGAGACACTGGGCATCGACGGCGACGCCAAGGAAGCCTTGACCTTTGCGCTGCTCGCCTATCTCTGTGTGCACGGGCTGCCGGGCAATGTGCCGGCCTGCACCGGCGCAAGTGAGGAAGTGGTACTGGGGGTTGTTGCACCTGGGAGGAATTATCGGAGATTGGAGATTGGAGACTGGAGATTGGGTTGATCGGGCGATTGGGAGATAAGGAGATGGGATTACTCAGAGCGTAATCTCCAATCTCAAATCTCCAGTCTCTTCTCTCCATTCTCCACTCTCTGCACCTATGATCACACTGGGCATTGACGGCGGCGGTACCAAGACACGGTGCGTGGCCGTCGACGAAGAGGGCGAGGTTCTGGCGTCGACCACCGTGGGCTCGACGAATATCAACGCGGTCGATCATCTGACTGTGCGCGAGCGGCTGGCCGAGGCCATCGTCACCGTGCTGTCGCAGGCGAGCATCGACCCGGATGACGTCTTCGCCGTCGGGCTGGGCATGTCGGGCGTGGGGCGCCCGGCCGACGCACAACTCGTCAGGCGCTGGATGGGCGAGATCCTGCCCAAGGCGCACACCTATGTGGACAACGACGCTGTGGCCGCGCTGGCCAGCGGCACGGGCGGCGACCTCTATGGCGTCGTCGTCATCAGCGGCACGGGGATGATCGTGCTGGGCATCGACCGCGCGGGCAATCGGGGACGTGCGGGCGGCTGGGGCGCGATTCTGGGCGATCCGGGTGGCGGTTTCAGCATCGGCGCGGCCATCCTGCAATCGATCACCACCGCGGCGGACGAGAGCGGCCCCGCCACGCTCCTGACGGAGCGCGTGCTGGCGCACCTGGGTCTGCGCGACGTGCAGGAGTTGATCCGCTGGACCTACGGGCAGAGTGGCTGGGCGCACGTAGCCGCGCTTGCCCCGCTGGCCGAGGCATGCGCGGCGGAGGATGACGAGGTCGCCTTCCGCATCCTGGCGTGGGCGGCCGACAACTTGGCGCAGCGCACGGAGGCCGTGGTGCGCCGGCTCGGGCTGGAAAACGAGCATTTCCCGCTGGTGCTGGCCGGCGGCAATCTGCGCGACGGCATCCTGCGGCGGCTCGTGACCATGCGATTGGAAGAAGTTGCACCGCAGGCCGAGATCGTTACGCCGTATCTTGAGGCAGCCGTGGGCGCGGCGTTGCTGGCGCTCAAGCAGGTGTGGAAAGAACGAGATTGAGAGATTTAGGAGATTGGAGATTGGTGTTGAGTGGCTGAGCGGCTTGATTCGTGCAATGTCAATCTCCAATCTCCAATCTCCAGTCTCTGACAGGAGCTATCAGATGAGCACAGATCCAAAAACATATGAACTCGCAACCCTCGCCGGCGGCTGCTTCTGGTGTTTGGAAGCGGTCTATGTCGAGCTGCGCGGGGTGGAGAAGGTCGTCTCCGGCTATGCGGGCGGCCACGTCAAGAATCCGACCTATCGCGAGGTGTGCAACGGCACGACCGGCCACGCCGAGGTGGTGCAGGTCACCTTTGACCCGGCGGTGGTCAGCTTCCGCGACATCCTGCGCATCTTTTTCACGATCCACGATCCGACGACGCTCAACCGCCAGGGCAACGATGTGGGCACGCAATACCGGTCGGCGATCTTCTACCATGACGAAACGCAGAAGCAGGTGGCCGTCGAGGTCATCGACGAGCTGACGTTACAGGGCGTGTGGCCGAATCCCATCGTGACGGAGGTGGCGCCGCTCGATCATTTCTATGCGGCCGAGGCGTATCACCAGGATTACTTTGCCAACAACCCCATGCAGCCTTATTGCCAGGTCATCGTGGCGCCCAAGGTCGCCAAGTTCCGCAAGCAGTACTTCCAACAGTTGAAGCGGTGAAACAGCAAACCACCAAGCACGGGAGGTTCTATGAACTCGCTCTCCTTCATGTCGGCCAATTATGTGGCGCGGCAGCTTGACTACAACATGACCGAAGGTTGGATGCAGGGCGACGGCGCCACGCAGGCCTTCTTCCGCCCCATCGAAACCTACGCCGAGCGCTTCGAGAACATGATCGCCGAGATCGCCGGGTTGGGCTTTACGGCGGTCGACATCTGGCTGGCGCACCTGCACTATGACTGGGCGACGGAAGAGCACATTCGCATTGCGCGCACGACGCTGGCGCGCCACCAGCTCGAACTGGTGAGCCTGGCCGGCTGGTTTGGCGGCACGCGCGCCGAATTCGAGAAAGCCTGCTGGCTGGCGCAGGAGATGGGCGCACCGGTGCTGGGCGGCAACAGCGCGCTGCTCGTCGACGATCGTGAATGGATGGCGAGCACGCTGCGCAAGTTCGGGCTGAAGTTCGGCTACGAGAACCACCCCGAGAAGTCGATCCAGGAGATGACGGACAAGGTGGGGACAGGCGACGAGGATGTGATCGGCTTCTGTGTGGATACGGGCTGGTTCGGCACCTACGCGGTCGATGCCGTGGCCGCGCTACGCGCCGTGGGGCCGCGCCTATTCCATGTTCATCTCAAGGATGTGACGGGACCGGGTGCGCATGAGACCTGCCGGCTGGGTGCAGGCGTCGTGCCGGTTGCCGACTGCGTGCGTGCGCTGGTGGCGATGCAGTACACCGGCGCCATCAGCATCGAGCACGAGCCGGAGCACTACAACCCGGACGAGGATTGCAAGGCATCGCTGGCACTGGTCAAGGGCTGGCTGGCGTAACGGCGCCGATCAACACCATCCGTGCCGGCACATCGTCCTACGCATGCCGGCGCCTGCGCAGCACCAGCCAGACGACGCTGGCCACCACCACGAGCGCTGCGAGCAGCAACCCGATGGTCTGTGTCGACAGAAGATTGCTGCCGGCCTGCGACGGGGCCGATGTCGTGGTCGAATTCTGGCGCACATCCTGACCGACGACCGGCGCCGGCGCACGCACGGGTCCGACTTCCTGATCGAAATCGAAGAGGTTGGTGAGATTGGCGGCGGCGTCGCGTTCGCCCAGCGCTTCCAGCCCCCAACGGGTTTCGATGAACTTGAGCAGCGAGGTCGTATCGTAGAAGGTGCTGTCGATGAAGCCCTTGCGCGCGTAGGGTGAGATCACGAGCAGCGGCACGCGGCCGCCCGGCCCCCACCGGTCGATCACGGGCGGCGCTACGTGATCGTACCAGCCACCAAAATCATCGTAGGTGATGAAGATGGCGGTATCCTCCCAGTATTGCGAAAGCATCACAGCCTGAATCAGCAGCAACGCATGTTTCTCGGCCGTTTCCAGCACCGAGTAGCCGGCGTGCTCGTCGAATTGCGGGCTGGGCTTGAGGATGGTGACGGCGCTCAAATTGCCGTTGATCAGGTCGGGCACGAACCACTGCGCGTCCTTGAGGTGGTCGCGGCCGGGCATTCCCGGCCCGTAGGGTTTGAAGTAGCCATGCGAACTGAGCGGCGGCATGGGGATGAAGGGGATCGGCTGCGCCACCGCGCCGTCCAGCGCATCGTCCCAACTGCCGTTGTATTCGGTCCACGAGATGCCGGCCGCACTGAGACGGTCGCCGATGGTGGGCAACTCAATTGGCGGCAGGCGTTGGTCGTCGGGCAGGCTGCCGTGGGGCGGGTAGAAGGAATCGACGCCCGTATTGATGGCGTACCCGTCGGGCGAAACGACCCAGTTCTCATTATCGTCGATCCCGATCAGCTTGCCCTCGGCATCGAATTGGGGCTGCGAGACAAACTCCTTGGGTGCATTGGGCCACGGCGGCGTGCAGGCACAGACCAGCCACATGTGATTGAGCCACGAGCCGCCAAAGGCCGCCGTGAAGAAATTGTCGGCAAAGGCGTATTCGCGCGCATAGGGGTAGAGCGGCAGCTTCGTCGTGTCGTAGTACCCCATGGGTTGCCCGCCCGAATCGGTCCAGGCGACGTACTTGTCCATCTTGCCGTTGTTCATCTGCAACTGGTGCTCGTAGAAGCGGTGCACGGGCGTATTGACGAGCACGTTGTTGGGGACGAACTGGTCGATCATGTACGGCGCGTTGGGCAGGCCGGCGGGGAAGCGCGGGTCGGGCAGGCCGGGCAGCGTGTCGATCGGCTTGCCCAGCCCGGCATATTCCAGGCTGACGAGCACGCGCGGTAGCGTCTCGTACGGCTTCCCGTCGCGGTCGACCTGCGTGATGGCGCCGCCGGGTGACTTCACGCCGTTGACGCCGGGCATCAGGCTGTAGAGATTGTCGACCGTGCGGTTTTCCAGGTAGAAGATAATGACGTGGTTGATCTTGTCGATGCCGCGCGGCTGCGCGTCGGCAGGGCTGGGCGATACGATGGCAAAGAGCACCACACTTGCCAATGCCAACACGGTGAGGATACGCCCGATCATGGTAGCGCCTTTCTGGCTCGCGCAAAGCTGCGCGTAGAGTTTCAGGAGGTTTGGATATTCTTACCGATTATACACCAACTTTTCTGACACTTTCGCGGCAATTCCAGGTGTTCCACCGGCAAATTCGTTGTTGACTGCATCACGCATGAACCTGCTGCGATCAGGTGTATTCCGATCGACGGTCGCAGCCTGCATGCAGGCGACAATTTCAGGCGTCAGAACGCGCCAACACACCGCCGATCACCTCATCGCCGGCCTGGCGCGGCGCGGCGTGTTGTTAACGCCCACGCACGCACCCAGGCGGCTAAGCCGCCACTTGCGGGTCAGTGCGCCTGGCGTTGACCACGCCGCCGAATGGCGCAGCCGTGGTAAGGTTGCGCACGCGCTGCACACCCATCAACGCTCGACCGAGATCGGCGATGTCTTCACATCCTGTGATACAATCCGCTGCATCGTTGGCTTGTCCTGAATGGAGCATGATTCACGTGCCTTCACCGCTTCGTCCACCCGCTCCCACCACGATTACGCCCAGCTTCACCCTGGCGCCGGGCGCCGAGACGCTGCTGGACGGTGTGGCGCGCGGCGAGAACGCCGACCTGCGCGCCTATCACCTGCGGCTGATGGCGCTGCGTCTGGGGCTGGTGGCCGGTTTCGATGATCTGCTGGCGCTCGACGCCATCAATTTTACGCCCTTCGACTACCAGATTCGCGCGGCGCGCACGGCGCTGCGCCGCTTTCGCGGGCGCGGGCTGCTCAGCGACGAGGTGGGATTGGGCAAAACGATTGAAGCGAGTCTTGTGCTGAAGGAGTACCTGCTGCGCCAGATGGTGCAGCGCGTGCTCATCCTCACGCCGCCTGGGCTGGTCGAACAGTGGCGTGAAGAGCTGGCGACCAAGTTCAGGATCACCGACTTCGTCGCCAACAACGACGAAGCCTTCCGCCAGCAAGGCCCGGACGCCTGGCTGAACTTTCCTCTTGTGATTGCCTCGATTGCCACGGCGCGGCGTCCGGAGCATCGGGAGAAAATCACCGCCGAACTCTACGATCTGGTGATCGTTGATGAGGCGCACCACCTCAAGAACCGCGCTTCGGTGACGTGGAAGCTGGTCAACGAGCTGCAGAAGCGCTATATCCTGTTGCTGACCGCCACGCCGGTGCAGAACAGCCTTGCCGAACTCTACAATCTCGTGACGGTGCTCAAGCCTGGACAACTGAAAAGCCCCAAGGAGTTTCAGCGCGAGTTCGTCGTGCGTGGCGACCCGCGCCTGCCCAAGAATCGCGGCTTGCTACGCGACCTGTTGAGCGATGTGATGGTGCGCCACGCTCGAAGCCAGATCAACCTGCAACTGCCGCCACGCCGCGCCCATACTGTGCGGCTGACGCTCCACGCCGACGAGCAACAGATCTACGACGCTATCGTCGATCTGGGGCGGCGCATGTTGAGTGACGATGGCGTCTCCAGCGCACATCGGTTTGGCGTGCGGACCCTTTTGTTGGAGGCAGGCAGCAGCGCCGCGGCCACGCGCTCCACGCTGCGTTCGCTGGCGGCGGTGAAGGGGCTCGACGCCTATCGCAACGAGCTGCTCACCCTGGCGCAGCAAGCCGACGCCGTGCAGACCACTGCCAAAGCCGACGCACTGCGCAAACTGCTGGACGCGCAGACGGCAGCCGGCCCAGGACAGGGCAAGGTTGTGATCTTCACTCAATTCCGTGCCACGCAGGAAATGCTGGCGCAGGAGATGCGGGCGTGGGGCGTCGACTTTGCGCTCTACCACGGCGGGTTGACGACGGCACAGAAAGATCAGGCGATCCGATCCTTCAGCGAAACCACGCCCGTGTTACTCTCCACCGAGGCGGCCGGCGAGGGGCGCAACCTCCAATTTTGTCGCGTCCTGGTCAACTTCGACCTGCCATGGAACCCGCAGCGCATCGAGCAGCGCGTCGGGCGCATCCATCGTATCGGCCAGACGCTGCCGGTGGATATCTTCAACCTGGCCGCCCAGGGCACCATCGAGGAGTATGTGCTCGACATCCTCGACCGCAAGCTCAACATGTTCGAGCTGGTCATCGGCGAGATGGAGATGATCCTGGGGCAACTGGCCGACGAGCGCGACTTCGAGGAGATCGTACTTGACATCTGGCGCCAGGCACAGAGCACGGGCGAGTTGTCGGCAAAGATGGGCGAACTGGGCGATGCGCTGGTCGAAGCGCGCACCGCGTATCAACAGATGAAAGAGTACGATGAGGCCCTCTTTGGCGAGGACTTCAGCACCGAATGACGATGCTGCGATGAGCGATCTCCACCACGAACGTTTCGACCTCAGCCGTTTTGTGCTCGACTTTCTGGAGCAGCAGGGCGGCATTGTGTCGCCGCCGGATTTTGGCATCTATGAAGTGCTGATGCCGGAAGATGTCGCCGCAGCGTTGGGGGTTGCTGACTTCGCACACCTGCGCTTCGATGCCGAGCCGGCCGCCGGCGTCCCTGACGCGGCGCTGTCGCTCAGTGTCAACCACCCGGTCGTCGATAAGATCGCGGCGCGGGTGGCGCAACAGCCCACCAACGCCGCCGGCTTCATCAACCATGTACGGCTGGACAAGCGCGGGCTGGCAGACCTGGCGCGTAAACAATTCAGCCTGTCCAATGCCCGCATCGACTTTGTGCCCAAGACGCAAGAACGCAATGAGTTGCACCACTACCTGCAATTCAACTTCAAGGCCACGATCCTGAGCGAGGAGAAGCAGGAAGATGCGGTGAGCGTGATGATGGACGTGCAGGCCGGCCATGCCGTGACCGCGCGCGCTCACCTTGATCTGCTGGCATTGGTCGAGCCGGAAGCGCGCTTCGACGGCTTCCCGCTGGCCGCTCCGCGCTGGAGCGACGGTAGCGAGCCGCTGGCACCCGCGCTCCTGCGCGATCTGCTGACGCGCGCCGAAGCCGCCGCCCGCGCCAGCCTGACGCCGCAGTTGACCGCCCTGGCTGCGCGGATGGCGCACCACCTGGCGCTCGATCTGGCGCGTATCGAGGCGTATTACAACGAACTGGCTGCCGACCTTCACAAGCGGCAGGGTCGCACCGATCCGGCTGACACAGCGCGCCGCCAGGAGTTCGACGACAAGCTCGCCATGCTCGAAGCCGAACGCGGCACGAAGACCGATGATGTGCGCGGGCGCTACGGGCTGCGTGTCGAGTTGGAACTGATCAACACGCTGCTCATCACGCAGCCCAAAGTGACGATTCCGGTAAGCATCAGCAACCGCACGACGACGCTTCAGCGCACCGTCGTCTGGGATCCGCTGATGCACCGGCTGGAGGCGCTGGTCTGCGACGTGTGCGGACAGCCGGGCGACGGCTTGCAGCTTTGCAGCGGCGGCCATCTGGCGCACGATCATTGCCTGGCGCCACAGTGCGTGGATTGCAAGCGCGTCTACTGCCAGCGCTGCGCCGATCAGGTCAAGACGTGTGTCGTCTGCAATCGCCCCGTCTGCCGCCACAGCCTGATACCCTGCTCGACCTGCGGGCGCGGCGTCTGCCGCGAGCATCAGGGCCTGTGTCACGCCGCCGACGGTCAACCCGCCGTGCTGACTGCGCCGTCGCCTGTGGTCACGCCTGCCAAACCGCTGGCGAAGTCACCTGATAAGCCGCAGCCCGCATCTCCGGCGCGTAACCAGCCGAATGCGCCGGCCCCAAAACCACCATCGACAAAATCGCCGCCTGCCAAACCACTGCCTGCCCGCGCCGCGCCGGTCGCGATTGGCGTGCGCATTGACGTGCAGATCTACGAGGATCGGCCGGTCGTCGCCGCTTTCGTCATGCGCTCGACCAAACGTGTGTTGGCGACGCGCGTGATCGAACTGACGCCGCAGGGTATCGGTGTTTCCTGCAATTGTGAAAAATCGCCCTGCCTGGCGGATGGGTATGTCTATCGACCGGCGCCGTCAAGCACTGTCGACAAGCAGGTGAGCGATATGCTTCTCAGGCTGCAAAAGGAGTACCTGGTGCCGGGCAAGAAGGTACACTACTTCTACATCCGTGGCGAGAGCGATGTGCGCGAGGCGTCCACCTTTGCGCTTCCGGCCCTCTGGCGCGATCCGGCGCGGTTGGCAGAGGCGGTGCGTGCCTTCGAGCGGTTGTAGTGACGACTTCAGCCGTTGTGCTGGTGCAGGCGCTATTGGTGGGGCATGTAACAGCTTGGTCAACTCTCCAAGCTGTCCAGGTTTTACACACTGGCCTGCTTCGACTATAATCCAACTTCAATATAGTCGAACGACAATGCACCGGAGGAGTACCTGCCGCATCGTCGCCAGAGAGAAGGGGTCATCGGCTGCAAACCCCTTTCGAACGGAGCGCAGGGAAGGTCGCCGGGAAGGTTGGGGAAGTGAAGTGAGCGTAGCTTCTCTCGGTTAGCGCCCGTTACCGCGCACGAGTGATACGCCGGCTTGACCGTCTGCGTATAATCAAGGTGGTACCGCGAAGCCGCTTCGTCCTTGGGATGGAGCGGCTTTTTTGTTGGGGAAGGGCGAGTTGCGAGGGGCGAGGGGCGATAAAGTCGCCGGCCGAATTGCCTCTATTCTGCGGATGCATTAGTCGCCGCACAGTGGGACAACGGGTGAGCACATTTGCTTACAGTCGCCCCTCGCAACTCGCCCCTCGCCCCTGCTCGAATCGAGGCAATACCATGACGGAGCGAACGATGACCGAACCGACGATGCCCAAAGCCTATGACCCGCACCAGACGGAGGAGACCCTCTACGATTGGTGGGAGCACAACGGCTTCTTCCGGCCCGAGCAACAGGTTGCCAGCGGGCTGGCCGACCCGGCGCGCAAGCCCTTCGTCATCTCCATGCCGCCGCCCAACGTCACCGGCGCGCTGCACCTGGGCCACGCCATCACCAGCAGCATCGAGGACATGCTCATTCGCTACCACCGCATGCTGGGCGACCCCACTTTGTGGATGCCCGGCACCGACCACGCCGGCATCGCCACGCAGAACGTGGTGGAGCGCCAGCTCGAGAAGCAGGGCGTCACGCGCCATGACCTCGGCCGCGAGCGCTTTGTCGAAGAGGTGTGGGGCTGGAAGGCCGAATATCACGCCCGCATCACCGCGCAGCAGAAGCGCATGGGTATCTCCTGCGACTGGCAGCGAGAGCGCTTCACCCTGGACGACGGGCTGAGCGAGGCGGTGCTGGAAGCCTTCGTGCAACTCTATGATGAAGGGTTGATCTACAAGGGCAACTACCTGGTCAACTGGTGCCCGCGCTGCCAGAGCGCCATCAGCGACCTGGAGGTGGATTACGACGAAGAGAACGGGCGCTTCTACACCTTCCGCTACCCGCTCAAGGAGGGCGGCTTCCTGGAGGTGAGCACGACGCGGCCCGAGACGATCCTGGGCGACACGGCGGTGGCGGTGCACCCCGAGGATGCGCGCTACGCCGCTGTCGTGGGTAAGACCGCACTGGTGCCCATGCTCGACCGCGAGATTCCCGTCATCGCCGACGAGTACGTCGACCCGGCATTCGGCACCGGCGCGCTCAAGGTGACGCCCGGCCACGACCCGAACGACTACGAGATCGGCAAACGCCACGGGCTGGCCATGATCAACATCATGAACATCGACGGCACGCTCAACGCCAACGCCGGCCCCTACGCGGGGCTGGATCGCTTCGATGCCCGCAAGAAGCTGTGGGCCGACATGCGCGAGGCTGGCCTGGTCGTGGGCGACAAGGAGCACGTGCATCAGGTCGGTCACTGCCAGCGCTGCGGCACCATCGTCGAGCCGCTGCTGAGCGAGCAGTGGTGGGTGAAGATGGAGCCGCTGGCGCGTCCTGCTCTGGCCGCGGTGGCGAATGGCGATATCCAGATCGTGCCGCAGCGCTTCGAGCGCATCTACAACCAATGGCTGGAAAACATTCGCGACTGGTGCATCAGCCGCCAGCTCTGGTGGGGTCATCGCATCCCCGTGTGGTACGGGCCGGACGGCGCAGCCTTTGCCGGGCGCAGCGAGAGCGAGGCGCGCGACCGTGCTATTGCCCACTACGGCCGCGACGTCGAGCTGCGCCAGGACCCCGACGTACTCGACACCTGGTTCAGCAGCGGCTTGTGGCCGTTCAGCACGCTGGGCTGGCCGGAGAAGACGCAGGATCTGGCGACCTACTACCCGACGAGCGTGCTGGAGACCGGCTACGACATCATCTTCTTCTGGGTGGCGCGCATGATCATGCTCGGCCTGAGATTTACGGGTGAGGTGCCCTTCCACACGGTCTACCTGCACGGACTCGTGCGCGACGAGCAGGGGCGCAAGATGAGCAAGAGCCTGGGCAACGCCCTTGACCCGCTCGATCTGATCGCCGAATACGGCACGGACGCGCTGCGCTTCACGCTGCTGACGGGCGGCACGCCGGGCAACGATCTCAAGCTGGCCACCAGCCGCGTCGAGGCGAATCGCAACTTCGCCAACAAGATCTGGAACGCGGCGCGCTTCGTGGTCATGAAACTGGAAGAGGGCGTCGAGATCGACTGGTCCGACCCGAACAGCCCCGCCTACGCGCTGCCGGAGACCGCCGCCCTGAGCCTGGCCGATCGCTGGATCCTCAGCCGCTACGAGACCGTGCGCAGCGAGGTGACGCGCCTGGTCGATGCGTGGCAGTTGGGTGAGGCGGGCCGCCAACTCTACGAGTTTCTGTGGAACGAGTACTGCGACTGGTACATCGAGGCGTCCAAGGTGCGGCTGGGCGACGGCAGCCCGGTCGAGGCACAGGCGACGCGCCAGGTGCTGGCCTACGTGCTGGAGCGCAGCCTGCGCCTGCTGCACCCCTTCATGCCCTTCGTCACCGAAGCGATCTGGCAGAATCTGCCCGGCTTGGCCGGCGATGGCCGGTCGATCATGGTGACGCGCTGGCCGGCCGCTACCGCCTGGCAGGATGCCGCTGCCGAGACCGACTTTGCGCGCATCCAGGAGATCATCCGCGGCATTCGCAACGTGCGCAGCGAGTACGACGTGCCGGCCGCACGGCGCATTGCCGCGTCGCTCAGCGCCGGCGGCCATACTGGGCTGTTGGCGGAGAATCTGCCGGTGCTGGTCATGCTGGCGCGCCTGGAAGCAGAAGCCGTCGTCATCGAGCCGGAACTGGCGGCGCCGGGCAAGGCAGCTACGCTGGCCGCATCGGGCGTGACCGTCTACCTGCCGCTGGCTGGACTCGTGGACCTGGCGGCCGAGCGCAAGCGCATCCAGGGCGAGATCGACAACGTCGACAAGCAGGTGCAGCGGATCGATGGATTGCTGGGCAATCCTGGCTTCATGGACAAGGCGCCGGCCAATGTCGTCGAGCGCGAGCGGGCCAAGCTGGTGGAGTTACAGGAGCGCCGCGCGCAATTGGTGGAGCGCATGGCGGAACTGGATGGCAATTGAGCGGGACAGCGAACCGAACAAAAAAGTGCGCCGGCAGGTCGACCTGCCGGCGCAGTGGTTTTCACGATCAGGAAAGTGGCTTCCAGCGTCGCAACATGGCGCTCCAGTGCGCGAGCAAGACGCGATTGGATGACTGCATGAGCGACACGGAATCGGCGCCGGCGTGCAAGCCGGCCAGCGTCAACTCGGGTGTGAGGCGGCGCGTCAAGACGATCAGGGGCGCCTGGCTCAGTTGGCGGACCCGCTTGATTGCCGAGGTCAGCGTCGCAATATCCTGGCCGCGCGATTGCTCCAGCAGCACAAGGTCGTAGCGCCAGAATGGAATCAGCGCCAGATCCCGATAGGCGCAAATGTCAAGATCGAGACCCGCATAGCGCGAATGGTCCATCAGGCGCACGGTGGAGCGATACAATGGGTCGTCATTGCGCAGCCAGACGGCGTTGCTGCGCAACAGCCATGCAAATGATGAGGTTACAGCAGCCTGTTGCACGGCCGGCATTTCGGTTGACAACATGAGGTTAGCCCTTTCGACTGGAGCACGCCAAGAACGCTGATCGATCCACTGCAACGATAGAGTACGCCGGAAGGCAATTTGATACATGAATTTTGTGACAAAGTGACGGCAGTTTTCAAAGAGGCGGCTTTTGCTCTCTCTCAGCGTGCTTTGGAGAGTTGTTTGTGAAAAATGGCGCAAAGATTACGCACTTTTGGTGCGACCGTGGTACAATGTGGCACATCAGGTCACAGGTTTGCCGCGACTCCTTGCTCCCAAAAACGCTGACGGAGCGACAGAGGATTGTGGCTGCAATTACAGTGCCGGAAATTTGTGATAATTTTGACAAGTGCGCGGCGCGTATGCTATAGTCCACGCAAGTTGCCGCCGGGCATCCAGTGGCACAACCTCGGGTTGCACGAAAACCTGGCCTGTAAACCGGGCATCTTCAGAAAAGCGAAAACCTGTGCAAGGTGCCTGCCGTCCAGTTGATTGAGAAGGAGACCGCGTCCAAATGGCAGACAAGACAGCCGACCAGAGCGGTGATGAGCGCGAAAAACGCATTGCCGAGTTGAAGGCGAAAATGCAGGCATCTGCTAAGAAAGCCAAGGCCAGCGCCGAGGCTGAGGCACCCGCGTCTGCGGCTCCGGCCAAGGAAGCGCCTGCCGCAGCGGTGGAGAATCCGGCCCCTGCTGCATCCGCCGCATCCGCTGCAACGGCGACGGCGGTCGCATCGGCTCCTGCCGGCGAGGCGCCGGCAAAGAGCGGGTCCAATGGCGCGCCGACAAATGGTGCTGCTGCCGCCGCAGAGATAGCGGCCGCCACACCTGTCGTTTCGTCCGCCCCCGCGTTCCAGGAAGACTCGCCGGAGGCCAAGGCGCGCAAGGAAATGAACCGGCGCGAGTTCTTGACGTATGCTTGGGGTGGCGCCCTTGGTCTTGTGGCGCTGCAGGCCGGCGTCGGGCTCTTCTTTTTCATGATGCCGCGCTTTAAGGCCGGCGAATTTGGTGGCGTCTTCTTCATCGGCCCGGAGAGCGCTCTGCCGCCCACATCGGCCCCCCCGGATCCATTTGTCGCCGGTAAGTTCTGGCTGGTGAACACGGAGGACGTCGGCCCCAAGGCGCTCTACATGGTGTGTACGCACCTGGGCTGTCTCTACAAGTGGGAACAGGCGAACAATCGCTTCGAATGCCCATGCCACGGCTCCAAGTTCACGCGTGAGGGCTTCTACATTGAAGGCCCGGCGCCGCGTTCGTTGGATACATTTGTAATCAGCATTGAGGGCGGCGAAGTGGCAGTCGACACCGGCAAGAAAGAATTGGGTGCGCCCTCTGCTGATTCTCCGGCACGTGCGGTGCCTGCCTAGTTCCAGAGCGTGAGCGCTCGTCGAGCGTGAAATATCCTGACAATTGCAAGTCTCATTGATTTCCTGACGATCAGTTACCTGCTTCGATAGTTCCGCGAGAAGGAGTCATATGGCTGTACAACCAGAAGTCGAAAAGAAAGGCTTCGTACAAACGGTTCTGGACACAGCGGATGATGTATTTACGCGCATCACCGCCGGTATTCCGGCTGGTGAAGTGCGGCGGATGTTGCGTGGTGAGGCGCCGGGGCGCCCGAATCCCCGGCTCAAGCCCCACTCCGAGGCATTTCTGCTCCACATCAAGCCCACCTATTACCATGAGAGCGTGACGAAGTTCACCCACACGTTCCGGCTGGGTTTGCTGTCAACCTACCTGTTTTTTGTGGAGACGATCACCGGTCTGATCCTGATGATTTGGTACGCCCCCACCCCGGAGCGCGCCTACGTCGACATGATCCGGCTGTTGAGCAACGTGCCTTTCGGCCAGTTCATGCGCGACATACACCGCCTGGGCGCCGAACTCATGGTGCTTGTCGTGACAGCGCACATGGTCAGAACCTATCTGACTGGCAGCTACAAGGCCCCGCGCCAGTTTACCTGGTTTACGGGCGTCATCTTGCTGGTCGTCACGCTCTTCTTGAGCTTCTCCGGCTACCTGCTGCCGTGGGACCAACTCGCCTTCTGGGCGGTGACAATCGGCACCTCCATGGCCGAAGCCGTGCCGCCCAAGATCGTCGGCGAGACGGTCAACCTGTTGGCACGCGGAGCGCCCGACATTGGCGCCAACGGCTTGTTGCGCTTCTATCTGCTTCACGTGCTGTTCCTGCCGTTGATTCTCTTCCTCTTCTTCTTCGTGCACTACTACAAGGTTGTGCACTTCGGCATCAGCCTGCCCTCGGACGAGGAAGAAGTGGGGCAGGACACGGCCAATAAGGTTCCGGCCGACCGCCGCGTCTACTTCCTGCCCGACGTCATGATCGACGAGGCAACCTTCCTCATCGGTTTCACGACGCTGATGGTAGTCATCACTGCCTTCTTCTTCTCGGCGCCGCTCGAGTCGATCGCAAATCCGCAGTCGACGCCGCTGCATACGGTGGCGCCGTGGTATTTCTACTGGCTCCAGGGTCTGCTGAAGATCGCGGATAAGACGGTTGCCGGTGTTATCGTCCCAGGCGTGCTGCTTGTGTTGCTCATGGGCATCCCGTATCTGGATCGCAACCCGAGCCGACGCGGTCGCGACCGCCGCGTGGCAATCATCAGCGGTGTGGTGGCCGGTATTGTCATGCTTGTCCTGAGCTGGATGGGTACCCCGTACTATGCCGTGCAGGGGGCGCCGAGTGTCGAAATCGTACAGGAACTGATGCCGGAAGAAGGCATGGGGCCTGTGCGTGAGATTGGCTACGGACATCTGCCCATCGGCGTATATGATACGCGTGAGAATCCCATTACGGACGATGAAGAGTTCAACCACATCCTGCATGAGTTCGAGGCAGGTATCGCCCATTTTGCTGAGACTGACCCGTCTTTTATCAATCCGTACGGAATCCTGAGAGTTACGCAGGAGCAACCAAGCCTCAAGCGTATCGCGTGGGAAATAAACTGGCTGAGTCCGGAAGGCAAGGAGGAACGCTTCCTGCGCACCTTCTTCCTGCATGAGGATTCGCTCTACTGGGAACAGTACGGGCTCAAGGACTTCAGCTTCGTGCGCCCGCCAGCAGAGGAGTAAGCACCGACCATGAAGCAACCATGGTATAGTTTTCTGTACGTCAGGTCGCCGTTGGCCAAAATCGGCCTGGGCATCTTGGCTGTCGTGATCGCCATAGCGGTTCTCCTCTTCCTTGGCGTCATCGAAGAGCGGCGCATGGAGGCGCAGACGGCCAACTGGGATGGGCGCGGTGTTGAGAAGGGCGCCGAAATCTTCGCAAATAACTGTGCAAACTGCCACGGTCCTGACGGCAAGGGTCTGCCCGGCGTCGCACCGGCCTTGCACAGCAAGTACTTCTTCACGCAGCGTCTGACCGATGTCAGTTGGACCGGCTCGCTGCATGACTACGTCGCACTCACGGTTGCTGCCGGACGTCCGTCGAAAGTCGATACCCAGTGGGCTCAGCACATGCCGACCTGGAGCCAGCGTTTTGGCGGCCCCTTCCGTGATGACCAGGTCAACAACGTGACGGCGTTTGTGCTCAACTGGGAAGAGGACGCGCTCTTGCAGGGCACGGCCGAGAATCCGGATCCATGGCAGATGTTTGCCGATGCACCGACCCGCGCAGTTGCGGAAGACGGCAGCGCGCCGGCCGCTGAAGCTGCGCCCGAGCCGACCGGTCCCCTGCCCCCACAGGAACTCTTCGTGAGCATGGGCTGTTCTGGCTGCCATAACCTGGACCTGCCGCAAGATGCCAACAACCGCGGCCCCGTTGGCCCGAATCTGGGCAACCTGTATGAAGAGGCCGGCACCTTCGTGCCTGGCGAGGATGCGCCGACCTACGTGCACAACAGTATTGTGAATCCGAACGCCTACTTGGTGGAAGGGTACATGGGTGGGATCATGCCGCAGAACTTCGCCGAGCGCATGAGCGAGGATGAGATCAACGCGCTGGTCGAGTGGCTGTTGAATCCCGACCGGCAGCGTTAGCAAAGCGTAGCGCCGGAAGTCGAAAGCCGACTTTCTGGCACAGTATGTCAGCTTCGAGTAAGGGGCGGCTGGTCGCCAGCCGCCCCTTTCGTTTGCCGTGGATACGCACCATTTGCCCTGAAAAGTGGCAAGATGAGAAGGTTGCGGCGGGTGATGATTCCGCCCGCTGCGCCCGGTAGGCTATAATCAAGAGTCTCTATGGAACGAGCGTACCAGCTATCACGCGACCCAGTCTATTTTCTCATGGCAGCGTTCTTTGCGCTGCTGACGACCGGCCTGCCCGCCGTCATGGGGCAGCCGCGCTTCATGCCCTTCATCCAGGCCGTGGTGCTCACGATCTTTCTGGCTATTTCTGTGCGTCGCGGCGATATCCGGAGCGGGCTCGGGATCGTCTTCTTGTGGCTGGCAGTCACGATGTCGCTGATCCTGCTGTTGACCTGGTTCGTGCCGGAACAACTGGAGCGCGCATTTGACAACGGCTTCATGCAGCGAGCCATGACGTCGGAGTGGTACTTCGCACGCTCGCCGTTACCGGGCGGCATCACCGTCGAACCGCTGGCTACCGCCGCGGAGATTGCCGGTATCGTCTTGGGCTCGCTGTTGACCGGTGGACTCGTGGGCGCGTGGTTCCTGGTGCGCATGGCCAACCTGGCGGCGTTCAGCGCCGGCCACTTGCTGGGAATCTTCGGCAACCCGATCTTGATCTTCATTGCGTTGCCAGTCTGGAGCATTCTCCAGATTGCCGGCGCCGGCGGGCTGGTCGTCCTGTGCGCCGAACCGCTGCTCTCCGGCCGCTTTGCCCTCGGGCCGTGGTTCCGGCGCCGCAGCCGCCTGCTGGCGCTCTTCAGCGGCATCTATGCTATCGGCCTCCTGGCTGAAGCGATCCTGCCGGCATTCTGGCATTTTCACGGCTGACATCCAGGCGCAATCACCCGTATGCGAATCAAGCGTGTCGTCATCCAAGGCTTCAAAACATTCGCCCGTCGCACCGAGTTCATTTTTGACCCAGGGGTGACGGCTGTCGTCGGCCCGAACGGCAGCGGCAAGAGCAACATCGTCGACGGCGTGCGCTGGTGCCTTGGCGAGCAGAGCTTCAGCCTGCTGCGCTCGCGCAAGACGAGCGACGTCATCTTCTCCGGCAGCGACAAGAAGGCGCGCCTCAACCTGGCCGAAGTCACCATCACGCTGGACAACAGCGCCGGCGAGATTCCCATCGACTTCGCCGAGGTGGAGGTTACCCGCCGCGCCTATCGCGACGGGGACAACGAATATATCGTCAACGGCCAGCGTGTGCGCCTGCAAGATGTCGTCGATCTCCTGGCCCAGACGGGGCTGGGCAAGCGCACCTACTCGGTCATCGGCCAGGGGCTCATCGACCGCGCGCTGAGCATGGCGCCCGAGGAGCGCCGGTCGCTCTTCGAGGAAGCAGCCGGCATCAGCGGCTACCAGATCAAGCGCGCCACCGCTGTGCGCCGCCTGGAAGCGACCAAGCAGAACCTGACGCGCGTCCAGGACATCGTCGCCGAGCTGAGCCCGCGCCTGGGCTACCTGCGCCGCCAGGCCGAACGCGCCCAGGAACGCGAGCAGATCGCCAGCGACCTGCAATCGTTGCTGCGCGACTGGCATGGCTACCGCTGGCACACCACGTTGCGCAGCGTCGAAGAGCACCACACCGCCGAGCAGACGTTGCGCAAAACCGTCGAGCAGCGCCAGGCCGAGCTGGCTCGTATCGGCCACTCTGTGGAGCAGGTACGCGCCGTGCAGACCGAGCGACGCGCCCGCCTGGCGACCTTACATGCGGAGAGTAGCGAGCTTCACCGCCAGGCCGAGGGCATCGGCCGCGAACTGGCCGTTGCCCAGGAACGTCTGCGCCAACTCCAGGCGCGGCGTGAGGATTCCGAGCGCGAGCTTGCACCGCTCTCCGCGCAGCGCGATGCGCTGGCCGTGCGCCTGGATGAGTTGGGCGTTGCCGTGCAGGCCGCCGAGGCCGCCGTCGGCGAGCGCCAGCAGGCTGCCGAGGCGATCCAGACCGAGGTCGGTCAGCGCCAGCAGGAGCGCGCCCGTCTGCAGGGCGAGCAGGACAATCTGCGCCGCGACCTGGCGCGGCGCCAGCAGCAGCGCGCCGAGATCGAAAGCCGGCTGCGGCAGATCGGCGAGCGCCGGAGCACACTCGCTTCCGAGCACGCACAGCAGCAGGCTGCGCTCTCCGCCGCCGAGCAGGATGCCCAACGAGCGGAAAGCGCGTTGGCAACGGTGCAAGAGCAGGCCACGCTCCTGGAGGAAGAGGCGCAGGGCGTTCAGACGGCGCTCCACGCCCTGGAGCAGTCGGTCGCCGGCAGCCAGCAAGCGCTGCGTGCCGCCGAGACGGAGCGCCAGGAAGCGGACCGCGCCCTGGATCGTTTGCAGACGCGCCAGGACATGTTGCAGCGTCTGCAACGCGAGGGTGCCGGCTACGGCGGTGGCGTGCGCGCCGTCCTGCAGGCCGGCAGCAGCCAACGCTTGAGCGGCATTGTCGGCACGGTGGCGTCGCAGGTGCGCGTGCCCGCCGGGCTGGACAAAGCCATCGAGACGGCGCTGGGCGGTGCGCTGCAGAATGTCATCACCAGCCGGTGGGACGATGCCGCGGCGGCCATCGAGATGCTCAAGGAGCAACGCAGCGGGCGTGCGACCTTTTTGCCGCTGGATCGGCTCAACGTGCAGCCGGCAATTGCTGCGCCGCAGCGACGCGGACTGCTGGGCAATGCCGTCGACCTGATCGAATACGAGCCCGCCGTCGAGGCTGCCGTGCAGCAGTTGCTCAACCGGGTCTGGGTGGCGGAGGATTTACCCGCCGCACGCGCGGCTTTGGACGATTTTGGCGGCGGCGCGCGCCCCACACTTGTCACGCTCGACGGCGAGATCATCCGGCCGGGCGGGGCGGTGACCGGCGGCAACGAAGGCGGCCGCGGCGATGACTCGCTCCTGGCACGCGAGCGCGAGTTGCGCGAGCTTCCCGCTCAGATTTCGGCAGCGAGCGGCGAGGCCGGGCGCAAAGCAGAGGCGTGCGCCGCGCTCACGGCCGACATCGAGCGCCAGCGCCTGGAGACGACACGGCAGCAGCAGACCCTTGCCGACCTTGTGCGTCAGGACCGGCTCCTGCGCACGCAGATTGAAGACCTGCGCCGGCAGGTGGATCGCGGCGTGCAGGCGCGACGGTGGCGATCCGAGCAGATCGAACTGACCGAGGCCGAGCAGCGGACGCTGGACGAGCGCGAGGCATCACTGCTGGGCGAGATCGACGCGGCCCAGGCGGCGGAAGCGACGGCCGGTGAGGCCCTCGAGGCGATCGGGGCGCGTGTGGCCGCGGCAGGCGCCGATGCGTTGTTGCAGGAACTTGCCAACCGGCGCGCGGCAGCGGCCGAGGCGCAGGGGCACCTGCGCAGCCAGCAGGCGCTCGCCGACTCTACGGCCCGCAACCTGCAAAGCATCGCCGACCAGATTCGCCACAAGGAGCAGCAGATCGCCGGGCTTGGCGGTGAGATCGAGACGCTGGGCGTGCGCGTCACGGCGCTGGGCGAGCAGGAGGACGGGCTGAGCCGGCAGATCGATGCCTTGCAGCAGCGCATCAACCCGCTGGAGCAGGAGTTGGCCCGACTCGAAGCCGAGCAGGGGCAGTTTGAACAGCAGGAGCGCTCGCTTCAGCACTCGTTGCGCCAGGAGGAGAGCACGTGGAACCATGCCGTGCTGCAACTTCAGCGCAGCGAGGATGCGCTCCACCAACTGCGCGGCGAGATCGAGGAAGACCTGGGGCTGGTCACGCTGGAGGAGAGCGAGGAGGTTGCCTATCAACCGCCGCTGCCCTGGGATACCATCGTCGAGCAGTTGCCGGTGATCGACAGCGTGCCGGAGAGCATGGAAGGCGAGGTGCGCGAGATGCGGGCGCGGCTGGCGCGCCTGAGTAACGTCAACCCCGACGCGCCGCGCGAGTACGAGGAGGCCGCCGAGCGCTACGAGTTCCTCTTTACACAGTCAGAGGATCTGGAAGCGGCTTCTGCCGACCTGCAGAAGGTCATCAAGGAACTCGACGATCGCATGGAGATTGAACTGCGCCGCACCTATGACGCAGTCGGCAAGGAGTTCACCCGATTCTTCCAGAAGCTCTTCAATGGCGGCACGGCGCACCTGGAGTTGACCGACCCGGAGAACATCTCGCAGAGCGGCGTCGAGATCATCGCCCGCCCGCCCGGCAAGCGCCCGCAGAGTCTGGCGCTACTCTCCGGCGGCGAGCGATCGCTTGCCGCGTGCGCGCTGATCTTTGCCATCCTGCATGTGAGCCCCACGCCCTTCTGTGTGCTGGATGAGGTCGATGCCGCGCTGGATGAAGCCAACGTCGATCGCTTCCGCACGACGGTGGAGGAGCTGAGCCAGGATACGCAATTCATCATTGTGACGCACAACCGCCGCACGCTGGAAGGCGCCAACACGATCTACGGCATCACGATGGGCAACGACGGCGTCAGCCGCGTCATCAGTCTGCGTCTGGATGGCGATCGCATGGTGAAGCATGACGAGAGCGCCGACAGCGCCGATCTGCAGGCCATCGAGGAAGAGATTCAGCTTTAGGCGAGGCGTGGGTCAGTCGTCCGAGTCGGCGCCGCCAGGGGTATCCGGCAGGTCAATGCCGTGCTCCCGTGCCAGATCGCGGTCGAGAATGTAGTTGTCTACCGTCTCCCCCAGGCAGTAGAGCGCCATGGCGGCGGCGTTTTGCGTTGCTTCCTGCTTGCTTCTGCCCTGGCCAACCCCATAGGGGACACCACCAATCTGCACCGCCATGACGAAGTGCTTGGCGTGATCAGGCCCATCGCTGGTCACTTGGCGGTAGCGCGGGGTCGCACCGACTTTTGACTGCGCCAGTTCCTGGAGGCGGCTCTTGGCGTCCTTCACCTGCATACGCTGGTCCAGCCGCTGCAGCTCCTGGCGGAAGAGGCGGATGACTACGTCGCGGCAGACCTGCATCTGCTGGTCGAGGTAGAGCGCGCCGACGAGCGCCTCGAAGGTGGCGCACAGCGTTGCCTGCCGCGTGCGCCCGCCACTCTCCTCCTCGCCATGGCCCAGGAGAAGGTAATCGCCCAGATGTAGCTTCACCGCCAGCCGTGCCAGCGTCTCGCGGCGGACGAGCGCGGACCGCAGGTTGGTCAGCCCGCCTTCTTTCTGCGCCGGGAAATGGGTGAAGAGATATTCGCTGAAGATGTAGGAAAGCACTGCGTCACCCAGGAACTCCAGCCGTTCGTTGTCCAGGAGTTCTTGCTCGTTCTCCAGCAGTTCGTTCAGGTAGCTGCGGTGGACGAACGCCTGCTGCAACAGCGCCTTGTCGCTGAATTTGACGCCGAGGGCGTTTTCCAGGGAGTTGAGCGGTGGGGTTGTCTTCATGGCCAGCCTGCTCTCGAGAGATGGGTTGGTTGGTTGCGGGCAGAGTCAGATCAGCGGCGGGTTTTTCAGCCCATGTCCGGTGAGGACGCCGACAATGACATCGCCCGGTTTGACGGTTTCGGCCGGTACGCGCTTGAGTGCCGCTGCTATTGTAGCACTGGTTGGCTCGACAAAGACACCACGCTCGGCTAGCTCAGTATGCGCGCTGCGTACCTCTTCTTCACTGACCGATGCCACAAACCCCTTGGAGAAGCGAATCGCTTCCAGCAAGGTACGCCAGCGCACCGGGTAGCTGATGGCGATCCCGTCGGCGCTGATGCGCTCCACGTGTGGTGTCGGCAACACCTCGTTCGCACCGCTGACAAAGGCATCGTAGAGCGGCGTGTAGGGTTCGGCCTGGACGGCAAGCAGCTTCGGCAACTTGTTGGTGACGCCTGAGACGCGCAGATGCTGGAAGCCGCGCCAGGCGCCGAGCAAGGTCCCGCCGTGTCCAGTCGGTGCCACGAGCCAGTCCGGCACGTGACCGCCGAGTTGTTCCCAGATTTCCCAGGCGACAGTCATCTGGCCGAAGAGAAAGGCTGGATGCCAGGCATGGGAGGCGTATGCCATTTCCCGGCTGTTGCAGGTGGCCGCCTCGACGGCCAGCGTGGCCTGCGAGCGCGGTCCGGGCACCTCCACGAGTTCGCCGCCGTAGACCGCGATCTGCGCTTTCTTGGGATCCGGAGCGCTCTGCGGGACGAAGATGACGGAGCGCATGCCGGCGCGGCTGGCGTAACAGGCGATGCTGGCCCCGGCGTTGCCGCTGGAATCGTCGGCAAGCGCTTCATAGTGCAGGCCCTTGAGCCAGTTGACCATGACGCTGACGCCGCGATCCTTGTAGCTGCCGGTCGGCATGAGCGCGTCGAGTTTCCAGTAGACGTCGCGGCCGGCCCATTGCTCGCGGATCAACGGTGTCCAGCCTTCGCCGAGCGTGACACGCCGGTGGCCGTTGTGCATGACCGGGAGCATTGCCGCGTAGCGCCACAGCCCGGTGCCGTGCTGGTCGATAGAGGCGGGGTCGAAGAGCGGCATGTCCGTGAATTCGAGCGGCGCGCCGGTCATCGGGCAGCGCAATGGGCTCTGCTCTGCCTTGCATCGAAAACGGCCGGACGGGCAATAGGCGATCAAACAGCTTCCTCAACAGTCGTGAAACCCATGCGGCTGGCGCCTGGACGCCGGCCGGGTGACGCTAGTCTCGCGCCAATTCGTGTGCTTTGTCAAAAGTGTCACTCTTACACTCATGAAAACGGATTGCGTGGCGGGGTGCGGCGATTCGCTATTCCTGGCGTAGAGACAAAAAGGCGAGGCATGCACGGTGGGCATACCTCGCCGAAGGATCGTTGGCTGCGGCTACATGCAGGTGCCGCTGGGCCGATTGAGACGCCACAGTCCCGGCGCCTCGCGCAACTGGAACTGGATGCGCACGCCGTGTGTTTCAGGGACGAGGTCAACCTGCATGGCGCCGACGTAACAATGGAGGTTGCGCTCCATCTCGTCTGCCAGTTGCGGATAGAGCCGATCGAATGTCGACGCAACATCGCGCACCACGACGGCGTAGCCTTCGTCGTTGCCGGCCAGCGTGGCCTGTTGCACGGTCAGCGCCTGGTCCAGCGCGAAGTGGAGCACCTCGCCGTGGAGTTGCGCGCATGGGTTGGCACCGTCTCTGCCGGTTTCGCGCTGCCAAAGCGTCGCAAAGCGCTGCGCCAGGCCGGCGAGCATGCTGGTCGTGTCAACCGTGCCGGCGGCCCATTCGATCGTCCCATACTGTACGTGCATCCAGTCCTCCTTGACAAATGCCATGCCGGAACTGCGGTTTCTCGGTCATTTTGCTGCGTAGCGACAGTGTACTGACAGGCTATTCCAGGTGAGTTACAGCCCAGTTCCCACTTCGGTACGCTGATTTGCGGGGCGTACACCATCGCCTGGCACGCCCGAGATCCAGTCCCGATGGCACCGCTTCGGCATGAGAATAGAACGGTTTCTGCCGTCCCGCATCTCGCGCGATCCGGCCGGCTCGGCTATACTGATGCCTTTGGCTGCCGGCAAGCGAGGGGCCGGGTCGGTGAACGAACCTGCCATCCGCGGCGTTCTATGCGGCATGGAAAGTGAAATGAAGGAAATGGTGCTCACACGAAACAAGATTGACTGGCAGCCGTATGACATGGCGATGCCCGACAGCAACCTCGCCCTGCCGGGCACGCTGCTGATGGCGCGGAGCGTCTACAGCCCCCAGTTGCGCAACCATCGGCCCGTCGTCGTCTACCTGCCGGAGGGCTATTGGCGGAACCCGCTGCGCCAGTATCCGGTAGTCTATATGCAAGACGGGCAGAATCTCTTCGACCCTGCGGTGAGCTATGCCGGCGTTACCTGGGACGTTGCCGCGGCCGCAGAGTCGCTCGCCGATATTGGCCGCCAGCCCATCGTCGTCGGTCTCTATCATGGCGGGCGGCGGCGCATCCGCGAGTACAACCCGTTCGCACACTGGCGCAACGGTCGCGGGGCCAACTATGCGCGCTTTGTCGCCGAAACGGTCAAGCCCATGATCGATGCCACGTTTCGCACGCTGCCCGAGCGGGAACACAGTGCACTCCTCGGTTCGTCGATGGGCGGGCTCATCAGCCTCTATACGTACTACGTGTACGGTGAGACCTTTGGTCGCTGCGGTGCGATGAGTCCATCCCTTTGGGTTGCCGGCGGCGCGATTTTGAAGATGGCGCCTGCGCCGCGCCCGGCCGGCGGGCGTATCTATGTCGACAACGGCGACCAGGAGCCGGGCGCGCAACGGCTGGCCCTCCTCCTGGAGCAGGCCGGCTATACGCCTGGACGCACACTGCGCTATGTCGTCGGCGCGGGTGAAGGGCACACCGAAGCTGCCTGGGCGCGACGCCTGCCCGGCGCGCTCCGCTTTCTACTCAGCTAGCAGGCGCTGCCTGGTCCCTACCGCCCTTAGTGGGAGGACGATCACAGATTCGCGGCGCTCCGGCGTGTACGGTTACAGCCAGGTGCACGGAAATGCACGTTATTCGGTGATTATTTGCAGACACAAGGAGTGAGCGAAGATGCCAGTACGCAAGGCTGATGCCGTTTGGACGGGGACGTTGAAGGATGGCGCGGGTGTGATGAAGCTGGGCAGCGGCGCCTACGATGGCCCGTTCAGCTATGCATCGCGTTTCGAGGAAGGGCCGGGCACAAACCCGGAGGAACTGATCGGCGCGGCCCATGCCGGCTGCTTTTCCATGTTTCTGTCGGCGCTCTTGAGCAAGGACGGCTTCACCCCGACCCGGATCGACACGACGGCCAAGGTTCACCTGGAGGCAGGTCCCACCATTGCTAAGATCGTGCTGACCAGCAAGGCTGACGTGCCGGGGTTGGATGCCGAGCAGTTGCAGAGCTATGCCGAGCAGGCGAAGGCGAATTGTCCCGTCTCCAAGGCGCTCGCCAGCGTCGCAATCGAGTTGAACGCAACACTCGCCTGAGTGCGGGCCGGCTGAGAGGGCTGCCCGCGGCGTGCTACTGTGATTACATGGGGCGTCGTTACCCTGCGGGCAGCCTGAAACCATCTTTGTTTTGAACGGGTAGAATGGTATGAGTGTAACAACCTGGGAGTTGAAGGGCAAGACGGTGCTTGTCACCGGCGCGACCAATGGCATTGGCGAGGTAACGGCGCAGGCGTTGGCGGCGCAGGGAGCGCACGTCGTCATCATGAGTCGCAGCGCGGCTAGGTGTGCTGAAACGACTCAGCGCATTCAGAAAGCGACCGGCAACCCGGCGGTGGAATGGATCGCCGCCGATCTGTCGACGCTGGCCGGCATCAACGAGGCGGCCGACGAGTTCCTGGCACGCCACCAGGTGTTGCACGTTCTCGTCAACAATGCGGGTGGTGTCTTTGCCGATCGCCAGGTAACGGCTGACGGCTACGAGATGACCTTCGCTCTGAATCACCTCAACTACTTCCTGCTCACCAGGCGCCTGTGGGAGACGCTCGTTGCGAGCGCGCCGGCGCGCATCGTCAATGTCTCTTCGGACGCGCATTTTTCCGGCAAGATGAACTTTGACGATTTAATGGGCGCACAGAAATATAGCAGTTGGGCCGCCTACAGCCAGTCAAAACTCGCCAACGTCATGTTCACCTATGAGTTGGCGCGCCGTCTGGATGGCAGCGACGTGACCGCCAATGTGCTTCATCCCGGATTTGTGGCCACCGGTTTCGGTCGCAACAACGGCGGTCTCTGGAGCATGGTAATGCCTCTCGCCCATCTCTTCGCTAAGAACCCGGCCAAGGGCGCCGAGACGAGCATCTACCTGGCGTCTTCGCCGGCGGTAGCACAGACGAGCGGCAAGTACTTCTCCGATAGCAAGGAGAAGAAGTCGTCGGATATCTCCTATGACGTGGCGGCGCAGCAGCGACTTTGGGAGATGAGTGAGGCGTTTGTGGCGGCGCCGCAGCCTGCCGGCGCTTGATGGAACTCACGTGAGAGGAAGCCTGGAACACTCCGGTTCAGGCTTCCTCTCCTGCGAGCGCCGCAGAATGGCGCTTCCCCACCTACTCACGATCCTGCACGGTGCGGTCTGGAGCAAGGCGCACATGCTTTGTCCACAGGTCCGTCGCAATCTGTTGCGGATCGCTTGTCACGCCTTGTGACGCAAAGTACTCGCAGACGCGCCGCACGTCGCGCTGAAAGATGCGGTACGCGTTGTGGTTGCTCTCGCTCAGCGTCACCTGCGGAAAGTCGATCAACGTGACTGCGCCTTCCCAATAGAGGATGTTGTAGGCCGAAAGGTCGCCGTGGATCATGCCATATTGCAGCATGAGTTCGATGTTGTACAGGACGACATCGAAGAGTCGGCGCGCTTCCCCAGGATGCAACGTCACGCCGTGGAGCACCGGCGCCGGGCGGTAGCGGTCGCCGATGAAGGCCATGAGAATGGCGTTCTCGCCGGCGCCGAGCGGGGCAGGCACCGCGGCGCCCAGGCCATGGAGCCGTTCCAGCGTCACGTACTCATGCATGAGCCACGAGACATGCGTCAGTTCGGCACCAAACGCGGTCTTGTTGCGGACGGCGCGCATTTCCCGGTTGTCGCGGTTCTTGATGGGTATGCCGAGTCCGCTCAGCAACTCACGCCCTTCGCGATACATCTTGTCGTTGCGTAAATTGCGGAACTGGCGCGGCCGGTAGACCTTGGCGGCGATGTAGGGCGTCGGCATGGTCGGCGTTGCCTTGCAGAGATAGACATTTGCTTCCTTGCCGCCTTTCACCAGGGCGAGGACATCTTCCATGAGTGCCTGTGTGAAGAACGGCTTCAGCGAGTCCTTGAGCCAGATTGCTTCGTAGCGAGCTGGCGTGTAGCTGATGCGGAAATCCTCTTCCAGGATGTTGGGGCTTTCCGCCAGTTCGGCAATCTCTTGCTGCTTCGACTTTTTCTTTGGTTTGCGCCGTTCGCTGCTGCGATAGCGCTCGTCCTCATCGGGCTGCTGGACGCCAAAGCGGGCGGCCAATACCTCGTAGTCATCAAACGATTCGTAGTCAAAAGACACGGTGAGCGTCTCCTCATTGTCAATCCACGTGTTGAGCAATCCGGCGCTCCCCGACAAAAGGCCTCGGGGAGCTACTCACCCGAGGCTTTTTCTCAACGCAACGATGGCGTCCCAATAGAAAAAGCTGTGGGTGAGGTGCACCCACAGCCTGATCGACCAGAATCGTCAGTCGAAGTCAGTCAGTCATTAGGCGCACGGAAACAAGGCAATCAAAAACAGACACATTCACTTGGGCTGTCATTTTTCTGCCTCCTTTCCGAGAGTTGAACAAAGCGCCAAAAACCACTCTTCGACTTCTTCGTTTGCACGATAACACAGCACGCTACGGCGTGCAAATCCGATTTGCAGCCGCCATGGCGGCTCTCTTTGCCGGATTCGGGCCTCAGTTTGTCGGCGTGGCCGCAGAATCGACGGCCGGTGGAACCGAGTCAGCCGCCGCGGTGGTTGCTGCCGGCACCGCAGTTGCATCGGCGGGCACGTTGCTGAGTGCTGCCGGTTCGGTTGCGGCGGGTGCGGGCACATTGATGCTCGCGTCCGGAGTCGCTGCGATGCTGTCGCTGGTGGCCGTATCGCCTGCCGGCTGGTTCACACTCGTGTTCGGGGCCGCGGCAATCGTTGGGACGGCAGCGGGCGGAACCGCAGTTGGTGGAACGGCAGTGGGCGGCACCGTTGCAGGCACCGAGGGCGGCGCATCGCTCGTCGTCGAATCGCCAACTGATGAACTGGGCAGGGCCGCGGCCTGGGTAGCCGTTGCGGTCGGCGCCACTGTCGCGGGCGTCGCTGTTGGCGGCACGGCAGTCGGTGGCACGGCGGTCGGCGGAATGGATGTCGCCGTAGCCGGCGGTGCTGCGACCGTTGGCAGCGGTGCCGTGCCGGAGTTCGTCGTGCCATCGCTCGGCGCGGAATCGTTCAGTCCCGGCGCGGTCAACAGTGGGGGCACCGGAGTCGCAGTCGGTTGCACCGGCGCCGCCGTCGCGGTTGGCGGTACGGAAGTCGCCGTAGCCGTCGGCGGTCTTGTGGTGGGCGTGGCTGTCGGTGACGCGGGCGGTACAGTGGGCGGCACTGTTGGCGTTGCCGTTGGGAAGACGCTGACCGCCGGCGCAGTCGGGTCGCCGGACGGCGGCACGGTGTCATTTGTGGTGCTGCCCGCCGTGGGCTGAACAGGCGGCTGCGTTGCCGTGGCCGTCGGCAGCGCCGATGTGGCCGTCGGTGGTACAGATGTGGCGGATGGCGTAGCCGTTGCGACCGGCGTCTGCGTTCGCGTTGGCAGCGCAGTAGACGTCGCCGTTGATGTCGTGGTGGCCACCGGTGTCGTCGTATTGGTGGCTGTTCCGGTCGGAAGCGATGTCGCCGTGCCCGTGCTCGTTGCAGCCGGCGTCTTTGTGGTCGTGGCGGACGGCAGCGGTGTAGAAGTAGGTCCAGGTGTTGCGCTGCTTGTGGCCGTTGATCTTGGCGTGGCAGTGCTGGTTGACGTTTCCGAAGGCGTCGGCGACGGTAGGAGCACCAGGAATGGTGGGCCATCCTGATGGGGAGGCGTGCTATTGTCCGGCGTCGGCGAGGACGTCGATGTCGGTCCGGCTGTCGGCGGAAAGACCGGCGCGTTGAAGATAATCGGCGCTGCGGTTTCTGTTGGCGCCGGCGTTGCCGTTGGGCGTCGTGCGGGCGTCTTCGTCGGTGTGGCTGGCTTGCCCGAGCCGTTCCCTGGCGCCCAGGTCGTCGTCCCACCGGGCGGAACGATGATACTGGACTCTTCGGCAGGTGTTGGTACAGGTGTCTCGATGGGCGGGCCGATCTCCATCTGCGCGGCCGCCGCCGATGCGAGCACTTCGCCGGCATCGTTGACCGCCACGACGTCGACCTCAAACCGGCCGACGGTGTTCACCGGCGCACTGGCTACCCATTTGCCCTCGGTCGAGACGGTCGCAGTCACGACGGGCTTGTGCTCGACCATAACCTGAACTGACGAACCCAACGGGCCGTAGCCGGACAACACCAAGACCGGTTCGGCCTCTGTCTCGTCAATAGAGACACGGGATACGGTCAGGACGGAACCGGAATCCGCACTGGTGGATGTGATATAGCCCCCGCTGGCGCCGGTGACCGGGGGGGCGCTATCAGGCTGCGAAATGGGAGGCGCCGTCAAGGTCGCGGCCGGCAACGTGTCGGTTGTGGGCGGTTGTTGCTCAGCATGCTCGTCCGGCATGTCGATTGCAGCGGCCGGCGTTTCCGCCATCGCGATTTCGCCAGGACCTTCCTGAAGCGGCGCGATATCGATGATCAGCAGCGTGCGTTCGCCGACCTCGGCCGCCTGGCCTGCGACCAACTCTCTCGTCCCGCTGGGAGCTGAAATCTGTGCCGAACCATCGCGCGTCGTGACGATGGTGCGTGTCGGAGACAGCGCATCGATCTCAAAGTCGTTGCTGTCAAACTCCGCCCGCAGACTATCCGTGCTGACAAAATAGCGGTTTCCCGGCTCCAGCGGTTCAAAGCCGCGATGGCGAATCTGCCCATCGATGACGAATAATTCGACATGACGCGAACCATCTTCGTCTTCGACCGTGACGAGTTCTACCTGCGTGCCGGGCATTACGTTGGCAAATTGCTGGGGAAAGGGCTCCAGTTGTACGGAGCCGGAGCGGGCGATGATCTGGTCGCCCTCAGCCAGCACAAATGTATCCCCGGCTTTGTATGTTCGGAAAGTGTCGCTATTGGGTTTGAGGACGAGTACCTCACCGCTGGGGACCGTGGCTGCGATTGAGACCGGTTCGGGAATGGCATTGTAGAGTGCTACGGAGAACACCAGCAACGCCGCGACCGCGACCGAACTGAACGCGATGACGACAGCCCGCGGGCGGAAGCCGCCAAGCCACTCCGACACGCGTTGCAGCAGACGCCCGGTAGGCGAAAGCACCTGGCCGCCGGTGCCGTAGACGACCTTCACTTCGGCCAGGACGCGCTGCGTCAACAGATCCCCGGTATCGAGGAGTGGTTCTGGCACCGCCAGGAATTTGTCGAACAGAGCTTGAACCTGGCTGTCGCCAAACGATTCAATGTCTTGATGTCGCTCAGGCATTATTATCCTGGACCGCATGGACGGCCGACGTATCAATCCGCAGCCTGGATTGCCTTGACACCACGTTCGTGCCCAGGCGAACACTGCTTACTATATATATCGTCAAAACACCCGCGATTCATTCGCGGCCGTACGAAATTCGACCGATATTCGCATAAATTCATCCCGACGGCCTGCCGACATCCAGGCTCATACGGCATGCAACTGCCGTGAAAGCGCCCGTGGGACAAAAATAGACGAGGGGAAAGTGGCAGACTCATCAATTGTATTACACCTGCCTGATCATCACAAGGCGCTTTGCCAAACTTTGACTATTCTTTGACACGCGCTCAACTTGCACAAATTCGCAATTGCCGAAAAAACGTGCATGGGATATACTGTAGTCCATTCCCAACGGGTACAGTTCACGTTCCAACCGCATAGATTGATTGTTTTCGCCCGGCTCTATATTGGCCAAGCCTGCATGGTTTACATGATTGTGTCAGCTCGTGACGGAGGAGATTGCAGATGAAAAAGATTCTCAATCAGCCGGCTGATTTCGTGCCGGAAATGCTTGATGGCCTGCTCAAGGCGCACCCCGAACAACTGGATTATGCCGGGGACGATGTCCACTGTATCGTGCGCGCCGATTCGCCGGTTTCCGGCAAGGTAGCCCTGGCCACGGGTGGCGGTTCCGGACACCTGCCCGTCTTCCTCGGCTATGTGGGCAAGGGCATGCTGGACGGTTGCGCCGTCGGCGATGTTTTTGCCTCGCCAAGCGCCGAGCAGATGCTGGCCGTCACGCAGCGCATCCACGGCGGCGCCGGTGTCGTGTACATCTACGGCAATTATGGCGGCGACGTGATGAATTTCGACATGGCGGCTGAAATGGCCTCGTTTGAGGACATCGAAGTGCGCACGGTGCTGGTGAAGGATGACGTCGCCTCGGCGCCGGCGGAAGAGGCCGGCCGGCGGCGTGGCGTGGCCGGGATGGTCTTCGCGTTCAAGTGCGCGGGCGCCAAGGCCGACATGGGCGGCTCGCTCGATGAGGTCGTTGCCGCTGCCGAAAAGGCGTTGGACAACACGCGCACCATGGGCGTCGCGCTGTCGCCGTGCACGGTGCCGCGCGCCGGCAAGCCGACCTTCACCATTGGTGAGAACGAGATGGAGATCGGCATGGGCATCCATGGCGAGCCGGGCATGAAGCGTGAGACGCTGCAGACGGCCGACGAGATCACCGAGCGCATGATGACCGCAATTCTGGACGATCTCAAGCCCGCCGCCGGTGACAAGCTGGCCGTCATGGTCAACGGCCTGGGCGCCACGCCGCCGGAGGAACTCTACATTATCTATCGCAAGGTGC
The DNA here is from genome assembly GCA_020634815.1 of Caldilineaceae bacterium. Taxonomy (GTDB): domain Bacteria; phylum Chloroflexota; class Anaerolineae; order Caldilineales; family Caldilineaceae; genus Caldilinea. Next base: position 63,088 of record JACKBA010000007.1, on the reverse strand, counting down.
ATCAGATTCTGGCGGATCGCGGCATCGGCGTGCATCGCGCCTATGTCGGCGAGTATGCCACGAGCATGGAAATGGCCGGCGCCTCGCTGACGCTCATGCGCGTCGATGACGAACTGGCCGCGTTGCTCGATCACCCGGCGCACACGCCCTTCTTCATTCAGGTGTAGCCATGGCCGAGACGATTGACAGCGCACAGGTCGTAGCCGCAACAAACCGGGTCGGCGTCACGCTGGTGTCAAGCGAGGCTGTACTGACGGATCTCGACCAGCAGATGGGCGACGGCGATCTGGGCATCACGCTCAGCAAGATCGGTCTGGCACTGCAAGAGTTTGCCGCCGGTACGCCTGTCGAAGGAGATATCGGCAAGTGGCTGGGCAAGGCAGGCATGGCCGCCAATCGTGCGGGGTCGTCTTCGTTCGGCACGTTGCTGGCGACGGCGCTCATGCGCGCCGGCAGGGCGGTGCCGGGCAAGGATGCCTTGACCGGCGACGATCTCTCGGCCATGTTCGCCGCGGCCGACGCCGGCGTGCAGGAGCGCGGCAAAGCGCAGCCCGGCGACAAGACAGTCATTGACGCGCTACAGCCGGCCGCGCAGGCCTTCGCTGCCGCTGTCGAGGCCGGCCAGTCGCTAGCTGAGGCCGGCGCCGCCGCGCTGGCTGCAGCCAAGGCCGGGCGCGACAGCGTCACGCCGCTGCGCAGCAAGGTCGGCCGCGCCGGCTGGGTGGGCGAGCGCACCGAGGGTAAAGTGGACCCTGGCTGCGAGGCCTTCGTCATTATGCTTGCTTCATTGCTTGACTGATCGGGTGCTTTCCACCCGCAGTTGATTTGTGTTCGAGTCGTGTTCAACCGTACAGTCCCAGTAAACAGGAGAGTGCATCTATGAAGAAGTTGCAATTGCTCGTCGTCGTGGTGTTGCTGACCGGGCTGATCGCAGCCTGTGCAGCACCGGCTGCGCCGGCCCCGGCTGCCGAAGCACCGGCCGCTGAAGCCCCGGCCGCAGAGGCGCCGGCCGCGGAAGCCCCGGCCGCCGGCGACCAGACCTTCGTCACCGTCGTGAAGATCGCCGGTATCGATTGGTTCAATCGCATGGAAGTCGGCGTCAAGGAATTCGGCGCTGAGACCGGCATCAATGCCTCGTTGGTTGGCCCGGCTGAAGCGGATGCCGCCCAGCAGATTCCGATCATCGAAGACTTGATTGCCCAGCAGGTAGACGCCCTCTGCGTCATCCCGATGGATCCGGGCCAGCTTGAACCGGTGTTGACGAAGGCCATGGACGCAGGGATTCCCGTCATCACCCATGAAGCCTCCAACCAGGTTAATATGGACTGGGACATTGAGGCATTCGACAATACCGCCTTTGGCGCCGGTCTCATGGATCGCCTGGCGGCATTGATGGGCGAAGAGGGTGAATATGCCGTGTTCGTTGGCAGCTTGGGCTCCAAGACCCACAACGAGTGGGCCGATGGCGGCATTAACCAGCAGTTGGCCAAGTACCCGAACATGAAGATGGTCGGCGACAAGCAGGAGACCTTTGACAATTCTCAGACCGCCTATGAGAAGGCCAAGGAGATTTTGAAGGCCTACCCGAACATCAAGGGCTTCCAGGGCAGCGCCTCCACTGACGTGGTCGGCATTGGCCAGGCCGTGGAAGAAGCGGGTCTGCAGGACACGGTCTTCGTCGTTGGCACCAGCCTGCCCTCGCTGTCACGCGACCTGCTCAAGAGCGGCGCCATCGACGTCATCGGCGGTTGGGACCCAGCGCTGGCCGGCAAGGCCTGCAACAAGCTCGCCCAGATGCAGATTGCTGGCGAGACGATCGGTGAAGGCACGGACCTCGGCCTGCCCGGCTATGAGAACCTCAAGCTGGTTGGCAAGAATGTCCTGTACGCAGACGCCGCGCTCTATATGACGGCTGACGAAGTCGACAACTACCCGTACTAAGTTAGCATGAATTTCGTGTCTTGATGTAGTGATGTCTTGGGGTTTTGGGGTTGGATGCTCCTGGCGTTCAATCCCAAAACCCTAAAACCCCAAGACATCAAGACCCCAATCTTCTCGCGCACGGTGTAGCAGCACTGCAAATCACCTTCTGCGCCAACCAGTCCACGCAGATTGACTATGGCCGACGAAATCATCCGGCTTTCCAACATCAATAAGGCGTTTGCGGGTGTCAAGGCGCTGCAAGATGTCACGCTCACGATTGAGCGCGGCAAGATTCACTGTCTTGTCGGCGAGAATGGCTGCGGCAAATCGACGTTGATCAAGATCATGGCGGGCGTCTATCAGCGGGATAGTGGCTCGGTGGTGATCAACGGCAAGGAATTCGAACGTCTGCACCCCATCGACGCGATCCGTGAGGGCATTCAGGTCATTTACCAGGACTTTTCGCTCTTTCCCAACCTCACGGTAGCCGAGAATATTGCGCTCAACGAACAACTGGCCGACGGCAAGCGCCTGGTCAACTGGGGTAATGTGCGCCAGGTTGCTGAGGAAGCACTGGCCCAGATCGAGGTGCGTTTGCCCCTCAATGCCCGCGTCGAAGAAATGTCTGTCGCCAGCAAACAACTCATCGCCATCTCCAAGGCGCTGCGGCAGAACGCGCAGTTGATCATCATGGACGAGCCGACCAGCGCGCTGACCGAGCGTGAGGTGCGCGCACTCTTTGGCGTGATCCACAAACTGCAAGCGCGTGGCATTGCCTTTCTGTTTGTGAGCCACAAGCTCAACGAAGTGCTTGAGATTTCGCAGACCATCATGGTCATGCGCAACGGCAGCAATGTGAGTGTGGGCGACCGCAGCGAATACGACCACAAGCGTCTGGTCTTCGAGATGACCGGTCACACGATTGGCGAGAAGGCCTACGACTTCACGCCGGACACGAGCCGCCCGCCGCTCCTGCGCGTCGAGAAGCTGAACGCCAGCGGCGCGCTGGAGGACATCAACTTTGACCTGTACGCTGGCGAAATCGTGGGCGTCACCGGGCTGCTTGGTTCAGGGCGTACGGAATTGGCGTTGGCCCTTTTCGGAATGTTGCCCATTCAGTCTGGCCGCCTGACCATGGGCGGCAAGCCGGTGCAGATTCGCACGATCCAGGATGCGATTGCCAACGGGATCGGCTATGTGCCGGAGGATCGCATCACCGAGGGGCTTTTCCTGGAACAGTCCATTGGGCGCAATGTGGTGGTGCGGACGATCGATCGGCTGCGCGGTGCGCTGGGCCTCACGGATGTCCAGGAGGTCAACGCGCAGATTAACGAGTGGGTGAGCGCGCTACGCATCAAGACGTCCGACCCTGCGCTGCCCGTCAAAACTCTTTCCGGCGGCAATCAGCAGCGTGTCGTACTTGCAAAGTGGCTGGCCAGCAACCCGCGTGTGATGATCCTGAATGGCCCGACAATGGGCGTAGACATCGGCTCCAAAAATGAACTGCACGAAATGATCAAGGACCTGGCGGGTAAGGGTATGGGGCTCCTGGTCATCTCCGACGATATTCCCGAGTTGCTGCAGATTTGTAATCGCATCTTATTGATGCGCCGTGGCCGGATCGTCGAAGAGATCACGCCTGAGCAGACCGACGAGAACCAACTAGCTGCCAAGCTGATTGAAGACTGAGGATGACGCCAGTGAGTCGCTCATTTTTCCGTACTGAAACAATTCTTGCCCTGACCATCGTCGTCATGTCGATCTATATCGGCATCGTCAACCCGGTCTTTTTTACCGTGGGCAATCTGTTCGACTTGCTGCGCAGCAGCATCGTGATGGGCATCTTTGCCATGGGTGTCCTCCTCGTCATCATCTCCGGCGGCATCGATGTCTCCTTTACGGCCGTGGCGGTCTTTGCCCAATATGCCACGGTACGCTTGATGACGATCTTCATGCCGGAAGCGCCGCTCTGGATTGTCTTCCTTGTCGCTGGCATCATCGGCCTGGGCCTGGGCATGATCAATGCGTTCTTCATTTCGCGCTTCAAACTGCCGACGCTGATTGTCACGCTGGGTACATTGAGCATGTTCCACGGCTTTCTGCTCTTTGCCATCGGCAACAAGATCATCCGTGACATTCCGCCCAGCATGCCCGAGTTTGCGCGCACGTCGTTGATCGAGGTGGCGATGACCGTTGGCGTATCCCGGCTGCACCCGGCCGTGTTGATCACTGTCGCCGTCGCAATCTTGACCTGGCTGTTATTGGATTTCACGATGCTGGGACGCGGCATCTACGCGCTGGGCGGCTCGCGCGAGGCAGCCGAACGCGCCGGCTTCAACATTCCTCGCATCCAATATTTCATCTACGGCACGGTCGGCTTCCTGGCTGGCATCGGCGGCATCATCTACGCTTCGTTGAACCGGCAGGCCAATCCCCAGGAATTGGTGGGTTCGGAGCTGAACGTCATCGCCGCGGTGGTGCTAGGTGGCGCCAGCTTGACCGGCGGGCGCGGCACCGTGATCGGCAGCCTGCTCGGTGTGGCTTTGGTTGTGATCATGAATAACAGCCTGGTGCTGATCGGCGTGCCGTCCACCTGGCAGCGCGTCGTGGTCGGCGCCATCATCCTGATCGGTACAGGACTGCCAGCCATCCAGGCCCGGCGCAAAGCACAGCATGCAGCCGGATTGTCCCAGACTCAATAATCGTTTGCGAGCGAGTTGCAGAGATGAACCAGACAACCACCCAACGCTCTTCTATGACCCGCAGCATGGTCAATAACCCAGTCTTGCGCTTGCTGCTGATCGCGATCTTGATTTTTGTGGCCTTCTCGATCTTACTGCCCGGCAAATTCTTGAGCGTGGCCAATCTGCAATCCATGGCGGTCCAGTTTCCCGAGTTTGGCATCCTGGCCATCGCAATCATGGTGACCATGATTTCAGGCGGCATCGATCTCTCGGTGGTGGGGGCAGCGAACTTGTCTTCGATCGCGGCCGCGCTTGTCCTGGCGCGTCTGACCGGAGAAGGCGGCGCCGGGATGGCGCTGGTCGTGGCCATACCCCTCGCGATCGGCGCTGCGCTGGTTGTCGGTTCGCTCTGCGGGCTTTTTAACGGTTTCCTGGTGGCAAATGTCGGCATTGCACCGATCCTGGCGACGCTGGGCACGATGTCGCTCTACACTGGCCTTTCCTACGTGATCACCGGCGGGCCGGCCATCCCGACGATCCAGTTGGCCTTTATTGGCAACGGCGCAATCCTGGGCATCCCCTATCCGGTCATCATCTTTGTGGTGATCGCGCTGGTCTTCGCGCTCCTGCTGAACCGCACGACCTATGGCTTCAATGTCTATATGCTCGGCACCAACCAGACGGCGGCCCGTTTTTCGGGCATCAACAGCGTGCGGGTTCTGGTGCGCACCTACTGGCTGGCCGGTCTCCTGGCCGGCGTCGCCGGTATCGTCTTCCTCTCGCGGGTCAATTCCGCCAAGGCGGACTACGGTGAGTCTTTTGTGCTGCTCGCCGTGCTGATCTGTATCCTGGGCGGCGTCAGCTACACCGGCGGCTTCGGTACGATCTCCGGCCTGGTGCTGGCCGTGCTCTGCCTCCAATTCCTCTCTACGGGGCTGAACATGCTGATGCTCCAACTCTCCGGTTCCAGCGCTGCGATCTTCTTCCGCCAGTTTGCCTGGGGCGCGCTGTTATTGATCGTGATGGTTGTCAACTACTACGCCGAGCAACGGCGACAAAAAACTACGAGGTAACGCAAGGAGTTGCGCTTATGACCAACATTGCCTATCTGGGCCTCGGCATTATGGGCCGGGGCATGTCTGCCAACCTGATCAAGGCGGGCCACGCCGTCACCGTCTGGAACCGTACGTCCGAACGCTGCCAGCCGCTCGTTGAGCTGGGCGCTCGTCAGGCGGCAACGCCCGCCGAAGCCGTGGCCGGCGCCGACGTCATCATGTACTGCCTGAGCGACGATCGCGCCGTGGCGGACCTGGTGTGGGGCGAGGGGCGTCTCATCGATGCGGTCAGCCCGGGCCAGATCGTGCTCGACCTGACCACAGTCCACCCCGACACCAGCCGCGCCGAGTTTGCCGCCTTCGCCGAGCGCAGGGTGGAATTCCTCGATGCGCCGGTCTTTGGCTCCAAGAACGAGGCGGCCAACGGCGGGCTATGGATCGTGGTTGGCGGCAAGCGCGAACTCTACGACCAGGTGCTGCCCCTGCTGGAGCCGCTGTGCGAGACGACGCATTACATGGGCGGCAACGCCATGGGCGCGTCCATGAAGCTCGTCGGCAATCTCGTCGTCGCCTTCCAGCTCGAAGCCATCGGCGAGGCCATGATCCTGGCCACCAAGGCCGGCCTCGACCCGCAGGACGTGCTGGGCGTGCTGCATGTCACCGACTTCAAGTCGCCCATCTTCGACGGTGTGGGCGGCGCGCTGGTGCGCCGCGACTTCGACGTGAACTTTGCGCTCAAGCTCATGCTCAAGGATGCCAACCTCATCTCTCGCTTTGCCCAGGATCTCAACGTGCCGCTGCCCGGCGTCGCTGCCATCCGCGAGAACATCAAGGCCGGCGTCAACAAGGGCTGGGGCGAGGAGAACGCGTCAGCCTTCATCAAGCACCTGGAAGAGTCCGCCGGCGTGCAGGTGGGAAGCTGAGCGCTGCCACCGACAGAGCAACTGATATAGAGCGACGAGCCAGGTATTCCGTGCCTGGCTCGTCGTTTTTCTGCCAGCCACGATTCCGCAATGGCTCTTGGGGGACGCTTAACAGGCGTCAACGACTGCGCAGCGCACAGCGGCGGCCGGCATGAATTGCGCGCCAGGCAGAAATTGGTAGCGGTAAAGGGTTGACGAAAGCTGTGCGGTTCTTTATGCTTTACCGTAGTAACCTGAAACCGCTGGGAGAGAACACGCTATGCACGACCTGTTGGCCGGCTATCCGGTCGTTATCGAGATCCCTGTCGCCTGGGGCGAGATGGACGCCTTTCAGCACGTCAACAATATCGTCTACTTTCGCTACTTCGAGAGTGGGCGCATCGCCTACTTTGAGCGCGCCGGGATGATGAATCTCATGGCCGAGACCGGGGTCGGCCCGATCCTGGCGTCGGCTGCGACAAAGTTCAAGTTTCCGCTCACCTATCCGGACACGGTGCTGGTCGGCACGCGCGTCGGCGAGATCGGCGAAGATCGCTTCGTCATGCACTACCGGGCGGTGAGCAAGCAGCACGGCAAGGTGGCAGCCGACGGCGAAGGGGTCATCGTGGCGTATGACTATGGCACGCAACGGAAGGCACGCCTGCCCGATGCCGTGCGTGCGCAGATCGAAGCATTGGAATCAAGAGAGACAGAGCGAATCGACAATCCCGCATGACCAATCCGAATTCATTCAAATCCGAAGTTTCCTCCGCCGACCAGCAGGCCGAGGGCCGTTCGCGCCAGACCGTCGCCCGCGACGAAGCCGGGCTGGTCTCCACCGCGCCGGTCGAAGAACGCGCCGTGCTCGTCGGCGTCGAGTTGCAGAACGAACCTTCGCTGCTCACGCTGGAGGATTCGCTCGACGAACTGGCTTTGCTGGCAAAAACGGCCGGCGTCAAGAGCGTCGCCCGTCTCACCCAGCGGTTGGACACGCCCAATCCGGCCACGCTTATCGGCTCGGGCAAGCTCGAGGAGTTGCAGATGGTTGTGACCGAGCTTGGCGCCAATGTCGTCATCTTTGACGATGAACTGTCGCCGCGTCAGCAGCGCGAGTTGGAAAAGACGCTGGGCGAAGAGGTCAAGGTCATTGACCGGACTGCGCTGATTCTGGACATCTTTGCGCGCCATGCCCGCACGCGCGAGGGCGCCGTGCAGGTGGAGCTGGCGCAATACGAGTATCGCCTGCCGCGGCTGACGCGCGCGTGGACGCACCTTGCTCGCCAGGCCGGCGGTCGCGCCGGCGGCGCATCGGGCGGCGTGGGCGTACGCGGCCCCGGCGAGACGCAGTTGGAGGTCGACCGCCGCGAGATCAACCGGCGTATTGCCTTTCTCAAACGCCAGATCGCGGACATCACCAAGTACCGCGAGCAATACCGCGCCCAACGTCGCCAGGCATCAATTCCCGTGGTGGCGGTCGTCGGCTACACCAATGCCGGCAAGAGCACGCTGCTCAACACCATCGCCGACGCCGATGTCGTGGCCGAGGACCAGCTTTTCGCCACGCTCGACCCGACCACTCGCCGCGTCAAGCTGCCCAGCGACCGGCTGGCGCTCTTCTCCGACACGGTGGGCTTTATCCAGAAGCTGCCCACTATGCTCGTCGCCGCCTTCCGATCCACGTTGGAGGAGGTCACCGAGGCCGACCTGCTCGTGCATGTGGTCGATATCTCGCACGCTAACATGGAGGAGCAGATCGCGGCGGTGGAGGAAGTGCTCGACGACCTGGGCGCCGCCGATAAGCCCATCGTCGTTGCGCTCAACAAGATCGACCGGCTGGACCGCAGCGATCCGGACGATGCGCAGGTGCTGGCGCAGGCCGTCGCCGACAACCCCGCAGCGGTGCTCATCAGCGCGCGCAAAGGCTGGGGGCTCGATGATCTGCTCAGCGCCGTGGACAACGCGCTGAAGCAGCGCATGGCCATGGTCGATGTGTTGATCCCCTACAGCCGCGGGGATCTAGTCGCCATGATGCACGAGCACGGCACGGTTGAGTCGGAGGAGCACACGGAGACCGGCACGCATCTCATCGGCCACCTGCCCATGAACCTGGCCGGCCGCCTGGCCCCCTACTGGACCGCCAACGCCGCGGAGTAATAAAGAGATGGAACGCGGATAACGCGGATCGGGCGGATGAACGCGGATCAGAGAAAATCCGTGTAAATCCGCCCGATCCGCGTTATCCGCGTTCTATTCTTTCGGGTGTGTTCAAAACTGGTTGATGGACCACGAACGACCGCAAGGGCACGCCCCTACGTGACCAACTCGTTTTGAACACACCCTATTCTTTCCTCTCTTCAGCTTGTCACTTTGCGGCGCGTGATGAGGCTGATGATCTCCTCGGCGCTTGTCTCGATGGGTTTGTCGGTCGTGTCGACGACGTGGTAGCCGCGCTGGTAGTAGTAGTGGTTGGCGGCGCGCATCTCGTCGATGACCGTCTGGCGGTCGACGTAGCCCTGCTCGCGGATGCCCGAGCGCGACGCGCGGTACCGCCGGTGCGACATCAACTGCACCGGCTCGATGACCAGCCCGACGACCTTGTGGGGATCAACCTGGTCCAGCTCCGCTGGCGGCGGCACGCCGGGGACGAAGGGCACATTGGCCGTCTTCCAGCCCAGGATCGACAGGTACATGCTCAGCGGCGTCTTGCCCACGCGCGAGACGCCGAGCAGCACGATCTCGGCCTTGGCCAGGTCCTCGACGCGCTTGCCGTCGTCGTGTGCCACGGTGAACTCGATGGCCTCGACGCGGTCGAAATAGGCGCGGCGCATCTGGTGATAGAGGCCTGGCTTCTGCGCCGGCGGCATGGCCAGCTCGCGGCTGAGGTGCTCTTCCAGCGGACCGGCCAGGTCGAAGGTGACGATGCCCGCGCGGGCGGCCTCGGTGACGAGCAGGCGGCGAAAGTTGCGGTTGACCATTGTGTGCAGGATGATCGCACCGGGGATGCCTGTCGCCATCTTCACGACCTCGTGGACGCGATCTTCACTGACGACCTTGGTCTCCACATGAATCTCTACGTTGACGTCGGGGAACTGGGCGAGCACCGTGCGCGCCAGCAGGTCGCCCGTGGCGCCCGTGCCGCCGGAGACCACGAAGATCGGTGGCCCCGGTTTCAGTTCCTTCAGATGCCGGTCGTCGCTGAATTCCACCATGCTGCGCTTCACCTCTGCCAATGGGTCTGTCCAACTGGGACATTCGCGGTCGCTCGGAGTTGCCGGGGGATGCTCCACACCGTAGTGACGACTTTAGTCGTTTGGCCTACACAACGACTAAAGTCGTTACTACCAGAGTCTTCCTGATTGTGAATTATACCTGCGATGGCGGAATCGTGCAGCGGCCGCTCATCCGGGAGAGGACGAGCGGCCGCGCGGTTGCCTACGCCGCGACGCGCTCGCCCTCGATCGCCAGCACGTCGGCCGTGGTGCGCAGGATGGCGTCGGGGATCAGGCTCATGGAGTCGATGCCGTGTTCGACCAGGAAGGCGGCGAACTCGGGATAGTCCGACGGCGCCTGGCCGCAGATGCCGACCTTGCGCCCGAACTTGTGCGCTGTCTCGATGAGCTGGGCGCACGAACGCAGCACGCTGTCGTTGCGCTCGTTGAAGAGCGCAGCGATCTGCGTGGAGTCGCGGTCAACGCCCAGCGTCAACTGCGTCAGGTCATTGGATCCAATCGAGAAGCCGTCGAAGAGTTCCGAGAATTGGTCGGCCAGGATGATGTTGGACGGGATCTCGGCCATGACGTAGACCTGCAAGCCGTTCTCGCCCCGCTTCAGCCCCTCCTCGGCCATCACTTCAAGCACCTGGCGCCCTTCATCCGGCGTGCGGCAGAAGGGCACCATGACCAGCAGGTTGGTCAGCCCGAACTCCTCGCGTACGCGCTTGATGGCCTTGACCTCGAGCACGAAGCCCTCGCGGTAGTCCGGGTGATAGTAGCGGCTCGCCCCGCGCCAGCCGATCATGGGGTTCTCCTCGCGCGGCTCGAAGAGGGCGCCGCCGACGAGGTGGGCGTACTCGTTGGTCTTGAAGTCCGACAGGCGCAGGATGACCGGCTTGGGGTAGAAGGCCGCGGCCAGCGTGCCGATGCCCTGCGCCAGCTTGTCGACAAAGAACTCGGCCTTGTCGGCATAGCCCGCCGTGATCTCGTCGACTTTGGCGCGCACCTCCGGTTCGAGCGTGTCGTAGCGGGTCAGCGCCAGCGGGTGGACCTGCACCCAGTTGGCGAAGATGAACTCCATGCGCGCCAGCCCCACGCCGTCGTTGGGGATCGCCGCCTGCTTGAAAGCCAGCTCCGGGCTGGCGATGTTCATCATGATGTGCGTGTGCGGCCGCGGCAACTGGCTTACGTCGACCGTGTGCACGTCGAAGCGCAGCTCGCCGGCATAGACGCGGCCGACCTCACCCTCGGCGCAGCAGGCCGTCACCTCCTGCCCGCTCTGGAGCACGCGCGTGGCGTCGTTGCAGCCGACGATGGCCGGAATCCCCAACTCGCGCGAGACGATGGCCGCATGGCTCGTGCGCCCGCCGCGATTGGTGATGATGGCCGCCGCCGTCTTCATGATCGGCTCCCAGTCGGGGTCGGTGATGTCGGTGACGAGAATCTGCCCCGCTTTGAAATCGCGGATGTGGCTCACGTTGGGGATGACGTTGACCGTGCCGCTGGCGATCTTGTCCCCGACCGCCAGACCCTTGACCAGCACCTCACCTTTCTCTTCGAGCCGGTAGCTCTGAATCTGCGTCACCGTGCGCTGGCTGTGCACCGTCTCCGGCCGCGCCTGCACGATGAAGAGTTCGCCACTGCGGCCATCCTTGGCCCACTCGATGTCCATCGGCATGTCGACGCCGCGCCGGGCGGTGTAGTGCTCCTCGATAGCCATGGCCCAATCGGCCAGCGTGAGCACGTCGGCCTCGCTCACGGAAAAGCGGCTGCGATCTTCGGCGGAGACGTTGACATTCTTGACCAACTTGCTGCCGGCCTCGTCGTAGACCATGCGCAGTTCTTTGGTGCCCAGCCGCTTCCAGATGAGCGGGCGGAAGCCCTGGCGCAGCGCCGGCTTGAAGACATAGAACTCGTCGGGTGCGACGCGACCCTGCACGATGTTCTCGCCCAGGCCGTACGATGACGTGACGAAGACCACGTCGCGGAAGCCGCTTTCCGTGTCGAGCGTGAAGATGACGCCGCTCGACGCCAGGTCGGAGCGCACCATCTTCTGCACGCCCACCGACAGCCCGACCTGGAAGTGGTCGAAGCCCATGTCGTGGCGGTAGCTGGTGGCGCGTGGCGTAAAGAGGCTGGCGAAGCACTTCGTCACCGACTCCAGCAGCATGGCCTCGCCGTGCACGTTGAGGTAAGTCTCCTGCTGCCCGGCGAAGGAGGCTGTGGGCAGGTCCTCTGCCGTGGCCGACGAACGCACCGCCACGTCGGCCGTCTTGACGTGATAGCGCCTGCTCAACTCGTGATAGCCCTCCACGATCTCCTGCTCCATATCCGGCGGAAACTCGCCGAGCAGGATCAGGCGCCGCACCTGCCCGGTACGCTTCATCAAGTCGCTGACATCGTGCGTGTCCAGATCGCGCAGGATGTCGTGAATCTGATCCTCCAATTCGTTGTAGCGCAGGAAGGCACGGTAGGCGTCGGCCGTCACGGCGAAACCATCGGGAATCCGGATGCCCTTGGGCGCCAATTCGCGGATCATCTCGCCCAGGCTGGCGTTCTTGCCGCCCACCTTGGGCACATCGTCGATCGATAACTCGCTAAACCATCGAACCCACATCGACATAAAAGCCTCCTCGTCAACTATGCTCGAGCTGCTTCTCAAGATGCGTGACAGGCGAACAAAAACGCCCGCGGCGGTGGCCCGCCCGGGCGAATTCCGGCAGATACGGTCGGTTCGTGGTTGCGATGTAGAAGGATGTCCGTCGATCTCTGGCCCATTCGGGAGTCAGCCTGGCGCACAACCATCCCGATCGAACCTCTGGTGCGGCCCCGTGCCGGCGATTCTCCGAACCGGCAGGCATTCCCGCCTGTCGTAGGTCATGCCATCCGCGACATTGCCCTACACATTCAGCATAGCACAAAAGCCCGGCGCCCGTATCTGCGCGCGGCAGAGCCGGACGACTGGCCAACTGGGCAGTGTCAATCGAGCGGGCTGTGATAGAATGACACCCATGAGCGACAAACCCACTGTGCTAATCACCCGCCGTATTCCTGCATCTCTGGTGGAACGCATTGCAGCCGACTGCTCCGTGCGCTATTGGGACAGCAACGACACGCTCGGGCGTGCGGAACTGCTGGCCAGGGCCGTGGGTGTCGACGGAATCTACTGTCTCATTCCCGATCGCATCGACGCCGAGGTGCTCGACGCGGCCGGGCCGTCGCTGCGCGTCGTGAGCACCATGTCGGTGGGCGTCGATCACATCGACGTGGCTGCCTGCAAGGCACGCGGCGTCGCCGTGGGCCACACGCCCGACGTGCTGACCGAGACGACGGCCGACCTGACGCTGGCGCTCATGCTCGCGACCGCGCGGCGCCTGCCCGAAGCCATGGCTGCCGTCAAGGATGGTTCGTGGGGCACGTGGCACCCCTTCTGGATGACGGGCATCGACCTGTACGGCAGCACCGTCGGGATTGTCGGGCTGGGGCGGATCGGCGTGGCCGTGGCGCGGCGCCTGCAAGGCTTTGGCTGCAAGATTCTCTACACTGGACGCCGGCCCAACGAAGCGCACGCAGCGGAAGCGCAGGCCAGCTATCGCATGCTCGACGACCTGCTCGCCGAGAGCGACATCGTCACGCTGCACTGCCCGCTCACCGCGGAGACGCGCCACCTGATCGACGCGGCGGCGCTGGGCAAGATGAAGCGCACGGCCTTGCTCATCAACACCAGCCGTGGTCCCGTGGTGGACCAGGAGGCGCTCTATGCCGCGCTGGTCGACGGCACCATCGCCGCCGCCGGCCTGGATGTGACGACGCCCGAGCCGCTGCCGACCGACCATCCGCTGCTCGCGCTGTCCAACTGCGTGGTGCTGCCCCACATCGGCAGCGCCACGGTGGCGACGCGCCAGCGCATGGCTACCATCGCCGCCGACAACCTTATCGCCGGTGTTTTGGGCCGACCGCTGCCCTTTGCGCTTGCGACCTGACTGTAACTCTGTCGGATGATAATCATCCAGCACACCTCGACAACAGATCATGCCGTCATCGCAAACGCGCAGGAATCAGCGGCTACCTTTTGAGAAACGTCGGGGATGGGTGCATAATATGGGCACGTAACCGTTTTCGGAAACCTCTCCGGAAAGCTTCTGCAACTCAGTACACAAACCAGTGGCCCTGTGATCAGTGCAGCCAGCGCCCGGAGCGGTTGAGATTTTCCTCAAACGCGCTTCACGGCGCGCAATTCGTTGACAACCTAACAAACCTCACGATTTATGCCCTACGAAGGAGCGGCGATCCATGAGCAACCAGTCATTCACCATTACCGACAATCGCACTGGCAAGCAGTACGAAGTGCCGGTCGAGTATTCGACGATCAAGGCGAAGGATCTGCGCCAGATCAAGGTCGATCCCGAAGAGTTCGGCACGATGACCTACGATCCCGGCTACGATAACACGGCGTCGTGCAAGAGCGCCATCACCTTCATCGACGGCGACAAGGGCATCCTGCGCTACCGTGGCTATCCCATCGAGCAACTCGCCGAGCAGAGCACTTTCCTGGAGGTGGCGTACCTGCTGATCTTCGGCGAACTGCCGAACAAGGAGCAACTGGCGCAGTGGGAATTCGAGATCATGCACCACACCTTCCTGCATGAGAACATGACCCAGCTCTTCCACGCCTATCGCTACGATGCGCACCCCATGGGTATGATGATCAGCGCGTTGGCCTTCATGTCGACGCTGCACAAGGAAGCCAGCAACGTCGAGAATGCCGACATCCGCCTGAAGCAGGTCTACCGCATTCTGGGCAAGCTGCCCACGGTGGCGGCCTTCTGCTATCGCCACCGCATCGGCCGGCCCTTCAACTATCCCAATGCCGACATGGGCTACGCCGAGAACTTCCTGTACATGCTCGACTACATGTACCAGACCAACTACGAGGTCAACCCGGTTCTTGCCAAGGCGCTGGATGTGCTTTTCATCCTGCACGCCGACCATGAGCAGAACGCCTCGACATCGGTCATGCGCTCGATTGGCTCGGCCTACGCCGACCCGTACAGCGCCATGGCCGGCGCGGCGGCGGCGCTCTTTGGTCCGCGACACGGCGGCGCCAACGAGGCGGTCGTCAAGATGCTGAACGAGATTGGCGACGCCAAGAACGTGCCGATCTACGTGGATCGCGTCAAGAAGGGTGAGTTCCGCCTCATGGGCTTCGGCCATCGTGTCTACAAGAACTATGACCCGCGCGCCAAGATCATCAAGAAGATCGCCTATGACGTCTTCGATGTCACCGGTACCAACCCGCTCATCGACGTGGCCGTGGCGCTGGAGCAGCACGCGCTGGAGGACGACTACTTCGTCTCGCGCAAGCTCTACCCGAACGTGGACTTCTACAGCGGCATCATCTACCAGGCCATGCGCTTCCCGCCGGACATGTTCACCGTGCTCTTCACGCTCGGCCGCGCGCCGGGCTGGCTGGCGCAGTGGTCCGAGATGATCACCGACTCCGACCAGAAGATCGCCCGCCCGCGCCAGATCTACCTGGGCACCGACGAGCGCAACTACGTGCCGGTGGCCGAGCGCGGCTGAGCACGCTTTCAGACGCAGCAAGAAAAACGGGCGGCGGTCTCCATGACCGCCGCCCGTTCTGTTTGAATTGTTTGCGTCGTTGTCACTGGGCCGGCTGCGCGATACGCCCTGCGCCGCCATTCGATGTGCCCGTTGCGCCTGTGGGCATACGTTCGGCTGCCAGCATCACCACCTGATGCGGGCGCAGTTCAAGAGTGGCCGACGCAAGTACCCTGTGGGTGAGCAGGTCGACATAGCCGCCATCGAGCGGCACCTGTTTTGGCTCCGTTGTATGGTTGAGCACAAAGATGATGCGCTCTTGGCCGTTCCAGCGGACGCACCACTCCACGCCCTCAGGCGTCTCCGGGCCGCCTTCCATGCCGGCGAGGTCGAGCAACCAGTCGGCCAGTGTGTCGTATAGCTCGCTATCACCAAAGGTCGCAGCGTAGATGGCGTGACCAGCGCCGTATTGGTTGGCCGTGACCGCCGGCGTACCGGCATAGTAGTCGCTCGTGTAGCGGGCGATGACGCGGGCCTGGGTCACGCGCAGAACGTCGCACCAGATACGCGCCTGTGGCGCACGCCCGACCATTGCTGTGCCCTCGTCAAAGGCAAGCGGCTGGCTGACGCCTTCGGGCAACGAGTCATACTCCTCGACCTCGATGCCGCAGACGGTCGCCAGATGTCCGGGCAGCGGCATGTTCACGACTGTGTTCGTTTCATCCTTCACGCCGGTGCGCGGGGTTACGAGCACGATACCACCCCGCTTGACAAAGCGCTCGATGGCGGCAGCGGTCGCCTCGCTCTGCACATACTGTGCAGGCACGATCAGCAGCTTGTAAGCGGCGAAATCGCTTTCGGGAGAGACCACATCAACCGTAACGTTGCGCCGGTGAAATGCTTGGAAAATGTCGTGGAGATGGGCTGTGTAGTGAAAGGCCGGGTTGTTGGCCTGGATCTGGAAGGCGAAGCGCGTGTCATAGTCGAGCAGAATGGCGGTCTGGGCGCGCACGTCGCTGCCGGCAATCTGCGAACCGACGCGGGCGAGTTCCGCGCCCATCTGCTTGACTTCGGTATAGC
Source organism: Caldilineaceae bacterium (assembly GCA_020634815.1). GTDB lineage: Bacteria > Chloroflexota > Anaerolineae > Caldilineales > Caldilineaceae > Caldilinea. The sequence continues at coordinate 46,670 of JACKBA010000007.1, read as the reverse complement.
GCCGGCCGGTGCGCCCGTCATGTTCCAGCAGGCCGTGCCAATACTGCTCGGTGCCGAAGTGCGCTGTGCGCCAGCGAAAGAAGATGATGGCGTCGGCGCCGTGTGCGATGGACTGATACGCCCACAATTGCAACTCGCCGGGCCGCGGTGCGACGCTCACGATCTGCCAGCCGCCGCTGCCGGCCTGCTGTTCCATCACCCAGAAGTTCCGTTGTTTCAGCCCGCGCATGACTGCGTGTGAGAGCGCAGCCTCGCTCGGTGGCACTTCGGGCCGGAAGGTCCACTGCATGCGCCGATAATTGTCCCAACTGACGAAGTCGAGGTCGGCGGCCAGATCAAAGTAATCCAGCCGATCGTACCCTGCGCCCATGAGGTTGTGTGTGATGAAGTGCGTGGGGCAGGTTGAGCGCAAGATGTCGACCTGTTCGTGCTGGAAGGCAACATAGGTGTCCGACATAAAGCGGTAGTAGTCAAGTGCCAGGCCCGGATTGTGCGACCCGTTGCCGAATGGTGCGGCAGTCGCTAGCGGAGCGGGAATCTGCGCCCAATCCGTGTAGACATGGCTCCAGAAGATAGTACCCCAGGCTGTGTTGAGCGCGTCGAGCGAGCCGTATTTGCGTTGCAGCCACGTGTGAAACGCCGCCCGGCACTGTTCGCAGTGGCAGCGATCGCCAAATTCGTTGTCGGTTTGCCAGCCGATCACCGCCGGATGATCGGCATAGTGATCGGCCATGGCTTGCGTGATGAGCCGGCTGCGTTCGCGATAGCCGGTGTGCGTCGGACAATACTCGCGACGGTTGCCGTAGGTGGCAGGCAGACCGGACTCCGGCACGCGATAAGCGTCCGGGAACATGGCCATCACCCACGGCGGCGGCGATGCGGTAGGCGTCCCGAGCACGACCTGGATGCCATGCGCGTGCAGGACTTCAATGGCACGATCGAGCCAGTCAAAGTCGAAGCGGCCAGGTTCAGGCTCCAGCCGGCTCCAGGCGAACTCGGCGAGGCGCACGGTGTTGAAGCCGGCCTCCTGCATGAGCCGGGCATCGGTCTCCCAGCGTGCTTCGGGCCAGTGTTCGGGGTAATAGTCAACGCCAAATCGAAACATTTGAGTTCTCCTTCTGATGAATTGGGGCGCGTTCTGTCACAGGCATGTGCCCTTGGCCTATGCCGTGTACAAGCGTCCCAGGTTGGCTTAGCCTTTGACGGCGCCGATGGTGAGGCCGGCCATGAAGCGCCGCGTCGCCATCAGGAAGACGATGAGCATGGGCAGCGTTGCCAGCGCTGTACCAAGCATGAGTACACCAGCGTCAAAGCCACGGCGTGGGTCCTGGCGTAACAGCGATAGGGCAACGGGCAGCGTGTACATCGTCTTTTCTTGCATCACCAGCAAGGGGCCGAGAAATCCGTTCCAACTGCCGATGAAAATCATGATGCCCAGCGCGGCGAATGCCGGCATCAATAACGGTGCCACGATGCGGAAAAAGATCGAGAATTCGTGACAGCCGTCGATGCGCGCCGCATCGAGTAATTCGTGCGGGATCGACTCCTGGATATACTGGCGCATCCAGAAAATGCCAAACGCGCTGGCTGCGCCGGGGAAGACCAGTGCCTCATAGCGGTTGATCCAATGTAGCCACTTGCTGATCAGGATGAACCATGGCACGATGCCGGCCATCCACGGGATCATCATTGTTGCCAGCATCAGGCCGAAAAGCCAATTTCGCCCGGGAAAGCGATACATCGCGAACGCGTAGCCGCCCATTGAACAGAAAAGCAACGACAGGGTCGTGTGGGTAATTGCCACAAACGCGCTGTTGGCAAAGTTGCGCCAGAACGGGATGATCGTGAACATGTTCTCGTAGTTGGCGACGAGATTGCCACCGGGCATGAACTGCGGCGGCCAACTGAAGATCTGCTGCGTACTCTGCGTTGAAAGCACGAACATCCAATAGAATGGGAAGGCTGACAGGAATGCTCCGAGCAATAGGACGCTATTGAAGACAACGCTACGCAGCAGCGGCTGCCAGCGTGTCTTGCGTTTTACGGCAACCGAGGCTGCCTTGCGCGACTCGGTCAACGAAGTCGTTTCGGATGAAGCCATCGTTTGCTCAAGCCTCCGTGTTGCTGCGCCCAAAGAAGCGAATATTTAGGACCGACACGGCCACGATGATCGCTGAAACCACATACGCCATGGCCGATGCGTAGCCAAAATGGGCGAACTTGAAGCCGCGGTCGTAGAGGTACATTGCAATCGTAAGGCCGGCATTGTTGGTGCCGCCGGTGACGCCGACTAGCAGATACGGTTCGTCAAACAGCGTCATGGCGCCGACCGTCGACAACACCAACGTGAATAGGATGATCGGGCGCATGAGCGGCAAGGTGATCTTGACGAAGACCTGGCGTAAATTGGCGCCATCGATTGCGGCGACTTCGTACAATTCGGGGTTGATGCCCTGTAAGCCGGCCAGGTATATGATCATGTTCCAACCCAGCCAGCGCCAGATGAAAAGGATGATGATCGCCGGTTTGATCCACTCTCCGCTGCCACCCCACCAGTCGATTGGCGAAAAGCCCATCTCGGTCAGGAGCCAGTTGATCAGCCCGAAGCGCACGCCGTACAACGTACTAAAAACCAGCGAGACTGCCACCGGCGATGTCACCACGGGCAGAAAGTAAGCGCTGCGGTAGAAGTGCTTGAAGCGGATCGCGGCAGAGTTGATGATAAATGCCAGGAGCATAGCGCCGCCCAGGATCGGGATATGGGCGACTATTCCGATGAAGACGGTGTTCCACATTGCCAGCCAGAATAGGCGATCTGCAAACAACCGGACGTAATTTTCCAGACCGATCCACTCGGCGGCACTGATCCCATTCCATTGCTGAAAACTCAGCACGAAGGAGTAGATGATAGGGAATGCGCCAAAGATCGCAAACAGTACGAAGAAAGGGGCGATATAGGCATACGCCACCCAGTTGCGTCGTATTTCGTGCCACAGGGTCGTGCGGCGCGGTGTCATCCCTTGTACGGGCTTGGCAGTAGCCAATTGGCTCATTGCAAATCTCCTACCGTCAGCGGGTGGCGCAGCAGGTAGGCTGCGCCACCCACTGACGGATTACCTGTAGCGACTACTGGCGCAGCTTGAGCGCTTCTTCCTTGTCGGGCGCTGTCTGCTGTTCAATCTCGATGCAGGCTTCGGTCAGCGTGGTCTGCGGATCAAGCCCCTGGTCGAGCGCCTTGTTGACGTAGGACATGAAGATCTGCTCGGCCTGCGCGTCCATCGGCGTCGTGATGAAGGGCTGAATTTTGTTGGCGGCGATGTCTACCCACATCTCGCGTGTCTTCTGACCGCCAAAGAAAGGATCGGCTTCGCCATACATTGGATCGTCGAAGGCCGGGATGTAGGCAGGGAAATAATCCACCGCGGCGAACATCTTGTTCTGTGAATCCTTGTTCGCTAGCGCAAACTCGATGAATTTCCAGGCAGCCTCTTTGTTCTCGCTTTGCTCAGGGATTGCCAGGAACGAGCCGCCCCAGTTCTGGCCGGGGTCTTCGGGCACTTCAAAGATGCCCCACTTGCCTTCCCACTGCGCGCCTTCGGGTTGCAGCCAACCTTTGAGGAAGCCGCCAAACCAGGCGCCGCCATACTGCATGGCGATCGAGTCGTTGCCAAGCATGGTCTGCCACTCCGCCGACCAATTGCTGACCTTGGCGTCGACCCCGGCCGCACGCGCCTCCTCGGCGTAGGTGAGCAACTGGACGGCACGTTCGTTATCGACCGCACAATTCCAGTCGGCATCAAACAGGTTGCGATGGGCGAAGTTGGTGTAGAGAATGTCGCTGGCGCTGCCCATGGCCCAGCGTTGCTCGTCAGGGTTCGTCAGTTTCTTGGCAACATCGAGGAAGCCGGGCCAGGTCGACGTCAACTCCGCCACGCTTTCCGGGTCGGAGGGCAGGCCGGCCTGCTCGAAGAGGTCGCGACGGTAGAAGAAGGTCGCAGGACCGATATCCCACGGGAAGGCGACCAGGCGACCGTCTGGCGAACTGGCCTGCATCCACTTGTAGGGAACCATCTCATCTTTGTACTTGCCGGCGTTGTACGGCTCCTGCAAGAGGTCGACCAGCCCACCCTTGGCGACAAACTTGTCGATGTAATTGATCTCGATCATGGCCACGTCGGGTGCGCCGGCCCCTGCCGCCAGTGACGCGAGTAGCTTGTCGTGCTCTTCGGCGGTGGGCATCATCTGGATGTCGAGCTTGATATCAGGGTTGGCGGCCTCGAAATCGGCGATGAAAGACTCGTAGGCGACGTCGGCGGCAGGCCAGCCCCAGACCGTGATCGTGGTCTGTTCCGGCTCTTGCGCCGCGCTGCCACTTTCACCGGCCGGCGCTGCCGGTGCGCATGCCGCTACCAGTGCGATGAACATTGCGAGGATTACCAGCAAGTTGAGAATCCCTTTGCTGCGAGTGAAGTGTGCTCCGTATTGCATCATGTGTTTTGCTCCTTGGGTATGTGGACAAACTGAATCGTGACAGTCGGAAAAGCCGCAGTCATTTGTGCGTCGGAGCGCCTTTGTCCGCATGCGCGTGGCGTGGCAAGCAACCGCAATGAGTCCTTGCTATGTAACAGACGCAACCACACGGACAGATAGGGGCGCTTCGGCTCGATTGACAGAATCGGGAAACGGTGTCTACAATTGACGTGTAAAACGTTTTATGCGGTGCTAGCGTATCACAAAAACGTTTTACATGTCAATAGGGTGCGCGAATTTTCGTTGGGCAATCGCCCGTTTTGCGCATTCGAGCGTGCGGGGTACGATGCGCATATGTCAATCAAGCAGCCGGTAACCATTAACGATGTCGCCCGACGCGCGCAGGTTTCGGTCAGTACGGTCTCCAACGTACTCACCGGCAACCGGCCCGTTTCCGCCAAGACGCGCGCGCAGGTCATGCTCGTGGTGGAGGAACTGGGCTTCCGTCCCAATCGGCTGGCACGCGGCCTTGTCAGCCGGAGCAGCAAGACGATCGGCATCGTCGCTTCGGGCCTGGAGTATTTTGGCCCCTCGCGGACGCTGGTCGGCATCGAACAGGAGGCCAGTGAGCGCGGCTACTCGCTCATCCTGAGCCTGATCCACGAACCGGCAACCGAGGAAGTAGAGCCGATTGTGAACCATCTCATCACCCACCAGGTCGATGGGATTATCTGGGCGATTCCCCAGATTGGACAGAATCGAGTTTGGTGGAAGAGCGCGGTTGAGCGACTGCCTGTGCCCGTAGTCTTCCTCAATCATGCCATGTGGCCTGGGTCACTTGGCGTTGACATCGACAACTGCCAGGGCGGTTTCATGGCGGCGAGCCATTTGCTGGCGAATGGCTTTGTGAATATCGGCCTGATTGCCGGACCGGGGCAATGGTACGCCGCGGAGATGCGCAAAAAAGGCTGGGAAACGGCGCTGCACGAGGCCGGCAGAGCGATCGATCCGCGCCAGCTTGCAGAGGGTGACTGGACACCGCAAAGCGGCGAGCAAGCCTTCTTCGACTTGATGCGACGCTATCCGGAAATGGATGCCGTCTTCGCCGCCAACGATCAGATGGCCATCGGCGCCATGCGCGCAGCCAGCGACCTCAACCTGCGCATTCCCGAAGATATTGCCATTGTCGGCTTTGACGATGTCCCCGAGGCAGCCTTCACGCGCCCGCGCCTGACTACAGTCCGCCAGCCCGTCGTCGGGTTGGGGCGCCTTTCCGTCAAGGCGCTCATCAGGTTGATCGCCGGCGAGATGGAGCCGGGCGACGCCGGCGTTGGTGCAATGCTGCAACCATCACTGATTGTGCGCGAGAGCAGCCAGCGCGTCGCCCGCTGATGATGCCCACCCATATCGTATCAATCGATCACGACGCCGACGTTCGCACAGCCTTGGACCGTACGCCAAAAGAATAAGGGCAGGGTATGCACCCTGCCCATCAGTCGCTTCGTTTGTCGTGCCGCGCATGCGGCGTGTGTCGGTGAGGTTCAGCTACTGCACACTCTCCGTCACCGTGCCGGTCTCGGTAATCGACTCAGTCGCCGTGATGGTCGACGGTTCCTCGATGGCAGGTGCAGCGAGCGTATCGGTCACCGCTTCGCTGGCGGCAGGCACCGTCTCTGTGACGGCCGCGCCGGCTTCGACTGTCGTCGTGACCTCTTCGCTGGCCGCGGGCTCCGTCTCCGTCACGGCGTCACCGGCTTCTACCGTTGCCGTCATCTCCTCGCCGGCCGCGGGCACCGTCTCGGTCACGGCAGCGCCCGCTTCGACTGTCGTCGTGACCTCATCGCTGGCCGCCGGCACTGTCTCGGTCATGGCCTCGCCGGCTTCCACCGTGGCCGTCATCTCCTCCCCAGCCGTGATGGTATCGGTCACGACTGCGCCTGCCTCGACGGTGTCGGTGGTGGCCTCGCTGGCGGCAGCTTCATCGGCCGCCGGTGCGCTTTCAGCCGGCGCACTCTCCGCAGGGGCGGCCTCGGCGGCTGCTTCTGCGGCGGCGGCTTCGGCCTCCATGGCTGCCTCTTCTTTCAAGGCAAGCTGGCCCGCCTGCAAGTAGTTGGCGCCAGCCCAGAAAGCATAGCCAAAGAGGAACACGCCCAGAATCGGGCCAAGAATGGCAATCAGCGGTCGTTTTTGCTCGTCCATTGCGGATACCCCTTCAACGTCACAAAAGATGAATAGTGGGAAAGGCTCAGTTTACATCGCCATGGCCGCGCCAGAAACGTTCGATCTGGCCCCGCAACAGCGGGTAGCCGGCCAATTCCGGATCGGCGGCAAAGAGTTTCTGCGCTGCCTCACGCGCGGCGGCGACGGTCTCGGTGTCGGTCAGGTGGGCGATGCGCAGGTCGGGCAGACCGCTCTGCCGCGTACCGAAGAAATCGCCCGGCCCGCGCAGTTCCAGATCTTTCTCCGCCAGCACAAAGCCGTCGTTCGTTTCCGCCAGGATCTCCAGCCGCTCGCGCACGTCGGGTGTGTCGGCGCGGCTGATGAGCGCGCAGTAGCTGGCATGCTCGCCACGCCCCACGCGACCGCGCAACTGGTGAAGCTGCGCCAGCCCAAAGCGTTCGGCATCTTCGACGACCATCACGGTGGCGTTGGGCACGTCGATACCCACTTCGATGACCGTGGTGCTGACCAGAATGTTGTAGCGCCCCTCGGCGAAGTCGCGCATGACCTGGTCTTTTTCGCTGCCCGTCATGCGACCGTGGAGCAGCCCGACGTTCAGCTCCGGGAAGACCGCTTCCTGCAAGCGCTTGTGCTCGTCGACCGCCGCGCCCACGTCGAGCTTATCACTCTCTTCCACCAGCGGGTAGATGACATACGCCTGGCGGCCGGCTTCGACCTCACGGCGTATGAAACTGTAGAGCCGCTCGCGTTCGGCCGGCGTGAAGCGCTTCGTCTTGATGGGCGTGCGGCCGGGCGGCATCTCGTCGATACGGCTCACGTCCAGGTCGCCAAAGACCGTGAGTGCCAGGCTGCGCGGGATGGGTGTGGCGCTCATGACGAGCAGGTGTGGCTGAGTCGTGGCGCGCGTGCGCAGGGCGCCGCGCTGTTCCACGCCAAAACGATGTTGCTCGTCGACGATGGCCAGCCCAAGATTGGCGAACTCCACGCCATCCTGGATCAACGCCGTCGTGCCGACGACGACGTCGACGCTGCCGTCAGCCAGTCCGGCGATCACCTGCTCGCGCGCCTCGCCTGTGACACGGCCGGTCAGCAGCGCAACGTTCACCGGCGTTCCGTCCGGGCGCGTCAACTGTCCCAGCAGCCGGCTGACGCCGCGGTGATGCTGCTCGGCCAGGATTTGCGTGGGTGCGAGCATGGCGGCCTGCGTGCCGTTGCCCACCGCCGCCCACATGGCCGCCGCGGCCACGGCCGTCTTGCCGCTGCCGACATCACCCTGCACCAGCCGCGTCATGGGCACGTCGCGCCCGAGATCGAGCCCCATCTCGCCGATGACGCGCTGCTGTGCGCCGGTCAGCGCAAAGGGCAGCGTGGCGAGGAATTGCTCCAGCGCCTCGTCGCTCAGCGGTAGCGGCTGGGCCACTTCGGCGCGCAGTGTGGCGCGGCGCTGCTGCACACCCAGTTGGATGTAAAAGAGTTCCTCAAAAGCCAGGCGGCGCCGGGCGACTTCCATCTCCGCCTGGCTGTCTGGGAAGTGCACCTGCTTCAGCGCCGTGGGCAGGTCGGGTAGTTCGGATTCATCGCGCACAGAGGCGGGCAGCGGGTCGTCGACGAGCGGGGCATACGCGTCCAGCGCATCAAAGATCAACGTGCGCAGGCGATTGTTGTTAATGCCTTCGGTGAGGGGGTAGACGGGCGACATGCGCCCCGTTGCCACGCGCTCCTCGTCCAGGTCCTCAAAGGCCGGGTTATCGAGCGTCTTCTGGCCCATGTACAGCCCGACCTTGCCGCTGAACCGCAGCGTGCTGCCCGGCCTGAGTTTGTTGATGATCCACTTGTTCCACCACGTCGCGTGCAGCGTGCCGGTAGAGTCGCCCAGGATGCCCTGCACCATGGCGCGGTTCATGCCGATCTTGCGCTCGCGCACATCCCACAGGTTGGCAATGATCGTCACCTGCTCGCCGGGGCGCAGCGAGTCGATGGTGCGCATCTGGCTGAAATCGTCGTAGCGGGCGGGCAGATGCCACAGCAGGTCCTCGACCTTCTCGATGCCCAGCCGTGCCAGTTGCTCGGCAGTCGCTTCGCCGACGCCGGAAATGATCGTGACGCGTGCTTGGAGGTCCTGCGGGTTGCGCCGCTCCCGGGCCTTCTGCCGTGCAATGCGCGCCTGGGCCACATGGGTCGGCTCCGGCGGCGGGATTCCCGGGTCTTCATCGTCGTCTGCCCCGTCGTCCTCGTAGACCGTACCCAGGCCAGGGCGGTCCGTCGTGGCGACCGGGCGGGCGCTCTTGACCGGTTCCGGCGCAGGCGGCGGCTGTTCCGGCTCGCCGGCCGGAATTTCCAGCGGCGTGGCAGCGTCGTCGTCTACCTGTGCCTCCGTCGCGGCGGGGGCGGGCGGCTCGGCCGGCTCCGGCGGCTTGGGCGGGGCGTAGTCGCCGGCCGCCGCGCGCCGGATCTGCGCGGCGAGCGCCGGGCGGTCTGCCGGCGTGGCGGCGCCGTAGGCGCGCATGCCCTCGACCAACGCGTCGATCTGTGCCGGGTCCAGCCCTTCGGCGCTCGCATCGGCGGACCAGCGTTCGGCCAGGGCCTGCAAGCCGCCGATGACGCCGCGGTTGCGCCAGCCCTGTTTTTCTTCGAGATCGAGAATGCGTTCCAGGCGAGTCAGGACAGGGGAAGCCACCGGTCAGTACATCCCTTCGTGAACCAGCACGCCGACGACGCTGGGTCCCAGGTAGACGGCGAGGCTGGGCGGATAGTCGATTTTCTGTATCTTGACCTTGGGCAGCGTCTCGTGCAGCCGGTTGACCAACTCGTCGCGCGGCCCTTCATAGTTCTGCTCGAAGATGCCCAGTTCCTGGACGGAGGCAAACTCGGTGACGAACTCCGCCATCTTGTCGACCACTTCCTCGCGCGTCTGCACCTTCTCCTGCGTGACGAGATGGCCGTCCTCCATCATCAGCATGGCCTTGATGCCAAGCATCGTGCCGAGCAGGCTCTGTGACGGGCCGAGCGATGCACTGCGCTCCAGGTAGTTGAGACTCTCGCTGAACGCCGTGAAGTAGAGATGCGGGATGGCGCCATTCACGACGCGCGCTACTTCATTTACCGAGGCACCGGCCGCGGCCGCCTCTGCCGCCACCTTCACCAGCAGTCCCAGCCCGAAGGAAGTGCTCTGGCTGTCGATGACGCGGATCGTATAGCGGCCGCGCAGCATTTCGGCGGCTTTGCGCGCCGTCGACCACATGGGGCTCAGCTCGCTGCTCATGTGGATGCAGACGATCTGCTCGCTTTCGCCGTTGCCCTGGAAGTAGTCGAGAAAGGCATTGATGTTGGGCGCCTGCACTTCGGGCAGGCGGGTGTTGCCCGAACGTTGGGCGTCGTTCAGCTTGCCAAAGAGGTCATCGGCGGTGAAGTCGGCGTCTTCCTCGAAAAAGGAGCCGCCCACTTTGATGCGGTGCGGGACAACCGTGATGCCAAACTGTTCCACCACCGCCGGCGACAGGAACGCGTTGCTATCCGTGATAATTCGTACTTTGCTCATGAGTGCGCGGAATCATTCCACCGATAAGATGTAATGGTAATGAGGCTGGCCGCCAAAGGCCAGTTCAACATCCTGTTCAGGATACTCGCCGCGCACAGTTTCAGCAAAATCTCGTGCCGCTGCTTCGGCTACAAAGTCGCCAAAATAGATGGTGATGAGGGCTCCGTCGGCGGCATTCATCTGTCCCAGCAGGTCCAGCGAGACGTCGGTGACGCTGCTGCCGCAACTGACGAGCTTGCCGTTGTCCAGCCCGATGATATCGCCCTGGCGCACCGCGATGCCGTCGACCTCGGCCGAGCGCACCGCCTGCGTGACCTCGCCGGTCCCCACGTCATTCATGTGCTCCGTCATCGCCTTTACCAGCGCGTCGACATCCTCCGCGGCCGGGTCGTAGGCCGTGAGCGCCGCGATGCCCTGCGGCACCGTGCGCGTCGGCACGATGTGCAGCGTCTGGCCGCGCTCGTCCTTGGCCACGATCTTGGCCGCCTGCTGCGCCGCCATGAGGATGTTGCTGTTGTTGGGCAGCACGACCACGTGTCGCATGGGCAGGTTGGCCACAGCCTCGGCCAACTCGGCCACGCTGGGGTTCATGCTCTGGCCGCCCTGCACCAGCCCCTGCGCGCCCAGGTGGGCGAAGATCTCGGCAAAGCCCGGCCCTGGCGTCACCGCCACAATGCCGATGGTCGCCTCGTCGAGCATGGGTGTGACCGGCGACGCGGCTGCTTCTGCCTCGGCCACCGGTTCGGCACGCTGGCGCATGGCCAGCGCCATATCATCCATATTCTCGACGACCACGTCGGTGATGAAGCCGGTGGCGATACCGTAGGAGATAGGAATGCCGGGATCGAAGACGTGCACATGCACCTTGACCAGATGCTCGTCGCCCTCGACCAGCGGGCAATCGCCCATGGCGGCAATGTCGGCGGCGATGGTGTGGACGGGTTTGTTGGGCTGCTCGATGAGGAACTGCACGTCGAAGCCCCATTCGATGGCCGGCAGCGTGCGGTGTCCCTTGCGTTCCATCTGTTCGTAGCGCTCGTCGACCGCCGGGCTTTCGCCCCCGCGTGCCGGCACGTATTGCCCGGTCATGGCGCGGTGCATCCCCTCGAAGACGAGAAATAACCCCTTCCCGCCCGAGTCGACCACGCCCGCCTGTTTGAGCACGGGCAACAACTCCGGCGTGCGCAACACCGATTCGTCGGCTGCGGCGACGATGTGCGCCAGCATGTCGCGGATGTCGCGCGTCTTGTGCGCGGCCGATTCCGCCGCAACGCCTATCTCGCGCGCCACGGTGAGGATGGTGCCCTCGACGGGTGCGGGCACGGCGCTGTACGCCGCTTCGGCTGCCTCACGCAGCGCCTGCGCCAGGTCGTGTGTGGTGATGGTGGCCTTCTCGCGCAGGCTCTGGCTGAAGCCTTGCAGGATCTGCCCCAGGATCACGCCCGAGTTGCCGCGCGATCCGTGATGCGCGCCCTCGGCGGCCGCTTCGGCCACGTCGCCCACGGTGGCGTTGTGCCGGTTGGCGATGTTGGCCCACGCCGACTTGATGGTGAGCAGCATGTTCGTCCCCGTGTCGCCGTCGGGCACCGGGAAGACGTTGAGCCGGTTGACGAGCTCGTAGTTGTGGGCCAGCCATTCGTAGGCAGCCTGGAAGAGCGACTGCAAGTCATGCGCATCGAGCGTCGTCACCGGTTGGTCCTGCGGATACTTCTCGCTCAGGTCCAGCGTGGTTGCCGGTTCCTCCGCCGGGGCATCCGCCAAAGTGTCTGTCAGATTGTCCGTCAAAGTGTCCGCACCATTCAGTGCGATAAGTTCACGATCCATACCAATCTCCATCGCGGGCTCAGCATATCCCCGCATTCCAGCGCCGGCATTGCAGCCGGCAGACATCTCCACATAGCAATAACACCGGGATCGCCGAAACGATTCCATTTTCGACAAATTCATACGAATTGCAAACATAACGAAAGCCGGTGCGGGCGACACAAAGTGTGTGTCGAATTTCAGGCACTTTTTTTGACAGAGCCGAACACCTGTGTTACTCTTCGACTGTTGTGGAGATATCATGCCCTGCGTTGCCGGTCATCCTTGACTTGGTGACCGGGTTTCGTGGGAATGGAGGATAGCAGTCATGGCCAAGTGTCAGCAGTGCGGCAAGGGTCCGCAGTTCGGCAACAATCGCCCGTGGTCCAAGAAGGCCACTCGCCGCCGCTGGGATGTCAACATCCAGAAGGTGACGATCATGGAAGGCGGCAAGAGCGTTTCCAAGCGCCTTTGCACGACCTGCCTCAAGACCGCCACCAAAGCCTGAGCATGGCTGCGTGAATGCCGGTACTCCGGCGTTCACAGCAAGGCGATCGTACACAATGCGCCGCCGATCTCGAACCGAGATCGGCGGCGTTCTTTTTTCGCGTTCCCTAGTGGCGGCGGCGCCGCCCAAGTTGTCTCGACCCAAACGGCAGTCGTTGGCGTTTCGCCCCGTAGTGACGACTTCAGTCGTTGCCCTACTCCCGAATGGCTGAAGCCATCACTACAAAAGAGTTGCTCTCTGTGTCTTTGCGCCTCTCTGCGTCAAGAAGCCTTTGCTTTTCCGACCACCGCCCGACGCAACTGCCCGCAGCCGGCGTTGATTTCGATGCCGCGGCGCAGGCGTACGGTGGCCGGGATTCCCGCCGCGCGCAGAATCTGGGCGAAGCGCTCGGTGTCCTCGTCGCTCGTTGGCTGGAAAGGGCTGTCGGGGATCGGGTTGAGCGGGATGAGGTTGACGTGGCAGAGAATGCCTTGCAGCTTTGCCGCCATCTCCTCGGCCAGTTCCGGCGTGTCGTTGATGCCGCGCATGAGCGCGTACTCGAAGGTGACGCGGCGGTTGGTCTTGGCCACGTAGCGGCGCACCGCGGCCAGCACTTCGTCGACCGGATAGCCCTTGTTGACCGGCACCAGGCTGGTGCGCAGTTCGTCGTTCGGCGCGTGCAGGCTGACGGCGAGCCCGATCTGCAAGCCTTCGTCGGCCATGCGATCGATCATGGGCGCCAGCCCCACCGTGCTCAACGTGATGTGCCGCGCTCCCAGGCCGAACGCGTCGTTGTCGGTAATGCGGCGCAGCGCCGTCCACACGTTGGCGTAGTTGTGCAGCGGCTCGCCCATGCCCATGAGTACGATGTTGGTGACCTGCGCGGGGCGCTCGACGTCTGTGTCGGGCGGCAGCGCCGGGTCGGCCAGGTAACGGGCAAAGTAGAGCACCTGCGCCACGATCTCGCCGGGCGTCAGGTTGCGGGCCAGCCCGCCCTGTGCCGTGGCGCAGAAGGTGCAGCCCATGGCACAGCCGGCCTGGCTGGAGATGCAGAGCGTGCGCCGCTGGTCGTAGAGCATGAGCACGGCTTCGATGGTCTGGCCGTCGTGTAGTTGGAAGAGGCACTTGACCGTGTCGCGGTCGGCGGAGACGACTTCGGTAGCAAGCGTCAGCGGCGCCACGGTGGCGACCTCGGCCAGCCGGGCGCGCAGGGCTTTGGGCAGGTTGCTCATTGCCGCGAAGTCGCCAGCGTAGCGTTTGTAGATCCACTCCCAGGTCTGGCGGGCGCGGAACTTCGGCTCGCCCAACTCAGCCAGGAAATCGGCAAGCTGCTGCTCGTCCATGTCGAGAAGCGAGCGCTTGGCCTGGCTTGCGTCCGGGAAGGTGATGAATGTCTTGGTCGTCACTTGCGTGCCTCCGGCTGCGTGTCGAGCAGCACCTGCAATTTCTGCAAAACTTCCTCCAGCGCACCGGCAGGCAATTTGCCGGCTAACTCGGCGTTACGTGCCCGCCAGTCGAGGCTCTTCACCTGGTCGGCCAGCACCACGCCGCTGATCGGCAGCCCCACAGGCACAGCCACCTCGAACGGGTAGCCCTTGACCTGGCTCGTGATGGGGCAGAGCAGGGCCAGCCCGACCTTGCCATTGTAGGCGCCTGGCGACAATACTAGCGCCGGCCGCCGGCCCGTCTGTTCGTGGCCGGGCTGCGGCGTGAAGGTGAGCCAGACGATGTCGCCGCGCTCTGGCGTGTAGGCCGGCTTTACCATGGCTCGTTGCCCACGGCGACACCGGTGTCAACTTCACCGTGCAGGTTGGCGGGTGTGATCTCTTCCAGCAGGCCCTCCAGGGTCCAGCCGGCCGCAACGACCGGCGTGACGACAATCTGTCCGTCAACCAGCGTGATCTCGACCAGCGAGTCGTTTTCCAATTGTGCCTCGCTGGCGAACGCGCGCGGGATGCGCACGGCAAGGCTGTTACCCCATTTTTGAACTTTGGCGAGCATCGTGTTAACCTCCCAGGATGTATCTACAAAAAAGATACATCACGCGGCGAATTAGATCAAATCTTTGGTGCTTGCCGGAGCGAACATTCCCGCCTACAATCAGGAACGATATCCAGTTTTCAGATTTGCCCAGGAGCAACCAGCCATGACGACCCTGACCGACTACACGCCCGACGAACAACAACTGCTGCTGCGCAGCCTGCAAGCCGCGGCCGTGGCTGTCTCTGCCGCCAGCCTGGGGCGCAAGACCGAGACGGTGAGCGAGGGGTTTGCCGCCGCCAGCTTTATCATGGAACGCAGCCAGGCGACTGTCGACAACACGCTCATCACCTCGATCCAGTTCGCCCTGGAGGAGCGCGCCAAGCACGACCAGCCCTTCCCCAGCTTCGAGAAGGCGGCGATGGCTCCCGGCGCCGAGGCTGATGCCATGGAGACGCTGCGTCAGGTGGCCGCGCTCCTGGCCGAGAAGTCGACAGCCGACGAAGCGCACGGATTCAAGGCGTGGTTGATGGAGATCGCCCAGCGCACGGCCGCGGCCGGTAAGGAGGGCGGTAACTTCTTTGGCCGCGGCGCGGTGCAGGTTAACGATGCCGAGCGGGATGCTCTGGCGCAGATCGGGCAAGTGCTGGGCGTGGCAGGAACGGCCTGACGGGAAAGCTGATCGCAAATCCCAATCCTATCATCCGCTCGATGGTCGCCGCTCGCTGGCAGATCGTCGCAGCACAACCCGCCAAACGGAGGCGTGCCCACCCATGAAAATCCGCAAAATCTCGGCGTATCAGGTCGATCTGCCCCTGCACGAAGGTAGCTACAAGTGGTCCGGCGGCAAGTCGGTTTCGGTTTTTGACAGCACGATCGTGCGCATCGACACCGACGAGGGGATCACCGGCTATGGCGAAGTCTGCCCGCTGGGGCCGTTCTACCTGCCTGCCTACGCCGCTGGTTGCCGTGCCGGCATCCAGGAGCTGGCGCCGCATCTGATCGGCGCCGATCCGCTCCAACTCGACAAGCTCAACCGCTTGATGGACGCGGCGCTCAAGGGACACCCGTACGTCAAGTCCGCGATCGATGTGGCCTGCTGGGATATTCTGGGACAGGTGGCCGGCCAGCCCGTCTGTACACTGCTCGGCGGCCGCTATGGCGACGATTTCGTGCTCTACCGGGCGATTTCGCAGGAAGCTCCGGAGGCGATGGCGGCGCGCGTGGCAGGCTATCGCGCCGAAGGGTATCGGCGCTTCCAACTCAAGGTTGGTGGCGACCCGGATGTCGATATTGCGCGCATCCGTGCCGTGGCCGCGGAGTTGCAGCCAGGCGACAAGCTGGTGGCCGACGCGAATACCGGCTGGCTGATGCACGAGGCCATGCGCGTCGTGCGGGCGGTGCGCGATGTGGACGTCTACATCGAACAGCCCTGCCTGAAGTATGAGGAGTGCCTCTCCATCCGCCGAGCGACCGATCACCCGTTTGTCCTCGACGAAGTGATCGACGGTGTCGACGTGCTGTTGCGCGGCCGCGCTGACCTGGCCATGGATGTGGTCAATATCAAGATCAGCAAGTTCGGCGGCTTGACCAAGGCACGCCAGGCGCGCGATCTCTGCGTGGCGCTCGGCATTGCCATGACGATCGAAGATAGTTGGGGTGGCGACATCACGACGGCCGCGATTGCCCATCTTGCCCACAGCACGCCGACCGAGTTTCTCTTCACCGCAACCGACTTCAACAGCTACGTTACGGTGAGCACGGCCGAGGGCGCACCGCGGCGCGTCAACGGGCGCATGGCTGCCTCGACGGCGCCCGGTTTGGGGATTCAGCCGCGCCAGGACGTGCTAGGCTCGCCCGTGCTGGCGATCGATTGATGCCGGTGCAGGCCCCTGTCAAGGGTCAAGTGATCGCCCCGATTACAAACATGACGATGAACACGAAGATCATGATCCCCAGCACCGTCGAGTAGTTCTTGGGTTCGATCTGCCCGCGCCGGTCCAGGCTTCGGATCAGCGGGAAGAGCCGCCAGTAGAAGGACGCCGTCGCCACGGCCAGCGCAACGAGGCTCATGCGCTGCACCTGGGCGTCGCCGAAGAGTACGATGATCGCCAGCAGCAGGAGAAAGATCAACTTGGCGCCCGCCACCCAGTAAACGAGGTAGCGGACAAAGTCGTGGATCTCCGGATCGCGCTTTGACGCCTCCCACGCCGCAAAGACCCCGACGGCGTTGGCGTACTTCGACCCGGGCGCAAAGTAGAGCGCCAGAACGTTTGAGAGTTCGAGGAGCATGAAGAGAATGACTACAATCTTGACGAACGACATGAGTTATTCCTCGCGAAAGCGATCGTGATCATCGTCTGGACAGTCGGGTTAGTGGCCAACCCATTTGCTACGCCGGTGACCAGCTTGGATGGCTGCGGGTCAGATTGACCTTGGTGGGCCACTGAGCATGGCCGCAGCGCTACGCGATGGCGTGGCTTTGGCGTGGCGACGGGCCGCGGAAATGTGGACTAATTCTGCTCGGCCTGCCAGATACGCGATCTGATTTCACGGTATGCCCGCCGAAAATACACGCGCTCAAATACGCCTTGCACAAGATAGATTCCACCCAGAAAAACAAAGGTAAATAGTGTGGCACCACCTACAAGCACAAACAGCGGCCATGGCGTGAGTTCATGGTCGGATCTCACATAGATTATTCCGCTCACGCCTGCTGCCCAAGCGGCGAGGATACCGGGCGTAGCCAACGTCAGGCGGCTTACCCTTCCTTCTACGCGGATTTCGTGTTCATTCCACGAGATCTGTCCGATAGCGCCAAGAAACGACATCCCAAACGGCAACCGAAAACGGCACGTTTGCTTGTCCTCAAGCCGAAATACACACCAACGCGCTTTGTATATTCGCCCTTTTGCCAAATGATTTCGCTGACCTGGTTCAGGTTCGACGAATCGGATCCACGTCCACCATTTGTGGTAGCCGTCAACCTCCAGGCGCCACCACTTGTACAGGTCGCGTATTGTAATGACGCATAGTAGAAGTATCGGTGCGAAAAGAATAATGAGGAGGATGTCTCCGTTCATGGGGGAAAGCACTCCGAGTTTGTCAGTTTGCGTTGAGGCCAGATGCCGGCGCAATTGTACCGCTCAAATCGGCGTTTCTCGATAGCTGTTTGGCGCCGTGCATCACCACGAGGAGCGCAGCAAACGCAATCTGAACCCCGACGAAGATCCAGAATAGTGTCTGGTCGCCCGACATAACATTGGTGTAGGCGGCCTGCGGGCGCGGCAATGGAAAAACCGCGCCAGACCGCCGCCTCGGCCAGAAGGAAGAAGAGTGCCTGGAACAAGAGCGACGGCACCAGGTCCTGGCCGGACAGCAGAACGCCTACCGATGAACTTCACGTACACAGCCTGCCAAGAACGTCGATAGGCGATTCTATACTGTGCCGGATATCGCAGTCAAAAGCGAGATGGGCCACAGTAGTAGCAAAGTAGCTCGTGCGTACTGTTTTGTCGAGTTGTTTATCGCAACTGCGTTCGCTAGATCAAACAGAGGGTGATAGCCTCAGTGGCGTCACCCTCCTGCATCCTCAACGAACGAACCTTCTTTGCGTCTAACCACTAAATCCAGCAATTTCCAAGCGTCAATTGCAGTGGATGTTCGGCGAAGGTGTAATGTGAACCGTAAGTTTCTGACAACGCCAGTTCTGACCTATCGACGACCTGCTGAGTCGCGTGATCCTTTATGCAGAGCGTGAGCTGCGCATCAGACAGTTTCTTGTGGTTCCTTTGGAATTAGCTGAATCAATCCGCGTAATGCCTGGTTTACGCTATCGGAATCAGGGAAGTATCGTTGTACGTCTGGTGCAAGTAAAATTGCGCCTTCTTCAAGCGTAAAGTATTGCGTGATTACGCTACCGTCCTCCTGAATCACGCGCACTGTGTGCCCCTGCCGGTAGGCTTCATGATATTTGCCACGAACGCCCTGTCTGCCACTGAAGTCATATTCAGATAGCATGTCAGGATCTGAAGTTGAGTCATGCTGATGCTTCATAGGTCATTCGTTCTGCCGCTGTTGCGTGGCGGCTGCTAATGATGCGAATCAAGAGTTCGTTGTCTTGAGCCTGCTCGGTATGGACAACCAACAATAATCGCTGACGACCAGAATATCCAATGCTGACGAATCGGTCTTCGGTTTCTGAATGGAACTCATCTGGGAAAGTCAGCAAGAACGGATCGTTGAAGGTCGTTTTGGCTTCCTCAAAACTAACCCCATGTTTGGTCAGGTTACGTCGTGCTTTGTTGACATCCCATTCAAAAATGAGTTGCACTGCGCGCTACCGCTTTCATTTAACGTTCGTGTTCCGTCACAGCGCACCGAAGTTTGCTGCCTCATTATAGTCGAAAAACAGGGCAAACTCTACCCAGTTTATGGAGTCCACGACATTCATGCGCGGTCATTCTCGCGTTCAACGCTGGTATCGATCCCTTTGAGGAAGCCCCGCACCTTCTCCGCGGCAACGACAGGCACAAGCTCGATCCGATTGTCGTAGAGGATGACCTGTACCTTCTGGCCGGGCTTGAGTCCCAGTGATTCACGGACCTTCAAAGGGATAACGACCTGAAATTTCGGTGAGACGGTGACAACTTCCACGGCGGCCTCCTTATCGATCGGGAAACTGCAATACGCTCATGATTGTACGGAGGGTGATGGGATTGTCAACCGCGAATGAGTACCCACGTCCTCTTCCGCGGCCCACCCTCTGACACGCGACACGGACTGTGCGCAACCCGCCATCCTGCGCACATCAAAGAGCACAGATTCACGATTTCGCATCCATGGCATGCCGTGCCTGGAGATCGAGCCGGTACAGCGCCGCACTGACAGTTTATAGCGGCATGGGGCTTGCTGGGCCGTGGCAGGGAGTTCGTGTGCTCGCCATGAGTGATGAGGCAAACGCACCGGGTGACAATTTGCGTTTCAGCATGAGTCAGGTGTCAAATGGCGCCCAATGACCTACGTCAGCCGCCGGGGGAATAAACGTCGCACATGAGTCGGCCTCATCCCTCGGTCGGCTGCATGGGATGTTGGGCGAGCCTGAACATTACTCAACTTAACCTCCAGACCTACCGGTGCGTCGCCTCTTGGCATTTGAGGATGCTTCTTATTGGGACGTGACGGCTGCCTCCGCATGGAGGCTCAAGCCAAGCGCCTTTGTGACTTTCAGAATCGTATCGAACCCAGGAACCCTTTCTCCTGACAGAGCCTTGTAAAGGCTTTCGCGCGATATGCCCGCATCGCGCGCTACTTGGGACATGCCTTTGGCGCGGGCAATATCGCCCAATGCCTTGGCGATAAAGGCGGCGTCGCCATCTGCTTCTTCAAGGCAAGCCTCTAGATAAGCTGCCATCTCTTCAGGGGTACGCAGGTGTTCAGCAACATCGTAGCGAGTTGTGACAGTCTTGGTCATAATCGGTTCCTATAGATTTCGCGCCAGGCGTAGTGCGGTTCTGATATCTGTTGCTTGTGTACTCTTGTCGCCGCCAGCCAACAAGACGATCACCGTCTGACCTTGTTTCACAAAATACACTCGATAACCAGGGCCATAGTCGATTCGCAATTCTGAAACGCCTTCACCGACCGGCTTAACGTTTCCTGGATTTCCAGCAGCCAATCTCTCAATTCGTACAAGAACACGAGATCGCACCCGAATGTCGCGCAAGCCATCAAGCCATTTGACGAAAACATCAGTCTTGCGGATTTCGACCATATCAAAATTGTAGCCAACAGGCTACACCTTGTCAAAGTGTAGCTCTCTGGGCGTGGTTTACCCGCCGAACGACCAGGTTCAGCTGCGGTCCCGCCGCCGTGACGCTCGCGTTCCACATAATCGCGCGGCGGGGCCGTCAGCTGCAACCAGTGTTAGGCCTCGCCCAAGCACCAGCCCCACACCACGCGAACGCTGTCCATGACGGCGAATCGTGCCTGTCTGACCAGATGACCAGTATTCACTGTGATTGGCCCTAGACAAGTTGCGGCATGAGGGCAAAGAACTGAACGCACCTTTCCTCGATAGTTTCAAGGGATGCTGCTCGAAAGACTTCGGTGTGCAAGCGTTCGCAGCCATCTGTGACACACTCTATTGCAGTTTTCTCCCAAAGCCGCCGACAAGGCCATGTCTTCACCACTTGCGTGAAAGGAGCAGAACACCGGAGATGTCGCAAGCGTTCGTTAAGATTGTTGGCAAACCCAACCTTGAAGCGGTTGGGGTCGTGCTCTGGCTCCAAGCACAACAGATAAAAAACACCGATGTCATAGAGCGCAGCATCCGGCAACTCAGTTTCTTCATCTTCCTGTGCATTTCGGAGGTTTCTACTCGAAGCGAGCGCCTCCAGCACCGAACGTGCGTCATGTTCCGTGATGTAGGCGATTGTTTGCCCGCGATTCTCGCTGCCACCCCGCGACTTTGTCGCTTCAATCCCAAGTCGTTTGAGAACCTTGAAGACGGTCTGCCTGTGCAGGCCGTTGTTTTCTGCGAATTCTTTGACGGATATGAGGTTCTCAGTCATGACCCACCTGAAGTTTTCTGCCGAACATTAGTTTCGACAGCGAGTCGTGTATCGTCTTGTTGGTTGACCCATAGTGTTGGTTCGGGATGCCTAACCTGTCATTATCGAGCAAATGACCGATGAATTTCCTACGAGAAGATAATATCACGCAAACCTTAGGATATGATCCGCCAGACGACCAATTGGCCGGCCAATCGGAAAAGCTATGGTGGACCCATTTGTCAAGACACAAAATGGGTCAAAAATAAAGTCCAATCCTCCCTTCCTGGGTGAGATGACAATCGATACGAGACGGTGTAGTTGAGCCCGTTATGAAGCCCGGAAACTGACGCGAATACGATGAATCTGATAGACTGACCGCCGTCTGTGCGGAGGATAGGGCAACGCTGGAGAGCGACCCGAGCGCCGCACGGATGGCGAAGTGGTTGGGGCAGAGGTGATGCGTCATCTCTGCCCGACGCCCAACTTCTGTGGCAAGTGGTGGGTCGTGGCTGTTGTCCTCTGCAACCAGTTTGCCCAGAAAGCGATAAACTCAAATTTCCCATGACCAAACGACCCTGTTGAGAACGTACGCAGGCGGCTGCGCTGGTCCAGTTGACCCACCGGGTCAAGACCCATAGACCTTTGCCGGCGTGCGATAGCCGAGGCTCTGATGCGGTCGTCGATGGTTGTAGAAGTCAAAGTAGCGGCTGAGGCCGTGGCAGGCATCTTTAGGTGTAACGTAGTCATGCAAGTAGACTTCCTCATATTTGAGCGTCCGCCAGAGACGCTCGGTAAAGATGTTGTCCAACGCCCGCCCCTTGCCATCCATGCTGATGCGCACCTCGGCGGCCAGTAGCCGTTCGATGTACTGCGGGCTGGTGAAATGGCTGCCTTGGTCGCTGTTCCAGATCGTTGGCCTGGCTTGCGCCAATGCTGCATCGACGGCCACCAACACGAAATCTATGTCCAACGTCTGGTCCAGCTGCCAACTGATCACATAGCGCGAGTACCAATCCAGGACGGCCACCAGATACAGCCACTGTTTCTGTAGGCGGATGTAGGTGATGTCGATCCCCCAGACCTGATTGGGGCGGCTGCTGGTGACGCCCCGCAGCAGGTACGGATAGACAACATGCTCCTTGCGCCGCCGGCTCAGATTGGGGCCAGGGCTGATGCCTGCGATCCCCATCTCCTGCATGTGGCGCTGGACAGTTTTCCGGCTGATGGTCAGACCATCGTACTGCACCAGGTGTTCTCGAATCCGCCGCGAACCGTAGAAAGGATAGTCCGTATAGATCTCGTCAATGCGATGCTTGAGTGCCACTTCCTCAGGTGATGGTAGTGCAGGTCGGTAATACAAGCTGGCGCGACTCAGGCTCAACAGCGCAGCCTGGACACGCAAAGGCAGTTCGGCGCCAGCGCCCCATTCCACCAGCGCCAGACGCTCAACTCGACTCAGGCTGGAGGCCAGATTTTTTTTTCAGCCAGTTCACCTGGGTCGTCAAGCGTCCAATTTCTGCATACAGGTCAGTCACCTGTTGTTCGTGATTGCGAGCATCCACCATCGCCTGGTCATTCCGGCTGAACAACTCAGGCAGTCTCGTCAACACGATCTTGCGCCACTCCTTGAGTTGCGACGGGTGAATTCCAGTCTCCGCCGCCAGTTGATTCAGCGTCTTTTCTTCCTTCAGCAGTTCTTTGACGATTTCGGCCTTGTAGGTCGCACTATACTGTTTGCGCATGGTAGTTCAGGACTTTATTTCAGCCGTTTTCAGTGTCCAAATTTCTGGGTCCACTATAAGCACGCAATACTCTTGTCTGGGACGCGTAGATGGATCCCGAACGCCAGAGTCACTTCATTGCTCTCAAACCGAAGTATTTGGCACATGCACAGTGCAGGAATTACTCGGCCACAAGGATGTCAAGACCACACAGATCTGCACCCACGTCCTCAACCGCGGCCCACGCACCGCACGCAGCCCCCGACCGCTAGATCAAAAAGAGGGTGACAGCCCCATCGCCGCCACCCTCCACAACTCTCATCACATCGAGCGCCTACACCCCCCAATCGCTCAATCCCCCAATCTCCCAATCTCCAATCTCCAATCTCCAATCTCCAATCTCTACTTATTCACCGTAAACAGCTCTCCCCCGCTCCTCCCCCACACCTCCGGGAAGTACATCATCTCGCCATGCACGGGCAGCACGCGGAACTCGCCGGGCAGCGAGGCGCGCACCTGGAAGGTGTACTCGTAGGTGCCGGACGGCAGCCAGGTGGCGAAGAGCGTCACCTTGTCGTCGCGATAGTCGGTGAAGCTTGGCGTCCAGCCGTACCAGCCGCCCTGCCCGGCGTTGACCGGCTTGAGCTCCGGCGGGCCGTACATGAAGTCAGGCGTCACCGCCGACAGGTTTGGGTCCACCGGTTCCGTGCCGGCCGGGATCGGTGTCTCCACCATCAGGTGATAGAGGTCGGTCGGCGCCACGATGGTCACCGTCACGCTGATGATGTCGCCCACAGCTGCGCTGCTCACCGGGCCGGCCGCCGTGGCAAAGCGTCGATCCACGACCATGCCGCGATCCAGCGGTTCCACCGCCAGCGCGTCCAGGTTGTAGGTCAGATAGGTCGTGTAGTAAAGCTGGCCGCTCTCGTTGTCACGGTTGATGCGCAGGTAGTTGGCCTGGTCGCGCAGCAGGTCGGTGATGGCCGCCCGCAGCGTCGTCGAGTCCATGATGGTCGTGCTGTCGAAGGCGCCGCTGCCCAGCTCGGCATCGTTGAGCGTCGCCTGCCAGGCGTAGTCCGCCTCCAGCTCGCCCGTCTGCTTCATCCAGTCGGTCAGGGCGATGATGCTCCACGCGTTCTCCTGCGTGGTGGCCCAGCGGCCGGCCGTGCGCGCGCTCATGAGCCAGCGCACGACGTTGGGCAGGATCGCCTCGTCGGGCCGGATCTGCGTGAACGCGCCCAGCACGATGGCGGTCGAGCGCGTGTCGCTGCCCAGCAGCGTGTAGTCCACCGTCGCCTCGCTCCACGACGCACCCGCCGCGGTCAGGTTCGCCGCGCCGGCCAGGTCATCCATGAGCGTCTGCACGCGCGGGTCGGTGGCATCCATCTCGTACATGGCCATGGCCAGGAAGGCCTGGCCGTAGTAGGCCAGCCGCTCGCGCAAGTCGTAGAGCGTGCTCACGCGCCCGGTGTCGCCGCGGCCCATGCCGGCCAGTACGTAGTGGATGAAGGCCATCTCGTTCAACTGCCAGTCATTGGTCACGTCGGCCGGCGCCACGAATGTGTTGCTCAGGTAATCCGCGGCGCGGTTGCGGTTGTCCATGGAGACCGGATAGCCCAGTGCGTCGGCGCTGTTGAGCCCCCACAGCACGTAGGCTGTGATGAAGGGCGTGCTCTCCTGCTGCGGCCAGTAACCCCACCCGCCGTCGGGATTCTGGCGGCTGATGAGCTGCTGCACGCCGATGCCGAGTTGGTAGCTCAATTGGCTTTCCAACGCCGGGTCGCTGATGTTCAGTTCGTTGAGCGCTCGCACCGTGAAGAGGTTGGGCAGGAAGCGGCTGACCGTCTGCTCGTTGCACTCATACGGGTAGTGCTCGAGGAAGCCAAGCCCCTCCAGCATGCCCGCGCCCAGGCTGGGGTCGAGCGTGACGCTCAACTCGCCGTCGTCGGTCGCGCTCTGCGGCACGTAGATCGCCTCGGTCACGCCGCCCGCCGGCACGACGCCGCTGGTGCCCACCGTCTCCGGCGTCTGGTAGCGCACGACCGGGATCTCCATGCGGATGCCGTCCGAGAGGTCGCCGGCCACCGCCGTCATCGTCACCACGACGGTTGACGCTGTCGAGTCGACCGCGATGGGGAAACCGAACTGCGCAAACGCGCCAGGATCGAGCTCGTCGAACGATTCCTCGCCCCTCGCCCCTCGCCCCTCGATCTCCGCTCCGCTAATCTCCAGGGCAAACGTACCACCTTCGATCGCCTCCTTTGACCCGTTGAGCGCGATGCCGCCGATGATGGCGCGGTCGCCCGCGGTGAAGAAGCGCGGCAGCGTCGGGCGCACCTGCAACTCCTTGGTCGCCACGATGTCGTTGACCGCCTCGCCGACGCGCGTGTCGGGCGTGACCGCCTTGGCCGTCAGCGTCCAGGTGGTCAGGTTGTCCGGCAGCGTCACGCTGAACTCGATGACGCCGTTCTCGTCGCTCACCGCGTCGGCGCGCCAGTAGGCCGTGTCGGCCAGGTCCTCGCGCACCTCGGGGCCGCCGTCGCCGCCACCGCCGCCGCCACCCTTGCCGCCCTCGGTGAGCTGCTGGCTGACGCGGTCCTTGTTGATGACGATGAGCGAGCCCGTGTTCACACCCAGCGGCCGCTCGTAGTAGAAGACGTCCACCAGGCTCTGCTGCGTGCCGTAGGCGCCGGCCAGGACCAGCACCGCCTTGTCAACCAGGGCCAGACTCGTCTCGGCGCCGGCCACGGGGTTGCCGTCGCTATCGCGCACGGTCAGCGTGTAGGTCACCGTGTCGCCCGGCCGCACCGTCTCGGCCGACGGCTGCACGTCGATGGTCAGCTCCTTCTGCGCGGTGTCCACGGCCAGCTTGACGTAGCCGACGCGCGTCGCCGCAAAGGGGTTCGTCTCGTCGACGCCCTTGACGATGACGACGCCGACGAAGATATTGGGAATGTGCGCCGCAGTCACCGGCACGTCGATCGTCTCGCTACTGCCCGTGAACTCGACGACGCGCTCCTCGAGTACGCCGCTGCGTTCCAGCGTCACCAGCGCCTTGACCGGCCCGGTGAAGGGGTTCGGCACCAGGATCTTGGCCGTCTCACCTGGCGCGTAGAGCTTCTTATCCGCCACCAGCTCGATGCGATCGTTGTTGTTTTGTGGCCATGCCACGTACTCGCCGGCACTCGCCGCATAGACAAAGGTCGCACTGCGGATGACGTTGCCCAGCGCGTCCTCGCCGGTCGCCGTCACCTGGTACTGGCCACCCTTCTCCGGCGTGAAGTCGATTGTCGCCATGCCGCTGTCGTTGGTCGTCACCGAGGTGAAGTGGACGGGCGTGCGTTCGGCCGAGGACTTCCAGTAGTAGTTGCCGTCCTCGGCCTGCTCGTAGACGCTGCTCCAGACGTACTCGTAGACCGCGACCTCCAGCTCGGCGCCGGCGTACATCGTGCCATCCGGGCGCACCGTCACGGCGTCCACCGTCGCCGGGCTGCCGGCTTCCACCACGTAGCTCGTCGGGCTCAGGCCGATGTAGAATTCGCCGCGATGCACGGGGAAGCTTGACGTGCTGTAGACCGCCTGGTTCGACGGGTCGGTGATCGTGACATCCAGGGTCCAATTCTGGCTGGCGATGGTGCTGCCCAGGTCGGCCGGCACCTCGAAGGTGAAGGCGCCGGTCGCATCCGTCGTGCCGCGCCCTTCCTGCACGAGACCCTGGTAAGCATCGTACGGATTGTACGTGGGCTGCTCCGGGTCGAACGGGTCAAAGCTGTAGTAGCGCCCCGCCGGCGCATCCGCCCAGTTGAAGGTGTAGCTGTAGCCGGTAATGCGCCACTCGACCGGTGCATTGGCCAGCGGCCCGCCGCTGAAGTAGTCGGCCTGCACCGTCACCGTGACCGTCTCGCCTTGGATGTACTCAGGCTGGTCGGTCGTGACCGCGATCTGGAACTCCGGCTTGCGATAGGCCGCCACCTGGAAGTAGCCGCTCGCCGAGTAGTAGGCCTCGCTGTCGCGCGGCACGTCGGCGTTGAGGCTGTAGTAGCCGGTCAGCGCATCGGGCGCCAGCATGAACTCGCCGTTGATGGTGCCGTTCTCGTTGATCGGGTAGTTGCCCGTGTAGACCAGGTTGCCCATGCCGTCGTTGATCTTGACGATCACTTCCTGCCCGGCGACCGGCAGCGTCCACTCGTCGTTTTGGAGAACGCGAATGATGCCCTTCCAATAGACCGGTTGCCCCGGCCGGTAGATGGGTCGCTCGGTGTAGAGATTCATCAAGATCTGGTCGTAGGAGCCGCCCGTGTTGAGATTGAACATCCACGGCTGGATCCCCTCCGCCCAATCCGACGAGACGACGGCAAAGCCGGCGTCGCCCGGCTGGCCGGTGTAGGCGAAGTAGGGCGCCCACTGATCCTGCGCCGTCAGACCGAGGTCGGCCATGGCCACGCCGTCGCTGTCAGTCGCCGCCTGGGCGATCTCCGGCCCGGTGCGCGTGAAGGTGACTGGTGCGTCCGCCACCGGCTGCCCCGTGGCCAGGTCGGTGAGCCAGGCCAGGCTCTGCCCCTGCGCCGCGCGCTTGAAGGTGATGTTGTTGTTGCTCAGGATGATTACCGCGCGCTGCACGGACGAACGCCCATCCTGTTGTGCCGTGGCCGCGGGGTCGCGTACCTCCAGCATATAGACGCCCGGCGGCAGCGGCTCCTCGGCGCCGCCGCTGCTCTGCACTGCCGTCAGCCGCATGCCCTGCGTCTGGATGACGTTGGGCTCGCCCTCCGGCGTGTAGTTGCGCTCCCACAGCAGATTCTGCGCCTGGTCCGGCACCACGTAGGCGTCCCACACCGACCACTGATTCTCGCCCGCCAGTTGGAAGAGGTCATTCAGCGGTACGCGGTAGAGCTTGGCGTTGATCGTCGCAACGTTGCGGTAGTTCACGCCGACCACGGTGTTCGTGTACGCCGTGTAGTGCGTGAAGCGACTCAGGTCGATCTGCAACAGCGGGGGATAGTCGCCGGTCGTGAAGCTCATCACGAAATCTTCCGGCAGCGTGTTGCCGTACGGATCGGCCACGTTGCTGCCGATGGTCACGGTGTAGGTCGTGTTCGGCTGCTTGTACCAGTTGAGCATCAGATGCGTGGCGTAGCCGAAGGGCGGCTGCGTCTGCACCTGGTCCATGGCGCCGTTGGTCAAGTCGTAAAGGTCGGTGTAGGTGTAGCTCACCACCTGCGTGTTGGTGACCACCGTCTCGATGGTGATGGCGTCGAAGAGCATGGTCTCGCTCACCGGCGCAGTGAAGCGCACGCGCAGCTCGTTTTCCGGGTTGACGCCCTGCGCGTCCGGCAGGATCGACGTCTGGTCGATGGCCGGCAGCGGCGACACGGTGAAGGTGCTGCTCCACGCCTCGCGCAGCGTGCCCTGCTGGCTGGCGGCCTGCGCCGTATCCGCCACGTCGATGGCAAAGGGGTCGCCAAAGGGCAGCGGTGACGCAGCGGTGAAGGTCATCACCGTGCCGGCGTCATTCCAGGCAAAGAAACCTTCCACCGACGGCACGGCCTCGTTCCACAGGCTGAATGCATCCTGCGTGCTGGCGCGATCCATGGGCTGGCTGAAGGTCACCACCACCGGCTCGTCCGGCGGCACCAGGATGCCGGCCGGTTTTGCGCCCAGCACGATGGGCGCCGACGTCGTGAAGCTGAAGGTGTACGGCTCGCTCATGGCGCTGCCGTCGATGGCGGTCATCGGCGCAACCGTCACGTTGAAGGTGGTCGCCGCGGCCAGCGGCACCGCTGGCACGAACTGGTAGACGCTCGTGCTGATCCACTGCCCCTGTCCCTCAAAGAAGGGGTCGAAGTCGAGCGGCTGCGGCAGGCTCGCCTGCTCGTCGACGCCGGTCAGCGGCACCACGGGCCGGTTGAAGATGACGGTGATGGGATTGTTGGCGTCGACATCCTGGGCACCATCTAATGGCTGCGTGCTGGCCACACCGAGCGGCCCCGTGCTCTGAAGCGTGATTTCCAGCGGGCTGGCAATGGCCGCGCCGCCGGCCGCCGTTGCCTCGGCAAAGCTGAAGCGGTAGCGCGTGTTGGCTGCGGGCGATGTCGTCGACGTGAAGACGACCTGCGCGCCCTCTGCCGTCGTCTCACCCTCCAGCGCCGGCGTCACATCGATCTGCGCCGAGGCCATGGGCTGGTCGAAGGTGAAGGTGACCGGCCCGCCATCCCACGCCGCGCCATTGGCCGGCGCGCTGTCGAGCAGCACGGGCGCGGCTTCGCCTTGCTGCGCGGGCGCCAGGTACGCGACGTCGCTGGCCAGGGCCGGCGGCTGGATCGCCTGCGCCCCGACCGTGAAGAGCAGGGCGAAGATCAGGATCAGATGAAGTGATTTCAAGTGCAACCGATGCTGCATGGGGACCTCCAACAAATGAGAATAACCTGCGCTGTTTCCGAATAAACTGATCTTATTCTATGTCCGATTGCCTGCCTGTGTCCGGTCTGTTGCCGGACCGCCAGCCGACTCCGTAGCCTGGGCAGCGACAGAGTCGGGTCGTCATGGCTCAACACCGTACGTTAGCTGATCCGAACGGAACTCGTCAACCTGGATCAGCGCCTCACCCGAGCGGGTCGTCGGTGCGCCGGCTACCGCCTCGCCTTCCAGCCAGAAGCGGTGCTCGCCCAGGCTGAGCAGCCACCAGCCATCCAGTCGCGTCGCGTCCTGCGCCGTGGTGATCACTTCACCGTCGACGACCAGGCGCAACTCGGCCCACAGCCGGCCATCCGCGGCCAGACCCGCCACCGGCAGCCGTTGGGTCGATTGCGGCATCCCTGGGTGAACCTGGTACGCCGTGTGACCGGCCGGGCTGGTCAGCCGCAATGGCGGCGCTGTGCTCTTTGCCAGCGCCACGCTATCGCCCGGCCGCGCCTCCGCAGCCGGTGGCGCAATGGCGATGCCCTGCGCCACCATCCAGTCGTGATACTCCGGCGGCAGCACGCGGAAGAGCTTCTCGGCGCGGCGATTGTCCGGCGTTTCCTCCGTCGCGCGCATCCCGGTCGCCAGGTCGATGGCGATGCGCTGGTACTGTGTGTCCGGCTGCGTGGGCTGCGTGCCGGCGGCGAAGAGTTCCCAACGCGTGCGTGGGCACTCCGGCGACGGGAGCATACCGCTCGGCGCGCAGATCTGTACGTCAGCCAGGCCGTCCGGTCGCGCAAAGGAGAGTGGCGCCACGCGATGCGCCAGCCGCATGATGTCGTGCCAGACGGGGCCGGCGCCGTCCACGCCGCTGACGCCGGCCATGGGCGAGTTGTCGGCGTTGCCCACCCACACGCCCACCAGCCGCTCGGACGAATAGCCCACCGTCCAGTTGTCGCGCCAGTCGGTCGTCGTGCCCGTCTTCACCGCGGCCGGGAAGGGCAGGCTCAGCACCGAGTTCGTGCCAAACGACGGCGAGCGCGCTACATCGTCGGAAAGAATGCTGGTGACGAGGTAGGCGGTCTGGGGGGAGATGATCTGGAGATTGGAGATTGGAGATTGGAGATTGGGCGCGCCGGTTGCTGCGCTCTGGAATCTCCAATCTCCAATCTCTACTTCTCCAATCTCCAATCCTTCAATCTTCAATATCGCCCGCGGCGTCACCGTTTTGCCATCATCGAAAATTCCGTACGCCGCCGTCAACTCCAGCAGGCGCACGTCGCCGCCGCCCAGGGTCAGGGCCAGGCCGTAGCGGCCGGTGAAGGTCTGGATGCCGGCCTGGCTGGCCAGCGTGCGCAGCGTCTCCACGCCGACGCGCTCCAGCACTTCCACGGCCGGGATGTTGTAGCTGTTGGCCAGCGCGGCCCGCACGCTCACGGGTCCGTGATACTGGCGGTCGTAATTTTGCGGGCGGTAGGCGGCCAGCGCGCCGTCGGCATTCTCCACCGTGAAGGTCGTGGGCAGGTCGGGCAGGATCGACGCCGCGGTCAGCGGCGGCTGGCCGGCGCGGCCGCTCCACGCCGGGTCGAGCGCCGCGGCGTAGGTGAAGGGCTTGATGGCGCTGCCCGGCTGGCGCGCCGCCAGCGCGGCGTTGACGTTGCCACTGATCGACGCGCTGAAATAGTCGGGGCTGCCGATCATGCTGAGAATCTCGCCGGTGTGGCTGTCGAGCACCACGGCCGCGGCATTGTCGGCGCGGCGGCTGCGCGCGGCGGGGTCGTCGCACCCGCCGGCGCCGCGGCAGGTCAGTTGCTCCAGCCGGCGCGTCACGGCTACCTCGCTCTGGCGCTGTAGGTCCAGGTCCAGCGTGGTGTAGACACGCAGCCCGCCCGCCCGCAGCCGCTCGGCGCCGATCTGCTGTACCAGCAGATCCTGCACGTACATGACGAAGTGGGGCGCCTCGATGTTGAAGAGCCGCGAGCGGTACTGCAGCGGCTCGCGGCCGATCTCCTCCGCCTGCGCCGCGTCGAGGTAGCCGGCATCCTTCATCAGCCGCAGTACGGTCAACTGGCGCCCCTTGGCCGCTTCGGGATCGAGCAGCGGGTTGTAGCCGGTGGGATACTGCACCAGCCCGGCCAGCAGCGCGCATTCGGCCGTGCTCAACTGGCCGGCAGGTTTTGCAAAGAAAATTTGCGCGGCGGACTCGATGCCGAACGCGAAATTGCCGTAGTAGGTCTGGTTGAGATAGAGCGCCAGCAACTCGTCCTTGCCGTAGTGGCGTTCGAGTTGCCAGGCCAGGTACGCCTCGCGCAGTTTGCGCCGGTAGCTGGTCTGGTAGCGCTCGTCGCTGCCCATGAGCAGGTTGCGCGCCAGTTGCTGCGTCAGCGTGCTTGCGCCGGACGAAATGCCGCCACCGCTCAGGTTCTGCCACGCCGCGCGGGCAATTGCCAGCGGGTCGACGCCGGGATGCCAAAAGAAGCGGCTGTCCTCCGTGGCAATAGTGGCTTGCACGCACGCCTGGGGAATTCTGCCCAGATCCAGGTCGATCTGCTTGCCGGCGTCGCCGTCGATCAACTCGTAGAGCAGCTTGCCGTTGCGGTCGAGGATCTGCGTCGTCGGGTGGGTGGCGCGCAACTCTGCGGCCGTGACAGAGGGCAAATCGGCAAAGAGCCAGCCGTAGAGGAGCACTGCTGCCACGACGCAAAGTATGGCGCTGCCAGCCAGCACGCGCCACCACCCCCATTTCCATGCCGCGAAGATACGCATCCCATTCATCATACCTACCGTGAGTAACGGTCCGCAAGAGGGGGATGTTCCAAACTTGGGGGCTTTTCCCCAGCCGGTGATCTGCTCCCCCGTGCGGTGCTGCACCCACACCTGCTGCGCTACCCCCAGGGACCTGTCGCACCCTTCCAATAGGTGTTGCACCCACGGCTACGGGAAAGACAGCACGGCAAAGATGGGGCGGCGAAATGGGGCGCCGGCTGGATGCACGGCCGCGTCGCGCGGTGCTAACGTGGAGGCAGCAACGGTGGCGACTGGCGTTCGACCACCCAAAGGACTGCCACATAAGGAGGCTCCCATGACCGTGCTGGACTTTCTCTACATTATCCCCGTCATTCTCGCCCTGGCTGTGCTGCGCTTTGGCGTGCCGCTGCTGGTGACCTGGCTGCTTGGCCGGCTCTTCGGCACGATCGCTCATCCGGCGCACTGACGGTCGCCACCACCTGTGGAGGGATACCCTATGTCATTCTTGGTTTCCAGGTTCATACCAAAAGTGCTGTCCTGCCTCCTCTGTCTGTTGGCGCTGACCGTTATGTTGCAGCCGGCCGCGGCTCTTGCCCAGGAGATGCCGGATGGTGAAGTGGGCTGTAGCTGCCATTCCGCCGAGACGGAGGCCTGGCAGCAGTCGCCCCATGCACTGGCGGCGCAACATGACAGCAGCCTGCCGCTGGCGACCTGCGAAGATTGCCACGGCTCTTACGTGCGCGGCCACCCCGAGGAGGGCGTCATGTCGCTCTCGGCCAGCGTGGACAAGTGCCAGACATGCCACACGTCTACCTTCGAGCAGTGGGACGTCAGCGTGCACGCGCAGGCCGGCGTCCAATGCACCGGCTGCCACCTCTCTCACTCGCAGACGCTCCGCCTGTCGGACGAGACGCTCTGCCAGTCGTGCCACCGCGAGGATGTCAACGACAGCTTCCATCTTACCCACCAGGTGAGCGATGTCGCCTGCATCAGTTGTCACCCGGCGCCGTCGGCAAACTCGGATGAGGAGATCCCCGCCCCCAATCATGACTTCGTGGGCATCTCCGGCGACAAGTGCATCGAGTGTCACAGCGAGTCGATCGGCCAGGAGCGGATAGACATCAAGCTCTCGGTCGGCGAAATGTCGCCGGTAGAACTCGTGACGCTGGCGAATCGCGTGCCCGACCTGACGACAAAGCTCCGCAACGCGGAGGTGGTAGAGCGCTCCATGGCGGCGACGTCGGTCATGGCGCTGGGTCTGGGCACGGGAATGGGCGGCGTACTGGGTGTCATCTTCGTGATTGCGATCGGTCTCGTGATCCAGAGGAGAGCCAAGTCATGAAGCCTACAAGAATTGCTGACGGCAGCAACGGCTCCCTGACACGGCGCGACTTTCTGAAGCGGGTCGGGGCAGGCGTGGCGGCCGCCATGGCTGCACATGCAGTGGCGGGCGCCGTTCACACCGCCCACGCCAGCGAGGGCGTGACCGAGGATACGCCTGCCGTGCTCATCGACCTGACGCGCTGCATCGGCTGCAACTCCTGCGCGCTGGCGTGCAAGGCCGAGAACAACCTGCCGAATCCCGAGAGCGCGCCGACCGGCCTCTCCAACGAAGCGTTCACCTTTGTGTCGACGATCCAACTCGAGACGCCCGAAGGCGAGACGCTCACCCGCCACGCAAAGCGGCAGTGCATGCATTGTCTCAATCCTGCCTGCGTGTCGGCATGTCCGGCTGCGGCCATGTACCGTTCGCCCGAGGGGCCGATCGTCTACCGGGCCGAGCGCTGCCTCGGCTGTCGCTACTGCCAGATCGCCTGCCCGTTCGACGTGCCTGCCTTCGACTGGGGCAACCCGCTCACCCCGGTGATCAGCAAGTGCTGGCTCTGCCGCGACCGGCTGAACGCCGGCGAACAGCCGGCCTGCGTGGCGGCCTGCCCGACGGGTGCGCTGCGCTTTGGCACACGGCGCCAGCTTCTGGCTCAGGCCCACGCGCTCATCGCGTCCAATCCCGATCGCTACGTCGATCACGTCTTCGGCGAGCACGAGGTGGGCGGCACCTCCATGCTTTACGTCTCGGATATCCCCTTCGCCGAACTGGGCTTCCCGGCGGATCTGCCGCACTCGGCCCCGCCCGAGGAGACGGCCAAGGTCATGGAGGCGCTACCCGCCGTCATTCTCGGCATGGGCGCGCTGGCGGCAGGCACGGCGACCTACACCCATCGGCGGTCAGCCGCACACGATACGCCGCACGCGCGCCACGGCGCGGCTGAGCCGCCGCCGGCCGACGCAAGCACGTCTGAAAGGGAGGAGCTATGAACGCGCTGATTGCAGCGATGCCGGCCATCATCGTGGTCCTTAGTTTCGGCATTGCCGTGCTCTTCATGGCCGGGACCCGCTATGCCGTCTACCTGCTGGTCGATCACCGCGGGGGGACGCAGGCCGTAGCGTCCGACGACTTCGTGCTTCCCACGCTGCCCATGCGCATGCTGTGGCCGCTGGGGCGCACGCTGGTGCTGCTGAGCGTGCTGACCATCGGCGCCGGCATCGTGCTGTGGCGTTTCATCTATGGCATCGGTTCGGTCACCAACCTGAGCAATGCCTTTCCGTGGGGCATCTGGATCGGCTTTGACGTCATGAGCGGCGTTGCGCTGGCGGCCGGCGCCTTTGTCATCGCCGCCACCGCCCACATCCTGCGCATGGAGCGCTTCGAGCCGCTGGTGCGGCCGGCGATTCTGACGGGCCTGCTCGGCTACCTCCTGGTCGTAGCCGGACTGCTCGTCGATCTTGGCCGGCCGTACAACGTGTGGCGGCCCCTCGTGCACTGGCAGATCCACTCGCCGCTCTGGGAAGTGGGCTGCTGCGTGGCAACTTACACGACGGTGCTCTTCATCGAGTTCCTGCCGGTGATCCTGGAACGGGTCAACCACTTCAAGCCGGTGACGAGCCGGCTGCCGACGGTGTCGCTCTACAAGCTACTGCGGCGCGTGGGCATCGTCTTCGTCGTGCTCGGCGTCGTGCTCTCCACGCTGCACCAATCTTCGCTCGGGTCGCTGTGGGTGCTCGTGCCGACGAAACTGCACCCGCTGTGGTACACGATCTACCTGCCGGTCTTCTTCTGGATATCGGCCGTGGCGGTCGGCCTGGCCATGACGATTGTGGAATCCACGCTCAGCTCCAAGGCCTTCAAGCGCGGGCTGGAATTGCCGCTGCTGGCCGCATTGGGCAAGGCAGCGGCGGTGGTGCTTTGCATCTACCTGGCTGCCAAGGCGGCGGACCTGGTCGCACGCGGGGCGTGGCCGCTGCTCTTTCAGCCCAGCCTGGAGGCGGCGGCGTACTGGACGGAAATCGGGCTGGGCGTCATCGTGCCGGCCATCCTCTTCATGCTGCCCGGTGTGCGGCAGCGACCGTGGCTGCTCTTCACGGCCGCCATGATGGTCGTCGTCTTCGGCATCGTCATGAACCGGCTCAACGTCAGCCTCACCGGCCTGCTGGCCTATACGGGGTTGATCTACACGCCGGCGTGGACGGAGATTGCGGTCAGCGTGGCGCTGGTGACGCTCGGGGTCATTGCCTTCGGGCTGATCGCCAAATACCTGCCGGTCTTCCCGGATGAGAACGAGCATCATGCCTGATGTACGCCGGCGACGGCTGCTCTGGGCCGGCGGGGACCGTGCCCGTAACAAAGCATCGATGAAAGTGGGCGGAGGAAACCGTGAACGTCGTCCTTGAAACGCTGGCTCTGATCGTCCTCTTTGTGCTGCGGTTGGGCATCCCCATCGCGGTGACCATCCTCATCGCCTGGGGGCTGCGCCGCCTCGACAATCGCTGGCAGGCTGAGGCTGCTGCCCAGCAAAGCAGCCGTGCCGTCGCCGCCGGCGATGTCGATGCCGTCGCGGTCACATCGCCCCTTGCCGCACAGCAGCCTTGCTGGAAACTCAACAACTGCGCCGAAGCGCAGCGTGGCAACTGCCCGGCCTGCGCCGCGCTGGATATCCCCTGCTGGATGGCGCGCCTGCGTGCCGACGGAAAGCTGCCGGCGCGCTGCTACGGATGCGCCCTCTTCCGCACGCGACCGCCATTGCAGCCGGCTTCCGTGCAGGCCTGAACAGGATAGCGCCGCGAGGGTCTTTCTCACCTCACCGACAGCACGTTGGGCGCGAGTGGACGAGTGCCGGGTTGCCTCCAGCACACCACTCCCCCCAGCGTGCTGTCCTCATTCCGGCTGGATGAGCCCTTTTCGGATGGCAAACTTGACCAACTCGACGCGGTTGTGGATGTCGAGCTTGGTCATGATGTTCTCGCGGTGGCGCTCGACCGTCTTGACGCTGATCACCAGCGTGTCGGCGATCTCGCGGCTCGTGAACCCTTCGGCGATGTAGGTCAGCACCTCGGTCTCGCGCGGGGTCAGGCTCTCGACCCGTTCCTGTGAAGCTGCCGGGGTCTGCTCGGCCATATCCTTCATCAGGAAGCGCGCCAGCGTCGAGTAGAGGAAGAAATTGCCCTCAGCTACCACGCGGATGGCGGAGACGAGGTCGTCGGGCGCGGCGCGCTTGGGGATGTAGCCGGACGCGCCGGCGTGGAGCATGGCAAAGAAGTATTGCTCGTCTTCGTGCATGGTCAGCGCCAGCACCGCCGTCTCCGGGCTGCTCTCCTTGATCCGCCGCGTCGCCTCGATGCCGTTCATGCCCGGCATTGCCACGTCCATGATGACCACGTCGGGGTGGAGCGTCTGCACCGCCTCGAGCGCTTCTTCGCCGCCATTGACCTCGCCCACGACGACCATGTCGGGCTCCGACTGAAAGAGCATGCGCAGCCCCGTGCGCACGATGGGATGGTCGTCCACCAGCAGCAGGCGCACCGATTTACTCATGGTTGTTCCCTCCTTCACCGGGATGGTGGTTGCGTTCGTGGGTGAGTGGCGCGGTGACCCGCACGCGTGTGCCCTTGCCCGGCGCCGTGTCGATGACGCACGTGCCGCCCAGCAGCAGCGCCCGCTCGCGCATGCCGACGACGCCCCAGCCCACGCCCGGCTGGCGCGCCAGTTGCTCCGGCAGCGACGGATCGAAGCCGACGCCGTCATCGGCGATCTCCAGTTCGACGGAGTCGTCGCCCATGTGCAGCCGCACGGCGACCTGCTCGGCGTGCGCGTGCTTGGCGATGTTCGTGAGCGACTCCTGGGCAACGCGGAAGAGCACGGTGCGATAGTCGGCGGGCAGGCGGGCGTCGTCGCCTTCGATGACCAGATCGACCGGGACGGCACGGCGCCGAGCGTAGGCCTGTGCGTACCAGCGCAGCGCCGCGCCCAGTCCCAACTCGTCCAGTTGCGGCGGGCGCAGGTCGCTGATGATGTTGCGTAATTCGCCCAGCGCGTTCTGCGAGAAGGTGCGCAACTCCTTCACCTGTGCGGCCAGCGACGACAATTCGGGATCGCACGACGCCTGGGAAAGCTGCGTCTCCACCCCGCGCAGCCCCAGCCCGACGGCCGTGAGCGACTGGCCCGTGGCGTCGTGCAACTCGCGGGCGATGCGCTGGCGTTCGGTCTCCTGCGCGCCGACGACCTGGCGCAGGAGTTCGCCGAGCAGCCGTTCGTGGCGCTGCGCCTCCTCGCTGAGCAGGGCGTTCTCGATGGAGACGCCAAGCTGCTGGGCGACGCCGGCCATGAGCGCCATCTCGGGCGCG
Source organism: Caldilineaceae bacterium (assembly GCA_020634815.1). Classification (GTDB taxonomy): domain Bacteria; phylum Chloroflexota; class Anaerolineae; order Caldilineales; family Caldilineaceae; genus Caldilinea. The sequence goes on along the minus strand of JACKBA010000007.1, from coordinate 9,110 downwards.
GCCGGCCGGTAGGGAATCGGCGAGACGCGCACGAGCACGATGCTGCCATAGACCGCCTGGTGCGCCGTGACGGGATAGGCGATCATGGTGGTCGGCGCGCCATAGGAGCGGCACTTGTGGTCGGGATCGTCCGTCTCGGCCGCGGCGTTGAACTCGATGACGGCGCCGTCGGTGTGGCGGCACATGGCCATGGCCCGCTCGATCGAGACGCGTCCCAGCTCCACCGCCTGCACGGAGAGCACCTCATCGTCCGGAGTGGCGGTGAACGCTGCCCCGGCGGCAGGCGCAAAGCCGACCTTGCCCATCACCGCTTCGGCGTGATCGCCCCAGCGGGCGATGACCATGAGCCCGGCGTTGGCAAAGGGCAGCGCCTGGATGATGCGGTCGAGCGCCAGTTGCAGACGTTCTGCGAGCGTCCCCGGCATGTCCAGCAGATTGGAGACGTCGAGCAGCAGCGAGAGCTTGTGCGCGGCCAGGCGCAGCTCGTCGTTCATGGCCTCCATGGCCGCGGTGTTGCGGCGCTCCGTCATGATCGCGGCCTGCTGGGCCGACATGCGCTCGGCATTGGCCGCATCCAGTCGCCGGCGATTTTCCACGGCAAAGGCGTTCATGAGGCGCATGAGGAAGACGGTCAGCGCAACGGCCATGACGGCACGGAAGAGTTGCACGGGGATGCCGAACCAGGCCAGGAAATTCTCGTTGTTGAAGATAACTGACCACGGCAGCGTGCTCTGGCGCACGAACACCTGGCCGACGACGCCGTAGAGGAGGAGCGCCGCCGCCGCCCAGACCATGTCGCGCCCGAATTGCGACAGATCCATGGCGCGGAAGACGCGCTGCTCGCGCATGAGCGCCCACGCTGCCAGCGCTGCGCCCGGAATCGCCAGCAGATAGCGCGCCAGCCCGTCGGCCACGGCGATGGCGCCCAGCGGCGTCGTGGGTTGCAGCCCGATCAAGACGAGCGTGGCGATGACCCAGACCAATACCAGGATGGCGACCGGCGCGAAGATCCGCTCGCGCGGCACCGAGGCCGGCACCAGCAACTGCACGGCAAAACAGAGCAGCATGACGAACGAGACGACGAGCAACGCCAGCCGCACGATCTCTTCCGGCAAGCCGACCACATGCTGCTGCGTCTCGACGGCGATGCGCTGCCCCATCTCGTACCACTCGTGGAGGCCGTGCAGGAGGCCGAAGGCTGCCATGTAGGGAATGGCGCGCGCAAAGCGCAGCCGCGAGGTCTCCCGGCTGGTCATGGCCAGTGCCAGCCCCATGGTGAAGAAGGCCAGCCCGTAGAAGAAGTAGACGGCGATCATGTTGCGAACGAGAAAGTCGGTGATCTCATTCATAGCGGTCTTTTCCTGGCGCCGGGCGATCTCCTGGCGGCTGCGGGCCGCTCATGGCAGGGCGGGCTAGCGGCCCATCAATACGAAACTCTCCATCGTCATCACCAGGTCGCCGGCCTGGTTGGTCACCTCGGTAAGCGACTTGATGCTGCCGCGATCCGGCTTGCTCTGCGACGGACGCTTCTCCAGCACGCGGATGCGCGCGGTCAGTGTATCGCCCGGCCGTACGGGGCGCAGCCAGCGGATCTGCTCCACGCCCGGCGAGCCCATGCTGTCGGCGTGGCTGAGAAAGCCGTCGACCAGCAGGCGCATGGTCAGCGCGCACGTGTGCCACCCGCTGGCGATGATCCCGCCAAAGATCGACGCCTCGGCCGCATCGGGGTCGATGTGAAAGGGCTGCGGGTCGAAGTCGCGCGCAAAGGCGATGATCTCGGCTTCGGTCACCTGGCGGCTGCCCAGGTCGATCTCGTCGCCGGGCGCCAGCGTGTCAAAGGTGTGTTGGATCGGCGACATGGTGTTGGCTCTCTCGGAGTTCGTACAGCGTGAACGAATACTGTTCCAGTGTATACCAATTCGCCCAAGTCGCTACGATCGAGATTGGAAATGCGTGCCCCGGCCCCACGGATCAGCGGGTCGCGCCGGCTTTCTGGTACCATGAAGTTGGCAACCATTCTCCTTTTCAACCACGCGGAGCGATACATGGGCAACTTGTCTGGGAAAGTAGCGTTGGTGACGGGCGCCAGTCGCGGTGTCGGTCGAGGGATCGCGCTGGGGCTCGGCGAGGCGGGCGCGACCGTCTACGTGACCGGACGCACCAGCCGCGCCGGCGCCAGCCCTGGCGGCCTCGGTGACACCTTGCAAACCGTTGCGGATGAGGTGACGCACGCCGGCGGGCAGGGCATCGCCGTGCTGTGCGACCACACGGACGACGCGCAGAGTCGCGCCCTGTTCGAGCAGATCCGTAGCGAACAGGGTCGCCTCGACATCCTGGTCAACAATGTGTGGGGCGGCTACGAGCATTTCTATGACGGCACCGAGTTCTGGCTGGAACAAGGCTTCTGGGATATGCCCTTTGCGCGCTGGGACAAGATGTTCGACAGCGGCGTGCGCGCCCATTTCACGGCCAGCGCCCTGGCCGCGCCGCTGATGATCGCCCAGCAGTCGGGCCTGATCGTGACGGTCTCCTACTTTGCCGCACAGCGCCCCGACAAGGGTGTCGCCTATGGTGCGGCCAAGGCGGCCGATGACCACATGGTGCGCTGCATGGCGCACGAACTGCGACCGCACAATGTCGCCGCCGTGACTCTCTATCCCGGCCTGGTGCGTACCGAATCAGTCCTGGCCGCGGCCGAGTACTTCGACATGAGCAACAGCGAGTCGCCCGAATTCCAGGGCCGCGCGGTAGCCGCCCTGGCGGCCGATCCGGCCATCCTGGCGAAATCGGGCCAGGTGTTCGTTGCGGCGCAGGTCGCACTCGACTACGGGTTCACCGACGTCGACGGCCGGCAGCCGCGACCGTTGTCGGTTGAGGAGGCGTGATGGGACCCCTCCACGGCCTGAAAGTCATCGAATTCGCCGGCATCGGCCCCGGCCCTTTTGCCGCCATGCTCTTTGCCGACATGGGCGCCGAGGTCGTGCGTATCGAGCGCAAGTCCGCCGTGCGCCGGCCGCTGAGCCTGCTCAACCTCGGCCCGCTCGACGTGACCAGCCGCGGGCGCCGCGCCGTGGGGCTGGACATCAAGCGCCCCGAGGGCCGTGACGCCGCTCTGCGCCTCATCGACCGGGCCGACGCGCTCATCGAGGGCTTCCGCCCCGGCGTCATGGAGCGGCTGGGGCTGGGGCCGGACCCATGCCTGGCGCGCAATGCAAAGCTCGTCTACGGCCGCATGACCGGCTGGGGGCAGGATGGCCCGCTCGCCCACACCGCCGGCCACGACATCACCTACATCGCGCTCAGCGGCGCGCTCCACGCCATCGGCACGCCGGAGCAGCCGCTGCCGCCCCTCAACCTGGTGGGCGACTTCGGCGGCGGCGCCATGATGCTGGCCTGGGGCATGATGGCCGCACTGTGGGAGGCGCAGCGCTCCGGCCAGGGGCAGGTGGTCGATGCGGCCATGGTCGACGGCGCCGCCTATCTCATGGCCATGCTCTATGGCGTCAAGGCGGCGGGGCTGTGGAGCCAGCAGCGTGGCGCCAACCTGCTCGACGGCGGCGCCTTCTTCTACGGCACCTACGCGTGCAGCGACGGCAAGTTCGTCGCCGTCGGTCCCATCGAGCCGCAGTTTTACGCCGAGTTTCTGGCGCGCCTGGGCAGCGAAGACCCCGACCTGGCCAGCCACTACGACCCCTCCGCCTGGCCGCAGCAGCGGGCGAAGCTGGCGGCCATCCTTCTGACGAAGCCGCGCGACGAATGGTGCGCGCTCTTCGAGGGCACCGATGCCTGCGTCGCGCCCGTGCTCGACATGGACGAGGCGCCCGACCACCCGCACAACCGGGCGCGCGCCACCTTCATCACCGTCGACGACGTGCTCCAGCCCGCGCCCGCCCCGCGCCTGAGCCGCACCCCCGCCGCCATCCAGGGCCCGCCGCCCGCACCCGGCGCCGACACGGAGGCCGTGCTGCTGGCCTGGGGCTTTGGCGAGACGGAGGTGGCGGCATTGCGCGCGGCGGGCGCGATCGAGTAAACTGACAGGCAGCAACCGCCACCCAGCGCACAGGCTGCCATGACATCCGCATGAACATCGACGACCTCCGCACCCAGATTTTTGTCGGCCACGATCTCAACGTCCGGCTCGAGTTCACCGGCGCCGATCTCCAACTGCTGCTCGATCGGCTGGCGCCCCTGCTGCGCGCGCCCGATCTCACGGTGTACGACGGCGTGATCCGCGCCGGCGCCGATGAGATGACGCTGGGCGCGGCGCAGGCCGAGGCGCTGGGTAAGTACCTGGCCAAGCTGCCCGTCACCGAGCGCCGCGAGCGCGAGGATCGCTACCTCACCCGCCTGATCATCGACCCCACCTACCGCCGCTGGAACACGCGCTACGTGACGCTGGCCGGCGGCTATCGACCTCCGCCGCAGATCGACCCCGCCTACCGCCAGGTGCTCGTGCGCGGCGACGGCCCGGAACGCCAGATCGAGCGCCGTCCGCTCAAGAACATCCAGGAGGCCATGAGCCTCCAGCCCACCTTTGTGCTGCTGGCGCCGCCCGGCGCAGGCAAGACCACCGTGCTGGAGAAGATCGCGCTCGACGAGGCGCACCGCAGCCTGCGCGCCGACGGCGCCGCCCGCCTGCCCTTCTTCGTGCGTCTGGCCGCGCAGAAGGCTGGCGAGGACCCGCACAGCTTCCTGGCGCGCATGTGGCAGATCGAGCTGGCCTGCACGCCCGCGGAGGCCGCCGCCGAGCTGGCCGCCACACTCAAGCAGGGCCGCCTCTGCCTGCTGGCCGACGCGCTCAACGAGGCGCGCCGCGAGCGCTACGACGAGCGCGTGCAGGAGTGGGAGTCGTTCTGGCGCGACCTGCCCGCCGGCAATGCCCTTATTTTCACCAGCCGCACGCTCGACTACCAGGGCGAGCTGGCCGCGCCGCAAGTGGAGATCGACCCGCTCACCGACGCACAGATTGAGGAGTTTGCCGGCCGCTATCTCGACGACGCCGGCCGCGGCGCCGCCCTGGCCGCGCTGCTGGCCGATCGCCACGCCACGCTGCTGCCGCTGGCGCGCACGCCCTACTACCTGCTGCTCATGGTCGAGATCTTTGCCGAGAGCGGCGACCTGCCCGCCAACCGCGCCCGTCTCTTCGAAGGCTTCGTGCAGCGTCTCTTGGATCGCGAGCGAGCAAAGCATCTCCCCGGCTGGATCGACGCCCGCGCCCAGCATGTGGCGCTGGGCGAACTGGCCTACGCCATGCAGGAGCTCGGCGAAGGCACGCTCGTCGACCGCGCCTGGGCGTGCAATGCCATGCCGGCGCAGGTGACGCTGCGCGACGGCACGGAGATTCCGGCGCCGCCTGCCGCGGTGCTGCACTTTGCCCACGGCGCGTCGCTGCTGGCGGCCATGCCGGAGAATGGCGTGCGCTTTGTCCACCACCTGCTCCAGGAGTACTTTGCCGCCGAGGAGTTGCTGCGCCGCCACGACGCCGGCGACGATCTGGCGGATCGCTGGCGCGTACCGTGGAAGGAACGCGAGATGCCGCCCGCGCCGCGCGGCGAGTGGGACCCGCTGCCGCCGCCGCCGCCCACCGGCTGGGAGCAGACCACCATCCTGGCCGCCAGCCTCTACCCTGACCTGGTCGATGCCGTGCTGGCCGTCAACCCGGCGCTGGCTGCGCGATGTGAGATAGAGTTGCGAGGGGCGAGGGGCGAGGGGCGCGAAGAGGGGCGAGGGGCGAGGGGCGAGTTGCGACACGAGGACGCGCCTGGCGTGCAGCCCGATCCCGCCGCGGACAACCCCGACCTCGCCCCTCGCAACTCGCCCCTCGCCCCTCCTGCCGAACCCGCCCCTCGCCCCTCGCAACTCGCACCTGCGCTCCTTGAGCGCATGGCAAGCCCTGCCGTGCACCTGCGCTCCCACATCGAGGCTGGGCTGTTGCTGGGGCGGCTGGGCGACCCGCGCTTCGCCGTGGAGCGCGTGCAGGGCGTGCGCGTCATCCTGCCGCCCGCCGTGCGCATCGCCGGCGGTAAGGCCACCATCGGCAGCGGGCGCTGGCCCCCGGACAGCCTGGCCGACAAGGATGAGAAGCCGCGCCACGACGTCATGCTGGCGCCCTATGCGCTGGGCCGTTACCCTGTGACTAACGCCGAGTACGCCTGCTTCATGGCCGCCGGCGGCTACGACGACGAGACGCTGTGGACGGCGGGCGGCCGCTATTGGCGCCGCGGCGAACCGGTGCCGGGCGAGGATGATCCGGTGGATTGGTATATCGACCAGTGGCGACGCAACCGTGAGCGCCCGGCGCGAATCGCGGAACTCCTGAAACAGGGCGTCTATACACCACGAGGAGCGGAACAATGGAATGAGCTGGTTACTTGGGACGAGGAGAGGTATACTGCGCTGATACGTTCCTGGTATCCGTTGGGGCAGCAATTCACCCAGCCGAGGTATTGGGACGACGACACGCTCACCAGCCCCAGCCAGCCCGTCGTGGGCATAACCTGGTACGAGGCCGCGGCCTACGCCGCGTGGCTGGCGCGGCTCACCGGGGGGGCTGGCGGCTGCCGGCAGAGCCGGAGTGGGAATGGGCCGCGCGCCGCGGCCGGCGTCTGTTCCCGTGGGGCGGCAACTGGGACGAGCGCCGCCTCAACAGCCTGGAAGGCCGCGTCATGGGCACCACGCCCGTGGGCGCCTATCCGCACGGCGCCACGCCCGACGGGATCTACGACCTGGCCGGCAACGTCTATGAGTGGACGTCCACACTGGCGGCGGACTATCCCTATGTGGCCGACGGCACGCGTGAGGATCCCGACGCGGCGGGGATTCGCATCGCCCGCGGCGGCGGCTGGGCGGCGGTGCGCAAGATGGTGCGCGGGGCGTATCGTAACTGGGACGGTCCCAGGAGCAGGCACAACGACCTGGGGTATCGCCTCGCCAGGACTCTCTCTTGAGCAGTTGTTCTTTGTCCTTTGTCTTTTGTTCCTTGTTATGAAAACCTACCGCAACCTCTTCCCTCAGATCACTTCCTTCGCCAATCTCGACTTTGCGTTTCGCCGCGCCCGGCGCGGCAAGCGCGACCGGCCCGAGGTGGCCACGTTCGAGTACGCACTGGAGCCGAAGCTCTTCGCTTTGGAGTCCATCTGGCAGGGGCAAACATCAATTGCTGATGGATGATTTGCAGATTGCAAATTGCTGATGACGCCAGCCGACGCATCACGTATAACGCTTGACGTTTGACGCATCACGCATCACGTATCACGCATTACGCATCACGCATCACCACGCCATCCTGCGCGCCAAGCTTGCCCGCACCATCGCCGACGACGCGGTGCTGGCGCTCGTCGACCACATCCTGGCCAGCGGCGCCGGCGTGCTCGCCCCCGTCTACGTGCCGGAGTGGTATCCCGGCGATGACCTGCTGGCGCCGCTGCGCCCGCGCGGGCTGCCCATCGGCAACCTCACCTCGCAGACGTGGGCCAACTTCTACCTCAACTCGCTCGACCACTTCGTCAAGCGCGAGCTCAAGTGCCCGGCCTATGTGCGCTATTGCGACGACTTCCTGCTCTTTGGCGACGACAAGGCCGCGCTGCACGAATGGAAATCAGCCGTGCAGGATCACCTCGCCGGGCTGCGTCTCAGCCTCCGTCTGGAAATTACCGGATTCGACGCAGAGGCGCAGAGATGCAGAGGTTCGCAGAGGCAAAACGACAACGAAGCAGGGCTTTTCTCTGCGTTTTTCTCTGCGCCTCTGCGTCTCTGCGTCAAGATTGCGAATTTTCAAATGGACTCTGAGCCTCAACTACCACAAGGCGCACGTCTACCCGGTGCGGACGGGCATCCCCTTTCTTGGCTTCCGCGTCTACCCGACCTACCGCCGCCTGCGCGCCGACAATGTGCGCCTGGCGCGGCGCCGTCTGCAACGCCAGCACGCGCTGGTGCTCGCCGGCCGGCTCAGCCATGCCCGCCTGCAAGAGTCGCTGCGCGCGTGGATCGCCCACGCCTCCCACGCCGACACCTGGCGCCTGCGCCGGCGGCTGTTGGCGAAGCTCGTCTTTTCGCGTGCCGCACGCTGACGTCCCCGGCACGCACCAGGCCAACTCCGCCAACCAATATGACTGTGGTGCGTGCCGGGGACGTAAAGGCACGCACGCGCCCTGGTTGGCGAAGCTCGTCTTTTCGCGTACAATTCAGGGCAACAGCCCAACGCCACCGAGATCGCCATGACGGAACCAGCGCCACCGCTCACCGACGACGACGAACGCAACATGCCCATCTTTGCCCGCTGCCACGACCTGCTGCGCTGGCTGGTGCCCTGCGTGCAGGAGTTCCCGCGCGCCCAGCGCCATCTGCTGGCTCAGCGCGTGCTGGACACCGCCTTCGATGTGCAGGAGGCGCTGGTGCGGGCGCGCAAGGCCGAGCCGCGCACGCGCGGCGAAGCGTTGCGCCGCAGCGACGTGCTGCTGGAGACGCTGCGCACGCAATGGCGCCTGGCCTACGAACTGCGCTACATCAGCGCCGGCCAGTACGAGCACGGCGCGCGTCTCATGGCCGAGATCGGGCGCATGCTGGGCGGCTGGCGCAAAGCCACCAATTGAAGGGTCGCGTCCGCAGGTGCGCGGGGCGTATCGTAACAGGAACAATCCCAGGAACAGGAACAACAACCTGGGGTATCGCCTCGCCAGCACCTCTCGCCACGCCGGACGTTGCAGCAATCGCCAGGCCAGAAATGCCGCACGCTCACGGGCGGCGGCCGCGGCCAAAAAGAGAGGTCCAGGATGCGATCCCGGTTTGCCGGCAGCGGCAAGCCAAAGATGAACCGGCTCCACGCCTCCCAGTAGCCCTGCCGGGCGACCGCCGGCGTGGAGCCAATCAACTGAGGCAGGTGTCATGAGCGTCGACCCCCATTTCATCCGTTCGATCCAGGCCGTCAACGTCAGCCTCGGCCGCATGACCATCTTTGCCGGCGGCGTGCCCATCGTCCTGCCCGGCCGCGCCGACCTGCTGGCCTATCTGCGCTGGGTCGAGGCGACCTACCGCCACTGGGCCGACCAGCCCGCCGCACCCGACCCGCCGCTCTATGCCCAGGCCGACCCGCTCCACCCGCCCGGCCCCGA
>JACKBA010000069.1 GCA_020634815.1 Caldilineaceae bacterium | reverse complement strand
GCTGGCGTGGGTGCTGTTCCTGATCGTCGTCGTGCTGACGCTATTCGTCTTCAGGTATTTTGGCAGCCGCGTTCACTACGAGGATGCTCGCTAATATGGCCACTCAAGAACAATTCGCTACGACCACACTCCAACCCGCTTCTCGTCGCAAACAGCGCGCCATCTGGGAACAGCGACTGTGGAAGGGTTTGCTCCTGACCATCTTGATCGTCGGCGCCGTGATCACGTCCATGCCATTTGTCTGGCTGGTCAGCAGTTCGCTCAAGCCATTGGAGAAGGTCTTTATCTTCCCGCCAGAGTGGATTCCTAACCCAGTTCGTCTGGAGAACTATTCGGAGGCCTTGCTGTATAAGCCTTTCGGCCTCTATCTGTTCAACACGATGCGCATCGTCATCCTGAACATTGTCGCCATTGTGGTTACAGCATCTTTCTGCGGCTACGGCTTTGCGCGCATCCGCTTTCCCGGCCGCGATTTCTGGTTTGCCATTGTGCTGGCCACGCTCATGATCCCCTATTTCGTGCTCATGGTGCCGCAATTCATCATGTTCAGCCGCATGGGTTGGGTCGATAGCTTTCTGCCGCTCACCGTGCCCTTCTTCTTCGGCGGCGGCGCGTTCAATATCTTCCTCTTTCGCCAATTTTTCCGCTCGCTGCCCGAAGAGCTGGCCGATGCCGGGCGCATCGACGGCTGCACCGAATTCGGCATCTACTGGCGCATCATGCTGCCGCTCTCCAAGCCGGCGCTGGCCACCGTCGCCATCTTCACCTTCCTGGCCGCCTGGAACGACTACATCGGCCCGCTGCTCTATCTACGCTCCGACTACAACTTCACCGTCGCCATCGGCCTCGCCACCTTCCGCGGCGTGATGAAAACGGAGTGGAATCTGCTAATGGCAGCATCGACGGCCATGATCCTACCCGTTATCTTGCTCTTCTTCTTTGCCCAGCGCTACTTTGTCGATGGCCTCGTACTCAGTGGCCTCAAGGGCTAACCCAGAACACATACCATGACTACCGAAACCGCAAAACGCCAACTCACGCCTGTCCCCTTTACCCACGTCACGCTCGACGATCCCTTCTGGGCGCCGCGCCAGGAGATCAACCGCCGCGTCTCCATCCCGCACATGTACCAGATGCTGATCGACACCGGCCGCATTGGCGCCTTCGATCTCGCCTTCAAGCGCCCCGTGCCGTCGTCCATCGTGCACATCTTCGGCGATTCCGACCCGGCCAAGTGGCTCGAGGCGGCCAGCTACTCGCTGATCACGCACCCGAATCCCGAACTCGCCGCCGTGGTCGACCAGGTCGTCGACAAGATCATCAGCGCCCAGCAGCCGGACGGCTATCTCAACACGCACTTCACCGTCACCCAGCCGGAGATGCGCTGGAAGAATCTGCGCGACTGGCACGAGATGTACTGCGCCGGACACTTGATGGAGGCCGCCGTCGCCCATCATCAGGCTACCGGCGACCCCAAGCTGCTCAACGCCCTGGCGCGCTACGCCGACCACATCGACGCCCGCTTCGGCCCCAACCCCGGCCAGTATCGCGGCTACGGCGGCCATCCCGAGATCGAACTGGCACTGGTGCGTCTCTACCACGCCACCGGCGAGGAACGCTACCTGGCGCTGTCGAAGTACCTGGTCGAGGAGCGCGGCCAGCAAGACCCGCACTACTACGACATCGAGGCCGTCGAGCGCGGCGAGGACCCGCGCAAGTTCTGGGCGCGCACCTACGAGTACTGCCAGGCGCACGCTCCCATCCGCGAGCATGACAAGGTCGTCGGCCATGCCGTGCGCGCCATGTATCTCATGTCCGGCGTGGCCGACCTGGCGCATGAGTATGACGACCCCACACTGCTGGCGGTCTGCGAGCGGCTGTGGGAGAATCTGGTCTACCAGCGCATGTATCTCACCGGCGGCATCGGCCCGTCACGCCACAACGAAGGCTTCACCACCGACTACGACCTGCCCGACGAAACGGCCTACGCCGAGACCTGCGCCTCCATCTCCCTCATCATGTGGAACTACCGCCTGCTCCAGTTTGCCGGCGACGGCAAGTACGCCGACATCATCGAGCAGACGCTCTACAACGGCTTTATCAGCGGCGTCTCGCTGGCCGGCGACAGTTTCTTCTACGTCAACCCGCTGGCCAGCGACAGTTCGCATCACCGCACGCCATGGTTCGAGTGCCCGTGCTGCCCGCCCAACGTGGGGCGCATCCTGGCCAGCCTGGGCAACTACCTCTACTCCACCAGCCATGACGGGCTCTGGTTGCATTTCTACGCTCAGAACTCGGCCAGTGTGACGGTGGGCGAGCAGCCCGTCCAGGTGCGCCTCACCTCCAATTACCCGTGGGACGGCGCAATCAAGCTGGCATTGACGCTCGACGTTGCGCAGAGCTTCGCCCTCAACCTGCGCATCCCTGGCTGGTGTGATGAGTGGTCGGTCAAGGTCAACGGTGAGATTGTGGCGACCACGCCATCCGGCAAGGGCTACGTAGCCATCACGCGCACGTGGGAATCAGGCGACGTTGTCGATCTCGACCTGGCCATGCCGGTGCAGGCCGTCTACGCCAACCCCAATGTGCGCCAGATGCAAGGCCGGCTGGCGCTCCAGCGCGGGCCGGTCGTCTACTGTGCCGAAGGTGTCGACAACGGCGGCATCGGTCTCGACCGCGTCACGCTTGACCCCGCGCAGGTGGCGGGCTTCACCGTCGAGTACCGGCCGGAGCTGCTGGGCGGCGTCGCCGTGCTGCGCGGCTCGGCCCAGGCGATCACCGAAGATGGCTGGGACGACCACACGCTCTACCGTCGCAACGCGCCCTCCGGCACCACGGCCATGGAGGTCGTCGCCGTCCCCTACGCCACCTGGGACAACCGCGAACCGGGCGAAATGCGCGTCTGGTTCCGCACTGCATAAGACGATAGAACGCGGATGACGCGGATCGAGCGGATTTATGCGGATTCTGATCCGTGAGCATCCGCAGAATCCGCATAAATCCGCGTTCTATTTCTGCTGTCCTTCCCAACAATCTATCAGCCATCACTTTCACCTGATGAGGTCGCTATGCAATATCCGCTTCAGCCGGTGCGGCGTGGGTCGGTCAAGCTGCTGCCTGGCATCTTCCAGCAGCGCGCCGCCCTCAACCGCCGCTACATGCTCTCGCTCAAGACGGAGAACCTGCTCCAGAACCACTACATGGAGGCGGGCTTGTGGGGGCCGCGCTATGTGATCGGCGACATCCACGGCGGCTGGGAGGCGCCTACCTGCCAGTTACGCGGCCACTTCCTGGGCCACTGGCTCTCGGCCGCGGCATCGCTCGCCGCCACCACCGGCGACCAGGAAATCAAGGGCAAGGCGGATTACATCATCGGCGAACTGGCGCGCTGCCAGCAGGAGAACGGCGGCGAGTGGGTCGGCTCGATC
>JACKBA010000068.1 GCA_020634815.1 Caldilineaceae bacterium | reverse complement strand
GGCCTTGAGATCCAGCGCAAACTCAGCCTGCGCGCTGGGATCGAGCGCGTCTCTCTGCGCCACGCCGAAGCCGGCCTCGTCCAGTGCGATGGGAGCGGGCGCATCCTGCGCGCGCAGCAATGTGGGCGCAGAGAGTAGCGCCGTGGCACACAACAACACGAGCACGCAACTTGCAAACCTTGATAACCGACTCATCCAAGCCTCCAGTTCATTGCAATCAATCCATCATCTCGATCAAACCGGCCCCCGGACGCAGAGATAGCCTCAAGCGCAGGCATGTGCTATCGACTGCTTCGCAACTCAAACAGCTTCAATACTGGCTGCGCGGCGTTGTCCCATGCAAACGACGCACCCGCTTCCTTGAAATCCTCCCTGATATCCGCCATCGCTGTCAACGGCCGGCCATCCTCGCCGGCCATCGGGCTACCTGTTGCATCAAGCGCCACCTGGTCATAGTTGCTGGCGCCGCGGATCACAGCCATGGGAATCTGCGTGCCGTGATGGGCGTTCCAGCGCGCCAGGACACTCATCCAGGCGGCCGCTTCCATCGCCGAGAAGGTCACGACATCTGTTTCCTGCACCTGCGCCAATCCGGCTGTCGAAATCAGACTGGCCAGATATTGGCGGGCAAGCTTGCTCTCGACGGCGCCGTGCCAGAAATTGTTGCCGGCAACTTCAGCGCATTGGGTATAGTCGAATACGTGCACCGGACGCATCTGATCAGGCGCGAAAAAGTGTTCGACCTTGGCCTGGACGCCGGCGTCCATCACCGGCCATGTTACCTGCGCCGCGGCCTTCAACAACTCGTCGGCGAGTCCGGTGTCGGCGATCACAAACTGCTGCACGTTGTCAAAGCCAAGCACGTCGCTGCTGCCGTCGCTATTTTTCATCGGCCACCAGCCGCCCGCCGGGTCGTAGGGCGCGCCTTCAGCTCGCGCGGCGCGCCAGTCACTAACGCTGCTGAAGTGGAGATCCCAGTTCCAGGTCAGGGCGCTGATGCAGACATCACCGATCATCACGGGCGTGGCGCCGGACCGGCGCTGGCCTGTATCATCCACGATCCCACCGACGGCGGGCGTCACCCCACCGATCCCGGACCAGATCACCTCTTTGATGCGCGGCCCGTACCAGGAAAGCAGTTCCTGCATACACGGCCCGGCGTTGTCCGCCCCCGTGCCCGTGGTCACGACCACGACCGGTTGGCCGCTCAGTTCGCCTTCGTAGACGCCCTCGCAGAAAGCCGATTCGCCGGTGCGGTCGACCTTGTCTTGCAGCGCCTGCAGGAAGGGCTGCGTCTCGCCAAAGGTGCCGGCGCTGTCGCCAAACGCAGTCAGGATGACCGAACGCATGGCGCCGGCGTCGCGCGCCGCATCGAGCGGGCGCGTAACCGGCACACAGGCCGCACTTAGCAGCGCAACCACGATCAGTAACGGAACTACCAGATGCAACTTCACTATTTACCTCCCTGAATGGTTGGCGCTCACCATCCTCGGTGTGTCAACCTTCTGCTTGACACGCTTGCGGGATACGCCTACCTCGTAGATATACATGCCCAGCAGGTAGTACATCAGGCCAAAATAGATCGCCGCCACCGGCAGCGGCGCATCACGATACCAGGGAATCCAGTGCGCCAGCACAACAAGCGGCGCCAGCAGGATCAACTTGACCACGCGCGTCCAGTACTCTAGATGTACGGTCGCCGGCGCCCACCGCGTGTTGCGAGCGAAATAGCGCGTTTGTGCGACCAGTTCGCTCAGTTCGACGAGCAGCCACAACGGCAGGATCGTGCTTGGATAGCCCCACACGATGGCGATCACCAGTACACCGCCGACAAAAGCGTGGTGCAGCCACACCTCACGGTGACGGCGCGTCAGCGGTGTGAACAGATTGTAGACCAGATAGGCGCACAGCGAGATGAAGAACAGGTCTTCAGGCGAGTGCGGCGGTGGCTGGACGAAGGAGATCCCGACCGTCCGAATCTGGGTGAGTGCCAACACGACGCCACCCCCGACGGCGTAAACATCGTAGATCAACGTGACATAGCGCGGCGCGTCCTTGCGGTTGCCGGTCAACCAGGCCAGAATCGCTTCCAGCCCACGCCATAACAGCGCCAGCACCGGAATGCTCAGAAGCAGGAACCAAAAATCTGTCATCGGGCCTATCTCCTGTCAATGCGAGAGTCCGTACTAGCGCCGAGCGCCGGACATGCTGACCTTCCAGAAATGAACGTCCGCCGGCGCTGCGGCCTTCGTCCAGGTCTGGCCGTCGGTCGTGTATAGGATCACGCCGTCGGGTATGGTTGGGTCAGGGTTTGGTCCCTGCTGGCCCACAACCCAGGCAGTGCGCTGAGCCAGACAGGTGACGCCGCCAGGCATGTAGCCGCGCAGCACTTCCGGGGTCACGTCGAATGCCTGGGGATCGCTGCCCACCGGCGCAACGACGCGCTTGATCCGACCATCCACGCCGCCGCCGTTGGTCACCCCCCAGACGTGTTCGGCGCTGCTGCCACAGATGTCATCCAGGTGGTCGAAGCCGCCAACACTGATCACTTTGGACCAGTCGGCGCCACCGTCCAGGCTGCGGTAGAAGGTCAACGACTCCGTCCCCGACGCCCAGACAATTTGTGGGCTGGCCGCGTGGACGGTCAATGGCGTGTCGGGTTGACCTTCATTGTCCAGGTGCGCCGCCTGCCACGTCGAGCCGGCATCCTCGCTGTAGACAATTGCGCCGTGACTGTCCGAGTCGGCGATCCAGACCTGCTGGCCGATGGCGTCCATGCGATTGACCTGTGTAATCGGCGTCGTGGCGTTGGGGACGATCGCCCACGACGCGCCGCCGTCGGTCGTGTGAAGGATGACACCGGACATGGAGGTGGCCCACGCCTCGCTGCGGCTCAGTCCCTTGATGCTCTTGACGCCGCCCGTCACGCCGGCGGGCAGCGTCTGCGTGACCCAGGTTGTGCCGCCGTCCGTCGTGTGGATGATGGCATCGCGTCGGACGCCGGGCGCGCTGACCAGCACCGCCCAGGCGGTCTTGTCATCCACGGCGCTAATGTCGCCGGCATCCAAACCAGTCCAGTCCGGTGAACTCTTCTGCACCTGCCAGGTGTGCCCGCCATCGGATGTGCCGACAATGACTGCGGCATTGTTGCGATCCTGGCCTATTGCCCAGCCGACGAGCACCGGCGTTTGCCGGGCGATGATGGGCAGGAAACGCTGCGGGCCGTGCCATTCATAGGCGCCGATGTCCACGCGCGGTCCAAATGGGCGCGGGAAATCCTCGATATCTGTCGGCGGCGCGGGCGGCACACCGGACGGGTCGCCGACGTCGATGGCCGCGGAGCCAGGCAGCAGGTGGAAGTCGTTGCGGGCGGCATCCGCAAACGCAGGCGCGCCGCTGACGGCGTGCTGTTCGTCGATGACGCCCGCGCCGCCAGCGTCGACGCCGTTGGCGTGATAGAGCGTGTTGTGCAGCGCCGCAGCGCCGCTCTCGACGGCAACGCCCACGGTGTGGCTGACGACAATGTTGTTGGTGAGGGTGATGGGCGTCGTCCACTGGCGAAGGTTGATGCCGTCCGCGCCGCCGTCGGCGTAAAGTGTGTTGTTGACGACGGTCACGCCCCCGGCGGGCAGAGCCGGGCTGCCCACCAGCAGCAGACCGCTGCCGGAGTTTGCCGTATTGAACGCCAGCACATTGTTGACAATTTGCAGGTCGTTGCTGGTGTTGATGGCCACGGCGCCGCCGAGCGCAAACTGGGCATCGACGGCGCCGGCGGCACGATTTGCAATCATGCGGTTGCCTTCGATCTGCACGGCGCCGACGTGTTCCAACACCAGCGCACCACCGACGCCGTTGGCGACGCCGCCGATGTTACCCAGGAACTCATTGGCGCGAATCTGCAAGCCCTCAGTGGCGTCGATATAGAGCGCCCCACCCAGCCCCGCCAACTCGCCAAGTTCCGTGACATTC
>JACKBA010000067.1 GCA_020634815.1 Caldilineaceae bacterium | reverse complement strand
TCGAACCCGTAGTCGTCCAGCAGTAAAACCCGCTCAGCTCCGGGCTCGCCGATAGTCAATCGCTGACGTTTTTGGTCGTAGACAAATGGCCTGGCGAGGCCGTCGGGACCGACCAGTTCGCCATAGATTTCAGCGCCGCGGCGGGTGGCAATGCGTATCTTCTGCTGTTTGTGGATCGCCCAGTGCGCGAATGGTTTCATGGGGGAAGGAGTGGTCAGCCGGCCATGCTGCGCGCGATGCCGGCTACCGCGTGCATCGCCTCATCGCCATCGGCCGCGCCATCGGCATGGAATGCAGCAACCAGCGCTCGAAATTGCACACCGTCGACCGCTTCGACGCGCGTGCACAGGTCATCGAACTCACGCGGCAGCGGTGGCTGGCGCGGTGCGGCGCGGACAAAGCTCATGGCCAGATTGACCAGCGCGTCGGTCAACAGCGGCGAGTCAGCCTGAAACAAAATCACGCCGCCAGCCAGCCGGTGCGCCAGCAAGGTCTTCAGGTCGCCGCCGGCATGTTCCAACTGATTGGCCAGGTTCAGGTGATGCACCGCGCAGCGTTCTGCGTCGCCTTCGCCGTAGGCGTTGCGCAGTGCGATTTCCTGGGTGTGGATGGGATCCAGGGGAAGCGAAGTCATGAATAGGGTCCGACTCAAGTTGGATCTGCTTAGTCTACCAACTCGATTGAACCAGTCGATGAGACAAATAGCAAGGAAATTGTCGTGCGGGACTTGGCGAGTCGCAGTCGCGCGTTCAGACTTCGGAAGTCGCCGAGTCAACAGGAATAGCCTGTCAAAACCGTTACTGGCCAGTCATGACAATCAATCGGCGACTTCCGAGGTCTTTTACTGCCAGACGGTGTCCGCGGCTTTTCAAGAGTGCGTAGGCGTGTGCTTTGCGCAGCATCAGTGCATCGGCTTCCTCTCGCAAACCGCGGAGCAACTCGCGTCCTTCCATTGTTAGCGTGCCGTCCTGATTGCGATCGAGAAGCACATCATACAGAGCAACCTTGTCCTCGTTCATCCGGCTCCGTGCGATTTGCAGGACAGAGACATCCGACAGTAAGGTCATCGCTTCCAATTCAGCCCGTAGTGCTGGTGGTAGACTCTCTTCCACCGGAGGTGAAACAGCGCGAGCCAGCATTTGCGATGCGATCACACCAACTGGTTGGCCAGCCATTTGCGCTTGGGCAGCCAGTTGATCAAACACGTATTCGGGTACTGTAAGTGTCATGGTCTGTGATGGCATATGTCCACTCACAATCAATTGAGGCACGAAATCTCAAATGCAATTTCATTCTAACCGCGCTGTGCGCTTCCCGCAAGCCCTTATGCGTCATGACAACCCATCGACGAACCGCTTCACCTCAGCTTTGACCGCCGCGGCATCGGGGAGATCCAGCACGCGGCGCGCGAGAAGCTGCGTGTCGGTCGTGGTAAGCTGTGCCAGCAGCGCCTTGGCAGCCGGCACAGCCGTCGCTGACATGCTGAATTCGTCGAGGCCGAGGCCAAGCAGCACGGGGATGCCCTCCGGCCGGCCGGCCAGTTCGCCACACAGCCCGACCCACTTGCCGTCCGCATGAGCCGCATCGATCACTCGTGCGATCTGGCGCAGGACGGCAGGGTGCAGCGGATCGCCGATGCCTGCCACTTTCGCGTTGCCGCGGTCGGCGGCGAAGGTGTACTGCGTCAGGTCATTGGTGCCGATGCTGAAGAAGTCCACCAGCGGCGCGAGCTTGTCGGCGATCATGGCGGCGCTGGGTATCTCGACCATGATGCCGGTAGAGATCGAGTCGGCATGGGGAACGCCGGCGGCGCGCAGCTCTGCGGCTGCATCCACCAGCAACGCACGCGCCTGTCCCACCTCCTCGCAGGTGGCGATCATCGGAAACATGATGTGCAGCTTGCCGTGCAGCGCCGCCCGCAGAATCGCCCGAAGCTGCGCCTTGAAGAAGTCAGGCATGGCCAGCGAGATGCGGATGGCGCGCCAGCCAAGAAACGGGTTTGCCTCCGCTGGCAGTTGCAGGTACGGCGCGGGCTTGTCGCCACCGATATCCAGCGTGCGGATGACCACCGGCCGGCCGGCCATCGCTTCGGCCACCGCCCGGTAGACCTGGTACTGTTCTTCCTCAGTAGGCGGCGCGAGCCGATCCTGAAAAAGAAACTCAGTCCGTAGCAATCCAACGCCTTCCGCGCCGGCTTGCAGCGCGCTTTCGGCTTCGGCGGCGGTGGCCAGATTGGCGACTACTTCGACGCGGCGGCCATCTGCCGTGCGCGCCTCGGCCTGCGCGGAGGCAAAGGCGGCCTGCCGCGCGGCCAGGTCATCGGCCCGCTGCACACGGAACGCGGCAACTGTCGCCTCGTCCGGATCGACGATGACTGCGCCGGCCGCGCCGTCGATGGCCAGTTGCATGCCGTTGGCCAACAGCGCCAGTCCCTCGACACCAACGCCAACCACCGCGGGAATGCCCATGCTGCGCGCCAGGATCGCGGTGTGCGCCGTCGGC
The DNA here is from genome assembly GCA_020634815.1 of Caldilineaceae bacterium. Taxonomy (GTDB): domain Bacteria; phylum Chloroflexota; class Anaerolineae; order Caldilineales; family Caldilineaceae; genus Caldilinea. The sequence goes on along the minus strand of JACKBA010000067.1, from coordinate 2,776 downwards.
CCGCCCAGCGCGGTGCAGAAACCGACCACTTTGTCACGGTCCAGCGCCGCGGTCTGCGACGGCGCCAGGTCGTCGGCGACGATAATGGCTTCGTCCGGCAGATCGATGGTGGCAGCCTGATCGCCGCGCAGCACGCGCTGGATGCGTCCGGCCACATCGCGCAGGTCGGCGGCGCGCTCCTGGAAGCGCTGACCCGCCATCCCTTCGTAGGCAGTCGCCTGGGCCTCGAAGACATCCGCAACAGCCGCTTCAGCGTTGAGTCGCTGCTGGAAAATGGCATCTTGCAGCGCCGCTTGCAGATCAGGGTCATCCAACACCAGCGCGTGGGCCTGGAAAATGCGCGCCTGCTGCTCGCCCAGTTCGCGCGCCATCCGCCCTGCCAGTTCCAGCAACTCGCCGCGGGCCAGGCTGATCGCGTCCTGGCAGCGCGCCCACTCGGCCGCGGGATCGTCCACCGTCCGGCGTTCGACCGCCTGCTGCGTTTGACCGAGGATCACCGCAGTTCCCACAGCCACGCCGGGCGAAGCAGGCAGCCCGGTCACCACCAGCCGGCCGCGGCCGGCGCTTTCCACCGGAGTCCCAACCGACAGGTCAGGTGCGGCAGCCGGTTCGGTCTCGCCAAACCCGGCCCTTGCCAGCGTCACCAACGCCGCCAGGGCGGCTTGCGCGTCGACGCCGCTGGCGCTGATCTGCACATCGTGGCCCTCTTCCGCGCCCAGCGCCAGCACCTGGTTGAAGCGTTTTACGTCGGCCGGTCCCGCGCCCGTGGTCACGTTCCTGGCCGTGATGTCAGCCCGATAGCCGGCTGCCGTCTGGACGAACAGCACGGCCGGCCCAAAATGCAGGCCGGCATGGTTGACCAGCGTCACGACCTCGCTGACCGCGGCAACGCTCTCGTCACCCGTTGCCTCGACGGGCGTGGCAACGGGAAGTTCGGCTGCGGCACCCAGGCTTTCGCGCTTCGGCCCCAGCGCGTCCATCGCTTCCAACGCAACAGCGTCCAGGCTCGCGCCAATGGAAGCCTGCACCGATGCCGCCATCGCGCCCTCGATGAAAGGAGCCGCGCACAGCCGGACACGATCTGCCTGGTCAGGATCCATGAACTCCAGCGCCATCTCGGCGCTCATCAGCGCGCTGCCTAAGTCCATCAGCACCAGCACGCCGTCGTCGTGGTAGACCGACTGGATGGCGTCGAGAATCGCCATCGCATCGGTGCCGAAAGGATGCTCTGGATCGCCGGTGCCGCCGACCGCGGCGATCGCGGCGCGACCCTGGGTCTGCTGCTCAGCCAGCGCCTTGACCGCGGCTGCCAACTCAGCGCTGTGGGAAACGAGAACGATACCTACCATGGTGCTGCACTTTCTGCGAGGAATGAATGCGCGATGAAACGCGACAGAGGGTACGTGGTTCAGCCAGAATCTGCCACGAATTGGACGAATTTCACGAACAAGGGCACAAGGAATTCGTCAAATTAGTGTAATACGTGGCAAAAGTCTGACTCCTAAGCTGGGTCGTCTGGCGGTTGCGCTTCACGGTTTCGCTGCCAGCGCCTTCACCAGCTCGCGGTTGAACGCGGGAATGTCCTCGACGACGCGGCCCCAGACGAGGTTGCCGTCACGGAAAGCGGGCTCGTCCACCCAGATGGCGCCGGCGTTGACCAGATCGTCTTTGATGCCCAGTGATCCGGTGGCGCGGCTGCCGGCGACAATCCTGGCCGAAATGCCCACCAGTCCGGCGTGGCAGATCATGCCGACGATCTTGCCCTGATCGCAGATTCCCTTCACCAGTCCGGTGATCGCCTCGTAGCGACGAATCTTGTCAGGCGCCCAGCCGCCGGGCACGACAATGGCGTCGAACTGGTCGGGCGAAACGGCCGATGCAGCGACATCGGCTGTGGCGAAGAGACCGCCGCTCTTGCTGGCGTGACGCTCGCCCGCCTTGACGCCGACTGTCGTGACCCGCGCGCCTTCCTCGATCAACCGCATGTAAACGGCCCAAAACTCCAAATCCTCAAACCCGGGTCCAACTAGAAACGCGATCTGCTGGCCTTCAAGCAACATAGCTCCTCCTTCTCGTCCTCATACTCGTACACTTACTCGTCTGCATTGCCGCCGGTCAGCAATCCATGCGCGTGCTCAAGATCGTGTTCCAACGCGATATACGCCCAGCCATACGCGCTGCGACTCTCGGCGTCCGGGGCGGGATGGCGCACTGCCAGCGCATCCTGCGAAATACCTGCCAGCGCAGCCATCAATGCGTCGCGGGCTGCTCGGAAGTCGGACCAGACCGCGCCCCACGATTCGGTCTTGCGCGCCGCGGCGTGCTGCTGGTTCCAAGACTCGATGGTTTCGTATGACTCGACCTGCGGCGCCTGGCCGACGCTGATATAACGCAGCGCGTCGGCGATCCACCATTCCCAGTCCACCACATGGCCGAGCACGTCTTTCAACGTCCAGTCGCCGAGGACCAGCCGGGTGGTGCGCTGGTCCGGCGGGACCAGATCGACGGCCGCCATCAGAGCGGCGCGCGAGGCATCCAGCGATGCCAGCAGGATCGCCTTCGGTCCGATTGACGCCCGAATCTCCTGGGCCTTCTGCCATGTTTCGATATCGATTGCGTGATCGGCGTCATGCTGGCGAAGACGCTCCACCCAGGCCGCCACGGTCGGGCTGCCCCAAGTCAGCTGCAATTGGCGCTGGAGATCAGCGTCTGAAAAGCGGCCCAGCAGATCGATAACCTGGCTGCGGGCATCGGTAGTTGCGCTGACAAGTTGTTC
>JACKBA010000066.1 GCA_020634815.1 Caldilineaceae bacterium | reverse complement strand
TTGATAACTTCGAGCACGTGCTGGCCGCCGCGCCGCTCGTGGCGGATCTGCTCGGCGCCTGCCCCCATCTCAAGATCATGGCGACGAGCCGGGAACCGTTGCGCCTCTACGGCGAGACGGAATACGCGGTGCCGCGTCTCGTAAGCCCATCCGCCGCTGCATCGCTCACACTGGAGGCCGTTGCCGCGCACAGCGCCGTGCAACTCTTTGCCGAGCGCGCCCAGGCCGTGCGCCAGGACTTCGCCATCGACCAGGCCAACGCGGCCCCGGTGGCGCAGATTTGCCGGCGGCTCGACGGGCTGCCGCTGGCCATCGAACTGGCGGCGGCGCGCCTGCGCCACTTCACCGCGCAGGAGTTGCTGGCTCGCTTTGGCGCCGCCTATGCCGGCAACGGCGAAGTCTCGGCGACGTTCACGGTGCTGCGCTCGGATCTGCGCAACATCCCTGACCGCCATCGCTCGCTGTGGGAGACGATTGCCTGGAGCTACGACCTTCTCGCGCCGGAGGAACAGCGTATATTCCGTCGGTTGGCAGTCCTTGTCGGCGGCTGGACGGTGGAGGCTGCGCAGGCACTCGGCGGCTGCGAATCAGCCGCCGAGGTCGAGTCTGTGCTTTGGTCGCTGCTCGACAAGCAGTTGATTTACCGCGCGGCAGACACGACCGGCGCCGTGCGCTTTGCCATGCTGGAGACGTTGCGCGACTTCGGGCTGGAAGCGTTGCGCCGCACGGGCGAGCTCTTGGCGACGCAGCGGGCCATGGCAACAACCTACGCAGCGATGGCCGAACACGCCAGCCGTCACATCCACGGGCCGGATTCTGCCCAACACCACGCGTTCCTGTCGCATGAAGCGGACAATCTGAATGCCGCCATCGTGTGGATCGATGCCAATCGAGATGCCGATCTAGCGCTCCGCCTGGGCGCGGCGCTGTTGCCCTTTGCCAATCAACAACCGAGATCGGTGGAACGCATTACTACGTCGGCACTGCGTCTGGCAGCCGGCTTTCCCGACTCGGCTATGCTGGCGGATACCTGTCTTGCGGCCGGCTACAGTGCGGCCATCCTTGGCAAGCGCGAGGAGGCTCGACGCTATATGCGCAAATCGATTGTGATGGACGAGACGATCGGCCACAAGGCCCATCCCGAATACATTGGCGTGGCCTACGGCATGCTGGCGTGGGATGCATTTGACCGGGGCGACTACGACGAGGCGCGCTCCTATTTTGACCGGGACCTGACGCAAGCCTGCGCGAGCGGCAGCCAGTGGCGCCTGGCGATGACCTTGATGCACACCGGCATCCTCGAAGGGCGGCTGGGGAATTTCCCCGTCGCCGAACAGCGGCTCGACCAGTCGATGCGGCTGCACCGCCACCTGGGCGATGCGTGGGCAATTGCCAAAATCCTTGCCGATCGCGCAACGTTGCATGTTGAGCGCGGGCAATTCGAGCAAGCGAAGCTGCTGCTCGAGGAGTGCGAAGTGCTGTTGCGTGGGGTGAATCTGCCTGATCGTCTTGCTCACTTTCGCCAGCTATGCGGATTGCTGGCGTTGCGGCGCAGCGACTGTGAAATGGCGGCTCGCCAGCTCGAGGCGGCTCTGCGTGCGCATCGCGCTGTCGGCCATCAGAAATACATGGACGAGGATCTGCTCCTTGTCGCCGAGCTTGCTCTGGCTGTGCAATTGCCACTGCCGGCGTTGTGCCTGCTGGCCGCGCACGGTGCGTACACCAGCAGTAGCGGCCTGACCGACTATCCGCGGCTCAAGCAACAGGTCGACTCGATGATCGGAGCAGCGCGGACATGCACGAATGCTACCGCAGCCGATGCTGCGTGGCTGCGCGGCCTGACACTGTCACAGGATGCTGCGGTCGATTACGCGTTGCAGGCAGTGATAGTTCCACTACGAATCGACACCCTGCCAATTGTACTGCCAGAAATGGAGCAGGCCCCGGTGAGGTAGACCTGCTCCATCGAGGGATCGATTATCTGTTCAACGTTATGGCAGATGCCGAAACAATGCCAACCACCTGTTACGGCGCTCCGCCGAAATGCGCTACGGTGCGGCTGTCGTGCCCAGCAGAATGTCCAAGATCGGGTCGCGCATGAAGAAGGCCGGCAGCGACGTCAAGTTCTCGGCGTCTGACTGATTGGCCAGAATGATCAGGGCCATATCGTCGTCGGGCAGCAGGCTCATGAAGGCGTTGTACCCGAGATCGATCCCAGCGTGGCCGACGACGCGATGGCCGCCGTACTCGCCTATCATCCAGCCCATGCCGTAGCCGGTATCGGGCGGCGGGAAGGGTGTGTCGGAGACCTTTGTCCACATCTGCCCGTAGCTCTCGGGACTGAGCAGGGCATCGTCGCCGGTGCCCTGGCGCAAGTGGGCGATCGCGTATTTGGCAATGTCCTGGACTGATGTGTAGAAATGCGAGCCTGGCCCTTCTTCACGGGCATAGGGAAACACTGGATTGACAATCCAAGAACCGTCAGTGCCGGGAATGTGGGGGCTTGCCATCTGGGTGAAGTCCAGGTCGGTCAGTCGTTGATGTGTCGATTCCATGTCGAGCGGCGCGAAAATATGGTCATGGATGTAGTTCTCGAAACTCTGTCCAGAAACCACCTCGATCACGTGACCAAGCAGTCCGAAACCCATCGTCGTATAGGAAAACGACTCTCCCGGCTCACTGAGCAACTCAGTCGTTTTCAGGCTGCGTACAAGCTCTTCAAGCGCGCTATCGCTATTGTCCGGATTGTCGTAGTATCCCGGCGCAAGCCAATCAAAATCGGGCATTCCCGACCGGTGTTCAAGCAGGTGCCGAACCGTGATTTCCGTGTATCGCTCATCTGCCATCTCGAAGTAGGGCAGATAGGTAGTGAGTGGCGCGTCAAGGTCGACCTTGCCCTGTTCGGCCAATTGCATGATGGCACTTGCGGTCAACGTCTTGGCGACAGACGCCGTACTGAAAATAGTCTGCGGTGTTACAGGATTGTCGGTGTCGATCTCGGTCACGCCGTACCCCTTGGCATAGACAAGTTCACCGTTCTGCACGACGCCCAGCGCCGTGCCTGGTACGCCGAGATCGGTCATCATCCCCTCGACCACGGCGTCGATGGCGTCGATCTGCTCCTGCGTAATGGCGGGCATGGTGTTCTCCGGTTGGCTGGGTGGGGCGACAATTGGCTGGCAGCCCGCCAGCAAGCACAGGCTGCCGGCCAACAACAGGCTACTCCAACGACTGCGTGGTGTCCAGCGTCGTACGTTTCGGATTGGTCGCAACATGGCTTCCCTTCTCTCCTTGTGTGAATAGGTGATTCTGCGCCGACGGAAGATAACGGTAGCCGGTCGCCGTATAACGGCCGTATGCGGAACCGTATAACCCGCGTTGGCTTTGCCGGAGAATTCCGCTACAATTGCGCCACGCACGGTTTTGAGCGACGGGATCCGCCTATATGCCCCACTTGATGGTCCGCTTGTTTGGCGCACCTGCTATAGAGATCGACGGCACGCCGGTCGTGATGAGCAATGCCAAGGCGCTTGCCCTGCTGGCCTGGCTCGCCGTAACCGGCAAGCCGCAGACGCGCGGCGCACTCGCCTTTCTCCTCTGGCCGGACAATATCCACGCCCGTACACATCTGCGCGGTGCGCTGCTTGCCCTTCGTCGTGCGCTGGGCGATGGCGCTGACCGCTGGCTCGACGACGCCGGCGATACCTTGGCCTTTACGCCGGACGATTCGGTTTCGGTGGATGTAGTTGCCTTTCGCGCCCATGTGAGCCGGATACGTGCCCACGCCCACCCGGCCGGCACCCTGTGCCCCGCCTGCCGCCAAGCCGCCGCAGAAGCTGTGAGTCTCTACCGCAGCGACTTCCTCGCTGACTTCTCTTTACGCGACGCGGGCGACTTTGAAACTTGGCTGGCGACCGAGCGCGAGGCGCTTCGTATGGATCTTGCCTCCCTCCTGACGGCACTGGCGGAATGCGCCGCTGCCGAGGCGCGGTGGGATGCTGCAATCGACTACTCGCGTCGTTGGGTGGCCCTGGATCCGCTGGATGAAGCCGCGCATCGCACGTTGATGGCGCTCTACTACCAGAATGGCCAGCGTTCGGCCGCGTTGCGCCACTTCGACGAGTGTGAACGCCTCTTGCGCGCCGAACTCGATGTCGCGCCGGAGGACGAGACCACGCAGTTGGCGGGCGCCATCCGCCGTGGGCAATTGCCGATGCTTGCCGGCGTGCAAAGCACCAGCGCGGTAGAGAGGGCGACGACCACCAACTTGCCGGCCGGATTGACGACACTCATCGGGCGTGAGGAGGCTGAGGCGCAGATCGCCGGACTGCTGCGGCGCGCCGACGTGCGTCTGTTGACGCTCACGGGGCCGGGCGGCGTCGGTAAGACCAGCCTCGCTATCGCCGCCGCGACTGCTCTGCTGGATGACTTCGCCGACGGAGTGTTCTTCGTCTCGCTGGCGCCCGTGCGCGATGCCGGCCAGGTTGCCGAGACCATTACGCGCACGCTGGACGTGCGCGAGATGCAGCAACACAGTGCGCTCGATGCGTTACGCCATGCCCTGCGCGAGCGGCGCCTGCTCTTGCTGCTCGACAACTTTGAGCATGTCATAGCGGCAGCATCCCTTGTCGCCGATCTGTTGAGCGCCTGTCCGCACCTCAATATCCTGGTAACCAGTCGTGGGCCGCTTCGTCTCTACGGCGAACACGCCTTTGCCGTGCCGCTGCTGGCAACACCAGACCCGGCGGCGAAACTCTCCCTCGACGCCATTGCGGCCCACAGCGCGGTGCAACTCTTTGGCCGCCGCGCCCAGGCGGTGCGGCAGGACTTTGTGCTGGATCAGCGGACGGCGGCGCCCGTTGTGCAGATCTGCTATCGGCTCGACGGGCTGCCGCTGGCCATCGAACTCGCCGCCGCGCGCATGCGTCATTTCACGGCGCCGGAGTTGCTGCAACGCTTTGGCGCGGCCTATGCGGGCAATGGCGAGGCGCCATCTACGCTGCACATGCTCACCGCGCGTTTCCCGAACGTGCCCGGTCGCCATCGTCGACTGTGGGACACGATCGCCTGGAGCTACGACCTCCTGGCGCCGGACGAACAGGCGCTCTTTCGCCGGCTGGCCCTCTTCGTCGGCGGCTGGACGGTCGAGGCTGCCCAGGCGGTCTGCATGGAGGGCCTGGCGCTGGAGTGCGAGCCCTCACTCTGGATGATGGTCGACCAGCACCTGATCCAGCGGAGCGTGGCGGCCGAGGATGCGCTGCGCTTTACCATGTTGGAGACGCTGCGCGAGTTTGGGCTGGAGGAATTGCGCCGGACGGGCGAGTTGGCGCCGCTGCAACGCCGTATGGCCGATTACTACACCGGGCTGGCCGAGCACGCGATCTTGTTCCTGCAAGGCGCTGAGTCGACCGCATATCACCGGCTGATCCTGGCCGACTATGCCAACATTCGCGCTGTTTGGACGTGGGTACAGGCACAGCGCGAAGTGGCCCTTGCGCTGCGCCTGTGTTCGGCGCTCTTTGTCTTTACCAACAACAACGCCCGTGAAGGCGAACAGTTGGCCCTTGCTACGTTGGATCTTGCAGCGCACGAACCGCCCTCGCCCCTGCTGGTCAACGCAACGATGACGGCAGGCTACTGTTCGTGGCTGCTGGGCAAATTGGATGTTGCCGAAGCGTACATGCAACGGGCGTTGGCACTGGATGAGGTTATCGGGCATCGTGCGGACAGCGCCTTTCTGGGCGTCATGCGCGGGATGTTAGCGGTGCGGGCGTTCGATCGCGGCGATTATGCCGCCGCGCGCGAGCTCTTTGCCCGCGAAGACGAGATCATGCGCGAGATAGGTGACGAGTGGCAGATTGCCATGAATATCGTCAACTGGGGCATCATCGAGTGGCGGCTTGGCGAATTCGAACGCGGCAGAAGCATGCTGGACGAATCGCTCCGATTGCACCGCCGCGTCGGTCAGGCCTGGGGAATCTTGAAGGCGCTGACCGATCGGGCCGACCTCCACATCGTGTGCGGAGAGCTGGATGCCGCGGCGAGCCTGCTGGTGGAATGCCCGCCGCTGCTTCACAATTCGGACATGCCCGATCGCGAGGCGAGCTATCATCTCTCCTGCACGCGGCTGGCACTGGCACGAGGGGAATTGGGCGAGGCCGCCGACCACCTGGCGAAGTCCTTCGAAGGGCATCATGCCACGGGCTACTTCTACGGTCTTGAAGAGAACTATCTCTGCGCGGCGGAACTTGCCCTGCGTTGCGGTCGCTATGAGCAGGCGATCTGCCTGCTCGCCGGCAACGCCGCG
>JACKBA010000065.1 GCA_020634815.1 Caldilineaceae bacterium | reverse complement strand
CAGGCCGGCCAGACGATCCGCACGGAGGATCTGGCGCGCACGCTGGAAGCCAAGCTGCGCTATGGCCCGGCCGCGGCGCCGCGGCCGGAGGGGGCTGCAGGTGACGCCGCGCCGGCCGCGACCGTCGACGAGACCATCTGGCAGGTGCTGGACCCAACGGCGCCCTTCGACCGCGCCGGCGACGCCGTGGCGCGCGGCAACCTCAAGGTCTTCGCCGAGATTGGCCACGAGTTTGCCCGCTTTTGCGCCACCTGTCTGGAGAATGACGCCTACGATGGCGCCGCGCTCGACGCCTTCTGCGCCGGCCTGCGCCCCGGCGACCCGCCCGACGGCCAGCACTACCTGCGCGCCGCCTTTGCCCGCTACTACGACGCGCGCTTCGAGCCGGACGCAGGCCGGCGCGCACAACTGCTCCTGCTGGCCAATGTGGAGATCGGCTTTCACGAGCAGACGCGCCTCCAGCCCGAGATCGTCGCGGCCATGGAGGCGCCGGTCATCGACCCGCGCCAACTACGCGACCGCGTGCTGGCCGCGCTCTTCCCCGCCGAACGCTGGTCGATCCGCCTGCGCCGGGCGTGGGATCGCCTGCGTGGCCGGCCGTCGCCCGTCGACCCGGCGGTGGATCGCCTGGTGGCGCTCGTGCGCGACGAAGCGCGCTTCCTCATCAGCGACCAGTTGATGGCCATAGAACTGCCGCAGGCGACGCGGCTGCGCCTCGGCCGTGACCTGCGCGCCGAGTACCCGGCGTCGTTGCAGGCGATCACGGAGCCGGCGCTGCGCGATCTGCTGGCGCGCATCGACCCCACGCCGGACACGACGCGCGCGTCGGGCGCGGCGGACTGGGGCGACCTGGCCGACCGCCTGCACTTTATCCTCGAGTTGTTTCGCTGCTATCAGGAGTGGCCGCCGCTCTTCGACGCGCCCTTCACGCCCGCCCAGGTGGCGGCGCTCAAAGGCGGCTCGCTGCCAAAGGGCAGGTTGTAGCGCTACATCCCCTTGAAAAGCCCGCCCGGCTGGCAGGTGCGGCAGAAGTTGGTGATGCGCTGGTTGGCGCTGACGAGTGAAATCTGTCCGCCGCAGCGTGGGCACGGCTCGCCGGTTCTGAGGTGTACGTTGAGGAAGGTGCGCGGCTCGCGGTGGATCTGCTCGCCCATTTCGACCCGCATCTTATCGGTGGCGTCGATCAGCGTTGCGCGCATGGCCGCGTAAAGCCGCTCGATCTCCTCGACGGTGAGTTGCGTGCGCTTGCGGTAAGGATGCAGCCGCGCCGCCCACAGGATCTCGTCGGCGTAGGCGTTGCCGATGCCGGCCACGAACTCGCTGCGCACGAGGATGCCCTTGATCTCGCCGCGGAAGGGGCGCAGCCGCTCCTTGAACTCCGCCAGCGAAATCTCCAGCGCCTCCGGTCCCATGCCGGCGTAGCCGGGCACCTCCTCCACGCGCGCCGTCAGGTAGACCTGCCCCATCGTCTTCTGGTCCACATAGCGTAGCTCCTGGCCATCAGCCAGGGTGAGGACGAGGGCGGTCTTGGCATAGCGCTTGTCGCCCGGCGTGGCCAGTTGCAGCCGGCCGGTCAGCTTCGGGTTGATGACCAGCCACAGCGGTGACTTCGCCACGGCAAAGCGCAGGAACTGCCCGCGCCGGGCGATGGCCTCAAAGCGATGGCCTTCCAGCGCCGCCGCCAACCCTTGCCGCGTATAGTCGCGCACGACGATAGCGCCGCCGGGCGGCAGCACCTCGACGCGCTCGATGACCTGGCTGGCCACGCGCCGGTTGAGCACCTCGCAGACGACCTCCAATTCGGGCAATTCTGGCATGTATACACCCTTCACATTGCATGCGCTTCGCCGTCCTGCGCACCCGCATTATACCCCTGACACCGGGTTTCTGCCGCGCTTACGCAACGATCCTGCAACGCCCGCCTTTCTATGCTGATATAGGAGGTGCGTACACGGCCGCGAAGGAGGCGTGTATGCGACAGAACACACAGATCGAGTGGGAGATTCTGGAGGTAGAAGAAGACGAGTGGGCGGAAGTGACGATGGCGCCGCCGGCGGATGAACCCAGGCCGGCGCGCCGGCAGTGGCTGGCAAAGCTTCTCGGTTCGGTCGCGCTGCTGGCAATCCTGGCCGGCGTGGTCGGCTACCGGCTGGTGCAGGAGGCCGAGGCCGGTATTGCCGCCACCGAGCGCCACATCGGATCGCTGGTCCAGGTGGAGACGATTCGCCAGCAGCCCCGTGCTGCACCGCACGAACTGTCCACCCAGGTAGATGATGTCGTTATCAAGGGGCGCGCTGCCATGGTGCGCGTGGTGGTGACCGAGACGTCGTCCTTCGGTCAGGTGCTGCCTCACATCGAGACACGCTTCTACGAGCGCTGCCCTGCCGGCTGGCGGCGCACGGCGCCGGTCGCAGCCTTCTGGGGTGAGCCGGCCGTGTTGGAGACGCCAACGCTGCACTTTGACTTCTATGAACTGGACCGGCCCTATGTCGAGGCGGTCGCCGCGCCCATCGATGCGTATCATGCCGCGCTACGTCAGATCCTGGGCCTGCCGGCGCTCGCTGCTACCGGGCGAGTCACGGTTGCGGTCATCCCCGATTTTGTCGCGCCTGGCACCCTGCTGCCCGACGGTATTTTGACCGAAGGGTCGCCCTATCTCTACTACGCTGCCCCGCCAGGTGACGAAAGGCCACAGTTCTTCGCAGGAGCCAGTACGACATTCCTGCGTCGCTTGCAGGGGCAACTTCTGGTGCGTACCATGCAGCAAAGCCAGGCCGTCTACGGCATTCGTGAAGTGTGGCAACCGTTGGTCGGGTACCTCGATCGCTGGCTCCGCAGCCACGAGGCAGATCTGTCCGCACTGGCAAACGGCGTACCACTGACCCATGATAGCCGCGTCGTCCGCCCAGCCCAGACGCTTGCTACTCTGACCGGTGGAGACATCAATAACACGCGATATTCGGAGTATCAGGAGCATCGCATCGATATCATTAACTTCAGTGCGCATGCCTTCTTTGATTACCTGGTATCGGATCGCGGCCCCGATGCCATCTCGGCGCTGCTGGCCGCATTTGGCACGCAAGATACCTGGCCCGCCGTCATCTACGAAGCATTTGGCATGTCGATGGACGAGCTGCTGGTGCAGTGGGAGGCGTATGAGCAGGCCGATACTTCCTGCATGAAGTGCAATGACCCGCCTGGAGCGGACGGCGGTTCGTTTTCTCCATAACCCAATTCCCATACGAGTCTGGATCAAGTATCAGGCACGCTCGGAGCTCCGGAGCGTGCCGTCTTGAGCGCGCTCCTATCACGCTCCTGTCACGCCGCCGGCGCTACTCTGGAGGCAGTGATATGCACATGCAGGGAGGGAGCGTATGCAACCCGAGACGCGACTCGACTGGGAAATCTTGGAGGCGGAAGCGGACGAGTGGGCCGAAGTGACGATGGCGCCGGCGCCGCCGGTGCGCCGGGCTGTGCGCTGGCAGGGAGCGTCGGTGGCTCTCGGTGTGGTCGCCCTGTTGGTCGCCCTGGCGGGCATGTGTGGCTATCGGCTGTGGCGGGATGCGGAAGCCGGCATTGCCGCCACCGAGCGCCACATCGGGTCGCTGGTCCAGATAGAGACGATGCGGCAGCAGCCACCGACTGCAACGCGCGGACATTCCACCCAGGTGGACGATGTTGTCGTCAAGGGCACCACCGCCATGGCGCGCATCGTGATGACCGAAACGTCGCCGTTCGGCCAGTCGCTGTCTCACGTCGAGGCGCGCTTCTATGAGCGTTGCCCGGCCGGCTGGCGGCGCACGGAGCCGGTCGCTGCGTTTTGGGGCAATCCTGCTGAGCTGGACACGCCTACCTTGCACTTCGATTTCTATGAACTGGATCGACCGTTTGTCGAGGCTTCGGCTGAACCGATTGATGCGTACCACATTGCCCTGCGTCGGATTCTGGGGTTGCGACCGCTCGCCGCCACCGAGCGCATTACAGTCACCATTGAAGCCAGGCATGTCGCGGCAGGCGCCACCCTGCCCAGTGGCGCCCTGGTCGAGTCTTCACCCTATTTCTACCACGCGCCGCCGGGACACCAAGATCCTCCGCTCCATGTAGACGCCGGTTCTCCATTGCTCAATCGCCTGCAAGGGCGGCTCCTCGTGCGCAGCATGCAGGAATGTGACGCTGTCCACGGTATCCGCGCGGTCGGGAAGCCGCTCGTCTCGTACCTGCAGCAGTGGCTCCGCGAGCATGCCGCTGCACTGCCTGCGCTGGCGAACGGTGAGCCATTGCCGGATGAGAACCGCTTCGTCAACCCCGCTCAAGCGCTTGCTATCCTGACGGGAGAGTACGTGATCTGGGCTCACTTTCCCGAAGATATGGAGCGCCGCAGCGATGTCTTCGTCTTTTCGGCGCATGCCTTTGTTGATTTCCTGGTTGCAGATCGCGGTCCCGATGCCATCCCGGCGCTGCTGGCCGCGTTCGCCACGCAGGATACCTGGCCCGCCGTCATCGACGAAGCCTTTGGCATGACGATGGATGAGTTGCTGGCAGAGTGGAACGCATACGTCCAGCGCCTAGACGGTGAAGGTACGGCTATCGACTGAGCGCCAGCGATGCTCGGCATGCCGGCTGCCATTGGGCAAACACCCGGAGAGTGGCCAGGAGGGCTCGGGCGACCGATGATTTCCGTGGCCTTCGGATCTTTTTCGCCCGCCTGTGCAACGATCCTGCAACGCCTGCCTTTCTATGCTGATATGGACGATGTGCAGCACGGCCGCGAAGGAGGCGTGTATGCGACAGCACACACAGATCGAGTGGGAGATTCTGGAGGCAGAAGAGGATGCGTGGGCGGAGGTGACCCTGGCGCCCGCCACATGCGAACCCAAGCCCGTGTGCCGGCAGCGTCTGGTGACGGTGTTTGGGGTTGCGGTCCTGCTGGTTGCCCTGGTAGTGCTGGTCGGCTATCGGCTCTGGCAGGACGCCGAAGCCGGCATCGCTGCGACGGAGCAGCACGTCGGCGCGCTGGTCGAAATCGAAACCATTCGCCAACAACAAAGCGAACCGGCGAGCGAATTGACGGCCGGCGTACAGTCGGTCGACATCATGGGCAGCGCCGCCATGGTGCGTGTGGTGATGACCCAGACGTCGTTGCTGGGCGAGGTCTGCCCCCACACAGAGTTGCTCTTCTATCGTCGCTCTTCGGCCGGCTGGACGCGCACAAGACCGATTGCTGCGTTTTGGGGGAAGAAGGAGGCAATCGAGACATCCACGCTACACTTCGACTTCCATGAATTGGACCGACCCTATGTCGAAGCAGTGGCCGGGCCGGCCGACAGCTTTCATCGTACCTTGAGGGAGTCTCTCGGCCTGCCGCCAATGGGCGCCACGGAACGAGTCTCCGTCACGGTCGTCCCCCGTAACGTATCACTTGACGTCCTGGTAGACGGCACGCTGGTCAATTCGTCACCGCTGCTACGTGACTGCAACGGTGGGTGCGAGCGAACGACGAAGTTTTCTGCCGGTCTTCAGGCTCAACTTGTCACTCGAAGTCTGCAAGAGAGCCGAGTTCGCAATCACGTACAGCCGACATGGGAACCCATGGTTTCGGTCTTGGCCGATTGGCTGATTGGCCATGCGGATGATCTCTCTGCAACCATGAACGACGGCGCACCGGTCGCGCAGGATATGGGAACAGTTTGTCGCACCTACCTGCTTCGGTGCCCCATGACGGACATTGCCGCTTACTCTTCGTACCCTGGGTACGGCGAGTACCGCAGGATGGCAGACGCATATGCCGGATATCAGTTCTACGATGCGCTTGTCGCCGACCGCGGCCCTGAAGCAATCCCGGCTCTGCTAGCCGCGTTCGGCACAGAGGAAACCTGGTCGGATGTAGTTCAGACCGCCTATGGCGTGTCGGTTGAAGAGTTGCGAGCCGAGCGGAATGCCTATTTGCAGACGCTGTGCAAGACACCGGAGTCGGCTGCGGACGAAGACTCACGCTTTGCCAGGTAGGCGGCCCGATTTCGGACATATCGGGTTTGCGGCCGTCTGTCCCGCCGAGCGATCAACGAACTTGCCCCGTGGCGAGCAACGCCGCCACCTCCGCCGCCGTCGGAATCCCCAGCCGCGCGCCATGCTTGGTGCAGCAGAGCGCGCCGGCCGCGCTGGCAAAGCGCAGCAGGTCCGGCCACGCCATGCCGCGCGCCGCGCCCGCCGCCAGCGCGCCGTGAAAGGTGTCGCCCGCGCCGGTCGTATCGACCACGTCGACGGCAAAGGCGGGCAGCGCGCCCGTCTCGCCCTCGCGCTGCCAGATGAGGCCGTGCTCGCCCAGCGTCACGACGACGGCGGGCGCAATCTCGGCCAGGCTTGCTATGCCGGCGGCTGGCGTCGGCGCGCCGGTGAAAGCCTGCGCGAAGTGCTCGGACGCGGCCACGATGTCGCAGCGGCGCACCAGGTCCAGGTTGCCCTCGTTGACAGTGTCGGCGTCGAGGATGGTGAGGATGCCATGCGCGCGCGCCCACGCCGCCACCGCCAGTGCCAGCGCCGGCTGGTGCCCGTCAAAGAGTACGACCTTGGGCGACACCGTCGCGAAGAGGAGATCGTCGCCGGTCAGCCGGTTGGTGTCGCCCTTGTAG
>JACKBA010000064.1 GCA_020634815.1 Caldilineaceae bacterium | reverse complement strand
TGCATGGAACTGTCTCCTGTCTCCCCGTTTGTCGTGGCGCGCAAGCATAGTGCCGTCGGGGAGGATTGTCAACCGAGGCCGGCGTCGCGGGCGCGCAGAACGGCCTGCGCACGGTCGGCTACCTGTAGCTTGCTGAAGATGTTGGAGACGTGATTGCGCACCGTCTTGACGCTGATCGTCAAGGCATCGGCGATCTCCGTGTTTGACTGGCCGCGTGTCATCAACGAGAGGACTTCCCGCTCTCGCTCGGTCAGATCGGGAAAGATCGTCTCTGTTGTCGTGGCGCGGCTGCTCGCAAAGAAGTCCATCATGCGGCTGGCGATGCTGGGGCTGAAGATGGCTTCGCCGCTCCCGACGGCGCGGATGGCGCGCAACATCTCGTCGTGCCTGGCGCCTTTGAGCACGTAGCCGCGCGCGCCGGCGCGCATGGCGGCGAAGACCGACTGGTCGTCCTCGAACATGGTCACCATCAGGATGTTGATCTGCGGATACGTCGCCAGGATCTGGCGCGTTGCCTGGATGCCGTCCATGTCGGGCATCTGCAAGTCCATCAAAACGATGTCGGGCTGGAGCCGGCCCGCCAGGCTGATGGCTTCCCGGCCGGTGGCCGCCTCTCCCGCAACCTCAATGTCGGGGGCGGCCAGGAGCAGCGCCTTCACGCCGTCGCGGAAAAGCTGATGATCGTCGACGATGAGCACGCGCAGCTCTGTCTTGCTCTCTTCCATCACGATGTCTCCTTGCCGGTGCGGTCGTATCTGGGGCGATAACCGGCCAGCCGGCCAATCGGCGCCAGGATGCCAAAGAGGATGCGTTGCGCGGCGTAGGGCGGGCTGGCAGCGCGAAACTCGTCGCGATATTCGCGCAGAATGACCGCAAGGTGCAGCAGGTTGGGAACGCCGCCGGTGTTGGTTTTGCCGTCCGCTGCCAGGCTCCACATGGTCTCCAAGAACGCCTGCGTCCGCAGCGCCGGGCGAACCTGCCACAAGAGCCGGCCCTCCCCGTCACCGACGTTGTGCATCCAGTGGGGCGTATTGGCCGGCACCGTGAACGACTCACCCGCCGCGTAGGTGCGTTCGGCGCCGCCGATCCTGGTGCGGAAGGTTCCGGACAGCACCTGGAAGTGCTCCTCCTGATAGGGATGGTAGTGGGCAGGCGGCTGCGGCGAGTGCGGAGGGTAACGAGCTTCCATTTCGAGCAGGGCGCCGGAGGTGTCGGCGCCACTCCGGCGGATGATGAGACGGCTCTCGCCTGGGCTGCTTGTTTCACCGGACATGGTTGGCTTGTGTCTCCGCACCAGCGCCGAGCGGCAGCACGGCTGTCACCTGCGTCCCATTCGACGGCGCGCCGGCAATGCGCAGCGACCCGCCCAGTTCGGCGGCGCGTTCGCGCATGGCGGAGAGCCCCACGCCGGCGCGGATGCGAGCAGGCAGGCCTCTGCCGTCGTCGCGCACGGTAAGATGTAGGCGGCCGCTCTCGCCCCCTTCTACCCATAGCCGCAGCGTGCAATGGCTGGCTTCGGCGTGGCGCATCACGTTGGTCAATGCCTCGCGGCCGATGTGGTAGGCTGCGACCTCCGCGGCGGCGGGTAGCGAAGGCAGTTCGGCAGGCGCCTCGACCTGCACGGCCAGCGCACAGCTCTCGCACGTCTCGGCGTAGGCGCGCAGCGCACCGACAAGGCCCCACTGGTCCAGCGCCGGCGGTCGCAGGTCGTAGACGATGCGGCGCACCTCCGCCAGGATATTCTCGGTATCGGTCTCCATCTCTGCCAGCAGCCGCTCCGTCATCTCGGGCCGGCTGGTCAGCAGCGCACGCGCCGAGCCGATCTTGAGCAGTTGGGCGGCCAGGGACGGCCCCAGCCCGTCGTGCAGGTCGCGGCGCAGGCGGCGGCGCTCTTCCTCGCGGCTGGTGACGACCTGCTGGCGAGCGTTTTGCAGGTCGCCGGTAAGCTGGAGGGCGTGTACCGCGGTGCCGGCCTGCCGGGCGATGTTCTGCAATAGGCGTTCCTCTTGCGCGGTAAAGGCCTCGTCGGCGGCGCGCGTCGCTACCAACAACTGGCCGATGACCGCGCCCTGGTAGGAGAGTGCAAAGGCCTGGGGCGTGGTCGTGCAGCGGCCGTAGGTCTCGGCGGTCTGCAACGCATCGCCTTGCTGCATGGCAATTGCGACGTAGGGCAGCTTCAGCGTCTGGGCGATGGTCTCGGCAATCGTTGGAAGCACCAACTCCGGCGCCAGCGTCCCCTCCAGCCGCTGCCCCAGGTGGGCCAGCACCTCGAATGGCTCGTCGCGGCGACCGTACAACAGGCGATTGACCGCGCTCTGCAAACGATCGCGCAGCGGCTGGAAGAGCAGCGCCGCCAGGGCTGTGGCAATGAACGCGACCAGCCAGTCGGCCTGGGTTTGAAATAGCGCCGCCATGCCGCCGACCACGGCAGCATAGAGGGCGACAATCACGGCGGTCAGCACGCCATAGACCAGCGTGCGATTGATGATCAGGTCGATCTCCCACAGCCGGTAGCGTAGGATGGAAAAGGCCAGCGCCACCGGGAGCATGAGGCCCAAAGCCGCCAGTACGCTCTGATGGGCATAGAAGAGAAGCGCGTCGGCCGGCGGTGCGTAGAGGCCCGGTTCGAGAAATAGAAGCCAGTACAGCACGACGATGATCGGACCCACGGCGCCCACCACGACCCATTTGGTCTGCTGCCGCTGCACGGGCGAGGAGAGCCGCAGGTAACGGTATGCTTGTACGCCGAGCCCCGCCAGCAACGTTGCAGGGATGAACGCTGCGGAAAAGCTGCCGTAGACTTCCGGCGACAGGAGCGTACCCAGGGCATAGGCGCCGCTCAGCAACAGCGCCGGCCAGCGCATCCACCGGCTGATGAAGTGCCCGGACGGAAACATGAGCAAAAACAGGAAAAAGAGGATGCCGCCCACGCTCAGCAGCAGGCGCGACGCCATTTCCCAGCCGGGTTGGCCGCTGACAGTGACGTTGACCCCGGTGAGCAGATAGGGCCCCAGAAAGATCAGCATGAGTGATGTGAGAATAGCCATCGGGTCGTTCGGCTTGCGCACGACCAGGAGCACGGCAACGACGAAGTAGCCGGTGGGCATCACGATGCCGTAGGGTACATCCAGCGCGCTATTGCCGAAATAAGAGTCGCCGGAGGCCCAGATGCGCACCGACCAGAGCCACAGCGCGGCGACGGTCAACACCAGCATCAGCCAGGCGGCCTGTACGGGACGCAGCCAGCGCCCGGTGTCGGGACGGGGTGGTGCTGGCGCGGCGCCGGCCCCTGACGATGGACCAGATTCGCGGTTGTTCCAGGATTGCTCGATCATGGCAGCGCTTTTGTAACGAAGAATGAGCACTGTGTCAAACCGTTGCTTGTCCGTCGTGAATGATGGCAAAGGTAACGGCCGCGACTGCGCCGGCAAACGCGTCGCAGAGGGCAAAGCGCGCCGTCATGGCGCGCCGTGCCCGTTTCTCCGCGCCAGCACCCACTGTTCTACGGTCAGCGTGTCGGGGTGCAGCGCCTGCGATGCGGCCAGGTCCGCGTCAAGCTGCGCGGGGCCGCCATTGCCGCTCCAGTCCACCATCCAGCGCCACATCTGCACCATCTCCGGGCCCGCCATTTTCTGGAAAAGCGCCAGCGGCAGCGGGATGCCGCGCGGCTTCTTGCCCGTGCCCTGGGCAAAGGCGCTGCGGCAATCGGCCAGGCTCTGGACGTCGCCATAGAAGTTGATGGTGCGCCCGATCCACTCGTCCGGGCGCTCGAAGATGTTGGCGATCGCTACGCCGATGTCCTGCACCGCCACCCAGGGGACGGGCAGTTCCCAGCCCACGACCTTGGGCATGGCACCCCATGCGGCCAGCGCAGGATAGAAGGCCTTGTCGGTCATCAATTCCATGAACGGGCCGGGGCGCACGACTGTGACCGGCAGGCCCATGTCACGCATGTACGCCTCGACGATGACTTTGCTGTCGAAGTGTGGAATACCTGTTCCAGCAACGCCGATACCGGCCGATCCGTACACCAGGTGTTTCACGCTGGCTGCCTGCGCGACGTCAGCCACCAGCTTGCCCTGGCGCACCTCGCCGTCGACGCCGCCGGTCATCCAGTTCTGCACGCTAAAGACCCGTTCCATCCCGGCGAAGGCCGCTTCCAGGGATGCCCGGTCATCCATGTCCGCCTGGACGATCTCGGCGCCTTGTGCGGCCAGGCTCCTGGCCATTTCACCCTGCGGGCTGCGCGTCACCGCACGCACGTGCCAGCCGCGGCGCAACAGCTCGCGTGCGGCGGCGCCGCCGACGTTGCCCGTCGCCCCGAAGACCAGAGCGCTACGCTTCATGTCATTCATCTCGTTACTCTAACCCTTTCACATGTGATCAATCGCTTCCCAACCGGCGTCATTGCGACGTATCACCCGTCGCCGGCAGCGACTGGAGATAGAGATGGAGCGCCGTCAGATCGTCGTCGGTCATTCGCCCGTAATCCTCCCACGGCATGAACCTGGCATCGAGCGGTCGTCCATCCGGCGTGACGCCGTCGCGCATGGCGGTGACGAACTCCGCCGCCGTCCACGCGGCTGCGCCGCCCTCGCCGAGGAGGCCTGGCCCGGGGGGCGCGCCCGGTTCAGACGATTGCCCGCCGGTCAGCAGCGCGCCGTGACATTGGCGGCAGTCATTGGTGTTGACGAGATACTCGCCGTAGCCGGCGTCGACCTGCCGCGTCGCGGGTGTTGGACGCGCAGCCATGTGGTCGATGCTCTCGGCGGCCAGAATCTTCATGGCGTCGATGCCGATGAGCAGGCGCGGCAGCAGGTTGATCGACCGCTCGCCGGGATCGTTGGCGACGGGCGGCGCGTTGCGCAGCCACGCGATGATGGCGCCAAGATCTTCGTCGCTGTAGTGCCAGAAGGCCTGCGCCGGCATGATGGCCAGCGCTTTCCCATCCGGCCCGACGCCATGACGGATCGAGCGCACGAAGTCGGCGTCGCTGTAGGTCGACGCCGCGCCGCCTACGCCGGTCGTCAGATTCGGTGCGGGGATGCTGCCCATCGCCGGGTCCTGGAAGAAGGGCGCGCCGCCCAGGTCATCGCCATGACAGCCGGCGCAACTGACCGCCGCGAGATACTGCCCGCGTTCGATGGACGTGGCGTCCGCCGGAATGTTCACGGCTTCCGGCTCGATCGTATAACGTTGGTCGAGCTTGCTATTGCCTCGCAGTACGGCGCTCGCCACGGCAACGACGAGCACGCCGACGAGAATTCCCAGCCCAATGCCGAGCCACTTCAACACCTGTCGCATAGGTCACCTCCCAGTTCTTGGATGACCCTATGGTAGCGTGCGGCGCATCACGCCGTCATGAGGCCGAAGCCTATTTTGACCGGGAATCTGCTGGGAGAGGAGCGGGATGGGTTCCCGGCCATGCCGGGACTTTCTCCTGGAATGGGGCGAGGGCGCGCAGTCGTAGATGGTTTGCTGCGCGCCCTGTGCGGTTTGGCGCGGTCTACGCCGCGCCGACGTTGGGTTACGCAGCCGGCGCCGGGCGGCGCAGTTGCAGGCTTGCGTGCGTGTATTCCATCAGCTCGATGGCGTTGCCGTCAGGGTCCTTGATCCACGCCTGGATCGAGTGGTCGATGCCGGTCTTCATGTTGGTGACCTCGATGCCGCGGCTTTCGAGCATGGCCTTCACCTCGCTCATGCCGGTGACTTCCAGGCAGAAGTGCTTGTACTGGCTGCCCTGGACGAGTTCCTGTACCTGGCCGCCCCATTGCTTGACTGCCAGCCGCTGGTCGAAGATCTCGATAAAGGTCGTATTGCCGCAGTCAAAGTAGTAGCCCATCAACTCGCCGTCGTCGGTGTCGAGCGTGAACTTGACGGGAAAGCCGAGGCCGTCGCGGTAAAAGGCAACCATGGCGTCGAGTTGATCGGTAAAGAAGCAGACGTGAGCGAGTTGGCGAATCATGGGTGAGAGTCTCCTGGAATGACGGTCAGGCGAATTGTATGGTCAGTCGATACCCGCTACCTGCATCTCCAACGGCAATGTCGGCCAGCCGATTGGCAACCGCCGTGACGCCGTTTGTCAGCAGATCCTCGGGCGCGTGCGTCGATGCCACGCCGAGCACACGAATGCCGGCGCTGCGCCCGGCCTGGATGCCGGCCGGCGCGTCTTCGACGACCAGGCAGCGATCGGTCGTCACGCCCAGCCGCCGCGCGCCGAGCAGGTAGGGCTCCGGCGCCGGCTTGCCCTGCGTGACGTCGTCTGCCGTGACCATCTGCGCGGGAACGGGCAGCCCGACGGCCGCCAGCCGCGCCGCGGCCAGCTCCCGGTTGCCGGAGGTGACGATCGTCCAGGCGCCGTCCGGCAGGCTTGCCAGCAGGCTATGCGCGCCGGGCATGGCGATGACGCCGTCAGTGTCCGCCACCTCGAGTGCCAGGAGCCGCGCCGCTTCGGCCTCGGCGTCGAGATGCGGCGCCACCTCCCGGATCGTCTCGATGGAGCGGACGCCGTGTGCGACCGCCATGATGGCGGCCACGTCGATGCCGTGCGGCGCCGCCCACGCCGCCCAGTTGCGCGTGATGCAGGCGGATGAGTCGATCAACACGCCGTCCAGGTCGAAGAGGATGGCGTCACAGGCAAGGGTGTTTGTCATGGAAGATCCGAAGCGCTGGCCCGATGCGTGAAGTAAACATCGGCGAATTGACTGTCAGTGGTAGTGTCGCACGGCAGCGTCGAGTTTGTCCAAATACTCCGCCCCGATGAATTCGACCATGGCAAGCAGGGCCGGCAGTCGCCACAGCTCGCGTCTCTCCCAGAAACCAGGATCAAGCGGCGCAATCTCGGCATAGCCGGCGAAGACTTCGTCGGGCACCGGCTCAAAGAAGTCGACGTAGGACAGGTCCATTTCAGGGTGACCGTAGTAGACGGACGGGTCGATGAAGAGCGGGCCGCGGGGCGTGGCCAGGCAGTTGTTCTTGTGTGCGTCGCCGTGGAGCAGGGCGGGCGCAACGGCCGGCCCGCACAACGCGGGCAGTCGTGCGCCGAGCTGTTCGATCTCGCCCACAAACCTGGCCGGCAGGTTACCTGAGTCGAGCGCTGCCTTGAGCCGCGGCGCCAGGCGGCGTTCCCAGAAGAAGGTTGGCCAGTCGGCGGCCGGCGTGTTGTCCTGGTAGAGGTCGCCCCAGTAGCAGTGTGAGTCCAGCCCAAAGCGCACACCTTTGGTGCTGTGCACTTGCGCCAGCGCCCGCCCCATTTGCCGGTAGTGTGCGTCGTCGCGCGCAATCTCCCGGACGCCCTCCAGGAGCAACGCGGCGCCGCCCTCAGTTTCGACGATGCCAAGTATTTCCGGCGTCAGCACACCGGCTTGCTCGCTGAGCAAGTGCAGCCCGTGCGCTTCCTGGCGAAAGCGATCCGCTGCCAGTGGGCCTTCACCTACCTTCACAAAGACGGCAAACTCGCCATCGGACAGGACCGCGGCGGGGTGCGAGGCGGCGTTGGTCTTGTTGTCGATCGTGTCCGCTTGCCAGCCCCGTCCCAGGTACGCCGACACACGCGCCTCAACGATTCGCAAGTCTACCTCAGAAATGCTCATAGCACTTTTCGGTCGCTTGAAGTTCAAGATTGTGTCGCCGGCACGATCACTGACCGCTACCGAGAGCCTCTATTCTCTACTTCATCTGGGTTTGACCGTCGCGTATCGATAATCATGTTCGAGCCACGCAAGTTCCAGGTCGCCGCGGGATACTTTTATAGGCCCATCATTCAGGTGTGGATCCTGAACATAGAAGCATTGTTCGTCGCACCCGACACAGAGCAGTGCATGGTCGGTGCTATAGGCCCAGTAAGGCAGTTCGCCAGTTCGCACGAACAAGATGACACAGACTCCCTGTCGGAGCAGTACTTCGAGCCCTGACAGATCGGTCACACTATAGGTCACGTCAAAGTCAAGAGCGGACAGTAACCTCACGTTTGAGGCTGGCGCACCATAAGCGCGTATCCGCAGCA
>JACKBA010000063.1 GCA_020634815.1 Caldilineaceae bacterium | reverse complement strand
GCAATATTGCCATTTACGCGCAACAGATCGTCGGAGCCGTCGAAAGAAACGGCGCTGCCAAACTTGCCGGTAACGCCAGCTAGGGGACAACTGGCAGCCGTCTGGCAGAAGGCGTTGTTCATGTTGCCAGATGAATCGGCAAAGGTCTGCGCGCCCTCTGCGTCGTTGAACTCGAGGATCAGCTCGTATTCCGGCTGGATACAGGCCAGAGCGACCGCGGTGAGCGTGAGCTTGTCCACCGAACTGACGTCGGTGCGCACCGCGCCCAGCGGTGAGATTGCGCTGAACGCAGTTGCGCCACCGGCGGAGGGCACCCAGGCCACGACCCAGCCGCTGTTCTCGGTGTCCGGGCTGATGGCCACCGACACGTTGTCGCCGCTGACGCCATCCGCGGCAATGATGATCTCGGCACTGATGCCGCTGCCCAGCCGGCGCGCCGCCAGTTGCCCAGCGGGCGAGCGATAGGTGACCAGCGCTTGCCCGCTGACCGCGTCGTAGGCAATGGACGGAGGATGCACGCCGCCGTTGCTCTGGGGCCAGGCCGCGCCGGCCGCGATTACGCCGGCGTTGCTCACGACGCCGCTCGTGCTGACACTGGCGCGAGAGACGTTGCCATCCCCCGTCCAGATGACCGTGTAGCTGCTGCCCGTCCAGTCGATGGCTGCGCCTCCCGCTGCACCGTTCAGAGTGGCGACGGCTTGGGTGCTCCCGACACTGCCGTCCGCCCCAATCGACGTGACACGAATAACCGTCTGGGTATTGTTGCTTCTACTGGCCGCCCAAGCCACCATGAAGTTGGCGCCGTCGGTCGCAACCGACAGATTGCGAATGACTTCGCCATTGGCGAAAGGAACGATGGTCGTCTGGCTCTGCGGGCTTCTGTCCAGGCGGACGCCCGCAATGAAGCCGCTGGTTTGTCCGCTGTTGTTGGCTCCCCACAACAGGATGCAGACACCGGCACTGTTGCAGGCCACGTCCGGGCTGTTGAGGACGTTCGCCGATTGAGGCAATAGCTGCGTATTTGCCTGCTCCACCGTGCCGTCACCGCGCACCACATAGGTGCTGATAGCTTCATTGCCGTTTGTGGCTCTCTCGAGGGTGGCCACCAGGTACGACGCCTCCCACCCATCGACCGGCGTGATGGCGACGGCTTGTGGCGTGCCGTTGAGTCCGTTGCGCCTGGACCCGTCCGACTCATCCCAGCTCCAGCGGGTCTGGTCGAAGTCGGTCAGGCTCATGAGGCTGGAGATGGTGTACTGGGCCGTGACCGATCCGGGGAACTGGAGCGTGCTCACCAGCGAGCTGCTCGCGCCGCTGGCGATGTCCACCGTCTGTGAGATGGGTGCGCCGGTGACGCCCGTTGGGAGACTCAGCGAAAGCTGGCCCACCAACTCTTGGCCGCTGCTCAAGTTGTTGGCCGTGGTGGTGGTGTAGACGACCGTTGCGCCCGGCTTGATGAAGCCGTCGGTGGTGTTGTCGTCGATGTAGAGCGCCACCGGGCTCTCGTTCCAGACATTGGGGTTGTAGACGCGCGGATCGGCCGGGTCGGCAAAGGGATCGACCTGGAGGATGTCCTGGTCCTGTTCGAAGAGATCGGACATACCGTCGCCGTCGCCGTCGGCCCGGTTCGGATCGCTCCAGACGCGGGTTTCGCTGGTAATTCCCGAGATCTCATCGTAGGCATAGGCAATCAGCCAGCCGCCGCGTGGCGCCAGTTCCTGCTCGTCGAGCAGGCCGTCACCGTCGCTGTCCCGGTTGCCGGGGTCCGTGCCCCAGCGCATCTCCACATAGTCCGGAATGCTGTCGCTATCGCTGTCGCCGCTATCTGAGCGCAGGGCAACGCCGCCCTGATCGCTGGGCAAACTGCGTATGGTGACTTCGTAGGCGTCGGAAAGGCGATCCTGGTCGATGTCCGGTGTGGAGTCGTCCGGATCCAGCCCGCCGTCGCGATGGGACAGCATGCCGTCGCCGTCGGCGTCGAGAAAGGTCAGCGTGCCCCAGTCGCTGACGGCGACAAACTCATCCAGCGTGGCCGGCAGCACATCGAGCACAGCAATGGTGCCCAGACTGTCGGAGCTGTTGCCCGGTATAGGCTTCCTCTTACAGAAACCCACCCAGCACGAATCAGCCATCAGCGCATAGGCTGAGTTGAGCCAGAGGGGCGTCGACGCGTTCACCCCGGCGACCAGCGGCGCTTCAGTGGAGAGATGATCCGTGACGGTTGCCTGATAGAGGTCCACCGTGTCATTATTAAAGGCGAACGAATCATAAACACTGGTCGTCCAGTCACTGCGGGCTCCCTTCGAAGTAGAGAGCGACTTGCTGGCTGTGGATAGCTCGTAGATCATACTATTTTGCGCCACATAATCTGGGCTCGTCTTATAGCTCCAACCAGGGGGGAATTTTTCGTACAGCGTGGTGGTCACCGGTAGCGACGTTAGCAGACTGTTGGCCGTGGTGATACCAAGGTCGGGATCCATCAATACAATATCGAGCTGACCTGACTCCACGTCTTGGGTCGTCTCCAGATCAAGTTGGTAGATAATCCAGGCTATAGACTTCGTGATCCAACCCGTGATAGTGAACTTCGATCCGACCAGTTGCAGAATCGCATCAATCAGGGCGATGATCAGAACAATAATCAATCCGACGACGGTGAGGGCAAGCACGAAAAATAGGACGGCCACAATCACAGCGGCGATCGTTGCGGCCAGCGCCTCATTGAACGCCACGTTGCCCGGAGAGATGTCGCCTTTGGCCCAGGCATAGATGAACATGCCCACCGCAACGCCAATGGCAATGACCAGTCCGACCACGCCGAGGAACTTTGAGGCATCGAGCACGGTCGAGCTTTCGGAGAGCGTCTCTGACAAGGCATCAACAAAGGCAGCCGCGGTGTCGGCTTTGCTGGCGGCCAATGCAAGCTGGACCACCTTGACGACTTTCATCGTGATGTCGTAGGCAGCATAGAGAATGAAGACAATTTGCACCGCGTCATTCAGCCCAATGCCGAGCTTGGTGTTCGAATCGCCCAAGATGTAGTTGACGACCGCGTCGGTGGCAAAGAGGGTCAGCAAGAGAATGCCTGCAACTCCTGCTGCGATTCCTTTCCAGCCCGGCAACTGGCTGAATATCTTTACGTCCAAGTATTTGCTGATTACTTCTTGGGTGCCTACCGCATATCTGAAAGTACTGGCAATCTCCTTCAAATCCGTAGTAAAGGTGTAGAGTTGATTTGCCGCTTTGGCGATATATGTGAGTGTCGTAGCGGTAAGGCTGATGTAGAGGGGCTCGTCAGGCTGTTGGTAACCGTAATCCGGAATGGTAACGCCGATCTGCACCACATTGGCGTCGCCGCCATAAGCACTTATGTAGAGCAACTGCGCCATTGTGAGCTGCGTCTCGGCCTCGTCGGGGTCGCTGATGCCGCTGAAAGCGTCGACCAGTAACGTGCTCAGCTCGTTATAGTAGTCGTCGATGTCGGCGGCCGCCCAGCCCGTGGCCGGATCGTAGGCATAGGGCGTCCACTTGACCGTTGCCAGGGTGTCGACTTCTACAGTGTTGTCCCCGCTTTGGGGCAGATTCAGGGTCAGCCTGTTGCTGTTCCAACTGATGTTGGGGTCGTTGCTGATGAACCGGTCGAGGTTGAGGTCGCGGTAGCTCTGCTGCGACGCCATCATAATGGTGGGCGTGATGGGATCGCTTGCAGACCAGGCAGCGTCAAATGTGCTGGTCAACACATGCATGGTCTGGACGGTGGTCGTATCCAGCATGCCCAGGTCGATGGCCTCGTACGTGGGAATGTCCGTGTACGAGCTGCGGCCATCGCCCGGCGCGCGTTCCACACCGTTCTTGACCACGCTCAACACATTGGGCAGGCCCCAGTAGATGGGATTGTCGGCGCTGTAGCCATTGGTCGCGTGATTGAAACGGTCGCCGATGGTGTCTACCGTGATGTCCAGTTGTCCGTTGCCCTGGCAGTTGCCGCCGGCATCGGTGCTGTCGCAATCGCGCGCCGCCAGGAAGGTGCTGTTCAGTCCGTAAAGCAGACCGTAGAGTGTGTCCACATAGAGCGGGCTGTCATACCCGGCCCCTACCGAACCCGTCACGCTGGGGTCCTCGTAGATCAGCGCGATATCGGCGCTGTGCTCCTCCATCACATGCATTCCCGTGATGTACCACGCTTCGTCGTAGGTGTTGAGGACCTGCAACTCATTCATGGAGGAATAGAACTGGCACAGGCCATCTTGAAAAAGGCTGTACTGTGCGGGCCACGCGCCATTTTCATCCGCATTCCAGTCGCCGGGCGGCTGGTCGGGATCGGGGGGCCAGACGGTGTTGGCCGGATAGCCCGCGGGCGGCGTGTCCGGATAGCCACAGACGTCGTTGAGCATTTGCAGCACCCAGCTCACGCGGACCTGGTGGGCGGCGCCCCAATTCGCCTTAGATTCATAAAACATTCGGGCATAGAAGGCCACGTTGTCGTCGCCAACGTTGTCGCTGACCACCTGCAGCGGCACATACGCGGTCAGGGTGTTGTCATCGGTCTGCTGTACGGAAATACCAAATTGTTCCAGCAGTGGATAGCAAGTGTCGGGGTTGCCGTCGGCGTCGGTGCAGGGCTCCGAAGGCAGATTGGCCGTCGCCATATCCATGGCGATTTCCAGCATGGGGGTCAGACGCATGTCGCCATTGGCGTTGGGCCAGGCCGGCAGTGTGGGATCCAGATCGGCGAAGGTCTTGCCGTCCACATCCTGGATCTGGTCCTGCTGGTCGCCCTGGGGCCAGTCGAGCACGCTTTGGGAATACCAGAGATGGCTGCTCTCCGTGGGCCGGATCTGGAACTCGACGCGCACCAGCTCAGATTCAACCAGATCGTTGATGGTGAGTTCGAAGGGGTTTGCTCCGTCAAAGGGATTTACTCGGCTGGTGGATGCGTAGGGGGAGAGATCCAGGGTGTCGCGCACGCCATCGTTGTCGTTGTCATCGTCCCACAGATCGGGCGTGCCGTCGCCGTTAGTATCAGGCGGCGCAATGTCGCCGTTCAGATACCACTCTTTGCCGTCAGAAATGCCATCGTTGTTGGAGTCAGCGTTTGCGGGGTCGGTGTACCAGGTCTGATTGCGATAGCTAAAACCCGTCACCTCGACGGCATCCGCGACGCCGTCGTTGTCGGTATCGGCCACGTCCGGCAAGGTGCCCAGCAGACACTCCGAGAGATTCGTCAGCCCGTCGGCGTCGATGTCGCCGGCGGGGTCGGTCTCGCAGGATGGGTCGAAGTAGCGGCCGTCGCTGGCGCTCTGCAGCATGGGAGCGGCCACCGCCGCCGCCTGTGCCGCGGCCAGCGGGTCGGCGTGGGGATTCATCGCCGCTGTGCGCATCTGCACCTGCACTGTCTCCTGGACTTCTTGGCGACCTTGCAGTTCTTCCTGAGCCGCACGCTTTTCCTCTTGCCGCGTGCTATAGGCCGACACTTGACGGGAGGACAGTAGCGGCGTCACCAGCATGGAGCAGACAACCGCGCTGACCACCGCGACGTAGACGCGCTTGGAGCGACGCCCCAGCACCACCAGCGCCATGAGCCAGAGCGCCATGGCCGCTGCGAGCAGGCTCAACGCATTTTGCAGGTTTCCTACGGCTTGCAGGCTGCTTACGAACTGACTTCCCAGCGTGCCCGGCCCACCGGCCGTGGGGAGTGGGGCAAAGTCGGAGAAATCAACCGTCACCTCGGCGGTGGAAACGTACGCATCGGCGTCCGGCGGGAACTCCAGGGCAAAAATCTGGCGCAGGGGCAAGCCATCTGCGCCGACCCACAGCTCGCCCGTGCCGGTCATCTCGGCATAAGCCGTAGGCAGCTCAATGGACGCGTTGGCGGGCAGTCCCTCACGCATGGCCTCTTCGCTCATTTCTGCACGCATATGAATGGCCAACTTGCGCCCGTCGATGTCAAACGTGTAACGCGTGATGCTGATTTCACCCAACGGCGTGCTGCGCACTTCCGGCGCATGGCGCACCACGTTCTGCGCCGCCTGGGTGTAGGCCAAAAAATCGCCGCCCGGAGCAAAAAGGCCCGTAAAATCGTCGATCTCTTCCCAGGCGCCGTTGCCCTGGCGTGCCCTGGCCTGGTCGCCCTCGATCAACATCTCCGTACCAGAATTGGGCACATGTACACTGCCCCCACCGGTCCAGAGCATCAGATGCAGCGATTCGGCGCGGATATCGGTCTCGCCTTCCAGGTAATAGGCGTGCCGGGTGGCTTTCCGCCCCGCGTTGAGCACGGTGGCCTGGGGCGTATTGCGCTGCGTAATGTCGGCGCTGAAGGCGTAGGCGCCCGACTCTTGGACGCGCTGCCAGACCGCCGCCAGATCAGCGTCTCCTGCGTTCCGGGCGTTGACCGCGCTGACCCCGATAGGGATGGTGAGGAGGAACGCGATTCCAATGAAGATCATCAGTCGTTTCATGGTGGAAGTGCTCATCTGTCGCAGCATGGTTTCGCTTTCATGAGGTGCGACGCGCCCCACGCATCGGGCGGGCCGGATGGTCTGAGAGTGCGACTGTCGGCGCAACTGGTACACCTTACCGCATTCCAGCAGCCAACAGTAGTGATCAGCGTCATCCGTTTTGCCCCTTTGGCATGACAATTGTCATATTTGGGCCGCAGGATTGATGAGAGATGGCACGTGTCGGGCCCTTGCAGATGTGCTATATTGGGGACTGCCCATGACAACGAACTCTGACGACTTCCTGAGACTGCTGCGGGCGGGTGCGCTCTTCTGGAGCAGCTACTTCCTGCTCCTGGCCGTCCTCGATGGAATCCAGGCAGCGCCGGAATCTTTGGGCGCTGCCTATTTCGTCTTCTACGGCGCATCGATCCTGGCGGTGCTCGCCATTGCCTTCGCACCCGGGCTGCCCAGGCGGTTGGGCAAGACCTACCCGCCCTTGCTCCTGGTGTTGATGGGGTTTCTGCCTTTGCTGGGTGAGACCTTCATCCTGCCCCGCGCCGGCGTGGAACCGTGGATGACGGTGCTGGCTTCGTCTGATCTGTATATCAGACAATGGGCGCCCACCATCCTGGTGGTCGCCTTGATCGCCTATGGCTACGCCAGATTCCAGGTTCTGCTGTTCGTGGGCGCTATCACGCTCTTCAATCTGCTGCTGGCGCTGCTGCACCCGTCTCCACATGCCAGGAATGTCTCCCTCGTGATATCCATCCTGTTTGGAGTCGCCACGGCAATCCTCGCCGTGGGCCTCAACCGCGCGTTTCAATACCTACATCGTCAACAAGCCGCCCTGCGCGACGCCAACCGCCAGTTGCTGGAACTTGCCGCCACTGCCGAGGACCTGGCGATCAGCCGGGAGCGCAACCGCATGGCCCGCGACCTTCACGACACCCTGGCCCATTCCCTGGCCGGCCTGATCATCCAGTTGGACACGGTGGATGCCTACTGGGATGAGGATCCGGCGATAGCCCGAGACCTTCTCGTTCAAGCGGTGGGCACGGCGCGTTCCGGGCTGGATGAGACCCGGCGCGCGTTGGGAGCATTGCGCGCCAGTCCGCTGGAGGACATGGGCCTGCTCCTGGCTGTGAAAGACCTGGCCGAAAGCGCGGCCCAGTGGGGAAGCCTCAAGCTACACCTGAAATTGCCCCAGCAGCTTCCCCAACTCTCTGACGACACCGAACAATGTATCTACCGGGTGGCCCAGGAGGCGACGGCCAATGTGGTGCACCACGCCAACGCTTGCCATCTCGACTTGTGGCTCAGCCAGATCAATGGCCGCATCATCCTCCACGTTCACGACGACGGTGTGGGCTTCGACCCGGCGGCGGTCGCGCACCCGGGTCACTACGGCCTTCCGGGCATGGTGGAACGGGCGCGCATGGCCGGTGGGACGCTCACTGTGCGGACTGTACCCGGTCAGGGCGCCGAGATCTGCCTCGACCTGCCGATTCACGCGAGGTAAGGCGATGAAAATCATCATCTGCGACGATCAGGCGATCATACGCGACGGTCTTGAGCTGTTGCTCAGGCTGGATCGTGAAATCGAGGTGGTGGGTAAGGCCGGCGACGGCGCAGCAGCGCTTGAGCTGGTTGAGCGACACCGGCCCGACCTGGTGCTCATGGACCTGAAGATGCCGGGAATGAACGGAGTCGAAGCCACCCGGCGCCTGCGTGACCGCTTCCACGGTACAAAGGTGCTGATTCTGACCACCTTCGACGACGACGAGTGGCTGTTCGATGTACTGCGGGCAGGCGCGGACGGGTATTTGCTGAAGGATACCCCGCGTGCGGATGTCATCAAGGCAGTGAAGGGGACCGTGGCCGGCAAGACCTTCATGGACCCGACGGTGGCCGGCCGGGTCCTGCAACAGGCGATGGGTTCACCGGCAGCGCCCTCCAGCTTCATCACCGAGCGGATCTCCGACCGCGAGGTCGAGGTCCTGCGGCTGTTGGCGGCCGGCCTGAGCAACCGCGACATTGCGCAGCAGCTCCATCTCTCCGAGGGCACCGTGCGCAACTACGTCAGCGCCATCATCGCCCAGTTGGGCGTCAGCGACCGCACCCAGGCAGCCATCCTGGCCGTCCGCCATGGACTGGTCGCCTAGACAACGACGCGCAGCGCAGGTCCGAGATGTGGCGCTATTTCGCTGGCGGCAACTTGCGCAGTTTGCGTTGGGTGTTGTTTTCCGTGCTGGCTATTGCTGCTGGTTCTCACGTTCCGCCCAGAGCAACTGCCCGTCACTCTGTAGATGAATGCGGCCGTCGAGGTCGTTGCGCAGCACCGTGGCGGCGCCGAAGCGTTCCAGCACGTCGGGATGAGGGTGGCCGTAGTCGTTATCGATGCCGACCTGGATCACGGCGAAGGATGGCGCCACGGCGTCGACGAAGGCTGGGCTGGAGCCGCTGCGGCTGCCGTGGTGGCCGAGCTTGAGCACGGTCGCGCGCAGCGGCGCGATGCCGGCAAGCAGCGCCTGCTCGCTGGCCAGGCCGGCGTCTCCCGTGAGCAGTGCGCTGAAATCGCCAAAGACCAGTTTCGTCACCAGCGAATTCTCGTTGTCGGCATCGTCGCCGGCAAAGCCGTCAGCCGCGGGCGAGAGTATCCACAATGCAACGCCGTCGCCCAGGTCGATCCAGTTCCCGGCGGCCATCGTCGCGACGGCCACGTTGCCCGCGGCCATGCGCTCGCGCCAGAGCGTTTCGTCGGGATGCTGCGCAGCGTGCGCGGTGTGGATCGCCTGCACCACTTGGTACCGCGCAGGAACCTCCGCCTGCGCTGCCATGTGGTCGCCGTCGGGATGGGTGAGGAGCAGCAGGTCGATTGTCCGGTCCCAGAAGGGCATGACCGTGCCCAGCTCGCTGAAGAGCGCCTCCGGGCTGGCGCCGCCGTCGATCAACACCTGGCGGCCCGACGGCGTCTGGATGAGAATGCCGTCACCCTGGCCGACGTCGAGGAACCAGAGATGCAGGCGGCCATCGGGCAGTGCGCTGCCGGCGCTCCACGCCAGGATCGTGGTCAACGCCAGCCCGCTGACGGCGGCGGGACTGACAAGCCGCTGCCACCAGTCATGCGCTGCCCAGGCCCGGAAGCGGTCGCCCAGGCGCTGCAAGCGCGAGCGCTCCTTCACCACTGCGATCGCTGCGTAGGTGGCCAGCATGGCCGGCAGGCCGAAGCCGGCAATTTCCAGGCTGGCGCCGGGCAACGATGCCGTCCACTGCACAATGTTCACCGTCCACGCCAGGCAGAGCCAGGGGAGCGCCAGGATCGCCTGGCCGATCGGCTCTAGCCCGGCCATGCCCGCCACTACGCCGCCGCTACCCGCCAGCATAATGGGCGGCTGCGCCGGTAGGATGAGCACGTTGGTGAGCAGGCTGACGATGCTGAGTCGCCCAAAGTAGAGGACGACGAGTGGCAGCGTCGTGATGTTGGCGGCGAGTGTGACCAT
This sequence comes from Caldilineaceae bacterium, assembly GCA_020634815.1. Lineage (GTDB taxonomy): Bacteria > Chloroflexota > Anaerolineae > Caldilineales > Caldilineaceae > Caldilinea. Next base: position 118 of record JACKBA010000063.1, on the reverse strand, counting down.
CACGCTCTCCTCGAAGAATGAGCCGACCGGCCCGCGCGAGACGCGCTCCATATGCAGCCCGGCGAGTAAGCGGCGAAAGCCGCCGATCATGCCCGGCGCCACGAGCATGAGACCGGCG
>JACKBA010000062.1 GCA_020634815.1 Caldilineaceae bacterium | reverse complement strand
CATGGATTCCAACAATCCTGAGATCGGGCAGGCCATCTTGCGCACCAAGGATCTCCAGCCGGAGATCATCGACTCGATGAGCGTGGCGATTGACGACTTTAACAAGTCGTGGCAGCCGCCGCAGTAGAGAATCGCGATTGAGAGAAGAAGAGATTGAGAGAGTAGAAAATAGAGATTTGGCTTGTCGGATAGTTGCTGTACTCGTGCACACTTCCGGCCATAACAGTCAATCTCCAATCTCCTAGTCTCTTAATCTCCTAATCTCACTTTCGCCCCTCGATCAATCGGAGGGAAACGACTACCTTGGCGAACTTAACTCGCGAAATCCGACGCCGCATCAAGTCGGTCAAAAACATAGCGCAGGTCACCAAGGCCATGGAGGCCGTGTCGGCCGCCAAAATGCGCAAGGCGCAACAGCAGGTGCTGGCGACACGCCCCTATTCGAATCAGGCGCGCGAGGTGCTGGGCTACATTGCCCGCCTGTCGAGTACGGAGAACGAGCTGAACCCGCTCATTCACCCGCGCCCGGTCAAGCGTGTGGGCATCCTGCTGGTGACGGCCGATCGCGGTCTGGCCGGCGGTTTCAACGCCAACATCATTCGGCGCTGCGCGCAGTTGATGCGCGAGAAGCGCAAGGAAGGCGCCGACGTCACCGTGGTGGCCGTGGGCAAGAAGGGCCGCGAATGGCTGCTGCGCTACGACCCCGTCGTGCGCGCCGAGTTCATGGGCATCCCGGATAATCCCACGACCTATGACATCGGCCCCATCGTACGCGTCTTGATCGACGATTTCCTGTCGGGCCATACGGACGAGGTGTACATGGTCTACACCGACTTCGTCAACACGATCCGCCAGGAACCGGTGGCGCACAAGTTGCTGCCTGTGGAACCGGTCGAGCCGACGACGGCCATGGCGCCGGAGTATATCTTCGAGCCGTCGCCGGAAGCAGTGCTGACGCGCGTGCTCTACGGCTTCACCGAAGTGCAGGTGCTCCAGGCGATCTACGAATCGCTGGCCAGCGAGCACTCGGCGCGCATGGTTGCCATGCGCAACGCCACCGACGCCGCCGGCGAGCTGATCGACGACCTGACGCTGACCTACAACAAGGCGCGCCAGGGTACCATCACCAGCGAACTGATCGACATTGTTGGCGGTACGGCCGCGCTGGAAGATAACAAGGGGATGGAAGCGACCGGCCGCGGTGAGTGGCTGACGGTCAATTTGGAGAGCAACGCGTCGCCGATCGCGTGACGGTCACTGGCGGCTTGCAGATTTTGAGACTGGATGAGAACCCAATTCAAGGAGGTCCTCTGTGCCTGAGCAAATGATTGGCACGATTCAAAGCGTTATCGGCCCCGTTGTGGACGTGGCATTCACGTCCGGCCATATGCCTGAAATTTACGACGCCATCATGGTCGCAATGGATGATGGCGCGCAGTTGGTGCTGGAGGTCGAGCAGCAGATCGGCAACAACGTCGTGCGCACGGTCGCCATGGGCAGCACCGACGGTCTGCGCCGCGGCATGGAAGCTATCTCCGAGGGCTCGCCCATCCGCGTGCCGGTGGGACCGGCGACGCTGGGACGTCTCTTCAACGTGACGGGCAACCCCATCGACAACAAGGGTCCGGTCGAGGCGGAAACGACCTACCCGATTCACCGCACCGCGCCGCCCTTCTCCGAGCAGAGCACCAAGGCGGAGATGTTCGAGACCGGCGTCAAGTGCGTCGATCTGATCGCCCCCTTCACCCGCGGTGGTAAGACGGGCATCTTCGGCGGCGCCGGCGTGGGCAAGACGGTGGTCATCCAGGAGCTTATTCACAACGTCGCCGAGTTCCACAGCGGCTACTCGGTCTTTGCCGGCGTGGGCGAGCGCAGCCGTGAGGGCAACGACCTCATGCGCGAGATGATCGAGTCGGGCGTCATCAGCTCGACGGTGATGGTCTTCGGCCAGATGAACGAGCCACCCGGCGCCCGCCTGCGCGTGGGTCTGACCGGCGTCACCATGGCCGAGTACTTCCGCGATGAGGGCCGCGACGTGCTGCTCTTCATCGACAACATCTTCCGCTTCGTCCAGGCCGGCTCGGAGATGTCCTCGCTGCTCGGCCGCCTGCCCAGCGCCGTCGGTTACGCGCCGACCCTGGGCACCGACATGGGCGACCTGCAGGAGCGTATCACGTCGACCAAGAAGGGTTCGATCACGTCCATGCAGGCCGTTTACGTGCCCGCCGACGACTACACCGACCCGGCGCCGGCCACGACCTTCGCTCACCTGGACGCGACGATTACGCTGCAGCGCTCGCTGGCCGACCAGGGCCTCTTCCCGGCCGTCGACCCGCTGGGTTCCACCAGCCGAATTCTCGACCCGCTGATCGTGGGCGAGGAGCATTACGACGTCGCCCGCCAGGTGCAGCAGACGCTCCAGCGCTACAAGGACCTGCAGGACATCATCGCCATTCTCGGCGTCGAAGAGTTGAGCGAAGATGACAAGCTGATCGTGGCACGCGCCCGCAAGATCCAGCGCTTCCTGACGCAGCCTATGTACGTCGCTGCCCAGTTCACGGGTCGCGATGGCCGCTACGTCAAGATCGAGGACACCGTGCGCGGCTTCCGCGAGATTCTCGAAGGCAAGCACGACGATCTGCCGGAGCAGGCCTTCTACATGGTCGGCACGATTGAAGAAGCGGTCGAAAGCGCCGCGCAGATGCGCAACTAAGTGATGCGTGAACCGTCAAACGTCAAACGTCATGTGTGACTACCATGACGCTTGACGTTTGACGCATGATTCTCAAGGAGCTACCTGTATGTCAATCAAGGTAGACATCGTTACACCGGAAAAGATGCTCTACAGCGGCGACGTGGAAATGATCACGCTGCCGGGCACCAACGGCCAGATGGGCATCCTGCGCGGCCATGCGCCGCTCCTGTCGACGCTCGACATCGGCGAAATCGTGCTGCACAGCCGCGAGGGCAATGAGTACCTGGCGGTTAGCGGCGGCGTGGTCGAAGTGCGCCCCGACAAGGTGACCATCCTGGCCGACGTGGCCGAGGCCGGCACCGAGATCGACGAGGATCGCGCGGCGGCAGCGCTGGAGCGGGCGCGGCAATCGCTGGCCGAGAATCCGCCGCCGCAGCAGGTGCCGGAGATCATGGCATCGCTGCGCCGCAGTTCGTTGCGACTGAAGGTGGCGCGACGCCATGCCGGCCGGCGTTCCACTTCCGGACTGAACTACGAGGGTGGCGGCGAAAGCAAGTGAGCCGGCCGCAAATGTAGATGTTGAACGGGCTTCAAGCCAGATCTTGAGGCCCGTTTTCTTTTTTAGCGACAACATTTCCCGCCATCCCGGCGCCCTGGCACCGGATACGGGTACGGGTGAGAAGTAGTATATCTTTGCCAAATGATTTGGGCGGTACTCCTGTGCAAGCGTATAATGACACGGTTGGCGACTTATGTCGCGAAGATTTTTTAGCGAAACCAGGATATGTTCGGAAAACACATTGGAATTGATTTGGGGACGGTCAACGTCCTCGTGCATGTAAAGGGCCGCGGCATCGTCATGCACGAGCCGTCGGTCGTCGCCATCCGCCTGCGCGATAACACGATGGTGGCCGTGGGGCACGAAGCGTATGACATGCTCGGTCGCACGCCCGAAAGCATCGAAGTGGCGCGGCCGATCCGCGACGGCGTCATCGCCGACTTCGTGGTGACGGAAGCCATGCTGCGCTACCTGATCCAGACGGTGGCCGGTGACCCGAACCCACTCTTCCGCCCGCTCTTCCGCCCTAAGGTCATGATCAGCACGCCGCGCGGCGTCACCAGCGTTGAAGAGCGCGCCGTGCATGATGCCGCTATGCAGGCCGGCGCCGGCGCCGCCTACCTCATCCCTGAGCCGCTGGCAGCGGCCTACGGTGCGGGTCTGCCCATCGGCACGCCCACAGGCAACATGGTTGTGGACATGGGCGGCGGCACCACCGAGGCTGCGGTCGTTTCCATGTACGACATCGTCGTGTGGAGCAGCGTGCGCATCGGCGGCAACCGCTTCGACGAGGCGATCATCAACTACGTGCGCAAGAAGTACAACCTGCTCATCGGCGAGCAGACAGCCGAGGAGATCAAGATCGGTATCGGCAGCGCGCTGCCCATGGAGGATGAACGCTTCATGGAAGTGCGCGGCCGTGACCAGGTGACGGGCCTGCCCAAGATCATCCAGATCAGCAGCAGCGAGGTCACCGAGGCGTTGCAGGAGCCGCTGCAGGCCGTTATCAGCACAGTGCGCGCCACGCTGGAGAAGACGCCGCCCGAGCTGGCGGCCGACATCATCGACCGCGGCATGGTGCTCACGGGCGGCAGCTCGCAGTTGCGCAGCGTGGCCCAGCTTCTGACGCAGGAGACCGGGGTGCCCGCCTACGTGGCCGAGAACCCCATTGCGTGCGTGGCGCTGGGCGCCGGGCGTGCGCTGGAGAATTACGAGATCATGCGGCGCAGTCTGCCGATCGTGCCTGAATAGCCACTTGTATGACGCGGGTCGTATCGATTTGGCGACAGATCGAGGGCAATAACGCAAGTTATCCACATTTTGTTCCGCCTAATTTTGACGAGTCCAGAGATAGCAAGTACAATTTAGGGCGAAATTCTCGAAGAAAGTTGGTACTTTCAGTTTGATTGATATGTTCGCAGCGTTGCAGCATCAGTCCTTGATCCGGCAGCCCTGCCCTCGTTCACCGCAACAGCGCACACCCGATCCAACGAATCGAATGAGCAGCCATGAGTAAGCGAACTGTTGTCAGCACTCCCAACGCGCCCGCCGCGATCGGCCCGTATTCGCAGGCCATCCGCGCCGGCCAGTTTCTCTTTGCCTCGGGTCAGCTTGGTTTGGACCCGGCGACCGGTGACCTGCGTGAAGGTATCGAAGCGCAGACTCGTCAGGCATTGGCCAATTTGCAGGCCGTGCTGTCCGAGGCCGGCGCCACTGTGGCGAACGTCGTCAAAACGACGATTTTCCTGGCCGACCTTTCTCACTTTGCCACAGTGAATCAGCTTTACGGCGAGGTGTTCGGCCACGAACCGCCGGCGCGCAGCACCGTTCAGGTCGCAGCGTTGCCCAAGGGTGGCCTGGTCGAGATTGAGGTAATCGCGCTTCTCGGTGACTAGCCCTTCGCTCTTCACTGTTCGGCGCGCACGGTCCGCATGACGGGCCCAAGTTATGTGAGCATTGATCACCGATCGGGTGGTCTGGTCTAATTCTGTTTTCGGAGGATTGTATAGCTGTATGAATGAAGTTCGATCAATGGGTAACGGTGTGTACGGCTGGGCCAACGGTGTGGACTATGAGAATCACCCGATGGCGGCACTGTTGGACGAGATCGATGGCTCCTTGCAGGAGCCCGTTACCGGAGAAATCCGCAACGGAATCATCGTCGACATGCGCCCCAACGAGGTACTTGTAGACATCGGCTTCAAGTCGGAAGGCGTGGTCTCGGGCCGCGAACTTGAACGAGTCGGCGATACACTGGAGTCGCTCAATATCGGTGACGAGGTGCCGGTCTTTGTTATCCGCGAAGACCGTGATGGCAACGTCATGTTGAGCATCAGCCGCGCGCTCGCCGAGAAGGACTGGGAACGCGCCGAAGATCTCATGCGCAGCCAGGACATCTTCGAATGCCCGGTCGATTCATTCAACCGCGGTGGCGTTATCGTGCGTCTGGGCCAGGTGCGCGGCTTTGTGCCGGCCAGCCAGCTCACGAGCGCAATGCCCACCAACGGTGAGGACGAAGAGTCGCGCTACGCCGGTCTGAAGGGCGAGGTTCTGAAGCTGAAGGTCATCGACATCGACCGCAAGCGCAATCGCCTCATTCTCTCCGAGCGTCTGGCCATGCGCGAGTGGCGCCGCCAGCAGAAGGACCAACTGCTCGAGACGCTGCGCGAAGGCGCGATCATGGAAGGTGTTATCAGCAGTATCGCGGACTTCGGCGCCTTCGTCGATCTCGGCGGAGCTGACGGTCTGATCCACCTGAGCGAGCTGAGCTGGAACCGCGTCAACCACCCGAACGAGGTTGTCAAGGTCGGCGAGACGGTCAAGGTGCAGATCCTGAGCGTCGACACCGAACGCCGCCGCATCGGGCTGAGCCTGCGCCGCCTGGCGCCGCAGCCGTGGGAAGTCATCGACAACACCTACCAGGTGGGGCAGATGGTTCAGGGCAAGATCACCAAGCTGGTGAATTTTGGCGCCTTCGCTCGCCTGGTCGATACCGGCATCGAGGGTCTGATTCACATCAGCGAGTTGGCGGAGCGCCGCGTCAACCACCCCAAGGAGGTGGTCGGCGAGGGCGATGTGTACGAACTGCGCATCATCCGCATCGAAAGCGACAAGCGCCGCCTGGGCTTGAGCCTCAAGCAGGCCATGCCGTCCCAGGAACTCGACTGGCAGATCGCTCCGACCGATGAGTCGGACGACGATTTCGACGGCGACGAGATGGTTGCCGAGGTCGAGGAACTGGTCGAGGCCGTCTGATTCTTCGGTGAAAGTGATGTTGATTCTGGCGCACGGGCACGAATTTTCGTGCCCGTGCGTTCTTCTATTGGTGTAACCGCCCGCCACCTGCCGATCTGGGTAGGGGACGGGTGCCCAAATGGCTAATTGACAAAGAACAAAACGCATCGTTACAATGGTGTTTGCAACCCGCCGGGATGAACGACCACCATTGGCTGCCGAGTATGCCCCTGTCCTACCCGGTGAAGGGAACAGGACTTACCGCAGAAACTCGCCATGTTCTGCTATAGTACCTGTGCTGGAATGACCAGTTGTCATTGTTGTACAAGGGAAGAGCTATGTCTGACAAACTTGACCGCTTTACAAAGCGCGCACGCCGGGTGTTAACGCTGGCGCAAGAAGAGGCGCTCCGGCTGAACCACAACTACATCGGGACGGAGCACCTGTTGTTGGGGTTGGTGCGGGAAGAAAACGGCGTTGCCGTCAAGGTACTGCGCGAGCTTGGCGTCGAGCCGGTCCAGATCATCCGGGCTGTGGAGCGGACGGTCGGGCGCGGTGAGCGTCCGCCGTTTGGCAAGCCCACCCTGGCGCCGCGCACGAAGCGTGTCATCGAGCTTGCCGTGGATGAGGCGCGCCTCATGGGCCACCACTACATCGGCACCGAGCACCTGCTGCTCGGCCTGGTGCGCGAGGGCGAGGGGATTGCCGTGAACGTACTGCGCGGGCTGGGGATCAACCTCGACCGCGTGCGCACGCAGACCGCGCGCAATATCCTGCAGAACCAGGCGCAGACCAAGGACAAGCAGAAGAAAGAGTCGAAGACGCCGCTGGTCGACCAGCTTGGCTATGACATGACCGCCGCTGCCGAAGAAGGCAAGCTGGACCCGGTCGTCGGTCGCCAGGCGGAAATCGAGCGCGTCATTCAGATCCTCAGCCGGCGCACCAAGAACAACCCCGCCCTCATCGGCGAGCCAGGCGTCGGCAAGACGGCCATCGTCGAAGGGCTGGCGCAGCGAATCATCGACGGCGACGTGCCCGAACCGCTGCTCAACAAGCGCCTGCTCATGCTGGACGTGGGCAGCCTGGTCGCCGGTACCATGTACCGCGGCCAGTTCGAGGAGCGGCTGAAGAAGGTCATCGAAGAGGTGATCCAATCGCAGGCGATCCTCTTTATCGACGAGGTCCACATGCTCGTGGGCGCCGGTGCGGCCGGTAGCAGCGTCGATGCTGCCAACATCCTCAAGCCGGCGTTGAGCCGTGGCGAGTTGCAGGTCATCGGCGCCACTACGCTCGACGAATATCGCAAATATATCGAGAGCGACGCCGCACTGGAACGGCGCTTCCAGCCGATCCTGGTCGAAGAACCCTCCATCGAGGAGACGATTGAGATCTTGCGTGGCGTGCGCTCCCGCTACGAGGATCATCACAAATTGATCATCACGGACGAGGCACTGGTCTCCGCCGCCCACCTGGCGGCGCGCTACGTGCCCGACCGCTTCATGCCCGACAAGGCCATCGACCTCATTGATGAGGCCGGCAGTCGCGTGCGCATGTACAAGGCGCCCTACGCCGCCAACCTGCGCGAAACCTTCATGAGTCTCAAGAAGCTCCAGAAGGAGAAAGAGCAGGCTCTGGACACGCAGCGCTTCGACGACGCCATTGACCTGCGTTATCGCGAGGTCGAATTGGAAGCACGCCTGAGCGAGCTGCGCGAGGGCTGGAACGAGGCATCCAACCAACCCAAAGTGACCTCCGAGGATATCGCCGAGGTTGTTGCCATGTGGACGGGCGTGCCGGTCAGCCGCATCGCCGGCGAGGAGCGTGAGCGCCTGCTGGAGATGGAACGGGTCATGCACCAGCGTATCATCGGCCAGGACGAGCCCATCAAGGCGATCGCCAAGGCCGTGCGCCGGGCACGGGCGGGTCTCAAGGATCCCAAGCGCCCCATCGGCAGCTTCATGTTCCTTGGCCCCACCGGCGTCGGCAAGACGCTGCTGGCCAAGACGCTCGCCGAATTCATGTTCGGCAGCGAGGAGGCGCTCATCAAGCTCGACATGAGCGAGTTCATGGAGCGCCACAATGTCAGCCGCCTGGTCGGCGCGCCTCCCGGCTATGTCGGCTATGAGGAGGGCGGCCAGCTAACCGAGGCCGTGCGCCGGCGCCCGTACAGCGTCGTCCTGCTCGACGAAATCGAGAAGGCGCATCCCGAAGCCTTTAACATGCTGCTCCAGATCATGGAGGACGGCTACCTGTCGGATGCCAAGGGCCGCCGCGTCGACTTCCGCAACACGCTGCTGCTGATGACCAGCAACATCGGCGCCAAGCTCATCCAGGGCGCCAAGGGGCTGGGCTTTGTCATTACGCAGGACGACGAAGTCAAGCGCGAGAGCGAATACGAGACCATGAAGGCCAAGGTCATGGACGCGCTCAAGAAGACCTTCCGGCCGGAGTTCATCAACCGCCTCGACGGGATCATGGTCTTCCGCAGCCTGAGCAAGGAAGAGATCGCCCAGATCGTCGAGTTGGAACTGCGCCCGCTGCGCATGCAGATGGCCGAGCAGGACATGACGCTCAAGCTCACCGAGGCCGCCCGTCTGGCCATTGCCGATGCCGGCTACGACCCGGAATATGGCGCCCGCCCGCTGCGCCGCGTGATCCAGAACCAGATTCAGGATCCGCTCAGCGAGGGCATGCTCTCCGAGAAGTACGTGCCGGGCGACACGATCACCGTCGACTTCCGCGAGGTGGAGAACGAGTCTGGCGCCAAGAGCAACGAGTACGTACTCGACGTCACCGAGCACAAGGAAGTTGAGAAGGGCGACGAAGTCACGGACGAGTTCGAGGCGCTGCTTCAGTAAAGGCAGGAATCGACGCTGTCGCGTCACTCGCGAATGATGATGACTCACACCCGGCGCGCCGCTTTGGTCAGCGCCGGGTGTGTTGTTTTCCGGTGCCAGGTTTGCTAAAATCGGGTCGAAAGGAAGGATGCAGCATGACGGCACTATTGGCGGAGAGCGAATTGCTGGCGCAGTTGCTCCGTTCGCCGCGTCTGCCGATTATTGCCGTACAAGTCAAAGCCCTCCTGGCTGACGAAGCGCAGCGCCGCGCTCACTTTGTTGACACGGTTCTGGAAACTGAGAAAGCCGAGTTCGTCAACGGAGCAAAGTTCGTGCACCCCCCAGCAAAGTTCAAGCACATTGCAGTGGTCGGCAACTTGTATGATCTGGTCAAGGCCTTTGTCTTGGCACACGACCTTGGCTGGGTTGGCAGCGAAAAGGTTATGGTTTCCCTGACGCGCAACGACTACGAGCCGGATATCTGCTACTTCGCCGCGGCAAAGGCTGATGCGTTTCAGCCCGATCAGAATCGCTTCCCCGCGCCCGACTTCATCGTCGAGGTGCTGTCGGCGTCGACGGAAGCCAACGATCGCGGCGTCAAGTTCGACGACTACGCGGCGCACGGCGTGGCGGAATACTGGCTCATCGACCCCGACACGCAGACGGTCGAGCAATACCGCCTCCACACCGATGTCTACGAACTGGCGATCAAGGCCCAGAGCGGCGAACTGCACAGCTTTGCCGTGCCAGGCTTCACTATCCCCGTGCGAGCCATTTTCGACGACGCAACCAACCAGGCAACGCTACGCCACCTGCTTGCGGCGTAACAAACGCGATGCCCCACCTACATGAGGAGTCAGGAATGTCCGAACGCATCGGTTTTGTCGGCCTCGGCATCATGGGACGCGGCATGGCTGCGAACCTGCTCAAGGCCGGCTTTTCGCTGACGGTGTGGAATCGCACCATCGCGCGCATGGACGATCTCGTCGCCCAGGGTGCGCACGCCGGCGCCAGCCCGGCTGACGTAGCCGCCCGCAGCGACATCATCGTCGTCTGTGTGAGCGACACGCCCGACGTGCAGGCTGTCATCCTGGGCGACGATGGCGTCATTGCCGGCGCGGCGCCGGGCGCGCTCGTCATCGATTGCAGCACCATCAGCCCGCAGGCGACGCGCGAAATGGCAATCGCCCTCGCTGAACAGGGTGTTGCCATGCTCGATGCACCCATCAGCGGTGGCAGCGAAGGCGCGGCCAAGGGAACGCTGAGCATCATGGTGGGTGGCGACGCCGAGCAGTTTGCCCGTGCCCTGCCGGTCTTCCAGGCCATGGGCAAGACGATTACCCACGTCGGCGGCCACGGCGCCGGCCAGACGGTGAAGCTGGTCAACCAGGTGCTGGTCGTCGGCAACTGCCTGGCCATGTGTGAGGCGCTCATGTTTGCCCAGGCCGGTGGCGTCGATCTGGAGAAGACCTATGCGGCCATCAGCCAGGGCGCGGCCGGCAGTTGGATGTTCACCAACCGCGCCCCGCAGATCATCCAGCGCGACTGGCGGCCCGGCTTCACCATCGACTTGCAGCAGAAGGATCTGCGCCTGGTGTTGGAGGCCGCCGACGCGTCAGGCGTACCCGTGCCGGGCACCAGCCTCATCTTCCAGCTCTACCGCACCCTCCAGGCACAGGGGCTGGGCAGCGAAGGCAACCACGCGCTGGTCAAGGCATTGGAGCACCTGGCCGGTTTCGCCATCGAACC
>JACKBA010000061.1 GCA_020634815.1 Caldilineaceae bacterium | reverse complement strand
CCTGTTCGGCCGGGCCGGCCTTCGAGGGTGCGGGCGTAGAGCACGGCATGCGCGCCACGACCGGCGCCATCGAGGAAGTGTGGGTGCACAGCGAGACGCACGAGCCGACCTGGCGCGTCATCGGCAACCAGCCGCCGCGCGGGCTGTGTGGCTCCGGCCTCATCGCCCTGCTCGCCGAGCTTTTCATCACCGGCGTCATCGACCGCAGCGGCAACCTCAACCACGCGCTCGGTACGCCGCGCGTGCGCGAAGGCGAGCACGGCGCCGAGTATGTCGTCGCCTGGGCGGCCGAGAGCGCCACGGGCCGCGACATCGTGCTGACCAAGGTCGACATCGACAACCTGCTGCGCGCCAAGGCCGCCATCTACGCCGGCTACACCGTGCTCTGCCAGAGCGTGGGCGTGGACCCGGCCGACGTGGAGCAGGTGCTCATCGGCGGCGCCTTTGGCCAGTACATCAACGTCGAGAAGGCGGTGCAGATCGGCCTGCTGCCCGACCTGCCGTGGGAACGCTTCCGCTTCCTGGGCAACACCTCGGCGCGCGGCGCCTACCTGGCGCTGCTCGGCCGGCCGGCACGTGCGCGCATCGCCGCCGCCGCCGGCAAGATGACCTACCTCGAACTCTCCGCAGACAACACCTTTTATGAGAACTTCATGTCGGCGTTGTTCCTGCCCCACACCGAAATCGAACGCTTCCCCTCGGTGCAGGCCGCGCTGGCAAACGGCCATCGTGAGACGGAAGAGCTGGTTCAACGGGAGGAGTTCGCATGACCACCATCTTCGATCGCAACCCGCAATTGCAGAAGCCGGGCGGCCGCGCTGCCTGGGCCGAGTCGCTGGAGTCGACCCTGGAGGAGATCCGCGCCCGGCTGCGCCAGCGCCCGCCGCAGGAGATCGCCCACCAGGCGGGCTTTACCTGGAAGCCGGCGGAAAAGCAGCTCGACGCCTGCCACCTGGACCGCCCCTACCAGATCACGTGGCCGGAACTGGTTGCCTTCCCCTGGGGCAGCGACGTGCCGTGCGATGTGGAGTTGCAGGGCGTTTTTCTCTACTGCATGGTGCTGGCCGACGGCGCGCCGCCCACCCGTCGCTGGCTCAATTTCCGCGAGCTGCCGCAGGGCTGGCTCTATCACCAGGCCTTCCAGAGCTACACGGGCGATGTGCTGGTGCAGGCCGTCGGCAATGATCTGGAGACGCTACGCAGGCTGGCCCTGGCCTGTGGCGGCGAGCCGATTGGTGTTGGCGATGCCGGCTTCGCCTTCCGCGGGCTGCCGCGCGTGCCGCTGGCCCTCATCTACTGGCAGGGCGACGACGAGTTCCCGCCGCGCGCCTTCGTGCTCTTCGACGAGACGGCCTGCCACTATCTGCCCATCGACGGCTGCGCGGCGCTCGGGCGCCGGCTCATTTCACGCCTGTTGGCCGAAGCAAGAAAGGGAGAAAGTCTGTGACGACGACGATTGCACTGGCGGGCAAGGGAGGCACGGGCAAGACCACCGTCGCCTCGCTGGTCATCAAGACGCTGATCGCGCAGGGGGCGGATAACATCCTGGCCATCGACGCCGACCCGAGCGCCAACCTCAATCTGGCGCTTGGCCTGCCGCTGGAGCAGACCATCGGCGACATCCGCGAGGATATGCTGGATCAGGTCAACCCCATGAACGGCAACCTCAACGGCCGGCCCGGCATGAACAAGTTCGACTACCTGGATTACGAGATCGAGTATGCGCTGGTGGAGGGCGACCACGTCGACCTGCTGGCCATGGGACGCCCCGAAGGCCCAGGTTGCTACTGCGCGGTCAACCACATCCTGCGCGACATCATCGACCGGCTGGGGCGCTCGTACGACTACGTGATCATCGACAACGAGGCGGGCATGGAGCACCTCAGCCGCCGCACCACGCGCGACGTCGACGTGCTCTACGTGGTGACGGACCCGACCGTGCGCGGCGTGGTGGCGGCCAATCGCATCGCCGGCATGCGCGACGAGATGGACATCAACATCAAGAACGCCTACCTGATTGTCAACCGGGTGGCCGGTGAACTGACGCCGGCGCTGCAAGAAGCGGTCGACCAGGTGGGCATCCCGCTGGGCGGCATCATCCCGGCCGACCCGCAGGTGACGAGCATGGACGCCAACGGACAGGCGCTGGTCAATCTGCCGCCCGATTCCGTCATCGTGCAGGCCATCGAGTCGATCGTGCAACAGACAGTGCCGGCCAGGCAGCCCGGGTAGCGTGTATCCTAAGAAACCGAGTTTCTTGGAGAAACTCGGTTTCTGGGTTGCGATGGAGTCAATTCAGAAACCAAAGGAGGTTGATGAATGTACATTATCGGCGAGAACATTCACATCATTTCGCCACGCGTCAAGGAAGCCCTGGCCGAGCGGGACGGCGCCTTCTTCACCGACCTGGCGCGGCGCCAGGTGGCGGCCGGCGCGCAGGCGCTCGACCTGAACATCGGCCCGCGCAAGAAGGACGGCCCCGAGGTCATGGAGTGGCTGCTCGACTGCGTCTGCCCCGGTGCGGACGGCGCCGCCTTCTCACTCGACACGACCAACCTGGCCGCGATCGAGGCCGGGCTGAAGAAGCTGGAACGCGGCCGCGCCATCATCAACTCCACCTCGGCCGAACCCGAGCGGCTGGAGAAGGTGCCGCTGGTCGCTGCCCAGTATGGCGCCAAGCTTGTGGCCCTCACCATGGGCAGCGGCATGATCCCGGTCAAGGCCGACGAGCGCGTCGAGATCGCGCTGGAAAAGCTCATCCCGCGCGCGCTGGAAGTGGGCATGCCCGTCGAGGATCTCATCATCGACCCGCTGGTGCTGACCGTCTCCGGCTGCCAGGAGTACTGCCCGGAGTGCATAGAGGCCGTACGCACGCTCAAGTTTGCCTGGGACCCGGCGCCCACCGTGAGCGTGGGGCTGTCGAATGTCTCCAACGCCGTGCCGCGCGAGATGCGCCCACTGCTCAACCGCGTCTACATGGTCATGCTCATGGCGGCCGGCGTGGACATGGTCATCGCCGACCCCTTTGACGAGGATTTGAAGGAAGCCATCCGCATCGTGGAGGAGCGCGACGCCTCGACGCCGGTAGGCAAGCTCTACCTGACGCTCTACGACCGCACCGCGGAGATGGGCGAACTCGAGGCCGCCGACGTCGACATGCGCGACCCCGAGCAGGCGGAGATCTTCAAGACCGTCCAGGTCCTGTTGAACAAAGTAATCTACACCGATTCGTATCTTCGGTTATGAAGAAAGAAGAGAGCCACAAAGACGCGAAGACGCAAAGGGGGCACAAAGAAGAATGCAAGGAGTAATCTTCCCGGAAGCTTTGGAGCTTCCGGGAAGATGGAAACCAAACCCTTCTATTCTTCCTTCGTGAACCTTCGCGCCTTTGCGTCTTTGCGGCTCTCTTCTCCATCGCAAGTTCGAAAGAGGAGCCACAAAGACGCGAAGACTCAAAGGGGGCGCAAAGAAGAGCTCAGGGGGTAATCTTCCCGGAAGCTCCGAAGCTTCCGGGAAGATGGAAACCAAACCCTTCTATTCTTCCTTCGTGAACCTTAGCGCCTTAGCGTCTTTGCGGCTCTCTTCTCTCTTCCATTTCTTTCAGATTGGAGGGTAGCCTATGCCACTCTTTTCTCCCCGCCGCTACCAACAGCCCTATCTGCCGCTGCGGCGTGACAAACCGGCGGTACGCGCCTTCACTGCCTTCGAGCGCACGGTCAAGGGCGTGCTCTTTGGCTGTCGCATGTGCGGCAACTGCATCTTGCAGGAGACCGCCTTTGTCTGCCCCATGACCTGTCCTATGGGGCTGCGCAACGGCCTGTGCGGCGGCGCCTCGCCCGAGCACTGCGCCGTCGACCCGACGCGGCCCTGCACGTGGTACAAGATCTACGCGCGCGCCGAACGGCTGGGTCGCCTCGACCGCCTGCTGGAGATCAACGCGCCGCTCGACGGCAAGAAGGTCGGCCACGAAACGTGGCTCGACGCCGTGCGCCTGTGGCGCGAGCGCGACAAGGGACCGCATCCCATCGAGTTCATCACCGACCGCGAGAAGTTCTCTGACGACTGGGACAGCTTCTTCCGCGACCTGCGCCAGCCCGACTGGTGGGCCGGCGACGACGCCTATCACGCGCCCGCCTACACGGAGCCGGCCTCCGCCCTGGAGGCATCGTTGAAGAGCGGCGCATTTACCGTGACGGCGGAGATCGCGCCGCCCCTCACCGCATCGACCAAACTGCTGGAAAAGAAGGTCGGCCTGCTCAAGGGCGTGGTGACCGCGGCCAACTTCACCGACAACGCGTCGGCCTCGGCGCGCATGAGCAGCATCGCCTCCTCCAAGCTCTGCCTGGACCTGGGGCTGGAGCCGGTCATGCAGTTGCAGGCGCGCGACCGCAGCCGCGTTGCGCTGGAGTCGGACGCCATGGGTGCGTCGGGGCTGGGCATCCGCAACATCCTCTGCCTGAGCGGCGACCACGCCTGCTTTGGCCCGTCGCCCATGTGCAAGCCCGACCAATCGGACATGGACGCGGTGCAGGTGCTGTGGATGTTGCGCCGCATGCGCGACGAGGGCGTCTACCTCGACGGCCGCGCCATCAAGCAGCGCCCCGAGTGGTTCCTCGGCGCGGCCGCCTCGCCCTTTGGCGCGCCGCCCAAGTACGAGGCCATCCGCGCCGAGAAGAAGGTCAACGCCGGCGCGCAGTTCATCCAGACGCAGCCCATCTTCGACTACGAGCGCTTCACCGTGTGGCTGGAGGCGCTGGACAAACGCAACCTGCTCGATAAGGTCTACATTCTGCCCGGGCTCATTCCGCTCAAGAGCGCCAACGCCGCCCACTTCATGGCCGACGACGTGCCGGGCGTGGTCGTGCCGCAGAGCGTGCTCGACCGCATGGATGCCGCCGGCGACGACAAAGAGGCGCAGCAGGAGGTGGGCGTCGCCATCGCCCTGGAGATCATCGAGAAGCTACGCGCCACGCCCGGCATTGCCGGCATGCACATCATGGCGGTACACTGGGAGGAGATCGTGCCGCGGCTCATGGAAGAGGCGAGCCTGCCGCGCCCCGTTTCTGAACTCGAAGTTCAGTAGTTCACGAGACTCACACAAAGCCGCCAAGAACACAAAGAGCGACATCTCCGACTTCGTGACTTTGTGCCTTTTTGTGAGGCAAAATCGTGAACTACTGAATTTGCCTGACACGCAGCGAGGAGCGACGCAACGTGGTGGCTGAGCCGGAAATGCTTGAGGATATCCGCGACTACGATGACGCCAGGCAGCGGCTTGCGGCTGGGGAAGAGGTTGTTCCCAGCCAAGTGGTTTACGCGATCCTCGACGGCGAGAACCCGCTGCGGGTCTGGCGCGAACACCGCCACCTGACCCAGCAGGAACTTGCCGACCGCGCCGGCATCAGCAAGCCGTACCTGTCGCAGTTGGAAGCAGGCAAGCGCACGGGAACGACCGACGTGCTGGCGCGCCTGGCCGAAACACTGAACCTGACAATCGACGATATCGTTCGCTGAGGAACTTATGCCCAAGATTGCTATCACCGGCAAGGGCGGCGTCGGCAAGACGACCCTCGCCGCCCTGCTCGCCCACATCTACGCCGCCGAGGGACGCACCGTGCTGGCCATCGACGCCGACCCCGCGGCCAGCCTTGCCTATGCATTGGGCTTCCCGCGCGCCCTGGCCGATCAGATCACGCCCATCGCCGAGATGGAGGATCTGATCTTCGAGCGCACCGGCGCCAAGCCCGGCACCGTCGGCGGCTATTTCCGTCTCAACCCCAAGGTCGATGACATCCCCGACGAGTTGAGCGCCGAGTACCGCGGCGTCAAGCTGCTGCAACTGGGCACGATCAAGATGGGCGGCAGCGGCTGCATCTGCCCGGAGAGCGCGCTGCTGCGCAACCTGGTCACCCACCTGCTGGTGGCGCGCAACGAAGTGGTCATCCTCGACATGGAAGCGGGTATCGAACACCTGGGGCGCGGCACCGCGGGGGCGGTCGACGCCTTCCTCATCGTCGTCGAGCCCGTGCGCCGCAGCCTGGATACGGCGATGCGCATTCACAAACTGGCCACCGACATCGGCGTGCCGCGCTACTACCTCGTCGGCAACAAGATACGCGACGACGCCGACCTGGCCTTCATCGCGCAGCATGGCGGCGGCATCCCGCTGGCCGGCTACTTCCCGCACGACGACCGCGTCAGCGCCGCCGACCGTGACGGCGTACCCGTCTACGACGCGCTGCCCGAGTTCGTGACACAGGCCGCGGCCATTGCGGCGCTCATCGACAGCGAATCCTAGACGCAGTCGTTCACGGCTCTCACCGTGATGACGACTGTTGAATGTTTACGGATCAATCCGACAATCGTACGGGCATGAAATTTCATGCCCGAGTGGCGATATATCGCCCGGTGGGCTTGGAATTCCAAGCCCCTACGCCATTGCCAAATCCATTTCTCAACTGCCACCTTGATCCGCCCCCACTCGGCGCACCCCGCAGCAGACAACAATCGTCTCACCCGCAAGCATGTGTTCTCTAGTGAACGTTCGGCGACGATTTGCGGCCTGTCCCTGTGTTGCTATACTGTGAATAGTACCGACCCATCTATCCAATCGAGGTGATCATTCCATCTTTCACCGAAGTCGACATCCGCGCCGGCGCCACCAGCCAATCCTTCAGCCGGGGCAAAGACTACTACGATAATGGCGCCGTGCTGGAGATCGCTCGACGCGGCGCCCTGATCACCGCCGAGGTCGAGGGCAGCGACTACGCACCGTACGCCATTACCATCCAGCTCGACGACGCCGGCGCCATCGATGACGCCATGTGCTCCTGCCCCTACGATTATAGCGGCTACTGCAAGCACATTGTCGCCGTGCTCCTGGCCCTCCTGCACGGCGACACCGTCGAGGAGCACGCCGACCTCGAAACGCTAATAGACGGGCTGACCGAGGCGCAGCTCCGCCAGATCATCCTGACCGTTGGCGGCGAGCAGGCCGGCTTTGCCGATGCCATCGAGCGTGCCATCATCCTGCTGCGCCGCACGGCGCCGGACGTTGCCGGTGCACCTGACGCGCCACTGCCCCCTATCGACGTTGCCGCCATTCGCCGCGAGCTACGCCGTGCCCTGCGCAGCGCAGCCGCGACGGGAGGCGGCGGCGGTCGCAGCTACTACTATGACGAGTACGATGATATGGCCATCGATGCGGCCGCGCTGCTCGCCCCGGGCCTGGATGTGGCGGAGGCGCTCCTGGTGCGCGGCGACCCAACCGGTGCGCTGACTGTGCTCGCCGGCTTGATCGAGGAATGGGGCGAGAGTCTTGCCGATCTGGAGGAGTGGATCGTCGAAGCCAACGAGGATGCCTTTGCCGAGGCGGCGAGCGATGTCGATGCCCTGTTTGCCGAATGCCTGCTCAGCCTGCCGCTGACGGAAGCCGAGCGGGCGACGTGGCAAGAGCGCCTGGACGACTGGGCCGGCGACGCCATGCGTCTCGCCGTCAGCGAAATAGCGCTCGAAACGGGGTGGGAGTACCCGCCCCTGGTGGCCGCCATGCAGGGCAACATCACCGAACAGGGCGCGTGGGAGGGCGAGCCGCCGGATGGCTCCGATTTGCTGGCGCAGGCACGGCTGCGCATCCTGGCGCGCCAGGGCCGCGACGCGGAGTATCTCAACCTGGCCCAAGCCGAAGGCGAGTTGCTGCTCTACGTGACCAGACTCATCGAACTCGGCGAGATTGCGCGTGCCGTCGACGAGGCGATCGCCTACCTCGCCATGCCTTCCGAGGTGCTGGCCACTGCCCGGCTGCTCGATGCGCGTGGTCACCATGCCGAGGCGTTGCAAGTCGCCGCACCGGGCCTCGATCTGACCTATCCATACTATCTGGAAGATCTGGCGCGCTGGCTTGCCCCACATGCCCTGGCGCAGGGCGATACCGCCCTCGCCCTGCGCGCCGTCGAGATCGCGTTCCGCCAGTCGCACCGGCTCGACGACTATCAGGCCGCCGAACGCATCGCCGGCACAAGCTGGGACGCGGTCAAGCGCGGCCTGCTGGACGATCTCCGGCAGGCCGGCTCCTATACGGAGGTCGACATCTATCTCTACGAGCACATGCTGGTCGAGGCGATGCAGTCCGTGGACAGGCACGGCGACTACAGCGCCGACCTGGAACGCGTGATCGAGGCCGTGCGCGGCAACGATCCGGACTGGTGCATCGGCCACTGCAAACGCCGGGCGGAACGCATCATGAATGGTGGCGACGCCAAACGCTATGACGATGCCGCGGCATGGCTGCGCCGCGCCCGCACCCTCTACGCCGAGCATGACCGTCTGGCGGAGTGGCAGCCCTACCTGGCGGGCTTGCTGGAGACCCACCAGCGCAAATACAAGCTGGTCCCCCTGCTCAAGGCATTGCGCCAGTAGCGTATCAATCCAGTGAACGTGGGGAGAGGCCTGAAAGCCTGGGCGCAAGCTGCACCGGCCCGCGCCGTGGCGGACAATTCGCGGCAGCCGCATTCGTAGCATCGGTCTCATCAGCGCGGCGGCGCGACAGAACCCCCCTCTCCCCTTCGTGCCTTTGTGTCTCCGTGTGCGACCGGCATTCCCCACAAGCCAGAGTCTCACACCAAGCCACAAAGCCACAAAGAGCCTCATAGCCCTTTGCGCCTCTGCCTCTCTGCGCCTTTGCGTTACGCTTTGCCCCCGCCCGAGCGCGCCGCCAGCAGCCAATGCACCCGATCCACCATCAGCCAGCACGCTGTGCGCAGCTTTTCGGGCAGACTCGCTCTGCCGGCCTGTTGCCGCTATTTGTCGGGGAGGACTTTCTGTTTGAGCAAATGCATTGGAATTGACCCGAAGTGAGGATCGCGGTGAACAAGGACCGCATCGAGCAGAGCCGCCGTTGCCGCAATGAGCGCGTCAATATGCGGCAGGCGCCCGATTGCCGCGCTTCGCAACGAGAGGGACTTGCTGACAACATCGAGCGAGACCGGGTGGATTGCGGAAACCAGTTGGCTCACCGTACGCCATTCTTCTTCGAATTCGTCGTCAGAACCGGCCGCACGCAAACGACTCCAGAACTCGGCCATGCTCAGCACACTGATTGCCACCTCAGTGTCGTCATCGCTCAGCAGTTCGAGCACGCGCGCGCCGCCTGGTTCGGCGAAATAGAACGCAAGCAGAGCCGACGAATCAAGAAGATAGCTCATTCTTCGGTGCTATAGGAGTCTTCATCGGCAAGACGCTCGGCGATCAGGTCACGCACCGGGTCATCACCGGGGTGCAGGAACCTGCGCCCGACGCCGTAAGCGGCCGCTGCACGTTGGGCGCGGTCAGGCTGGGGTGTCCCAATCAAAGTTCCATCCGGTCCGATGCTCCAGGCCAGTTGGGAACCGGGCGCCAGGTCGAGCGCACGCACGATCTCGGCCGGCAGCGTGATCTGATTCTTGCGCGTCAGGGTAGATGTCGCCATACCGCAAGTATAGGGTGCCCCTGTGCGGGCGTCAAGGACTAATCTCGAACGCCAGCCGGCCCGGTCATCCGTTCCCTTTGCATCTCCGTGTGAGACCGGCATTTCCCCGCTCCCTACAAGCCAGAGCCTCACACCAAGCCGCAAAGCCACAAAGAACATCATAGCCCTTTGCGCCTCTGCCTCTCTGCGCCTTTGCGTTACGCTTTGTCCCCCTGCCCCGGCGCACCACCAGCGCCATGCGCCAGAAGCGCCGCGCGAGCTCGCGCGGGCCCGGCTCCGCCAGCTTGCCGGCGACGGTGGGCACGGTGGGGTTGTTGCGCGGCAAGGCGGCGACCCGGTTCCACCGGCACAAGCCGGTCACAATGGCCAGATTGTGGTGCAGATACGCCTGCCCGCGCGGGTGCAGCTCGACACTGCGCCCCTCGTCCACAAAGCGCTAGAGAGAGGACGCGTCGCCCCGGGCAAAGCGCTGCTCGGCCAGCGCCACCACGCGGCGCTTCACCGCCCAGCCCGGCGCGCCGCGCACCTGCGCCGGCAAAGAGCACGCACACGAAGACGCAAAGACACGAAGATGACAGATATTTCCGTCATCCCCTCACCCCTCATCCGCACAGCCTCGCACTAGCGGCGGAAAATCTCATCCAGCGCTGATCGTGCTTTGGCGAGTACGCTTCTCGTTACCCAAAGCGAGGAGGAGGCAAGATCCAACAGTGTGCGTTCAGCTCGAACCCACGCAACCGCTTCGATGGCGTGTGGCTCCTCGAGGTCGTCAACGGTGAGCCACTGCGGTGTCTGCCAACCGGGTGACAGATCGGCAATCTCAACGATGACCTGCCGGGGCGCATGCAAGTCGCCGATGCTTTCCAGAAGGTCGAAGCAACCTGCGTGCTGTCAGGTGCAGCAGAGGACCAGTGTCGGAAACTGCCTGGGTCATGGCGCAGCAGGGGGCTGGCGTTTTCGGCTGCGATGTTGTTGCAGCGCCCAGGCAATATCCGCGCGCTGAAACTCTTCAGCCAGAGCAAATCGATTGCGCCGCACAAACTCCCACAGGGCCGCTCGCACAATCTCAGACTGGCTGGCAAACCAGCCATTCTCGACCAAAACGTCCAGTTCGGCAGATACCGTATCCGGCAACTCCACAGCAATCGTCTTCACAGGCGTCTTCTCCTCCAACCGCATCGCCGTCACGGTGGCGACCTTTCTTCATTCTATCACAGTGCACGGTTCGCAAAAGGCTTGGATTGGCCCGGCCAGCGCGGCATCGTGCCACCGCCGCGACGGAGGATCGTCCCGTATCATCGCACTTGCAGGCGGCGGTGGAGAAGCTGCGACCGATTTTCGGGGAGCGGTAGTGAGAGAAATCCAAGCGCGGTACGGGTATTCAATCCACCCAGTTCACCACGCGCAAATCGGGAATCACGCTAAAGTGTCGCAGGTTGCGTGTGACGAGGGTAGCGCGTTGCCCCAGGGCGATGCTGGCGATCAGCAGATCGGCGCGTCCGACCTTGCGCAGCTTGCTTTGTTGGCTGAGAAGATCAAAGCGACGCGACGACTCTGTATCGAACGGGAGTACGACGAGTTGCTCAAGTAATTCTTCCGTGCGCATGAGCAACCGCTGCGCACGCAGGAGATCAGCCCCAGAAGCTGCTTTGAGCAAGAAGTCAAACCGCCCACGCAGCAACTCGATCTTGGTGATGATCGTGATGCACACGTCAGGATCGGCGCAGGCGCGCAATTGCGCGGCTACATTTAGATTGCCTGCGTGTAAATGCGTGAGGGTGTCGCTGTCTAGGATATACATCGCGTCTACGCTTGGCTGTCAGCCTCTGTGCGGTTGCGCTGCGCATAGATGTTTGCACGCAGTTCTCTCAGGCTGTCATCGTCGCGCAAGGCGCCTGCCTGTTGAAGCAATATCAGGCGATTGTCCTGGCTGCGCAGCCAATCGTCAATCGCGATCTTGAGAAAGCGCCAGGTGTCTTCGATACGGCGCGCCGGCAACTGTCCGCGCATGGCCTGCCGCTCTACGGTCTCTTTGGGCAAACGCAAATACTCTGCCACTTCATCCAGTGTCAAGACCTCGTGCGTGGGTTGCTCAAACTGTACAGGCATCGTCTTTTCCTTATCCGTAAGCGGCCGCTGCGCGTTGGGCGCGGTCAGGCTGGGGTGCCCCAATCAAG
>JACKBA010000060.1 GCA_020634815.1 Caldilineaceae bacterium | reverse complement strand
GTCACCTACGGCGTCGAGGAAGACCTGGTGCTGCCCGGCCACGTCATCGCCAGCGACACGATGGTGCGTGACTGCATCGTGCGCAAGGTCGTGGACGGCATCGTCTACGAAGGATACGTGATGCCGGCCCCCGAGCAGGTGGCCGCGGCCGTCAGCGGCGGGATCATCACCCGCATCCTCGTCTTCCGCAACGGCAAGGCGCTGAGCAGGGAAGAGCAGATGGCTGCCAACGGCGGCGACTGGTGGAAGTACCGCAGCTACAGCGGGCCGCACAAGCTCCTCGAACAGCACCTGCTGGCCAACCTGGTGCCCCTGCCTGCCCCGCAGCCGGCCCCCATGTTCGACTTCCCACCCATCGAGATGGAACTGCCTCTGCTGGGCGTCCAGTGCGACCAGGTCGCCACCGACAAGGGCGTTGCCTGGAAGATGGCAGGCGTCGGGAAGGTGAAGTGGCAGGTCGTCTACACCTTCACGCCCGGCGACCCTGCCTGGCACGAGCCGCTCGGCGATGATGACAACCGCCACCTCATCGTGCCCCAGGACGACGACAGCAGCCTGCTCGCCCTGACACGCCTCGTCGAGCGCATCCTCGCCTGATTCTCCACCGCCCTGGTCGGCCCCTCGCCGGCCAGGGTTTCTTTTTGCCGTCGATGACCGGCGGCAACTGCCAGAACAACAACAACGACGACCGCAACCGCAAGGACAGTGACTGCCAGGTCAACTGCAAGAACCGCTGACGGCCAAATCAACTGCGAGAGCAACTGCAAGAAACGCTGACCGCGATGCACGGAGACGGACCCGCCGCGTAGGGCAACGAACTCGCACGGAAACGGAAGTTGCACGGGCGGGCGGCATTTCCAAAGGGTGCGTCGCTCGCTTTGCTCGCTCCCGCCGGCCTGGCGGCCGGCGCCCTTTGGATGCCGCCCATGCCCGTGCAGTAGAGGAGTCATTCGGAAAGAAGAAGAGAAAAAGAATTCTTCTTCTCCGCACTCAACCAATGGTTTCGCTCAGAAAGGAGCACGAAGATGAACACTGGAACTTGGATCGGCAATCTCGGCAGCGACCCGCGCGTCGGACAGTTGCCCAGCGGCCAGGCTGCGACCGACTTCACCATGGCGGTGAATCGGCGCTACGTGACCAATGGCCAGACCGTCGAAGAGACGGTGTGGTTCAAGGTCAAGACCTACCGGAACCTCGCCGCCAACTGCGGGCGCTACCTTGCCAAGGGACGCCAGGTAGCGGTCAAGGGCGCATCAGCCAGCCCGAGGCGTACATCGGGAGTGACGGCAAGGCCCACGCCATCAACGTCATCTACGCCAGCAACGTCGAATTCCTCGGCACGCCCAACGGCGCCGCTGCCAACCAGGAGCTGGACGGCGCGATGGCGGCAGCCGCCGGCGCTGCGGTCGTCACCGAGGCCGAGATGATGTCGGCCTCGGTCGAGTTCTAGTCCCGGAACCAAGAGCGCATCGATCAGCCAGACCTACTGAGATCGGTGCGCTCTTTCGTGCACCTACGGTGCGCCAAGGCGATCAATTGAGGATGGCGACCTGGCATGCGGGCTTCCGACTCATAATCGGCGGCCAGGTAGGTGCATGCCGGCTCCCCATCCTCAACTACTCGGAACCAAGAGTACGTCGGGGGGATACAGACCCTACTCAAATAGCCCACGTATTCTTTCGTTCACCGGAGAGACACGGCCGACGGGTCTGATCGCAACGACCGGCATGAGCCCTACAAAGCTCAACTGCCGGAGCCGACTTCTCGTTTGCTGGTCTCTCCGGCTCATCTCGGAATCAAGAGGCACGTCGGTGGGGATACGAGCCCTGTTCAAGTGACCAACGTGCTCTTTATTCACAACGCCACGGGATTCAGCCTGAACCTGTAATGTATGCCCGTGCCGAGTCCGCTGCCGCGTTCAGGTCCGCAGCAACCGGAGGGAAGTGACGACAAATTCCAAAACCTGGGCAGGCGTCAGACTACCAGAAACTGGGCGTCGCACTTCTCTCCGGCTCATCTCAGACACTCGGGGCATGCGCAAGCGTGCCCCTTTTTGCATTCCATCTATCTACCAAGTGATTCGTACCGAATCGAAAGGAACAACAACATGTGCACCAGCTACTATGTCATCACCCCCAAGATCTTCATGATCCCCACGCCGCAGCACGCGTCGGAGCCGCCGGCCATCGTGAAGCAACGCTTCATCGACATGCTGACAAACAACCGCGCCGCCCGCCTGGCAATCCGTGACGCCGCGCTCGGCAAGGGCGTCCTGCACTTGCAGCCCAGCCGCAACCCGAACGCCAATGGCGTATTTGGCGCCGTGCTCGACGCCATGATCGAGTTCCACCAGGACCAGGCCACCAAGCCCGAGCCGGCCGGCCCGGCCACCGCCGGCGAAGCCCCGGACAGCGACGAGCCGCCGACCGAGGGTCAGCCCGAGCCGGCAGGCCCGGATCCGGACGGCGGGCAGACGGCCGAAGAGATGGAGGCCGAAGTCGCGGCCGCCTTCGCCGTCGTCTAGAACAACCAGCTTCTGGGCTGCTTCCGCTCCAAGGGCAGCCCAGAACATCTCAACCAACCTGCCACAACAGGAATCCCAGCCCATGAAAGTATCGACCAAGATCCTGCAAGGGACCCTGGCGCTGCTGGCCACCAGCCAGGGTGAAAAGAAAACCGTCACCCTGAGACCCGGCCAGAACGCCCTCACGCTCACCACCGCGTCGCCGGTCGGCTCCGTGCGCGCCAGTCTCCTGGCCGCAGCCGAAGAGGACGACATCCAGAACTGCGCGCTGCCGGCGCACATTCTCACCAGCCTTGCCGGCGCCGCCACCGTCGATGTCTTCGAGATCCGGCCCGGCCGCACGGCCACGACCGTCAGCGCCATCGCCGGCGCCAGCAACACCTCGCTCAACATCATCGAGGAGCTGGACAGCGTGCTGCTCGACCCGGCCACCGCGCCGGCCGAACGCACCACCTTCTCGCTGCCGCTGAACGTCCTGGCGGCAGCCATTGCCCGCGTGCAGCATGCGGCCGCCGACCCCAAGCGCAACACCAGCCTGGCGCACACGATGATCCAGTTCATCATCACCGAGCAGGGCAACCTGATTACCTGCGCCCTGGACGGCGGCCGCCTGGCCACCGTGCGCGTGGGCATCCCCGACTGGGAAGGCACGCCCGTCAACCTGCTCTTCCCGCAGACCCGGGCGCTGGAGCGGCTGCTGACCATCGCGCCGACAGCCACCGCACACGTCATGGTGGCAAACGAGAAGATTCTCATCGCCGCCAAGACCGACGGCGTGGCCACCGAGGTCGTGCTCAACACGGCCGCTGTCGCCTACCCCAACTGGCAGGAGCTGCTCAAGGGCCAGGGAATCGGCAAGCCGGCCATCATCGCCGGCGTCAACCTCAAGGCGCTGCGCGATCTCTTCAACCGCGCCCACACCATCTGCCCGTCGCTCAAGATCGGGATCCGCATCAAGGGCAAGCAGCTCGCCATCGCCGCCCAGGCCGAGACCATCAAGCACGTCGATGCCGTCGCGCTCGACGACGTCAAGGGGCTGGAAGAAGGCGCTGACTTCACCATGTTCACGTCGCCCGGCAGCATCCGCGATGCGCTCGATGCCATCGGCGCCTGGACCGACGCCGAAACCGTCAAGCTCGGCTTCACGGAGCCGCTGAAGCCACTCATCATCGCCGTGCCGGGCTACGAATACTCGACGTATATCTGGCCCATGCACAAGGAGGCGTAGCATGTTCGTCGAGCGATCTCATGGATGGAGCCGGCGCAAAAGCGTGGACGAGCGCGCTGCGGCCGCACACCGCACGCAGCGCCGCAAGGAAGAGGCCATCCAGGCCGCGCTCGAAGCAAAGCGCCAGGCGCACTGGCACAACCGCGCTACGCGCTTCCTGCGCCGCCTCATCGACCGACTACAAGTATAGCCATGCCGCAGCAAGATGACACCACCATCGAACTGTTCTCCCAAAGCCGGCAGATCTCGGACCTTCAAGCTGAACTTGCCGCGCGGGATGCAGAGATCGAGCGCCTGAAGGCTGAGCTGGCGGCTGTACCCAAAGACGCACTCATGTTCTACTGGGACGTCACCGAGTACGGGCAAGAGACCGTCAACTACGACATAGGCGACCTGGGTGAGATGGAACGAGCCGTCGAGCAATACCTCTCCCTGCTCGGCCACGACACCAACGCCAAATTCAGAAACGCCGCCACGATCGCAGGAACGCTCGACGACATTGCTGCCGTGCGAGCCGAAAACGAGCGCCTCAGAGCCGAGCTGGCAGCCGTGCCCAAGGCAGAGTTGTGGTGGCACTGGAACGTCACCGAGTTCAGCCAGGCCATTGTCAATGGCACCCAGCGTGATGTCGCTGAGAAAACACGCACCATCCGACGATGGTTCGCGGCGATGGACTACGACGACGATTGAGAGGCACAACCCATGGACGACACGATCACCGAAGATTTCATCTCCTACGACCGGCGCCTTTCACACCTGCGAGCTGAACTTGCCGCGCGTGACGCCGAGATCCTGCGTCTCAAACAGCGCGTCAATGCCCTCATCGACGACAAAGAGCGGCTGACAATGCTGCTCGAAGCCGCCAACTCGGTAATCCGGGACGTGTACTGATGCCAGCCGACATGCCCGACCGCGTCCTTCGCTTTCGCCGCAGCGACAACGACCACGAACTCGCTGCCGAACTGGCGCGCATCCGGCCGGCCTGTGTCATCGCCGCCGAGCAGATCCAGATTGCCTGGAAGTGCCACCAGGAGGACGACTGGGAAGGCTTCTACGCGGCGATGATGCTCGTCATCGCTGCCGGCAACCGCATGTTTCAAACGTCCGGCGCGGACCTTACCCGGCCAGAGATCCCAGACCCCGGAACGGCCCGTCTGTGGGTCAGGCAACCCGAGTAATCCAGCCTCCGCACTGGACGGCTGCAACCAAGCCAGGAGCAACCAAAGGAATCAATCCGGCCATGACGACCAGGCGCAAAACCGGACCCTGCTTTCTGTGCAAGCGCGAACCCGCGTTGTGTGACGATCCCGCCGAAGGCCGCCTGGCGACCGGCGCCCGCATCGACTACCGTGACACCTACGCCAACGGCCCACACGCCGGCGAGTACAAACGCATCGTCTTTCGCGGCTACCTCTGCGACATGCACGCCAACAGCGACGATGTCCTCAGCATCCGCTATCTGTAGCACGTTTCAATCAACAACAAGCCCAAGAGGTCTCCAGCTAGTCGCTGGAGGCCTTTTTTCATTTTGGAGACAACGATGAGTCACTATCATCCCGGCCGCCCGCAATTCTGGGCGCTGCTGCTCGTCAACCTGCTCGTCACCGTCGGCGTCCTCGGCTTCATCGGACGCTGAACCCGCACTCCAACGAGGCTCCTGGCACCCGCCAGGGGCCTTTTTGTTTTCCCGGGAAAACATCCAATGGTCACAACTACCACCACCAACGGCAACGGCCGGCGCCGCACCCTGATCGCCACCGACCCGCCGGCCGACACCAACCAACCACCCGGCAACTACTCAACCGACGACGTCGCCCTCACCGCCAGCCTCTGCATGATGCTCAACAGGGTCCCTACCGACAAGCCCGGCCGCTTCGAGGTGGACAGCGAAGATCCGACCGTCCTCAACTACATCGATCCCGACGGCGCCGTGACG
The DNA here is from genome assembly GCA_020634815.1 of Caldilineaceae bacterium. GTDB lineage: Bacteria > Chloroflexota > Anaerolineae > Caldilineales > Caldilineaceae > Caldilinea. The sequence goes on along the minus strand of JACKBA010000060.1, from coordinate 7,421 downwards.
CTGCGCCTCGATGTCGGCAACATGGGCTGGATCGCCACGCCTGGCCAGCCAGTGCCCATCCGCGTCAGCCGCCACACACTGACGGCGCCGGACGTCGAAGGAACCGTGACCCACTTCAACGGCGGCAGCGACGCCCAAATCTACCTGGGCCCCTGGATTACAGCAGCCGCCGACAAGGTGTGGCGCGAACTTCCCTGGCAAATCCAGGAGTACGCAAGAGCCGTCGAACGCCGCAACGAGGTCGAACAGCGCACACGCAACGCCCAGGCCCTGCGCGACGCCGTGCTGCACGTCATTCCCGGCGCGCACGAAGCCACCTTCTGCAAAGGCATGATCCAAGGCCACATCGGCCCGGTCTACTGGAATTTTGAGTCAAGTGAGACCCACGCCCACCTCAACTTCACCGCACCAGCCAGCGAGTTGCCCAAACTCGTCGCCATGCTCCAGGAATTGTACGCAAAGGAGACCGCATGACGGACACCACAACCGAACAGATGTGCTACAATTGCGAGAAACCAGCCACGCACGATTTCCTGGACGACGAGGGGGAAGTGCATCACCTCTGCGCCACCTGCCACGGCGCTTTCCTGCTCGGCCAGCACAACTACGGCTACCGCACGGCCGTGGTCAACGGCATTGAGCTGTGCGCCAAGTGCCGCACGGCCATTTTCCTGGACCAGGATGAGTTCGAGCGCGATCCCGCGACCCCAGCCAAGATCTACTGCCGCGCCTGCTCCAAGGTGCTCAGCCGGCCGCGCCGCACCATCCTGGATCTTGGAGGCATCAACCGCCACCGCAGCCACGGCCACCCGGAGGATGCGCCGGGCGGCATCAGCCTTGAGCAGATGTACGAGGCACGCACCGAACTGGGAGAATGACCAATGAACGAAATCGAAGAACGGATAATCCGCAAGCTCGTGGAACTGCTCATCGCCGCCGGCTACACGCTCTCGGTGTGGGACGGCGAAGGGTATGCCATCACTGGCAGCGGAAGCGTCGACGACACGTTGGCCGCCATGGGCCACACGGGCGAGGACACCCTGCAGGTGAGCCGGCCCTGGCAGCAGGACGCCTACAGCGCCGACCTGGGTGACATCTACCTGGTCTACGGCAACGACGGCCACGACGTCATCGCCGATGACAACGTCGAACCCATGCTCAACCGCATCCTGGACGAGGTGGAGTCGTTCGCCGACGCCCTGGCGCAGGAGCACGGCCATGCCTGAACCTGCCTTCACCATCACCGTGTGCCGGGCGCCTGACCGCGGCTACACCGGCATCCTCGACCAGGCCGGCGACTACAACCGCCACCGCTGGCCCAACCGGTTGGGCGCATGGCTCGGCCATCGCGGCATCGTGCGGACGAAGCTGCCCCACTACGCCGCCATCGGCATGGTCGAGGTGCGCTACGAAAGGAGAAAAGATGATGAATGACGCGCCCTTTCTCATCAACGGCGTACTTCGCTTCACCGGCGAAGTCCCCGACGACGCCAGGACGCAGAGCGAGCGTCCGGGCAAGCTCCAGCGCTTTGTGCGGCTCAGCGACGAACGCATCTCCATGAACGACTGGAATCCGTGGACGGAGAAGGTGGAGATCTACGCCTTTCCCTTCAAGCCCGAAATGTACAGCTACACCATCCTCCGCGGCGTCGACGTCCTGCGCCAGCCCTACACCATCATCACGGTGCACGGGCAAGGCAGCCACGAACTGTCCATGCAGGTGTGGGACCACCGGCCGCAGCGGCTGCACACCGTTCTGCGCGGGCTGGACGGCAAGAACGGGCTCAAGCTGCCCTTCCAGATAATGACCATGACGGCCGACAGCACGCTGCGCCTCCACAAGTTCGCGCGGGAGCTGGCCCTGCACACCGGCCGCACCGACACCCACGCCACGCTTACCCAGTTCTGGGAGAGTACCAATGTTCACGCTTGAAGAGGTTACGAAGATCGCAACCAGATTCCGCCTTGCCGACGGGCAGGAGGGATTCGCCACGAAAGCCCTGGAAGAGCCCGACGATTTCTACGCAGCCGGCGCCTCGATTCGCCTGGAGCGCGACTGGCTGGCCGGCAAGCTCAGCGACGAGGAAGCCGCAGAAAAGGGGCTGAAGATGGAATGGCAGCAGCAGCTCAGGGACAACCCCGCTTTTTGCGATTCCACGGATCCCTTCTTCCAGTACTGGGCCACCTTCGAGCCCGGCGACCTCCTGCTGGCAACAACCAGCATCCACCTGCCCGTCGTCCGCCTGCAGGACATCGTCGCCATCAAGCCCAACGGGGGTGAGTGGATCGAGGATCCGAAGAGGGGCGAACCGTGACCAGCTTCGCCCTGCGGGAGATGCCCGCAGAACTGCTGCCGCGCCGGCGAATCGAGTGGCTCGGCCCGGGCGCCCTCACCACCAGCGAACTGCTCAGCCTGGTCATCGGCTCCGGCCGGCCGGGCGAGAACGCCATCCGCGTGGCCGAAACCGTGCTCGTCGAATCCGGCGGCCTGCACGGCCTGCGCAACATGCCCGACAGCGAACTGCAGAAGATCGCCGGCATCGGGCCCGCCAAAGCCGCCCAGATCCGCGCCGCACTCGAACTCGGCCGCCGCTTCATCGAGCCGCCCCGCAACATCAGGCCGCAGATCCGCAGCCCGGCCGACGCCGCCAACCTGGTCCTCGTCGAAATGTCGGCGCTGGAGAAGGAAGAGCTGCGCGTGGTTCTGCTGGACACCAAGAACTTCGTCAAGCGTGTCGTCACCGTCTACCACGGCAACCTCAACACCGCGGTCGTGCGCGTGGGCGAAGTCTTCCGCGACGCGGTGCGCGACCTGGCGGCCAGCATTGTAGCCGTACATAACCATCCTAGCCTGGACGTCTCGCCGAGTCCGGAGGATGTCCGTGTGACTGAGCAACTGGTGGAGGCCGGCAAGCTGCTCGACATTGAGGTGCTCGACCATATTATCATCGGCGGCAGTCGTTACGTAAGCCTCAAGGAGCGCGGCCTCGGTTTCAGCCGCATCTAATCTCATCCCTACACAACTCAACAAGGAGCATCCCCATGGCTGAAGAAACCATTCAGCTTGTCATCCCCTGCCCGGACGGCCGGCCCGATCTCGTGCGCACCGTCAAGCCCTCCTACATCTACTGCGGCGTCTGCGGCCGCACACCCGACGCAGATGAAGAGTCGAACTACGGTCCCATCGGCTGGTGGGATCCCGACGACGGCTACAAGATCGGCACACTCTGCCGCGAGCACATCATGGAACGCGTCCCCGTCCAGCCGGATCCCAGTGACTTCGCCTACAAGGAAGACGGCAACTTCAGCATCGACGACAGCGGCACCGACGAGGATCCGATCTGGGCACTCGAAGAGATGTTTTGTTAGGAGAATCAACGACATGGCCACCCAAAAGACCAAGAAGGCCGCCGACACGACCGCCCAGGCCGCCGACGACGCTGCCGCCGCCACCAAGCAGATCGAGCGAATCACCGCCGACGCCAACCACGAACTGGCCGTGCTGGCGGAACAGCACCCGGAACTGCAACTCGACAGCCCGGCGCCCACCCGCGACCTGGCCGTCGCGCTGATGGTGAAGTACCACCCCGACGCCAGCCCGCACTGCACCTACTCCTTCAACGCCGGCCACAACGCGCTGACGCTGCGCCTCAAGCAGTGGCCGCAGCTGCGCGTGTACATTGACCGAGAGTGCGCCGTCGAGATAACCAACCGCACCTACTGGAGCAAGGACACACCGCGCGGCGTCATCCCGGCCGCGGAGCGCAACTGGAAGCCCTTCTGGGCCAAACGCCTCTACACCACCCCCACCGCCAAGGCCGTGGAGCAAATCGCCCGGTGGCTGGCCGCCAACGGCGACCACGTCAACAAAGCCGTGGCCAGCGAAATCGAGCGGATGAAGGAGAGCCTGGCAAGAGTTCAGGCCAAAATCGCCCAGGAGTGGAGCAACCTGCTCGGTGACCTGCCCATGCCGGAGGAAGGCGGAGACGTTGTCATCACGCACAACAGCCTCCCGTACAACGCCACCGTCACCGCCGGCCAGGTGCGGATCTATGCCGACAGGCAAGATCTCAGGCTCTCCATCAGCATCGGGCCGCAGCGCAAAGGGCAACTGGCGGCACTCACCGCCATGCTCAACGACGTCCTGGTCCAGCTCGCCCAGATTCCCGACGACGTGCCCAGCCAGCAGATGGGCGCCAGCGCGCTCATCCTCAACCTCACCGACTACGACATCAGGCTGCCCGACGAGGAGCCCGGGAAGATCATCACGCTTGTCCTGCCGGAAGCGCAGGAGGAGTGAGCATGAGCCGCAGACGCAGGCCGCGAGAGCCAAACGTAGAGACCGAGCTGTGGCGCCAGGTGAAAGCAGAGACCAAAGCCCGCCACGCCCGCTGGCACGCCCAGAACCGCGCCATCCTCGAAACGTCGGGGCTTGCGTACACCGACAAGGGCGAAGCGCTGCTCTTCCGCAACCCGGGCAAGCCCTCCTGCGATTTCTACCCGTCCACGGGACGCTGGAAGGTCAACGACGGCAACGGCACCATGCACCGCGGCGGCGCCAGGGCATTCCTCACCTGGTACGCCAGAACGACCGTCTGACCCTGCAACCCATCTACCAAGGAGATTCACCTCTTGATTACACTCACACTCGCCATGGACCGCGCCGCCGGCACCGGCACGGCCGCCATCAAGGAGGGCGAGGTCGGGGCCATCTTCGATTTCACCTTCGCGCAGGATGCCATCGCCGGCGCCGCCACCGAAGCCGCCACGCTTGCTCTCGGCAAGCTCACAGCCACCCTGGCCGACCCGCCCGACGGCAAGACCGTCATCGCCCGGCCGGCAACGAACGCGGCACAGCCTGCCAAACCGGCCGCCCAAAAGAGCACCGCTACCAAGCCCAAGGGCAAAGCGGCGGTCGACGATGACGGCTTCGCCCAGGTCGATATGTTCGCCGTGCCCGCTGCGACCACGCCGGCGCCGGCCGCAGTTACGGCCGCAGTCATAGTCGACGAAGACATCTTCGCCGTCGAGTTCTGAACATGAGTGACAGTACACGCGGCCAGGACGACGCACGCATCCGCTACGTCAGCGTCAAACCCGATGGAACCAGCACCAGTCGCCTTCTGAGGATCCAGCGCTACACCGCAGTCAACACCGGCCACCCGCTGACCGATGCCATGCTCAACGCACTCGGCGGCACGGGCCTAAATGGCGCGATCCTCCTGACCGGCGGCACCGAAATCGCCCGCTATGAAGACAGGCCGCCAATCGAACGCTCCACCTTCGGCCCACGCCTGGGCTTCAACGCCGAGGTCTATGTCCGCTGGCGCGTCAACGCCGGCAAACGCAACCTCTGGTATATGGCGGTCGCCCTGGAACCGGACGAAACCTACACCGCCCGCCTCGTCAAAGTCGTACCTTCTGTGGGCTACGAGCTGCTCGGCGAGTGCGCCAACCTCATCCCGGATCTACACGGCACCAGCACCATCAACGCCATCGACGCGCTCTACATCGAAGCAATCCAAGTACACCTGGGCGGGTTCATCCCGCTCGACTGAAGGGAGACCAATGGTAGATCTCCAAGACTTCGCCGAGCGCATCGCGGCAACGCTCACCACGACAACCGAACGATGGATCGTCGACCCGGACACCGTCGGCAGTAGCTGGTACCGCAACATCACCACCGGAACCGGCGAGGAGAACGAATTTGCGCTGCATCTAAAGCTCGATGGACATCTCCGCGTCCAAATCTCACCCGTTCCACCAATCGGACGTTCGCTAAGCGGAAGCCGCTACGTCTACGACAGCGGCAAGCCAATGATCACCGTCAACGGCGAACGATCTATCGAGAGCATCGTCAACGACATCCGGCGCCGCCTGCTGGATACCGCCCGCGTCTGGTGGGAACAAAACGTCTCGGACGCCATCATGAGCCTTGAGGCGCGATCCAAGGTCGAGATGTTCCAACAGACAATTCTGACCTTTCCCAGAACCGAGTTTGTCAGCGGCGGTTTCAGCGTCATCACTGGCCCCGGCTACACGATCCGCACTGACGGAAGTCCCCATGACGCCCCCATCACCTTCAGCAGCATGCCCCATCATCAGGTAATCCAACTGCTGGACTACTACCACCAGCACATTCTCAAACAAGGAGACTTTTCCTATGGCAGATGAAGCCATCGCCACGACCCCAACCGCCGAAGCACCGGTCGCTGAAACGCCCAAGCCGCGCATCTTCAAGATCGGCAGCGACACCATCGTCGAGGATGCCAGCATGGCCGGCCTCTCCATCGCCGACGTGCAGAGGCGCCTGGCGTTTCAGTACCCCGAGGCCGCCAACGCCACCACGCTCACCGGCAGGAACGCCGCCGGCCAGGAGGTCATCGAGTTTCTGCCCCAGGCCGGCCGCAAGAGCTGACCGCCGTGCGCCTCATCGATACCGAGGGGCTCAAGCACGCACTTGAGTCCCTGGAACCCTACCAACCAGGCGCGCTCCTGGATCTCTACCGACGCGAGTGCAGACGCCAGGAGACCGACGCTCCCCTGCTTACAGACATCGAGCAGGAAGAGTTCGACCTGGCGCTTGAGGAGGCGGCCGAATACATGAACCGAGGCGTCCAGCTTGGCCAGAAGCTCGCCAGGTTGCAGCCGCGGCCGGCGCCCATCCCCTGCCCCGAGTTTGGCTTATGAACACAAGCACCCTGGCGCTGGCAAACGCACTCAACTGGCTGCTGCCCCCAGCCGAGAAGCTAGAGCCCGACGGCGAAACGGCCACACCCATCCTCGCCATGCGCGAAATCGCCGAAGGCAGCACCGAGTTCCTGCGCAAGGCACTCGACGTCCTGCACGCACAAGGAATCGACGCGCTCGAGGAGCACATCGTCGACTGGGTCGAAGCCACCACCGGCGAGACGTTTGAGGCAAGCGGCGCCGTCCTATACGGCATCCCCATCGTCTACCTCGGCTTTGAACCGGACTATGACGGCACCCCCAGCACGACGCTGGTCATCGCGCTTGTGCGCTACGCCCTGGAACGAGAGATAGAGATAGACGCAGCAAAGCAGCTCCCCCTCTACCCGCCGTACGGGGCGCCGAGTCCCGAACAGCTACCCCTCGTAGCCGGATGGGACGCACGCGTCAGCGAAGAGATCACGCCCGGCCTGCTCTACCTGCTCTCCAACCGGGCAATCGCGCCGCCCTATGACGATCTGGACGAGGCCGACGAGGACGAAGAGGACGAACCAGGAAGCGGCTCGGCAGCCAACGACATCAACGGAAGCTCCAGCTACGAAGCGCTCAGATGGAAGGTCGGCGGGGCCATCAGCCTGGTCCACAACTCCATCGTCGAAGCCAACTGGGAAGAACGCTGCATGGAACAGGCGTGGCTCGATGTCGCCTGGGCCATCGGCTGGATCTTCGGC
>JACKBA010000006.1 GCA_020634815.1 Caldilineaceae bacterium | reverse complement strand
CGCGGCGCACGGGTTTGCGTTTCATAGTTTTGCGCACCGTGAGGTTTCTGGTTCACACCGACTGATAATTGCGCAGGGGCCTGAACGACCAGAGACCTCACGGCCCGCGAGATTTGCGGACCGTGAGGTCTCTGGTTGACGTCTGATAACTTTAGGTGGGCGAGGAGGGACTCGAACCCGCGACCTCACGGATGTGAACCGTGCGCTCTAACCGGCTGAGCTACTCACCCAAATTCGCCGTTCGACGTTTCGCTAGTATATCATAGGCTCCACTGTAGGCAAATCTGCCGGGAAGTGCACACTCTATGATGCGTCAAAATCGCTGGACCATTCGAATCAGTTTTCTTGCCGTTTTGCTCATGGGTCTCTTCGGCCTCTGGTATGCGACGGCGATCTGGATCCCCATGTTCGACAGCGTTGATCTGTCCGCCTTCGCCGACAACGTCGACTGGGTCGACACTGCCGCCACCATCGGTGAACAGGCAGTGCAGTTGCTCCTCGGCGCTACGAGCGGGCAGTAGGGGTGTCTGGCAAGATGACAAGATGAGGGGGTGACAAGATGTGAAAAGATGAGGGGATGAGGTTGGCGGTGCCTGGGGCTGCACAGCGCGCCGGCCATCACCGTCTCACCCCCTCATCCTGTCATCCGTTCATCCCCTCACAAACCATCACTGGTTCGGATCGTAGATGCACTTCTGCCCCTTCAAGCTGTTCAGATAGATACACAACTCGATATAGGCGGGGCGCCACTCTTTGGCGTTGATCTGGCTCGGTTCCATGATCGCCCACCAGTATTGCTCTTCGTCCGACCCGTTGCCATCGTTGAGCCAGTCCAGGTTCGGCATGGTGAGCAGGCTCATCAACCCTACCCACGGCCAGTTGGCCGCAGCGTACTGATAGGCACGTTTGAGGTAGTCTGCCTGGACGAACATGTCGATGCCGGCATCGGCGCCGTGCCACTTGTAGGCCGGATTGACCGGGTCGAAGGTCCAGCCGAACTCCAGCAGCACGATCTTCTTGGCCGTATCTCCGTACTTCTCCATGATCGCGCGGATGTCCTCGACGTGGCGGAAGGCAAAGAAGCGATAGCCGCCATACTTTGAGTTACTGGCCGCCTCGGCCGGATCGAGCTCGGGCGGTGCGGCGTAGCCGGCGCCGTGCACGCCCAGCGCGTCGAAATAGCCGTTGCTGTTGCCGCCCATGGCCTGGTACATCTGGTCATAGAAGAGGTCGTCCGGCATGGCGATATCGCTGTTGTCGCCGGTCGGGGCCATGCCCGCGCTGATGACGATAGCGTTCGGGTTGGCCGCCTTGATCGCACGATAGGCCTTGCCCAGGAATTCCGCGTATTCGGCGGGATTGGGTCGCTTGCCGCCCCACTCGCGCGCCAGGTTCGGCTCGTTCCAGATCTGGAACGCCTGGATGCAACCGATCGCACCCGGCTGGCAGTTGTAGCGCGACGCCAGCGCACCTGCATACTCGGCAAAGGCATCGCCGCTGGCCGGCGGGGCGCCCGCCCAGAAGCCCTGTTTGTCGGGATCAAGGCTCAGGCGGGCCAGGATCTTCAGCCCGCGCTCGTTGGCATGGGTGACGACCTTGTCGGCGATCGACCAGTCGTATTGGCCGCGGCCGGCGCCCTCGATGGACTCCCAGGAGAAGGACTGCTTGATCCAATTGAAGCCGCCTTCCTTCATCAGGTCGAGATCGCGGTCGCGGATCTCCTCGCGCCACCAGACGAAAACCTGCGCGCCATAATCGGGGCTGGACATGGTCGCCGGCGCAAAGCTGCCGGTGAAGCCGCCCGCCGGCGCCTGGGTCGGCTGCTCTGCCGTCTGCTCACCGCCGGATGGCTGCCCCGCCGGCGCCTCGACGACGCGCTCCTCCACCGTCATGAACTCGGCGGCGGCCCAACCGAGCGCGTTGCCATTCTCTGCCAATTCCAGCCACTGGCCGTCATCGGATTGGCCAAGCACGGTGTAGGTCTCGCCCGTCAGCGCCAGCTTGACGATGGTGCCGTCGGTGCTAGGGGTGCTGCGGATGTTCAGTTGGTCAGCCGTCACGCGCGCGATCTTCTCGATCACGGGCGTCGGCGCAGGGGCCGGCGTGTCGGCGGGTTGCGCGGCCGGTTGCTCCTGGGCCGGCGCCGGCTCGACGCTGACCGGGGCCAGCGTCGGCGTCGGCGTGGCGGGCTGCTCCTGCGCGGCGGGAGTCTTGGTCGGCGTCGGCGTCGGCTCGGCGCCGCCACCACACGCGGCCAGCAGGAGCAGAGCCGCCAATGCAGTTATCGTTGCAAGAATTCGTTTCGTTGCCATAGCTATTTCCATACGATTCAGTTCTGTTTGTCGGTTGCCAATAGCCTAGCGGCCGGTCATGGCACGCAGGGCATCGAACGCCGGCCGCCCAACCACGGCGAATGCGCCCATTTCGGTTTCGCGCGGATAGTTGAGGTTCCAGAGCATGGGCACGGCCACATAACCCGAGCCGCCCATGATGTTGAACGCATCCACGATCCAGCGAGCCTGCGTTGCCTCGTCGATGCGCGCCTCATACTCATAACCGGCGTGTGGCGAAGGCGTCGAGCCCCAGCCAAACTCCGTCGGCCACAGGCGCTTGTTCGTGTCACCGAATTCCTCCATCACCCGCCGCGATTCGCGCAGGGTGCTCAGAAAGTAGAAGCTGCGATGATTGACGTGTGAGAGAGAGTCGTAGTTCCCCGATGTCCAATCGTCGAAGGTAACGGTCGGCGGGTTGGCAAAGCCGCTGGGATGAATGCCGATGCCGTCGCTGTATTGCTTCAAGCCATTCTGGTACATGCCGCGCAAGTAGTCGATGTCATCGAATGCGACATCACTGTAGCCGGCAGGCGTGGTGGCGCCGCTGATGACCAGCACTGACGGGCACGCGCCCTTGATCGAATTGTAGGAGCGCTTGAGCAATTCCATATAGCTGGACGGCTCCAGCGGGAAGCCTTCCCATTCACGACGCAGATTCTGCTCGTTCCAAACCTCGATGGCTTGCAGGCTGCCGCAGTAGCGGCCGGCAATGGCGCCGAGGAAGTTGGCAAAAAGCTGGAAATCCTCTGGCGGGCCGCCTGTACCACCCAGGTTCGGCCGCGCCCACGGCGGCGACGTCACCACGCTGAACATGGTGTTGATGCCGTTGCCGTTCATGGTGTTGACGATACCATCCATCTCCTGCCACTGGATGTTGCCCGGCTCCGGCTCGGCGTATTCCCAGCGGACCTGCTGCTTCACCCAGCCGAAGCCCAACTGCTTGACCAGATCGGCCACGCCCTGTTTGTCCCCTTGCCACGTGTTCACTGTAATGCCGTAGCCGAAACCGGTAGAGGTATTGGGCGCAGCGGCCGGAGCGGCGGCTGGTGAAGATGCCGCGGCACTTGCGGCCGCTGCCGGCGCCACGGGCGCTTCGGTCACCGGAACCGGCGGCAGATCGGTATCCGCCAACTGCGGCACGCTCTCCAGCGACCCGCTGAGCACGGTCAGATTGGCAAAGACCCAAGCCGGCTCCTCACGATCCGGCACGCGGACTTGATACCACGTACTCCCTGGGTTCAGTCCCACGATCTCGAGTGTGGTGCCGGCTGCGACCGAGACAACGACCGGGTAATTGGTGCCCGGCCCGCCGCGCACGTTCATGCGCGCCGGTATGGTTGTCGCACCAGGAACGCCGTCAGGCAGCGCGACCGCTGCGGGCGCTGCCGCCACCGGGCTCGACTCGGCCGTAGCAGTTGGCGTTGCCGTGGGAATGGCAGATGTCGTCGCTTCGGGCTCGGTTACCGCGCCAGTATTCACGTAGACGGCGTAGAGCCAGCCGGTACGTCCATCGCCGGTCTCGACTTCATACCAGCGCTCGTCGTCGCTGACTGTCAAGATCTCGACCTTGGTGCCCTGTGGCAGTCGCCCGGCCACAGGGGAAGAAATGCTGGGCTCGGTGCGAAGATTGAGCCGCACGACCGCGACTTCCCCGCTTGTGGGGGCCGCTGGCGAACCCTGGGCCAACCCCTGGCCGGCGAAACCGATCGACAGCACGAGCGCAAGGACGAGCGAACGGATGAATCCGCTACCTACACAGCGCGGCAAACTGAATGAATGGTGTTTGTGCGTCATTCTGTTCCCTTGGCATTGCATGGTTCGACGCTCCACAACATGCCGGCGCAACATCCGGTGTGTAATGACTTCCACCGGCGGTTGGCCGCCCGACGGGCCTGCTCGACGATGCGACAACAAGTTCGGGGAGCGCTGGAGAGCACGAAAAGTGACCGTGTTTTGGACATGGCAGGGGCGACGCTAGCGTCGCCCCTGCTGATTTCTGTGATCTATGAGCTGAACGGCAGGTTACTTGGGCATCTGTGCCAGCGCCGTATAGGCAGGCAGCGGATTCCAGCTCGAATCTACGATACCCCACTGCGCCAGTTCTGTGCGATCGGCAATAACGCGGAAGTTGAGATTCCACAGGAATGCCGGCCCGACCCAGCCCCAATTGCGCATCATTTGGTAGGCTTCCACCGTCCACTGCGCCTGTTCCTGGTAGTCGTTGTCGTCGGCATACTTGTAGGCAGGGTTGAACGCGCCGCCGGCCGCCCAGCCGAATTCTGTCGGCCAGACCAGCTTGTTGCCGCCGCCATAGACATTCATGATGTTGTAGTAACCGGTCATTGTGCTCTGGAAGCTCCACGAGTGGTGGGGCGAGTCACATGCGCCGTTGAAGCTGTTGCCGGTCTTCTGAATCGCCTCACACGCGCCTTCCCAGGTCACGGATGGCGGCACGTTGTAGCCGCTTGGATGTGCACCGACGCCGTCAAGATAGTTGTTGGCGCCAGCCTTGAACATCTCTTCGAGGTAGGTGAAGTCATCCATCGCGTAGGGCGCATTGTTACCCGCAGGTGTCAACGCACCGCTGATGACCAACATGGACGGACATGCGCCCTTGATGGCATTGAACGCCGGCGCCAGCAACGCCACGTATTCGCCCGGGTTGAGCGCCTTATTGCCCCATTCATAGTGCAGATTCTGCTCGTTCCAGACTTCGATCGCCTTGAGCGACTTGCCACAATAACGACCGGCGACCGCGCCAACAAAGTTCGCGTAGGTCTGAGGGTCGGATGGCGGGCCTTCGACGCTGCCGTCGAAGCCAGACTCACGCGCCCAGGCCGGCGCCTTCACGATGCTGAAGAGCACGCTCACACCACGGCTGCCGGAAGCGTTGACGATCTCATCCATTGCGCCCCAGTCAATCTGGCCGGGGCCGGCGCTCTCAAACCGCTTCCACTCGATCTGTTGTTTGAACCAGTTGAAGCCAAGCCCGCCAATCGAATCCAACACAGGAAAAATCTGACCGTTATCTACCACATGGCCCTGAATGCCATAGCCAAATGAGCCACCACCGGTCGGGGCCGCCACGGGCGCCGGTGCCGCACTCGCCGCCGCGACCTCCGCCGGGGCTGCTTCGGCCGCAGCCTCTGCAACCGGCGCGGCTTCTGCCGGTGCCGCCGCAACGGCCGGCGCAGCCGGCGCCTGCGGCAGGTTTTCGACAACGGCAACGGCATTCCCGTCACCATTGGTCGTGGCAAGCTGCGAAATCACCCAGCCATTACCGTCATCAAACTCGATCTGCCACCAGTCGGCAGCGGGTGTTTTGCCGGTGACCTTGTAGTTCGAGCCCGGCACGATCTGCCCGAGGACCGCAAAGCCCGTGCCCGGACCGCCGCGCACGTTGACAATCTGGTCGACGTTCAGCGAGACATCGGCAACAGCCTCGGCAGCGGCGGCCGGCTGCTTGCCGGCAGCCAGCGAGAGCACGGCCGACTTGGGCGCGGTCAGCGCGGTGCCATTGGCGTTGACAAGCTGGGCATCGACGCGCAATTCGCCAGCGGCGGCTTCCGCCGGCATGGCGAAATCGACACTCGGGCTGTCCAGCGGGCGGATCTGCTGGCTCACCACGCTGCCGTCTTCACCATAGAGCGTGTAGGCGACGGCCATCTGCGCCTGCGGCGCCGACGAGGTCGATTCGCCCATCTGGAAGCGCTGCAAAACCTGCATCATGGCCGGGTCGACGTCGCCGTTGGCCGGCAGGTTGAGGCTCACATTGGTCACGTTGTACTTGCGCAGCAGGTCGAGCTTGCGCCCGAGGCTACCGGCACTCTCGACGTAGACGGTGCGCTGTAAACCCTGGTCGTCAGTGTAGGTGTAGGAATAGATGCCAAGCTGGTCGTCCCACTGTACCTGCCCCTGCAAGCGCGGGTTGTCCAGGCTGATGGAGACGCTGTTGTCGGCGCCCGTCTCGGCCGAAATCGTGCCGAGCAGCGGCTGGAGCGAGTCCTGGTAGCCCTTGAGCAGGAGATAGTTGCCGCTGCGCTCGACTGACTGGCCGGCCAGTTCAATGGAGACCTTGCCCGGCTCGACCTGGTCGGTTGCGTAGGCGAGCAGCAGTTCCATCTCGCCGCCCGGTGCATAGGCACGCGGATCGACGGGCGCCGGGATGATCAACTCGTCGACCACCTGACCCAGGCCGCGCCAGTCGTAGCCGCCGGTATTCCATTCCTCAGCCGAAACAGGGGTCGGCGCTTCCACACGGACGGCCAAGGTCTTGTTGGCGGCGTGCAGGCGCTCGGCGACCTGGTCGACAAAACGTACATAGTCGGCGCGCGCGCTGGGCACGGCATCGACGCCACGATAGTCGAGTTGGAGGCCCGGGTAGCCATTGTTCACCACGAGTTGTTCCAGCGTGGTAAATTGGTTGTCCTGCAGGCCCGGATCGACCAGGAGGTTGTTGATCAGGTCGGTGCGCACCGTCTGCGCCTCGACGTTGGTCACGACCGGAATCGTGGTGCCGGAATTGGGCGGCGCCTGGCCATCCAACCCGCCATCGCCGCGCAGGTTCAGCGTGCCGCGCGTGGCATTGGTGTAGACGGCATTCTGCGGATCCTGGCCGTCGAGGCCCAGGTTCAGCGTCACCTCCGGCACGTCGGCCAACGACTGCACGACCATGAAGTTCTGCGGCACGTAGTCCAGCCGCGCCTCGACAATATCTGCATCAGCAAGAACCGAGGACGGCACGTAGCGCCACCTGTCGCCTGTCCACTCGTAGAGCGCCAGGGTCTCGTAGGGCAGGCTGTCGTTGGGAATCGGGATCGTCACGATGGCCTGGGCCGGCTCGCGGCCGCGCATTTCGACGTGATAGACGGGGCTCTTGGCGATGAGCGTGTCGGGCAGGCTCTGCGCCGCCTCGTAGAGATCGTTGCCCGCCTGCCCTTCGATAAAGTCCGTGCGCGGCGTGCTCTTGATCTGCGCCTGAAAATTCGCCAGAACCCCTTCGGCGGGGAAGTTGACCGTCGTGCCGTCCGGATCCTGGATGGCGCCGCCGGTATTGGCGCTGATACGCTCAAAGGTAAAGGACTCTAGACGATTCAGCAGGCTGATGGGAGGAAGCAACAGAATAGCCACGATCAATCCTGGAATCAGGAGGAACGTGACCAGCCAGGCTGCCGGTCCCTCGAGAATACGGCCCATGCCACTCGAGGACGAGCGCTTGTCTAGCCGGGTGTTCTGCATACTATTGTGACTCCTTATTATTCGACAATGTACCGCTTCCGTTCGCGCCGTCGCTCACCACCACATCGGCGAGAACACTCCTGTACGAAGTCGACGCTTCATCTGTCCAGACTCGAGCACACAACTTCCCTGTACCCGGTGTGATGCTTCGGACTCGATGAGTGCACGCCAGCCATTTGGCTCACGTGCCGCCGCCTTCTTCCAGCCGCTGGCCATCCACTTTGGCGGCCAAACCGACCAGATCCAGGCAATACGGTCAAGCTGCTATCTTAGCATACGGAAATTTACGCGCAAAAATCACCAGCGTTCAGGGCGATCCAGCTTCGCAGCCGTCCCCCTAGAAGATCCGATAAAACCCGTGATCGAAACTGTAATTCGTCCCCCAATTCAGGCGGGTGGTATACTCCGCCCATGTCGTACGAACTCTCCGGTAGCCAGACCAACGCATCCCCAGAACGCCCACGCGTCTGGATGGAACGGCTGCTGCTGATTGCGTTTCTCTTCTGCCTCGTCATCGGCCTGGTGGCACTCGGCACACTCCTGGCACTGCGCAACAGCGATAAACCTATACTCAACGCAGATCCGCTGCAATTGGTTCGCACCGAACAGATCCTGCCGCAATTGGCCCTGCGCGAACTAGCCGGTGATGCGCCGGCCGGTCTGGCGGTGCAGGCGCTACAGGCCGGCCAACTCGAGACGGCACGCGCCGCTCTCACCTACGCAACGACCGTTCCCGCCGTCGAGCAGTCCGGTCGTCTGGCGCAACTTGGCCGTGCATACCTGGCGGCGGGCGACCCCACCGCGGCGGCCCAGGTCTTCCGTCTCGTCCTGCCGTTCGCCGTACTCAACGACACGATACCCACACAGGAACGCATCCAGCTCCTGGTCCAGGCGGCCGACGGCTATGCTGCCACCGACAACCCCGACGCCGCCCGTGACGCCCTCATCCAGGCGCAACGCATCGCCGTCCAGGCGCCTGACCTGGTGCCGGCCCGCCGCGCCGACCTTTTCGCCGAGATGCGCCGCGTAGCCGAACCGCTGGATGACACCGCGCTAGAGCAACAACTGGCCGATCTGGCCCGCAACCCCTATCTTATCGGGAGCGGGGTTTTGATAACACCGACACTCGCGACGCTTGCCCAACCGTTGCCCTACGATACCCTGACGCTGGAAAAAATCGCCGCGCGCGAGGAGGCAGCCAGGATCTTCGCCGACCGCATCGAACTGACGGGCGGCGTGGACATCGAGCCGGAACGGGAGGCACTGGCTCAGGCCCTGCGCGACGAAGACCAGGCGCGCACCCAATTTTATGACAATCCCGGCGAGATTTCGCGCGGCCAGCAGTTCTGGCTGCCGCTGGAAGAACGAGCGTGGCTGGTGACCCGGTTGCGGCTGGCGGATGGCGCCTACGGCATCTCCGTTGTGCCGGAGTGGGAAGCCAACCGCAGCGCAATTGCCGGCCAACTGGCGGCACTGGACACCTACATCGACAGCCTGGTACGCGCGCTTGCCGACAGCCAGCCGTCACCGGTCGAGCAGGCCATGGTGCGCATCGAAGGCAGGCACTGGCTCGCCGAGCAGGCCGAGCGCGGCCTCTACGCCGACGCGCCGGTGGGCGACATCTCCGAGCAACTGCGCATTGCCCAGGACGACCTGGCGCGGCTGGGTTCGCCCCCCGCCCTGCCCACGAGCTACGAACCGAACGCCACGCCGCCCGGCTTTCGCATCCAGGCTGCGCCGTGACGAGTATCCCCCCGTGCTATGATTGACCTGGACGACCCGCAGCAGGTGCGCCAACTGGATCGCCTGGGTCTGCAACGCGTCGCTGCCGACCCGCACCTGCCCGAGCAGGCACTGGGCGCCGCAGCCGCAGGAGACCCCATCACCTACGCGCCCGAAGTGGCCGGTCTGGCCCGCCTTGCGGCCGAACTCTCTGCGCTTCCAATGCCCGCGCCAACAACCGGTGACGCACCATCGACCCTCACATTCGACACGCATCCAGCCTATACCCTGGCAACTTTTCTTGCTTCGTCGGCCCGCATGGCCGGTGGTCCGCCGCCACAACTCTCTGTCAACCGCACCTGGTTGCACGCCCTGCGACCGGAGACGCCGGCCGCCGCCAACATGGCCAAACAGGCGGCGCTACGCCTCTACCAGCACGTACCGCTCATCTGGTCGGGCGCGCCATGGCTGGAGGGCGTCGGCGAGGAGTGGCGCCTGCGCATCCTGTACTACGCCGAGAGCGCGGCGTTGGCCGCCGGCAGTGAGGGCATGCAGCGCCTGTGGAGCATGGCACGCTTCCCGAACTTCTGGCCCAACGGCGTCGTCGTGGTGCATCTGGCAGAGCAGGAGCGCCCCGCCGTACCGGGAAGCGAGGCGCTGGCAGCCATTCTGGCGGCGCGGCGCATCCATCGCCTCGAACTGGCCGCGCCCGGCGCAACGCGCACCGAAGTCGCCATCCACCATCTCTACCTCGCCAACTGGATCGCGCTCTATCTGGCTGCGCTCTACCAGGTGGACCCGGCCGATCGCGTGCCGCTGCAACTGCTTGGCCTGGCATGACGGCGGCAATGTCGTAGCCTATTCGGTGGGAATGGTGCTCAAAATGAGTTTGACACTGTTGGCGGGTCGGGCGTATACTGTGTCTATTCAATCAATACCCGACCAGTACTCCATCGGGAACCATCGGCAGAGCAAAAACGTATAGATTACTGACGATGGAACGTAGTTCACCGAGCCACAGTTCACAGGCTATTTCAGTCAAGGAGGGCACGGAACGGTGACGATCAAGACGCCAACTGTCGAAACACCAATATCTTGTTGCTGAGCACCCAGCGCGCGATTGCGCCTGGGTGTTTTTGTTCATTTTCCTATCCAGCTTGCGGCCCAGCCAGTCAGGGTCGACTCAATAGTGTTCGGATTACCACAAGAAAGGATCGAACCATGGACTCAGCGGTGAGCAGAATCCTCAAGGCCAAGCAGTATGCGGCGGAACGCGACCATCGTGTCAAGGTCCACAGCTTCGAAGTCGAACTTCACGGCGACAACCACAACCACATCGTTTCCTACGATCGTGGCGAGTGGACCTGTGACTGCGAAGAGTTCCTGTTGCGCGGTGTTTGCGCGCACGTCATGGCCATGGAAGAGATTCTGGGCGATTCCGTAGAGCCCGCGATGCTGGCAACACCACACTAGATCGTTCCCGGCGACGTTGCCTGGGCTCGATACGCCGTGTGATTGCCGGCTGATAGCCTTTCCGTTGACCGTACAGCCCGCGCTGCGCCGGCCGGAAAGAGAGCAATTCAATATGTGAGGACGGGGGATGAGCACTCATCCCCCGTTGCTTTGTCAGCCAATCGTCATCCGCCCCGGCGCAGAAGTGAGGCAGAATAGGCAGGAGAAGATGAGACGCGTATTTGCCCGGATGGTTTGGCGCCGCTTCCGGGCGTATGATATTCTGCGGAATGCTGCACAATCCAGCAGAGGAGTCATACCGCGGTTGAAGCGTAATCTACAGTTGGCGATCGGCGTCATCGTCAGCGCGTTCTTTATCTATCTGGCCCTGCCGGGTCTCCACCTGCCGACCGTCGTCGAGGCGCTGCGCACGGCGAACTATTGGTGGCTGGTCCCCGGCGTTGCCGTCTATATTATCGGTCTCTGGGTGCGCACGTGGCGCTGGCAGTATACATTGCGCCCGGTGAAGCTGGTGCCGGTCGTAACGCTCTTCCCCATGGTCTGCATCGGCTATTTCGGCAACAACGTCTTCCCCTTCCGCGCCGGCGAACTGCTGCGCTCCTACGTACTGAAGAAGCGCGAGGACATCGCGATCTCGACCAGCCTGGCCACGGTCATCATCGAACGGCTCACGGACGGGCTGGTGATGATCATGTTCGTCTTCATTGCGCTGCCGTTCGCACCCATGCCGGAGTTCTACCGCAACGCCGTGATCGCCATGACGGTCATGTTCCTGATGGCGACGGCGGTCTTCATGTGGATGGCGAGCCAGCCGGAGCGGGTCGAACGCTTTTATGCGCTCCTGGCCGGTGTGGTGCTGCGCGGGCGGGTGCGCGAGCGCACGGACGATCTCTATCATCGCTTCATGCTTGGCCTGCGCAGCCTGAGCGAACCGTCCGACGTCATCATGATCTTCTTCACCAGCGTGATCATCTGGCTGCTGGAGACGGTCAAGTACTGGTTCGTCATGCACGCCTTCGACTTTTCGGTCAGCTTCATCGTGCTGATGCTGATGAACGGGCTGGTCAACCTGGCGACGACGCTGCCCGCGGCGCCCGGCTACATCGGCACCTTCGATACGCCCGGCATCAAGACGCTGGAAACCTTCGGTGTCGACCCGTCGATTGCGGCGAGCTACACCTTCACGCTGCATGCCGCGCTATGGGTGCCGGTGACAATGTTGGGCGCCTATTTCTTCTGGCGCGAGCACCTGAAGATGAGCGATATCGAGGCAGCACGGCGCGCCGCCGATACCACCGAGAGCACACCAGCGGAGGTCGATCCAGCCGCAAAGGCAGCATCGGCCGAAGCGCCATACAACGCCGCCGAAAATGGCGAGCAATCGGCAATACCAAGTGAGTCTTTCTAGTTGTAGGAGTAACCAAATGCGCAATATCGCAGTCGCCGGCACGGGCTATGTCGGCCTGTCCACCGGCACCTGTTTTGCCGACATGGGCAACAATGTCACCTGCATCGACATCAGCGAAGAGAAGATCGCCATGCTCCAGCGCGGCGAGGCGCCCATCTACGAGCCGGGCCTCAACGAGATGATCGTGCGTAACATGAAGGCCGGCCGGCTACACTTCACCACGAGCTACGACGAAGCGCTCAAGGACGTCGAGTTCATCTTCATTTGCGTCGGGACGCCCAGCGGCGTCGACGGCGAGGCGGACTTGCAGTACGTGCGCATGGCCGCCGAGTCGGTCGCCCATGCGATGACCCACCCGTTGATCGTGATCAACAAAAGCACCGTCCCCGTCGGTACGGGCGATTGGGTGGCGGACATCGTGCGCCGCAGCCAGCCGGAACCGATGGACTTCGCCGTGGTCAGTTGCCCGGAATTCACACGCGAAGGGTCTGCGCTCTACGACTTCATGAATCCCGACCGCGTCGTCATCGGCAGCCGCAGCCCGGAGGCGGCGGAGAAGGTCGCCCAGTTGCACCTGCCTCTGCGCACGCGCATCATCATGACCGACCTGCGCACGGCCGAGATGATCAAGTACGCCAGCAACGCCTTCCTGGCCACGAAGATCAGCTTCATCAACGAGATCGCCGTCATTTGCGAGAAGCTAGGCGCCGACGTGCAGGAAGTGGCCGAGGGCATGGGCTTCGATCGCCGCATCGGCGCGCAATTCCTCAACGCGGGTCTCGGCTACGGCGGCAGTTGCTTCCCCAAGGATGTCAAGGCGCTGGAGCACATGGCGCTCGTCCACGGGTCGCATCCTGCCCTCCTGCGCGCCGTCATCGACATCAACCGCGACATGCGGCGCTGGGCAGTCTACAATCTGCGCGAGTTGCTGGGCGGCAAGCTGGACGGCAAGCGCATCGGATTAATGGGCCTCGCCTTCAAGCCCAACACCGATGACATCCGCGAGGCGCCGGCACTGGAGATCGCCCACATGCTGCGCAACGAGGGGGCGCACGTCAGCGGCTACGACCCGGTCGCCATGAAGAATGTGGCGCGCGTCGACAACCAGATGCGCCTTTCCGAAGATGCCTACGACCTGGCGGACGGCGCCGATGCACTGCTGGTCTGCACCGAGTGGAACGAGTTCAAGCAACTGGACCTGCCGCGGCTTCGTTCGCTCATGGGCAATGCGCTCATCGTCGACGGTCGCAACATCTACGACCCGGCCATCATGGCGCACCACGGCTTTGTCTATCGCGCCGTGGGCCGCGCCCAGGCGGGAAATAACGGGAATTGAGATAAAAGACGAGAGATTCGAGATTGGAGAGTAGAGATTGGAGATTGATGGCTAATCTCCAATCTCTACTCTCCAATCTCTCCACTTCACAGAGCGTCTATGCCACTGGACAACCTGATTCGAACCACGCTCGACAACGGCCTGCAAGTCATCCTGCGGCCAAGCCGGCGCGCGCCGGTCGCCAGCTTCTGGCTCTTCTACCGCGTCGGCAGCCGCAACGAGACGCCCGGCTACACGGGCATCAGCCATTGGGTGGAGCACATGCTCTTCAAGGGCACCGAGCGCTTCCCGCGCGGCGAGTTCGACAAGGCCGTGGCGCGCGCCGGCGGCGTCTTCAACGGCATGACCGGGCAGGATTGGACCGTCTATTTCGAGACCTTTCCCGCCGAGCGCATTGAATTGGCGTTGCAGGTCGAGAGCGACCGCATGGGCAACGCCATCTTCGACGCAGAGGAGACGGAGTCCGAACGCACCGTCATCCTCAGCGAGCGTGAGGGCAGCGAGAACAGCTACTTCTATCGCCTCCAGGAGGAGGTGCAGGCCGCCGCGTTCCAGGCACACAGCTATCGCAACCCGGTCATCGGCTGGCAGACCGACCTGCTGAGCATGACACGTGACGACCTGTACGCGCACTACCGCACCTTCTACACGCCGAACAACGCCATCGCCGTGGTGACCGGCGATTTCGAGCCGGACGCGATGGCGGCGCAGCTCGCGCGCCACTTCGGCGCGCTGGCACCGGGGCCGAGCGTGCCGCCAGTGCGCACCCAGGAGCCGGCCCAGCAAGCGGAGCGCCGCATCATCCTGCGCGGCGAGGATCCTACGCCCTACTTTCTCCAGGCATTCCACGCTCCGCCCGCCACGCACCCGGACTTCTTCGCCACAGTGGTGCTCGATTCGGTGCTTGGTGGCGCCAAGGGGCTGGGCATCTTCGGCGGCAGCGCCAACAACCGCAACAACCGCCTCTACCGCGCGCTGGTCGAGCGCCAACTGACCGTCGACGTGGCAAGCAGCGTCGGGCCGACCATCGACACCGGCCTCTTCACCATCAGCGCCACGCTGGCGCCCGGCGTCACCCACGCGCAGGTGGAGGAGGCTATCTGGCACGAACTCGAACGCATCCAGCGCGATGGCGTCGAGCAGGCCGAGGTCGAGCGGGCCATCAAACAGACCAAGGCACAGTTCGTCTTCAGCAGCGAAAGCGTCACCTACGAGGCCTACTGGCTTGGCTTCAGCGAGGTGGTGGCAAGCCTCGACTGGCTGAACGCGTGGGTCGAGCAACTTGCCGCCGTGACGCCCGAGGACGTACAGCGCGTAGCGCAGAAGAGCTTTGCCCGCCATCGGCAGACGGTCGGCTGGTATGTGCCGGAGGGGGAGGAAGAATGAGCGTACCATCCGCACTCCGCTCCGCCGCACTGCCCGGCCCGGAGAATATCGCCCGCATGACGCTGCCCAACGGGCTGACCATCCTCGTGCGCGAAAACCACGCCGCGCCGCTGGCGGTGCTGCACGGTTCGCTGCGCGCCGGCGCCATCTACGAACGTCCAGAGCAGGCCGGGCTGGCCTCCTTTGTGGCGGGCATGCTGACGCGCGGCAGCGCCGGCTACGATTACGCCGCTTTCAACGAGGCCGTGGAGTCGGTGGGCGCGTCGCTGACGGTCTCCGCCGACGTGCACAGCACCGACATCGGCCTCACCGCGCTGGCCGAGGATTTCGACGATCTGCTGGCGCTGCTGGCCGACATCCTGCAATTCCCCACCTTTGCCGAGGAACATGTCGAGCGGCTGCGGCGCATGAAGCTGGTGCGCATCCAGGAACGCGACCAGGACACGGGCAGCATTGCCAGCCAGCGCTTCTACGCTGCGCTCTTCGGCCGCGATCATGCCTACGGGCGCGCCACGGGCGGTTACCTGGAGAGCGTCGGCGCGCTGCAACCGGCCGACCTGCACGATTTTCACCGCCGCTACTACTCGCCGCAGGGCGCTGTCTTTGCCCTTTCCGGTGCGGTGGACGCTGCCCAGATTACGGATCGTATCGCCGCGCTCTTTGGCGCCTGGTCCGGCCCGGAATTGCCGCCCCATGAGCTGCCACCGCTGGCCCAGGCCGGCGGGCGGCATGTGTTTGCCCCCATGCCCGGCAAAGTGCAGAGCGATCTCATGGTCGGCGCGCACGGCGTCCCCCGCCACGATCCCGACTTCTACGCCGCACGTGTGGCCAACTGCATCCTCGGCCAGTTCGGCATGATGGGCCGGCTGGGTGAACGCGTGCGCGAGGAGCAGGGATTAGCCTACTACTGCTACAGTTCGCTGGTCGCCGAGCAGGACGCCGGTGCGTGGCTGGCATCGGCCGGCGTCAACCCGGAGGATGTCGACGACGCGGTTGCGAGCGTTCTGGCCGAGTTTGACCGGCTGGGCGAGACGGCTGTCGGGGCCGAAGAACTGGCCGACAGCCAGGCCTACCTCACCGGCGTGCTGCCGCTGACGCTGGAGACCAACGAAGGCGTGGCCGACGCGCTACTCAACATGGAGTGGCACGGCCTGGGTCTCGACTACCTGCAGCGCTATCACAGCCTGATCTACGGCGTCACTGCCGACGACGTGCGCCGCGTGGCACGCCAGTACCTGGCGCCGGAAAAGTGTATCGTCGTCGTGGCCGGGCCGGATGCCGGCGACGGGGAGCCGGACGCACTATGACCAGCCTGCGAACCGGCGTCGACATCATCGAGATCGAGCGCGTGCGCCAGGCCATCGACCGCCACGGTGACCGCTTCCTGCAACGTGTTTACACCGCAGGCGAACTGGCGTGCTGCGGTCAGCGCGTGGAGTCACTGGCCGCACGCTTTGCCGCAAAAGAGGCGGTTGCCAAGGCGCTCGGCACGGGCATCTGGCGCAACGGCGTCAACTGGGTGGATATCGAAGTGCTCAAGGACGGCGAGACCGGCGCGCCGCAACTGCATCTGCATGGTGCGGCCGCTGCCGTCGCCGGGCGGGTGGCGCTGCACACCTGGTCCGTCAGCCTCAGCCACGATCGCACGCGGTCGATTGCGTTGGTGGTGGCCCTGTAACGAGAATTGCCAAGCACAGCCATGAAACGCACGCTCGTTGCTTCAATCCTGTTTCTAGTGCTCCTGCTGTCGGGGGGTATTTGGATCTGGTTGGCGCGTTATGTGGCGCCGGGCGTTTTGCGCGATGTGATCATCCCGGCGGTCGGCGTCTTCGTGGCTGCGGTCTTCGTGGCGTTGCTCATCGTGCGCGTACGCCTTCTCCTGCGCGACGAGAGCAACTCCAACGTCGATGTCATTTTTGGCGCGGTGGAATTCTGCCTCTTCGTCGGCACCTTCGCCTGGATGCACACCGAACTGGGGTTGCAGGTGGCCAACGATCCGACGGCGCCGGTAATCCATTCCTTCCCCGAATCGGTCTACTTCACCATCCTCAACTTTACGAGCCTGGGCGCCGAGGATCTGGTCACGACGCCCGACAGCCGCTTTCTGGTGGCCATCGAGTCATTCGTCGGCTATCTGCTTCTGGCAACGATTGCGGCGACAATCGTGACGCTGATTGGCCGCGCCCGGCCCATCAACGGCACGGCGCCAAGCACAACGGGCAGTCAGCAGAGCGCTACGCCCGCATCGCCAGAGCAGACGCCTGACGACTAGCCGGGCACCGCGCCGCGCTCCTCCGGCGCCAGCACCTCCAGCACCTGGCAGGCCGTCTCATAGCGCCCGAAGCTGGGCATGAGGTAGACGCCCTGCACGTGGGGCAGTTCCTTCAATTCCATTAGCAATTCCTGCGCCATCCGCACGCCTTCCTGCCGGCCGTTGGCGCCCGCCCTGCGCATCCGTTCCAGCGCGTCCTCGCTGAGCGTGATGCCGGGCACTTCGTTGTGAAGGAAGGAGGCGTGCTTGTGCCCCTGCAACGGCAGCACGCCGATGAGCACCGGCACCGGAAAGGCGCCGTGGCGTTCCTCGTAGGTGCGCAGGAAGTCGCGCCAGAGTTGCGGGTCGAAGATGGGTTGCGTCATCGTGAAGTGCGCTCCGCCGCTCACCTTCTGGTGGAAGCGATCGACCTCCTGCACCAGGTCGGCGCGCGTCGGGTCGCAGGCCACGGCAATGGTGAAGCCGCCCTTCTGCCCCATATCCTGCCCGGCCACATCAACGCCGTCGTTGAAACGGTTGATGATGCGCACCAGGCCAATGCTATCCACGTCGTAGACGGCGGTCGACTGCTTGGTGTCGCCCAGGCTGGGCGGGTCGCCGGTGAGCGCGAGGATATTGCGGACGCCGAGCGCGTGCGCACCGATGAGATCGGCCTGTAACCCCATGAGCGAACGGTCGCGCGTCGTGAAGTGGACGATGGTCTCGATGCCCACCTGCTGCTGGATCTGCACGCAGAGCGAGAGCGCGCTCATGCGCACGCGCGCCATGGGGCTGTCGGCCACGTTGACGGCGTCGGCGCCCATTTTCCAGGCATGGCGCGCACCCTCGATCTGCTTCTCGGCGGTGAAGCTGCGCGGCGGGTCGACCTCGACGCTGATGACGAACTTGCCGGCGCGCAGCTTGCTCAGCACGCCCGTGGGCGTCACTTCGCCGGCCACGCCATAGTCGGCCCGGGCCGCCGGCGCCAGGTCCTCGATGACCAGCGACGGCTGCTCGCCCGGCGCCTGCTTGCCTGCCAGCCAGCCGTCAAGCGCGGCGCGCATGGCGCGGATATGCATGGGCGTGGTGCCGCAGCAACCGCCGACGATGCACGCCCCCTGCGCCAGGAAGGCGTCCGTCTGCCGTGCGAAGTATTCTGGGCTCGACGGGTAGTAGAAGCGGCCTTCGACGCGCTCGGGGAAGCCGGCGTTAGGCATGATAATCAACGGTGCGTCGCCGCCGGCCTCGCGCAGATGCTCCAGCGTCTGGAGCATGGCTGCCGGGCCGACCGAACAGTTGACGCCCACCACGTCGGCGCCGGCCTTGCGCACCCGACCCACCACCTCGGCGGGCGTGTGGCCGGTCATGGTCAGGCCATCCTCGGCAAAGGTCATGGAGGCGACAATCGGCAGGTCACACACCTCACGCGCAACCTGGATGGCGATCTCCAGTTCGGCGACGTGGACGAAGGTCTCGAAGAGCAGCAGATCGGCGCCGGCCTCCCAGAGCACGCTCACCTGCTCGCGGAAAGCCGCGCGCGCCTCGGCGTGGGAGAGCGGCCCCTCCGGCTGGAGGCGCTTGCCCAGCGGCCCGACGTCGCCGGCGATGAAGAGCGCGCGGCCGGAGACTTCGCGCACGTCGCGCACCAGCTTGACGGCGCGGAAGTTCAGGTCGCGAACTTTGTCGGCCAGCCCGTAGTCGGCCAGACGCACGCGGTTGGCGCCAAAGGTGTGCGTCTTGATGATGTCGGCGCCCGCCGTGGCGTAGGCCTGGTGAACCTCGCTCACCCATGCCGGCCGCGAGATGACCAGATACTCCAGACACTGCTCGCTGCTGGCGCCCTTGGCGTAGAGCATGGTGCCCATGGCGCCGTCGGCCAGAAGCGGCGTTTCGTGCAGGCGCTGTAGGAAGGGATGGGTGCTCATAGAACTCTCTTTCGCCATGTGGTTTCCTCAAAACCGGTGCAGTATAGCATAATTGTGGATTGTTGCCTGGAAATCCAGGCCGAGGGGACCATCCCATTCGTTTGGAGAAGCTGTGAGCAGCGATAGTATGCCCGTCGCCGTGAATGAGGCGCCCAAACCGGCGCCAGTCCAGGCGCCGCCGGAATCGGTCATCAAGCAGTTGCGCAACGTCATCGAACCCGAGTTATTGATCGAGTCGATGACGACGCCGCGCGAGGCTGCCACGGAGGGCATCCTCGTCTTTCACGGGCGGCTGACGCGGCCAAGCCACATCGCGTTCCCGCGCTGGCAGGCCACACTCGCCGGCATGGGCTACACGCCCACGCTGCGCTCCGTGGCCGAAGAGACCGGGCAGCGTGGCGCACCGCCCGAGGAGGTGTTCGTACACATCTTCCCCGGCGTCGTGAAGCCAACCGCCTCGCGCATCTGGATCAACGCCGTCCTCTTTGCGGCAACGATCTGGAGCACGCTGCTGGTGGGCGCGACCAATGTCCTGGAGCCGCAGGCGTGGACCGATATTCTCTCTCCCAATTACCTGCTCAACGGCGTGCCATTCTCGGCGACCCTGCTGGTCATCTTGCTCGCCCACGAATTCGGCCACTACTTTGCCGCCCGCTATCATCGCGTCGCCGTGACGCTGCCCTACTTCCTGCCCATGCCTGTCGGCTTCGGCACCTTCGGCGCTTTCATCCGCCTCAAAGAACCGATTTCGGATCGGCGCAAGCTCTTCGACATCGGCGTAGCTGGCCCGTTGGCCGGGCTTGCCTTGGCGCTGCCGCTGCTGATCTACGGGCTGAGCCTCAGCACGGTCGAGGTGCCACCGCCTAATGCCACCTACATCATCGAAGGCAACAGCCTGCTCTATCTTGGCGTCAAGTACCTGATGTTCGGCCAGATCCTGCCGAATCCTGTCACCGGCGCCGATGTCTTCATCAGCCAAATCGCCTTTGCCGCGTGGATCGGGCTACTGGTCACTGCACTCAATCTGCTGCCGGTCGGCCAACTCGATGGCGGGCACACGGTCTTTGCGCTCTTTGGCCGCAAGGCTCGGGTAATCAACCTGGCGACCATGGGCGTGCTCGCCGTGCTGGCGCTGGCCAGCCTGCCCGGCTTCCAGAGCTTCATTCCCGGTCTGGAAAGTGTCGGCTTCACGGGCTGGTTTGTCTGGCTGGTGCTGCTGCTGCTCATTGGCGTCGAGCATCCGCCCGCGCTGGATGACGTCACCCGTCTCGACACCCGGCGCCGGCTCATCGGCTATCTGGTCATCATCATCTTTATTCTGACATTTGTGCCGGTCCCCATCCGCGTCGTCGGTTGACGCAGAAGACCGTCAGTTCGGCCCGGCACCACGAATCATAGAATCGGAAGAAACTTATGTCCACCAAGCCACCCTCCATGCAAGAAGTAATCAAGCGGCTGCACGACTTCTGGGCCGCCCACGGCTGCTCGATCTGGCAGCCCTACAGCGAGAAGGTCGGCGCCGGCACCATGAATCCCGCCACCGTGCTGCGTGTGTTGGGGCCGGAGCCGTGGAATGTCGCCTATGTCGAGCCATCCTTTCGCCCGGATGATGGCCGCTACGCCGAGAACCCGAACCGCATGCAGATGCACCACCAGTACCAGGTCATCCTCAAGCCGGACCCGGGCAACCCGCAGGAGCTCTATCTCTCCAGCCTGGAGGCGATCGGCCTGGACCGCACGCGCCACGACATCCGTTTCGTGGAGGACAACTGGGAGTCGCCCGCACTCGGTGCGTGGGGGCTGGGCTGGGAAGTGTGGCTCGACGGGCAGGAGATCACGCAATTCACCTACTTCCAGCAGTCCGGTAGCCTGGCGCTCGACCCGGTGAGCGTGGAGATTACCTACGGCCTCGACCGCATCGTCATGTACTTGCAGCACAAGACGCAGGTGTGGGATATCGACGTCGACGGGCAGCACACCTTTGCCGAACTCTATCGTGACCCCGAGATCGAGAATTGCGTCTACGAGTTCGAGCTGGCCGATGTAGAGCGTATGAAGCGGCTCTACGAGATCTACCGCGAAGAGGCAGCGGCCTGCATCGCGCGCGGCCTGGCCATCCCGGCGCACGACTACGTGCTGCGCCAGAGCCATACCTTCAACCTGCTCGATGCGCGCGGCGCCATCGGCGTCACCGAGCGCGCCAAGTTCTTTGCCGACATGCGATCTCAGGCCAAAGCTGTTTCAGAGTTGTATGTCGAACAGCGGCAGCGGCAGGAGTTCCCGTGGCTGGCCAACGAAAAGGGAGCCAAGGAGACAGGGAGCGAGGGAGCGGGAGAAATCGCCCAATCGCCCAATCTCCAATCTCCACTCTCCACTCCCCAATCTTTCGTCCTCGAACTCGGCTCCGAGGAACTGCCGGCCCAGGATGTCGTCGACGGCCTGCGCCAACTCGAAGAGAAGCTCGCCGCGCTGCTGGCGCAGTACAAGCTCACCTATGAGAGCCTGCGCGTGGTCGGCACGACCCGCCGGCTGACTGCGTATGTGACCGATCTGGCGCCCATGCAGGCCGACGAGGTGGTGGAGAGGCGCGGCCCGGCGCTCGCCCAGGCCTACGACTCGCTCAACCAGCCGACCAGGGCGCTGGAGGGCTTTGCCCGCGGCCAGGGCGTGCGGCTCGACGAAATCGAGGTGCGCGACAACTACGTCTATGCCGTCAAGCGCGTCACCGGCCGGCCGGCTGCGGCTGTGCTGCCGGACCTCTGCCTGGAACTGCTCAATGGGCTGCGTTGGGGCAAGGCCATGCGCTGGAACAGCAGCGGCATCGCCTACTCGCGGCCGCTGCGCTGGATCGTGGCCCTCTACGGCGACCAGGTCGTGCCCTTTACGTGGGCGGGCGTGACGACCGGGAAGACCAGCCGCGGCCCGCGCTTCGCCGATGCGGCAGCGCGCCTCCCTGCCGGCGCCTTCACGAGCTTTGCCGTCGCCGACGCATCGAGTTATTTCGACGCCGTTGCCGCGCAGGGCGTCGTCATCGATCGCGACGAGCGCCGCCAACTGGTCGAGGAATTGGTGCGCCGCGCGGCCGAAACGGTGGGCGGCACCGTGCCGGACGAGCCCGCCCTGCTCGACGAAGTCACCGACCTCATCGAGGCGCCCACCGCGCTGCTGGGCACCTTCGAGGCGCGCTACCTGGACTTGCCCGCGCCCGTGCTCATTGGTGTGATGAAGAAGCACCAACGCTACTTCCCGGTGACCAAGGGCGGCGCGCTTGTCAACCACTTTGTGGCCGTGGCCAACAGCAACGAGCTGGCACATCCGGACGTCGTGCGCGAGGGCTACGAAGGCGTCATCCGTGCGCGCTACGCCGACGCGGCTTATTTCTATCGCGCCGACACGAGCCGCAGCCTGGAGAGCTTCTCGCCCCGGCTGGCGACGCTGACCTTCCACACCAAGCTCGGCTCCATGCT
Organism: Caldilineaceae bacterium; assembly: GCA_020634815.1. Lineage (GTDB taxonomy): Bacteria > Chloroflexota > Anaerolineae > Caldilineales > Caldilineaceae > Caldilinea. Next base: position 153,898 of record JACKBA010000006.1, on the reverse strand, counting down.
CGACCGCGTCGAGCGGCTCAAGGTGCTGGCGCCGCAGGTTGCCGCCATGCTGGGCGCCGGCGAAGCCGACATCGCGACGGTCAGCCGCGCCGCCGAACTCAGCAAGGCCGATCTGATGACCAATATGGTCGTGGAGATGACGAGCTTGCAGGGCATCATCGGCGAGATCTATGCCGTCAAGAGCGGCGAATCGGCAGCGGTGGCGCAGGCGATCCGCGAGCAGTATCTGCCGCGCAGCGCCGGCGACGACGCGCCCGCTTCCCTGCCCGGCCTGGCCCTCTCGCTGGCCGATAAGATGGACGCACTGGCGGGTCTCTTCGCCGTCAAGGCCATCCCCACCGGCAGCGCCGACCCGTTTGGCCTGCGCCGTGCTGCGCTGGGTATCGTCAACAGCCTCATTGCCACCGGCACCGACTTCAGCGTACGTGCAGGACTGGCGGCGGCCGGGGCCTTGCAGCCGGTGCCGGTGAGCGATGAATCGCTGGCCGAGACGGCGGCCTTTGTCGAGCGCCGCCTCCAGGGCGTGCTGGCCGACATGGGCTACGCCTTTGACGTCGTCGATGCCGTACTTGCCGAGCGCGGTGACAACCCGGCCGCGGCCGTGCGTGTCTGCGCGGCGCTGCGCGAGGCGTTGGCCTTGCCGACCTGGGCTGAAGCCTTTACCGCCTATGCCCGCTGCGCCCGCATCACCCGCACGTTGGACGCAACGCTGGCGTTGAACCCGGCGGCCTATGCGGAGCCAGTCGAGGGCGCGCTGCACAGCGCGTATGTTGACGCGGCGGCGACAGTGGCGGCTGCAAGCGAACCGGCTGTCGTTCTGGGCAGCGTGCTGACGGACTTGCAGCAGCCGATCAACGCCTACTTCGAGCGCGTGCTGGTCAACGCCGACGACGAGAGCTTGCGCCAGGCGCGCCTGGCTTTGGTGCAGCATATCGCTCGCCTGCCGGCCGGCATCGCCGATTTGAGCAAGTTGCAGGGTTTCTAACCGGGCCGCACGGCGACATCAACTCGAAACCATCCAAGCGACACCAAGTTCTCGGGTTGCGTTCAGTTGTGTCGTCGAGACATTCTGGGCGATCCTGAGATCTTGGATCGCCCAGAATGCTTCGACAGCTTACTATCGGTCGTGACTACTTCTGCGGCGATCGGGTCAAATCGCCTCCACATTGGGCCATCCCCACCACGTGGCTAGCCCCAATCAAACGTAATCAACTCATAGCCATACTGCTGGCAAAACGAAGCGAGTGTCGCCGGCTCTAGCTCGTAGCATCCAGAAGAGGCGATTCTACCTTGGCGCGCACGCCTTCGAGGGTGACCGGGCCAGAAAATTCGTGTTCGATCAGCCGGCCTGCCAGGTCATATACATCCGTCCTACCATTGGCGGTGAAATGGTCGGCGTCTTCCATCTTGATCGCTAACCGCACCTTGGCTTTAGCATTTGTCTGGCCTTGCATATCGAAGCCAAAGCCCCAGAATGTAGCGATGTAGGTATCCTCAGTTTCTGACCAGACGCCGGGATTCGCCTCTCTTAGCGAGTTTACATCAAGAAAATTGCCATCGGCGTAAAAGGTATAGATGGCGTCAAACCCTTTAGCGTTACCCTCTATCTTGATGGCAACATGCCATGCACCCACGATCGGTTGAATTTGCATACAGTACGCTCCTTACTTGACTAATTCTGAGGCTCCGTGTGTAGGGCAAACTGGATGTGCGCACGCGTTGCCCCACTGGCACAAAAGGCTACTGGATTCATCAAGAAGGCGCATCAGTAAAGTTACCTATTCAGTTGTTCATCGCCTGGCGCAAGCAGCCCCCGCTAACAGCGGTAACGACATTCAGCATCAAACCATGTGATGGTCGATGGCATAGCGCGTCGCTGCGGCGCGGGTATGGACGCCAAGCTTGCTGAAAATCGACGTCACATGGGCGTTGACCGTACGACCACTGACAACCAACTCTTCGGCAATTTGGGCATAGGTCACGCCTGAAGTCATCAGCCGGAGTACTTCAACTTCTCGGGCAGTTAGGCCTGGAGCAGAATCTCTCGTGGGTGGAATGCCCTGTACGTAAGCGTCTGGCGGCCATTTTTCAGTCGCGGTAGTCGGTTCAGCTATCGCATACGCGATAATTTGTTCGACCGAAAGTGTCTGGCCCATTGCCCAGTGCACTGAAAATGTATCTTCACCCAGCACATTTCGCAACGCCGCAATCGGCGGTTCGTAGTCTTCGGCCCTGGTGAGGCAATGAAAGGCTGCACCACCCGTCTGGCCACGCAGCAAAGCTGCGCTTGCCAACAGTTGTGTTGCGCGCCCAGATGCCCCGTGTGCCTTTGACAACATTCCCAGAAGATGCACCACAAGCGCGATTCCCCCTTTATCGCCAATTTCCTGGAGTAGAATCAGGCTTTCTGTGAGGAAAATGCGTGCCGTGTCCACCTCGCCCAAGCGCAGATGCGTCTCGCCTTGTAGTACGAGTGTTTCGGCGATGTTCCACTTATCCGCAAATGATCGCCGTAATGCCAGTGCTTGCGCCAAGAAAGTACGCGCTGTAGCTAATTCACCGGCCTGACCAGCCGCATAGCCAAGACCGCTGAAGGCACTGCCAAGCCCCCATCCATCATTTAGGGTCCGAAAGAGTTCGATCTCCTCAGCATAGAGCACACGTGCATCTGCGAAGTTACCAGCAGCCACCAAAGTGCCGCCCAGATTGTCTAGAGCGAGCGCCAGATCCCAGCGGCTGCCTAATGCCCGCCATAACCGGATGCTCTCTTCGCCGAAATGCTGTGCGGCGGCCGTTTCGCGTTGGCAGAATAGCACCGCACATAATTCGCGTAATGCTGTTGCCAGTCCATATTGGCTGCCAATCGCGCGCCATATTGAAACGCTCTCTTCCAGTACGCCGCGAGCGCGTGAGAATTCACCCAACACCATTGACATCATGCCAAGACCCCAGAGCGCCTTGGCACGCGCTGCAGTCGAGTCGCTTGAGTACTCAAGTGCAGCTTGTAACCAGTCAAGTACTTCTCGGACATGATTTCCAAAATGCCCAAACCAAGCCAACGCCCCTGCAAGTCGCAGTCCAGCATCGGCTCTGGCCGCTGCACTCGCATTCCATCCGAGTGCAGCGCGCAAGTTGTCTATTTCGGCCTCCAACTGGGCCAGCGCGTCGTCGCGCTGTGGCCCCAACAGATTCGGCTCGTTAGCTTCCGCAAAATCCAGCAGATAGTCCGCATGGCGCCCGTGAATTCTTTCCCATTCGTCACTCGCGCTGAGCAGTTCCAGCCCAAACAACCGAATCGTCTCCAGCATACCCAACCGGGCTTCGCCGTCGGCTTGCGGTTGAAGATGAAGGAGATTCTGTTCGAGTAGAGTGGTAATGCCGTCAAGGAAATCGACGCCGAGATCGCGCTCCACATTCGTAACCGCGTGCGCTGTCTCGAGTGTGAAACCGCCTACGAAGACGGCCAAGCGCCGGAAGAGCAACTGCTCACCAGAGGCCAGCAGATTGTAGCTCCAGGCAATCTCATCACGCAGCGTGCGTTGGCGCTCCGGCAGGTCGAGTGATCCCCCCGCAAGCAATGCCAGTCTTTCCTGCAATCGCGCTAATAGAGCGGCCGGTGAGAACAGCTTTAGCCGGGCGGCCGCCAGCTCAATTGCCAATGGCAATCCGTCCAAGCCGGTACAGAGTTCTGCCACGTCCGCTACATTGGCAGGTGTGAGGGCAAAATCGGGTTTGACTGTCCTTGCCCGCTGGCAAAAGAGTTCGATGGCTGCATACTCCGCTTGAGCAAGGACAGGATCCTTTTCGAGCAAAGCAAGGCGTCTGGCGTCCGGCAGGGTCAATGGCGGCACAGGAAATTCCTGCTCACCATAGAGATGAAGCACAGCCCGGCTTGTCACCAATATTTTGAGCTGCCGACATTCTGCAACCAACATGCCCACCAGCGGCGCGGCGCTCAGGATTTGCTCAAAATTGTCCAGGACAAGCAACAGTTGCTTGTCACGCAAATAGGCCTGTAGACCAGCCTGCACTGACAGCCCGGCAGGCTCCTTCAAACCCAGCACCCGGGCAACCGTCGCGCCGATCAGGCTCGGGTCCCTGATCGGCGCCAACGGCACAAAATGTACGCCATCAACAAAGTAGTCGATCAGATCGGCCGCCACTTGCAGAGCCAGCCGTGTCTTGCCAATCCCGCCCGGCCCGGTAAGGGTAAGCAGACCAACATGCTCCTGCAGGAGCAACTGTTTGACGGCTGCCAGTTCCTGCCGACGGCCGACTAGCGGGCTGCGTGGCAAGGGGAGTGTGTTGCTGTGTAGTACGTGAACGTGAGGAATGAAGTCCACGTCTCCAGAGAAGTGCAGATCGCCGATGGCATGTGTATTATCGTGCACGTTGAGGCGCTCAGACTCCATCCCTTGGGCGGCGGGGTTGCTCACTCTTCGGTTGGTTGCCATCAACCGAGTGACGGATCTGCAGATACGGGAGCCACTACAGTCATATGGTTCCTCCTGACGAATTCGAAGCCAATACTACTAATTGTCCCACTACCATCACTTGTGGTGTGTAATCAGTGCACTTCAGAGCGTTGCGATATAATATGCGGTGTTTTTTGGTTTGTCCAGAAGCTATTTTGCCACCCCATATATGCTTCGGATTGCGGCGCCGCTGGGAACGGCCATGACGCGGCGCGCAATGAAATCTTGCCCCTAAGATCGTCGTGCGGTAGAATAGCGGCACGAGTGTGCATCGTCCGGCGCCATGGCGTCGAAAAGCTTCCCTGTCCGTGAAGACATGCAACCAACCGTGCAAGCGGGCAATCAGCGGCCGGAGCCGGTGAAGCCCAAGATTACCATCACAACCTTTGGCACGCTCCAGGTTACGCGCGACGAACTCGCCGTGACGGAGAGCGACTGGCACACCCGCCAGGCGCGCCAGCTCCTCAAGATCCTCATCACCGAGCGCCCGCGCCCGGTCTCTACCGACCTGCTCATCGAAATCCTGTGGCCGAATAGCACGCCGCACGCCGCCGCCACGACGCTACGCAGCGCGATCAATGCTTTGCGCAACGTGCTCGAACCCGACCGCCCCAACCGCGCACCATCGCGCTACATCGTCACGCAGGCGCCGGGTTATGCCTTTCATTTGACGCCCGACATCCGGCTCGATGTCGAGGAGTTCGAGCGCAAGCTCAACCTGGCCCACAGCACGGCCGACCCGGCGCTGCGGCTGCAACTTCAGGAAGAGGCCATCGCGCTCTACGCCGACGACTACCTGGTGTCCGACCCGTACGCCGACTGGCTGCAAACCGAGCGCGACCGCCTGCGCGAGCGATTTTTCAACGCACTGCTCGGGGTCTCCGAACTCTATGCCGAGGGCGGCCACTACGCCGACGCCATCACGGCTTGCCGGCGCATGCTGGCGCGTGATGAGGTGCGTGAGAACGCCTACCAGGCGCTCATGCGCTACCAGGCCGAATCGGGCGACAGCGCGGGTGCGCTACTCACTTACGAACGCTGCCGCACCATTCTCTCCGAGGAACTTGGCGCCGACCCCAGCCCGCTCACCCAGCAACTGCACCAGCGCATCCTCAATGGGGAGATCGAGCCGCGCGCGGTCGTCAACACGCCATCGGTGCCGGCACACATTCATGCACCGACCTACGTCACCGCGACGCCGGGCCAACCGGTCGAACTGCCGCAGCGCACCCTCTTCACCGTGGTCGACGCCGGCTTTCCGCAGGCGTTCGTCGGCCGCGACCGCGAGATCGCCCTGCTGAACGAACGCATGGCAACCGCGCTGAAAGGCAACGGCGACTGGGTGCTGCTCCATGGCGAGGCGGGTGTCGGCAAGACGCGGCTGGCCTACCAGGCACTGCGCGACGCCGAGCGGCTCGCTGCCACCGTTATCAGCGCATCGTGCCAGACGCTGGAACGCGATCTGCCCTTTGCCCCGCTGGCCGACGCGCTGGGGCGCTACTTCTACGTGCTGCCGGACGCGGTGATCCATGCGCTGCCGGCTGCCACCCTGAACCAGTTGGGCCAGATCATTTCCAGCATTCAGGATCGGCTTGTACCGCCGCCAACGCTGCCTGCCGACATCTCGGCCGGCGCCGAAGAGAACCGCCAGCGGCTCATCGACAGCATCGTCACCACGCTGACGACCCTGGCCGAAATGCGCCCGCTCGTGCTCTTTGTGGACGACTTGCAGTGGTCCGACCCCGACACGCTGGCCGTGCTCAACCGCCTGCTGCAACGCCTGCCGGACCTGCCAATCTTCGTGCTGCTGGCCTACCGCGCCGAGGATCTCTCGGAAAATGAGGCGCTCGGCTCGTTCCTGCATGCGGTCAACCGGCTGCGGCGCGAGCGCCAGATCGCCGTGCCGCGCTTTGCGCGCGAGCATGTCCGCGCGTTGGTCGATTCCCACCTGGGCGATCGCAGCACAAAGGCAGCAGACCTGGGCAACCTGATCTTTGAGACGACGCGCGGCAATGCACTCTATGTCACCGAGGCGCTGCACAATCTCGACGAGCGTCTCGATACGTCTGCCGACGGAGAGAAGATGGTGACGATCTTCTTCAGCACGCCCACGGACACCTACCGGCCCGAGCCGGCCCTGCCGCGCAGCCAGCGCGTGCAGGAGATCATCATGGAGCGTGTGGAGCGTCTCCCGACCGAGGCGCGCGCCATCTTGAACCTGTGTGCCGTCATCGGCCGCGACTTCAGCCTCGACCTGCTGGAAAGCGCCGCATCGCTCGACCCGCTGGGCGGCCTGGAGACGCTGCTCGACCGCAAGTTTCTCCTCGAGCGCCCGGACGAACGGCTCGATTTCGCCCATCACCTGGTGCGCCAGACCGTCTACGAGGGACTCAGCGTCCTGCAGCGGCGCAGGCTGCACCTCTCCGTGGCCGAGGCGTTGGTCGATTTGGGCCAGGCCGCCAACAATCCCGGCGAGGTGGCATTTCACTATCGACACGCCGGCACCAGCCATCGCCTGCTGGCCGCACAATACGGCGTTCTAGCCGGCGAGCACCTGTTGCAGAGCTACGGCTTTCGCCAGGCGGCCGACACCTTCGACCGCACGCTGGAACTGCTCGACACGCTGCCCGACGCGCCCCCGGATCTCACGCGGCGCGCGCTGCAAGGGCGCGGCATCGCATCCGAGAGCCTGTTCGACCCGGAAGGCGTCACGGGCACCTACCGCCGCCTGCAGAACTGGGCGCGCAGCCATGGCGATCGACCGCTGCTCCTTGCCACGTATAGCCGGCTCACCACGGTGCTGGGCTTGCTGGGCCAGCAAGCCGAAAGCAACGCAGTGCTCAACGAACTCCTAGACGCCATTGCGCCGGGCGAGGATGCGCTTGCGTCACACGTTCTGTTCGACCTGCTCGAGCGCCGACGCCTGATCTACAATCCCGGCCACTCGCCCGATGACGGCCAGTGGTCGCGCTACCGTCCGGCGCCGGGCCCCGTCGCTGACCCGGAGGCCGACATTTTGCAGCTTTTGGAGCCGGTGCATGCCGTCGTCCCGCTCTTTGAGTACGGCTGGGCGCTGCTGGTGCAGGGGCAACTGGGCGAGGCAACCCACGTCCTCGAGGCGGTCGTCGACCTTGCCACGGAGACGAACCAGCCGTCGATCGCCAGCGCCGCCTATCACCAACTGGCGATGACGGCGCGCATCCTGGGCGATATGGAGCAGAGCCAGGCGCTCAACGACGAGAGCATTGCCATCAATCGCGCCGTAGCCGGCACGGCCAGCGAGCTGGGCAGCATGTTGCCGCGCATTTCGAGCGGCTTCCTCGCCCTGCAGGCCGGGCGCCTGGACGAAGCCGAGCGCCGCTTCCGCCGTGTCGTCGCCCTGCTGGACGACCGGGCGTTCTTCCGCAACTATCGCAACAGCGCCGATATCGGGCTGGGGCTGGTGGCGCTGGCGCGTGGGGCACGCGACGAGGCCCGCGCACTGCTCGAAGGGGCGCAGTCCGACACGGCGAACATCTACCCGTTCACCCATGTGCAGGCAATCATCGGGCTGGCGCGTATTGCGGAGTCGGACGGCGACATGGCGCTGCGTGACGCGCTGCTGCGCAAAGCGTTGCGCTTTGCCGGCGAGCGCAGCCTGCTCGAGGAATATATCACCGTCCTCCTGGCCATTTCGCAGGCGCGACCTGTGCAGGCACCGCTACCCGAGCTAGTCGCTTCGGTGCTCGACTACGTTGGCTCGATTCACCTGGACTCCGCCGTCCAAACCCTCACCGACCTCCTGGCAGACCCTGTGCGCGATTCTGTCGGCAACACGGATTCCTGATTCGGCGCCACGCCAATAGAAACCGGACGGCCCGCAGGCCGTCCGATCTGGAAGTTTCGTTCACTCACAGGTTTGGCAGGGTGCCGGTCATCGCCCATGACCGGCGCACGCCCACTACCCGCCGTTGCCTGACGGCGGACAGCGCGGCACTCCCCTACAATCTAGCGTACTGTACGTAGATGACAGCTACACCGCCTTCCTGGAAGTATTCGACGCGGATGGTATGCCAGCCGGCCGGCAGATAGACATCGTTGAAGACACTCAGAGCCGGCCCGACGCGCCACGCGTCGATCACCAACCGATCGTCGACAAAGACCCGCACGCCGTCGTCGACAGTTGCAGTGAAGCGGTACGTGCCTGCATGGAGCCAGGTCGTCTGATTCCACCGCGCACTGAAGTTGGTGCCCGGCAACCCACCGCCCGGTCCCCATGTACCCCAGTCGAATGCAATCGCGTTGTCCTGGCGCACGAATGCCGGCGGCGGGACGAAGTCACGATTGGCGAAGTACTCGCCCATCCAGACACCGTGCACCGGTGGTGGCGGAGGCGGCGGTGGCGGCGGCGGTGGCGGCGGCGGTGGCGGCGGTGGCGGTGGCGGCGGTGGCGGCGGTGGCGGTGGTGGCGGCTGCGGATTCCACCCGCCCGGAATGCACAGCTTCGTGCCCGCCAGGATGCGGTTCCAGTTCCAGATGCCGTTGCACGACGCGATGGCCTGCGGGCTGACGCCGTACCAACGTGCGATGCTGCTCAGGGTTTCGCCCCAGCGCACGTAATGGTAGGTCCGGCACGAACAGCCCGGGCCGGGGTCGGGCGGACAGTAGCCGGGGATGCACAGGCGCTGCCCAACAAAGATATGGTTGGGGTTCCAGATGCCGTTGGCCTGCATGATGGCTTGAACCGTGGTCCCGTATCGCACGGCGATGCCGGAGAGTGTCTCTCCGCGCTGCACCGTGTGATAGAACGAGCATCCCCACGATCCTGACTCTACTGCCGGCTTTGCTGCTGAGTCAGGTGGCGCCGCTAACGCCGCACCTGGTAGCAACGCGCCAAGCAGAGTCAGCACCATCACAAAGGCCAGCAGCGCGCGCCGCAGACGGCGCAACGATGCCGGAGGATACTTCATAGTGACAACTCCTTTCCTTGACTGCAAACGAAATTACCTGTTGTTCGAGATGGGTATATGTTCAAACCATGCCGGCAAGACATCTCACGGAAGGCCAATTCACTGAGTTGATATCTTGCCTGCATGAACCGAACCAATCACAAATGCGCCGCTCACGCCGCGGTCAGAACTCGATGCTGTCGCCGCGCGCCGGCACGCTCACCTTGGCGAACCCCTGGCTTTGCAGGAGATGCTGCAACGTTTCCGCCGCCTGTGTTTCGCCGTGCACCAGAAAGATGCGCTGCAACCGCTGGCGATCCAGCCCATCTGCCCATGCAACGAGTTCCTGTTGATCGGCATGGGCGCTGTAGCCGTCGATCGACTCCACCGAGGCGTGCACGTCATACGCCTCGCCAAAGATACGCACGCGTTTCTGGCCGTCCTTGAGTTTGCGACCGAGCGTCTCTTCGGCCTGAAAACTGACGATCAAGATGCTGTTGCGCGCGTCCTCGATATTGTTCTTGAGATGATGTAGAATGCGCCCGTTTTCCGCCATGCCATTGGCGCTGATGATCACGGCGGGATCATGGATGAAATTGAGCTGCTTGCTGCGCCGCACATCGCGCACGTACTCGATGCCGGGATAGTCAAAGGGGCTCTTGCGTCTGTCCTCGACCAGGAAATTCTGCACCTCTTCGTTCCATGCCTCGGGATGCATGCGAAAGACATCGGTGGCATTGACGGCCAGCGGGCTGTCGACAAAGACGCGCACGTTCGGGATGTCCCCGTCGGCGTCGAGCTGGTTGAGGGCATAGACCAACTCTTGAGTGCGGCCGACCGCAAATGCCGGGATGATCACCTTGCCGCGCTTGCGCGCCGTCCGGTTGACGACTTCGCGCAGCTTCTTGCGCGCCCCTTCGTACGTCTCGTGCAGGCGATCGCCGTAGGTGCTCTCCATGATGACGATGTCGGCAGAGGCAAAGCGCTCGGGCGGGAAGAGGATCGGGCTGGACGCACGGCCGATGTCGCCGCTGAAGACGAGCCGCCACGATTTGCCGGTGGCCGATTCGCGCAAATCGACCTGGACGGACGCGGCGCCCAGAATGTGACCGGCCGGGAAGAAGGTGACTTCCACGCCATCGGCAACAAGAATCGGACGGTGAAAGCCGATGCTCACAAACTGCTCCAGCGACCGGCGCGCATCAGCCTGGGTATAGAGCGGCTCAACCGGCGGTTCGCCGTTGCGAGCGCGATGCTTGTTGAGATACTTGACGTCCTGCTCCTGAATATGCCCGGAGTCCATGAGCATATACGTGCACAGGTTGCGGGTGGCCGAGGTGCACCAGATATTGCCGGTGAAACCGTTCTTGCACAGATTGGGGATGTTGCCGCTATGATCAATGTGCGCGTGGCTGAGGACCAGCGCGTCCACAGTAGCCGGGTCAACCGGGAAGTGAAGATTTCGTTCGTAGGTGTCGGCCCGTCGTCCCTGAAAGAGACCACAGTCAAGCAGTACGCGCTTACCGTTGATCTCGATCAGGTGCATCGAACCGGTCACTTCTCTTGCCGCACCAAAAAAAGTGATCCGCATTTGTTGCGGTATTCCTTTCCACAGCGGCTTCAGATTGCCCGTCGTCGCTGCGTAAACATGGCAATGTGATTTGCCACGCGCGTTGTTATTCCTTTTGCATATTGTAATGCATTTTGAAATAAGTTCAACCCCCAAATCTTGCCACCATGCGTTTTTCCGCCCTTTTTCTGGAAATTGCGTCTTTTTGTGTAGACTAACCTTATGAAAACACCGACCGCCGCCCGAATTTCTGCCGCCGTCACCGTTGCCGCCCTCCTTTTTATGCTCTTGATCATGCGCCCAGGGCTGCGCCTGGTAGGGGTTTCGTTCCCGCGCCAGGCATGGATCCTGGAGAATCCATTGCTTTGGTCGCTGGGGCTTTGGCTATGGATGGCGCTCATCTTCTGCTGGATGTGGGTGCTGGTGTCGCTCCTTTGGGCGTACCTGCCGGCGCATCGTATCTCGACCATGTTGCAGTCCGGCCTGATGCTCATTGGCGCCACGCTCGCCATCGCGGGCACCGTGACGTGGATGGCCGCCCTGCCCTCCATCCTTCCGCTGCAAAGCGTCAACGAGTTGTTGCCGCTGGTCGATGGGCTGGCACTGGGGCTGTTGGGCGCAGGCGCCTTCATAGGTGGAATCGTAACCACATGGATTGGCGTGGATTTGATGCGCCTCAGCCCGATCGCGGCCACCTGGTGCGCGCTCTGTGTGGCGGCCGGTGCGCTCCTCATCCCGACGCCTTTTCTCTTGCCGTTTCCGTGGCACCTGCTGGCGGCAGCCCTTTTCTGGCTTGGTTGGTGCATCTTCCTGGGGCTGCGCCGTCGCCTGCCCAGCGCCTACCCTGAAATGAGCCAGATCAAGACGCTATGAACCGGAAGCATTACCTGTGAGAGGATCAGATATGGACAAACGAGAGCTATTGGCAGTTGCGCGCGGCGAGCAAAACGCAGATATCGTCCTGCGCAACGCGCTGCTGGTGAACGTCTTCTCGGGCGCAGTCGAGGCTACCGACATCGCCATCGCAGGGGGAAAGGTTGCCGGCATCGGGCAGGGCTACACCGGGGATGCCGAAATCGACCTGGCGGGCCGCTATGTAGCGCCCGGGTTGATCGACGCGCACGTCCACATTGAAAGCAGCCTCTGCATCCCCGCGCAGTTTGCCCGGGCGGTTCTGCCGCGCGGGGTGACCACGGTCATCACCGACCCGCACGAAATCGCCAACGTGGCCGGCGTCGAGGGCATCCGTTTCATGGCGAAGACGAGCGCCGATCTGCCGCTCAGCGTTGTCATCATGGCGCCGTCATGCGTGCCGGCCACGGCCATGGAGACCAACGGCGCCACCCTGCGTGCCGGCGACCTGGCCGGTCTGCTGGGCGAAGCAACGGCACATGGACTGGCCGAGGTCATGAACTTCCCCGGCGTCGTCTACGGTGACGAGGAAGTCCTGGCCAAGATTGCCGCCTTTGGCGGGCGCCCCATCGACGGCCATGCCCCGGCCCTGCGTGACAAGCTGCTGAACGCCTACGTGGCCGCAGGCATCGGCAGCGAGCATGAGTGCACCACTGTAGAAGAGGCCGAAGAAAAGCTGGCACGCGGGCTCTACATCCTCATCCGCGAGGCAACCAACGCGCACAACCTGCACACGCTGCTGCCCATGATCACCGAGCAGAACAGCCGCCGCATCTGCTTCTGCACCGACGACCGCATCCCTGCCGACCTCATGGACCAGGGGAGCGTCGACTACATGGTGCGCGAGGCAATCCGCTACGGCATCGCCCCGGTGACGGCACTGCGGATGGCGACGCTGAATGCCGCCGAGTGGTTTGGTCTGCATGACCGTGGCGCTGTTGCCCCAGGCCGGCGTGCTGACCTGATCGTCTTCGACGACCTTGCAAAGCTGATGCCAGAGATGGTCTTTGCCGGCGGCCGGCTGGTCGCCGAAAACGGTGTAGCACTCGAGGCGGGCTTTGGCGCCGTGCCCCCCATTCCGGCTACCGTCGCCGGTTCGGTCAACATTCGGTGGGAGGCAGTCGACCTGCGCGTCCGCGCGGAGAGTGATCGGATCCGCGTGATCGGCATGATCGAGAATCAGCTCGTCACCGAAGAACGCATCCTGCCGGCAACGGTGCGCGATGGCCTGATTGTGGCTGACCCGGCGCGCGACCTGCTCAAGATGGCAGTCATCGACCGCCACCGCGACAGCGGCGCACAGGGAGTCGGCTTCATCCAGGGCATCGGCCTGCGCAGCGGCGCCCTGGCCGGCACGGTGGCGCACGACCATCACAACCTGGTCGTCATCGGCGCCGACGACGATTCGATGCTGGCCGCAGCGCGCGCGGTAGCGGAGATGGGCGGCGGGCTGGCCGTGGCGAACAGCGGCGAGATCGTAGCGTCGCTGGCGCTGCCGGTGGCCGGGCTCATGAGCGACCGCGCCATCGGCGACGTGCGCGCCGGCTACGACGCGCTGATTGCCGCAGCCGCCGCGCTGGGATCCCCGCTGCACGATCCCTTCATGGCCATGAGCTTCATGGCGTTGGAGGTGATCCCCAAGCTCAAGCTCACCGATCAGGGGCTCGTCGACGTCGAGCAGTTCAAAGTCGTCCCGCTCTTTGTGCGGTGATGACGCATGTCGCATTGTGAATACGGCTAGCGACGGCACGCCCGTAGCGTCTCTCACCGCGGGACATGGTACACTAGCAGTGCCTGCGGCTCGGTGCAGCGCCGGGGCACGCGCTGTGGCGGAAAATGACCAAACCCTTCCCGTTCTGTGAATGAAGGACATACAATTATGTTTGACACATTGGTTGCCGCCCCGCCCGACCCCATCCTTGGGCTGACGGAGGCGTTCAAGAAAGATACCAATCCGAAGAAGGTCAACCTGGGCGTCGGCGTCTACAAGGATGCCGGCGGGCAGACGCCGGTGTTGAAGTCGGTGAAGCGCGCCGAGGAGAGAATCCTGAGCGCCGAGCAGACGAAGAATTACCTGCCCATCGAAGGCAATGCCGAGTTCGACCGCGCCACGCTGGAGTTGCTCTTCGGCGCGCAGCACGCGCTCGTCACCACAGGGCGCGCTGTGACCGCGCAGGCTCCCGGCGGCACCGGCGCGCTGCGCGTGGCGGCGGATTTCATCGCCTCGACGCTGGGCAAGCGCACGGTCTGGCTGAGCGACCCGACCTGGCCCAATCATCCGAATGTCTTCCATGCCGCCGGGTTGGCGACCAACACCTATCCGTACTTCGACAAGCAACGCAATGCCGTTAACTTTGCCGGCATGATGGATGCGCTGGCCACGATCCCCGAGGGCGACGTGATCGTGCTGCATGGCTGCTGCCACAACCCGACCGGCGTCGACCTGAGCGTGGCGCAATGGGAAGCGGTTGCCGCCGTCATCGCCGAGCGCAAACTGCTGCCCGTGGTCGACTTCGCCTACCAGGGCTTTGCCGACGGGCTGAGCGAGGACGCTGCCGGCCTGGCGGTACTCGCCGATCGCGGCCAGGAGATGCTCGTCGCCAGCTCCTATTCCAAGAACTTCGGCCTCTATAACGAACGCGTCGGCGCGCTGACCGTCGTCGGCCAGGACCAAAGTGCCGCCGAGATCACGCTCAGCCACATCAAGCGCGTGATTCGTGCCAACTACTCCAACCCGCCCTCCCACGGCGCGGCGATCGTCGCGACGGTGTTGACGGACGCCGAACTGCGCACGATCTGGGAAGGCGAAGTCCAGGAGATGCGCGACCGCATCAACACCATGCGCCACCTCTTTGTGGAGACGCTGCACGAAAAGGGCGTGACGCAGGATTTCTCGTTCATTGCGAACCAGCGCGGCATGTTTTCCTTCTCCGGCCTGACGCCGGACCAGGTCAAAGCGCTACGCGAGCGCTACGCGATCTACATCGTCGGCTCGGGGCGCATCAGCGTCGCCGGCATGACCGAGGGCAACATGGAGTACCTGTGCAGCGCGATCGCCGACGTGCTGAACGGCGCCTGATTCACCTGCCGGGCGAATGACCGCGGGCGGCACGGCAGCGACCAACCAACTGCCGGGCCGCCCGGTCGCATCACTCTCATGACAGAACACTTCCTGGCCAACCATGCTGGCGATCCCAAGCGGCTCGACCGCGTCCTGCGCGACCGCTACCCCAATGCCAGCCGCCATGCCATCCAGGAATTGATCGCTGGCCGGCACGTGCAGGTGAACGGGCGCACGGTCTGGCTGGCATCCTGGAAGATTATCGGCGGCGACAAGATCACCATTGCCGAGGCGCCGGCCACCCTGCCCGTCCCGCTCGACACCTTCGATCCTGCCTGGATCATCGCCGAATTGGGCGACATCATCGCCGTCAACAAACCGGCGGGGCTGCTCTCCGAGCCGGCGCGACGGGATGATCGCGGTTCGCTGCTGGAACTGGCCAATTCCGCCTTGGGCCCGGTCACGCTCTTCCACCGTCTGGACCGCGACACGTCGGGCGTGCTGTTGTTGACACGCGGCGGCAGCATCAACCAGCGGCTGGCCCGTGCGTTCAGCCGGCGTGCGGTGATCAAGGAGTACGTTGCCGAGGTGACGGCGCCCAACCGTCTCGATGCGGAAGGGACGATCGTCACGCGCATGAACACTGATCCCCAGCGCCGCGACCGCATGGTGGTGGTGAGCAAGGGCGGCCAACTTGCTGTGACGCACTACACCCGCATCGATGACCCGGCGGGGCGCTCGTGGGTGCGACTCCGCCCCGACACCGGTCGCACGCACCAGCTTCGCGTCCACATGGCCCATCTCGGCGCGCCGATCCTGGGCGACATCCTCTATGGCGATCGCGACTCGGCGCCGCGCCTCATGCTCCATTCACACAAGATCACGCTGCCTGTAGACCTCTTTGGCGAGGGCGCGTTCTTCACCGCACCGCTCCCAACCGAGTTTGCCCCCATGCCCTAGCGCATCCGTTGTACGCGACACTCCCAGAGCCGTCAAAACCTCGTTGGTCGGGGCTCCCCCACTTATGGTAAACTATGGACAGGACTGGATCATGGCCGGTCCGGTTCATTTATTTCGCCCATTCACACAGAGCACCGGTGTCTATGTCCCCGGAGTATGCGAACTTTGATCTTCTCGTCGATCGCAGCGAAAGCGGCTACAAGGCGCGCGTGACCGAATCGCCTGCCGGGCAAGCCACGGCTGCCGTGACGATTTCCGCCGCCGTCGCAGAGATCCAGGCTGCCGTTGCCCAGGGCTGGGCCGCCACCGATCTTGAGCAGGCGACCGTCAAGGAGTGGGGGACGGCGCTCTACGCGGCCCTCTTTCCCGGCGAGGTCGAGACATGCCTGCGCCGCAGCCTCGACGCGGCCGAGCGCGCCGGGCGCGGCCTGCGCATTCGTCTGCGCCTGGCCGACGTGCCCGAGCTGGCCACGCTGCCCTGGGAGTTCGTCTACGCCCCGGCGCTGAGCCGGTTTCTGGCCCTGTCGCGCCAGTCGCCGCTCGTGCGCTACATGGAGCTAGGCGAAGCCCAGCCATCGCTGCTGGTCGATCCGCCGCTGGCCGTGCTGTGCGTCCTCTCCGACCCGACCGATCTTTCTCCGCGCCTGGAAGTTGAGAACGAATGGCGCTCGATCCAGGATGCGCTGGCGCCGCTGGTCGCAGCCGGAAGGGTGACGCTGGAACGACTGCCGGCCCCGACACTCACCGCATTGCAGGCCCACCTGCGCCGCAAGAATGTGCACGTCCTGCACTTCATCGGTCACGGGTGGTTCGATGGCGCCGGTGCGCAATCCGGCCTGGTCTTCGAGAACGAACAGCAGCAGGCCCTGCTGATCACCGAAGAACAGCTCGGCGTGCTGCTCGACGACCACGCGGCGCTGCGCCTCGTCTTTCTCAGCGCGTGCGAGGGTGCGCGCGTCGACGAGCGCGATGCCTTCCAGGGCACGGCACAATACCTGGTGCGGCTGGGCGTTCCGGCGGTGCTGGCCATGCAGTTCGTCATCAGCGCGGCGCGCGCCGGCATCCTTTCACGCGAGTTCTACCGGGCGCTGGCCGACGGCTATGCGGCGGAGGCCGCCGTCACCGAGGCGCGCAAGGCACTCTTCGACCCGGCCGGCGCGCCGGAGTGGATGACGCCGGTGCTCTTCACGCGCGCCGACGATACCCGCCTGGTCGTGCCGGTCTCGACGCCGGACGCCCCGCCCGTCATCGAGACGCCACCGCTGCCCTTCGAGCCGGAGACGGTCGCCGTCCCCGCCGGCCCCTTTGTCATGGGCAGCAGCGACGCGTCGCCGGAATGGCGCCAGCACACCGTCGAACTGGATGCCTTTCACATGGGCAAGTACCCGGTGACCAACGAGCAATATGCCGCGTTCGTGCGCGAGCACCGCGACAATCGCCCGCGCCAGAGCGGCTGGTTTTTCACCACGCCGCCCGCCGGCCAGCTCGATCACCCGGTGACGGGCATCACCTGGCACGACGCGGCCGCCTACTGTGAGTGGCTCTCCACGCAGACGGGCCGCCAATATCGCCTGCCGACCGAGGCCGAGTGGGAGAAGGCTGCGCGCAGCGCCGACGCGCGCAGCTATCCCTGGGGCGACGCCGAACCCGACGCCAGCCGCTGCAACATGGGCACCGGCCGCACGAGCGCCGTGACCGCACACCCGGATGGCAGCAGTCCCTACGGCTGTTGCGACATGGCCGGCAACGTGCGCGAGTGGACATCGACGCTGTGGGGCGATAACCTGCGACAAGCACGCTACACGTACCCTTACCGCCATGATGGACGCGAGGGCGCCGGCGAACGACCGAATGACCTGCGCATCTGCCGGGGTGGAGCTTACGACGACCCGGCGGCGTTGTACCAGTGCAGTGCGCGCACGATTGTCCACTCCGACGCCCGCCTGCCGACGGTGGGCTTTCGCGTCGTCCTTGCTCGCTGACCCGGCTGCATCCCTGCGGAGAACAACCATGCCAAACGCCGACATTTCGTGGACCTATATCGCCGATCAGATCAACCGTAAGAAGTGCACGCCGGTGATCAGCAACCAGTTGATCCTGAGTTCGCTCTATCCCGCGGAAGATGTCGCCACCGAGTGGGCAAAGTCCGCTGCCTATCCGCTGGCCGATAGCGACAACATCGCGCTGGTCGCCCAGTATCTCAGCGTGACCTATCGCGACAATTACCGGGCCAAGACCGAGTACCTCCAGTTTCTCAAGCAGCGCTATCTGGCGGCGGCCGAGCAGGACACGTCGATCGACGCCACGGTGCTCGACCAGGTGCGCCGCGAGCGTGGCTTGAGCCTGTCGCAGCTTGCGGGCGAACGGCTTGGCTACCCGCCGGCCGGCGAGCAGGAGAACGCGCTCAACCTGCTGGCGGCCTTCGACATGCCCATCTACCTCACGACGACGCCCCACCTCTTCCTGGAGATCGCGCTGCGCAACCTGGGCAAACGGCCGCGCACTGAAGCCTACGCCTGGCACGAGGCGCTGGAAGAGGTCATCCCGCCCGAATATAAGACCGACCCGGATTTCCAGCCCACAGCCGACGAGCCGCTCGTCTACCACCTCCACGGGCTCGACGAGTACCCAGACTCGCTGGTGCTCACCGAGGAAGATCACCTGGACTTTCTGGGCAACGTCATCCACGACTTCCGCGAGATCGGCAAGATGCCCAACGCCGTACGCAACGCCATCTCCAGCTCGATCCTGATATTGCTGGGCTACAACATCCGCTCGTGGGAGATGCGCGTGATCCTCCAGGAGTTGATTCGCGACCAGCCGCGCCGGCCGCGCAGCGTCGCCATCCAGATCGACCCGCACGACATGCCCGACATCGTCGATACGGATCGCTTTCAGGAGTATATGCAGATGTATCTGGCCCAGGACAAGTACCGCTTCGACGTCTATTGGGGCGATACGTTGAGCTTTCTCAAGCAGCTCTGGGAGACGTGGCAAGGCACATGACACACGCACCCGACGATCAATCCACTCTGCCGGGCGGCGACAACCCCTATGTCGGCCCGCGCAATTTCGAGGACAACGAGCGCGAACGCCGCCTCTTCTTTGGCCGAGATCGCGAGGGGGCCGATCTGCTGTCGCTCGTGCTGGCCGAGCGGCTGGTGCTCTTCTATGCACCCTCCGGCGCCGGCAAGAGTTCGCTACTCAACGCCCGCCTCTTTCCGGGCCTGCGCTCCGAAGGGTTCACCATCCTCGGCCGCGCCCGCGCCGGCGGCCAGTTGCCGGACGGCATCGCCCTGGAGAATGTCGCCAATGTCTATGCGTTCAACGTGCTGCGCGACATCGATCGCGGCCAGACACCCTTCGCCGAGCTGGCCGCGCAGCGGCTGCCCGACTACCTGGCCGCGCATCCTGCCGATGCCGACCACCCCGACCGCATTTTGGTCATCGACCAGTTCGAGGAGATCGTCACTACCTATCCGAGCCAGTGGGAGAAGCGCGAGGAGTTCTTCCGGCAGATCAACCAGGCGCTGAGCGACGACCCGCACTTGTGGATCGTGCTCATCTTGCGCGAGGACTACATCGCCGAGCTGGACCCGTACGCCCGCCTGGTGCCGGGCCGGCTGCGCGTACGCTATCGCATGCAGTACATGGGCTACCAGGCCGCGCTCGAAGCGGTCAAGCAACCCGCTGCGCTCGGTGGACGTCCCTTCGACGACGGCGTCGCCGAGACCCTCGTCAACAACCTGCGCCAGATGGCGGGCCAGCAGGCTGATCCTGAGCAGGCACTGGGCGAGTACATCGAGCCTGTGCAGCTTCAGGTCGTCTGCCTGCAATTGTGGGAGAATCTGCGCGACCAGCCGGGGGCGTCGATCACGCTGGCCGACGTCGAGAACCTGGCACGCGGCGCCGGCCTGGGCGAGTTCGTCAACCATGCGCTGGCCGGCTTCTACGAGCAGGTCATCGCCGGCGTGCTGGCCGCGCAGCCGGGCGCAATCAGCGAGCGCGAGCTGCGCGACTGGTTCTCCAATGTGCTCATCACGCGCGACGGCACGCGCAATCTCATCTACCAGTCGGAAACGGAAACCGGCGGCATGCCCAACGCCATCGTGCTGGAACTGGAGCGCCGCTTCCTGCTGCGCGCCGAGACGCGCACGGGCGGCCGTTGGGTCGAGTTGGTGCACGACCGCCTCGTCCGTCCGATCCAGACGGCCAACCAGCAGTGGCGCGGCCAACAGCCCCTAATCATGGCCGCCGAGATGTGGACAACCACGCGCGACCCGGCGCAGTTGCTGGCCGGCGCCCAGTTGGCCGAAGCGCAGGCGCAGCTTGCCGCCAACCCCAATCGCTTTGGGCCGCAAGAGCGCGAGTTCGTCGCGCAGAGCGCCGAGGCCGAGGCGGAGCGGCTGGCCGCGCTCGCAGCGGAGGCCGAGCAGCGCCGCATCGAGGAGCAGCAGCGCAAGGAGGAGGCGGCGCGCAACCGCACCGTAGCCATCGGCGCCGTCGTCGCCGCAGTAGTCATGGCCGCACTCCTCATGATCTCTATCTGGCTGGGATGGCAGTCATTTACGACCTCCATCGCCGCACAACGCGCCTCAGCCGAGGCCGGCCAGCAGCGTAGCCTCGCCGAGCAGCGCGCCGGCGAGGCGGAGGAGGCCAGAGGTCGCGCCGACGCGTCGGCCGCAGAGGCAGCCACCCGCGCCCGCGAAGCCGACAATGCCCGTCGCGACGCGGAGCAGCTCAGCCGCCAGATTCGCGGCGACCAGCTTGCCGGGCAGGCCGTGCTGGCGCTGGAGAACAGCCCGCAGCAGGCTCTCCTCCTCGCCGTCGAAGCGCTGCGCCTGAGTTCGGATCGCGATATACCGCTTTCCCACGGCGTGGAGCAGGGTATGCACGACGTGCTGCATGCGACCGGCGGTACGCCCATCCCTGCCGGCGATGCCTACGCAACGGCGCTGGCCCTCAGCCCCGACGCGCGCTGGGTTGCCCTGGCCAACGAAATGGGGCAGGTGCTCCAGTGGTCGCTCGACCGGCCGGATGCGCCGCCTGCGGAGTTGGCGACGGCCGGCGAGCCCATCGCGTGGGCGCTGGCCGCATCGCCCGATGGCGCCCTGGCGGCGGTGGACGAGGCCGGCGCCATCCGCGTGTGGCCGGCGAACAACAAGAGCGGCGCACCGCTCCGGCTTCAGACCGGCGGCCCGCTCTTCACCGTAACCTTTACGCCGGACGCACAAGCGGTCGTCGCCGGCGGCAGCGACGGCGCGATCTATATCTGGCTCTTCAACCAGCCGGAGGTGGCGCCCATGGTTTTGCAGGGCCACACGGACGCCGTGAACGTGGTGGCGGCGAGCCCGGACGGGCGCTGGCTGGCATCCGGCGGTGCGGACAATCGCGTGCTGCTCTGGCCGGCCGACCGCCTGGATTCGCCGATCCTGGCCGCCACGCACGATGCGCCCGTCAGCGTGCTCGACTTTAGCAGCGACGCCACGAGCCTGGCATCCGGCGACAGCGGTGGCGGCGTGCAGTGGTACGACCTCACAACCCTGCCGGAAACGGCGCAGCGCCTGCCGAGCCAGACTGGCCGCGTCTCGGCCATGGACTTCTCGCTGAACGGCCGCTGGCTCGCCACGGGCGACGAAAACGGTGTCGTGCGGCTGTGGAGCCTTGACAACCCGGCGCTCGGCTACCCGGTGCGCGCCCACGAGTCGATCGTCAGTGGACTCGCCTACGTGGCCGGCGCCGGCGGCGAGAAGCTGGTCAGCACCGGCTATGACGGCGCGGTCCGGCTATGGGACTATCGCACGCCGGGCGTGGCGCCGGAAACGGTGCGCGGCCACGATGGCGTCATCAACCTGCTCGGCGCGGCGCCGTCGGTGAATGGCTTTGTCACGGCCGGACATGACCGCACGCTGCGCGTCTGGAATATCACCAGCCCCCAAGCCGAGCCGGCGACGCTGGCCGCCTCCACGCCCTTCGTCGACGATCTCGCCATGGCGCAGGGATCGGCTGCGCTCTACGCGAGCGGCATCACCTCCAACGCGGTCGAGATCTGGGACGTGGCACAGAGTGTGGCGGAGCGGCAGTTGGTCGGGCCGGACGGGGCAAATGTCACTGCGCTGGCCGTGACGACCGACGGCGCGGTCGTGGCAACGGGCGGCGCCGATGGCGTCATCCGGCTGTGGGCGGGCGATAGCGGCGCGGCGAGCGGCGAGTTGCGCGGGCACACCGGGCAGATCAACGGGCTGGCATTTGCGCCGGACGGAGCGCGGCTGGCATCGGCCGGCGACGACAACAGCGTGCGCTTGTGGGACGTGGCCACGCGCCAGGAGATCGGCGCCATTGCCGAACATAGCGCGCCGGTGCTGGCGGTCGCCTTCAGCCCGGACGGGAGCCGCCTCGCCTCCACGGGGCGCGACGGTCAGGTGCTGCTGTGGGATACCGGCACGCTGGCGTTGGTGACGCGCTTCACCTCCGATGCAGACGGCTTCAGCTCGGTCGCGTTCAGCGGCGATGGCACGCAACTTGCCGCCGGTGGGCTGGACAAGATCGTCTATCTCTGGGACATGAGCGACCCCGACGCCGCACCCAAACTGCTGCGCGGCCACTCCAACGAGGTCAACACCGTGCTCTTCCCCGACAGCCAGACGCGGCTCGTCTCCGCCGGCGCGGATCGCAGCCTGCGCATCTGGGACACAGACGAAGCAGCGACCATCCCGGTGGTTCTGAACGGGCATCAGGCCAGCGTTAACGCCCTGGCATCCGTGCAGGGCGCGCTCTTCAGCGCCGGCACAGACGGCACCATTCGCCGCTGGGCGCTACGCGCGCCGGATCTGGCGGCGACTGCCTGCCAGGTTGCCGGACGAAACTTCTATGGCGATGAATGGGAGATCTATTTCCCGTCCGAGGCGTGCCGGGCGACCTGCCCCGGGCTGCCCGATTTATGCACGGCAGTGTCGCCCAAACGATGAGCGGGCGCCGCTGCGGTCACGGCGCTTTGACGGTGACCGGTTCGGTGGCGTCGGTGCTGGCGCAGGCTGTGCCGTAGACGACAATGCAGGCGCGGTAGGAGTACGCCGTGCCGCTGGTGAGGTCGACATCGCTGCACTTGTAGGTCGCCGCATCTGCATCGAAGGGCTGGACGCAATCCTTCACAAAGCGCCAGACGCTGCCGTTGGTCGAGCGCTCGACAAGAAACGAGCCGTCGAAGGTGTCTCCTTTGTAACCCCAACTCAGATCGACTCGCCCGCGCAGGCGTGATGCTACCGCGCGAAAATCGACGATGCCGCTGGGCGCCGGCGTTGGCGTAGCCGTGACACGGGTGGTGGGGCGCGGTGTGGCACGTGGCGTCGCCGTCACCGTCGTGGTCACGCTTGCGGTGCCGGTGAGGACAGTGCTTGCCGTCACGATCTGCACGGGCAAGAGCACCGTCGTCGTCAGGCCGGCGGTCGTCAGCACGGTGGTCATGGTGAGCGGCGCCAGCGGCGTGACGACCAGAATGCGCGCCACAGAGAGCGTGGCTGTGGGTGTCGCCGTCGGTGTGATACGCACAGGGGTCGGCGTGCTGGTGGCACGCTGTGTCAGGGGCTCAGCACTGGCCGTCGGCACGGACAGTCCGCCCAAGGCGCCAACCAATGCTGCCAATAGAAGCACCCCAATCAGCATCATTCCGACGTTGCGCACTTCGTCCCTCCTTGAACCTGTTGCCTGTCTCCAGTATACCATACCAGCATCGCCGCTCTGAGGCCGGACGCGGGCCGGACCATCCGCCGGTGATGGCGGCCGAATCGTCGCATCGGCGCTGGAAAATGCGGTCACGGCTCATTCGGTGGTACACTGCCACCAAGGCCGCGACATGATTCGACGGCAGGTTCATCCTTTTGAGTGCCACGCACGCCAGCAAGAAGCGAGCAACAGCCCATGAAACCTCTATCCACCACCGTGCAGGGCGTCCCGCCTTCGCCGACGACGATGATGATGCAGCGCGGTCGCGAGTTGCGCGCGGCGGGCAAGGATGTCGTCAGCCTGGCCGGCGGCGAACCCGATTTCGACACGCCGCGCCACATCACCGAGGCGGGCTTCCGCGCCATCGAGGCCGGCGACACGCACTATCCGCCTGCGTTCGGCACGCCGGCGCTGCTTGATGCCATCGTGGCCAAGCTAAAGCGCGAGAACAACGTACACCACATCACGCCCGCGCAGATCATGGTGACGCCGGGCGCCAAGTGGGCAATCTTTGCGACGCTGGCCGCGCTGCTGGAACCGGGCGACGACGTGCTGATCCTCGATCCTTCGTGGGTGAGCTATGCGCCCATGATCCTGCTCCATCGCGCCAACCCCGTGCGCGTGGCGCTGCCGGGCGATGACCACTTCCGGCTGACGGCCGACCTGCTGGAGCGTCACGTCACCCCGCGCAGCAAGGTGCTCATGGTCAACAGCCCCAACAACCCGACCGGCCGCGTGCTCAGCCGCGCCGAGATCGACGCCATTGTCTACGTCGCACAAAAGCATGATCTGTACGTCATCAGCGACGAGATCTACGAGCACATCATCTACGACGACCACGTGCACTACAGCCTGGGCGCCGAGCCGGGCATGGCCGAGCGCACGATCATCGTCAACGGCTTCAGCAAGGCGTATGCCATGACCGGCTGGCGGCTGGGCTGGATGGCTGGTCCTGAGCCCATCGTCAAGCTGGCGCGTATCTACCAGACGCACAGCGCGCAGTCGGCGGCCAGCTTCACCATGGCCGCCGGCGTGGCTGCGCTCAACGGGCCGCAAGCGTGTGTCAAGGAGATGGTGGCCGTTTACGATCAGCGGCGGCGCCTGGTGCTCGACGCGTTCGAGGAGATCCCCGGCATCGAGTGCCCGCCTGTGGAAGGCGCCTTCTATGTCTTCCCGCGCTTCACGAACACGCAGAAGGACAGCCT
Source organism: Caldilineaceae bacterium (assembly GCA_020634815.1). Lineage (GTDB taxonomy): Bacteria > Chloroflexota > Anaerolineae > Caldilineales > Caldilineaceae > Caldilinea. The sequence goes on along the minus strand of JACKBA010000006.1, from coordinate 129,065 downwards.
GGAGATCACCCAGGCGCTCATCGACGCGGCGTTGGTCGTCGGCACGCCGGGCAGCGCGTTCGGGCCGGCGGGCGAAGGCCGCGTGCGCTTCAGCATTGCCGAGCGCACGGGCGACCTGGAGAAAATGCTCGACCGGATGGCGAAAGTCGTCCCCAATCTTTGAGAGAATCGACCCGTGAGATTGCTTCTGGTCCGACACGGACAATCGACCAACAACGTGCTCGCCGAAGAGCTGCCTTATGAAGAGTACATCGCCTCGCGCAGCGCCGAACCCGACCTGACGCCGGCCGGCTGCGAGCAGGCCGAACTCCTGGCGCACTTCTTTGGCGGCATCCAGTCCGCGCCCGCCGAATCGTGGCAGCACTCGCATGTCACTGAACGCCCGGTCACGGCGCTCTACACCAGCCCGATGTTGCGCGCGCTCAAGACGACGGCGCCGCTGGCACGCGCGCTCGGTCTCGCCCCGCAGGTCTGGGTCGACATCCACGAGCACGGCGGGCTCTTTACTGGCAGCCCGCGCGCCGGCACGGTGGTCAACTATGGCGGGTTGACGCGCGCGGCCATGGCCGCGCAATTTCCCGGCTATGTCGTGCCCGACGCTGTGTCGAACCAGGGATGGTGGTTTGGCGGCTACGAGGAGATGGAACAGTGCACGGCGCGCGCCCAGCGCGTCGCCCGGACGGTGCGCCAGTGGGCCGAAGAGCGGCGCGACGAGGTGATCCTGCTCGTCGCGCACGGCACCTTTATGGATCAGTTTCTCAAGGCGCTGCTGGGTGCCGGGGAATCGCCCACCTTCTACTTCAGCCACATCAACACAGCCATCAGCCGCGTCGACTTCCTGGAGTCGGGCTTTGCCGCAGTCCGCTATCTAAACCGGGCGCCGCACCTGCCGCCGGAGTTATACACGCGCTAGGCCGGTGTCTTGGCGTTGGTCGTTCGGGTATGCCGGATCACAGCGGAATGTAGATGCCGCGATCGCGGAACTCGTCCTCTTCACAAACCTGCCAGATCAGGAAAAGCTCTTCAATCAGACGCCCGACCGTTGTCCCAGGTCGAATCCACAGAATTCCATAGGAATGCCCGCCGCCATCCAGACGGGCGCGCAGGCAATCCGGCAATGTGCTGCGATCTTCGGAAACAAGCACAAAGCGCTCGGTCTCGGCCCAGGCCAGCAACTCCGGGTCCGGCGTGCCTTTGGGCGGTGCGCCCGTTTCGCCCACGCGTCGCACCATGAGATCAAGGGAGCGACGCTGCAACTGGCGCTGGATAGCAGGATTCACATGTTCGTCGAGGAGAAATCGCGGTCCCATCGCTGAACCATCAATCGGCAGCGATGGACCAAGGCGGGTCGCCCGACGCCAGGTCGCGCCGGGCGGCATTCAGGCGATCGCGCAAGGCCGCCACGAACGCTGCCTGCCCCCTGAATTCCGGTTGGGAGGCGTCGTCGCGTTGGCGCAAGGAGACTGAGCGAAGGTATTCAGCGACCTCGTCCCAGTGTGCCAGCGAATACGTTATCGTGGCGTGAATCTGCTCCAGCGTCACCGTCGGAAAGCGCAGGGCCAGTTCTTCAGGACTCGCGCCCTGCATGTACTCGCGCAGGATATACTCGATGCCAACCCGCGTGCCGGTCACGCGGATGGACAGCAGCGTGTCGGCAGGCGTGCGTATGAAGTCAAAGTAGCTTTCCAGAGTAGTGACCGTACTCATGGGCGTATTCTATCACGACGGCGCCACCAACTAAAGCGCTACATCAGGGCCGGATGCGTCCCAGAATATTGGCGGCGTGCGTCGCACTGGTCAAACGATCCGTCGCGGGAAACCAAAAGCTGACCAGTGCGACGCACGCCGGCACGACTTCGCTAATTTCCTGGGACGCACCCATCAGGGCCAGACGAGTCGCCACCTGTGTCCCGAGTTACGCCCGGAAGAAGTTGCTCACAAAGAACCACAGGTTGGCCGGACGCTCGGCCAGGCGGCGCATGAAGTAGGGATACCAGGCGGTGCCGTAGGGCACGTAGATGCGCACGCGGTGGCCCTGCGCCACCAATTGCTCCTGGCGGTCGCGGCGGATGCCATAGAGCAACTGGAACTCGTAGGCGTCGGGCGGGATCTCGTGCAGGCGGGCAAAGCGCTGCGTCGCGTCGATCATGGCATCGTCGTGCGTGGCCACGGCCAGGTAGACGCCGCGAGTGCGCGCCTCGTCGCTCAGCATCATCTCCGTCTGGCGCACGAAGGCCGCGTCCGTGTCGGCCTTGGCCGGATAGGCAACGGTGTGCGGCTCCTTGTAGGCGCCCTTGACGAGCCGCACCCAGGCACCTTCCTCCACCAGCCGGCGCACGTCCTCGTCGCTGCGATAGAGGCACGACTGGATCACGACGCCCACGTTGTCGAAGCCCTCGCCAAAGCGCAGGCGCCGGTAGATATCCAGCGTCGTGTCGACGAGCGCGCTCTCTTCCATGTCCACGCGCACGCGCAGGTTGTGGCGCTTTGCCTGCTGCAAGATGGCGCGCAGGTTGTCGATGGCCAGATTCTCGTCCAGCTTCAGGCCAAGTTGGGAGAGCTTCAGCGACACGTTCGCATCCACCCCGCCGGCGTGAATGCGTTCGACCAGGTAGAGAATCTGGTCGCGCGCGGCATTGGCCTCGGCGGCGCTGGTCACGCTCTCCCCCAGATAGTCTGCCGTCGCCAGCATCCCCCTGGCGTTGAGCTGGCGCACGGCCTGGATCGCCTCGTCGACCGACTCGCCTGCCACGAAGCGGCTGGCAACGGCCCACGCCGGCGGGAACTTCGTCACCACCTGGCGCGCCCAGCCCGCCCGCGACAGGTAGAGCAGCAGCGACCGCAGCCACGACTCACCGTTGCGGTAGACAAGATAGCCGGCACCGGCCGCCGCCGCTACCGTGGCGACAGTCGACAGAAATTGCGGGCGTGAAGCGGTCGATTCGCTGGTCTTCTCCATGACGCTTTCCTCATCAAGTCGGTTGCTGAGCCGGATGCCCTCTGCGCCCGGCATGGTCATTCACATCTGCTCATTGTAGAGCCGGTTGCCAGCGCACGACAATGGACGCTTGCCCCGCAGAGTCAGGAACGATCATCACCACTTTCGCCGGCGGCAGCGTCGCCCAGCGCATACAGGAAGCCATCGCCGGTGCTGACGTAGAGCCTTCCGGGCGCCAGGGCCCCACCGGCCACGCCAAGCCCGTCCGGCATCGTCATGTCCCAGCCTATAGCTCCGGTACTGCGATCAAATTGAAGGCAGCGCGCCTTGCCGATCCGGCTGCACAAATAGGCATCCCCGGCCGGATCGATGCCGACAAGACGGGTGTCGCGCAGCGCGGCCTCGATGTTCGTGAGCAGGCGGCTGTTGCCGTCGATCCACGCAATGCGCGCCGTGCTGAACGACTGGCCGTAGAAGAGCCACATGAAGTTGTCGGCCGAAATGCCCGAGTCGGACGGGACGAAGATGTTGAGCCCGCCCACGTCCCACGTGATGGAGCGGCTGACCTGCGCCCTACCCTGCACCAGTTCCCACTCCAGCGCAGTATTGCCCGCCATGAGGTAATGGCGGCCGTTCGCACCGACGGCCAGGCGCGGCCCCGTGAAGAGCATCTCCTGCGAAATGGGCAGTTGCAGGTCGACCAGCGCACCGTCCTCTGTCGACAGCGCGCCAAGGCCCAGGAAGACGAGAGCGTAGGTCGGGCTGAGGCGCGGCGGCTCTTCCCACAAGCCTTCGACGGGCGCCGACAGCCAGCGCTCGCTGCCGTCGGGGTTCACGGCCTGCACGCGGTCGACCCGGCTGAAGTAGATCGTGCCATCGACGCCGACGATTGGCCCGGAGGTAGCGCGCCGCCCTTCCGCCGCAGGCGTGTAGCGCCATAGCACCGTCCCATCGGCGGCGATGGCGCTCAGCCCCGGCCCGGCATCGACGACGTAGATCGCGCCGTCCGGGCCGATTGCCGGGGCGCCGACCGGTGTCACCCCCAGCGGCATGCGCCAGCGCAAGTCGCCCTGCGCGTCGATCGCCAGCAGGTCGCCGGCCATGTCGACCACGTAGACCGTGCCGTCGCTACCCACGACCGGCGCCGTTGCAAAGCCTTCCGGATGTGCGAATTGCCAGATCACCGTTGCGGCAGCCGGGCCGGGCTCGGGCGATGCTTGCGTGCCGAACGCGTCGTGGCGCTGGGTGGCCCAGGCATGCCCGCCCGGCGGAACGAGGCTGAAGCCGGCCGGGGCCGGCGCAGCGGACCGGTTCATGAACATGACGGCGACGAGCACGACGCCGGCCAGGAGAATCGCAGCCATACCCCACAGCCAACGCATTCTGCTGCGCCCGGCACTCGCCATGTCCGGACGCGACAACAAGCCTGCCGTCCAATTCAACGTGCGGTCGAGGAGCGAGGGGCGCAACTCGAGCTCGCCCTGCAACTGGCGGCGCAATCCTTCGCCCAGCAGCGTCACCCCCAGCACGATCACCATCACCACGCCGCCGGTGACGACCATGGGCCATGGCCGCAGCAGCACCTCGAAGGAGGTCGCCAGCATCTGGCCCAACTCGGGGACGCCGGCCGCACGGCGCGCCACCCAATCCTCGACGGTGATCCATGCACCGCCGCCGATGTAGTAGCCGAGAAAGCCGAGCGAGGCCGTCGCCATGAGCGTGCCGCTCACTTCGAAGGCAAGCAGCATCGCCCCCAGCGGCAGGACGTGGCGCAGGACATGATAGACCAGCAGGTGCGCATCGCCGGCGCCCATGCTACGCGCGCTTTCCACGTATAGCTCGCGTTTGATCGTGCGCGCCTGCGTCTCGACATAGCGCGCCGTCTCCGCCCAGCCGGTCAGCGACAAGCCCAGGATAAAGGCCAGCAACCCGCGCTGGATGCCAACGAAGGCAATCACCGCCAGGGCGACGACGAGCACGGGGAAGAGCAGTGCCACGCGGATGAGGCCGTCGACGATGCGCTGAAACGTGCCGCCAGCATACCCTGCCAGCAGACCGACCGCCATGCCGACGACCAGACGCACCAGGGCGATGACGATCACCAGCAGCAGCGTCGGCTGCACCGCCCACAGCAGCCGGCTGAGGAGGTCGCGGCCGGCCTGGTCCGAGCCGAGCCAGAAGCCCGCAGTGAGGGGCGGGTAGGGCGGGCCGACCCAGCGGTCACCCATCTGCACCGCGGCCGTGCGCGCCAGCGGGTCGTGCGGCGCCAGCCACGGCCCGGCGATAGCGACCAGCACGACACCGGCGACAATCCAGCCGCCGAGGATCAGCGGCCAGTTGCGCCGTCGCGAGGGTTGGGGTGGCTGGGCCGAGATCGAAGAGGCGCCGCCAATCTTCGTTGCCATGTTGACGTCACCCCACCTGCCGCTGGCGCGGGTCGGCCATCGCTGCAGCCTGGCCGGCCAGCAGGTCGGTGAGCACGAAGACGACGGCGAAAATGGTCAGGATCGACGCCACCAGCGGCGGGTCGAGAAAGCGCGACTCCACCGACGCCGAGGCAAACTCGGCCGGGATGAGCGTCGCCGCCAGCAGGTAGCCCAGGCCAGGCCAGGCAAAGAGCCACTCGACGACGACCAGTTCGCCGACCATCAGCCGCACGGTGCCGGCCATAGCCTGGAAGACCGGCGCCCACACGTTGCGCAGCGCGTGGTGGCGCACGACGCGCGCTTCGGCCAGCCCCTTGCCGCGCGCGGCCGTCACATACTGGCGGCCCAGTTCCCCGGCCAGCAGCCCGGCCATGATCTGTCCGATCTGCGCGGTGGGACGCAGCGAGAGGGCAATGACCGGCAGGACGAGATGCACATCCCACCCGAAGCCCTGGATGGGCAGCGGCATGGACGCGCCGGGCACGTTGATGATCATGAGCAGAAAAAGGGCGACGACCAGCCGGCCAAAGAAGAAGCTCGGCGTGGACAGGCCGACCGTGGTCACCGCCGTGAGCCAGCCGCGCACGCCCGGCGGCCGCACGCGCACGCCCAGCAGACCGATGGTGATGCCGACGACGATACTGACGGCCAGCGACGCCAACAGCAGGCCCAGGCTCGCCAGCGTCGCTTCGAGCAGCACGCGGCCGAAGTCGTCGCCGTAGACCGCCACATCAGTCAGGCTGGCTGTGCTGATCTGGCGAACGTAGGCAGCGTAGGCCGGGAAAAGGCCACCAGCGTCGGCCTGGTTGCCAAAGAAGGGGTTGCCGGCGGTGGAACGGGCCAGGTAGGCGTAGGCAAAGCCGCCGAAGTTGGCGCCAGCCAGGACCGCGACGAGCAGCAGCAGGCGCAGGAGTGCGGAACGACGCATACGAGTCAGCGCGGCACGGCGCGCGGGAGGACGGCCTGCCAGACGCCGGTGCCGGCCGCCCAGCGCTGCGCCAGTTCGGTGTGCGGAATGCCGGCGGCCAGCAGATCAGCCGTGGCGGGGCTACAGCGCAATTCGACGGCAAAGCGTGCCGGTGAGTGCCCGGCGCGCTCGATGCGCCCCTGCAAGTCGCTCAGCCCGGCCAGCGCGGCGTGGATCTCCGTGTGCGTGGCTTCGGCCTCTGCCTCGACGCGGCCGGAACCGGAGTCGGCGCGACCATCTTGCAGGCGCACGAGCTGCCAGCGCCACTGGCCGGGCGTGTCGCGCGCGCCGTCCCAAACGTTGAGCGCAAACTCGGCCTGTCCGTCAATCGCGCTGCGGAAGAAGTGATGGACCGACTTGAAGTCGCGCGTGAAGAAGGCCGGCGGCAGATCTTGGCGGGCGCGGCGGCCGTAGCCTTTGCTGCTCAGTCGCTCGTCGAGGATGGCGACCACGCCGCTGTCGTCGCTGCGGCGGATGAGCCGGCCAAAGCCCTGCTTGAGCGCCAGCGTCATCAGCGGCACCATGTACTCCTCGAAACTTGAGCGCCCCTCGGCGTCGATGGCCCGCATGCGCGCGCCGTGTAGCGGGTCGCCGGGCGTGGGGAAAGGCATCTTGTCCATGATCACCAGGCTCAGCCCTTCGCCGGGGATGTCGACGCCCTCCCAGAACGAGCGTGTCGCCAGGAGGACGCTGTAGGGCGTCTCGCGGAACCAGCCCAGCAGCGCATCGCGTGGCGCGTCGCCCTGGGCGCGCACGGGCCAGACGACGCCACGGATGCCGCTTTGCAGGCGATCGTTGACCTGCTGCAAGCCGCTCCAGTTGGTGAAAAGGCAGAGCGTGCGCCCGCGGCTCACTTCCAGCAGCCGCTCAATTTCACCGGCCACGGCATCGTAGAAGGCGTCGGCGTTGCGATAGTTGTAGGCGGGTAGCGGCGGCTGGTAGAGCACGGCCTGGCGCGGGTAGTCGAAGACTGCCGGCAGCACGATTTCCTCGCCGGCGCTCTTGATGCCGCAGCGCGCCCTGTAGTGGTGAAAGTGACCGTTCGTCGCCAGCGTCGCACTCGTGCAGATGACGGTCCGGTCGACCGGATCGCCCTGGTCGTTCTCTGGGTGGAAGAGGCAGGCGGTCAGCAGTTCGGCCGGGTTGATGGGCGCGGCATGAACCTCGAGGCTGACGTAGCGGCGGTCGAAGACGCGCACAGCATAGCGCACGAACGAATCGTCCTTGCGGCTGCTGCCGATGGCCTGGAGTTTGGTGGCCGTGCTGTTGAGTGACGTGATGGCCAGTTCGTAGTAGCGGTTGCGCTCGGCCGTATCGTCATCGGGCCGGACGCCCTGCTGCGCCGCCTGTTCAACGGCCGCGCGGTAGGGGTTGTTGCTCTTCATCCGCTCGCCCAGCTTGCCCAGCGCGCCGCTCAGCCGCAGAATCTCCTCTATGTCGCCCTCGACCTGGAAGGCGTTCTCATTGCTGCTGTTGGCAATCGCCTGGAACGCCAGCGTGTTGAGATAGCGCAACTCGTCGATTTCGTCGTCGGCCAGATGCTCGCGGAAGAGACCGCGCGTCAGCAGTTGCTCCACCGTGTAGTCGGTGACGGCAACCTCGAAGACGGATGTGGCGATCTGCTCCACGTGGTGCGCCTCGTCGATGATGTAGATCGGCGCCGGCGGGACGAGCCGCTCGCCGGCAAAGCCCAGTTCGAGCGCGTTGAGCAGCAGGTGGTGGTTGGTGATGATCACCTGAGCCTGTGCCGCCTGGTCACGCATCTGGTTGACCCAGCACTCGTCATCGTAATAGCGACAGTCGGTGTGCAGGCAGTCGTCGGGGAAGCTCACCAGGCGCGGCCGCAGATCCGACCCGAGCATGAAGGGCAGTTCGTCGACGTCACCGGTGGCGGTCTCGCCCAGCCAGTCGCTGACTGCGTTGAATTGGGTGTCGGCCTGGTCGTAGAGCGCGATGTACTGCTGCTCCTTGCCTTCTTTCTCCACCTTCAGCGTGCAGATGTAGTTGGAGCGCCCCTTGACCACGACCGTCGGGATCGGCTTGCCCAGCACCTTGCGCAGGAAGGGAATCTCCTTGTTGAAGAGCTGGCTCTGCAGCGCCTTGTTGGCCGTGGAGACGACGACCGTCTGCCCGCTGAGGATGGCCGGCACCAGGTATGCGATCGACTTGCCCGTGCCAGTGGGCGCCTCGATGAGCGCATGATGGTGTTCCAACAACGCGCGCTTGACCGCTTCGGCCATCTCGAGCTGGCTCTGGCGCAGCTCGTACCCGTCCAGCGCCTTCGCCAGCGGACCACCCGCGCCGAAAAACTCGGCCAGGTCGGTGGCGGAGAGAGCGATCATTTCCGGCTTTTCCGGCGCCGAACGGTGCGCTTCAGCCGGCCACGCATCCTCGTCGGCCTCCGCGGAGAAGGCCGGGGGATCATCGAGCGGCACGTAGACGATGTCATCCTCGGTGAAGGAAGTTTCCGGTGCAGGGCGTTTCCTGGGCATGGTGAAAATGATAGCACATATGTGCGGCTGTCCCAACCGACAAAAGGCGGGAGAAGCGCAGAAACGCGCCGGCGGCACAGCCACGCACGCTAGAGCAAGCGGGCAAGAAAATGGGGCCGAGCGAATGCTCGACCCCACTCTGTACTCCCTATATCTCCGATCTGGCTGGGGCAACCTACGATCGGGCGCTTGTGACGGCCACGCCCTTGTGGCGCCATGCGCTCGTGCCCGTGAAGGGCCAAAACCCTCAGCTTACTGGGCCGGCGGCAGAATCACAGCACTGATGGCGTGGATGACGCCATTGCTGGCCGGAATGTCGGCAATGGTCACCTTGGCGCCATTGACGTAGACACTGCCGTCCTTGACCTCGAAGGTCACCGGCTGGCCCTGCACGGTCGTGGCACGCTGGCCGTTGGTGATGTCACCGGATTCGACCTGGCCGCTCACGACGTGGTATTGCAGGATCTGCGTGAGTTCCTTGGCCTGCAACAGTTGGTCGGCGGTAAGACCTGTCGTCGCCAGCAGTTCGTTGAAGGCAGCATCGGTCGGCGCAAAGACCGTGTACTCGCCGCTGCCCAGCGTGGCATCCAGACCCGTCGCTTCCAGCGCGGAGGCCAGAATCGAGAAGTTCGGGTTGCTGGCGGCGACTTCGGCGATGGTGCCGGCAGCCGACGTCGTGCTGCTGCCACCCGTGGTGGTGCGCGCGGTCGACGTGGTCGTGCCGGTCGACGTGACGCTGCCCGTCGAGGTCACGGCCGTGGTGGCGGTCGTCGCAGCCGTTGCCGTCACCGTAGCGGTGGCAGCCGGTGTGGCCTCAGCGGTCGCTGCGGGCGTAGCCGCGGCGGCCGGCGTGGTCGCCTCGGCGCCGATCTCCTCGGCGGTGGGCAGGTTGATGACCTGGCCGACCTCGATGACGTTGCAGTCGGCGATGTTGTTGTAGGCGCAGAGCTGCTCGTACAGGCGGAAGTCGCCGTAGATGTCGCGGGCAATGATCGCCAGCGTATCGCCGGACTGTACGGTATAGGTGCCACCGGGCTCGCCGGCAACGCCGGTCGATTCGGTCGTCGTCGTGGTAGTCGTCGTCGTGGCAGCCGCAGTGGTGCCGGTCGTGGCCGTCGTGGCGGCTACGGAGACGGTGCCCGTCGTCGATTCCTTGGCGGTGATGGTCTGCATCGAGTCATCGACCAACAGGCCGCCGGTCACACCCAGTTCGTAGGTGGCCGGAACGCGCGAGTTGTTGTAGACGATGACCGTGTACGGGCCAAAGCCGGAGGAAGTGAAGCTGGCCGAGCGCACGTTCTCTTCGCCCGGGGCGCTGACGCGGTTGCCCGCAGCCACGGCCACATCGCCGGCGTTTTCACCAGCCTGGTAGCGCTTGAAGCCCTGGTCGTCCAGGACCCAGAAGCTCAGGCGGCGCGCCAGTTCCTGGTTGTCACGCGGGTCGAAAGTCAGGCGCAGGGTGATTTCCCCATCGCGCTGCGACGGCTCGAGACCCAGGAAGTGCTGTGCATACTGCTCGGCAAGCTCGCCTTCGACGCTCTCGCCGCGGTACGGGCCGGCGGCGACAACCGTCGTCGCGGCGGCCGGCGTGGCAGTCGCTTCGGCAGCGGCCTCGGTGGCCTCAGCCGTAGCGGCAACCGTTGCATCGGCAGCCGGTGCTTCTTCGGCAGCTTCCGTGGCTTCCGGGGTCGCCTCTTCGTCCTCCATCATCGCGCCTTCGGAAGTCACCTGCCCGCTGTCATCGGTGATGACGGCGTTGCTGGCGGTCAGCGTGAAGTTGGCGTCCGACGCCGAGTCGTTGTAGACGACAACGGTGTAGGCCGGACCGGTCGCGCGGAACGAAGCGCCCTGCTGGTTGTCCGGGCCGTTCAGGAAGAAGTTGGTGCTACCGGACGCAATGTTGTTGTCCTGAATCCGCTGGCCGGCAAGTACCGCCGACAAGTTGTTCTCGTTCAGCACGTAGAAGCCGACGCCATTCTCTTCCGGATTGGCGCGGTCCCACACCGCCGTGAGCGTGACCGTACCCGGGTTCTCCGGTGTCAGGCCCAGCCAGATCTTGGCGAACTGGCCGCCGGTGATGGTGCCCTTGACCTCTGATGCACTGACCTGAGCGGCAGGCTGCGCCTGCTCGGCGGCCATTGCGACCGGGGCAAAGGTGGTAAGGAGCAGCGCTGCGACGAGCGCGCCGGTCAAAAATCGGTGCCATTTTGTTTGGGTCATAGATAACCTCCACATGACCGAAATATACAGGGTTGCGACGTTGTGTTGCTGTTTGTAAACAGGACCACCGCAACGAAAAAACGTGTTCCATCGCACGTGAGCGAACCCATGTGGCCGCTCACCGCATATACGCTTGCGCCAGCCGGCAGGATCCGTCAACTTGACGGGCTGCACACCTTCAGCGCAATTGGTACATTATACATCTGCCTGTCTGACCTGCCAAAAGTTTCTCCGATGTCACCTGTTCAAAATCCCGCGTAAGCCGCCTTTCCATCTCGATTGCCTCGAGCATACGAACTGTCTACAAACGCCGCGGGGTGCCACAGCCCGCTCTCCCGGCGCTACACTTTAGGGAAACGGCGGAACCGGGACAGGCGTGGGCGTAGGCGGAATCGCCACGACGTTCTGAACATAGTAGTCCGAATAGGTATAGTCTTGTCGGACAATTCGCAGACGGAAATCATACGCACCCTCCGGCAGCAACCCCAGGTCCAGGCGGGCGAGATAGCCGTTGACGACCGGCTTGGTGTCGCTGAAGAGGAACTTCCACTCCCCCGCGCCGGCCGGCGACCAGTAGATCTCCCAGCGTAGCAGCTTCGGTACGGCGGTCGTGCCCACAAAATCGACCACGCCGGTGACGCGGATATCGTCGAACGGGAAGTAGAGGCCCGGCGTCTTGGCCGCAGTACGCGTGGCGGTTGGATGGATGGCCGCCGCCTGGCGGGCGTTATCCACGCGTAGCCGTGTCACATAGTATTCGTCGTAATTGCTGTCACGGTAAACGATGCGCAGGCGCAGATCGTAGAAGCCGTCGGCCAGTTGGGTCGTGTCGAGCGTGTAGATCTGCGACTGCCAGAACTGCTCGCTGCTCGTGTAGAGCCAGCTCCACTCCTCCAGCCCGCTAGGGGTGATGTATAGCTCGTACCGGTCAAACGGATTCAGCGCCGTCTTGCCGTTGACCGTGCCGACCACCGGCACCTGGCCGCGGATGACATCGCCGCTCTGCGGTTCGAAGATACCCTGCGAGTTCGGCACGTAGCTGCGGAAACGGGGCGTCGGCGTGACGGTGGGCGACGGCGTCGGGAAGATGAGCAGCGGCGAAGCGGGTTGCAGGGTGCCGAAGGCATCCACGACCGGCGTGACCGTGGGCGGCATGGCGTTGCGAACCTCCAGCCGGCGCACGATTGCCTCCGTGTAGTCGCCATCGCGCGCGATGGCGCGCACGCGCAGGTCATAGCGACCGTCGGGCAACTGGTAGGTGTTGAGCACATGCACCACGCCATTGCGCACAGCGTTGCGACTCGTCGCCAGCCACTGCCAGTTCTCGGAGCCGGTCACCGCGTAGTGCACGTCATAACGCACGAAGTCGTCGATGATGGTGCTGCCCTCAATGATGGCGAAACCCGCCACCGCATCGCCATCCTGCGGATTGGTGATCTTGTTGACCACGCTGAAATCCAGCGTCGGCGTCGGCGAAGTCACGGGCGGTCCAGGCGGGAAGGGCGTGAAGAAGAAGGGCGTCGCCGTCGGGAAGAGCGTCGGCGTGTCGAAGGGGGACTGAAAGGCGGCGTCCGGCGTCTCGAGCCCGGCCAATGCGCGCTGCGCCCGCTCCCCGCCGATGGCCAGCGCGAGCACGACCACACCTAGTATGATCAACAGCGCACGAGTCCGCACCGTATTGCTCTTCATAGTCCTCGAGTATAGCGCATCCAGGATAAGTCACCGCAATATGAAGAAGAGGTGAGCCAATTGTTAACGGTCAATGGTCAACGGTCAATTGTCAATGGAACAGGAGTGAGGGGCGGCATTTCGTTGCCCGCCAGCCATTGGTCATTGACCGTTGACCATTGACCATTGACCCATTCCGTCCTTGCTATCCTTCATTCCCCCGCCACACCAGATGATAGCAACGCGACGCACCGTCTTCCGGCGGGTAGCGCAGGGTGACCGTGGGGCTGGCCGCGTTGCCGCCACTGTCGAGTACGGTGATGGACAGGTCACGCGGCCCGGCCGCGTAGAGCGGGAAGTCGAACGCTCCCGTCTCGGCGCCGCCCTTGCTCGTCGCCAGCGTGCGGTTGCCCCACTGGTCCACCATCTGCACGGTGACGCCGCCCACCGGGGCGCCCGTCTGGTTGACGACGCGACCCATGACGTAGTTGCCCGGACAGTTGTTGTCGTTGTCGACGCTGGCCAGCGCATAGTCGATGGGGCCGGCGTCGACCGCGGCGATCTGCGTGCCGGTCAGCGTGACGGTGCCGGTGATGACCGCCGTCGCCAGCGCCCGCGGCGGCGCGCTGATGGCGACCTGGCGCACACTCTCTCCGTAGAGACCGCGCACGATGCCCTCAACCTCGGCGCACGCGCCCAACACGAGCAGGCGATCGCGCGCGCCGGCCCAGGCAAGCGCCGCGCGCTGCTCCTCGACGGCGCGGCCGGTAAAGGCATAGACGGCGGGGCGCCGGGCATCGGGCGTGGGCAGAAAGGGGCGCAGGCTCAGGTCGAAGGCGCCCGCCAGCAGCGGCGCGGCCTCGGCGGCGGTGGTCGGCGGTTCCAGGTCGGCCAGCGTGTCGACGTAGCGCCAGCGCGGCGCCAGCACGCCGAAGCCCAGCGGCGCGGCAAGCACCGTCTGTGCGTCGGGGTCATCCACGGCCGCGCGCTGCTGGAGGCAGAGGCCCGCCACCGTACGCCGGCCATCGTTCTGCTCGACCTCGACGCGCGAGAAGAGCGCATGCTGGTAGGCGTCGGCGTAGGGTCCGCCCAGCGCGTGATCAGCCAGCCAGGCGCGGCTGAACCACTCGCCCGCGGCCGGGCAGCGCAGCTCGGGCGGGCAGGGCTGGGCCACGCGCGCCACGTCTTCGGGCGGAACAAAGGCCCACGCCGCGTCATCGTCCGGCGCGTCGAGCGTGCGGCGGAGGGTGGGATCGGCGATGACGGCCTCCATGAAGGCGTTCCAGATCGGCGCGGCGCCAGTGACGCCGGTGGCGTTGCGCATGGGGTGGCCGTCGTTGTTGCCGGCCCACACGCCCGCGACGAGATAGCGTGTGAAGCCGACCGTCCAGTTGTCGCGGTAGGAAGTCGTGGTGCCCGTTTTGGCGGCGGCCGGCTGCGAAAGTTTGAGCCTGCTGTTGGCGCCAAAGAGGGGCGTGCGCGCGTCGTTGTCGCTTAGGATATCGGTGACCAGCCACGCCGCGGCCGGCGAGACGGCCTGCACCGGCTTCGGCGCGGTTAGCGGCAGCGGCCGGCCGCGCACGTCGGTCATCCGCAGCAGCGGCGATGGCGGGAGATAGGACCCGCCGTTGGCGATCGTGTGATAGGCGGTGGCCAGGTCGAAGAGCGTTACCTCGGAGCCGCCCAGCGTGGCGGCCAGCCCGGCGCGGTCGACGTCCGCCTGCGACAGCCCCGTGACGCCCATGCGGTTGGCCGTCTTGCGAAAGTGCTCCAGCCCCAACCCTTCCATCACCTTGACCGCCGGCACGTTGAGGCTGTTGGCCAGCGCCATACGCGCCGTGACGGGACCGCGCAGCTTGTCGTCATAGTTGCGCGGGGTGTACGGCTTCGTGCCCGTCACGGGCCAGGTGGTCGAAAGATCCCATAGCACGGTGGCCGGGCTGATGATGCCGGCGTCGAACGCAGCGGCATAGAGCACCGGCTTGAGCGCGCTGCCCGGCTGCCGCTCGCGCAGCACGACATTGACCTGCCCGTCGATGGCGTCATTGTCGAAGCCGGCGCTACCCACCATGGTCAGGATCTCGGCCGTGCCGGGCTTGAGCGCGACGAGCGCGGCGTTGCTCATGGCGAAACGCGGCCCGAGGGCATCCACCTGCTCGCGCACGATCTGCTCGCCCAGCGTCTGCATGTCGAGATCGAGTGTGGTGTAGAGCAGCAGGCCGTCACGCCCCAGCACCGGGGCATCAGGCAGGCCGGCCACGTAGCCGCGCAGATATTGCAGGAAGTGCGGTGCCAGCGCCGGCTGCCGGTTCGGGTCGGCGGCC
Organism: Caldilineaceae bacterium; assembly: GCA_020634815.1. Lineage (GTDB taxonomy): Bacteria > Chloroflexota > Anaerolineae > Caldilineales > Caldilineaceae > Caldilinea. Next base: position 114,030 of record JACKBA010000006.1, on the reverse strand, counting down.
AATACAATCGGCTCGGCGAAGATGCGATCTGCCTCCGCTGCGTCGAGCAGGCCGCGGCGCACCATGAGGTCGAGCACGATGCGCTGGCGCGCCTTGGCGCCGTCGAGGTTGATGAACGGGTCAAGGTTGGCCGGCTGTTGCGGCAGGCCGGCCAGCAGCGTAGCCTCGGCAGTGGTCAGCGCGATGGCAGACTTGCGGAAGTAGGTGCGGGCCGCGGCTTCCGGCCCGTAGGCCAGGTGGCCGAAGTACGCCAGGTTGAGATAAAGCTCCAGGATTTCGTCTTTGGTAAAGAGTTCGGTCAACTCCTGGGCCAGCAGCACTTCGTTGATCTTGCGGTCGAGCGTGGGCGCAAAGCGTTCGGCCGGCGGCATGAAGAGATTGCGCGCCAGTTGCATGGTGATGGTGCTGGCGCCGGAAAGCTGGTCGGGATTGGCCAGGTTGCGCAGCAGCGCGCCGGCGATGCGGCGGCGGTCCACGCCGGCATTGGTGTAGAAGGAGGCATCCTCCGTGGCGACGATGGCGCGCACGAGGTCCGGCGACATGCTGGAGAGCGGCACCCAGATGCGGCGCCCCTCGTCGAAGAGTTCCGCCAGCAGGCGCCCCTTGCGGTCGTAGACGTAGCTGCTCTCAAAGACGCGCGGCTCCGGCCCCGGCTGGTAGCGCCGCATGTAGCTTTCGGCCACAGCCTGCAAGTCGCCAGGCGGGCGCGGGGCAAGCTGGTAGGTGGCGGCATAGGCGGCGACACGGCGTTCGAACTCACTCTGCGCGATGGTCGTAGCGACGGTCGTGTCGCGGCGCAATGCCGCCTGCTCCTGCGCCGTGCAGCCGGCCAGGGTGAGCAGCAGCACGCCAAGAATCGCAACCATTGCAGCCAGCCGCGCGCCGCGCAGGCCGGATTGAAGCCGCGGCGGAGCGGCGCCTTGAGGGTCGTTCCCAAAGGTGTGTGCCATCTGGCCACCTGTCCCTGTGTCGTGTTCGTCCTGGCGCCGGCGCCGGTGTGGAATGCAGCCGCCCGCGCCGGTGAATCCTCGGTGCGGTGCTGGTGCGTGGCTGCCGGTCCGTGCGGGCGAAAACGGGCGGCGGCGCGGTAGAAGCGCAGGCCGGGACAGCGGTGCATCAGCCGAGCCGGCGGCGGGTGCGCGCCGGTTCACGCTGATAACGCCGGCCGGGGGGTGGGCGTTCCGCGGGAGGGGGGATTGGTTGGGGGAGAGAGTGGGAGATTGGAGATTAGGAGATTGGAGATTGGCCGGCGGGTTAGCGGTCGGGAAGCAGGATCGCCCGGATTTCGTCGAAGGTGGTGCAGACGGCATCGGCGCCGGCGGCGGCTAATGTCGCGGCGGGGTAGGTGGTAGTGATTCCGATCACGCGGCAGCCGGCGCCCTTGCCAGCAAGGATGCCGTTGACCGAGTCCTCGATGACGACGCAGGCGGCGGCCGGAATCCCAAGCCGCTCCGCCGCGCGGCGATAGGGTTCGGGGTCGGGCTTGGTACGCGCGACGTCCTCGGCGGTGACCACGGCGTCGAAGCAATCGTGCAGGTCGAAGCGGTCAAAGGCCAGCACCTGGTTGCTGCGCAGCGACGACGTCGCCACGGCAAAGCCATGGAAGTAGGGGCGGGTCGCGCGGATGAATTCCACCGCGCCGGGGATGGCCCGGAGTTGATCGGCCACGGCCAGATAGGCGACCTGTTTCTCGGCCAGCAACTCCGCCACACCAAAGCGCCCGCCGAGGTAGGTGCGGTTGATGTGCTCAAGCAGTTGCTCGTCGGGGATGCCCATGAACTCGTCGAAAAGCGATTCAGGCAGCGCTACCCCGTGCGCAGCCACCGCCTGTGCCACCGCCGCGTTGTGCATCGCTTCCGAGTCGATGATCACGCCGTCGAGGTCGAAGAGTATTGCGTGGATGTCGTTCATAATGGCCCCTGTGGAGATAGGAGATAGGAGATAGGAGATTGGAGATTAGAGATTGGTAATATGTCGATTTGTCTTCTTCCAATCTCCAATCTCCAATCTCAAGTCTCATTGCCTTATTCATCCTACAACAAGATCAACCCCGCCCGCGTCGCACGCACGACGGCCTCGGTGCGGCTCTGCGCGCTCAGTTTTCCCAGGATGGCATTGACGTGGAACTTGACGGTGTGCTCGCTGATGTCGAGGGCGCGCGCGATCTCCTTGTTGGAGAGCCCTTCGGCCAGGTGGCGCAGCACATCCAGCTCGCGGCCGGAGAGCGGCTCGACCAGTTCCACGTCGGCCGAAGGCGCCGGGGCGGGCAGCAGCGCATCGTCGAAAACGAGCAGCCCGTGCACGGCAGCCTGCACCGCCGCGGCGATCTGGGCGCCGTCGCTCGTGCGCGCCAGCAGGCCGCGCGCGCCGGCCGCACGTACCTCGCCGGCCACCGCCTCGGTCGCCAGCAACGCGACGACGGGCGTGGCATGCTGCGCGGTGAATTCGCCCAGCGCGGCGGTGCGCCCGGCCGGCTCCCAGCCCAGGTCCCACACGGCGGCGTCGGGCAGGAAGGCATCCAGCGCGGCGCCGAGATCGGCATCGCTGCCACTCTGGCCGGCCACGGCAATGCCCGCCTCGCCGGCCAGCAGCGCCGCCAGCCCCGCCCGCGCCAGCGGGTCATCGGCAACTATCAGGACATTGACTTGGCTCACCGCCCCTCGCTCGTCCTGATCTCACAGTGACACTTGCCGACAGGGTAGAATGGCGTGTAGACTGCAACCGTGCAAGAAATCACGACCATAACCGTCCGTATCGCGGTGAATGATACCGGTTCTGCACTCGGAGACTACTCATGTTGACCACCTACATCCAGGCCGCCATGCATCGTGCGACTTACGAATTGCTCGACGATGGCGAGTTCTACGGCGAAATTCCCGGCTTGGACGGGGTCTTTGCCACCGCTACCACGCTTGAGGAATGCCGCGACAATCTGCAAAGCGTCCTTGAAGAATGGATCGCACTCGGTTTGCGCATGGGCCATGACATTCCCCCTATCGACGGCCATTCGCTGACAATCTCGCTCAAGGCTGCGTAGCCATGCCGCCACTCTCCCCCATAAGCCGCAAAAACCTCATCCGCAAACTGCGCGACTTCGGATATGAGGGTCCCTATTCCGGCGGCAACCACCAGTTCATGGTGAAAGGAGCGCGGCGACTTTTCGTCCCAAACCCGCACCAAGGCGATATCGGTGCAAGCCTGCTCGCCAAGATCCTCAAGCAAGCCGATATTGACCCGAGCGAATGGGTTGACAGCTAACCACCGTCAGATCACCAAACCTGCCAACAGAATTCAGGCACAGCATCAATTGTCCGGCGCAGTCTGCTGCCACTGCATCGTGTACAGGTTGTAGTAGTAGCCGTGCCTGGCCAGCAACTCCTGGTGCGTGCCATGCTCGATGACGCGGCCGCGCTCCATGACGACGATCTGGTCGGCGTTGACGATGGTGCTCAGCCGGTGGGCAATCACAAAGCTGGTGCGCCCGGCCATGAGCGTGTCCATCGCATGCTGGATGATGCGCTCGGTGGCGGTGTCGACGCTGCTCGTCGCCTCGTCCAGGATGAGGATGCGCGGGTCGGCCAGCAGCGCGCGGGCAAAGGAAAGAATCTGCCGCTGCCCCGTGCTGAAGTTGCCGCCATTCTCCTCCACCTGCGTCCCGTAGCCCTCAGGCAGCGCCATGATGAAATCGTCCGCGCCCACGGCTTTGGCCGCCGCGATCACTTCCTCATCGCTCGCATCCAGCCGCCCGTAGCGAATGTTTTCCGCGATGGTACCGCCAAAGAGGAAGGTATCCTGTAAGACGATGCCCATTTGCGAGCGCAGGCTGGCCAGCGTGACGTTGCGCACGTCGCGGCCGTCGACCATCACCGCGCCGCCGGTGACGTCGAAAAAGCGCGCCAGCAGGCGGATGACCGTGCTCTTGCCCGCGCCCGTCTCGCCGACCAGGGCGATGCGCTGCCCCGGTGCGGCATGGATGCTCACCCCCTCCAGCACCGGTTCGTCATCCTTGTAGCGAAAGGCCACATGCTCGAAATCGACGCGGCCTTCGATGGGGCCGATATCGACGGCGCCGGGCAGGTCGGCCAGGTCGGGCGGCGTGTCGAGCAGCGAGAAGACGCGCTCGCTGGAGGCCATGGTGGCCTGGAAGGTGTTGTAGCGCTGCGCAAGCTCGCGGATGGGGTCGAAGAAGCGATCGACGTAGAGCACGAAGGAGACGAGAACGCCCGCCGTCAGCGCGTCGCCCATGACCAGCCAGCCGCCCACCCCCACGACGAGCGCCATGGCCAGCGAGCCGATGAAATCGACGCCGGGGAAGAAGATGGCGGAGAGCTTGGAGGCGCGCACGTTGGCGTCGAAGAAGGAGCGATTGAGGTCGTCGAAGTGCCAGAAGTTGCGCAGTTCACGGTTGAAGCTCTTGGTGACGCGGATCCCCGAGATGGACTCGTTGAGATAGCCGTTGATGATCGACAGCCGCTGGCGGGTGGCGCGGTACGCCTCGCGCACGTGCTTGCGCCAGTAGTTGGTGAGGATGAACATGACCGGCACCAGCGCAAAGGCGACGAGCGCCAGCCGCCACTCCAGCAGCAGCATGGCGATGGAGATGCCGATGAGGTTGAAGGTCGAGCGCGCCAGGCCGGTGATCGACCACGTGATGAACTCCTGCAAGACGCCCACATCGCCGATGAGCCGGCTCATGAGGCGCCCCACGCTCATGTTGTTGTGGAAGTTCATGGAGAGCGTGTGCAGGTGGCGAAAAAGATGGCTGCGCAGGTCGGTGATGACGCGCGTGCCCACAAAGGCCATGATGTGGATGCGCTGGCGGTTGGTGAACCACTCGACCACGGCGACCGCGGCGAAGACCAACGTCCATGTTCGCAAGGTGTCCACGTCGCCGGCTGTCACCGCGTCGACGGCGCGCCCCACCAGCCACGGCCCGCTCACGGCCAGCGCCGACGAGGTCGCCATGAAGATAACAGCCGCGATCAACTGGATGCGATAGGGCCGGATGTAGGTGAAGAGCCGCGCCAGCAGCCGGCCGTCGTACGCCTTGCCCAGCACGTCGTCGTCGCCGCCATAGAGCAGCCGCTCGATCTTCGCCTCGCGCCGCCGCTGTGCCTCCGGCGTATCCTGCGCGCGCCGCCATTTCAGTGCTGATTGTGTCATCTGTCAGTCTCCAATCACCCGCCGCTCGACGGCCATATACTCTTCCTGATCCTTGAGCTGTAACTCGTAGATCGTGCGATAGAGGCCGTCGTCGGCCAGCAGTTCGTCATGCGTGCCGCGCTGGACGATACGCCCGCCGTCGAGCACGTAGATGCGATCGGCGTTCTTGAGCGTCACCAGGCGCTGGGCAATGATGAAGGTCGTGCGGTTGTGCATGAGCGCGGCCAGCGCCTGCTGGATCAGGTGCTCCGTCTGCGTATCGACGCTGCTCGTCGAGTCGTCCAGAATCAGGATCCTGGGATCGTAGAGCAGGGCGCGGGCGATGGCCACGCGCTGACGCTGGCCGCCGCTGAGCGTCACGCCGCGCTCGCCCACGCGCGTGTCGTAGCCTTCCGGGAAGCGCATGATGAAGTCGTGGGCATTGGCCGCGCGCGCCGCCGCCACGATCTCCTCGTCGGTCGCACCCTCGATGCCATAGGCGATGTTCTCGCGGATGGTGCTGCTGAAGAGAAAGGGCTCTTGCAGCACCATGCCGATGTGGCTGCGCAGGCTGTGCAGCGTCATGCGCCGCACGTCGATGCCGTCGATGAGCACGCGCCCGCCCGACGGGTCGTAGAAGCGCGGCAGCAGCGAGACGATGGTCGACTTGCCGGAGCCGGTCGGGCCGACGAGCGCCACCGTCTGCCCCGGCGCAACGTCGAAGCTGATGCCGTGCAGGACGCGGTCGCTGCTGCGATAGGCAAAGCCAACGTCTTCGAAGGTGACGCGGCCGTCGATGTGCTCCACCTCCAGCGCGTCGGGCGCCTCAATGATCTCCGACGGTGTGTCGATGATCTCGAAGACGCGCTGCGCGCTGGCGCCCGCGGTCGCCGCCAGGTTGACCAGGTTGCCAAGCTGCTGCGCCGGCGCATTGAGCATGAGCAGGTACGACATCATGGCGAAGAGCGTGCCTACGCTGATCGTCCCCTCGATGGCCATGGGACCGCCAAACCAGAGCATGAGAAAGGTGCCCACGGCCAGGATGAAGGTGAAGAGCGGCCAGTAGTTGCCCCACGTGCGGATGACGCCCATGCGCCGGCGAAACCACTCGTCGCTGTCGCGGTCGAACTTCTCGAATTCGTGCGGCTCGCGGGCAAAGGCCTTGACCACGCTGATCCCCGTCATGCTCTCCTGCATGATCGTCGAGAGCAGCCCCATCTGCTCCTGGATGGCCTTGAACTTGGGCCGTACGATTCCGCCAAAGCGCAGCGCCAGCAAGATCAGCACGACGATGGGGCCCAGCGCCAGCAGCGCCAGGTAGACATTTTCCCAGAACATGGCAAACACGACGCCGCCGATGAGCAGCACGACGCCCGTCAACTCCAGCAGCCCGACGCCGGCGAAGCGCTCCGTCTCGGCGATGTCGCCGGTGGCGCGGCTCATGAGATCGCCCGTGTGCGAGCGATCGTAGAAGCTGAAGGGAAGCTCCTGCAGGGCGATGTAGTAGGTGTCGCGCAGGTCGTAGGCGACGCGGTGGGTCATCCACTCGCCGTAGTAGCGCTGCAGGAAACCGGCCCCGCCGCGCACCACCGCAATTCCCAGGATCAGCGCCGCCGCGACAAAGAGCGCGGCCGGGTGATTCTCTTCCAGGCCGCGGTCGATGGCGCCCTTGATGATCTGCGGCACGAAGAGGTTGAGCAGCGTCGCACCGAGCATGGCGACGTAGGCCGTGACGAATTGTCGCGGATAGGGGCGCAGAAAGCTGAAGAGCCGGCGGTAGACGCCCAGTTTTCCTGTCATGTCGACCTCCTTGATGCGCGTCGATTGGGGAGCAGCCTGGGCCATCGACGTCATGGCCGCGGCAAAAGAAAAGACCGTGGGCACGATCCCCGCCCACGGTCCGGTCTACAACACAAGGTCCCGGTTCAACTCACCGTTCGATGTCGGGGCAACGCCACCCGCCCGCGGCCAGCAGCCGCGGCGTGGGCAGGATGGTGCCTTCCTGGGTTACTGCCCTGACCGGGCAGGCAGAGAGCAGAATCACGCGACAACGCTCCAGAGTTCACTTCTCGATGATCGCCAGTTCAACAGGTTTGTGCGCTGTTCAGAACGGCCTTCAAAAGCATCCGGTTGCGGACGCCTTACCGTGAAGCCAAAGCGTACCAGCCTTGCGCCCCGGTGTCAAAAATCGTCCGCACGCCGCCGCAAGAGACTCTGTGAAAGGCTGTGCGGGCGCTGACAGGATGACAAGATGACAGGATGACGGCGTCCCGTTGCTTCTTTGTGCCCCTTTGTGTCTTTGCGACTTTGTGGCAGCGGTTCATACGCACTCACCCCGCCTGCGGCTTGATGCGGTAATGGTAATCGTAGGTCGTCACGAAGCCGGCGCGGGCGTAGAGAGCCTGGGCAGCGGCATTGCGGTGCATCACCTGCAGGTAGGCGTCGCGCGCATCGTAGAGTTGCGCCCACACCGCCAGCGTGCGCAGGATGGCGCTGGCCGCGCCTTGGCGGCGAAACTCCGGGCGCGTCGCCATGCAGTAGATGCCCAGCCAGCCCGCCTCGAGCACGCCCAGCCCCACCGCGGCCGGCTCGCCGCCCGCGCGCAGCACCACATAGCCGCACGGCGCGGCGATGCGTTGCAGGATATCGCCGCGCATGGCCGCGGCGTGACCGCTAACCGCCTCCGACTCGCAGTAGAGCTCGAACCAGAGCGGGTCGAACTCCTCGCTCACCTCGACCTCGAAGTCCGGGTAGTGGCGCAAGGAGGGCAGCCGCTCGACCATGCTCGCCAGCGCAGTCGTCTGCACGTGGGTGTGGGCGTCGGCGCCGTAGCCGCGCGCGGCAAGCCGGGCGTCGAGATCGGCCGGCTGCATGGCGTCGCAGATCTGGAAGATGACGGGCAGGGTGCGTTCCGCATAGAAGGCCTCTGCACGCGCCAGCTTGTCCGCCAGCGGGGCGCCGCCCGTGTCGCCGTTGGGCCACACCGAGTTGGCGCGCCGCGTGATGCCGCCCGTGTGGCGCAGCCGCCAGCCGTGGCACGCCTCCACCTCGGCGGCAGGCCAGGCGTTGGCGGCGATGGTTTCCAGGGTGAGGATGGTGTCTGAGTTACTCACAACGCAGCGCCTTTGTGGTCACGTGTCATCACAGCGATTGTCGTTTGGAGAGTGGAGGATCTTCATGGCTCAACTAGCGGCGCGTCGCAGTTGCTGTGCATATTGGGGAAGATGAATTTCATCAAAAATCTCAGCCGATTGGAGCAGGAACGGCTTTGCCTCATCATTGCGACCAAACTGACGCAACGTCAAGCCGAAATTGCCGAGTTGTGCAGCAATACTGTAGCGATCATTCAGAGACTGATAGAAAGTGATCGCTTTGCTCAACAAGTCCATCGCTGACTCACTTCTGCCATCCAAAACTTCGATTCGCGCTAGAGAAGCGAGCACGTTCGCTTCCCCGGGCGCCGATTTGCGGGTAATCGCCAGCGCCGCCTCATAGCGCCGCCGCGCCTCCCCAGATCAGCCTCGCACAGCGCCAGATCGCCCAACGCCTTCTGCGTTCGCTTCAGCCGGGCGCCGATTTGCGGGTAATCGCCAGCGCCGCCTCATAGCGCCGCCGCGCCTCCCCCAGATCAGCCTCGCGCAGCGCCAGATCGCCCAACGCCTTCTGCACGTTCGCTTCCCCCAGCCGGTCGCCGATTTGCGGGTAGATCGCCAGCGCCGCCTCATAGCGCCGCCGCGCCTCCCCCAGATCAGCCTCGCGCAGCGCCAGATCGCCCAACGCCTGGAGCACGTTCGCTTCCCCCAGCCGGGCGCCGATTTGCGGGTAGATCGCCAGCGCCGCCTCATAGCGCCGCCGCGCCTCCCCCAGATCAGCCTCGCGCAGCGCCAGATCGCCCAACGCCTTCTGCACGTTCGCTTCCCCCAGCCGGTCGCCGATTTGCGGGTAGATCGCCAGCGCCGCCTCATAGCGCCGCCGCGCCTCCCCCAGATCAGCCTCGCGCAGCGCCAGATCGCCCAACGCCTGGAGCACGTTCGCTTCCCCCAGCCGGGCGCCGATTTGCGGGTAGATCGCCAGCGCCGCCTCATAGCGCCGCCGCGCCTCCCCCAGATCAGCCTCGCACAGCGCCAGATCGCCCAACGCCTTCTGCACGTTCGCTTCCCCCAGCCGGGCGCCGATTTGCGGGTAGATCGCCAGCGCCGCCTCATAGCGCCGCCGCGCCTCCCCCAGATCAGCCTCGCACAGCGCCAGATCGCCCAACGCCTTCTGCACGTTCGCTTCCCCCAGCCGGTCGCCGATTTGCGGGTAGATCGCCAGCGCCGCCTCATAGCGCCGCCGCGCCTCCCCAGATCAGCCTCGCGCAGCGCCAGATCGCCAACGCCTTCTGCACGTTCGCTTCCCCAGCCGGGCGCCGATTTGCGGGTAGATCGCCAGCGCCGCCTCAGCGCCGCCGCGCCTCCCCCAGATCAGCCTCGCACAGCGCCAGATCGCCCAACGCCTTCTGCACGTTCGCTTCCCCCAGCCGGTCGCCGATTTGCGGGTAGATCGCCAGCGCCGCCTCATAGCGCCGCCGCGCCTCCCCCAGATCAGCCTCGCGCAGCGCCAGATCGCCCAACGCCTTCTGCATGTTCGCTTCCCCAGCTGGCGCGATTGCGGGTGATCGCCAGCGCCGCTCTGCGCCGCCGCTCCCCAGATCAGCCTCGCACAGCGCCAGATCGCCCAACGCCTGGAGCACGTTCGCTTCCCCCAGCCGGTCGCCGATTTGCGGGTAGATCGCCAGCGCCGCCTCATAGCGCCGCCGCGCCTCCCCCAGATCAGCCTCGCGCAGCGCCAGATCGCCCAACGCCTTCTGCATGTTCGCTTCCCCCAGCCGGGCGCCGATTTGCGGGTAGATCGCCAGCGCCGCCTCATAGCGCCGCCGCGCCTCCCCCAGATCAGCCTCGCGCAGCGCCAGATCGCCCAACGCCTGGAGCACGTTCGCTTCCCCGCCGCGATCGCGCAGACGCTGCGCCGCGGCCAGCGCATCTACCAACAAGGCGCGACGGTGGCGCAGCAGGTCGCCCATCACGTAGATATTCTCAAGATTGGCGACCAGTTGCGGCGCGCGCGGCCGGCTTTCCGTCGCCGCCTCGTTGGCCAGACCCCAGGCCGCCCATGCCTCGATGGTGGACAGTTCGGCAAGATAGCGCGCTGCCACGGCGCCCATGGCATCGCCGCCACCCTGCAACCCGCGATCGAGCGCTTCGACCCAATCTTCGTAAAAGGCAAGCGCCTGCATGCCCAATCGTTGCTGTGCGGCCGCGGCGCCGCCGGTCAACTGCCGTTCGGCAAAATGGCGGAAGGGGGTCGGGAGATAGAAAAGATCCGGGTAGGGGCGTTCGAGCAATGACTGATCCTCGATCATGCGCAGCAATCGCGGCGCCGCTGCGCCATAGAGGGCGAGCGCACCCGCCTCGTTCAGCCCGCCGGGGAAGAGGCTCAGGTCGGCAAAGAGGGCGGCGGCGTCCAGGGAGCGCTGCGCCAGCCGGTCGTAGGCAAGCTGCACGCCCAGCGTCACGCTCTTGACTTCGTCCGGGTAGTGCGGGTCGCGCAGGATGCGGTCGCGGTGGCGGTGCAGGTCGGCGATCAGGCCACTAAAATCGGCGTCGTGGCGGTAGCGCCACTCGGCGCCCAGCAGCTCGATGGCGCGCGGCACGCGGTCGACAAAGTCGAGCGCCTCGGCCAGGTGCGTGCGGTCGAGCCGCGCCAGGTCGGCGCCATCCAGCCCGGCACACTGCACGAACATGCGGACGGCGTCGGCGCTGCGCATGCGCTGCACGGAATAGGCGGGCAGGGCGCGACTGCCCACATCTTTCTGCGAGGTGACGATCAGCAGCGGGCGGCTCTCGGCCTGCACCAGCCGCTCCATCAGGTCGCGCACGGCGCGGCCGCCGGCCTCCACCGCGTTCTCCGCCTCGTCGAGGACGAGCAGGCTGCGCCGCGGCAGTTGCTGCGCCAGCCAGTCGTTGGCCTGGTCGCCATCCTGCGGCAGTTGGTCGGGGCCGACGCCGATCGCCAGCGCCACGGCCACGCGCACATCCGTCGCGCTGCGCGCTTCGGCCAGCGGCGCAAAGTAGCATCGGCGCGCATCCACCCAGCCACGCTCGGCCAGCCAGCGTGCGCTTTCGCGCGCCAGCTCGCTCTTGCCGATGCCACTGACGCCGCGGATCAGCACGCCGCGGTGCGCATCCAACTCGCGCAAAATCGCCAGCTTCTCGCCAGCGCGGCCGATGAAGCCCACGGCCGGCCGGCGAAAGTGCGAGCCGGCAATGGCGGGCAGTGCGAGCATGCGCGCCCCGGCCGCGTCAGGTGCGGCGGCAATGGTCACGGCGGCGTGGTCGGCGCCGGCAGGCAGCAGCCGGAACTTGGCCGCCTCCGCCGCCGCACCGGCGCCCAATCGGGCATCGGCCAGCACGGCGCTGCGCCCGGCGCCAAAGGCCTGCGCCACGCTGGCGCCGGTAAAGAGCGCGCGGTAGAAATGCTCGTAAAAGCGCACGGCCGCGATCTCGTAGACCGTGGCGTCGGCCTCGATGGCCACAACGTGGCGCACGCCCAGCCCGACCAGCGCATCGGCGACGCGCTCGGAGTGGCAGGCCGAGAGTACGGCCAGCTCGAACTCCGGCCGGCCGGACGGCGCAAGCACGGGCGCCAGCGCTTCGCCGTCGAGCAGGCGCAGTTCGCCCAGCCGGCCCTCGAAGGCCAGCAGCGCGCTGGCGTCGCCGTCGGGCGCGCCGTGGCCAATGAAGTGCAGCAGGCGGAAGGGCGGCCGGTCGTAGCGGTTGAGCACGCGCAGCAGCGCGTCGCTTTCGGCCACGCAGGTCACGAACTCGGCGGCGTAGGGCAGGTCATCGACGGCCGCGTGCAGCGCGTGCAGGTCGTCGCGCACGCTGACCGCGGCCTCATGCGGGCTGCTGACGAGCAGGAGAATCGACAGGGGTGATGGGGCATCCATGGGAGTGCGCTTTCGTGTGGCGGCCAGGGTCAGGCGGCGGGCGGTTCGTCGCCGGTGGCGCGCATGGCATCGCGCAGCACCTCGCGGCCGAAATTGTTGATGATGAAGGCGGCCAGGTAGGCCTTCTTAATCTCGCTGCTCCACCCTTCATGGTCGCGGATGCGGTCGATGTAGCGGTCGGGCGGCATGCCCTGTTTTTCCTGCAAGGGTGAGGCGATCAGCGCCATGCGCGCATGGCGCTCCAGCGTGTTCAGGTTGACGCGCGTGGCGTCGCCGATGAGCGCGAGCCGCTGGCGCGTCAGCCCGTTGTTGATGAGCTGGCTGGCCAGATCCTGCACGCGGCCGTAGACCTGCTCGAAGCGCACGGCGGCGCTCTCCTGGGCAGCCGCGGCGTCAAGCGGTTGCGCCAGCTTGATCGCGCTGTTGCGGATCACCGTGGGCCACGCCAGCCCGACAAGGATCGCCGCGCTCCAGTTGGCCGCGGCCGGCACCAGCGCGGCGACCAGCAGGTAGACGAGCAGCGCGGCCAGGAAGTTGACGCCAATGAGCAGCCAGGCGCCGCCCATGCGCAGCGACCGGCCGGTCTCGTTCTTGAAGGTGCCGATGAGTTCGCTGATCCCCCAGATGGCGCCGATGGCGCCGGCCAGAATCGGGTTCCAGAAGTCGATCATTGAGGACTCCGTTCGGTGGTGGCGCCGGTCAGGACGCGGCGGAGAGTTGCTGGGCGATATCCTGGGCCTCGCTCAAAAACTTGTCGGCGGCGATCTCGTCGCCGCGCTTGATAGCCAGGTCGGCGCGGCGCTTGAGTAGCTCGATCTGCTCCTGCCGCGGGTCGAAGGCGGGTGCGACGGAATAGGCTGCCGGCGCCTCTGCCGCACGGCCGGCAACCGACTTCATAAACTCCGGTTCGCGCAGCAGGCGCACCACCTGCTCGCCATCGACCGTCAGCGAGAAGAGTTCGGCGCCCATCTGCGCGCCGGTGAAAGGTCGCGCCCGCACCAGGTTCAACTCCTGTAGGTCGCGCAGGGGACGGCTGATTTCATCGGGAAAGAGCAACACCCGCACGGCGATATCCATGGCAAGACCCGGCCCGCGGTCGCGCAGGCTGGTCAGGATATCGCGTTGGGTGTCGTCCAGCCGGCCAATGAGGTCGCGAAAGTAGGGCAGACGTTCGTCGCCAAGTTGTGCAGCCATCGTTGATACTCCTGGGAAAAGACAATCAATGCACCCGATCGGTGATCGGAATCGAGATCTGGGCGCCGCCGCCAGCCGGCGCCATCTCCTGGCAAAAAGTATACCATAGTCTGGCGGCTTGGGTCTCACCCAACCGCTGTGCTACACTCGACACGAGTTGCGAGGGGCGAGTTGCGAGTTCCGGGGGTTCACCAATCGGCAATACCCGTGCGGGATTCGCGTCAGAGAACCAGGACAGAGGGTGAGACACATGGCGGCACAATCAGGCGACGACTACCAATTACTCGACTCCGGCAATATGCGCCGGCTGGAGCGCATCGGCCCGTACCTGCTGGTGCGGCCGTCGTTGCAGGCCATCTGGCAGCCGCGGCGCATCGACAGCGACTGGGAGCGCGCCGACGGCCTCTACGAGCGCTCCTCCAACGAGGACGGCGGGCGCTGGAAGTTTGCGCGCAAGGTCAACCGCGAGTTTGAAGTGCTCTACGGCGACCTGCAATTTCACATCAAGCTCACCAACTTCGGCCATCTAGGCCTCTTTGCCGAGCAACTCGAAAACTGGAACTGGATGCGCGACGCCATCCGTGCCCGGCTGGCGCGCACCAACCACCGCAACCTGCACGTGCTCAATCTCTTCGGCTACACAGGCGGCAGCACGCTGGCATGCAGCCAGGCCGGCGCGCACTGCGTGCATCTCGATGCCGCGCGCGGCGTGGTGGACTGGGCGCGCAAGAACGCCGAGCTGAGCGGCTTGCAGGAACGCCCCATCCGCTGGCTGGTGGATGATGCCATGAAGTTCGTCCAGCGCGAAGAGCGGCGCGGCCACACCTACCAGGCCATCATCCTCGACCCGCCCACCTTTGGCCGCGGCCCTAAGGGCGAGGTCTTCAAGATCGAGAACGACCTGGTGCCGCTCCTCCAGGCGTGCCGTTCACTGCTGGCGCCCGATGCGCTCTTCGTGCTCTATAGCTGCCACACGCCCGGCTTCACGCCCATCACCATGCGCAACCAGCTCGACATCGTCACCAGCGGGCGCAAGGGCACAATCGAGGCGGGCGAGATGACCGTCCCCGAAGAGCAGGCCGACGCCACCCGCGCCCGTCAGCTTCCCAGCGGCGTCTACGCGCGCTGGCTCGCCGCAGAATAGTGGGGTCAGAACGTGCGCGGGCGTGAATCAAAGAGATTAACCACAGAGAACGCAGAGGGGCACAGAGGGAAAGCGCCCTACAAGCTGACTGGAACACCCTACCACAAAGCCACAAAGGGCGCGAAGAGGCACGAAGGTGTCCATGGCGAGACGCTCCCAGACGCTTCTTTGTGCCGCTTGGTGTGCTTTGAGTCTTGGTGGTTTGCTCTTCAGACAAGCGTTTTGCGGTCACTCTTTGTCAGTCGCGACACTTCATCCAACCGCGTCGCCCCTCGCCCCTCGCCCCTCGCCCCTCCTCCATGACCACCGAAATCACCAGCCTGCACAATCCGCGCGTCAAGGATGCGCTCAAGCTGGAGAAGCGCGGCGAGCGTGAGCGCCGGCGGTTGACACTCGTCGAGGGCGTACGCGAGGTGAGCAGGGCGCTGGCTGCGGGCATCGTGCCCGTGGAGGCCTTTGTCTGCCCCGAACTGGTCGAGACGGAGTCCATGCGTGCGGCGGTCACGCACCTGGAACGGCTGGACGCCGGGCGGCGCTGCCACCTCTTCCAGGTCACGCCTGATGTCTTTGCAAAGCTGGCAATACGCGAGGCCAGCGGCGGCGTGATTCTCGTCATCCCCTACCTGGACACCTCCTTGGCCCACCTGCCGCAGCCCGCCAATGCCTGCTACGCCGTCATCGACCGGCCGGAGAAGCCGGGCAACGTCGGCGCCATCCTGCGCACGGCCGATGCGGCGGGCGTCGACGGCGTCATCGTCTGCGGCGGCACGGACCTGCACAACCCCAACGTGGTGCGCGCCAGCCTGGGCACGCTCTTCACCGTGCCCGTGGCCGAAGCGCCGGCGGACGAAGCGATCGCCTGGCTGCAAGGCCGCGGCGTGCGCATCGTCGCCACCACGCCCGATGCGACTGCGCGCTACACCGCCGTCGACATGACCGGGCCGGTCGCCGTCGCCATGGGCAGCGAGGCCGAAGGGCTCAGCAATGCCTGGCTGGCCGCAGCGGACGAGCGCGTGGTCATTCCCATGTTCGGCCAGGCGGACAGCCTCAACCTAGCCACGGCGACGGCGCTGTTGTTGTATGAAGTGGTGCGGCAGCGCGGGCGATGAAGGTTCACCGGCGAGGCGGACGCCCGCTAAACAAGCATACAGCATCTGTGCAGAAAGAGGTTTTGAATGCGTAAAGGTACCGCAGCCGTTGCCGTGACCGCCGCCACCGTCGGCGCGTGGTCGCTCTTCCGCACGCCGCCCGGTCGCTTCAAGTGGCAGCCGCGCGACCCACAGGCACCGGAAGTCGCGCTCATCACCGGCGCGTCGTCGGGCATCGGCGCCGAGTATGCACGGCAACTGGCCGCACGGGGGCTGGACCTGGTGCTGGTCGCGCGCCGGCAGGAGCGGCTCGCCGCGCTGGCAGCGGAGCTGTCCGCCGCGCACGGCGTTGCCTGCGAAAACATCGCCGCCGATCTCGCGCAGGAAGCGGGCCTCGCCCAGGTCGAGGCGCACATTCGCACGCTGGACAACCTGGCCGTGCTGGTCAACAACGCCGGCTTCGGCACCGTCGGCCGGCTGGTCAACGCCGACCCGGCGCGCCAGCAGGAGATGGTCGCGCTGCACGTCATGGCCCCCATGCGGCTGGCCCAGGCCGCGCTCCCCGGCATGACCGCGCGCAAACGAGGCGCGATCGTCAACGTGTCGTCGATTGCGGCCTACGTGCGCATGCGCGGCACGGTCAACTACGTCGCGACCAAGGCTTACCTGAACGCCTTTTCCGAGACGCTGCAAATTGAGCAACGCGGCACCGGCGTCTACGTGCAGGCGCTCTGTCCGGGCTTTACCCGCACGGAGTTCCATGCCACGCCGGATTACGCCAGGTTCGAGCCGGCGCAATACCCGGCGTTCATGTGGCTGCAAGCCGGCGATGTGGTGCGCCAATCGCTCGACGCGCTGGGCAACGGCCAGGTGATCTTCGTGCCGGGCGCGCTCTACCGCGTCCTGGTCGCCTTACTGCGCACGCCGGTGCTGGGCAGCGCCCTCATGCAGATGGCCGCACTCTTCGGCTAGACAGCCACCCACTTCGTTCCATTTTTCACCAGGAACGCGGCTTACTTGCCAATCCACCAGTGCAACGGTATAGTTGCAGCATCGCGTTGATCCGACAAAACCCGGTGTGCGGGTCTGACGATTCGCACAGAAACTCATACGAATACGGCGCAAGGAGACAGTGCTCATGACGGCGAAAATCGGCATCTTCTTTGGCAGCAGCACCGGCTGCACCGAGCGCGTTGCCAACATGATCAAGGACGAAATCGAGGCCACCGGCACCGCCACCTGCGATGTCACGGTCATCTCGGCGGCCAACGCCAAGTCCTTCCCCAACTATGATTTCCTGCTCTTCGGCGCCTCGACCTGGAACATTGGCGAGTTGCAGGATGACTGGGGGTTGTCGCTGCCGGCGCTCACGGGTGAGGGTCTCAAGGGCAAGAAGGTCGGTCTCTTTGGCTGCGGCGACCAGTTCGGCTATTCCAACAGCTTCGTCGACGCCATCGGCATCATCGGCGACCGCGTGACGGAACTGGGCGCGCAGACGGTCGGTTGGGTTGTGCCCGATTCGAGCTACCAGTTCGAATACTCGCGCGCCGGCTATGAGGGTACGCTCATGGGACTGCCCATCGACGAGGACAACCAGGCGGCCATGACGCCGCAACGTGTCGTCAATTGGGTGCACTGGGTGCTCGAAGAGTTTGGCCTGAAGGAAGCGGCCGCGGCGGGCTGATCGTCCCGCAGGCCGTCACGCACGCATGACGTGCATCGTCGAAAAATGACCGGCGCGCCGGGTGGTTGTGCACCACCCGGCGCGCTGCTTCTCAGTGCCAAGGAACCCGGACGCCGGCCTGGGCGTTTTTCTTCCATGCTTGGAAGTTGCCCTACTGCCGGCGCCACGCTTCACGTGTATTCTTTGTAGAACCTTAAAGCAATCACCCTGTCCGGCAAAGTCCTTTGACCTTGACCTATGGGTATGATACACTTGCAAATAAGCGAATCCTCTCCTGCGCAGGGCGCAACAAGGCGCCGGCCGTTGTCGCAGAGCGGATCCAAGAAATCGTTCTATAGGATGACGAATGAATTCTAAGCGACTGCGCAGCGGCATCATCTATCTTCTGCTTGTCCTGGCGCTTGGTGCGTTTCTCTACAGCTCGCTCGTGCGCCGCCCGGCCAGCAACGTTTCCGATGAAACCATCGCCAGCGTCGCCACCCTCGTGCGCAACGGCAACGTCAAGTCGATCGAGATCAACGGCGACCGGCTGTCGGTCGCCACGTTGGACGGCGACGAGATTCAGTCGCGCATCGAGACCGATGCCGGGCTGGTGGAAACGCTACGCGCGCTGGGTATCACACCTGAACAACTCGCCAAGGTCGACATCAGTGTCGCCAACCCGCAGTTCTGGGACACGTGGAGCGGGGTGCTGATCGCGATCCTGCCGCTGGTGCTGCTTGGCGCTTTCTTCTTCTTCATTCTGCGCCAGGCGCAGGGCGCCGGTAACCAGGCGTTCAGCTTTGGCAAGAGCCGGGCGCGCATGTTCGCCGGCGACCGGCCGACCGTGACCTTCAAGGATGTTGCCGGCAACGAGGAAGCCAAGCAGGAGTTGCAGGAAGTCGTCGAGTTCCTCAAGGAGCCGCAGAAATTTGCGTCACTGGGTGCGCGCATCCCCAAGGGCGTGCTGCTCGTCGGCCCGCCCGGTACGGGCAAGACGCTCATGGCCAAGGCCGTCTCCGGCGAGGCGGGCGTGCCCTTCTTCAGCATCTCCGGCTCCGAATTCGTGGAAATGTTCGTCGGCGTCGGCGCCAGCCGCGTGCGCGATCTCTTCGAGCAGGCCAAGAAGAACTCGCCCTGCATTATCTTCGTCGACGAAATTGACGCCGTCGGCCGCCATCGCGGCGCAGGGCTGGGTGGCTCGCACGACGAACGCGAGCAGACGCTCAACCAGATCCTGGTGGAGATGGACGGCTTCGACACTGACACGAACATCATAATCGTGGCCGCTACGAACCGGCCCGACATTCTCGACCCGGCGCTGCTGCGCCCCGGCCGCTTCGACCGGCGCGTGACCATGGATACGCCCGACATGCGCGGCCGCCGCGCCATCCTCGACGTGCACGTGCGTGGCAAGCCGCTGGCCGCCGACGTCGACCTGGACGTCATCGCCAAGCAGACGCCCGGCTTTGCCGGCGCCGACCTGGAGAACCTGGTCAACGAGGCGGCCATCCTGGCCGCGCGCCGCAACCGCCGCTCCATCGGCAACGACGAGTTGCAGGAGGCCATCGAGCGCGTCATCGCCGGGCCGGAACGGCGCAGCCGGCTGATCACGCCCAAGGAAAAAGAGATCGTCGCCTACCACGAGGCCGGCCACGCGGTGGCCATGCATGTGCTGCCCAACCACGACCCGGTGCACAAGGTGACTATCGTGCCGCGTGGCATGGCGGGTGGCTATACCATGAGCATGCCCGAGGACGAATCGAACCTGATGACGCGCGAGAAGTTCCGCGACCAGCTCGTCGCTCTGTTGGGCGGCCGCGTGGCCGAGGAGATTCGCTTTGGCGACATCACCACCGGCGCCTCCAACGACCTGGAACGGGTCACCGGCATGGCACGGGCGATGGTGACGCAGTGGGGCATGAGCGATAGACTGGGACCGATTCGCTATGGCGAGCGCGAGGAAATGATGTTCCTCAACCGCTCCTTCAGCGAGCACCGCAACTACAGCGACAAGGTGGCGCAGGAGATCGACGAAGAGGTCAAGCGCCTGGTCGACGAGGCTCACGAACGCTGCCGCCAGTTGCTCACGGAGAACTGGGAGGCCATGCAGCGCGTCTCGGAGCGCCTGCTCGAGATAGAGACGCTCAATGCGCCGGAGTTCGAGGCGCTTATGCGCGGCGAGACCCCCGTCGACAGCACGGAAAGCACGTCGAGCCAGGAAAACGCGGCCAGCCGCTCCAAGCCGACGGGCCAGGTACGCGGTGACGACAAGCGCACCGACAGCGGTCTGGATCTCGGCGGCCGCGTGCCACAGCCCGTCTGATGCGGCCGTGATCGCTGCCCGTCCATTTGCCGGCTGCATGCCGGCGCAAGCAATCCGGCCCGGCGTACATGAGTAGTCAAAACGGAAACAAACCAGCCCCGCGGCCCGCCGGCGGGGCTTTTACTTCCCGCAGCCAGCCAACCCAGTTCCTGCCGGACCTGCCCGTCACCTCCTGGCGCGCACGCTTCTACGCCGCCGAAAGGGCGCGCGTCGCCGGGATCGCCGTGCTGCGCTGGGGTTACATCCTGGCTGTCGGGGCGGCGATCGTCTGGCTGCTGGGACGCCTGCCGGGCGGCTGGGTGGTTGCGCTGCTCTGGCTGGCTGGCGCGCTGGCACTGGCTGTCGCCGCCCGCCTCGCCCGGCGCGGCTACCATGTGACCTTCACGGCCAAGACGGCGCCGCTCCCGCCGGGCGAACTCCTGCCCGCCGCGGAGAAGGTGCCGGTCTACGTAACGGGCAACTTGGGCGTAGAACAGAAACAGCGGGCGTTCACCATGGTGCCAGGCTTCTACCGCACTTTCGCCACGCGCGAGCACGCCCTGCTCTGCCGCGTCGACGAACGGCGGCTGTGGGGCATCGCCTCATGGCCCGAGGAGGAGATCGGCCTGTGGTATGCCTTCTTTACCGCCCGCCAGATCGTCGACATCGAAGCCGGCAGCCTGGTCTACGGCGGCCAGACGCTCGACACGCTCGCCGTCACCTATCGCCCCACCCCGCGCGCTGGCAAACGCCGCCGTGAGCCGGAGGTGACGACGCTCTATCTCAGTTTTCCCGATACGACCGGGCACGCCACCGTTTTCGCCGACCTTGCGGTGGAGTGGAGCCCAGCCATGCAACGGACGGACACGCCATGACCGAGCACCAGCGCCCCTCGTGGGACGAGTACTTCATGCAGATCGCCTTCACTGTTGCCCAGCGCAGCACCTGCGATCGCGCCCACGTGGGCTGCGTGCTCGTGCGCGACCGGCGCATCCTGACCACGGGCTACAACGGCGCGCCGGCCGGCCTGCCCCATTGCGACGATGTCGGCCACCTCCTCATCGACGGGCACTGCGTGCGCACTCTGCACGCCGAGCAGAATGCGCTCATCCAGGCGGCCCTGCACGGCGTCGGAACCGAGGGCGCCACCGCCTATGTCACCCATCAACCCTGTCTGACCTGTGCCAAGATGCTGATCAATGCCGGCATACGCCGCGTCATCTATGCCGGCAATTATCCCGACGAGCACAGCCGGGCATTCCTCGACGAGGCCAATGTCGAGCTGGTACGCGTGGCGTGGCCGCGCCCCGCCGACACGGTCTTCCAGCCACAACAGTCATAATCAAAATGAATCAAGAACCACAAGAGCAGAAGAAATTGCAATTCCCCGCGGGATTCCTGTGGGGAACCGCCACCTCATCGCACCAGGTCGAAGGCGACAACCGCAACAACCAGTGGTGGGAATTTGAGCAGCAGCCCGGTCATATCTGGCGCGACGAACGCAGCGGGCTGGCGTGCGATTGGTGGCGCAACGCCGAGGTCGACTTCGACCTGATGCAGCAGTTCGGCCTCCCTGCCCACCGCATGAGCGTGGAGTGGAGCCGCATCGAGCCGGAGCCGGGCCAGTTCGACCACACGGCGATCGACCGCTACCGCGCCATGCTCGACGGCATGCGCCGGCGCGGCATCCGCCCCATGGTCACGCTGCATCACTTCACCAACCCGCTGTGGCTGGAGCGCATGGGTGGCTGGGAGAATCCCGTGGTCGTGACGCGCTTCCAGAACTACGTGCGCTACACCGTGCGTGCGCTGAGCGACCTGTGCGACATGTGGATCACGATCAACGAGCCGCTCGTCTACGTGGCACAGGGGTGGGTGCGCGGGATCTGGCCGCCGATGAAGGTCAGCCCCATGGGCACCGTGCGCGTCTTTCGCAACATGCTCCTGGCGCACGGCGTCGCCTACCAGACCATTCACACCTGTGCGCCCGATGCGCAGGTCGGCTATGCGATGCCGGTGCGTGTCTTCCAACCCTCCAACCCAGCGCGCTGGCTGGATCGCAAGGCGGCCAATCTCAAACGCTACCTGGGCGAGCACATCTGGATCATGGCGACGGTGGACGGCAAGCTGCGCCCGCCGCTGGGCGTGAACGAGTACAACCATGCCCTGGCCAACAGCGCTGACTTCTTTGGCATCAATTACTACACGCGCGACCTGGTGCGCTTTCACCTGGACCCGCGGCGGCTCTTTGGCGAGGAGCATTACCACCCGCAAGGCGAGTATTCCGACAGCGGATGGCGCGGCATCTACAGCGAGTATGCCCCGCAAGGGCTCAACCAGATCGTGCGCGAGGTGAGCGTCTTCGGCAAGCCCATCTACATCACCGAGAACGGGCTGCCCGACCACGACGACGATCAGCGGCCGCGCTGGCTGCTCGGCCATCTTCACGCGCTGCACCAGGCCATCCAGAGCGGCTGCGACGTGCGCGGCTTCTATCACTGGACCTTTACCGACAACTTCGAGTGGTCGGAAGGCTGGGGGCTGCGCTTCGGGCTGGTTGAACTGGATCCCGCCACGCAGGAGCGGCGCCCGCGGCCCAGCGCAGCCATGTTCGGCGACATCGTGCGCGACAACGGCATCTCGGCGACACTGGTCCGGCAGTATGCGCCCAGCCTGCTGCCGGTGCTCTTTCCACCTGCATAACCTTGCGGTATCACCCTTGAGTCCTGGGAATGACGGGAAGAATGTAACGATTGACTTCCATGACGCGGCGTGTTATAATCAGGCATAACGCATTGCGTCATAAATTCCCGTCCCGTATCGGGATGGCTCAAGCCGTCAGGCTATAGGAGATATCCGATGAGTTCAAAGGTTATGACAATCGATGCCGTCCCCAGCGTCGACATTGAAAAGGTACAGGCCCGGGCCGCCAGCGGCGTACAGGAAATCAGCAAGACAGGCCGGCGGCTTGTCCTGGCATATGTCGGAGCGTGGGGATTTGTTTACGATCGTGCGGTCAACGTGGTTAGCGGCACGCAGAAACTCTTCGCCGATGCCGAGAAGCGTGGCGAACGCATGGAGGCGGCGCTGTCGAAGGCCATGAATCGCTTTGAGCGCCAGGCCGACCGGCACATCGATACCTTCCAGGATCAGTTCAGCGGTAGCGCCGAACAGGTTACGCGCAGCTTGAGCGAAGCGGGTGAGACGCTGGAAGTTCGTCTGGAGAAGCAGGTCGAGCGGGTGCTGGTCAATCTTGGCATTCCAACACGCGACCGGCTGGAGCGCCTCAACCAGGAGATCGACCGGCTCAATGCCAAGCTGGACGAGGAGTTGGCCCGCCAGCATTCGGCCGATGCGTAGGGTACGCCGATAGGACGCGGCGGGTAGCTGCAAAACGATGCGAGGGGAGGGACAGGTCAGTCCCTCCCCTCGCTTTTTGTTCAGCCGGCAACAGTATGGTGATTCAGCCAATCGACGAACATCGCAAACAGTTCGTCGCGGCCGCTGTCGTTGTGTGACTCGTGATAGCGGCCCGGGAGTTCCACGAACTGGCGGTCACTCTCCTGAACCGAAGCAAAGAAGCGGCGGCTCCCCTCGATCGACACCAGCTTGTCGTCGTCGCCATGATAAAGCAATAGCGGTACGGCAAGTTCGCCCGCATGAGCTTGCGCCCAGTCGACCGCCTTCATCAGCTCGCTGCCGGCGCGGGCGCTGCTCTTGGCATGCACCTGCGGATCGGACGCGTAACGCGCCACCTCGGCGGGGTCGCGCGAGATGGTCGTCGGGTCCAGCCCGGTATCCAGGGCAAAGCTCGGCGCGACGCGTGACAAGAGCTGCGCCACGGTGAGCAGAATAGGCGATACGTTTGGCTTTGACAGCATCGGTGCAGAGGCAACGACGCCGGTCAGGCCGGCCGGGCTACGGATGGCATAAACGAGCACGATCAACCCGCCCATGCTATGGCCGAACAGGACGACCGGCAGACCCGGCTGCGCCGCCTTTGCGGACTCGATCAGGGCGCGCACGTCGGCCAGGTAGTCGTCAAAGCTGTCGATGTGGCCGCGCTGGCCGGGCGAGCGCCCGTGGCCGCGATGGTCGAGCGCGTAGACGGCATAGCCCGCAGCGGTCAGCGGCGGAACAAGATTGCTGTAGCGCCCGCTGTGCTCGCCAAAGCCATGTACCAGAACGACCAGGGCATGCGGTTGCTCCGGTCGCCAGCACTGGCCAAAAAGCTGTGCGCCGCCGGCGCCGGCAATGGTAAACTCCTGCTCTTCCATGGCATCCTCCTGCCCGGTGTGGCTACCCCATGAGCGGGGAATGATAGCCGGCGTCAGCGACAAGGCGCCGCAGTTCGCCGGCAAGTTGGTCGGCATAGGCCACCAGCGTCGCGACGATACGACCGAAGTGCGCGTCGCTCAGTTGGTCGGCCGGGGCATCGGCCAGCAACGACACATCCCCGTCGCTGTCCAGCGCAAAGCGCGCCGTGCGCATCTGCTGGTTGAACTGGAGCAGCACCGGGTAGAGGCGCGCTGCTGCGTCCGGCTCCATGGGCGGCAGAAAGGGCGTGACCGCGAAGTGCACCCAATCGTCCACCACCATCACGTACAGGTCGAACTCCTCTTCGCTCTCGGTGAAGAAGGTGCTGCGCCACAGCCCCGGCTCGGGCGACTCGTAGCTCCACCCAAAGCGGTCAAAATAGCCGGCGATGTCGAGCATTGCATCTTTGCCTTTCGCTATGTGCGCGCCTGGGTGTAATACTCGCGGTTGGGCAGCATACCGGTCGCCGAGGCCAGCCGGTTCGTGAAGTTGAACATGGCCGCGGTCTCGGCGATGTCGAAGATCGCCTGGTCGGAGAATCCCACGTTGCGCAGGTGCGTGAGGTCGTCGGCGTCGCACTCGACCGGCGTACGCGTCAACTTCACCGCATAGTCGAGCATGGCACGCGTCCGTTCGTCGAGATGGGCGCGGCGGTAGTCGTGGCCGATCTGGTCGGCCAGCACCGCGTCGCCGCTCAACTGGCGCAATTCGGCGCCGTGACTGACCAGGCAGTAGAGGCAGCGGTTCTCGGCCGAGACGGCGACGCCGATCATCTCGCGTTCGGCCGGCGTCAACTCCGACTCACCGCGCGTGACGGCATTGAAGAGGCGAATCCAGCGCAGCATGTGATCCGGGCGGATGGTGAAGACGGCGAAGACGTTGGGGAGAAAGCCCACGTTGGCCCGCGCTTTCTCCAGAAGCGTGCGCGTCTCGTCATCCAGTGCAGCCTCGTCGGGCAGGGTCAGCCAGGAGATTGGCGCTGCGCCGTCCGCAGGTGGTTTGGCCATGAGGCACCTCGGCAGTGTTTATCATGAAAGCAGATCTACACCCGATCATAGGGGCACGCTACCCGCACGTCAAATCGCAGTGCCAGGACGTCCGGTGCGATGCCGGCTGTCCTCCGCTTCACCGGGATTGCCGCGCCGGGGCCGACGCACCCAGGGCCAGACCGGCAAAGACGAGCAGCGCGCCCATGCCATAGGCGACGTCGGGCCGCTCGCCCAGGAAGAGCATGGCCAGCGCGCCGCCAAAGAGCGGCATGAGGTTGATGAAGAGGCCGGCCTTGTTGGCGCCCGCCAGGCTCACACCCTGATTCCAGGCGACATAGGCCAGCACCGAAGCGAAGATGCCGATATAGAGCACAGCCATGATCGTGGCGGGCGACCAGGCTACGGTGACGCCGGCGCTGCGCTGCCACAAATAGACGGGCAGCGTGAAGGCCATGCCCGTCACTGCGGTGGTTGCCAGCAGGGCGAACTGGCTCAGCTCGCGCGGCCGGCGCTTGAGCAGGTTGGAGTAGATTGCCCAGACGAGCACGGCCGCCAGCATGAAGAGGTCGCCAGGATTGAGACGCAACTGGCGCAGGAACGCCCAATCGCCGCGCGTGATGACGACGCCCACGCCCAACAACGAGAGCGCAATCGCCAACGCCAGCCGCAGCGTGATGCGCTCGCCAAAGCCCAGCCACCCGACGAGGGCGATGAACAACGGCGCCGTGGCCGAGATCAGCAGCACGTTGAGCGCCGTGGTCAGCGCCAGCGCCTGGTAGGCGAGCATCTGGTAGAGAAAGACGCCGAGCAGCCCGAGGAGGACCAGGATCTTCCAACGCCGGCGGATGACGGGCCAGGAGCGGCGCAACTCAGGCCACGTGACCGGCAGCAGGATGGCAAGCGCCACCACCCACCGCCAGAAGGTCAGCGCTACCGGCGAGATGTCGGCGCGCAGGGCACGGCTGACGACGATATTGCCGGACCAGAAGAGCGGCGCCAGCGTGAGCAGGAGATAGGGCCAGAGCCTGGAAGGTGACGTCCCGTCGGCCGGGTGGGCGGGTTGCTGGGCGGACATGCGGGCCTCGCTTGGGCGTGCGGACGTTGCTGCGCCGGGCAGGATGCAATCGACGGGCGCCATCGTACCACAGCGCACCGAATCGGCGACAATGTCGATTCGCAAATTGACAAGCCATTGCCGACGTGCTACGCTTGCCGCCACATTTGCAGAGCGTGCTCTATGCACGGGCTACCAGGTTGGAAACAGATTCGATGTTGCAGCAGATTCAGCACCAGCATGAAGATTGGCAGAGCACCGCAACGCACCGCGTTCCGGCTTTGTCCGTCGCTGCGCATCTGATCTCCGGCCCGCTCCATTCCTGGCGCGGGCTTTTTGTTTCCTTTTATTCCTGGTTTGGGTATTACTTTTTTGGCTTTAGCCAGATGCCAGCCCGCGTCGGAGCCCTGCGTATGCCTGTGTGACACCACACGAAGGAAACGCTACGAGAGCGAGGTTGGCGAAAGCGACCTCGCTCTTTTTTTGCGCCGAATTATCGGAATTATCCGCATTGAGTACAGGAGTAGCCGCATGAGTGTCGTATGTCGAGGAGTGCGTGGTGCAACCACTGTCGAGCGCGATGACCGCGAGGAGATCCTGCGCGCCACGCGTGAATTGCTGGCGCTGATGATCCATCTCAACGAGATCCGGTCGGAGGATGTGGCCAGCGCCATCTTTACCACCACGACCGACATCGTGGGTGCATTTCCGGCGACGGCGGCCCGGCAACTGGGCTGGATCGACGTGCCGCTGATCTGCGGCCACGAGATCGACGTGCCCGGCTCGCTGGACAAGTGCATCCGCGTGCTCGTGCACTGGAACACGGACAAGGCCCAGGGCGACATCCAGCATGTCTATCTCAAGGAGGCGCAGGCGTTGCGCCCCGACAAGACGCTGTTGTTGTCGAGCGTGGACATGGCAGAGCTGAACCGCTGGATCGAGGAACAGTTGACTGTTTGGAGGGCATCATGACCATCGTCGCATTCCAGGGGGAACACGGCGCCTATTCGGAGGAAGCATGCCGCCGTCACTTCGGCGATACCGTCGAGACGCTGCCCTGCCGCACCTTCGAGGAAATCTTTGCCGCAGTGGAAGCCGGTGAGGCGACCTATGGCGCCGTGCCGGTGGAAAACTCGACGGCGGGCAGCATCAACAAGTCCTACGACCTGCTGCTCGACCACGACCTGAAGGTGCACGGTGAGATCCTGCTGCGCGTGCGCCACAACCTGCTGACGATTCCGGGCAACGCCGCCGGCATCAGCCAGGTGCGCAGCCATCCGCAGGCGCTGGCGCAATGCGAGAGCTATCTCAACCGGCGCAAGCTGACGGCGGTACCCTGGTACGACACGGCCGGCAGCGCCAAGGATCTGGCCGCCGAGCCGGTCGCAGGCGTCGCCGTCATCGCCAGCCGGCTCGCCGCCGAGGTCTACGGGCTGGAGATCGTCGACGAAGGCATCGAGGATATCGCAAACAACTACACGCGCTTTTTTGTAGTGGGCAAGGGCGAACCCGCCCACGCCGGCCGCTGTAAGACGTCGCTGGTCTTTGCCGTGCCCAATACGGCAGGCTCGCTCTACCAGGCGCTCGGCGAGTTCGCCACGCGGCAGGTCAACCTCACCAAGCTGGAGAGCCGGCCGCGCCGCAACCGCCCGTGGCAGTATGTCTTCTATGTCGATCTCGACGGGCACTGGCAAGACGCCAACACCAGCGCCGCCATTGTCGGGCTGCTGAGCCGGGCTGCGTTCGTCAAGTTGCTGGGCAGCTATCCGGCGGCCACGCCGCTGGAGCAGGAAACGTCAGGCAGCCAGTCTGCCCTGTTACAGATATAACATCACCATCCGCCAGGAGTGTTCAAGGAGAGTACCATGATCGTCGTCATGAAACCGGGCGCCACCGCAGCCGAGATCGGCGCCGTCATTCGCAAGGCTGAATCCATGGGCGTCAAGACCCACCCCATCTACGGCGACAACCGCACCGTGGTGGCGCTGGTGGGCGACCTGACACGCGTCACCCGCGAGGTATTTGACCAGATGGATGGCGTCATGCATACGCTGCGCATCCAGGAGCCGTACAAGTTGAGCAGCCGCACCGCCCGCCCCGACAACAGTCTCATCGAAGTCGCCGAAGGCCGCGTGCGTATCGGTGGCAACGCCGTCGTCATCATGGCCGGGCCGTGCAGCGTGGAGAGTCGCGACCAGATCATCGAGATCGCGCACGCAATCAAGGCGGCCGGGGCGACGGTGCTGCGCGGCGGCGCCTTCAAGCCGCGCACCAGTCCGTACGACTTCCAGGGGCTTGGCCTCAAGGGACTGGAGTACCTGGCCGACGCGCGCGAGGCGACCGGGCTGCCGGTCATCACCGAGGTCATGCGCGAGGAGCAGGTGCCCATGGTCTCCGAGTATGCCGACATCCTGCAAATCGGCGCGCGCAACATGCAGAACTACGGGCTCCTGCAAGCGGTGGGCAAGCAGCCCAAGCCGGTCATGCTCAAGCGCGGCATCAGCGGCACGATCCGCGAGTTGCTCATGTGCGGCGAGTACATCGTCAGCAACGGCAACTACAACGTCATGCTCTGCGAGCGCGGCATCCGCACCTACGAGACGGCCACGCGCAACACCTTCGATCTTAACGCCGTGCCCGTCCTCAAGGAGCAGACACACCTGCCCGTCGTCGCCGATCCGTCGCATGGCACGGGGCTGCGCGAACTGGTGCCGGCCATGAGCCGCGCCGCAGTCGCCGCCGGCGCCGACGCGCTGATCCTGGAGGTGCACCCCGACCCGGACGCCGCGGTGAGCGACGGGCGCCAGAGCCTTACGCTGGAGGAGTTCGCCACGCTCATGGGCAGCCTGCGCCGCATCGCCGAGGCCGTTGACAGGACGATCGCCGAGCCGGTGGCGGAGTTGGCGTGAAGCGGTGAGGCGATGAGGGGATGACAGGATGAGGGGATGAATGGTCAATTGTCAACGGTCAACGGTCAATGATCAATGACCGACCGACGAGCGTTCCGTTATCTTGTCACGCTCTCATCTCGCCATCCTGTCATCCTGTCATCTTGTCACTGTATGACAGCAAATTGATCCAATTAGGAGAAAATACAGATGATCATCGTCATGAAAACCCACGCCGAGCCGAAGGATATCGAGGCTGTTGTCGGCCGCGTGGAGGAGTTGGGCTACAAGGTGCACCTCAGCCGCGGCGAGGCGCGCACGATTATCGGCGTTATCGGCGCCGACGAGCATCTCATCCAGAACAGCACCTTTGAGGTGATGGATGGCGTAGAGCGTACCATGCGCGTCATGCAGCCGTACAAGCTGGCCAGCCGCGACTTCAGCGAGGCGAACACGGTCATCGACGTCAACGGCGTGAAGATCGGCGGCTCCAAAATCATCGTCATGGCCGGTCCGTGCAGCGTGGAGAGCCGCGCAATGATCCTGGAGACGGCGCACGCGGTCAAGGCGGCCGGCGCGACCGTCCTGCGTGGCGGCGCCTTCAAGCCGCGCTCGAGTCCCTACAGCTTCCAGGGCTTGGGCGAGGAGGGGTTGAAATTCCTGGCCGAGGCGCGCGAGCAGACCGGCCTGCCCGTCATCACCGAGGTGATGAGCCCCGAGGACGTCACGCTGGTCGGCGAGTACACCGACATCTTCCAGGTGGGGGCGCGCAACACGCAGAACTACTCGCTGCTCAAGGCGTTGGGCAAGCAGAAAAAACCGGTCTTCCTCAAGCGCGGCATCAGCGGCACCATCCAGGAACTGCTCATGAGCGCCGAATACATCCTCGCCGGCGGCAACATGAACGTCATGGTCTGCGAGCGCGGTATCCGCACCTACGAGACCGCCACACGCAACACCTTCGACATCAACGCCATTCCCGTGCTCAAGGAACTGAGCCACCTACCCGTCGTCGCCGACCCGGCGCACGGCACCGGCATGTACCAACTCGTCGGCGCCATTTCCAAGGCCGCCGTCGCCGCCGGCGCCGATGCGCTGATGCTCGAAGTGCATCCGGACCCCAGCCACGCCTGGAGCGACGGCGCGCAAAGCCTCACCCCGCAGCGCTTCGCCAAGCTCATGGACGAGCTGCGGCTGGTGGCGCAGGCGGTGGGGAGGGAGATATAGAAGAGAGGGAGATGGGGAGATGGGGGAGATGGGGAGAAAGAAACTGTGAAACGCACACAGTCTCCCCCTCTCCTACTCTCCCCATCTCCTCCAAACGCTAACCTATGACAAAACCACTCAAAGAGTGTTCCGTGGCCGTTGTCGGGTTGGGTCTGATGGGCGCCAGCCTGTGCATGGACCTGAAGGAAGGCAATCTGTGTCGCGAGGTGCGCGGCGTGGCGCGGCGCACGCGCACGGTGCTCGACGCCTTCTTTGCCCACGCCGTGGACCTGGCGACCAACGATCTCCAGACCGGCATCCTCGGCGCCGACATCGTCATCCTGGCGACGCCGGTGCGCACGATCATCGCCACGCTGGAGGAGATCGGCCCGCGGCTGTGGCCGGGCGCGCTGGTGATGGACATGGGCAGCACCAAGGGCGATATCTGCGCCGCCATGGAGCACCTGCCGGCCTCGATTCAGCCGGTGGGCGGCCATCCCATGTGCGGCAAGGAGACGGCAGGCTTCGAGGCGGCGGAGTGCGGGCTCTACCGCAATGCCACGTGGGTGCTCGCGCCGCTGCCGCGCACCAGCCCCGACGCGCTGGCGCTGGCAACCGAGTTGGCCCTAGCCGTCGGCGCGCGCCCGCTCGTGCTGGAGGCGCAGCGCCACGATCGCCTGGTCGCCAGCATCAGCCACCTGCCCTTCCTGGTCGCCAGCGCGCTGACCGCCGCCGTGGCCGAAGTCGGCGCCGACGATCCCACGGTGTGGGATGTGGCGGCCGGCGGCTTCCGCGACACCAGCCGCGTCGCCGCCAGTGACACGCAGATGTTCCTGGACATCCTCATGACCAACCGCGCCGCCGTGCTGGACCAGATCGACCACTTCGAGACGCAGCTTGGCGCGTTGCGCGACCTGCTCGCCGAAAGCGACGAAGCCGCGCTGCGCGAGAAGCTGCGCGAGTCGCAGGCGGCGCGGGCAGGGTGGAAGGCGAAACGCTGAACGATTGAATTCGAATTGCTGATGGGTGATTGCAGATTGTTGATTGCTAATGCGGCGCCCACATCCCGTGTCATGCAACGGAAGGAAAATCAGCAGTGGCGAAAGGCGATGATATCCAGGAGCGACTGATCGATTTTGGCGTTCGCATCCTCAAGGTCTGTGCCAGCCTGCCCAGAAGCAAGGCAGGGCGTCACCTGGGTGATCAACTGCTGCGTAGTGGCACTGCGCCGGCTGCGAATTACGCCGAGGCGCGCGGCAGCGAGAGCGCGCAAGATTTCATTCACAAGCTCAGAATTTGCAGCAAAGAGCTCAACGAAAGCGCGGTATGGTTGGCCATGATTACCCGGGCAGAGATGTTGCCCGGCCATCGGCTGGAAGAACTCCAGGCAGAGTGCACTTCATTGACGAAGATCATCAACGCCAGCATCGCAACGGCAAAAGCAAACCAACAGCGTGCGACACGCGAAGAATCCGCGCCGTACGAATTCGACGTCGACAATCAACAATCAGCAATCATCCATCAACAATCAGAATAGCCTCATGACCAAAATTACCATTACCCCATCTTCCTCCCTCACCGGCAACTGCTCTGTTCCCGGTGACAAGTCGATCAGCCACCGCGCTGTCATGTTTGGCAGCATCGCCGAGGGCGAAACGCACATTCGCAACTTTCTCGACGGCGGCGACTGCCGCTCGACCATCGACGTCATGCGCGGGCTGGGCGTGCAGGTGGACGTCGTGTCGCCCACTGAACTCGTCGTCCACGGCCGCGGGCTGGACGGCTTGCAGGAACCGGCCAACGTGCTCGACTGCGGCAACTCCGGCACGACGATCCGGTTGCTCACGGGGCTGCTCGTCGGCCAGCAGTTCGCCACCTTCCTCAACGGCACCGCGCAGATCCGCCGCCGTCCCATGGGACGCATCGTGCGGCCGCTGCGCGGCATGGGCGCCGACATCATGGGGCGGCAGATGGGCGAGTACGCGCCGCTGGGCATCCGCCCGTCACGCCTGCGCGGGCTGGAGTACACCATGCCCGTCGCCAGCGCGCAGGTCA
The DNA here is from genome assembly GCA_020634815.1 of Caldilineaceae bacterium. Lineage (GTDB taxonomy): Bacteria > Chloroflexota > Anaerolineae > Caldilineales > Caldilineaceae > Caldilinea. The sequence continues at coordinate 81,997 of JACKBA010000006.1, read as the reverse complement.
AGAGTTGCCTGTTGCTCGCCGGTCTCTACGCGCATGGGCTGACCATCGTCATCGAGCCAGGCCCTGCGCGCGACCACACCGAACGCATGCTGGCTGCCATGGGCGCGCCGATCGCCGTCTACGGCAACAAGATCACCAGCGAACGGCCACAGACGCCACTCAAGGCGCTCGACATCACCGTACCGGGCGACATCTCGTCTGCGGCCTTTCTTCTTGTAGCCGGCGCCATCACACCCAACAGCCGTATCACCGTCACGGGCGTGGGCACCAACCCGACGCGCACCGGCATCGTCGAGGCGCTGCAAGCCATGGGTGCGGCCATCACCTTCGCCAACGAGCGCGAGGAAGGCGGCGAGCCGGTGGCCGACCTGGTCGTCACCACGTCGGCCTTGCGCGGGACGACCTTCGGCGGCGAGCAGATCGTCACCATGATCGACGAGTTGCCGATCCTGGCGGTCGCCGCCACGCAGGCGGAGGGACGCACCGTCGTGCGCGATGCTCACGAACTTCGCGTCAAGGAGACCGACCGCATCGCCACCACCGTGAGCGAGCTGCGCAAGCTGGGCGCCAAAATCGAGCCGACGGCCGACGGCTTCATCATCGACGGGCCGACGCCGCTGGTGGGCGCGCCGGTGGAGTCGCACGACGACCATCGCCTGGCCATGGCCATGACTGTGGCGGGGCTGGTGGCGCGCGGCCAGACCGAGGTCTACGGCGCCGAAGTCACCGCCGACAGCTTCCCCGGCTTCGAGGTAACGCTGCAGGCGCTCGGCGCGGATCTGCTGGTCGAGCGCTAGCACAGCCCGGCGCCATTCGATAAAAGAGGAGACCTACCCATGAACTCGTCGAGTCCCCAGCCGTTCACACTGCCAATCTGGCCGGAACGCTTTGCCGGAGAGCCATCAAGCCCGGAAATCGAACGCTTCTCGCCGCCGCCGGACAGCGTTCGTCTGCTGCGCAACGTCAACAGGCCGACCCTCACCGCCTATCTGCCGGCGCCGGAGCAGGCCAACGGCACGGCCATGATCATCTGCCCCGGCGGCGCCTTTCACCTGCTGGCCATCGACCACGAAGGGGTACAGGTGGCGGAATGGTTCCGGGCGCGCGGCGTGGCGGCCTTCGTGCTCAAGTACAGCGTGATCGAATCCTCACCTGACGACGCAGAATTCGATGCCTACATGGCGGCGCTGCTTTCCGACGTCGAAAGTGCGGATAAAGTCATGCGCGACGCCAGCCGGCGCGCCAGCGAGGAGGCAAAACACGCCGTCGCTATGGTTCGTCAGCACGCCGCCGAGTGGGGCGTTCAGCCAGACAGGGTGGGTATGATGGGCTTCTCAGCCGGCGGGCAGGTGACCGTTGGCGCGGCGTTGCAGGAATCGGCCGAGTTCCGCCCCGATTTTGTGGCGCCAATCTATCCTGTCTTCTTCCGTGAAATCGTTGCTCCTAAAGATGCGCCGTCGCTCTTTGTGGCCGTGGCGAACGACGATCTCTGGTCGGTGCCCGCCTGTCTGAAGCTGCACACGGCCTGGTGCGACGCCGGTCGCCCAGTCGAGCTACACGTCTATGCGGCCGGGGGTCACGGCTTCGGCATGACCAGGAAGTCGCTGCCCAGCGACGGCTGGATCGATCGGCTGGGCGAGTGGATGCACATGCAGGGGCTGCTATGATGAACGCAGTTGAGCCAATCTCCGCCAAAACCCGACTGGTTGGCCTGATCGGCTGGCCCATCGGCCACAGCGTCAGCCCGGCCATGCACAACGCCGCCTTCGCCGCGCTGGGGCTGGATTGGCGCTACGTGCCGCTGCCCGTCGACTCGGCGCTGCCGGGCGCGGTGGGCGATGCCGTGCGCGGCATGCGCGCGATGGGGCTGCGCGGCATCAACGTGACCGTGCCGCACAAGCAGGCCGTGCTGCCCTTCCTTGACCGCATCGCCCCGGCGGCTCAGGCCATGCGCGCTGTGAACACGATCATCGTGGAGGCGGACGGCAGCCTGACCGGCGACAACACCGACGCGCCGGGCTTCGTGGCCGACCTGCGCGCGCACGGCGTGGAGCCGGCGGGGCAGCGCGTCCTCGTGCTCGGTGCGGGCGGATCGGCACGAGCTATCGTTTACGGGCTGGCGCAGGCCGGCGCGACGCACATCACCGTCGCCAACCGCAGCGCCGAGCGCGCCGCGGCCTTGCTGGCCGACCTGCGCCCCTTTCTTGGCGGCACGCGCCTTGAAATTGTCGCCCTCCCCGATGGCGTGCCGGAAGCAGCCAATGACGCCGATCTCGTCGTGAACTGCACGTCGTTGGGCATGACACCGCGTACAGATACGACCCCGTGGCCGGCAGATCTTCCCTTTCAACCCGCCCAGGCCGTTTACGACCTGGTCTACAATCCGGCCGACACGCTGCTGCTGCGCCAGGCGCGGGCGGACGGCGCGCACGCCATCGGCGGGCTGGGCATGCTCATCTGGCAGGGCGCGCTGGCCTTCGAGCATTGGACCGGACAGATGCCGCCGGTGGATGTCATGCGCGCGGCGGCGGAAGCGCATCTGCGCCGGCACGGTGTGAGCGGGCGCACGCCGGCTCCGGCAGAAGGGGTGACGATCCGCCCGGCGACTCACGCCGACATCCAGGTACTGGCCCGGCTCAATGCCTCCATCCAGGCTTTTCATGCCGACGCGCTGCCCAGCTTTTTCAAGCAGCCGACCGACCTCACCTTTCCACCCAGTCGCTTTGCCGAGCTGCTGGACAACCCGGACACCGTGATCTTGCTGGCCGAGATCGACGGCGAACCGGCCGGCTATCTCTATGCCGACACGTCGCCAGCCATGGAGACATCGTCGACCTATTCGCTGGAGCGGGTCTGGATTCACCACATCGGCGTCGAGCCGGCCCACCAGCGCCAGGGCGCAGGCACGGCGCTGATCGAGGCTGCCCGGCAACTGGCACGAGCGCGCGGCATCTCGACGATCGCGCTCGCCACGTGGTGGTTCAACGACCGCGCGATCCGCTTCTTTGAGGAGCAGGGGTTCGAGACCTACAACTACCGCATGTGGGTGAAGGTGACCGAGACGCCAAAGGCATGAAGCGGGGCCGGGCGCTCCTGGATGTCAGGTGATCGACCGGCCGGCGCGATTGGCCAGCAGCGTGACCGCCAGAGCCGTGACGATGAGCACGATGACGGCGCCAAAGGCATTGCCGAGGCCGTAGGTATCGGCCAGCCACCCTAGCGTGAAGGGCGCAACCAGCATGGCCAGCCCGGTGCCGAGCGACGTGTAGCCGCTGGCCGCATCGACCTCGTCGGCGGCGACAGCGAGCGCCAGCGACAGGCCCAGGGGAAAGAGCGAACCAACGCCAAAGCCGGCAATGCCCAGCCCAAGGACGTTGATCGCAGGCAGCCGCGCCAGCCAGAGCAGCGGAAAGCCAATCGCCACCACCAGGAGCATCGCAAGCAACAATTTGCGCGGCGAGACGAAGCGCGTCCAACGGCTGTTGGCAAAGCGGCCGAGCACGGCGCCAAAAAAGAAGACGCTGACCAGCATGGCGGCGTTGGTCACGCTCAGACCTACCACCGTGTTGAGAAAGTCCGCGCTCCAGCCGATGAGGCTCCACTCCATGGACACGCTCAAGAGCAGCACGCTCCAGTAGGCCCAGAAGACGGCCGGCAGGCGGCCTGACCCCTGCTGCACGGTGCGCGGCCGGCGCGGCGGGATGGGTGTGCGCCAGTTCGTCAGCGCCAGGACGATACCCGCCGCCAGACCGGCATAGATGGCGCCGCGCCAGCCGAGCGGCGTCCCCTCGAAAAGTCCCACCAGCAGCGGCAGCAGCCCCGCACACAGGATGGCCAGCATGTTGGATTCCGTGATCGCCGTCGCCCGCTGCGCGCCGTGGCGATCGGAGAGTGTCGCCTGGATCATGACGAGCAGCAGCGTGCCGACGCCGCCCATGACCAGCGTGCCGGCGATGGTGACGGCCGGGTGGCGCCCGGCCACAAAGAGCAGCGCACCCAGCCCCATGCCAATCGCACCGCCCCAGAGCACGGCACGGCGCCCCCAGCGTGACGCCAGGCGCGGCGCGCTCAGCCCGCCGCCGATCATGCCCAGTGCAAACGCGCTCAGATGCAGCCCGCCCGCCGCATAGCTCAGGTTCAGTTCGCCACGGATGAAGGGCATGAGTGGGCCGGGAGCAGCCTGGAAATAGGCAAAGTAACCCAGCAAGGCATAGGCCAGCCAGGTGAAGCGGTCGCGCGTGAAAGTTTGCATCAGGGCATTGTAATCGATCTGTGAGGGGAATGGGTGATGCGTGAAACGTCAAACGTAATGCGTGATGCGTGAAACGTCATACGTCAAACGTCAAGCGTGATGCGTGATGTGTGATGCGTAATGCATGCTACAAGACAGCCTCACGGTTGACGGTTGACGGTTGACGCATGAATTGCTGATGGATGAATTGCAGATTGCTGCCAGCGTGGCACCACGCATCACGTTTGACGTTTGACGCTTGACGCATGAATTGCTGATGGATGAATTGCAGATTGCTGATTACTGCCAGCGTGGCACCACGCATCACGTTTGACGTTTGACGCATGAATTGCTGATGGATGAATTGCAGATTGCTGCCAGCGTGGCACCACGCATCACGTTTGACGTTTGACGGTTGACGCTTGCACTGCTGATTGCTGACAACATGGCGTCACGCATCACGCATTACGCATTACGCCACAGGCGGGCCTGCCTTGATTCGCGCCAGCATGTCGGCGTGCGAGCCGCGGCTGGCGAAGAGGCACTCGAACCACCACGTGGCGCCGGCTTCGGCATAGGCGCGGGGCAGCACGTAGTTATCGGGCGCGGTGGCGCCGGCGACAGCGAACGCAAAGGACGCGTCGTCCGTACGATGGGCGCCGATGGCCGCCACGCGATCCCCGATCTGCTCCGGCGTCATGGTGATATTCTGCTGCTCGTCGATGGTGCCGATGACCCAGCCATCCCAGCGTGCGGCGCGGCGATAGGCCGGCTTGCTGTCACCGCCGATCCAGACGGGGATGCGCGGCTGCACCGGGCCGGGCACGAGCTGGGCGTTTTCGACCGTGTAGTGCGCGCCGTGGAAGGTAACCGGCTGCCCGGCCAGAAACCCGCTCAGGATGGCCAGGCTCTCGTCGAGCATGGCGGCGCGCGTCTTGGGCGTGCTTGACGCGTCAAAGGGCGTGAAGTCGAAGTCCACCCCGGCGCCGGCGCCCAGGATCACGCGACCCTGGCTCAAGTGGTCGAGCGCGATGAGCGTGCGCGCCAGCGCCTGCGGCGCGTAACGCGGCAGCGGCGATACATCGGTGCAGAGCTTGATCTTTTGCGTCGTGGCGGCGACTGCGGCTAGCGTCACCCACGGATCGCCCGTGCCGTAGGGGAAGAGCACGTGATCCCACAGCGTGATCGCCTCCCAACCGGCCGCCTCCGCCGCCTGCGCCAGCTCGACCACCGGGCGCGGGTCGCTGTACGGGCCAAAGGGGACTACCTCAATTCCGAATTGCATGCGCTTACCTCCGTCTTGGGTCGAAGCGATTCTCGGGTGCTTGAAAAGGTGCATGAATACATTCCTTGGAGCGTACATCTGTTGGATTGCGCCAACATCATGTATGATAGCCACCGCAGTCAGACACGCAAACTGGAGAGCCTGCCCATGAACGACCAATCCGTCCAACAAGCAAAAATCAACTACACCGCCTGGCCCGACGAGTCGGGCCATTTCGGCCCCTACGGCGGCAAGTTCGTGCCCGAGACGCTCATGCCCGCCTTGGACGAGCTGGAAGAGGTCTACCTCAAATCCAAGCACGACAAGGAGTTTCAAGCCGAACTCGACGGGCTGCTGCGCACCTTTGTGGGCCGGCCCACGCCCATCACCTATGCGCGACGGCTGACGGAGCACTTTGGCGGGGCGCGCATCTACATCAAGCGCGAGGACCTGGCGCACACGGGCGCGCACAAGATCAACAACGCGCTGGGCCAGGCGCTGCTGATGAAGCGCAAGATGGCCAAGACGCGCATCGTGGCGGAGACCGGCGCCGGCCAGCATGGCGTGGCCACGGCGACCGCCGCGGCCATGCTCGGCATCGAGTGCGTCGTCTACATGGGCACCGTCGACATGGCGCGGCAGGAGCCCAACGTCTACCGCATGCGGCTGCTGGGCACCGAGGTGCGCGGCGTCGAGTCGGGCAGCAAGACGCTCAAGGATGCCATCAACGACGCCATCCGCGACTGGGTGACCAACGTACGTAGCACGCACTACCTGCTGGGCAGCGCGCTGGGACCACATCCCTACCCGACGATGGTGCGCGACTTCCAGAGCGTCATCGGCCGCGAGGCGCTGCGCCAGATGCTCGACCCGCAGGACGGGCCGGGCCGCCTGCCCGACGCCATCGTCGCGTGCGTGGGCGGCGGCAGCAACGCCATCGGCATCTTCCATCCCTTCCTGGAGTACGACACGGTGCGGCTCATTGGCGTGGAGGCGGGCGGTCGCGGCATCGAGGGCGGCGAGCACGCCGCGCGCTTTGCCGACCCCAAGCTAGGCCGGCTCGGCGTATTACAGGGTACCAAGAGCTACGTCATGCAGGACGACGACGGCCAGATCGCGCTGACGCACAGCATCAGCGCTGGCCTCGACTACGCCAGCGTGGGGCCGGAGCATGCCTGGCTGCGCGACCAGGGGCGCACGGAATATACCTACGCCACCGACGACGCGGCGTTGGAGGGCGTCAAGCTGCTCAGCCGGCTGGAAGGCATCATCCCCGCCTTGGAAAGCGCACACGCCGTGGCGCATCTCGTCACGCTGGCGCCGCAGATGGGCAAGGACGAGGTCATCCTGGTCAACCTCAGCGGCCGCGGCGACAAGGACCTCGGCACCATCATGAAGGAGCTTGGCACGCTATGACCGGCCTGGAACGGATCAACTCAGTCTTTGCTCGTGCCCGCGCAGAACGGCGCGCCGTGTTCATGCCGTACCACGCCATGGGCTACCCGGATCGGGCGCAGACCCTGGCAATCGTCCAGACACTGGGCGAACACGGCGCCGAACTCTTCGAGATCGGCATCCCGCACAGCGACCCGCTGGCCGACGGCCCCACGATCCAGACGGCCACCTATACGGCGCTGACGCAGGGCACAACGGTCAAGGATTGCCTGGCCATGGTGCGCGAACTGCGCGCCGCCGGCATGGAGCAGCCCTTCTGCGCCATGACCTACTACAACCCGCTCTTTGCCTACGGCGTGCAGCGCTTTGTGGATGACGCAGTTGCCGCCGGCGTTGACGGGCTCATCGTCCCCGACCTGCCGCCGGAAGAGGCCGAAGAGTTGGAGGCCGCCTGTCGCGCGGCCGGGCTGGCAACCATCTACCTGCTGGCGCCGACGAGTACCGACGAGCGCATCCGTGCCGTCGCCGCGCACAGCACGGGCTTCATCTACCTGGTGAGCGTCACCGGCATCACCGGCGCGCGCACAGAGTTGCCGCCCGACCTGGCCGACTTCGTCGCACGCGTGCGCCGGCATACCGGCCTGCCGCTGGCCGTGGGCTTCGGCATCGGCACGGGCGAGCAGGCGGCGGCTGTGGCAGGCATCGCCGACGGCGTCATCGTCGGCTCGGCGCTGGTCAAGGCGGCGGCGGGCAGCGACGGCGTCGAACGCGTCGCCGCGCTGAGCGACGAACTGGCACGCGGCGCCCACACTTCACGGCCCGGCTGATACAACGCTGTCCGCCGTGATCGCATCGAAAAGACGACGGCCGCTCCTTGGCGACGGGGAACGGCCGTTTTGATCTGACGTCTGCGCTGCCTGGTGCGCCGCTACCGGCGCCGCCAGAAGGAAGGAAAGAGAGATGACCCAATCACCGGCACAGCAGATTGCACTCTGGGCCGATATGCTGCGGCACATGGCGGCGTCGGGGCTGCGCTTTGCGCCGACGATCTATGACACCGAACGCTACATAGCCTTGCAGGATCTGGCCGTGGAGATGCAGGCGTATGCCGGCGGCGACCTGCCGGAGACGCTGGAGCCGCTGCGCGCATCGGTCCTCTCACACGTCACGCCCTTTGCCGTCGCCGACGCGGCGATCATCGACGACGACGGGCGGCTGCTACTGATTCGCCGCGCCGACAACGGCCTGTGGGCCATGCCAGGCGGTGGGCTGGATGTGGGCGAGACCGCAGCCGAGGGCGCCGTACGCGAGGCGCTGGAAGAGAGCGGCGTGGCCGGCGAGCCGGTGGCCCTCGCCGGTATCTGGGACTCGCGTTACTGCGGCAGCGTCACGCGCCACCACCTCTATCAGATCGTCGTGATCTGCCGACCGCTGGCGGAGCAGCCGGACGGGCCGCCCTCCCACGCCCACGAGGTGCTGGAGAGCGGCTGGTTTGCGGCCGGCGACCTGCCCGCCGACCTCGACCCCGGTCACCGCACGCGCATCCCGCACGTCTTCAAAGTGTGGCACGGGGAGGCGCCCGCCCACCTGGATCTGTGACCTGATGACCTTCGCCGCGCAGCGGCTCGGTCGCTAGCCAATCGTCTCCTTCAGCACGCGCAGCCAGTTGCCGTAGAGCACCTTTTCGATTTCGTCGTCGCGGAAACCGCGCGCGATAAGCTGGCGCGTCACATTGCCGGCATGGCTGTGGTTGGTGAGGCCGGGGACGTGGTGCGCCTCGATCATGCTGGCGGAGAGGGCGGCCTGTTGCTCGGGCGTCCAGTGGCGGAAGATGAACTCGATGAAGTCGAAACCGATGCCGACCGCGTCGATGCCGGCCAGGTCCGCCACGTAGGCGACATGGTCCACGAAGTGATCCAGCGTCGCCTTTGCCCGGTCGGCGGTGAGCAGCACGGCGTTGATGCCGACGACGCCGCCGCGTGCCGCCACCGCCTTGATCTGGGCGTCGGAGGAATTGCGCTCGATGTCGTGGAAGTAGCGCGGATTCGAGTGAGAGATGATGAGCGGGCCATCGGTCAGCGCGAGCACGTCGTCGACGCCGGCGGCGTTGAGATGCGCCAGGTCGAGCAGGATGCCCAGGCGCCGGCACTCGCGCACGACCGCCTTGCCAAAGCTGCTCAGCCCGGCTGGCGATGAGCCTGACGCGGCAAAGACGCCGCCGTCGCCCGCCGCGTTGCGCCGTGCGTGGGTCAGCCCGACGCTGCGCACGCCCAGTTCGTAGAAGGCGCGCAGCAGGTGCAGGTCCGTGCCCAGCGGTTCGACCCCCTCCATGGTGATGAGCACGCCGATCTTGCCCGCGTGCCGCGCCTCCTCGATGGCGGCATAGTCGCGACAGATCATCACGTCGTCCGCCGCCAGCGCCACCTCGTCGTAGAGGCGCGCCACCTCGTCGAGCGCGACGCGCAGCCCCATTTCGGGCAGATACTTGTCCTCCACAAAGAGCGCGGCGCCGACGAGACCGATGCCGCCCGCTCGCAGCTCCGGCACGAACTCGTCGCGGATGAGCCCGTGCTCGGTGCGCCGGTCGAAAAGGCCGAGCGGCAGATCGAAGTGCATGTCGATTATGCCGGCGGCATGAAACCGTTGGATCCGGGCATCGGTGCTGGCGTCCATCAGGTGCTCCTCGTGATGTGTTCGGTGGCGGCAGCGGAACCACCGCCACAATTGATCTGTCGTATGGCTGGATCATAGGCCAAGGTAGCGACTCCTGCAACCGCGATGCAGGCTTCCAAAGGGATGGGCAACGATCAGCCGCTGCGTAGTTTCGCCGCAGGGCCAATTGACAGCATTCCAGGCACGGTCTATCATCGGCTCAACAGCGCCGTACAACACGCCAACGACCACCGTGTCCCAGCCGCAGGAAAGTGCCATCATGCCGTTCAAAGGAAATCAGCGCGAGTTTGTCGTCATCGGCCTGGGCGAGTTCGGCGCAAGCGTGGCGCGCCGGCTGCACGAACTCGGCCATGGCGTAATGGGCGTGGATCGCAGCCGCGCCATCGTCCAGCAACTGGCCGACGATTTGCCCGACGTCGTCGTCCTCGACGCGACGGACGAGGATGCGCTGCGCGACATCGACATCCAGAGCTTTGACACGGCGCTGGTGGCCGTCGGCACCGACCTGGCGCGGGCAATCCTGATCACGCTGGCGCTCAAGGAGATGGGCGTGCGCTACGTCATCAGCAAGGCATTGGACGACCACGCAAAGCAGGTGCTCCTGCGCATCGGCGCCGATGAGGTCGTCATGCCGGAATTCCAGTTCGGCCGCTGGGTGGCGGAGCGCATGGTGCTCGGCTCGATCAAGGCCATCCAGGAGGTCGAGCCGGGCGTGCTGCTTGGCGCCATCGACTGCCCGGCCGAGGTTGCGGGGCGCTCGCTGGAGGAACTCAACCTGCCGAAGGCAATCACGGTGCTGCTGGTGACCGGCGGCGATCGAACGACGCCGATGCCGCCCCCGACCCTGCGATTGGTTGCCGGCGACACCATCTGGCTGATGGGCGACGCGAACGCCTTTCATGCGATCCGGGCATTCAAACAGCAAACCCAATGAGCGAACAACCTGCGCCGAAAAAGGCGCGACCCGCAGCACCTTCGCTCGTTCGCTGGTCATCGACGGGCAGCCGGGCGCATCGCCGCATCGCGCGAGCCCGGCTGCCTGCTGCCCGGCGCGCGCTGTCGATCCTCGGCGGCCTGATGCTGCTGATCGTCGCCGGCACCATCGTGCTGCTCCTGCCCATCAGCGGCGCCCAGGGCCGCGGGCTTCCGTTCCAGCAGGCGCTCTTCACCACCGTATCGGCCGTGACCGGCACGGGGCTGAGCATCATCACGCCGGCCACAGAACTCTCCTTCTTTGGGCAGGTTGTCCTGCTCCTGCTCATGGAGATCGGTGGACTTGGCTTTGTGATGACCTCGATCATCGTCTTCCGGCTGCTGGGACGCCGCGTGACGCTGGCCGAGCGGCTGACGCTGCGCGATTCGCTGGGTCTGCCCAACAACCGCAACCTGGCCACGTTGAGTGTGCTCGTCCTCACCGGCGTGCTTCTCATCGAACTGGTCGGCGCAGTACTGCTCTGGCTGTTGTGGGCGAACCGCTTCCCCGGACCGGCCGGCTTCTGGCTGGCCTGTTTCCACGCGGTGGCCGCCTTCACGAACGCGGGCTTCGATCTCTTCTCCGGTTCGCCGCTGGCGCCCAATGGGCCGCCGCAGGATGTCGGCACGCTGGCCGTCATCGCCGTGTTGATCTTTCTCGGCAGCATCGGCCTGCCGGTGATCAGCGATCTCGTGCAGTGGCGGCGCCGGCGCCGGCTCTCGCTCCACTCGCGCGTGACGCTCTGGATCTCGGCCGGGCTGATCGCCTTCGGCGCGCTGGCCTTCTTCGCCGGCGAGTTGCAGGCGGACTCCAACTTCGCCGATGTGTCACGCGTCGACCTCTTCTTCGGCAGCATCTACTTCTCCATCGCCGCGCGATCGGCGGGGCTGGTGTTGCACCCGGCCTACATCAACCTCTCCGAGGCCAACGTCATCGTGGCGACGGCGCTCATGTTCGTCGGCGCGTCGCCGGCCGGCATGGGCGGCGGCATCACGACGAGCGTGCTGGCCGTGCAGTTGCTCAGCGTGTGGAACTACGCACGCGGGCGCAAGGACTTGCGCGCCGGCCGCCGCGTCATCCCCGAAGAGGCGCTGCACAAGGCCTCCATTGTAATCGTGGCCTCCTTCCTGGTCGTGTTCACCGTAAGCTGGCTGCTGCTCCTGACGCAGGAGACGACCTTTAGCGAAGCCCTCTTCGAAACTGTTTCGGCATTCGGCACCGTCGGCTTCAGCCTGGGGCTGACGGGTAAGCTCGACTTTCTCGGCCAGATCCTGATCATGCTGATCATGTTCTGGGGGCGGCTGGGCGCGCTGACGATCATCGTCGCGCTGGCGCAGCCGCGCGTGCCGGATCGCGTCGGCTACCCCGAGGAGTCGATTCTGCTGTAGCCCTTCCCCCCTCTCCATGCGCGCCCTTACGCCGCAACGGGTCATTTCCAAACACAAATTTCCATCAAAAGACGCATCCTTTTCTCCGGACAATCGCTACACTGGAAGTGTAGGCAGCCAGGCATCATCCCCGCGGCCAACCTTTCAACCATAACTTGTTTCCGGGAGATCCGTATGCTGGTGGGAAAGCGCGTCCTCACGATTGATGATTCGTCGACCATCCGGCTGTTCCTCCGAGCAGTATTGTCACAAGGCGACGCCATCATTCAGGAAGCGGATTGCGGCGAAGTGGCGCTGCACATGATTCGCAACAATCCGCCCTACGATCTGATTCTGTTGGACCTGATCCTGCCCGACCTGGACGGGATCGATGTGCTCCACAAAGTGCGCGAGGTCGACACCAATGTGGCGGTCGTCGTCTTGACCGGCATGGGCGGCATCAAGTCGGCCACGGCAGCGGTGCGCGAGGGTGCCGACGGCTACATGGAGAAGCGCGACCTTGCGCTCGGCAGCGACCACTCCGAGTTTTTCTATGCGCTCGAACAAGCCATGGAGCACAGGTCCGGTCTCGTGGCACAACGCCAGTTGCAGCAGTTCAAGACGGATTTCTATTCGATGATCACGCACGACCTGCGCAACCCGGCGGGCAGCGTACAACTGGCGCTGGAGTTGCTGGCCGGCGGCAACACGGAAGGCTTCAGCGCCGGCCAGATCCAGCTACTTTCCCTGGCCAGGCAGGCCGCGGAGCAACTCAACAACCTGATCAACGACTACCTGGACTTTGCCAAGATCGACGCCGGTTTCCTGCGCATCGAACCGGCCAGCGCCGAGTTGTGCGCCCTGCTCCAGAGCGCGGCAAGCCTGGCCGCGGTGCAGGCCGAGTCGCGCCGCCAACGTCTTACGCTGCATCTGCCGGACGCGCCGGTCTACGGACGGGTCGATGCGCAGCGACTCAAGCAGGTCTTCGAGAACCTCATCTCCAACGCCATCAAGTACACGCCGGAAGGGGGCAGCATCGACGTGGCGCTTGCCGCAGCCGACGACGAACTAACCGTGGAGGTAAAGGATACCGGGCTGGGCATCTCGCCTTCACAGATGAGCGAGCTGTTTGCCAAGTATCATCGGGGCACCAGCAAGTCGGTCCGCACCATCCGCGGCACGGGTTTGGGACTCTACGTGGTCAAGGAGATCGTGGAAGCGCACGGCGGCACGATTACGGCGCACTCCGAGGGCGTGCCGGGCCGCGGGTCGGTTTTCACGCTGCAGATTCCGCTGCGGATGCATGCTGAGGCGCCGGCCGCTCACCTGGAGCTGGTGGCGTGACCTATGCAAGCAATCCTCTTTTGCCTTGACGAGGACGAATACGGGTTCGACATTCTCTCCGTCCTCGAGGTGGTCCGGATGGTGGCGTTGACGCCGCTGCCCGACAGGCCGGAGTGGCTGTCGGGTGTCGTCAACCTGCGCGGCCACGTTATCCCCGTGATCGATCTGCGCCGTCGCCTGCACCTGCCGCCGCACATGCCGGATCTCAACACGCCAATCATCATTGCCCAGAGTGCCGATCGCCCTTTTGGCGTGGTTGTGGACCGCCTGGATACGGTCATCGAACTGGGCGGCGATGTTGTGGAACAGCTTGCGATGCCGGGGAGAGAGCAGGGCGCGCTGGTAGCGGGTCTTGCCCATCTCGGGCACCGCGTGGTGAAGCTTCTCAATGTCGACGCACTGGCCGCAGCAATTCCGGTGATTGGATAAGGCGGGACAATGGTCATCGAGAGCGAAGCGGTGCTGAATCTGGATCAAGATCTGCTGTTGGAGTTTGCCGAACTGGCAACCAGCCTGACGGGCATGGATTTCGTCGACCGGCGCCAGGCAGACCTGGCCCGCGCCGTCCGCGAGACGATCTGGCAAGTGAAGGCGGGTAGCGGCGAACAGTTGCTGCGACTGATCACGGGCGGGCAGGAAAACCACGGAACCACCGTAAACGCCTTCATCTCGCACCTGACCATCGGCGAGACCCACTTCTTTCGCAACCAGCCGCAGTTCGCCGCGCTTGCCACGCGCATCCTGCCTGAACTGATCGAACGGCGCCGGCACGAGAAACGGCTGCGCATTTGGAGCGCGGCCTGCGCCACCGGCGAGGAACCCTACTCGCTGGCGATCCTGCTCGACACCTTGTTGCCCGGCGACGACTGGGACGTGTCGATCCTGGCGACCGACATCGACCAGCAGGCATTGACGCGCGCGGCGCAAGGAGTGTACGGCACGTGGTCTTTCCGCCAGACCGACGCTGGCATCCGTGCGCGCTACTTTTCGCAACAAGGCCGCTTCTATACGCTCGACCCGACAGTTCGCCGGCGGGTCACCTTCGCCCAGCTCAACCTGGCCGAGAGTGGCTATCCCTCGCAGGCCAGCGCCACGACGGCGATGGACCTCATCCTCTGCCGCAACGTCATGATCTACTTCACACCGGCCGTCACCCGGGCCGTCGCCGACCGGCTCTATGCAGCGCTGCACGATGGAGGCTGGCTGCTGGTCGGCCATGCCGAGCCGTCGCAAGAAGTCTTTGCGCAATACGAAACGATCAACCTGCCGGATGCGGTTGCGTACCGGCGCACACCGGCACTAGAAGGATCGCACGACGGCGTACCGGCCGCGCCGCGGGCAGCGGCGGCCATCGGCCACCGGGTGGAGGCGCCGTCGTCGCCCGACGCACCCACTGCGCCGAATACGCGCATGAGCCGGCCGGCCGGGGCAACACCCGTACCGGCCCGGGGTGCACCGAGCGATACCCGATCCGCCGCATCCGCGCCGGACGGGCTGGATGCTTACCGGCGCGCCCGCGAGCTTGCAGAGCTCGGGCAGTGGAGCGAGGCGGAGCAGTGGCTTGGCCGGGCGATCGAGCAGAGCCCCCTCCTTGGCGAGGCGCATTACCTGCACGCGCTGCTGCTGTTGGAGGCCGGCTACGGCGACGTGGCGCTGACCGCAGCACGGCGCTGCACCTACGCTTCGCCATCCTATGTCGCCGGCCATCTGCTCCTGGCGCAGCTTTACCGGCGCGACGGCGACCCGCGCCGCGCTGCCAACGCACTGAACTATGCGCGCACGCTGCTCGAACGCTGCGCGCCGGATGAAGCCATTCCCGACACAGGCGGCGCGACGGCACGCCAGTTGCTCACCTGGATGGAGACGGACCACAACACGCCCGTGGTGCAGCAGCAGACAGGAAAGAGTGTGGCGATGCAAGTGAAGGCAGGTTTGCGATGAAAAAACTGGCTCTATCTACCAAGATGGCATTGGGGTCGCTGGCTGTCGGGGTCGTCATTGTCGGCCTGGCTGTCTACAGCTATCTGTCCATGACATCCATCAACAACGGCGTGAACGACCTCTACACCAACCGATTGCGCCCGCTTCACATGCTGGGCGACATCGACACGATGGTGCACCAACTCGAAAATCTCGAGCTCAGCTACCTCCTCTTGCCAGACGAGCGCGCTGCGTTGCGCCAGGAATTTGAGACGAAGCAGGCCATACTCGAACAGGCAGTGACTGAGTACGGCGCTCTTGTGTATTCGGAACAGGAGAGACAGGCGCTCCAGGAAATGGAGAAGGCTCTTGCGAACTACCTTCCCCAGTTGCACGGCGTGCTCGATACCATCGACGCCAACCCGCAGGCAGCATCCGCCGAACTCCTGCACGACGGCGCCGCCGAAGAAGAGCGGTCCGCGCTTGACAAGGCGGTTGAGTCGCTGTTGGACATGACCGAGATGCTGTCTGCCGAGACTAATACGCAGGCACGGACAACCATGCAACAGGCGATGTGGCTGCTGGCACTGGTGGCCGTCTTCGGTCTCCTCATTGCGGTCGGCGCGGCCCTGCTGATCAGCCGCAACGTTGTGCGGTCGGTCAACACCGTACAGAGCGCGGCCCAGTCCTTTGCGGCCGGAGATCTCTCGAAGCGCGTACAGATCCATTCCGGCGATGAGCTGGAATCCTTGGGCAATAGCTTCAACACGATGGCCGACCGCATTCAGCAGCAGATCGAGACGCAGCGAGCGGCGCGGCGGACGCTGGAGCAGGGAACGCAAGAGATCAGCGCGGCCTCATCCGAGATCCTGGCCGCGGTCAGCGAACACACCGCCAGCGCCAATCAGCAGTCGGCTGCGATCAACCAGGTCAGTGCGACGGTGAGCGAGGCCCAGGCGTCGTCGCAGCAGGCGGCAACCAAGGCCGCCGAAGTCGCCGACCTTGCGACGGACGCGCTGCGCGTCGGGCAGGAAGGGGCCGAATCGGTCGATGCCATCCTGCACGGCATGCAGGTGATCCGCAGCAAGGTCGAGAGCATCGCCGAGAACATCCTGGCCCTGTCGGAACAGACACAGCAGATTGGCGAAATCATTGCCAGCGTGACCGATATCGCCGACCAGTCGAACATCCTGGCGATCAATGCTGCGATCGAAGCGGCCAAGGCGGGCGAGCAGGGCAAGGGCTTTGCCGTCGTGGCCGGCGAGGTGCGCAACCTGGCCGAACAGTCCAAGCAGGCGACGGCCAAGGTGCGCTCGATCCTGATCGACATTCAGAACGCGACGAATTCCGCCGTGCTCGCCACCGAACAAGGCACGCGCGGCGTAGAAAGCGGTGTCGGCCTCACCCAGAGTGCCGGCAAGGTGATCACGCAACTGACCGCCACGCTGCGCAACGCGGCGCAATCTTCGCAGCAGATTGCGGCAGCTTCGCGACAGCAGTCCATCGCCATGGATCAGATCGTCCAGGCGATGCGCGAAATCAACCAGGCCACCGTGCAGTTCGTC
This sequence comes from Caldilineaceae bacterium, assembly GCA_020634815.1. GTDB lineage: Bacteria > Chloroflexota > Anaerolineae > Caldilineales > Caldilineaceae > Caldilinea. The sequence goes on along the minus strand of JACKBA010000006.1, from coordinate 65,265 downwards.
GCCGGCGCACGGCAGTCGGAGAGCGCAGCGCAAGGATTGACCGATCTCTCCCGCGACTTGTTGGTCCTGGCAAATCAGTATGAGGGCTGAACGGTGCACATGATGACCACCCAACAGCGTGACGCCACTCTGGCCGACCCTGCGCCTGACCTGCCGGCCGAAGAGAAAATGCAGGCGATTCTGATGCAGCGCGCGCAGAAACTCGCCCAGCCCATCGCGCAGGCGGAAGATGACGCCGACTCCATGCGCGTGCTCACGCTGGAAATCGGTGGCGAGTACTATGCCATTGACGGCAGTGCCGTCGTCGAAGTACAGCCCGCCGGCACTATCGTCGCAATTCCGGGGACGCCCGGCATCTGGCTGGGCCTGGTCAACCTGCGCGGCCGCCTCTACCCCGTGCTCGACCTCGGGCGCCTGCTTGGCGAGCTTGGCCTGCACGCACCGTCTCGAGGCGGGCACGCCGGCGCGCACCTGGTCCTGACGAAGGCTGCCGGCCTGACGATTGCGCTGTCGGTGGACAGCGTTCTGGCCGTGCGCCAGGTGGCGCGTGCTGCACTGCTGCCGCCCGTGACCGGACGCCCGAACAGCGAAGCATCGCCGGTCCTCGGTCTGACCGACGACCTCGTCGCGCTGCTCGCCGTCGAGAAATTGTTCCGACAAATTGCACCGGCGCAGGCGGCCAATCCTGTGTAGACTCGAATTCCCGGCACGTACGCAAAGGAACTCCAAAAATGTCACAGATTCAGCATATGCGAGTAGGAACACAATTGACCGTCAGTTTTCTCGTACTTGCCGTGGCTATCATCGGGTTGGGCGTCTACACCTTCATTGCGGTGCAATCCATCGACAGCGGCGTCAATACGATTTACAGCGAGCGGCTCATCCCCATCCACGACCTGGGCGACGCCAACGCCATCGTGCACAAGACCAGCGGCTGGCTGCACGAATATGCGCTCTATCCAGACGAGCGTCCACGTCTGAAGACGGAGATCGACGCCGGGCTGGCGGGGATTGACGCCGAGCTGACCAGCTTCGCCGCGCTTCCGCTGACGCCGGAGCAACAGGCGCTGTTCGCAGCCGTTCAGGCGAGTTGGAAGACCTACCAACAGGCCGTCCAGCAAATCATCCAGGATGCTACTGCCGGCGCGGCGACAGGCGAAGCCATCAGCGCGTCGCTGCGCACGGGCGGCTTCGAGAGCAGCCGCTCGGCGCTGGATGTTGCGCTGACGGACTTGCTCGATCTCACCGAGTCTCTGGCCGACCTGGCGCACGCAGAGTCCGACGCGCGGCTCAGCCAGACGACGGCGGTGCTGATCGTGGTCGGCGTGTTTGCGGTGCTGCTGGCGCTGGGCCTCGGCTATTTCCTCGGCCGGCGCATTGCCGGCAACCTGAGCAAGGTGACGGATGCGGCAACGAAGCTTGCGCAAGGCGACCTGTCGCAGCGGGTCACGGTTCACACCGGCGACGAAATCGAGACGCTGGCAACGGCCTTCAACACCATGGCCGACAGGTTACAGGAACGCGTCGCTGCCGAGGAACAGGCGCGCGCAACGCTCCAGTCGGCCGTCAACGCGTACAGCGCGTTCACGAGCCGCGTCGCCACCGGGGACCTGACTGCCCACATCGACGGCCAGTTCCAGGGCGACCTGGCCGTGCTGGCTCAGCAACTCAATGAGATGGTTGCCAGCCTGGCCGAACTGGCCGGTGAACTGCGCAGCGGGACGCACAGCATCAGCACCGCGGCCACGGAGATCTTCGCCACCGTGAGCGAACACACGGCCAGCGCCAATCAACAGTCGGCCGCCATCAACCAGGTGACGGCTACGGTCAGCGAGGCGCAGGCATCCTCGCAGCAGGTCGTCAGCAAGGCAGGCGAAGTCGCCCAGTTGGCGCAGGATGCCGTGCGCGTGGGCCAGGACGGAGCGGAGTCGGTCGAGGCGATCCTGGCGGGGATGCAGGAAATTCGCGCCAAGGTCGAGAATATCGCGCAAAATATCCTGTCGCTCTCCGAGCAGACGCAACAGATCGGCGAGATCATCGCGACCGTGACCGACATTGCCGACCAGTCCAATATTCTGGCGATCAACGCTGCCATCGAAGCGGCCAAGGCGGGCGAGCAGGGCAAGGGCTTTGCGGTCGTCGCAGGCGAGGTCCGTAACCTGGCCGAGCAGTCCAAGCAGGCGACCGCCAAGGTGCGCTCGATCCTGGTCGATATTCAGAAAGCGACCAATGCGGCCGTTCTCGTCACCGAACAAGGCACGCGCGGCGTCGAATCTGGCATGTCCCTGGCCCAGCGGGCGGGCGACGTCATCGGCCAGCTTTCCGGCTCCGTCCGCAATTCGGCGCAGTCGGCCCAGCAGATCTCCGCCGCCGCACGCCAGCAGAGCCTGGCCATGGACCAGATTGCACAGGCCATGCGCGAAATCAATCAGGCGACCATCCAGTTCGTGACAGGCGCCAGGCAGTCGCAGGCGGCCGCCGAAGGGCTGACCGACCTGGCTCAGCAGCTACAGGGCATGGCCGAGCGTTACCAGGTGTGATCTATGGCGACACTTCAAGACACATTCATGCAGCAACTGCGCGAGACTTTTGCCGCCGAGGCAAAGGAGCACCTGCACGCGATCAGCAACGGGCTGCTTGCGCTGGAAAATGGTCCTGGCGAGACCGGCATGGACGTCGTGCTGGCCGAGATGTTCCGCGCCGCCCACAGCTTGAAGGGGGCAGCGCGTGCCGTCGGCCTGGAAGAAGTGGCGACGCTGGCGCATCACCTGGAGAGCATCCTGGGGCTGGTGCGGTCGGGCGCCCTGCCGACTGCGCGGACGCCGTTCGATGTGCTCTATGCCACCGTCGATGCGCTCGCCATCTTGACCGAGCCGGGTGGCGGCGACCATGCCGGGCTTCAGCTTGACGCACTGGCCGCAAAGCTGGCTGCCGCAGCCGTAACCGGTCCGGCCGCTGTGCCGGTTGCTGTGCCGGTCGCGGACTCGCCGCCCGGTGCGGCAAGCGCACGCACGACACCCGGCGACGCCACACCGGCGCCATCGCCGCATGGCGCAACCGCGGAGTTGCAGGCAGTTGTTGCACCGGCGCCTGCCAGTGCCGCACCGCTCAACCAGGCAGATGTCGCGGGCGGCGGGGCTTGGCCGCGCACCGTCACCGCACCCGAAGAGTCCGTGCGCGTGGCAACCGCCAAGCTTGACACAATCATCGAGCAGGTCGGCGAATTACAGGTGGCGCGGCTGGCCAACGAGCTACACATGCGCCGGCTTGCCGCCCTTGTCGACGAGATCGAGCAGGCACTTGCAGAAATGCGAAAGCAACGCCCGGCCGGGCGGCCAGGCGCCGGCGGGATGGAGCATCCGGACCATGACGCCCCCACGCGATCGTTTGGCGCCGTGGCGGCCGACTTGCGCCGGCTGCACGGCGACATGCAGGCCGGCGGGCGCCACGAAGCGCAACTGGTCGATGACCTGGAGGAATATGTGCTCCGCACGCGCCTCATGCCCGTCGGCAGCGTGCTGGAGAGCTTCCCGCGCATGGTACGCGATCTGGCTCACGAGTTGGACAAACAGGTGCACTTGACGATCACGGGGGGCGACACCGAGGTAGATCGCTCCGTGCTGGAGCAGATCAAGGCGCCGCTCACCCATCTGCTGCGCAACAGCATCGACCACGGCATCGAGACGCCGGAAGAACGGATCGCGGCCGGCAAGAGCGCCGAGGGCCATATTACGGTCAGTGCGGCGCAGCGCGGCAGTTCCATCGTCATCGAGGTGCAGGATGACGGGCGGGGCATCGACAGCGCCGCGGTGCGCACCGGCGCCATTCAGCGCGGCGTCGTCGACGGCGCCGAGGCCGAGCGCATGAGCGAGCACGACCTGTTGTGGCTCATTTTCCGGTCGGGCATGTCGACGCGGACGAAAGTGACCGACATCTCGGGGCGCGGCGTGGGGCTGGATGTCGTGCGCGACCATGTCGAGCGCCTGCGCGGCTACATCGACGTCGCCAGCGTGCCGGGGCAGGGAACACGGTTCTCGCTGCACCTCCCGCTCAGCGTGGCCACGACCCTGTGTCTGATCGTCGAAAGCCGCGCCACGCTGTTCGCCATTCCGGCCAGCAATGTCTTTCGCGTCAAGCGCATCCAACGCCACGAGATCGGCCGCGCCGAAGGCCGCGATGTCGTCCGGATTGGCGACCAGGTTCTGGCATTGCACGACCTGGCGACCTTGCTGGCAATCCCGGCGCCATCCTCACCCGTCCTGGCCGACGGTGCCGTCTACGCGCTGATGCTCGGCATTGCCGACCAACGCGTTGCCATTGCCGTGGACGCCGTGCATGAAGTGCAGGAACTGGTGGTGAAGCCGCTGCCGGCGCCCCTGGGCCACGTCCCGCACATTGCGGGAGCCAGCAACCTCGGAACAGGAGCGATTACGCTGGTGCTCAACGCCGCCGACGTGGTACGAACGGCCATTCAGGGCATCCCGCACGCCTCGATCGCGCCGGAGATGGCGGCACCCGCGATGGATGAGGAAGCCGCACAGGCACGGGCGGCGCCGTCGACCATTCTCGTCGCCGACGATTCTTTTACAACGCGCTCGCTCGAACGTAACATCCTGGAGACGGCCGGATACACGGTGCGCGTGGCGGCTGACGGGATGGAGGCATGGCTCCTGCTTCAGCGCGAGCCTGTGGACCTGGTTGTCTCCGACGTGATGATGCCGCACATGACCGGCTTCGAGCTGACAAGTCGCATTCGCGGCGACAAGCGCCTGGGCAATCTGCCCGTCGTCCTTGTCACGGCACAAGAGTCGCCGCAGGATCGTGAACAGGGGCTGGCGGCCGGCGCCGATGCCTATCTTGTCAAGAGCGCCTTTGACCAGGACAACCTGCTGACGACGATCGGACGGCTGATATGACCTCGACATCAACTATCCAGCGCAGCGGGGAGCCTGCACACCCATGATCAAAGTGCTCGTCGTCGACGACTCACCAACCATCTGCCACATTTTCCGCACGGTTCTGGAGAGCGATCCGGGAATCACGGTCGTCGGGTTTGCGACGAACGGCCAGGATGCCGTGCAGAAGGCCGGCGAACTCCATCCGAACGTGATCACGATGGACGTACAGATGCCGGGGCTGGATGGCATCGAGGCAACGCGGCTCATCATGGAGCGGTGCCCGACACCCATCGTCATCATCAGCGCGCACAACAACGACCCGGCGTTGACCGTCAGCTTCAACGCATTGCAGGCCGGCGCCGTGCAGGTCATCGACAAACCCGCCAACATCCTTGCCCCCGATGCATCCGCCGAGCGCGCTGCATTGATCACGACCATCAAGCTCATGAGCGAGGTGCGCGTAGTGCGCCGGCGCTTCAGCGGAACGGCGGTGCGACCGCGGGCGGATGAACCCACCCCAAACCGGCTGCCGGGACTTATCGACGTGGTCGTCATGGGCGCGTCGACGGGCGGGCCGGCCGCGCTGAACACGATCCTGAGCGCGCTGCCGCCGACGTTTCCGGCGCCGATCTTGATTGTGCAGCATATCACGGCGGGTTTCACCGGCGGCCTGGCAAGCTGGCTGAGCCGCACTTGCGCCCTGCCCATCAGCATCGCCCAGGCCGACGAGCGAATCAGACCCGGCGTCGTCTACCTCGCGCCGGACGACCAGCATCTCACGCTCAGCGCCGGCGGCCGTTTGCGCCTCGACCACGGAGAACTCGTCAATCACGTGCGCCCCTCGATCAACGTGCTCTTCGACTCCGTAGCGCGTTCCACCGGCGCCACCGCGCTTGGCGTACTGCTGACCGGCATGGGTGAAGATGGCGCGCGCGGGCTGCGCGCGATCCGCCAGCGCGGCGGCGTTACCCTCGCGCAGGATGAATTGACTTCGATTGTATACGGGATGCCCAAAGCAGCGGCAGAAATGGATGCCTGTAGTACAATTCTACCCCTTGACCAGATTGCAGCTTACCTCACGCATGTCGTCGCAGGGGGGCGCGCGCTGGCGCAGGCATAACTCATCCAGCCGGTGCGAGCCGGTTGCAGAAGCTGGGCTCTCAGGCCATGTCATCAAATCCCACAGGACTTCACTCACGGATCGGCGCGTGGACGCGCGGCCGGCCCGGCATGCAGACGGGCTGGTTCCTGGCGATCTTCGCCACGCTTGCCTTCAGCTTTGCGCCGCCCGTCGCCCGCTTTGCCATCCTCGACGGTTTCGACTCGACGACGCTGCTGCTCATGCGCATGATCATCGCGACGACGATGTTCGGCGTGACGCTCGGGGTGACGGCGCCGGCCAAGCTACGCATCGAGCGGCGCGGCCTTGGCGCAGCCACCGTTGTCGGCGCCGTGAACGCGGCGGGCATGGTCATCTTCTTCATGTCGCTGAGCTACCTGGAATCCTCGCTCGCCTCCATGATCCTGGCGCTCAGCCCGCCCATGGTACTCAGCCTGCTGGCATTGCGCGGCGAGCGACTCACGCGCCGCCACCTGGTACGTCTGGCCCTGGCCATGGCCGGCGTCTATCTGCTCGTCGGGCCGACCGGGCAGGTCAACGTGATCGGCGCCGCGCTGGCGCTGGTCGCGACCTTCCTCTTCTCGCTACAGATGGCGCTCACGCAATGGACGCTGGTCGCCTACCCGACGCGCACAATCGCCTTTTATGTCACTGCCTCCATGACCTTTTTCGTGGCGGGGTGGTGGCTAATCCAGGGTGCCAACTGGGCTGCGCCGGGGCCGGCCGGGTGGTTCGCCGTGATCGCCCTGGCCGTGGTCAGCACCTATATCGCGCGCCTCTCCTACTTTGCGGCTATGGGACGGCTGGGCGGCGCGCAGGTCGCCCTGCTTGGCCCGCTGGAAACGCTCCTCAGCGTCACCTGGTCGATCCTCTTCCTGCACGAGCGACTGGCGCCGGCCCAATTCATCGGCGGCGGGCTGATCCTGTTCAGCGCGCTGCTGGCCGTGCAGCGCCTGGGTCGCGTCAACCTGCGCCTGCCGCGACGGTAGCGCGCGCGGCCCGTAGCTTGGGCGTACCGCTGCGAACTGATATTGACAGAACATGGGCATGGCGGGTAGCTTTACGGGAAAACAGCGCGAAGTGCAAAACACTCTCTTATGATCTCAGGTGTCAGCAATTTCAGGGGAAATGTCCGGCGCGTCGATGAAATCATCCGCGTGCTGGCAAAATATGGACTGGCCGACTGGGTAAGCGACAGCACGCCCGGCTTCATCCGCCGCCGTTTCGTCACGGCCGAGGGCGCCGCCGTGGGCGACTTCCCCGTCGAGGTACGCATCCGCCTGGCGCTGACCGAACTCGGCACCACCTTCATCAAACTCGGCCAGATGATGAGCACGCGCGCCGACATGGTGGGGCCGGAACTGGCGGAGGAACTCGCCTCGCTCCAGGCGGACACGCCGGCCGACCCGCCCGACGTCGTGCGCGCCACGATCCAGGCCGAACTTGGCTACCCGCCGGAAGAGCTGTTTGCCTGGTTCGAGCCGACCGCGCTGGCCTCGGCATCGGTGGGACAGGTGCACGCAGCGCGCCTCTTCGATGGCACGGAGGTGGTGGTCAAGGTGCAGCACGCCGGCATCGAGGAGAAGGTGCGCAGCGACCTGAGCCTCATGGCCACGGTTGCCGGGCTGGCAGAGAGCAACAGCAAAGAACTGGCGCGCTACCGCCCCTCCGACACGGTGGATGAGTTTGCGCGCAGCCTCATGCGCGAGCTGAACTTTCACACGGAACTCAACAATCTGCTGCACTTCGCCCACAACTTCGCCGACAACCCGAGAGTCCATCTCCCCACGGCATATCCCGAACTGTCGTCGCGCCGCGTGTTGACCATGGAGAGACTTGACGGGTTCAGCATCGCCGACAGCGCGCGCATGGACGCTGCTGGCGTCGATCGTCTTGCATTTGCCAACCTCTTTGCCAACACGATGATGCAGATGATCTTTCGGGACGGCTTCTATCACGCCGACCCGCACCCCGGCAACATCTTCGCCCTGCCGCCTGAACCCCGGCTGGGTATGCTCGATTGCGGCAAGGTGGGCCGCGTCGACGAGCAGACGCGCGACGACTTCATCGGCATCGTCGCCTCTTTTCTCTCCGCAGATGTGGAATCGTTGACCGACCAGTTGATCGAGCTCTGCGAGGTGCCCATCGACCTGAACCGCAGCGCCTATCGCAGCGACGTGGCCGACTTCGTGGGCGAGTTTCGCGACACGATGGGCGGCAACCTCGACATCGGCGCCGCCTTCGAGTCCATGTTCGCCATTATTCGCAAGCACCATCTCGTCGTGCCGCCACGCGTCAACATGCTGCTGCTGGTCATCGTGCAGACGGAGGGCACCGCCCGCCAACTGGACCCGGAGTTCGACCTGACCGCGACGTTGAAGAGCTACGGCACGGACCTGCTCAAGCGGCGCTTCTCGCCGCAGCAGTTGCAGCGCGAGGCTGTGCGCTCCTTCCGCGACTGGAGCCGGCTGCTCAAAGCGCTGCCGCGTGAGACGGTCAACCTGCTCGAGCGCACACAGCGCGGCGAATTGCAGATCCACGTACAGCAGCACGGCATGCAGCGGCCGCTCGACCGGCTGACCTACGGGATCGTAGTGGCGGCGATCCTGCTCGGTTCGGCGCTCATGTGGGCATTTGCGGCGCCGCCGGTGATCTTCGGCATTTCGATCATTGGTGCGTTGGGCGTCGCACTCGGTCTTGCCCTGGCCGCACACCTGCTCTATCTCGTCTGGCGCGCCTGACCGCGCGGGAACGCGCCCACGGTCTACATGCCCGGTTCACACCCACCGAGGAGCAACCCATGTTTGACGTCCCTGGCCTGCTCTACATTCCCGACTATCTCGCGCCCGCACAGCACGACGAGTTGGTTGAGCTGATCGACGCGCAATCGTGGAGCAGCGAGCTGGCGCGCCGCACGCAGCACTACGGCTACAAGTACGACTACGCCGCGCGTGCCGTCGATCCGCGCACCGAGGTCGTGGCGATCCCGGCGTGGTTGGCCGCGCTGGGCGAGATGCTGCACGCCGACCAGTTGATCGATGAACTGCCCGACCAGGTCATCGTCAACGAGTACGAGCCGGGGCAGGGCATCGGCCACCACCTGGACTGCGTGCCCTGTTTCACCGGCGTCATCTTCTCGCTCTCGTTGCTGTCGGGCACGGTCATGCAGTTCCGCTCGATCGACCGCAAGCATATCGTCCCGCTCTACGCCGAGCCGCGCAGCCTGACCGTCATGCGCGGGGCGGCGCGCTACGAATGGACACACGGCATCCCCGCCCGCGCCGCCGACACTTGGAACGGCAAGGAGCGCCCGCGCGGGCGGCGCATCTCAATTACCTTCCGCAAGGTCAAGCTCGACCCGGCCGATACAAGCGGCCAGCCATAGACGGCTGACCGACAAGGAGACAATATGGTAGACATTGATCGAATCCAGGCACAGTTGCGCGCGGCGGTGCGTCTCAGCCACGAAGTCGTGACGGCGCCGCCCTTTACCTGCTTCTTCAACCCCGACAGCGACGCGGCCTACGCCAATATTGCGATTCCAGACGAAGCGGCGAGCGACGCGTTCGACGCCGGGCTGGCCGCGGTCGAGCGGGAGTTTCGCGCGCGCGGGCGCCGGCCGAGTCTGGAATACCTGGAGCCCTACGCCCCATCGCTCGCCGCCTGTCTCGAGGCGCGCGGCTACGAGTGCGAAGTGCGCTCCCTGCTGATGGTCTGCACGCCTGAGATGTTGGTTGCGCCGCGCATGCCGGCCGGCTTTACCGTCGAAGCGATCAACGACGCGACGCCGCTGGAGACGATTCAGGACTTGATGACGGTGCAGGCTCGCGCCTTTGGCGATGAAGCATCGCCGCGCACCACGGCCGAGGATGCCGCCCAGTTTCGCCGGCGCTTCGCCGCGCTGCGCCTCTTTGCCGGCCGGCTCGACGGAGTCATCGTCAGCGCGGCCAGCCTGACTGCCCCCTACGAGGGCGTGGCCGAAGTAGCGGGCGTGGCGACCGCGCCGGGCTTTCGCCGCCACGGCTTTGCCGGCGCGCTGACCTACGCTGCCACGGCCGCGGCGTTCGACCAGGGCGTCAGCCAGGCATTTCTCACTGCCGCCAATGAAGCTGCCGGTCGCGTCTACGCCAAGGTTGGCTATCACGCGACCGGCAGCGGTCTGGCCTATCGGTTGGAGTGACGGTACACGCCGCCGGCGTCAGTTCGCCTTGCGGCCGCCCTTGAGCGACGCTTGCAGCGCAGCGAGCCCGGCCTTGTCCCCGCTTGCGGCGAGGGCGGCCTGCTGCGACCACGTGGCAGGGTCGGCAATCGCAAAGCGGCGCCCGCCGGCGAGCAGAAGCTCCTTGAGACGATCGGCCGGCGTTGCAGCCAGCGCGGCAAAGGTCGTGATGCCGTCTGCTGCCAGCAGCTCGGCAATTTTCGGGCCGATGCCTTCGATGACGGTCAGATCGTCCGGCGTGACGGCAATCGCCTCGACCACAGCCGCAGCACGCGTCGCCTCAACAACTACCGGCTCGGCGGCCGCTTCCTTCTTGGCGGTCGCTTTCTTGGCAGCCTTCTTCGGTGCTTCGGCGGCTGGGGCTTCCACGGCCGGCGCCTCGACCGCCGCTTCCTTCTTGGCGGTCGCCTTCTTGGTGGCCTTCTTCGGTGCTTCGGCGGCCGCAGTAGCCGGTGCGGCTTCCTTCTTGGCGGCTGCCTTCTTGACCGCCTTCTTCGGCGCTTCGGCCGCAGGCATCTGCTTGACGAGCACGCCTATCGCATCCAGATACCAGTCGGCGCGACCAAAGAAACCGATGACCTGGCTGCCGGCATCCGCCATAAAGCTGAAGCTGTTGTCCCCACCGCGCCCGCCGAACAGTTCAGAATCGCGCTTGTTGGTGTGGAAGCGAATGTTGTCCACATACTGCCCGCTGGTGCCGCTAATGCCGACCAGATACTCGTCGGAATCCAGAACAAACAGGTTCTCACGCTCGGCGAAATGCAGGCCGGCGCCGCCGACCGTCTCCATAGGCGTCTCATTGCCCGCCGCGTCGGCATAGACCAATTGAATTGAGTCGACGTACCAGCCGCTCAGGACGCGGATTGCGGCGATACGAGCACCGTCGGGGATTGCGTACTCTGCAAAGGGGTAGCCGCCCTCTCCGCCGCTTGTGCCTAGTGTCGTGATCTTCATCGGTAATAACTCCTTGTTGCTATTTCATAACTGGCCGCAGCTTAAGGGCAAGCTGCAGCGAAAATCGAGCGTCGGGGTCGTCGAGATCAAGTTGCGTGATGTTCGCGATCTGCTCGAGACGATAGGTGAGCGTGTTGCGATGAATGTGCAGTTGAATCGCCGTTTGGCTCAGGTTACCGTGGCAGGCAAAGAACGCATCGAGCGTCTGCACCAGCTCGGAGTTGCGGTTGTCATCGTGGCTGATGAGTTTGCCCAGCGTCTTGCGGAAGAAGCGGCCCGCCTCCGGGTTCGAACTCAGACCGGCCAGCAGTTGGTAGAGGCCAAGATCACCGAAATAGGTAACCGGCGTTGTCTCCCACTCCTTACCCAGCCGCCAGCTCTCGCGCGCCTGCATCTGGCTTTGCCGCCACGTGCTCGGACCGACGCCAGGGCGCCCAATGCCGATGACGAGGCGTGCCTTGGGATTGGCACCCTGCACGCGGTTCACAATGTCATAGGCGACGGCCTTGAGCGCGCGCCCGCTCTTGGGATCTTCCACCGGCCAAAAGATGAGCACGCCCTCCTCGCGCCGGGCGTAGGGCGCCGTCACGTTCTGCTGCTGCACGAAGCGTAGCAGCGGCGCGGGCCAGCCGGGCACGTTGTAGGCATCGATCAACATGGCAACGTGCGGCCGCGAGAGGTCGTAGCCCAACGACGCGCCGCGCTGGGTCCACGCCTGCTCATCGGCGATTTCGGCGGCAAGCAGTTCGTCGAGGAAGGTGGCGCGCATGCGTTCCTCGGCAATCCCGACGGCGTTCTGCTTGGCCCACTCCAGCGCTGCAGCCGACGCCCCCTGGATTGCGCCCACTTCTTCCACGGCAGACACATCCTGGTCGGCCGTGGCGCGGTTGCGCAACAGCAGGCAGTAGCCGCGCACGGCATCACCGACACAGATGGCCGACACGACCACTTCCCGGTAGGCCAGCGCGGCGCCGGCGCCGGTCATGGGCAACAGGCCAACCGACTGGTTCAAGGTGCCGGGCGGCTGCGTAGCCATCCAACTGCGCAGGAGCGTCGGGTTGGGCAAGGATTCGAGAATCTGCTGATGCTGTTCGGACGTTCCGGCGTCGAGGCCGACTGCGGCCGAGACACGCCCATCATCGCTGACAAGCACGACAGGCTGCTGCACGAAGGCCTGGAGTTTCTGCACGATCTGCCCCAGCCCGCCGCCATTGAGCGCGGCCTGGTTGAGATCCCGCTGCAGTTCGGCCGAACGCTGCGTGATATAGCCCGACCGGTCGACAATCAGCCGGATGATGGCACGCTCCACCTGCGTGAGCGAAACGGTCATCGGCAATTCGAAAAGGGCGAGACCACTCTCGCGGGCGGCCTGAACCGCAACATCGGAGACGGAGCCAAGCACGGCCACGCCGGAGACGCCGGCCGCATGCAGGCTACGCACAACGCGGTCGAGCCGCACCTTCTGGTCCAGCCGGCGCAGATCTTCGATATCGACCAGCGCCAGTTCGCTACCTTCCAGTTTGGGAAAAGCCGGCGGGCTCGGGCGCAAGCTGCACGCCCAGCTTACCGGCCGGTTGAGGAACTCGCCGCCAACCAGGAGTTGCGTTTCGGCGGGCAGTGCTAAATGGTAAACGTCGCCAAGTGTGGCAGTGCTTTTGTACATAATTCCATGATTCTGCGCCGAAAACAACGCATCCTATCCATTATAGGCCTGAGCCATGGCGCTATGCAAAGTTCATGGGCGTCGGAATTGTTCAACTTGCACGATCAGGCAGGCAGACAGGCGGGCGAGCAGCCAATCAGGTCCTCGATCTCACCGCGCCCCGCCGCAGACGGCAGGACATTGTAGACAAAAAGAGCGGCGACACGTATCGTGCCGCCGCTCCAGTCTTGCCGATTCACTTGTCATGTCCAGCGCCGCCGGTATCGTGGCGGCAACTGGTGCGTGCGTCGCTACTCGCGCACCGCCGACGACATGAACGCTGCGCTCGTCGCGCCCCAGAAGGCCCAGAGCATAGCCCAGCCAAAGCCCACCCAAGAGGGATCCTGCCCGATGAACATGCCGATGACGAAGAAGACGACCATACCGAGGATGAAGCCGAGCAAGCTGCCAAGCCAGAGCTTACCAAAGGCAAAGCTGCGGTTGAACGCCCACACCAGCAACGGCCACAGAATGAGTGACGACAGAACAGGCAGAATGAAGCCGATGGCGCCGCCAATCAGCGACTTCCAATCCTGGCCCAGTTTGCCGGCGGCAAGCTGATAGCCAAGCACGGGGCCGATGCCAATCAGGATAAAGGCCAGCCCGTACAGAATGGGCATGTTCGTGCCCAGCAAGAGGCCCGAGGCCGCGGCAATCAGGCCCGAAGCAATGCCGCCATAGATGGATGCCATCCACGGGCTTACGCTGGGGCGTGCGCCGGCACCGGTAGCCGAGGCTGTGGTCGTCAGCATGATCATAATCGCTTGCTCCTTGGCGTTGGAGAGGAATACGCTTGATGAATTGTTTGAATGATAGTCGAAAACCACACGATACGCAACCTGCGTTCAGCCAGTTCCTGCCCGAATAAATCCGCCGCGGCTCAACCCTCCGGCAGTTCGTCCCACTCGTCGGCGAGCCAGGCGCCCACCGCGAGGAAAACCGGCGCGCCGTCGCCGCCCTCCAGCACCAGCACCAAGCCGTCTTCCTCGTCGACGGCAACTTCCGCCAGGTGCGCCTGCCCGCCGACGAGCGCGGCAAAGCGCGCCTGCGCCGCGGCCTGCCCCTGCCAGGGATCGCTGTCCAGATCGTCGAAACAGATGACGCCGTACAGCTCGAAGTAAACGCCGTCGTCGAGATAGAGATCGAGGTCAAAGGTCACCTGTTGCGCCGGGTCGGTCGTGCTCTCCGCCAGAGCGTCGGCCAGCGAGTCCTCCCAGAGCGCGACATACACTACGCGCTGCCCGGCCAGTTCGGAAAGGTCGTCGTAGGTTTCGTCATCCACCGTCGTGTTCAGCGGGAGATCGGTAGGCTCGTTTCGCGCGCCACGTTGGCGCTTTCCTGCACCGGGCATCGTCAGGCTCCTTCGGCGTCCGGTTCGGGCGCCAGCACAATCATGCGGGACGGAATCGTCATCAGGCGGTCAAACCACTGGCCGCCAGCCGAGAAATGGCTGAATTTCGCCGGAAGCCCCTGGTCGATGAAGGGGTTTGGCCCCTCGGCGAGATGGAAGTGCAGATGCGGGCCGGGCGACATGCCGCTGTTGCCGATATAGCCGAGCAGGGCGCCGCGCCGCACCATCTGCCCCTCGTTGACCTGGGCGCTCGCCTGTTGCAGGCAGCCAAAGTAGCTGAATTCGCCGTTGCCGTGGCTGATGGCGATGGCGTTGCCCAACAGGCGCCGCGGGTCGCCGCGGAACATGCGCGGGTCGGGCGGCACGCCGGGCTTGAGATCGGGCATATCAAAGGTCACGGCTGCAATCTTGCCGCCGGCCGTGGCATAGACGGGCTGCCCCCAACTGTAGTGCTCCTCGACAGCCATCCCATCGCCCGCAAAGAAGCGATTGTCCGGCCCCAGGCGCACAAAGTCGGTGGCATAGGTCTGCGTGAAGACCTCCTGCTTGTGCATGTCTGTCCAGTCCGAACCCTGGATCGCCCACCACGCGCCGCGCAGGGGGAAGTGCAGGTCGCTCTGCTGCTCGTGAAAGCGCACCGGCAATTGCACCGAATGCTGGGCATCGGTCTCGCGCCCCTCGGCCCGTGCGAGGATCGTCACGTCGATGTGGGTCAGCGGTTCGTACCCCGGCGCCATGAAATGCAGCCCGCGCAGGGCAAGGCCAGTCCCCGGCGCAATGGCGAGATCGCTGCTGCCCAGCCGCTGCGCCAGGATGCGCCCCGGCCAGTGCTGCTCGAAAAGCAACTGGTGCTCGTTGTAGCCCTGCACAACCATCCCGCGCAGTTCCAGGGCGCGGTCGGTCGCAGTCACGCCCACGTCGAAGGCAACCTCCTGCATGGGCTGGAGGGCGGGGAAGGGCAGGTCGTCATAGCGGGCAGCCACCAGGACCGGCGGCCGGCATTCTACAATCATGGGCAATTCCGTTCGCATGCGTGCGCCGGCGGCGCCGGCGGAATAAATCTGCTGTTCGTAGTGGCGACTTCAGTCGCGGCGATCGCGTACAATGACTGAAGTCATCACTACATTCTCGCACGATTCTTGATAAACCGTGCTAGCGTCCCTGGCGGATCTGATGGCTGAGTACCGGCCGGCTGCCCAGGAAGTCCAGCATCCACTGCCGCTGCGCATCACGCTCGTGGCGGCGCGCCGGATGTTCGGCATGGACGACGTTTTCGATGACGGCCAGCACCTCCAGCGCCTCGGCCGGGCTGAGACGGTAGTAACGCTCCTCCGTCTCCAGGTTGTCGGTGCGCTCCCAACGGTCGATCCAGTCGTTCAGATAGTAGGTGTAGCACTGGCGGCAGCGCCACACGCTGAAGGTCTGCTTGTCGCCTTCCGGCGTGGCGACGGCCAGCGCACCCAGGTTGGCGATGCGTCCCTGGCAGGCAAAGCACGGCTCCGTCCCCGCACCGACGCCGCTGCGCTCGACCACGCGATCCGCCCACGAAGTCGACGCGGTTTCACCGGCCGGCTTCTCCTTCCGACCCAGCCAGCGGCGCATCTGCCCGGCCAGCGTCCAACGCTCGTCGCTCTCGCGCTCGGCGCGCTTGGGCATGGGTGCGATCTCAACGACAGGTGATGACGCCTGCGTCTGGATCTGCCCGGCGCCGGGCTGCCACTGCCGGCACGAGAGCGCCAACAGCGACTGCACCGCAAGCAGCGGCGGGAACTCTTCCACCGCGCCGCGCTGGTCGCACGCGCCCGTCGCCAGCCGTTCGGACGTCAAGGCGGCGGCGAGGGGCTGCCAGTGGGCGCAGCTTCCGCACGCCAGCATCTGCCAGCCGGCCGCGGCCAGCGCCTCGCGCAACGTCGAGCCAAAGCCGGCGCCGCCCGGATCGGGGATGCGCAGCAACGGCGTCATCTGCACGTCGCCGCCATCGACCCGTTCTTCCACCTCGACCACGCACGAAGGTGGATCGTCATACCATAGCAGGCGCGCCCACGCCGTCACCTGCTCGTCGCGCAGCAGTCGCAGCCGCACCCGCTGGTAGACCATGGTGCGCGTGCCCGGAAAGACGCCGGACATTGTCGCCAGGTTGAACAACTGGTACGTGTCGCTCATGCGGTCAATGGTGCGTGCTCGTGAGCCTGCCTACTTGCCGTTGGCATCGTTGATCAGCGCGGCCGTCTCGCGCACCGTGGCCGCCGGATCGGCGTCGCCATCCACCACCTTGACGAACATGTCGCCGCCGTAACCCCACGCCTGTGCCATCTCGGGTAACCCTGGCATGGGCTGGGCCGCGGCTGCCTGCCGCGCAAAGCCCTGCAAGATCGCATCGTCGCCCAGCGCCGCGTTGCGATTGGCCGGCAGACGACGCCCCACCTGGGCGATGGCGGCGCCGCTCTCCGCACCGGTCAGGAAGCGGGCGAAATCGAGGGCCAGGGTCTGCTGCTCCGGCGCCACCGTCGGGTTGATGAAGACGCCGTCGGCGGTGAGCCAGGGCTGGGCGGGACCGGCGGGGCCGGCGGGAAGCTGCGCAACAGCCAGGTTGTCGCCCAGCGCGCTGCGCAGTTCGTCAATCGCCCACGGGCCGTCGACGAAATAGGCGAACTCGCCCTTTTTGAAGCGGTCGAGCAACATGCCGTAGTCTGGGTCCACATAGCTGCCGGTCGTCTCGCTGACGGCACGCAGCCAGGCCAGATAGGCCGCCGCGTCGCCAGTCTCGTCGATCACGGCGAGCCCGCTGTCGTCAAAAAGCTGCGCGCCATAGGCCGGCAGCCCCCAGTAAAGATGGTAGAGATTGTTGTAGAGGCCGATGCCACTTGTCGGCGCTGCCTGTGCCTGTGCCAGCCATGCGTCCGTGGTGGCAGGCATCGCCGCCGGGTCGGCCAGCGCGCGGTTGACAAAGGCGGTGACCAGTTCGTAGTTGGTGGGCAGGCCATAGAGTGTCCCTTGCCAGACAAAGTTCTCCAGCGCGGCCGGCCAGAAGTTTGCCCGTTCCTCCGGCGTGACCGCGTCTTCGAGCGGCTGCAAGGTATCAGCGGCGACCAGGTCACCCAGCCACCAGTTGGGCGCCAGGAGCAGATCGGGCCCGCTGCCGCCGGCAACGGCGTCGGCGTAGGCCTGCGGCAGGTCGGCATAGGCGACGAAGAGCGTGTCGACCGTGACGCCGGGGTTGGCCTGCTGGTAGGCGGCGAGAATGGCCGTCAGCGCGTCGCCGTCCCCTTCGGCCCAACTGTGCCAAAGGGTGATGCGGCCGCTGAGCGGCTCGGGCGTGGGCGTGGCGGTAGGCAGGCTGGCGGCAGCCTGTCCCGGCGCGGCGGTATCACCGCTTGCGGGCGCGCCATTCTCCTGTGCCGGGGCAGCCTCCACAACCGGCTCATCGGCCGGCGGTGCATCTTCGCAGGCCGCCAGCGCAAAGAGCAGCAGCCCCAGCAGGAGCGCAATGAGCAGGGCACGCATTCCGCGCGGTTGGTGGATTGAAGCTGGTAGGTTGTGTTTCATGGACGATCCTGCAAGTAGTCAAGGAGGGCGGCCAGTCCCAGCAGATAGCTGCGCCAGCCAAAGCCGCAGATTTGCCCGACGCAGACCGGTGCAATCACGGACTTGTGGCGGAACTCCTCGCGGGCATGGATGTTGCTCAGGTGAACTTCGACGGCGGGCAGCTTGACGCCGGCAATGGCGTCGCGCAGCGCGTAGGAATAGTGCGTGAACGCGCCCGGGTTGATGACGATACCGTCCGCCCATGAACGCGCGTCGTGGATCGCGTCGATGAGCGCTCCTTCGTGGTTGCTCTGGAACGGGCGTACCTCGTGCTCGGCGCCGGCCGCGGCCGCCACGCGCTCGTCGATGACGGCCAGCGTGACGCTACCGTAGATGCTCGTCTCGCGCGTGCCCAGCAGATTCAGATTTGGTCCGTGCAGTAGTGCGATCTTTGCCACCGTCTCTTCTCCGTCCTGTTTCGCCCGCTCACTCCAGCACCGATGTAATGGCGCGGCGCACAACCGCATCGCCCGGGTCGTCGATCACCACGACATCGCCCAGCGCCTGCGGGATGACGAAACGTAGTTTCTTGCCGGCGCGCTTCTTGTCATGCGCCATGGCCGCGTGGATGGCATCGCCGTCTAGACCGGTCACCGTCACCGGCAGGCCCAGCCGCTCCAGCAGCGTGCGGATACGCGCAGCCAGCTCCGGCGTGCAACGCCCCAGTTCGGCGCTCATGTTTGCCGCGGCGACCGTGCCGATGGCGACGGCGTCACCGTGGCGGATCTGGTAGCGGCTCACCTGCTCGATGGCGTGGCCGAAGGTGTGGCCCAGATTTAACGTGGCGCGCACGCCTTTCTCGAAGGGGTCGGCCTGCACCACATCGACCTTGACGCGCACGGCGTCGGCCACCAGTTGTAGCAGGTTGGCCGGCCCTTCCTCCTCCAATTGCACAAAGAGGCGCGGTGCGCCGATGATGCCATGCTTGACCACCTCCGCCAGCCCGGAGCGAAACTCGTCCGAGGGCAGCGTGCTGAAGACGGCCACGTCCATAATCACGGCGGCGGGCTGCTTGAACGCGCCGACCAGGTTCTTGCCCTGCGGCATGTCGACGCCCGTCTTGCCTCCGACCGAGGCATCGACCATGGCAAGCAGCGATGTGGGCATCTGCACGAAGGGCACGCCACGCAGATAGCTGGCCGCGGCAAAGCCGGCCATGTCGCCGATGACGCCGCCCCCCAACGCAATCACGACGCTGTTGCGGTCGAGCCCGGCGGCCAGGAACTGGTCGTAGAGCGAGCGCACGGTGTCGAGCGTCTTGTGCTGCTCGCCCTCCGGCACGAGGCAGAGCACCGGCTCGAAACCGGCCGCCCCCAGCGAGTCGCTGAGCACTGCGGCATGCTCGCGGATCATGTCGTTGGTCACAACGGCGGCAGTCGTCGGGCGCAGGCCGCGGTTGGCAAGCAGCCGACCGGCATTGGCCAGGAGGCCGCTGCCCAGGAGCAGATCGTAGCTACCGTCGGGCGAGCGCACCGGAATGCGAATCATGCCGGGCGTCTCGCGATCGGCGTCTGCCAGGTCGAGGATACGGTCGGCCACCTGCTCGATAGCAAGGCCGGTGGTGTCGAGCTGGTAGGCGAT
This sequence comes from Caldilineaceae bacterium, assembly GCA_020634815.1. GTDB lineage: Bacteria > Chloroflexota > Anaerolineae > Caldilineales > Caldilineaceae > Caldilinea. The sequence continues at coordinate 45,855 of JACKBA010000006.1, read as the reverse complement.
GGCGCCGTAGGCCAGGCGACGCTGGTGCAGCAGGTGGCGGATGCGCTGGCGGCGCTCCTCGGCCGCGCCCTGCATGAGCGGGCGATCGTCGGCGGCAGCCAGCCGCGCCAGGATGCTCTCCTCGTCGGCATGCAGGCAGATAACGGTGCCTGTAGCGGCCAGCGCATTGCGGCTCTCCTCATTGACCAGCGCGCCGCCGCCCGTGCTGATGACCAGCTCGTGCTCAGCGGCGAGTTCCTGGCAGAGTTGCGCCTCGGCGACGCGGAAGGCTTCCTCGCCATTGTCGCGGAAAACCTCGGCAATCGACTTGCCGAAGCGTTCCACCAGAATATCGTCCATGTCCACAAAGCGGCGGCCCAGGCGCGTGCCCAGCAACCGGCCGGCCGATGTCTTGCCGGTGCCCATGAAGCCGGTGAGGACGATATTGCGTGCGGGCATCGAACCCTGCGAATCCTGCATGATTGCTTCCCAGTTCCGTTGTAGCCGGTCAACCCGGCTGCGCGGCGATATCACGTTTCAGCCACTGCTCGACCGCGCCCAGCAGCGAGCGCACCGGCTGCGCCGTATTCACGACCAGATGATGTTCCGGCGCAATCGGGTACTGCCAGCAGCCGTCGTAGGCGGCCAACTGCTCCTGCATGGCTTCCCATCCGCTGATCTTGTGCGTCGAGTAGCCGGGGCGGCGGGCGTTGAGACGCTGCCGCCACACCGCTTCGTCGAGCACGGTTTCGATGACGAGCAGCCGCGCCTTGTATTTCGCCGCCAGTTCTTGCGCCGTGGCGTACCCCTCCGGATAGGCCAGCGGCGAAACGGCAATCACGCTCAGGCCGAGGTCGAGCTGCGTTGCGCACACCTGCCACATCACCTCGTAGGCCAGTTGATTGGCGCCCGGCACGTCGAGCACGAAGTCCTTGACGTCGTCCTTGTCGATGAGCGGCATGCGAAAGCGCCGTGCGATGACCCGTGCCAGCGCGCTCTTGCCGGTGGCGGGATGACCCTTCATCGCCATGAGCACGGGCTCCGAATAGGGCGGCAGCTTGGACGGGCGAGCGGTGTGACGGCTAGCAGGCATGACGGCGGCCACTCACTCAAACAGGCGGAAGGCGTCGGGCGCGACATGGCTGGCGGCATGCATCAGCACGGCGTTGAGCAGGTCGATGGCGACGCGCGACTCCAGGGTCACGCCGGCGCGCACGCCCACGCACGGATCGTGCCGCCCCTTGCGCAGTTGAAATTCGATCTCCTCCAGATTCTTGCGCACACTCTGCTGCGGCCGCGTAATCGTCGAGGTCGGCTTGAAACCGACGCGAAAGACGAGCGGCATGCCCGTCGTGATGCCGCCGATGAGCCCGCCGTGACTGTTGGCCTGGTAGCCGCTGCGGCGCAACGGGTCGTTGTTCTCGCTGCCGCGCCGTGCCACAACTTCAAAGCCGGCGCCGATTTCGACGCCCTGCACGGCGTTCAGACCGCCCAGGCTGCCCATGATGCGCAGCTTCAGGCTCTGGTAGAGCGGGTCGCCGGCCAGGGGCGGCACGTTCACGGCGACAACCTCCACGGCTGCGCCCAGCGAGTCGCCCTCGATGCGCGTCGCCTTGATCAGGTCGCCGGCCGCGGCGGCGAAGTCAGCGTCGATGGAGTGGATCTCGGCGCTTGCCAACTCAGCCTCAAGCGTGGCGATGGCAGCCGGGTCGAGCCGCCCGGCCGCGCCGGCAAGCTCCTCCACGTGTCGGGCCAGGGTGCGCTGCGCCTTGAGTTCACCGACCTGGCAGATCGACGAGAGGATGACCGTGCCGAAGGTCTCGGCCAGAAAGAGGCGCGCCAGCGACCCGCCGATAACGTCCGAGATGGTCGAACGATAACTGGAACGCCCACCGCCGCGTGGATCCACAAACCCCTGGCTCTTGTAATGCTTGACCAGATCGGTGTGGCCGGGGCGCACTTCGCCGGCCGGCCCGGCAAACTGGGTATAGTCGGCCGACCGTTTGGCGGTGGAGAGTACGATGGCGGCTATGGGTTCGCCGGTGGTGTACCCTTCGGCGTAACCGGTCGTGGCGGAGAGTTGCTCGCCAGCGATCACCTGCACGGCGGGACCGGCAGTCAGCGCATCCACGTCCTCCTGATAGAGCCCGCTGAGCAGCACGACGGTGTCGTCCTCGCGGCGCGGGGTGCCGTGGCGGTTGCTGCCCGGCCGCCGCCGATCGAGATGGCGCTGGATGTCGGCGGCGCGCACAAAGAGCCCTGGCGGCATGCCAAAGACGATAGTCGTCACCGCCGGGCCGTGCGACTCGCCCGCACCGGCCACGCCAAAGAGTGGTCCTCCCAAAATCTCCATAAGCGGTTGCTATTATAGCGCCAGCATCGGTCGCGGCGGAATCGCCAACGGCCGCGCACGGCGTTGAAGCTCGCTGAACGCGCCGGCGCCCCGCATTGCGATGCAGGGCGCCGGTCGTTTCTGCCACAGGGTTACATGCTTGACGCTAGTCGTGCCGCTCGTCAGTAATGATCGGCATGTAGGCCTGCGGCTGGATCTGATCGTTCAGGTCGAGGATCACCGAGGCACCGAGGCCATTGGTCGGGTCGAAGGGCTGCGTTGCACCTGTGTTGTTGGTGGCAACACCGGAGAACTCGTAGAGGCCGTTGCTGTGGCCAAGCGCCGTGTAATCAAAATCCGCCGGGCCGGTATCTGTTGTGAAGACCTGCCACTGCGTCCATGCGCTGGCAGCGCCGCCAAACGGCGTATAGCGGTAGAAAATCTTCACCTCGGTGATCGTTGTGCCCGGGGGCGTCAGCGCAATCCAGTTCACCGGGATGACGTTGGTAATCGGCGAGGTCGGCTTGATGACATCAGGATTGAAGTCAAAGATCGCAGCAATCGGCTTGTCGAAGATGATGGTCGACGCCTGCGCGTTGGCGCTCCAGGGCTGAGTGTTGCCGACGTTGTCGACCGCCTGGACGCGGAACTCGAACTCATCGCCCAACTGGCCGCCGGTCACCTGGTAGGAGGTCGCCTTGGTTTCCGACAGGACGAGTTGCCAGTCGCCACCGTTCTTGCGCACCTGGAAGTTGTAGTATGCGATGCCGGAGAGATTGTCGGTCCCACTCCACGTCACGGTGAAATTGGGGCTGACCGTGAATTCGGGCAGCGGGTTCACCGTTGCGACCGGCGGCTCACTGTCGACGCGCGTGCTGACGGTGGGGCTCCAGGCGCCCAGGTTGCCTGCACGATCGGCGGCCTGCACCTGGAACTCGACGGTCGAATTATTGGGTGCCCATCCCTTGAAGTGATTTTCCGTGGAGGAACTCTGGTTCTTCCAGTTGGTCCAGCCACCGCCGTTGATGCGATAGCGCACGTTGTACCAGGCGACGCCGCTGGCCTTACAGCCGGGCTGATCGGGGTCATAGGCGGACCACTTGACCTGGAATTCAGCCGGCTCGAAGCTGTTCAGCGCACCCATATTGGAGACCGGCGCCGCGGTGTCGCAGTTGGCCGAATAGTTGACCAAGATGTACGGCGCGAACTGCGGGATGGAGCGCGAGTAGAACTGGCGCCAGCGGCCGCGACTTGGCGTCTCGTCGCCGGTGATGAGCAGGCCGTAATTGGGCCGGCCGCTGTCCCAGGCCTTGACCACGTCTGTCGCACCGCCGCTCACCCAACCGGTGACCGGCGGGATGCTGCCCAACGGCAGAGAATCGCCGCCGAGGTAGTTGGCATTGTTCCACGTGACGCTGCCCGCGTTCCACGACTGTTGCATGAACTGGGCGCGGAAATCCATGGAGCTACCGTCGCTCGGCGGGTTGATGTATGACTGGTTGATGTAGAAGGTGGCTTCGTTGATCTGGGCGTTGCCGGGCAGCGGGCTCAGGTCGAACTGGAGGAGGACGCGCATGGCGTCGAAGGTGTTCTGATCCCAGCCCAGGTTCAGGGTGCTCAGGCCGGCATAGTTGGTGTTGGGCTGGCCCGAGGAGATAAAGGTGGCCTGAGACGCCGGCAGTTGGACAGTGGCGTTGATCGTATCGCCCTGCACCTCGTAGCTGACCACGGCCACTTTGGAACGATCCGGCATCTGCGCAACCTCTTCGGCGGTCATGCCATCCGGCAACTCGGCGCCTTCCGGCACCGGCGCGGTGGTAAGTCCGGGTAGAGCAGCCAGTTGGTCGCCCAGGGCGGCGGGCACGTCGACGGGTTCGGCATCGGCGTCCTGTCCGCTGGCGACAGCCGCCGGCAACACGGACAAGAGCAGAAGCAGCACGGCGACCAGGCGCAGTGTTGCATGGCGCGCGCGACGATGGCGTTGAGTTCGTTCGGTCATGAAAACCTACTCCTTTTTGGATCGTGCATTGAGTTGTCAATGGTTGCGCTCAGGACCGCCAAGGAACCGCAGCGGATTGACGCCGTGGTTTATGACGGATGCCACAGTGCCGCTATTATACAAGACGGCGGCGCGAACACGCATTATGCCTTACGAATGAATGGCAGACTGTTTGCCCACGCTACGCGCTGCGCGGCGCACAGCCCGTGCCATCCGCCATCGGAAACGGTACGAGTCGAGATGAGGAGGTAGCTGGTGACGAGCAGACGAATGGCCAATGTCCAGCAATTCGTAGGCCGGCAGATTCCCGAACGACTCTCCCCGGTCGGAGGCTGGCTGGGCGGCACTCTGCTGCGCCTGGCCGAGGGCGAACTGGCGGCGTCGTTCGTGGTGCGGCGCGACATGACCAATCCCTCGGGCATCCTTCACGGCGGCATCATGGCCACCATGCTCGACGAACTGATGGGCTTCACCGTCTTCCTGCTCGACGACGAGTCGTTTTTTGCCAGCATCAACCTGACGATCGATTTCCTCGCCAGCGCGCGGCTGGGCGACAAGGTGATCGGTGCGACGCGCGTGATCCGGCGCGGCCGGCGCGTGGTCAATGTTGAGGGCACGCTCAGCCACACCGACGGCACATTGATCGCGCGAGCGACGTCGAACCTGGGCCTCGCGCCGGCGTTGGCGCCGCCTGCGGAGCCGGCATAGTCATCCCGGCAGCATAGCAAAGAACATTTGGTCGCACTCGCACTCGTGGTACAATCAGCGGCATGAACGGTCAGGTGCCGGAGAAGGTCGCACAGAAACTAGACACGCTGCCCGTAGCCCCCGGTTGCTACCAGATGCTGGACGCGGCCGGCAATGTCATCTACGTCGGCAAGGCCGTCGTGCTGCGCAACCGCGTGCGCAGCTACTTTCACCTCTCGGCCAATCACAGCCCGCGCACGCAGGCGCTCGTCGCCGAAATTGCCGACATCTCCTGGTGGGTCACCAAGACCGAGCTGGAAGCGCTGATCCTCGAAAACGAGCTGATCAAGCGCTACAAGCCGCGCTACAACGTGCGCCTGAAGGACGACAAGACCTTCCCCTACATCAAGGTCAACTGGCAGGAGGACTTCCCCAAGATCCAGGTCGTGCGGCGCATGCGCAAGGACGGCGCGCGCTACTTTGGCCCCTACACCAGCAGCCGCGCCTGCTATGAAACGCTCGACGCGCTGCGCCGCGTCTTTCCGTACCTGGACTGCGATCGCAAAATCACCGGCAACGACCCGCGGCCCTGTCTCTACTATCACATCAAGCTATGCGGCGGCCCGTGTATCGGCGCGCAAAGCCGCGAGCAGTACCGCGAGACGATCCAGCAGTTGATGCAATTCCTGGAGGGCAACAGCGACAAGGTGCTGAATCAGCTCCAGGAGCAGATGGGCCGCGCCGCTGAGAACCTGCAATTCGAGCTGGCCGCGCTCTATCGCGACCGCCTGCAATCGGCGCAACGTATCGCCGAACAGCAGAAGATCGTGTCGGCCGCGCTGGAGGATGTCGACTATGTGGCGCTGGCGCAGGATGAGCGCACGGCCGATACTGCGGTGCAGGTCTTCATGGTGCGCCACGGCCGGCTCGTGGGCCGCGACAGCTTCCTGCTGGAAGGCGCCGAAGTCTTCAATCTCCAGGCGAACAACGGGGACAGCGCGGATGCCGACCCGGCCGGCACCAGCCAGCTTGGCGCGCTCATCGGCGCGTTCATCCAACAGTTCTACGACAACGTGGCCTTCATCCCATCGCTCGTCCTCGTCCAGGCCATGCCGCCCGACCAGGCCGTGCTCGAAGAGTGGCTGGCCGAGCATCGTGGCGCCAAGGTGCAGTTGCGCGTGCCCCGCCGCGGCGACAAGGTCAAGCTCATGGAACTGGCGCAGGAGAATGCGGCAGAGTTCCTGCGCGTGCGCCAGGCCGAGCAGGCCGCCGACACCAACCGCCAGACCGAGGCCGTCGCCGAGCTCCAGTCGGCGCTGCATCTGGAAAAGCCGCCGTCGCGCATCGAGTGTTACGACATCAGCACACTGCAAGGGACGAACACCGTCGGCTCCATGGTGGTCTTCGTCAAGGGCGCGCCGGCGAAGGCCGCCTACAAGCGCTTCAAGATTCGCGGCAAGGGCAGCCAGGGCGCGCCCGACGACTTCGCCAGCATGCGCGAGATGTTACGCCGCCGCTTTCGTCGCCTGGTCGAGCCGGACGGGGAGGCCGACCCCGGCAAGCGCAACGACAACGGCGAGTGGCGCATCATGCCCGACCTGGTCATCATCGATGGCGGCAAGGGACAGTTGGGCGTGGCAGTGGAGGTGCTGGAGGAATTCGGGCTGGCGGGTCAGGTCCCTGTCGTTGGCTTGGCCAAGCGCGAGGAAGAAGTCTTCCGGCCGCACGCCACCGACCCGTTGTGGTTGCGGCGCGGCAGCCAGTCGCTCCACCTGGTGCAGCGCATCCGCGACGAGGCGCACCGCTTCGGCATCACCTACCACCGCAACCTGCGCAGCAAGGAGCAGGTGCGCTCGCGCCTTGATGAGATACCCGGCATCGGCCCGCAGCGGCGCAAGGCGATCATGACCCACTTCGGCGGCGACATCGAGCGCGTGCGCGGGGCGAGCGTGGAGGAGTTGATGGCCGTGCCGGGCGTCAGCCGCAAAGTCGCCGAGACGATCAAGGAAAACCTGGGATGAACGGCTCTGCACCTGCCGGCGACCCGGTCAACGAACAGGACTTGCGGGCCCTGCAACTGAACTTCCTCGCCGACATTCCGGTCGAAGCATGGCTGCCGATCCTCACGAATGCCGTCTACCGGCGGCACGAGCCGTCGCGTGGGCTTTTGTACGCGCAAGACACGCCGATCGAGGCAATCTACGCCCTGGTCGACGGCCAGATCTTTCACAACCGCATCGATAGCTACAACGGCCGGCGGATCCAATGTCTCCAGCGCACGGTCGAGCCCGGCGCATTGCTCGGCCTCTACGAATTCCTGTTCGACGAGATTTACCGCACGAACGCGCGCGCGATCGGTGCATGCACCATTCTGCAGTTCGAGGTCCAGGCGTTCAGCCGGCTCATCTATCACTTCCCACAGATTCGCGAGAAGCTCATCCCCCAGCAGGCCATGGCCCGGCTGCGTACTTTCCCGTTCGTCACGAGCATGGCCATGGCGCCTTCGCTCTACCCCATCGCCCTGGGTTTTCTGGCCGAAGTCGTGGAGCCGCGCGAATGCACGCCCGAACAGCAAATCTACGCAGAAGGCGCTCTCGACGACCACATCTACCTGCTCGACGACGGCCAGGTCAAGCTGGAGGGCGGGGCTGACGGCAGCCACCTGCTTGGCAACGGTGCGATTTTTGGCGCCGCATCCGGCAGTGTCGGCGCAGTAGCCAGCGGCAGTGGCGACCGCGCGATGGCTCACACGGCAACCTCACAAACCAAGACCAAGCTCTATACGCTGCCGCACCACATCTTTGTCAGCGTCACCGGTCTCAACGCGGACCAGGAGAGCGCGAACGAGATCCAGGTGCGCGAGAATGCAATCATGGCTCTCGACATTTTTCGGGCCTTGCCTGAAGAGACACAACGCCTGATTGCCGGCTACGTGAGCCACATCTATTTCCCCCATGTTCACCTGTTGGTGCAGCAAGGCGAAGAGGCCGACAGCCTGTGGGTGCTGCTCAACGGCGGTGCGTCGATCCGCGCCTTGGACAAGGGCGGCAACCAGATGTTTGCCGCCAGCGCACAGGGACCGACCTATTTTGCCGAGGAAGCGTTGCTGGGCCAGCTTTCGCAGGAGTCGACCGTCGAAGCACAGCCGGGCAGCACCTGGCTGCGTTTTCACTGGCGCGATCTCGAAGCCATCTCACGCCTGACGAAGAGCAACCTGCGCGCGAAGTTGCGCATCCGCAGTTCCAAGGCCATCCGCCCCAACGACGAAGACAGCCCGCCTGAATATGAATGGCTGCAACCAGGGGAGCAGGTCATTGTCTTCAGCCGGCGCCATTGGGTTGCGTTCCTGCGCAAAATGCTGCCCGCCATCATCACATTCGTGATCCTCTTCATCATCTTTGTCGTCGCCGACCTGATTCCCGGCCCGCAGCAATTCCTCCGCGTGATCATAATCCTTCTCCTGATTGTCGTCGGGCTGGCGATTGCCTGGGGTACGGTCGACTATTTCAACGACTGGCTGGTGATCACCAATCGCCGCGTCGTGCACCAGGAGAAGGTGCTCTTCGTCAACGAATGGCGCAAAGAAGCGCCGCTCGAACAAATCCAGAATGTGAACTTCGAGAGCAACTGGTTGGGCAAGATCCTGAACTACGGCACCATGACCATTGCCACGGCCGCGACCGTCGGCACGATTTCATTCGACTACACGCGCCATTTCAGCGAGTTGCGCAGCACCATTATGGCACAGCGCGAGCAACGCCGCCGCCACACCGTCGCCGAGAGCAAGACGGCCATCAACCGCATGTTGGAAGCGCGGCTCGGTATGGCGATTTCGGCGCCAAGCCGCGTCTACCACGGCGGCCCGATCACAGCCCCACCGTCGGGCTGGCAAAAACGTGTTGCAGATAGCCTCAACACCCGGCTGCGCAAGGAGCAGGGCAACCGAGTCATCTGGCGCAAACACTGGCTGGTGCTGATCCCGCGCCTCTGGTGGCCACTGCTCATCTTCTTTGTTATCATCGCGTTGGCCATCCTGCCACCGCTCTCCGAAATCATGGGGTTTGCCCCGCAGGAGTCCCATACCGTCGTCAATGCGCTGACGGTCGTCGGGGTGATCGCGACGCTGATTGCACTGGCGCGCGTAATCTGGGTGGTGGCCGACTGGCGCAACGACACCTACGAAGTGAGCGACGACGAGATCGCCCACGTCGACCGCGTGCCGCTCGGCCTTTCGGAGGATCGCATGAGTGCCGGTTTGGGCCGCATCCAGAATGTCTCCATGTCCATCCCCTCGCCCATCCACTGGCTCTTCAACTTCGGCAACGTCACCTGCCAGACCGCTGCCGAAGTGGGTGCGTTCGTCTTCTTTGCCGTGCCCGACCCGCGCGCGGTGGCGCAGGAGATCCAATCGCGCATGGAACGCTATCGCCGGCAGGACGAAATCGAAAGCGCGCGCAAACGCTCCCAGGAATTGCCGGACTGGTTTGAAATGTATAACCGGATCGAGCAGGAAGAGGGCAACGGCCGGCCCATGCCGCTCCCTACCAGCCGAAGCTGAGGCGGTCCACCAGGCGCTTGGGCAGCCGCGCCGCGCGCATCTGGCTCTGCGTCAGCTCGATGGGGTAGGGAACGCGCACGTGCTGCCAGGTCATGTCGTCGAGGTCGAGGATACCGTAGGCGGCGCGCGCATCGTTGTCGCGCGGCTGGCCGACGCTGCCGGGGTTGATGATCAGGCGTTGGTCGGGAGAGGTCGCCAGTTCGACCGGGCCTTCCCCGCGCTGCTGGAGATAGTCGACCGTCGCCATCTCGTGCATTTCGTGGCCGTCGCCGCCCTCGGCAAACGAGGCGAAGCGATGCCAGCGAAAGATGGCCGGCTTGTGCGTATGTCCCACGAAGCAGATCGCGTCGTCGAACGCCTCGAAATTCTCCAGCGCAATCGTCGGCGTCAGGATATATTCCCAGACCGGCTCACGCGGGCTGGCGTGGGTGACGAGAATGCCGGGCGCACCGGGCGGCTGCACGGGCATGAAGGGCAGCCCGTCGAGATAGACCCGGTTTTCCTCGCTCAATTGCTCGCGCGTCCATAGCACAGCATGGCGCGCCTGCGGATTGAAGTCGTCGACGTTGATGCCCGGCTTGTCCAGCACCGCCCAATCATGGTTGCCCATGACGCAGAGCGACGCACGTTCGCGCACCAACGCGATGCACTCGTTGGGCTTCGGACCGTAGCCCACGACGTCGCCCAGGCACCAGAGCGTGTCGTACCGGCCGTCGGCATCGCCAAGCACGGTTTCCAGGGCGGCAAGATTGGCGTGAATATCGGAGATGATGAGTACTCGCATGATATGCGCATCATACCACAGCGACGCCGCCAACCTGCGCATCGAAACACGGCGTGCATCAAAAGCGCGTCGAGGTCGTTCGGCCGATTCGCATCCGGCATGACTTCATGATATGGTAACGCAACGTTTTTCGCGCACGCACGCAGATGGCACGGACATGTCCAAACAGAGCGCACAACCATTCGCCCATATCGGCATTTTGCACCATCCCAAGAAGCCTGAATCGCTTGAACTGGCGCAGGAGATCGGCGACTATCTCGCCGCCGCCGGCATTCCCGAAATCTGGCACGAGTCGGCGTGGGAACTCGACGCAACTGCCGCGCATCTGCCAAACGTAGACCTGCTTATCACGCTGGGCGGCGACGGGACGCTGCTGCGCGCGGCACGGATTGGCGCACCGCACGCGGTGCCCATGCTGGGCGTCAAGATGGGCCGGCTGGGCTTTCTGGCCGAGGTACAGCCCAACGACTGGCAGGCGCCGCTCGACGACATTCTTGCCGGCCGCTACTGGGTCGAAGAGCGGCTCATGGTGCGCGTACATGTGGAGCGCACCGATCCGGAGAACGGCGTGACAGAGGTCACCTCCGCCTATGATGCGCTGAACGACGTTGTGCTGAGTCGCGGCAACCTGGCGCGCGTCGTACGCATCAGCGCCGAACTGGATGGTGGGTACCTGACGACCTACACCTGCGATGGTTTGATTGTGAGCACGGCGACGGGCAGCACCGGCTATGCACTGGCCGTCAGCGGCCCGGTCATGCCGCCGGAGTTGCGCAATATCCTGGTCATCCCGATTGCGCCGCATCTGAGCATGGACCGCGCCGTGATTCTGTCCGAGGGATCGACTGTGCGGCTGCGCGCCTACAGCGACTATCCGCCCATGCTGACGGTTGACGGTCAGGTCGTCGTCGAGGTGGAGGAGAACGACGAGATTGTGGTCGTCGGCAGCCCGCACCTGGCGCGTTTTGTGCGCGTGCGCGAACGTAGCTATTTCTATCAAACGCTGATGGATAAAATGCAGTGGACAATCTAGCACATTCCATCGATTGACTCCCTGAGGCATTCAGTCATGACGACTTCAACACCAGCCACCACCGAAAACGTCCCCGGCGACCAGCCCATGTTCTGCGCCAATCACCCGGAGACCGAGACCTACCTGCGCTGCAACAAGTGCGGCAAGCCTATCTGCCTGAAATGCGCCGAGCTGACCGAAGTTGGCTATCGCTGCAAGGAGTGCATCCGCGAGCAGCAGAATGTCTTTTACAACGCGCTGACGGCCGACAACTGGATCGCCTTTGCCGTGGCGGCGGGCATCACGTTGGTGGCATGGCCCATCGTCGCCTTTCTGCTGCGCATCACGGGCTTCTTCGGCTGGATCATCGCAGCGCTGGTCGGCTCCGGCGCAGGGGCGGCGCTGGCGCAGATCATCCGCAACTCCGTTGGCCGGCGGCGGGGGCGTTACATCCGCCACTTCACCCTGGCCGGCATCATCGTCGGCCTGGTGCTCAGCGGCTTCATTACGATGACCTTCGCCGGCTTTGCACCCTTTTTCAGCCTGCAAGGTCTGCTCTTCCTGGTGCTCGCCATGGCGGCGGCCTATCAGACGCTGCGCTGGTAACGCTCACACGAGCGCCCAGATTATCGCCTTGAGTTGCGAAAGAGAGGGGCGCCGGCTATAATTGTTGCAGCTTCACATTCTCAGCTCCGGAGGTGATTTCGTGCGCGTCAAGTCAGCACTCATCCTTTCATTGCTCCTCGCCGCTGCGGTGATGTCGGCCTGCACGCGCGAGCGCCCCACGCCGGAGGCCACCGCCGCGCCGACGGCTGCCGCCGAAACAGCGGCCAGCGCCACGCCGAGTAGCGCCGAACCGGTCGTCGAGGCTGTCGATGCGACGCCGACGCCGGAGGCCGAAGAGACGGCAACACCGACACCCGAGCCGACAGCCGTGCGCGGGACATTCCAGTACACAGTGCAGGCCGGCGACACGATCGCTTCCATCGCCGCGTCCTTCAGCACGAGCGAGCAGAAGATCCGCGAACTGAACTTCCTGCCCGACGACAACATCTTTGCCGGGCAGATCCTGATCGTGCCCGAAGGCGAGCCAACGCCGACGCCCGAACCGTTCAAGCACGTCGTGCAGGAAGGTGAGACACTGTTCTCGATCGCGGCGCTCTATGGCGTGCAGCCATTCGTTCTGGTCGAAGTCAATAACATCCAGAATCCCGATGCGCTGGCCGTGGGCACGGAACTGCTGATTCCTGGGGTGGCGTCTCCCTCCACCGGCGGCGGCGACAGCGAGGATAGCGGCGGGGCGGATGCCTCCCAGCCCGGCACGATCGGCGCCGACACGTCATCGTCGGTCACCCATATCGTGCAGCCGGGCGAGACGCTCAACAGCATTGCGGTGGATTATGGCGTCGACCCGGCGGCGCTGGCATCGGCCAACAACCTGACCAATCGCAACCTCGTGCGCGTCGGCCAGGTGCTGGTGATCCCCGGCATTACCGAACGCGAGGCGATGGAAGCACGTGGCACACGCCACACCGTACAGACCGGCGAGAGCCTGTCCCAGATCGCCCAGCAATATGGCGTCACCGTGGAGCAAATTCTGGCGGTGAACGGGCTGGACGACCCCAACACCATCATCGTGGGCCAGGAACTGCTCATCCCACGCTGATCGCACACCGTCTCCGGAAACGCGACGGCGCCGCACCCTCCGCCGATAGACATGGGGTCTATCAGCCCGAAGGTGCGGCGCCGTTTGATTTCTGTGCTCCAGCGTGCCCGGCTACTCCGGCGTCACATAGGCCGCGGTGATGCCGCCATCGACGACGAACTCGGCACCGGTGACAAAGGATGACTCGTCGGAGGCGAGATAGAGCGCAGCCTGCGCCATCTCTTTTGCCTCGCCAAAGCGCCCCATGGGGATGTGGACAAGCCGGCGTTGGCGCTTGGCCTCGGTGTCGAGAAACTTCATGAGCAGTTCCGTACGCAGCGGTCCCGGGCAGAGGGCATTGACGCGGATCTTCTCGCGGGCGTGAACGATGGCCAGTTCGCGGGTCAGCGCCAGCACGCCGCCTTTGCTCGCCGTGTAGGCCAACTGCGGGGTCGCCGCACCGAGCAGCGCCACAAAGGAGGCGGTGTTGATGATGGAGCCGCCGCCCGCCCGGCGCAGCGCGGGAATGCCGTACTTGCAGCCGAGGAAAACCCCTTTCAGGTTGACGGCCATCGTCTTGTCCCAGATGGCCTCATCGGTGTTGACGGCGTCGTCGTCGGCGCTGAGCATGATGCCGGCGTTATTGAACAGAATGTGCAGGGCGCCGAAACTCTCTTCGGCATGGCGCACCATGCCTTCACACGCTGTGGCCGAGGCAACGTCAGCGGCAAAATCGGTTGCCCGGCCGCCTGCGTCACGGACCTCGCCGGCGACGCGCGCCGCGGCGGCGCCATCGATATCGACGACCACCACGGCGGCGCCCTCGCTCGCAAAGAGCAGCGCGCTTTCACGGCCGATGCCGCTGCCGCCGCCCGTAATCAGCGCAACCTTGTCCCGCAATCTCATGGCTGTTTCCCTTTCAAATGGGTTGGGCGCCGCCCCGAATCGCCGGGCAGCGGCGTCGTGAAATCAGATTCGTTCAAAATAGCGGCGGCGCTCCCAGTCCGTCACGGCATTGTCGAACATGGCCTGTTCGGTGCGGTAGAAGTGCGTGTAATGCTCGACCACGTCGGCGCCAAAGACACGGCCGGCAAAGTCGCTGCGTTCGAAGAGGTCCGTTGCGTCGCGCAGGCTCATGGGGACGCGCGGCAGATGCTGCGCGGCATAGACGTCGCCCTCGAAGATGGCCGGCGGCTCGATGCGCTGCTCGATGCCTTCGAGCCCGGCCGCCAGCGCGGCCGCCAACACCAGGTACGGGTTGCAGTCGGCGCCCGGCACGCGCGACTCGATGCGCAGGCTCTTGCCGTGGCCGACAATGCGGAAGCCGGCGGTACGGTTGTCGCGGCTCCAGGCGATGCGCGTCGGCGCCCACGAGCCGGCCTGGTAGCGCTTGTACGAGTTGATGGTGGGCGCGTTGAAGACCATCATTTCCGGCAGGAAGTGCAGCCACCCGCCGAGAAACCAGCGGAAGTCCGGCGACGCCTGGATCGGCCCGATTTGCTCGTCCCCGACAAAGGCATTCTCGCCGCCGCGCCAGAGGCTGAGGTGGATGTGGCTGCTCGACCCGGCCACGTCCGGCGCAAACTTGGCCATGAAGGTCACGCTCAGCCCCATCTGGTCGGCGATCTCTTTGAGACACTGCTTGTAGATGGCGTGACGGTCGGCCATGGTGAGGATATCGGCGTACTGGACGTTCAGTTCGTGCTGGCCGCGCCCCCACTCGCCCTTGGAGTTCTCGACAGGGATGCCCGATGCCTTGAGATGGCGTCGCGCCGCGCCGTGAAACGCATCGGCGCGCGAGCCTTGCAGCATGTGGTAATCCTCGATATACCACCCGGCGGGCTCGAGATCGGTGAAGCGTTTGCGGTCGGCGTCATGGTAACTGTTCGAGAAGAGGTAATATTCGAGTTCCGATGCCGCCTTGACCTCATAGCCGGCCGCAGCGGCGCGTTCAATCTGGCGGCGCAGGATGGAGCGCGGGGCCACGGGGATCAGCGCGTGGGTGCCCTCGTCCATCACGTCGCACAGCACGAGCGCCGAACGATCCAGCCAACTCGCCACGCGCAGCGTCGACAGGTCCGGCACCAGGTGAAAGTCGCCGTAGCCGCGCTCCCAGTTGGCGAAGCGATAGCCGGGCACCGGCTCCATCTCCATGTCGACGGTCAGCAGATAGTTGCAGGCATGGGTGCCCTGGCGGGCGGCGTCCGCGACAAAGAACTCGGCGTCAAAGCGCTTGCCCATGAAGCGCCCGTAGTGGTCGGTGAACATCACCAGCACGGTGTCGATGGCGCCCGCACGGACCTGGGCGTCCAATTCATCCAACGAGAGCATTCCTTGAAGTGTCGCCACTACGACCTCCGCAAAATCTGGGTTTGAATGCCGGCCGGTGCGCTCATCGAGCGTACCGGCTGCCAAGATAAGGCGATCAATACGGGCCGCGCGCGCCGGCTGCGGCGGCGTTACGCACGATGCCGGCCACGCGGCGGGCCTCATTTTCCAGGAAGCCGGCATCGGTGGCAACGGTGACAAAGCGGAAGCCCTTGTCGACCATGGCACGCGCATACTCCGGCGAGCCGGTGTGCAACCCGGCCACCTTGCCGTGTCGCTGCGCCGCCGCCAGCACCGTCTCCAACGCCTCGACCATGACGGGGTCGGTTTGATCAACGCGCTGCTGGCGACCCAGGGCCAGGCTCAGGTCGGCCGGACCGATGTAGAGCGCATCGATGCCGGGCAGCGCGGCGATCTCATCGACATTGGCCAGCCCATCGGCGGTCTCGATCATGGCGATGGCCAGAATCGTCTCGTTGGCGCGCTCGGGATAGTCGCTGCCGGCGTAGAGGGTGGCGCGCTTTGGCCCGTAGCTGCGCATGCCCGCCGGCGGGTAGCGACAGGCCGCAGCAAAGGCGGCCGCCTCGCCGGCATTGTTGATCATGGGGCAGATGATGCCGTAGCAGCCGGCGTCGAGCAGCTTCATGATGGTGCCGGGATCGTTCCACGGCACGCGGGCAAGCGGGACGGCGTCGGTCGTCGAGATGGCCTGGAGCATGGTGACGGCCATCTGGTAGTCGATGAGGCCGTGCTGCATGTCGATCGTGAGGCAGTCAAAGCCGGTATGCGCCATCAGTTCGGCCGAGAAGCTGCTGGGAATGGAGAGCCACGCACACAGGGCAGCATCGCCGTGCTGCCAAAGCGTGCGCAGACGATTCTCGCGCATGGTTCCTCCAAGAAGTGGTCTCCCGCCACCTCGCCGGATGGCAGAGTGCGGTTGAGGAAGGTATGGGCGCCGACAACGCGCCAGAGATTCTGATTCCGTTCGGTGCAGATGGATTCACGGGTGAAATACCCTCGCGGACTGTAGCACACGGGTGGGTGCGTGTCAAACAAGATCGCTGAAAACACATCACGCCCAGTGTGACGCACCCCGACCGTACAGATTACCTGGCGCCGGCAGATACTCCGTCACCGGCGCCAGGGAGTCTGTGAACCGTCGACAAGCGATCAATGTTAGTGCATTATTCGGCGGTTCAATTTGACCGAACCTGTGGATATGCTATAATCACTCACCGCGTGTGCGTTCGACAACGCAGCGTTGAGATACCGAGCAGCACCAGAAGCGCCGGCGTAGCTCAATCGGCAGAGCAGCTGTCTTGTAAACAGCAGGTTATCGGTTCGAGTCCGATCGTCGGCTCTGTCGGTTACAACCGGAACTGCTTGGTGCAAAATGCAGACATGGGCGGGTGCCCGAGTGGACAAAGGGAGCTGACTGTAAATCAGCCGGCTGACGCCTACGGTGGTTCGAATCCGCCCCCGCCCACCATTTCTGCCCACATAGCTCAGCAGGTAGAGCACATTCTTGGTAAGAATGAGGTCATCGGTTCAAGTCCGATTGTGGGCTCTCTGAATGTTTGTGTACGCGCTCGGTCAATAAAGGTTGATGGGCGTGTGGGATAAGATGCCATACAAAGAACCGCCCTACGCAGGGCGGTTCCGTGTTCAAAGAAGGCATTACACAGACAGATCGGTTAGAACTGAAAGATTAGGAAACTAGGAGGCATTTTCCAATGGCCAAGGCAGTATTCCAGCGGACAAAGCCCCATGTGAATGTGGGGACGATCGGTCACATTGACCATGGCAAGACGAGCTTGACGGCGGCGATCACGAAGGTGCTGGCGATGAAGGGCTGGGCGGACTTCCGCCAGTTCGACAGCATCGACAATGCGCCGGAAGAGAAGGCGCGTGGCATCACAATTGCGATTGCGCACGTGGAGTACCAGACGGAAACGCGGCACTATGCGCACGTGGACTGCCCTGGTCACGCCGACTACATCAAGAACATGATCACGGGTGCGGCGCAGATGGACGGCGCGATTCTCGTGGTGGCGGCGCCGGACGGCCCGATGCCGCAGACGCGCGAGCACATCCTGCTGGCGCGCCAGGTGGAAGTGCCGGCCATGGTGGTCTTCCTGAACAAGGTCGACATGATGGACGACGAGGAACTGCTGGAACTCGTGGAGATGGAAATGCGCGAGTTGCTGAGCAGCTACAAGTTCCCGGGCGACGACATTCCGTTCGTGCGGGGCAGTGCGCTGAAGGTGCTGGAGTCCTCGAGCACGGATCCGGGTGCGCCGGAATATGCGTGCATCTGGGAGCTCATGCGCGTGGTGGACGAGTACATCCCGACGCCGGTGCGCGAGACGGACAAGCCGTTCCTGATGCCGATCGAAGATGTGTTCAGCATCAAGGGTCGCGGCACGGTGGTGACGGGTCGTATCGAGCGCGGCATGATCAAGCCGATGGAAGAAGTCGAGATCGTGGGTCTGGCGCCGACGCGCAAGACGGTGGTGACGGGCGTGGAGATGTTCCGCAAGCTGCTCGACCAGGGCATTGCGGGCGACAACGTGGGCTGCCTCCTGCGCGGTATCCAGCGCGAGGAGATCGAGCGTGGCCAGGTGCTGGCCAAGCCGGGCAGCATCACGCCGCACACGGAGTTCTCGGCCGAGGTGTACGTGCTGAAGAAGGAAGAGGGCGGCCGCCACACTCCCTTCTTCAAGGGCTACCGCCCGCAGTTCTACATCCGCACGATGGACATCACGGGCGAGATCGAACTGCCGGCCGGTGTGGAAATGGTCATGCCGGGTGACAACATCCAGATGGGCGTCAAGCTGATTTCGCCCATCGCGCTGGAATCGGGCAGCCGCTTCGCCATCCGCGAAGGTGGCCGCACCGTCGGCGCCGGTGTCATCACCCAGATCATCAAGTAGTCAACTTACTTGCTGCGCAACTTCTGAGGTATACTGGCAGAAGTTGCGCAGCAAGATGCGTAGGCGAGTAGCTCAACTGGCAGAGCGGTGGTCTCCAAAACCACAGGTTGCGGGTTCAAGTCCTGCCTCGCCTGCCTGAAACAGACCACCGGAGCGTAATGCCCGGTGGTCGTTTTCGGAATAAAAGAAAGTTATCGGGGGCAGAAATGACCAAAACCAACACGGCGCCCAAACCGGAAAACCGGATTGTCCGGTATTTCAAAGACACGCGCGCCGAAATCGCCAAGGTGACCTGGCCGACGCGCGAGGAAGGCTTGCGCCTCTCCGCCATCGTCTTTCTGGTGACCGTCGTATCGACGATCGTTCTCTTTGGCGTGGATTCGCTCTTTGCGTTCGTGATCGGTCTCCTCATCCGGGGAACCGCCGGGTAGTTGAGCAGGCGCGAAAGCGGCGATTGCACTCTGCTGCCGCGAACCCAGGTGTAAGCGCCTGGCCCTGCCTGACGGCATCGATCCCGGCAGATGGAGACGAAGGAGACTCGTATGAGCGAAGTAGCAAATGACGCCCAGGCGTCGAACGAATTCGATGATCTGGAGATAGTAACGGACGGCGAGGGTGCGGATGCTCCGGCCGAACCGGAAGGTCCTGTCGCCAACTGGTTTGTCGTGCACAGCTACTCGGGCATGGAACACAAGGTCAAGAAGAACATCGAACACCGCGCCGAGTCCATGGGGATGACCGACCGGATTCTCGAAGTCGTCGTACCCACGGAAACCGAAATCGAGATTCGCAACGGTGTACGGCGCGAGGTGGAACGGCGCGTCTTCCCCGGCTACATCCTGGTCAACATGATCATGGATGAGGATAGCTGGTACGTGGTGCGCAACAGCCCTGGCGTGACCGGCTTCGTGGGCATGGGCAACAAGCCGACACCGCTGCGCCAGGACGAAGTCGACAAGATCATGAAGCGCATCGAGTCTGACGAGCCGCGCATCAAGGTCAGCTTCCAGCGCGGCGAGCACGTACGCATCATGAGCGGTCCCTTTGCCGAGTTTACCGGCATCGTGGATGAGATTTTCCCGGACAAGGGCAAGGCACGCGTCCTGGTCAGTTTCTTCAACCGAGAGACGCCGGTGGACGTGGATTTCATTCAACTTGTGCGTGACGCCTGATCAATGGTCAATGGTCAACGGTCAACGGTCAATGATTCGGCAAGCCGACACTGGCCGTGCACCGGGTGACGATTGTACACTGGTCCGGGGTTGAGCAAATAGATTCAATCTTTTGTTGCTGGGCCTGGGAGCTGAAGCCCGATTGCCAGTCGGGGAGAAGCGTTCACCAGTCTCAGAAGGAGTGAAAAATGGCAAAGAAACTCAAGGCTATCGTCAAATTGCAGTTGCCGGCCGGCAAGGCCAACCCGGCGCCGCCCGTGGGTACCGCCCTCGGCCCGCAGGGTGTCAACATCATGGGCTTCTGCAAGGAGTACAACGCCCGCACGCAGGGGCAGATGGGGCAGATCATCCCCGTCGACATCAGCATCTTCACGGATGGTTCGTTCACTTTCGTGACCAAGACGCCGCCGGCCGGTGACTTGATCAAGAAGGCTGCCGGCGTCCCGCGCGGCAGCGCCGAGCCGAACAAGACCAAGGTGGGCAAGATCACCAAGGCCCAGGTACGCGAGATTGCCGAAGTCAAGCTCAAGGACCTGGAAGGCGTGAGCCTGGAAAGCGCCATGCGCATGGTCGAAGGCACCGCCCGCAGCATGGGCGTCAATGTGGTGGACTGAACGGGACGCGCAATCCCGTGACTTATCGTTTGAACCGTGGGAGGGCTGTCACGCCCGTTAAGACCACCAAGGAGTGAATCATGCCAAAACACAGCAAGCGCTTTGTTGAATTGCAGAGCAAAGTTGACCGTCTCAAAAACTATACGCCAGCCGAAGCCATCGACCTGGTCAAGTCCTGCTCGAACGCCAAGTTCGATGAGACCGTGGAAATCCACCTGCGCATGGGTGTCGACCCGCGCTACGCCGACCAGCAGGTGCGTGGCGTCGTGACGCTGCCCAACGGCACCGGCCGCACGGTGCGCATTCTCGTCTTCGCCGGCCCCGACGGTCAGGCATTGGCCAAGGAAGCCGGCGCCGACTTTGTGGGCGCCGAAGATCTGGCCGACCAGATCATGAAGGGTTGGACCGATTTCGACGTCGTGCTGGCCACGCCGGACATGATGCGCATCGTCGGTCGCCTGGGTAAGGTGCTCGGCCCGCGCGGCCTCATGCCCAGCCCCAAGACCGGCACGATCATCCCGGCCGAAGATCTGCCGCGGGTCATCAACGAGTCGCGCCTGGGCCGTGTCGAATTCCGCGTCGACAAGACTTCCAACATTCACGTGCCCATCGGCAAGGCCAGCTTCGGCAGCGACAAGCTGCTCCAGAACCTGGGTGCGCTGATGGAGGCGCTCATTGCGGCCAAGCCGGCCACGCTCAAGGGCAACTACATCCATCGCGTCACGCTGACGAGCACGATGGGCCCCGGCGTCAAGACGGACATCGCCGCTGCCAGCGCGCTGAAGGCAGACGAAGTCGCCGCCTGATCGCCGGTCTTGGCCGGAATAGATTGCGGGAAATCGAGAGCGGAGCCCTGTACGCGGCTCCGCTCTTTTCTTGTGCAGGCGGTGAAGCCGGCAAAGGAGGAACGACATGAAAAACTATGTCGTGCGAGCCATCGCACGCGAGGCCGGCATCCGCGGGCTGGCGTGTAGCGTGAGCGAGATCGCGCAGGCCACGGCGCGTCGCCACCAGGCGACCTCAGCGTCGGCAGCGGTGCTGGGCTACGGCCTGACCGGCGCCGCGCTGCTCGGCTCGCTGCTCAAGGTCCGCCAGCATGTCGCGATCAAGATCGAGGGTAGCCGGGCGCTGCGCAAGTTGGTCGCCGAGTCCGACAGCTACGGCCATATCCGGGCCTACATTGCGCCGGCCGACATTCCCGGCCAGCCGCCCATCGGCCCGGCCGAGGTTGCGGTGGCAGTCGGCCAGGAAGGGCTGCTCACAGTCGTCAAGGACCTGGGCGTCAAGGATCTCTACGAAAGTGTCGTGCCGCTACAGACGGGCCGTCTCGACGCCGACCTGACCTACTACCTGATGAAGTCGGAGCAGGTGCCGTCCTTTGTCGAAATCGGCGTTCCCGTGGACAACAGCGGTGCGGTGCGAGCCGCGGGCGGGTTGCTGCTGCAAGTGATGCCCGACGGCGACGTGAGCGTGCTCTCACAGATGGCCGACCGGCTCGACGACCTGCCGCCCCTGGGTGAGATGCTGGCCGCCGGCGAAACGCCGGAATATGTGCTGGACCTTGTATTCGGCGGGCAGCCCTACGAAGTGCTCGAGACGTTCCCGCTCGAATTTCGCTGCTCGTGCAGCCGCGAGCGTTCCGAACGAGCGATCCGGCTCATCGGCGCCGAGGAGGTGGCGTCGCTGGTGGAAGACGGCGAGGCGATCATCGACTGCCAGTTCTGCCACGAGCGCTACATCTTCGACCGCGCCGAGTTGAGCGCCATCCTGGATGACCTGCTGCGTGAGTCGGCCGGATGACCGAGATAGTGTTTTGAAGCGGTTTGGCCGTCCCGGATTTGGCCAACGCCGGCGGTTCGGCTATACTATCGTCTTGGAATTGAATCGACCAGACCTCTATGTCTGATGCTGAAGACAGCAGGTGCAAGTGTAAATGTCCGGTACGCCGGGCAGCCCGCCGAAGCAGATGAGTAGAAGTTGTTGCAGCCTGATTTGTTCGGCTGTGCGCTTTTGCCACTCACGCCCTTCTGCATCCAGCAGAGGGGCGTTTCGATTTTATGAACCAAATCCCGAACAGAAAGGAGGGATGTCGCTTGGCTATTACACGGAAGAAGAAAGAAGAACTGGTCGCCCAGTACAAGGAGCTGATCGAGAACACGCCGGCCTTGGTTTTCACCAACTACCAGGGTACGACGGTGGCACAGATCAATTCGCTGCGCGCCAAGCTCAAGGATTCCAACACGACCTACGCCGTCGTGAAGAATACGCTGCTTGAGCTTGCCCTGCGCGAGAGCGGCCGCGTCACGCCGGAAGAGTTGCTCAAGGGCGCCAACGGCGTTGCATTTTGCGGCGAGGATATCGGCAAAAGCGTCACGGCGCTGAAGGCCTGGATCAAGGACGCCAAGGTGGTCGAGATTACCGGCGCGATTCTGGAGAATTCAGTGCTGGATGGCAAGAGTGCTGATGCTCTGTCCGACCTGCCGACCAAGGATCAGACGCGTGCCATGTTGCTTGGCGTGCTCAGCGCACCGGCCCGCCAGTTGGTGCAGATTGTCAACGCCCCGGGCTCCAGCCTGGCGCGTGTCATGAACGCCCACGTCGAGAAACAGCAGGAAGCTGCCTAATGTTGGCCCGTGCGACGGTGGCGCTGTTCGTCGCACGGAGAGTGTCAACAGCGCATTGATTTGTGAAACATACAATACTTTCCGGAGGATAAATCTCATGGCCGATTTGAATGCCATCGCCGAACAGTTGGATACCCTGACGCTGCTGGAAGCCTCGCAGCTTGTCAAGATGCTCGAAGAGAAGTGGGGCGTCAGCGCCGCCGCTCCGGTTGCCATGGCAGCCATGCCGGGCGCCGCAGCCGCCGATGCCGCGCCGGTCGAAGAGCAGACCGAGTTTGACGTCATCCTCAAGGGTGCCGGCGACAAGAAGATCAACGTCATCAAGGTCGTGCGCGCCCTGACCAACCTGGGTCTCAAGGAAGCCAAGGACGTCGTCGAGGCGCCCGGCTCCACGATTCTCAGCGCGGTCAGCAAGGACGCCGCCCAGGACGCCAAGGCCAAGCTCGAGGCCGAAGGCGCCCAGGTCGAGGTCAAGTAACCTCGCTGTCAGCACCCTCGCCGGAGCCGCCCTACGGCTCCGGAAATGATATGCAAGAATTGGAGCGGATCTTCAGGTCCGCTCCTTTCTTTTGCCCTGCCAGTAAAATTCACATAATTTGGGGTTGCCGCCTCCAGTGTGTTAAAATCCGCGAAGTATGACAATGGCGATCCCCACTCCTGAAGCTGGCCGTTGGCCAGTCTTCGGGCACGAATGGGCTATCCAACGACTGAAGCGAGCACTCAACTCTGCCGGCAGCAACGGGCGAACGGCGCGGCTCAGCCATGCCTACCTGTTTCTGGGACCGGCGCAGGTGGGCAAGACGACGCTGGCCAGAGCCTTCGCCATGGCGTTGCTATGCACGCATGAGGGCGAGACGCCATGTCATACCTGCCGATCCTGCCGTCTCTTTGCGCAGGACAGCCATCCGGACTTCCGCTTTTTCCAGCCGATGGCAAAGTCCGACAAGGAGTTGGTCGTGGATCGCCAGAAGGGGGAATTGCGCGGCGAACAGGCCGAGGGGCTGATTCGCGACGTGGCGCTGAAACCCATGGAGGGCCGGCGCAAGGTCTTCCTGATTCAGGACATGCAGAACGCCAACGCGACCTTCGCCAACAAGATCCTGAAGACGCTGGAGGAGCCGCCCGCCCATGCCGTGCTGCTGCTCACGGCCCGCCATCGAGCCGAGGTGTTGCCGACCATCGTCAGTCGCTGCCAGATAATGGAACTGCGCACGCTGGAGCACGCCGAGGTGGCGCACGCTTTACAAGCCGGCTGGCAGGCTTCGGCAACAGATGCCGATCTCCTGGCCCGGCTTTCAGGCGGGCGGTTGGGATGGGCAGTCGACCAGTTGCACAATCCGTCACGTCGCGATGAGCGCAAGACGCACCTGGAGGCGTTGTGGCGGCTGACGAGCGCCGACCGGCTGGAGCGCCTCGCCTTTGCCAATGCACTGGCAACCGATCGCGACAACCAGGCCCGCTTCAGCTTGCTAGAGACGTGGACGAGTTGGTGGCGTGACGTGCTCCTGACACAGTCGGGCAGCAGAGACGCATGCAGCAACGTGGACTGCCAGGAGCAAATCGGCCAACACGCTCGCACAATTCAGCGCACGGCTGTCTTTGCCTACCTGGGTACGCTCAAACGAATCGAAGGCTACCTGCGGCACACGGTCAATGCACGCCTGGCGCTGGATGTGTTGATGCTCAACTTGCCGTCGCCCGGCAAGCGGGACCAGTGATGAGGCCTGACCCAATTCACGAAACAAGCAAGCCGCGACCCCGCGCGCTGCCTGTCTACATAGATTCTTCCGCAGCCACTTCACTGGAATGGCGCGGATGTGCAAGGAGAAAACCGGAATGCCCGTAGTGGTGGGAGTGCAATTCAAGCAAGTTACCAAACTCTACCATTTTGACCCAGAAGGACTGGTCGATCTGGGCGCGCAGGACTTCGTCATCGTGGACACTGCCCGCGGTCCTGAAGTTGCGCAGATCGTACAGCCGCCCCATTTGATCGACAACGGCCAGGTGGTCGGCGAGATGAAGAAGGTGCTGCGCCGTGCCACGGCCTGGGACATGGTGCAGCGCGATCAGTGGCTGCACAAGGAGCAGGAAGCGCTCACCGTCTGCAAAGTCAAGGCTCGAGAGCACAAGCTCAATATCAAGATGGTGCGCTGCGAATATAGTTACGACGGCGGTCGCCTGCTCGTCTACTTTGCCTCAGAGGAGCGTGTCGACTTTCGCTCGCTGGTGCGCGAACTGGCGCGCATCTTCCGCACGCGCATCGAGATGCGCCAGATCGGCGTACGCGACGAAGCCAAGCTGCTCGATGGCGTCGGCAAGTGCGGGCGCCAGCTCTGCTGCACGAGCTGGCTGCGCGAGTTCACGCCGGTCAGCATTCGCATGGCGAAGAACCAGCAACTGCCGCTCAACCCCGACGAAATCAGCGGCGTCTGCGGGCGCCTCCTCTGCTGCCTCTCTTATGAAGACGACCTATACCGCGAGCAGAACAAAAAGATGCCGAAGCTGGGGGCCGAAGTCGTTACGCCCCACGGCGCCGGCCGCGTCCGGCATATCCATCCGCTGAAGGAATCGGTCACGGTGATGCTCGAGAACCACGCGCTGATCGAGGTGGCTGTTGCCGAGTTGATCAGCACGAAAGCGAGCAGCGGGCACGGGTGCAGCACCTGCGGTGGCTGTACCACCAAGCGCCGCGCCGGCGCCGAGGAGGACAACGCACGCACTCGCGCCGAGATGTCGCGGCGCAAAGGCAAGAAAGCCGGCGACCGGGCTCAAACGCCCGAACCGGCGGCTGCGGCCGAACAGCCGGAGTCCGGCCGCAGCGGCGACGAAGCGGGATCGCGCCGCAAACGCAAGCGTCGCCGCAACCGTAACCGGCCCGAGGCGGGCGAGTAACGCGCTGCGGTCGCCGCCATTCTACGATCCATTGCTTCTTCCAAACGAAAACCGGCCGGGGAACGCGTGTTCACCCGGCCGGTTCTTTGTTGCCAGTCTTGCCTATTCGGTTGGCGCCGCCCGCCGTCCATTGCGCAGTGCGGCCATCTGGTCGCTTAGCCTATGCCGGAACCGTCGATGACGGCACCACGCCGTTAGCGGGCGCTTCCAGGCCCATCGGCCGCTTGAAGACGGAAAAGCGCACCGCAGTCCGCTCGTTGCCCTCGATTTCGACCTCGGTAAAGCTGGGCACGAGAACGATGTCGATACCGTCCTGCTCCAGGTATCCCCGTGCAATCGTGGCCGCCTTTACTGCCTGGTTGATGGCGCTTGCCCCGATCGCCTGAACTTCGGCGTAACCATGCTCACGCATCACGCCTGCAATAGCTCCTGCGACTGCCGTAGAACGAGATTGTGCAGAGACCTTAATGAGTTCTGCCATGGGAATTGCCTCCTGTGGGTCAATGAGTTGCCATGTTTCGAGCTATGTACAGGCCGTCATGCACACCTGTGCCAGCCTGTCCGGTAGTGATGACGCCCACAGCGCACAGAAAGTTACGGCGAGTTTACGAACTTCCCTATTTTGCATACTCCACGGCGCGTGTCTCGCGCACCACGGTGACGCGAATCTGGCCGGGATACTGTAAATTGTCCTCAATCTTCTTGGCGATTTCTTTACTCAGTTGAATCGCCGCCAGATCGTCGACATCATCGGGCCGCACGATCACGCGGATCTCGCGGCCGGCCTGGATCGCGTAGGTCTGGCTGACACCCTTGAAGCTATTGCCGATGTCCTCCAGTTCGGTCACACGCTTGACGTAGGTCTCCAGCGATTCACGACGGGCGCCGGGCCGCGCCCCCGAAATTGCGTCGGCGGCGGCCACGATGACTGCCTCGATGGATTCCGGCTCGACTTCAGCATGGTGCGAAGCAATCGCGTTGACGACCACATCCGGCACATTGTAGCGCTTGGCAATCTCGGCGCCGACCACGGCGTGCGGGCCATCGATCTCGTGCGTGACGGCCTTGCCCAGGTCGTGCAGAAGGCCGCCCATGCGTGCTACTTTGACATTGGCATGTAGCTCAGCGGCGATGAGGCCGGCCAGCTTGGCCGTTTCCACGGCGTGCGCGAGCTGATTCTGGCCGTAACTGGTGCGGAAGCGGAGCCGACCCAGCGTTTTCTGTACCTCGCGGTGCAAGCCGGAGACGCCGGCCTCGATCATCGCCTGCTCGCCCGATTCGGTGATGATGCGGTCGATCTCCTGCTGCGCCTTCTCGACTTCTTTCTCGATGCGGGCGGGGTGAATGCGGCCGTCAGCCACCAGCTTGCTCAGCGCCATGCGTGCCACTTCGCGGCGAATCGGGTCATAGCTGCTGATGATGATGGCCTCGGGCGTGTCGTCGACGACCAGGTCGACGCCCAGCGCCTGCTCGATAGCACGAATGTTGCGACCCTGGCGGCCGATAATGCGCCCCTTCATCTCGTCGGAGGGCAGGTCGACACTGCTGACCGAGAACTCGCTCACGTGCTCGCTGGCGATGCGCTCCAGGGCCAGGGTGATGATCTCGCGGGCGCGGCGGTCGGCCTCTTCGGCCGCCTGGCCTTCCACCTCGCGGATCTTGCGCGCCATTTCCAGGCGCGACTTCTGCTCGACACGATCGAGGAGAACCAGTCGCGCCTCGTCTTCGTTCATGTTGGCGACGCGCTGCAATTCAGCGGTCCATTCCTCCTCGACAGTCGTCAGCTTGGCCTCGCGCTCGTTGCAGCGGTTTTCGCGCTGGTTGAGCTTTCGCTCACGCGCGTCGATCTGCTGCAACCGGCGCTCCGCCTGGTCCAGACGATTCTGCAGACGCTCCTCGATCTTCTCCAACTCGTTGCGCCGGCGCGCAGCTTCGGCGTCCATCTCCTTGCGGCGTTGCACTTCCTCTTCCTTGATGGAGAGTTGGAACTGCTTGGCCTGGGACTCGGCTTCAGCCACGATGCGCGCGGCCTGCTCCTCTGCGCCAAGGCGCATCGCTTCCTGGCGATCCTTCTCGACTTGTATGCCCGCTTCACGCCCACGCTTGAAGGCCAGGTAACCGGCGACGCCGGCCCCGATCAGGGTGAAGAGGACTACGAGGGAGATCGTCAATATGACGTTTTCCATACCTTGTTGACCTCATTACTGTACGGTGAGAGATACCCCCAGCCACCCCTGCCCTGGCCAGTCCGCGCCTGGCATGGGTGTCCGGCACAAAAAAGCGCCGTAGCCTTTCGCTACAGCGCAAGAGCGTATCAATGACAGAGCGCGCCCGCGCCCTGCATGACAGCATCCGAAAGAAAACGTGTGACGTGACAAGATCGGCGGGCGGCAAGCACCCCGGCACAGCCGGTCAGCCGGCGCCGTTCGGGCCAGACTATGCTCCAGCCTGGCGCACCGGCAACCCCGCCTTTTCGCGGATCAGTGCATCAATTTCGGCGGCGACAGCGGGGTTCTGGCGTAGATACTCTTTGCTGGATTCCCGCCCTTGCCCGATCGGCTCATCATTGTACCGGTAGTAAGCACCCCGTTTTACAAGGATGTCGTAGGTCACGCCCAAATCGAGCAGGTCTCCGACGGTACTGATGCCCTCGTTGTACATGATGTCGAACTCGGCGGTGCGGAAAGGCGCCGCCACCTTGTTCTTCTTCACCGTTGCACGCGTGCGGTTGCCGACGACCTGGTCGCCCTGCTTGATACTCTCGATGCGACGCATGTCGAGGCGCACGCTGGCGTAGAACTTGAGCGCCATGCCGCCCGAGGTGGTCTCCGGGTTGCCGAACATGACGCCGATCTTCTGGCGCAACTGGTTGGTGAAAATCATGCACGTGTTGCTAGCCTTGACGACGCCGGTGAGCTTGCGCAGCGCCTGGCTCATGAGCCGCGCCTGCAAGCCGACATGGCTGTCGCCCATCTCACCTTCGATCTCAGCGCGCGGCACCAGCGCCGCCACGCTGTCCACCACCACGACGTCAATCGCGTTGGAGCGCACGAGCGCCTCGGCGATCTCCAGCGCCTGCTCGCCCGTGTCGGGCTGGCTGACGTAGAGGTTGTTGACGTCGACGCCGATCTTGGCGGCGTAGGCTGGATCGAGCGCGTGCTCGACATCCACGAAACCGCAGATGCCGCCGTTGCGCTGCGCCTCGGCGATGACATGCAGACAGATCGTCGTCTTGCCGGAACTCTCCGGGCCGTAAACCTCAATGATACGCCCACGCGGCATGCCGCCGACACCCAGTGCGATGTCAAGGCTCAGACTGCCGGTCGGGATGGTCTCGACATTGAGCCGGGTCGCTTCACCCAGCTTCATGACGACGCCATCGCCAAAACGCTTATTGAGGCCTGCCAGGGTTGTCTCGAGGGCCTTCTGGCGACCGTCTGTGCTCATCAATAACTCCGGTGAGGCCATAGGGCGGCGCCACAAGGTAAATCCGGCGCCGTTTGATACGAAGCAGTCACACGCTTTGCTGTTGCTATAGCGTTAACATATAGTTTACCGAATCGTGGGTATTTGCGCAAAAGCCCGTTGACAGAAACGAACAAGGAGGCGATGCGGCAAGCCGCATCGCGCTCTTCTCCTCCCGAATGCGCCTGGCGGGGCGCGTACTCGAACCGTTGTGCCGACAGCCTACGGCAGATAGAGCCGCTCGCGCAGCTTGACGACCCCCTGGCGCAGCATCTCATCAGATTGGATATCGCCGGCGATCTTGTCGACGCCGTGGCTGACCGTGCTGTGGTCGCGCCCGCCCAGGTACTCGCCGATGGACGGCAGCGACAGGCCGTTTTCCTCACGCAGCAGATACATGGCGACCTGCCGCGCACGGGCAATGTCGGCAGTCCGGCGGCGGCCGGTGAGATCGGCCACTGTCAGCCCGTAGTATGCAGCCACATGCTCGATGGTACGCAGCGGCGTGCATGGCGTGCGGCGCGGGCCGAGTGAGCCCAGTATGCTGTCGGCCAATGCTGCGGTGAGTGGTACGCCGTGCGTCTGGGCATACAACCACACGTTGTTCAGGGCGCCTTCGAGCTCGCGCACATTGCTCTTGATGCGATCGGCGACGACCATGAGCACGTCGTAGGGAACGCTCAGCGACTGGCGCTCGATCTTCGTCTGCAGGATCGCCACGCGCGTCTCGAAATCAGGCACGACGATGTCAGTCAGCAGCCCGCCCTCAAAACGACTCCGCAGCCGATCCTCCAGGCTGGGCAATTCGCGCGGCGGGCAGTCGCTGGTCAACACCAACTGCTTACCGGCCGCATGGAGGTCATTGAAGGTGTGAAAGAGCTCTTCCTGCGTGCTTTCCTTGCCGACGATGAACTGAACATCATCGATGAGCAACACGTCGATCGCGCGATACTTGGCCCGGAACGCGTCCGTCGATCGATCGCGGATGGCGTGCACCAAATCATTCGTGAACTGCTCGGCGGAACAATAGAGAACGCGGTAGCCATGTTCGCCCAGGCGATTGGCAATCGCGTTGAGCAGATGGGTCTTGCCCAAACCGCTCCCGCCATAGATGAACAGCGGATTGAAGCGTTCGCCAGGCGTGCGGGCAATCACGTCGGCGGCAGCGACCGCCATGCGATTGTGCTTCCCAACGACAAACGAGTCAAAGGTATATTTTGAGTTGACCGGCCCGATCGGCTGCGCTGCGGCCGCGCCGTTCTTGGCTGCGTGGGCGACCGGAGCCGGCACGGGCGCCGCCTTCTCGGGGGGTGGTTCGTAGAGCGGGGCCGGCCTGGCAGGGCTCTCCGCCCGCTCCGCCGCCGACGGCGCCACGACACGGAAGGTCACATCGACCGAGCCGCGCTTCATGATCACCGATAGTTTGCGCTTGATACGCGGGCGCAGGCGGTTCTGTGCCCAGTCCAGATAGTACGCGTTGGGCAAGGCAACGATAAAGTGCCCGTCTTCATAGTGAAGAACCTGGCTGGCCTGAATCCACGCGTCGAGCTGTCCCGGCTGATTTTCCAGGGCAAATTCGCCCAGCAGTTGCTGCCAGATCGCATGGGGATCAATCGCGTCCGGCTGGGGACGCGCCGCCGGCGACGGAGTCAGCGCCTGCGAAAGCAGATCGTCGGCCCCATCAGAGGTCGGGCGCGCTTCGTCGTTGCTGATTTCCTGCGGTTGTGGCCGGCCCTCTTCCGTATTCGGCTTTGTCAAATCTTGTCGATCAGACTCAGAGTCAGATTCTTGGTTTTCCATAAATGAAGCCTGATAATGGCGAGCATTGGGATAATTTCGGCTTGGCAGGCAGTAGGTGCCAGTATTCACTTTTCTTTCGTTGGCCAGGTTCGCTGGCATTCTGAAACTCACGTAGCCCTCCTTGCTCGGTTCCGGTCCGTCTTCGATGCAAAACGACCGCGTTCAAACAGACCCAGGAAACGATTCGTTGCCCAGGGACAAATAAAGCGCATGCGACGCTGCAATACGCTCAAATGGCCGATTATGTTGGTGCGCAATGTCCGACTTGGTTGGCAGCGATACGCTCGCCAAACCGATCTGTGTGGATGCGTTGAGGCTGCATCCTTGCTGCGAAGTCAGTGCCGGCTACGACGAAAACTGCGACAGGCGCTGGTAACCGTGGGGCTAACTTCGTCTTTGTGATGATGGAAGTCTAGCAGAATCACGACGAATTGACAACGCCGGTTGCGGGCGATCGGCAATGCTTTTTGGGCTGTTATCGTCAATAGATACCGCCAGAACATGCGTACTACGCAAAATGTAGCGTGGCCTATGGTCCGCGAACCCAATTTGCCCCGCAGAATCTCACCTGGTTCGGCGCACAACTTTAAGGTGGGAATCTTCGTTGCAGACAGGCCGTTAACCTTCTGTTATAGTTGTCCCCAGGCGCCGCCTGCATGCTCTCCTGTGAACGATTAACTGTCCACAGAGTTATCCCCAACGGGGATAATTATACGCATTTTTTGCTGTGCGGCGTTGCGGTTTTCACACGCAAGATTCGCTGCAAGCAGTGTCCGATAACAGTCCGTTAACACGCGAGGCGCGTGAGGTACAACGCCACCGGAAGCACGCTCGTGCCCGGTATTCGACATGCTCTACTTCAACTACTCGACCTTCTGGCCGGCCGACTGGTGGTCACGACGATCCTTTCTTCGAGCATGGTGGTCCATCTATGCAGGCGACCCGCGCTGGGTCCCGCCCGACTATGCGGCCCTGAAGTGGCTGACCCTTCGCACTGCTTCACCTCTCTGGCAAGGACAGCAGGCTCAGCCGCTCTACATGGAAGCACTCCCGCGCCGCGAACGGACCGGGCATAGCGCCCTGGGTCAGCCGCTGTTGGCCGGCGCACTCTTCGAAGAGGCCGTTGCAGCGTGTGTGCTGCACTTCGCGCCGGAACAAGGCAGCGGCACGGCATATCTTGGCCTGCTGCGCTGTGCCAACGACGAGGAGACGCTGGAGCGGCTGCTTGGCACGGCGCTCGAAGCGGCAAGCGAGCGCGGCTGTACGCGTCTTATCGGGCCGGTGGGGGTGATTCCAGCCTGGGAGAGCGGCGCCCTGGCCAATCAGTTTCATGTGCTCCCACCGCTCCACACCCCGTACAATCCGCCCTACCTGCCCGATCTGCTGGCGTCGGTGATGGCGCCGGTGCAGGAGACGGCGCTCTACGAACTGCCGGCGCGGCCGGGTGAGGGTTCTCCGGCCGGCCCGGCAAAGCTTGAGCCGCTGACCCTGTCTCACGTCGACGCGTCGCTTGCGCCGCTGGTTGCTGCCGCGCTCACGCCGCATGCCGGCGTCGACGATGTGGCAGGCCACGAAGTCGAGGTACTGCGCAAGTGGATCGGTGCGTGGCCGGCAGCCGGCTGGCTGGCCAAGGTGGATGGCGAAGCTGTGGGCTTCGTGCTCGCGCAGCCGGACACCGCCGCGCTCATGCACCGAGCTAGGGGCGGACGCCGGCTGCCGCTGCGCCTGTATAGCCTGTGGGCGCGCCGGCGGCCACCAACGCATGGCCGTCTCCTGCTCGGCGCCGTTGCCCCGCTGTGGCGGCGGCGCGGGATCGGAGCGCAACTGCTGCACCAGGTATTGCGTCATGCCCAGGAGGAAAGGGGGACGGGTCTTGCCTGCGGGCCGTACGCGCCGGACTCTGCCGCAGCCCGGCTGATGGAGCGCTTTGGCGCGCAGCCGATGCAACGCTATCATCTCTACGAATGGAACGCCTGGTGACCGCTACACTTGCTATACTATAGACAGGTAGATCAATCTTGCAGCCGTGCCGCGGCCGGCTGCCGGCAAACATACACATCAGGCACAGGAGAAAAGAACGAGCCATGGCCATCGAGACACGCCCGAAAGATATCTCCATCGAACGCGCTGCCGGCCGCATGAGCGTCGTCTGGCAGGACGGCCACGCCAGCGAGTACGAGTTGGCCTGGCTGCGCGCCCACTGCCCCTGTGCGACGTGCCGCGAGGAACGGCGCGAACACGCGCTGAACACCGATTCGCTGCGCCTTGTCGCCACGCCGCCGCCGAGCACCGAGATCGTCGATGCTGAATTTGTCGGGCACTACGCCATCCGCTTCACTTGGACGGACGGGCATGCTGCGGGGATTTTCCCGTTCGAGGCGCTGCGGGCATCGTGCCCCTGTTCGGCGTGCAATCCCGACGGCCCCGCTCCGCTCATCGTTGACTGACGCCGCCGAGGCACGGCCATTCTAACTCTCCTCTAACGTGCGTTTGTAGTGATATCGACACATTTTCGCTTGCGGCCCTGTCATGATGGAAGTGGTTGACAGATCTACCTGTGATCCGCTGTCACAAAGGACGTGGCGATGAATTGGTATCTGGCGGAGTTCCGCCTTTTCGGTATCGACGTCAAAGTGCACTGGTCATTCGTACTTGTGCTGGCATTTGGCGCGTTTCTCTACGGATCGGGGCCGGCCGGCTGGCTCGTGGGCAGTCTCTATGGCGTGCTGAGTATGCTGCTCCTCTTTGGGAGCGTCACGCTTCACGAATATGGCCATGCGCTCACAGCCAGGCGCTTCGGCGTCGGCACGCGCAGCATCTTACTCTTGCCGATTGGCGGCGTCGCCAACCTCGAGCGAATCCCAGAAAAGCCGTCGCAGGAACTGGCCATCGTTGCGGCAGGACCGCTGATCAACGTGATCATCGCGCTTGCGATGGCACCGGTGGCGCTGCTGCTCAACGGCGGCAGTCCGGCCGGCATCCTCTCCATGAATGCCGTCGGCGCCAACATTCAGAATCCAGGCCTGTTGAACCTGGTGGTATTCGTACTCTCTACCAACGTGCTGCTGGCACTCTTCAACCTGCTGCCGGCCTTCCCGCTCGATGGCGGGCGCTTGCTGCGCGCTCTGC
Organism: Caldilineaceae bacterium; assembly: GCA_020634815.1. Taxonomy (GTDB): domain Bacteria; phylum Chloroflexota; class Anaerolineae; order Caldilineales; family Caldilineaceae; genus Caldilinea. The sequence continues at coordinate 11,902 of JACKBA010000006.1, read as the reverse complement.
TGGCGTACGTAATGCCGTACACGCGGGCCACCCGCACTGCGGTCGTGGTCGGGCGCCTCCTGGCCGTGCTGATGGCGATCTATGGCATCTTCAGCGGCGCCATCGGCCTGCTGTTGATTGCCTTCTTCGTCTACGTTGGCGGCTCCGCAGAGTTGGAATCCGTCAGCAACCGCGCGGTGCTGCGCCAGTTCAAGGCCGCCCGGGCACTGACGCCGGGCGCCACGTCGCTCTACACGAGCGAGCGCATCGAGCGGGTCGTCGAACTGCTCATGCGCTCGTATCAGACGGACTTCCCTGTGCGCGATCTGAGCGGCCGTTTTGTCGGCGTGCTGACACGACCAAACCTGATCAATGCCCTGCGCGATACCGGCCCCGAAACGCGCGTCGTCGATGTCATGCAGCCGGCCGGGGAGATTCCAGTCTGTTCCCCGGAGACGGATCTCGCTACCGTCTGGGAGCAGATGGGACAGAGCGGCAGCCGGGTGATTGCGGTCACTGACCACGGCCAGGTGCTCGGCATTATCACTGCCGACGATATCTCAGAGGTCTTCCAGGTCATGAGCGCGGCCATGGCGGGCACTGATCAACGCTCGCAACCGCCTGCCGCCACGGGTTCCGACGCCCAAGAAACGCGCAAGTATGTCTGAGCGCTCATTCGTCACCGAGACAGGCGCAATCTTCTACGAGGTGATAGAGGCGTCTGCCCCGCGCCAGGAGCCTGCGCCTGCGCTCGTCCTGCTGCACAATTTCATGAGCAGCGGGCGAGCAGCGTGGGGGCCGCTGCTTGACACCCTCCGCGTGCACTGGCGCATCCTCCTGCCAGACCTGCCCGGTCACGGCCAGTCGATCGGGCACCCGGCGGGCTTCAATCATCGCCACATTGCGCGCCAACTGGCGGCGTGGCTGGAGGCGGAGCAGGCGAGCCAGGCGCATCTGGCCGGTTGCAGCAGCGGCGGCATGCTGGCCCAACTCCTGGTAGCCGAAGGGCTCATGCAGCCGCGCACGCTCACCCTCGTGAGCACCACGCACAGCACCAATCCCGCCACATCGGGGCACGCCGGACAGCTTGAGCCCGCCGACTTCAAGGCAGCGCCCAACTGGATGGAAGCCACCGCCCGCCTGCACGACCCGTATCATTACGAAGGCTATTACGAAGACGTGATCCTGGCCGGCTTCCGCCGCCTGCGACCGGAGACAGCGATCGATCTGTCGCTGACTGCGCTGGCGAGCTTTGCCATGCCGACCTGCATTATCCACGGCGCGGCCGACGAGTTCTTTCCGCCCGCCGTCGCCCAGCGGATGGCCGCGACCATGCCCGACGCCGAGTTGCATCTCATCCCCCGCCAGAGCCATGCCCTCCTCTTTCGACAGCCCTGGCGCGTTGCCCAGATTATGGTAGAATTCCTGGACAAGCATCAGTGAAACGAAAGCCGAGAGAACTATGGTAGAGAGTAAGCCGGTCAAACTGGCGCCTTCCATCCTGACCGCAGACTTTGGACACCTGGCCGACCAGATCGCAGCGGCTGAAGCCGGCGGCGCCGATCTCATCCACCTCGACGTGATGGATGGGCGCTTCGTCCCCAACATCACCTTCGGCACGTTGATCGTGCACACCATGCGCCAACTGACCAGACTGCCGCTGGATGTCCACTTGATGATCGAGGAGCCCGAACGCTACATTGCGGAATTCGCCGAAGCCGGGTCCGACATCATCACCGTGCACGCCGAGGCGACGCCCCACCTGCACCGCGCCGTCCAGCAGATTACCGGTTTGGGCCGGCGCGCCGGCATCGCCCTCAACCCCGGCACGCCTAACGAGGCCGTGCGCGAGGTCCTCCCCTTTGTCGACCAGGTGCTGGTCATGACGGTAAACCCTGGTTTCGGCTCGCAGCGCTTCATCGAAACGATGACCGCCAAGATCCGGCGTATGCGCAAGATGATGGATGAATTGTGCCCGCTGGCGGATTTGCAGGTGGATGGTGGCATCTATGCGGGGAACATCGCCGATGTCATCTATGCGGGGGCCAACGTCATCGTCGTCGGCAGCGCCGTGTTCAACAAGACGGCCACACCGACTGAAAACCTGGCGCAACTACGCCAGGCCGTCGCGGAAACGCTATAGGGGAGGCGCTGCACAAGCGCTATCGCCTCGCAGCGTTGCAGCCTGGGCTACAACACAACTCGTTCGTAAAACAGCATGGCCTGGTAGATGAAGGGCAGCGTGAAGAGAAGGCTGTCCAGCCGATCGAGCATGCCGCCATGGCCAGGGAAGATGGTGCCGCTGTCCTTCACACCGACCTGCCGCTTCATCATGCTGATCGACAGGTCGCCGAAAAAGGCCAGAATGCCTGCAATCACGCCGATACTTGCGCCAAACACCGGGCCTGGCTGCACCGGCAGGGCATAGGCAAGAAACGCGCCGGCCAGCCCTGCGCCGATCACGCCGCCGATGGTTCCCTCCCATGTCTTCTTTGGGCTGAGACGCGGAAAAATCTTGTGCTTCCCAAAGAAAACCCCAACAAAAAATGCAGCCGAGTCATTGGCCCACGTGACGAGGAAGCCGAAGAGCACGTACGAGAAGCCGTGCGGCAGAAAACGCAGTGACACGATCTGCCCGAGGGTGATGCCGAGGTAGATAGCCACCATGCTCGTCGACAACCAGGTATTGATAGGCTTCTCTTGGACAAAGAGGCAGTAGGTCAGCGTAATGAGAAAGCCGGCGACCAGCACCGAACTGGGCGGGAAAGAGAGAACCTCGATCAGACGGATGGTCGGCGCGGTCAGCAGGCCGGTTACCTCGATCGATGAGCGCTGGACGAGTTCCGGGTCCCACCCGGCCAGGAAAAGCATGACGGCCCAGGGAACGCCAATCCAGCGCGAGGGGTTGTAGCCGCCTGCTTCGAGCATGTAGTACATCTCGAGCGAGCCGATGACCGTAATCGCCACGCCCAGGCTCAGACCCCAGAAGCCGCCCAAATAGATGGGAATGACGACGATTGGGATGGCTACCAGGGCAGCAATAATGCGTGTGCGCACAGCGTTGTCTCTTGGGAAGTGCTGTCCGGCCGGAGCGGACAGACGGAGGCTACTTGTTCAATACGCGGCCGAAGCGCCGCTCGCGGCGACTGAACTCGACAAACGCCTTGTCAAGCTCGACCTCGTCGAAATCCGGCCAGTAGGTCGGCGTCGTGTAGTACTCGGCGTAGGCGGCCTGCCAGATGAGGAAGTTGCTCAAGCGCCACTCGCCACCGGTACGAACGATCAAGTCCGGGTCGGGCAGCCCGCCGGTATATAGATAGCTGCTAAGCATTTCCTCCGTCAGCAATTCGGGCGCAGTCCCGTCCTGGATGATGTGCCGGACGGCGTCGAGGATTTCCGCGCGGCCGCCATAGTTGAACGCAACGTTGAGGATGATTCGATCGTTGTGCTTGGTCACCTCAAGTGCGTTGACGATCTGCTTCTGGAGATGCTTGTTGATTCCCTCCATACGCCCGCTGTGCAGAATGCGGACGCCGTTGCGATCCAGGTCATTGAGCTGGCGCTGAATCGTCAGACCGAGCAGGCGCATGAGACCGCTCACTTCATCCGGTGGCCGCTGCCAGTTCTCGGTGGAGAAAGCGTAGATGGTGAGCACCTTGACGCCGCGCTGCACGCAATGTTCGAGAATGCGGCGGATGTTGTCCACGCCGGCGCGATGACCGGCCAGGCGCGGCATGCCGCGTGCCTGTGCCCACCGTCCGTTGCCATCCATGATGATACCGAGGTGGTGCGGTACGGCCGTGATCTCGGCGGCGAGATCGACGTTGCTCAGGGTAGAATCAGCTTGGGTGCTCACTGGCAAAGGTCTCCTACAGCAACGTCTTCCTGCGACCGGCTACCGGCGCATGGTTCAATCGTTCACGGGCTTGCCTCAAACGGAGGCTCAATACGGCTGGTCGGCCATTTCAGACCGTCATGATTTCGGCGTCTTTTTCCTTGACGATCTCATCGACGAGCTTGACATGCTTGTCCGTGAGTTCCTGGATCTTTTCCTCGGAGCGCTTCTTGTCATCCTCGGAGATCATGCTTTCCTTCTCAAGATCGGAAAGATCCTTGTTGGCGTCACGGCGAATGTTGCGCACGGCGACGCGCGCCTCTTCGCCGCGCTTGTTGACGACCTTGGTCAACTCGCGGCGCCGTTCCTCGTTGAGATGGGGAATGATCAGACGAATCGCCTGCCCATCATTCGACGGCGTCAACCCGAGATCGGACTTGGCAATCGCCTTCTCGATGGCCTGGATGTCGCCTCGGGCGTAGGGCCGGATCAGGATCTGCTGCGCTTCCGGAATCGAGATGGTCGCCAACTGTTGGAGCGGCGTCGGCGTGCCGTAGTACTCCACCGTCAGATGCTCGACCAGGGCCGGTGTAGCGCGTCCCGTGCGGATTGCCATCAGATCGTTGCGCAAAGCCTCGATGGCCTTGTCCATCCGTTCCTTGGCGTCCGCCATGACTTCGTTGATCATATGCGTACTCCTTGCTGGGAGATGAGTCGTCAGGTCAACCAGTATTTGACCGGATCATAGGGAAGTTAACAGAAGCATTGTAACAAATTCCGGCCGATGTGAAAATCAACACCGGTCGGGTTGAGGTGAATGGGGACAGGGTGGGGAAACACAAGGGCGCCGGCGCTGCCGATAGGTATCGACGGTGCCGGCGCCCCAAAGTATCGAGAATGCTATGCCGTGATGATGGTCCCAACGGACTTGCCCTGCACAACCTGCTCCAGGACGCCTTCCTGCCACAGATTGATGATGCAGATGGGCAGGTCATTGTCCATGCACATAGCCATGGCCGTGCTGTCCATGACGCCCACGCGCATGTTCAGCGCTTCGATATAGGTGAGATGCTCAAATCGTTTGGCATCCGGGTTTTTCTTCGGATCGCTGTCATAGACGCCGTCGACCTTGGTGGCCTTGATCAGCAGCTCGGCGTCGATTTCCATGGCCCGCAGCGATGCGGCCGTGTCGGTCGTGAAATACGGGTTGCCGGTGCCGGCGCCAAAGATAATGACGCGGCCCTTTTCCATGTGACGCACGGCGCGGCGCTGGATGTATGGCTCGGCCACGGCGCGCACTTCGATGCCGGTCATCACGCGCGTGGGGATGCCCGTCCGTTCGAGCGCGTCCTGCAGCGCCAGCGAGTTCATGACCGTTGCCAGCATGCCCATGTGGTCAGCGGTCACGCGTTCCATGCCATGATCCAGGCCGTCCTGCTTGCCACGCCATAGATTGCCGCCGCCGATGACAATCGCCACCTGGACGCCCATGTTCACGACGTCGCACACCGTGCGCGCCACAAACTCGGCCTGGCGCGGATTGATGCCGAAGCCGCCCTCGCCGGCCAGTGCCTCGCCGCCCAATTTCAGCAAGACGCGCCGATACTTGATCTCTGCCATATCCCCTCCCAGTTAAATGGCTGCGAACAAGGAAATGCCCAGCCCTGGGTGGGCTGGGCATTGTCGTTTACTCTGCTGCGCCGACTTCAAATCGGCTGAAGCGCCTGACCTTGATGTTCTCACCGAGCGATGCGATCCGGTCGGTGAGCAGCGCCTGGATCGTGACGTCCGGATCCTTGACGAAAGCCTGTTCGAGCAGGCAGACCTCGCTGTACCACTTGTCCAGCTTGCCCTCGACGATCTTCTCGATGACCTGCGCCGGCTTGCCGCTGTTGACCATCTGCTCGGCGTAGACTTCCTTTTCCTTGGCGATGAGTTCGGCGGGCACCTCGTCACGGCTGACGAAGAGCGGGCGCGATGCCGTCACGTGCATGGCCAGGTCGCGCGCCAGTTGCTGGAACTCTTCCGTGCGGGCGACGAAGTCAGTCTCGCAGTTGACCTCGACCAGGCTCACAATTTTGCTGCCCGGGTGCACATAGGTGCCGATCAGCCCTTCATTCGCCTCGCGGCTGGCCTTCTTGGCAGCCGTGGCAAGGCCCTTCTTGCGCAGGATCTCGACGGCAGCTTCAAAGTCGCCATTCGTCTCGGTCAATGCCTTCTTGCAGTCGAGCACGCCGGCATTGGTCGCCTCGCGCAACAATTTCACCATCTCAGCAGTTACTTCAGCCATAGTTCCAATCCTTTTATGTGAATCCCACCGTCACCCATTCAGGTGTTCTCGACGGCGGTAGTATGTCGTCTGCCGGCCTATTCCTCGTCCTCTTCCCCGTCGGCGATCTCTTCGACCGCTTCCTCTTCCTCAACTGCTTCCGCTTCCTCTTCGAAGGACTCAAAGTCTTCTTCGTCGAGACTCTGGAGCTTAGCCAGGACGCTCGGCCCAAGGTACTGCTCCATGTCCGCCAAATCCTGGCGGCTGACCTGGCCGGTCTCGGCCATCTCGACCTCGCGGATGCGCATGCCCTCTTCGGCGGCATCGGCGATAGCGCCGACGATCAGCTTGATCGAGCGAATCGCGTCGTCGTTGGTCGGGATGACGTAGTTGATGGGATCGGGATCCGAGTTCGTATCGACCATGCCGATAATCGGAACATTCACCTTGTTGGCCTCACTGACGGCCAGTTCCTCGACGTTGGTATCGACGATGAAGAGCATGTCGGGCAGGCTGCGCATGGTCTTGAGACCGCCGATGCGGCGATTGAGCTTTTCGACCTCGCGCTGCAAGCTCAGGCGCTCTTTCTTGGGCAGGTTGCGGAACTCGCCAGCATCCATGCGCCGCTCGAGCTGGAGCAGGTACTGGATACGCTGGCGGATCGTGACCCAGTTGGTCAGCGTGCCGCCCAGCCAGCGCTGGTTGATGTACGGCATACCGCAGCGCAGCGCTTCGTGCTCGATGGTGGCCTGCGCCTGGCGCTTGGTGCCGACGAAAAGCACGGTGCCGCCCTTGGCGACGGTCTTGCGCACGTTTTCGCTGGCGGCGTTGAGCGACTGTACGGTCTGCTGCAGGTCGATGATGTGGATGCCGCTGCGCTCCGTAAAGATATACGGACGCATCTTGGGATTCCAGCGGCGAGTCCGGTGCCCGAAGTGGACGCCAGCCTCCAAGAGTTGCTTCATGGTAACGTTCACAACCACTCTCCTGTTGGGTTATGCATCCGCCCCCTTCATCCCGGGGGGTTGACCGCCGGCACGATTGCCGATGGCACCCAGCCCGCCGGTCGGGAGGCGTGAGAAATTTGCCTGGCGCTGAAGACGCGCCAAGAGAGGAGTTTACCACAAGGGGCAGGTTGGGTTCAAAACCGAGGGGTACTGATTTGAAACTAGTTTTGCGCGGCTGGCAACCCGATCAATCTTCTTCGGTCACTTGCCGAGCCGCTCTGCCGAGCTCCTTGAAGTCGACAAAGCGATAGCCCAGCCCGCGCTCCGTGAAGATGTAGCGCGGCTGGCTGGGATCCGGCTCGATCTTCTGGCGCAGATAGGTGATATAGAGGCGCAGGAGGTGGTTGTCGTTGACATACTCGTGACCCCAGACCTTGGTGAGCAGCGTCTCGTGCGGCATGACCCAGCCGGCGTTCTGGATGAGGTGATAGAGCAGGCGATACTCGGTAGGGCGCAGGTTCATGCGCTCGCCATCGACGATCACCTGGCGGCGTTGCATGTCCACCTGGAGGTGGTCGTCGATGGTGACGATCTGATCTTCAGGGCGGCCCTGCGGCTCGAACCGGCGCAGCACGGCGCGGATACGGCTCGACAGTTCGCGCGGGCTGAAGGGCTTGGTTACGTAGTCGTCGGCGCCCAGGTCGAGGCCCTTGATGCGATCGTCCTCATCGGAACGCACCGTGAGCATGATGACCGGCACGTCGCTGATCTCGCGGATGCGCCGCAACGTCTCGAAGCCGTCCATGCCCGGCATCTCCACGTCGAGCAGCACCAGGTCGGGCTGGTGGTCGCGCACCTTCTCCAGCGCCTGGTGGCCGCTGTTAGCCTCGAGCGTGATGTAGCCTTCCAGGTCCAGGTTCATCTTGACAAAACGAACCATGCGCGGCTCGTCGTCGACGACAAGTACGGTTTTCTTGGGTTGGGTGGTCATGACAAAATCTTCATCATTTGCAGTTGGCCGCTTGCGCCCGAAACGACCGTCACCTCTGCGAGATGCGAAGTTGAATCACACAAGTTGGCGTATGATTCTCGTCGTCTCCCAGTTATTTGAGCGCAAGCGAGTTATGCGATAATAGCCGTATATGCATTTTCTTCCGTACGACATTATAGCATCGAAGCCTGAGTATCCCGACCTCCGATCAACAGGTGGCAGCTTAAAGCGCCGTATGCAACACCAATCGATGCGGCAGCGCGACGCCTGTGACCGGGAGCGCCGCTCTCTCTAGGATCATCGTCAGATAACCGTACGCTGCTACCCGCGGCCGGTAGATCAAATGGGAACCCGCCTGTGAGTGTTCTGACGCAACCTTCTGTTGTGCAGTGGCTGGCGTTAGGAGCCGGCATCGTCCTCTTTCTAGGACCGGGGATGCTGCTGACTGCTCTGCTGGGGCTGCGGGAGCGCTGCGACGTGACGCAACGCGTTGTCCTTGCGCTGCCGTTGAGTATCGCTGCGCTCACGGTTGCCCTTGCCGCACTCGACCTCATATCGGTATCGCTAACCCCGGTAACCTTCGCCGCCCTGCTGGCGCTGTGCTGGCTTGGCTACCTGTGGGCGACGCGGCCCGAGCAATCGACCGGCTCCGCTTCGCCTCGCATCGCATCGGGGGCCGAAACGGGCGCTCTGTGGTCGATTGCCGCACTGATCGCCGTCGTTCAGTTGGCAGCCGTGCGCGGCGTTGTCGCCCAGCCCGGCAGCGACGGCTACCACCACACCTTGATCGCACAGGTCATTGCCCAACGCGGCGCCCTGCCAAAAGACCTGCTGCCGCTCACGCCGCTGATCACGTACACCTATCATTACGGGTATCATGCGACCGTGGCCGCATTGGGCTGGCTGAGTGGCGCGCCGATCCTGGCCCTTGCCTTGATCGTGGCACAACTGCTCAAGGTAGGCGCCGCCCTTACCGCGGCGCTGCTGGCCGAAGTGATGCTCGGGCGACGCACCGCCGGCATTGTGACGGCATCAATCGTCGGTGTGATTGCCGTCTTCCCAACGTTTTACGTCAACTGGGGGCGCAACACGCAGTTGACAGGGCTCTTGTTGCTTGCAGCACTGCTTGCAGTCCTCTGGCTGTGGTCGTTTGGCTGGCCCGACTGGCGGCTCGCCGCGGCGATCGCGTTGCTGGCGACAGGCACAGCCTTTGCCCACTACCGCGTCACGCTCATGGCCGTCGCCGGCTGCGCCACAGTCGTCATTACGGCCATGGTAGCCCGGCGCTGGACGCGCACCGAAATTCGTTTGCGGCTCCTCCAAATCGTTGGTATGGGCGTGATTGCGCTAGTTCTCGCCGCACCCTGGTTGTGGCATGTGTGGATGGCCCGTAGCGTCGGTTACCCCGCCCCCATCAGCCAGGCAGGGCCTGGCTTCTTTCAACTGGATCGGTTGGGCGACCTCGTTCTCAACTACCCGACGAACTGGTTCGTTCTGGGGAGCGCCACACTCGCCCTCGTCTGGGGGATTTGGCGACGGCTGGCTGGCGTGCTGGCAATGGCGGCATGGCTGGCTATCCTGCTGGCCATCTCGTTACCCGCAGGCGCCGGTGAGTTTATGGACCCGATCACGGTCATCACGTCATCTTTTCTGCCGCTCAGCGTCATGATCGGTGTCGCTGCCGGTGACTTTGTTGCCGTTGGCGGGCGAAGGCAACGATGGCGCACCATTGCGATCGGTGCGACCCTATTGCTTGCTGCATTCTATGGATCGACGCGCGTGGTCGACGCGGTCGAGAGTGGGGCAGCTTATGTTCAGCCGGAGGATCTGGCTGCGGCTGCTTGGGTCAGTGAACACGTGCCCGAAGACGCGCTGTTCATGGCCAATACATTCAGGTTCGACTTCTTACCTGACTTCGTGATTGCGTCCGACGCAGGCGGATGGCTCCCGGTTCTTGCCGGCCGCGCCACGATTGTGCCGCCCATGATCTACCCGGTGGAACGCACGGCCGAACCTGACTTTAACAAGCGACTCGTGGCACTTGCGGAGATCGCGCCGGATATGGCATCACCGGCGGCAATCGAACTACTACGCAACGCAGGGATCACGCATGTTTTCATCGGGCAGCGGGGAGGCAGGATCGATCCGGCCAGCTTGCTGGCATCGCCCGACTATGCGCTGGAATACCATGCAGCCAACACATATGTCTTTCGACTCCTCGACGGGAAGGTGGGTGACTAGATGTTCGGACGGCACGCCTTCCCACAATCATTTCGGAGCGCGCTCCCGGTTGCCTGCACGCTGCTCGCGATTGCTGTCAACCTAATCAACTCCGAATTTGCACAGGCAGCCCATCTAGCCCAACAGGCTGGAGAGGAGTTGGAACAACCCGCTGCCCAACTCTTCCTGCCGCTCGCAGGCCGGAAGATTACCGCACCCGACCTGCGGCGGCTGACGGATGCCCCCGGCACAGAAACTCAGCCCGCACTGTCGCCCGACAATCTACAGGTTGTCTATGTCGGAATCGATGCCAGCGGCGGCACCGATCTCTATCTGGCCGATCTGGCCGGCGGCGCGCCGCTCAATCTGACCAACTCGCCGTCGGTCATCGAGGAGACGCCGGTATTTACGCGGGATGGAACCAGAATCGCCTTTGGCCGCAATGCGGGCGACGGATGGGACATCTACTCTATTGCGTCGGATAGCACTGATCTGCTGCCGATGGTCGCCAATGCCGGTTCCGACGAGAGCCACCCCGCCTATTCGCCAGACGGGGCGACGCTCTATTTTGACAGCAATCGCGAAGCCGGCAACTGGGACATCTACAAGACTGCATTGCCAGATGGCGCATGGTCGGCCGTCGTTCGCCGCGCGGGGACGGATCGTTTTCCGGTCGTCGGGTTTGGCGGCAAGTACCTGGTCTTCCGCTCCGAGTTCGACGGAAACAGTGACATCTTCCGAATCGGCACAGATCTCTCGTCACTGCGCAGCCTGACAACCGACCCCGATTTTGACGGTTATCCGGCCGCAACGTCCGCGCATCAGGGGATTGCCTACGCCAGCGTCACCGCGGCTGGTTCGCGGATCCGACAGATGAACGACGCCGGCGGCGGCATGGGGACACTGATGCCGGCAGTTCCGTGGCAGACCGAGACGCCGCGCCTCTCTGATGACGGCAGGTGGCTGGTCTATGCTGCCGCACTCCCAGGTGAAAGCACAGATATCTTCCTATCCCCCTATGCATCGCCGATGCAGCAGGTGGGCAGCGTTTCTTTCGACACGGTCGACTGCGGCTGGGAAGGTGGCGTGCTGACACTAGGCTGGGCAAGGGCGTGGGAGAGCACGCACGATCTTATCTACTGGGAGTGGGTCCAGCAGTGGGTGGATGCGTGCGAGCGCGCCGGCAAGCAAGTCGAGCACGTTAACGACCTTCTCTACGGCTATGGGGCATTGGTCGTCTACGAGCGCTCACCGCAGCAGAAGTACCTGGACATCGCGCAGGCAGCGGCTGACTTCGTGATGCAGCAGGCGCCCCGTGCGGCCGACGGCACGCTCCTTCACTTGGGCGATGCCGCATGGCCGGACACATTGATCGTAGCACATCCATTCCTGCTGAAGATGGGTTCGACGACTGGCGACGAGCAGTACACTCAGGAGGCAATTACGCAGGCAAACCTGCACAGCACCCACCTGCAAGACGCGGCCTCTGGCCTCTATCGCCACGCATGGCCGGCCAGCGAAACCGGCGTCTCCGGGCCGGCACACTGGGGGCGCGGCAATGGCTGGGTGCTTGCCGTCGCGGCCGAAATCCTGCGCACCACGCCGGAAGGCACGCCCGGCAGGGAGAGCGTGATGGCCAACTTCCGCCGCCAGGCCGCTGC
>JACKBA010000059.1 GCA_020634815.1 Caldilineaceae bacterium | reverse complement strand
CCTCGCCCTCGAAGTTCCCCATCCCGCACCCCAGCCGCTCGACTGGCGCGCCGCCACCCTGCGCCGCCCGCGCTATACCATGCTCGCCGGCCGCAACTACAGCGCCCAGCCCTCCGCCGACCTCCTCGTCCGCCTCGACGACCAGCCCCACACCCTCATCGCCGGCACCACCGGCAGCGGAAAAAGCACGCTGGAGCGCATGCTCCTCCTCTCCCTGGCCCTCAACACCGCGCCGGACGAGCTCGCCATGGTCCTCGTCGACATGAAAAACAGCGACCTGGCGTCGCTGGCCGCCCTGCCCCACGTCAACCAATTCGCCGTCCTCGACCACGACGCCGCCGCCGCCGTGCGCAGCGTCGAGGCTGAACTGCGCCGCCGCATCGAGCGCCAGATCAGCACCCCAAAACTCCTCTTGGCCATCGACGAACTGCGCGAGCTCGCCCGCCTGCCCGGCATCGTCGACCGCCTCTCCTCCATCCTCTCCCTCGGCCGCTCTCTCGGCATTCACGTCATCGCCGCCACCCAGCACCCCAAAGCCGGCGACATCGGCAGCGTCGTCAAAGCCAACTTCCCGCTGCGCCTTGTCGGCCAGGTCGTCGGTGCCCGCCAGGCCGAAGCCGCCGCCGACCGCCCCGGCACCGGCGCCGAACGGCTACCCGGCAACGGCGCCTTCCTCGCCATCACCGGCCCGGACACCCTGCGCATCCAGGCATACTGGATCGACGACAGCGCCGTCGCCAGCCTCGTCCGCACCATCACCGCCAAATGGCCTGCACCGGTGCGCACCGGTGCACCGCTCATTTCCCCGCCCGCACCGCCAGAAAAACCAGACCCCGCACCGGTGCGCACCAGTGCGGCCGCACCGATCGGATTCCCCCTGCCCCGCCGCGAGCCCACGCCCGAGGAGGCCGCCGCCATCCGCCAACTGCGCGCCACGCTGCCATCGCTCAACGCCACCATCCTCGCCGTCTACGGCAGCAAATCCAGCGACACCCACCGCTGGATCACCGAGGCCCTCGCCGCGCCGGAACCCGAAACGGCCCCGGCCAAGATCATCCGGATCGGTGCACGATGACCAACTACCACCGCCACCCTACCGCCAACCCGCTGGACGGCATCATCATCGCGCTGATGCCGTCCACCCCGTCCACATCGTCCACCGAACCGCCACCGGCCCAACACATACCACCGGAGCAACCAAACATGCACCAATTCCTCTGGATCTGGGACCACCGCGCTGGCATGGATGCCGAGCACCTCGTCGAGAAGTACGGCGTGAGCGTCAGCCACCGCGTCGTCCCGCAGCGCGCCGGCGATCTGGTTGGCTTCTCGGTCCCCGACCACCAGGCAAAATGGGCCGAGTACCTTTTGCTGCGCGCAGGCTACGCCCTCACCGTGCCCCTCCTCAACCCGGCCAACGCCAAACTACTGGCGAAGGCGCAAACCCATGGCGCCAGCCGCCCCACCGGCGGCAGCGAGCGCGTCAAGCGCCACGGCCTCACTGACCGTCTTTTTCACGGCATTGACGCCATCCTCGGCATCGGCCAGTCCGGCCGCAACCGCAACCTGCCCGGCCAGCAAACCTGGCAGCCCGCCCGCCCGGCTTCGCCCCTCGCCCCTCGCCCCTCCTTCCTGGCCACCATCAAACAACTTATCTGGGGAGACTAACCATATGGACTACCTGATCGACCTCATTCGCTGGATAGGAGTCATCGCCTCCATGGTCTGCCTGCTCATCCTGTTCGGGCCGATCTTCGCCTGGTTTTACCAGATCGACAGAGAAGCACGTAGCGCAGATTACGTCATCGAACTGTTCACCTATCCGCTCGAAGAGCCGCCAACCGACTATATCGACGTCGCCTTTACCGTCATCACGGAGGACCAATGAAACACGACGACAGCAACCTACAGCACGAAATCCACGCCCTGCGCACCAGCCAACGCTGGGCAACGCTCATGATCGTCCTGGTCATCGCCGCCGGCCTCACCGCCCTCGTTTGGGTCGTCGATCGCTACTTCGGCGGAGACGGCGTGCGCATCCTCCTCATCGCCGCCGGCGTCGCCGCCGTTATCGGCGCCATCTACCTGCTGAGCATCGTCACCGCCGCCATCTACGGCCGCATGGCCATGCAACACCACGACAACGTCCTGCGCGGCATCATCGACTTCCAGCGCGCCGACGACTACGGCGAAGTCGCTCGCAGCGTCGCTACCGGCATGGGCGGCGCCATCCGCAGCGGCACCAACCTCGACGCGCGCATCCTGACCGTCGCCAACCAGATCGCTCAGCAGCAGCACCGCCAGCTCATCGACAGCCAGCGCCAGCAAGCCCAGGCGCCAACCTGGGCCATGAGCGCCGACGACCACCAGCCCGTCGCCACCGGCGACGACATTCGCTGGCTCGAATAATGAGCAAGCGCGGCAAAGCCGGCCGGGGCAAATGGATCATCAGCGAATGGCTCGATGCCGACAGCGACGACTTCTGGCTGACCCTCATCGCCATCGCCGGCTGGCTCCTCCTTATCATCGTCGTCCTCGGCTGGCCCCAATAGCAAAGGCGCCCGATCCACATTGGATCGGGCGCCTTTATGTCGCTCAGAAACCGGCACAAAATGTAACTGGCTCCCGATGACAAGATCAATTATCCGCGGGCGCCTGGCTCATCCCCTCATCATTCCTCGCCGGCGCCACAAACCCCACGCCCGTATTCGCCAACTCCCACCCGGCCGGCACGTCGAGCATCTCGCGCGCCGCCTCGACCAGCTCATTGATCGCCTGGCCCTGCTGCGCCAGCAGCGCCTGCAACGTCGCCTGCTCGCGCAGCTTCGCCTCCAGAATCTCCCGTGTCCGCCGCGGCAGCCCAATCGCCTCGCTCATTTGGCCTCCTGACTCACATACCGCTTCAACAACACCTGCGCTGGCGTCGCCCCAATACTCTCGATCGGCACCTGCAACCATTCCTGCATTGCCGTCAGCACCGTCCCCCAGCGAACCCAGTCCTCGGCGCTGTGCCCGGCCAGCAGCTCGCCAGACTTCGCCGCCGCCGCGATCAGTTCCGGCATCCCGTTCAGATGCCACGTCTGCTGCATCCCGTTCAGCGTCGCCAGCGTCGACCGCAGCTCCGGCAGAATCTTCCGCACCACCAGTATCGCAATCTCCTGCTCTGCCGGCAGCTCGCCCGTGCTGTTGCTCACCACATACGGATCCAACATACTCATACCAATTCTCCTATGTCCAACTCAGTGTCTTCGTCGTGCCGCCCGGCAAGATGGCCTTGATATTCGTGCCATCAAACCACATGCGGATGAACCCCGTTGCCGCCGCCGGCGTGCTGGCTGTTGCCATCTGCAAATAGAGCTCGCTCGTCACCGCTCCCTGAGCGTGGATGTTGCCGCTCGTCTGGATCTTCGCGGAGTACAGATCGGACGTATTGCCTACTCGGATCGGCCCGCCCGCAAAACCAAACACCATCTGCGAGCCATCATATTTCACAGTCAGCCCGTTGGAATATCCAGATTGACCGACGAGGAGGATGTCTCGTGCGGCGCCGGCTGCACCTGCAATGTACACATTGTACGATCCGGCAGCCAGTGTGCCGTTGAAATAACCGGTCCCTAATGCACGGAACGAACCGTTGACATCCAGCATGGCACCCGGGCTCGTCGTATTGATCCCAACATAGCCCTCTTGCGTGAGGCGCAGCGTTTCTACCAACGACCCCGTCGTCGAGGTCGAGAAGACCATGTCGAAGCTGTTCGTTGTCGACTGTCGCTCTACCGAGATGCGTCCTTGCATCCAGTTGTGTGTGGTGTTGTACCAGTCGATCCCACTCTTCGTGTCGGAGACCGTCCCCGTGTCTTCCAGCAGCAACCGTGCCACATATGTCGACGAAGCGACCGCCTTGCTCAACGTCAACTGCGCCGTCGGCGTCGCCGTGTTGATCCCGACGTTCCCGCCAACCAGCACCACGTTCGTCGACGGCGCCTTCAGCCACAGCCGCTCGAACCAGCTCCCCGTGCCGGCCGGCTTCGTCACGCCAGGCATCTCCAACACCGCATCCACATAGTGCGTCCAGCTCGTCGCCGGCTGCCCGCTGTCCACCGCGTGGCGGCTGCTCCCAAACATGCGCAGCGCCGTCCCGCCCACATAGGTTTTCCAGCCATCGACCGCGCTGTACCATGCCTCGCCCTGGTCGCTGGCGTGGTAGGTCAGCGCCGCCGACGGATTCGAGATCGGGTCAGAATAGCCAGGCTCCGGCGTGCTCGTGCGCGAGTCGTGATACCCCGCCACATCGATCCCGCTGGCGTTCAGCGTCACATACCCGGTGCCGGCCACCAGGTTCCCCGCCGTGTCGCCATACCACTGCAACACATTGCTCGCATACCCGCCGATGCGCCCGATGCTGCTATCGCGCCAGATGCGCAGCCCTGTGTAATTGCTGCCCAGCGTCCCCGTCCCCTGCCGGATCTCGCCGCCCGTCCCAATCGTCATCACCCCGGCAAAATAGCTATTGCCGGACGGGTCGAGGACGATCATGTCCGTCGTGTACTGCCGCAGCCGCACGCCATTCGTCGGATCAATCACAATGTTCGGCTGGCCGCTGGCATACTTGCCCAACCCCACCCCCACCGTGTTCGCTCCGTAGCCGTACAGCCCATTCAGATTACCGATCGCCCACGCCTCCGACCAATCGTTGAACGTGCTCGAATTGCGCACGTTGCCGACGATCGTCGGCCCGGCCTGGCTGGCCGTCTTCACCCCACGCAGCGAGTACAGGTCAATGAACCCGTTCCCCGCCTGCCCGGTGTTGAACATGGCGTCGCCGGCATACCATGCATTGGCGCCTGTCCCGTCCAGATTGCGCGTGACCGTGTAGCTGTACTCCGTGGCGGAGATCGTCGTCGGCCCCGAGGTGATGGCGAAGAACTCTACCTTGCCGTCAGCCTCCATATACGCCCGGTCGCCGCTCACCATCTGGTTGTGGCGCACGTAGATCGTCGTGTCGCCCGTCCCCATGTCCCGGCTCAGATAGGTTGTCGGCCCCACCAGGATCCGCCCGCCGATCGTGGCGATCGTGTTTTGCGCCACCAGCGTCTCGACCCACAACTCCGCCGCATGCAGCGTCAGGTACTTCTTGCTCAGCGCGCCGAGGTTGATGTCATAGTTCGTCGCCGGCAGCACATCATTGCCAACCGGGTCGATCGTAATGTCGCCTGCTGGCTGCAACGTCAGATTCCCGCTTGCCGTGTCAATCAACGAGGAGCGCAGCCGGTCGGAGAGCACCAGCCGCACCAGGTTCAGATAGCCACTCGCATCGGAGGCCAGAATCGCCGCCGTTGCGCCCGGATTGCTGCTGCTCGTCAGCGTCACCGCATCGGAGGCCACCGACAACCCCAGCCCGGCCACATTCACCGACAGCACCCCGGCCGCATAGCCCAGCCCCGCCCCGGCCGCCGCCGCCGCCAGGCTCACCGCCTGCCCGCTGACCGAAATACCGGAGTTGCCCGCCGTCGCCAGCGCATGATGCGCCGCCGGGTCGGCCGCGTGTGCAGAGAGATCAACGCCGTCGATGGTGATGCCGGCATCTACCGCTAGATTGCCTGCCAGGCTGCGCGTGCCATCCACCAGCAGGTACTGGCTGTGGTCGTCGTCGGCCAGCCCGCTCAGCGCGCCATGATCGGTAATGCCGGCCGGCGCCGACAGCGTCACGCCCGAGATCGTCGTCGCCCGGTTCTGTCGCCTGCTATCAATCCTGCGTTGCGCCGTGTTCTTCGGCATCGCCCCTCACCCCATCACGCATCACGATCACGGCTCGTCATCCAGCCACACCACATCGCACTCGTAGGCCAGCACCAGCCCGCCCGGCGCCAGCCAGTCGATCGTGTCCAGATCGTAGGAGGCAAACGGCGCGTCGTCCGTCGTGCGGCTCAGGCTGATGTCCGGTTGCACGCCGGCCGGGTCGCTCAGCGTCGCCGGCAGCCCGCCGTTGCGCATGTAGTGCAGATAACGCTTGCTCTTATGGAAGCCCCACCGCGGGTGATCGTAGGGCCGGTAAATCGCCGGCCGTGCGAAATAGTAGTCAGCCAGGATGGCATAGCACTCGTCGAGCACGGTTTTATAGCGGTTCAACGGCGTGACGCTGCTTGTCGTGATCTGGTCGCCCTCTGCCCACGCCGGCGCCGTGTTCGTCGATGGCGCCGGACCCTCGACAAAATACTGGAGGAGCAGCGATCCGCCGTTGCGCTGGATCTCCAGTCTGTAGTTACCGCCGACCACCGGCCCGCCGCTCACCGCCGCCAGGTCGATCGTTTTGGTCACCCCGTTCGGGTACTCGGTCGAGTCGTTCGATACCGTCGTCCCATTCACCACGATCCGGATCTGCGTCCCGGCGCCGGAGGCCATGTAATTGACGTACAGGTATTGCTGCTTACGCCGCAGCGTGAAGGTCGCCGTGTCGGTTGCGCGCAGCCACGTCGCGCTCGGTGTGCGCGCCGCCCCGGAGAGCGCCGTGCAGGCCGTGGAGAGCGCCTGCAAGCGCGTCAGGAACGTCGCCGCGCTGATGCCCGACGAGAACGCCGTCGGCGACACATAGCCGCCCGCGGCCGCGCCCGTCTCGCGGATGTCGGTCGTCACGTGCGTGGCGTCGTCGGCCGTGTATTGCACCTGCACCGGATAGAACTCACCGACCGCTGGCCCGCCGCTCACCGCATCGAGGTCGAACGTCTGCGTGGTGCCCGACGGATAGAGCGTGCCATCGTTGTAGACCGTCGTGCCGTTGATCAGAATGCGTGTCGTGCAGCTCGTGCCGCTCGTGGTGAAATCGACCGCCACATAGCGCCCGTGCCGCCGCGCATACCAGATCGCATCATTGCCCGAGCGCGCAAAAACAGAGGTCGGCGCCATGGCCGCGCCCTTCAGCCCGTTGACCACGTCCGACAGTTGATTCAGCTTGGCCGCCGACAACAACTCGCCCGACGCCCAGCTTGGCGGAAACATATCAATCAAGGCCATCAGTAGAAAATGTACCGGTTGCTGGAGAAGGTGTGCGTGCCCAAGATGAAATACTCGCCATCGTTAGGAAACATCTGCGTCACCTGCACTAATTCCAGGTTCTGGCGAAAGCCGCTGTCGTCCATCGTCCAGTCGATGCTGGTCACGTAGCCGGTGAATACCGCCGACGCCGCCAGCGCATCGGTCACCGTCACCCGGTCGCCGAGGCGCAGCGCCGGCGTCCCAGGACAGCCGCCCGCATAGGCCATTAGCCGCGGGAACTCGCAGCGGTCCAGCAGGTACTGCGCCAGCGTCGCCGCGTGCGCGCGCGTCTGCACGTAGGCATTGCCGCGCACCGCCAGCGTCCTGTCGCCGCGCGTGCTGAAGAAGGATTGATTGCTGCCGTCTGCCGCGCTCGAGCGCCGCTCCTCAATCTCGGGGCCGCCGACCAACGGCTGGCCGATGACGCGCAGCGGATAGAGGCGCACGCGCACGTTGCTGCTGTTGACGACCACCAGGTCAGCGCGCTGGGCATAGTACGTCGGCGTAATGGCAACGTTGACCGTCTGGTTGTTGCCGCCGTCATCAGCCGCCTCAAATTGCAGCCCGCTGATGCTGTAGGCTGCCGTGTCGAATCTGGCCGTGATCGTCGTCGTGGCGCCGGGGCCGACGAGCGGCAGGTCGTCTGGCTCCCAGATCACGTCGGCGCCGCCGGGTGCGCGCGGGCTCGCCTCGACCGTGACCACATTGTACAGATCGGCATCGAGCAGCTTCAGCTCAAAGCGATTCATGCTGTCGCGTGAGATGGCCAGTTGCGTCGTCGTGCTGCGCGCTGACGTCTGCCAGCGCGCCATGTTCTCATAGCGGAAAACGCCATCGGGGTCCGCATAGAAGCGCCCGCCACACGCCGCAGCCAGGCGCCAGCACTCCTCGATCGCACTCTCATCGTCGAGCCACGCCCACGGCACCACAAATATCCCGGCATCGCGGCTAATGCTGCCCACAGGCACGCCCACGGTCTGGAGCCAGGTGTTGATGTAATCGCTCTCGGTGTAGCCTAGGTCATGTTGACCGGCGAAGGTGCTCTGGTAGACGCTGGCGCGCTGCTGAAGGTAGCGCTCTTCCATGCTGCGCGCATCGACGATCACGGTCGGCCCGTCCTTGGTCGTCGGCGTGCCCTCTTTGGGGAGCTTCAGCACGCCCGTAAAAACCCGGTGATAGTTGCTGCCGCCGTCGATCGTCACTTCCAGGTAGACCGGCGCGTGATAGCTCTTGCCGTCGCGGATATACGTGTAGAGCGCGCCGTCCGTGCGCAGCGGGGAAAAGCGGCCGGACGCATTGCGCAGCGTCAACTTCATCTGCGAGATAATGCCGGAGGAGGACATCAGCCCGGCGCCCGGCGGAACCAAACTCATGTCGCCGCTTGCGCTGACCAGGTAGGCCGATTCGTCCGTATAATTGCCGTCAAAGTCCCAGTCAACCCACAGCCGTGCGCCAATGACACGCGTGCTCATATCTGCCTCAATCGCAGCGTCAGGCCGCCCAGCAAGCCGCTGGCCGTGATCTTCTCCCACCGCACGGGCAGCGTCAACTGGTCGTCATGCGTCACCGTGTAGCTGCCGCCGTTAGGCGCAGTGAACGATGCAGATCCCGACGTGATCATGGTCGACCACGCCGACACGATGCTCGTCACTTCCGCCTCTGTCAGCGTGCGCCAGGAAAGCTCGAAGCGCCGCTTGACGCTGGCGTTGACCAGGTCAGTGGCCAGCGCACCGCTAACCATCTCCGTCGTGGCGCCGCGCAGTTCCGGCGTTTCGGTATAGCCGTCCGCATCCACCTGTGGCAGTGTCGTCGCACCCAGCACCGGCGTCGTAATCGCCATTACTGCGCCCCCGTCCTGCTCCCCTGCGCGGCCAGATTCGCCATAACCGCGGGGGTGACCAAATTCGCCAACATGCCGACGAGCTGCGCAGGCACACCGGCCTCGACCGTGGCCAGGAACCCGGCGCCCCATGCGCCGCCGCTGCTCTTCCCCGTGTTCTCGAACTCCGTGAGCTGGCCCTTGACCGTCGCCGCCCAACTGGCCACGAAGGACGATCCCTGTGCCGCACCGTCCGGCCCCACCTGTGCGCCCGCACCGGCAGCCCCGCCGCCCGTGCCCATGACGCCGGCAACGGCTTGCTGTGCTTGCGCCAGGCTCATGCCCAGCTCGCCAGAGAGTTCGGTTGCGATCTCCTGCGCCAGCGTGCTGGCATTCTCTTCGCCCAGCAGCATGGCCCGCACGCGCTGCTTGATCATCTCCTTGTCGAGCAGCTCCGGGCGCAGCCCCTGCTGAAACTCCTGGAGCATCCTGGCCGCCGCCGCCTGCGGGTCACCGCTCGTCGACAACTCTTCCCACAGGGCAGGCACTTCCGTTTTGAACTCTTCCAGCCAGTCCTGATTGCCGATGCCATCGCGCATGATGGCCGCCAGCCGCCTGGCATTCTCGTTGATGGCGTCTTCACGCGGCAGGAAGTTGGCCGGGTCCAACCCCACGTCGAGGGTGGTTGCGCCGCTGATAATCGAATCTACTTTGCTGCGTAGATCATCGAAGCCGCTCGACACCTGTGACACACCGCCGCCCATCGTAGAAATCTCTGAATTGGCGGAGCGGAGCTTGTTCAGGTACGCCGGAAGCAAAACGCTCTTAATCTCATCGACCGTATAGCCGGCCTGCATCCAGTCAACAATTTGCGCCTCGGTCGCTCGCTTTTGCTCTGCCAGCCATCCCAGCGCGCCTTGCGGCCCCATTGTGTCGACGAATGTGCTGGCCTGGTTGTTGAGGGTAGGCATCGCATCGTTGGCGACGCCATTGATTGCGTCGAACGCAAATCCCATCGCAGAGCCAAGCGTCGTCATCAGCGTATTGGCGGCGCCAATTGCGACACCCAATCCGGCCGCAATTTGCTGCCCTATCTGCGCACCAAATTGGGCCGCCTGAATCTCGCGCTGGATTATTTGATCCAGCCCTGCGATATAGTTGGGCAGCAGCACGCCTGTGATTTGCTCGATCGTGTAACCCTGCTGCACCCACTGGGCGATCATCTCCTCGATCTGCCCCTTGGCTGTATCGAGCCACGACAAAGCGTTGTCGATACCTCGAACGTTGGCCAGCGACTGCGCCATCTGGTTGAGGCTGCCGACCGTGCCGTCGACGATAGGCTTGATGTCTACAGATTGGCTGGTCGCAAGAAACTGCGCCTGGCTGGCATCTATGATCGCCTGTGTTCGTTCCAGATACTGAGGAAGGAGCACACCGACGATCTCCTGAATGGTGTACCCCTGATCTATCCAGTCCTGGCTGACCTTTTTGATTTGTTCACTCGCGCCGCGTAGCCACCCGACGGCAGCGTCGGTCCCTTGTACCTCTGCTACACTGCGCGCAATCTGGGCTAATCCACCCTGCGCTGCCGCCTGAATCTGAGCGACAGTGTCAACCGTCGTCGCCTGCACGTTTTGTGCCGCTGACTCATGCTCACCCCAGGTGGCCAGCCCTTCCCACAAAGAGCGGTTGTAGGCGTCTTGCTCTTCCTTGGTGCGCACCGTGTACTCGCCCACCTGCGCCGACGAATCCGCCACGCCATCCAGCAGCCGCTTGGCCTGCTGGAGCATGCGAATCTGGTCCTGGTAGCCACGCACCTGGTTCTCTGTCTGGTCGCTCTGGAAATACTTCTCCGGGTTGCGCAGGTCGGCGATCATGGCCGAATACTCGGCGATCTTGGCGTCGATCTCCTCCGGCGTCATCAGGATCTCGCCGCCCATGATCTTCTGGACGTCGTTGACCTTTGTGAGAAATCCCGTCAGCGCCTCGGTCATCCCCGCCACGGCCGGCAGGAAGACATTCCCCGCCGTCTGGCTGAACGTTTGTGTCGCCACGTCCCAGCGCGCAAAGGCTCCGGCGGCCGAATCTCCCGCCTCTGCCGCCTGCCGCGCTGCGTCCGGGTTGGCCTCCAACACCGCATTGACCAGCGCCTGCATGCGCTGCTGGTCGTCGAGCGCGTCGGCCGTCGTGCCGATACTCTGCGCGTAATCCTTGTATGCCTTGTCGGCGTCGACAATGATGCCGATGTTATTGAGGATCTCCGGCGACATACGCCCGAGGCCGTTGATCAGGTCACCGAACGCCTTCGTCGGCGCCTGGCCAAACTCCGCCCCCTTGGCAATGGCAATCTGCAAGAGGTTGGTCACCTCCTGCACGTTGTCTGCCACGCCCAGCGCCATGGCCGAGTTGGCCGCCAGCATCAGGTCGGCATCCGAGATCATCCCCGACGACGCATCACGCAGCGACGCCAGCATTGTGGCGCCCGACGTGCCGGATTCTCGCGCCAGGCGCTGAAACGCCGTCTCGAGCGCCTGCACCCCGGCCGCCGCGCGCGCTGCCTCCACGGCCTGCTTGCCGAGCCCCAGCGCCGCCATGCCGATCGCCACCTGCGGCGCGGTCGCGCCCAGCATCGACATGGCGCCCTCGAGGCTGGTCACGTCGGCCGTCAGCGTGGCAAAGCCGCCGCCCTCTGCGCCGGTATCCGCCAGCCCGCCCATGGTCTGGCGGAACTTGCCCTCGAACGTTTTGAGTTGTCTGCTGGCCTCATCACGCAGCGACAGCGAGACTAACGTTTTTGCGTCAGCCATTCTCGTTTTCCAGCCGGTTGTGCCGCAGAATCATTCGCCACTCCGCCGAACTCGGCTTCCACTTGTCCTTGAAGAAGAGCGGATATAACTCCTCGACCCGCTCAATCTCCCGCACATGCAGCGCACGCGCCAGCCGTGCCCAGTCGATGCCGTCCAGCTCTTCCAACGTGCGGCCAGGGAACTGGCGCAATAGCCAGGCGTCCCAGTACGCGTCGGGCAGCGCAGCCATCATCGCCAGCATGGCCGCGCCACGCTCCGCCCCGCCGGGCGCCTCCGCTACGTCGCGCTTGGTGTCTGCGTCTTCTTCCTGGCAGCTATCTCGACACCATCGAACAACAGCCGCCTCTGCGCTTCCCCCAGGGCGAGCATCCTCTGTAGCGCATCCATGATGTTTGTCGCCAGCCAGCGCGCCAGCCGCACGTCCAGATCATCGAAGCGCTCGAAGAGCAGCGCCACATCCGTCACCGGCGTGCCGTCGGCCAGGTGCAGATGCACCGCCGTCAGCTTGCTCTGCAACAGCGGAAAGGTCACCTCATCATTGCCGGCAATCGCCGCCGCATAGAAGTCGGTCGTCTCGCGCCGCGTCCACACGTCGGAGAGATCCACCCAGTTGCCCGGCAACTCCGGCACGGTACACTCGATCCGTATCTGCATGTTACGCAGCAACGCGGCTCGGATTGCCGCTCAGGCGCAGCTTCGGCCCGCTCGTCACCTTGCCCGAGGCGCTGCCGCCGATGTTGTACCCTGTGACGAACGCGTTGTTCGTCCACGTGTACGTCACCGTGTCGCCGCTGGCATCGGTCACGGCAATGACGGCCGTCACCATCGCCGGGTTGAGCATGAGCGGCCCGAACACGTTGTCGACAACGAGATCCCACTTGGTGATCTTGATGTCGGCCTGGTAGTTGGCCAGGCCGGGAATGAACTCCTGCGCCGTACTGGCGAGGTTCGTCTCCTCGAGCTCCGCCACGGCGAATTGCAGATCGGTTTCGTCCGCATATGCCGTAAGGTTGACGGCGTTGACCGTCAGAGAAACGTTTCCTGGACCCTTGACACCCACAATAAGCCTCCTGTTAGCCTAGACTCACAACACCCATGCACCGAATCGCCGAGGCGCCACCCAGGTCGACGCAGCTCAACCGGATATACCGGCTCACCGCGCCCACCAACGTCAGCGCATAGGCGCCCACATCCGAAAGCGTAATCGTGCCTTCGCTGACGAAGGTCACGCCGTCGGCCGAACTCTCCACGTCAATATCGGCATCCACCGCCGTGCCGGTAATGCTGGACACGTGCAGCCACGCATAGCCGCCCGTCGTCACACCTGCACCGAAATCCACCGTTGTGCCATCCTCGATGGCGTCGAACGTACCGTCGAACACCCGGAGCCCGCGCCGTGCATTGCCCGACGTGCCCCACTTGCCGTTGAGGGTGACCAGCCCGTTCATGGGCGTGGCAATCGCCATCTCATAGTTGCCTGCATCCGGCAACACGTAGACCGGACAATCGGCGTCGCTGCGCTGCGTGATGACCGACACCACCGCACCGTTGACGCCGAAGCGGGCGCGCATCTCGGCTTCAAAGCCGTCGGGCAGCACGCCCTCGAAGTAGCCGTTCTGTTGCACGCCCATCTTGGGCAGCAGGGGCCGGAACTCCTCGGCCGCGCTGGCCAGGCTGGTGCGCTGCGCCTCACCCACCTCCATCTGCACATCGACCTCGGAGATCGCCGACGAGAAATCAAACTCGTCGACCCACACCGCCATTTCCGTGCCCTTCATGCGTCCCTCCTACAGCGTCGCCGCTTCGTCGTCATACTCGATCGTCAGGTTGCAAATACAGCCGTACGCGTCCAACTCGCTCACGTACTCGTCGGCGCCATCGGCCACGCTGATAAAGCGAATCGACCCGACACCACTCGTCTCACTGTATCCGTCCAATAACTCACGCACAGCCTCGGCCAGCGCCCTGGCATCCGCATATTCCAGCGCCCAGCACGCAATCTGGAGCGTCACCGCCCGCCAGCCCGCCCGGCCTGCCAGCGTATACTCCGGGTCAGCGGCCAACCGCCGGTAAACCAGGCTCGGCAATGCCGTATCCTGGCGCAGCACCACCGGCGAGATTCGCTGTCCCACCGCGGCCGCAATCGTGGCGTCCGCCGCCATCATGCTCACAATGCGCTGCTCAATCATCGCTGCCAGGCATCCTCAACCAATTTGACCAACTGCCGCTGAATCTCCGCCAACGCCGGCTGGCGCATGCGCCGTTTCGCCCGCTGGAAGAAGGGCCGCTTGCGAATCGCTCCCATTCCCCGGCGCGTGCTGCGCTTGCCGCGCCTATTGTCCTGCGATCGGCTTTTGCGCCCGCCCTCAATAAATCGAGTGTAAAAGACCGACGACCACACCAGCGCCTGATTGGGGCGCGGCGGGAATTTGAGCGGGCTGTTGAGCCGCTGCCCACGCCCCGGCCGCACGAGCGGTCGATACTCGTTGCGCACAATCGACGCCGTAAACACCCCAGCGCGCAGTTGGCCGGTATCCTCCGGCGCCTCCGGCCTGGCCGCCTTGGCGATCATATCGGCGCCCGTCTGGAGCGCACGCGCCACGCCTGGCCCGCGCAACGAGATTTGCAATTCGGTCAGCGCAGCGGTCACGTTCTCCTGTACGCGGACCTGCACCCGGTTGCGGCTGCGTCGCCGTGCCATCTATGCCTCCGCCTCAATACAGCGCAGCACGAGCGTGCCGTCCGTTCTGTGTGGCGTCACCGTGTCGACCATCAGCGTCTTGCTACCCCACAACAGCCTGTCCTTGTTCGTCACCGTCACCCCGGCGCGGATGGTCACCTCGTAACTGACCACCATCACCGGCCGGTCAGCGAGCACGGGCTCGCGTCCGCCGCGCTCGACAATCTTGGCCCACACCGTGGCCATCGTCGACCAACCCTGCACCTCGCCGCCGAACGCATCGCGCACCACGGTAGCCGTGCGGATCTGGACCTGCTCGTTGAGTTCACCCGCCCCAATCCGCGGCATCAGGCCACCGCCATCAGATTCGCCACCTCAAAGAGGTAGACCCCGCGCACGGCATCAGCATCGCCATAGGTCGCCGTCACCGTCAGCGCATGCACCTCGATCGGCCGCGTGGCCGACACCATCGCATTGTCGGCCGGCGTCAGCGTAATCTCGACCGTGCTGGCCGCCGGCGTGATCGCCGTGTCGTCGCGGATCTCCTGCCCGGTAGCCACGTCGTCGATACGATAGCTGATCGCCGTCGGCGTTGCGGCCGTCCCCGTTTTGTCGAGGAAGGCGGCGGTCACATAGGCCGTGCTCTGCTCGTTGACGCGCTCCATAGTGCCTCGTTAGCTCAACGTGATCGACACGTCGACCGTCCACGTCTGGCCGCTGGCCTTCGTGCCCTGGTTGCTCACGACCCGGTTCAGATTCTTTGCCGTGTCGCTGTTGCCGTTGGCAACCGTGAACTCCTGCCAGGCGAAATTGCCCGTCGAAGTGCCGAAGACCGCCCGCCAGGTCACCGTCTGCGCGCTGCGGCTCGGATAGCCGGACTCCATGCCGACATACGCCTTGTTGGTCGACGCCTGCAACCCCGTCTGCGACGCTGCGGCCGCCGTGCTGCTGTCGCCCACGCCGATATAGGCATTGGCATTGGCGAAGCTCGTCGGCGTGCCGGCGCCGATCACCAGGTCCCACAGTTCGGCGATCCCCTCGTTGAGCAGCAAGTTGCCGTCGATCACCGACTCGGCCGGCAACTCGACACCATCCGCACCGACCACCGGCGTCGCCTGGCCGGCCGCAAAATCCTGTTCGCTCGCATAGCGCCGGATCAGCCACTGCGTGCGATAAAATGCCTTGTCCTGTACCATCCCTGCCTCCTAGCGATTCCACGCAAACGACACATCACGGCGCGCGAAGCCGAACGCAATCGGCTGGGCCACCATCGAGAACTCAACTCCACGCGCCGCCCAGCCAAAGGCCAGCGAACGCGCCAGCCACGCAAAAGCCACCGACCGCCGGGCGATGCTGAAATCCACGCGCACAATGCGCACCGCCGCATCGAACGCAATTGCCACGTCGACGCCGGCGCCCAAATCCACCACGGCCAGCGTCGCCGCAATCGCCCCGATCACATGCGCCGCCTGCGCCACATCCACCACCGGTACCTGCACCGCAATCGAGCCGACGCCATCCACCGCGGCCGCAGCATCAGCCACCGCCACCAGGATCGCCGTCAACAGCGCATCGCTGCCGGCCGCCGTGTCGCTCACGGCCAACGTCACCGCCACGCCCGGCGCATCGACGCCGCTGCCACTGTCCATCACGGCGAGCGGCGCCACACCAACCGTCACCGCTTCGGCGCCGCTGCCCGCATCGAGCACATTTAGCAGCATCGCCGACAACACGGCGATCAACTCGGCGCCGCTGCCCGTGTCGCTCACGGAGAGCGTCACCGCCACGCCGGACGCATCCACGCCGGCGCCGCTGTCTACTACCGTCAGCGACACGCCCGGCGGCAGCACCGTGTCCGCACCGGCGCCGCTGTCGACAATCTGTTTGATTGCCTCGGTCAGCAGCGCAATCGCCTCGGCGCCGCTGCCCACATCGGCCACGCTTACCGCAACCGACACCGTCAGGGCCTCGGCGCCGCTGCCCGCATCGGCCAGAGAGAGGGTCACCGCCACGCCGGCCAGCGTATCCGCCGCGCTGCCCGCATCGGCCAGCGCCACCAGAATCAGCGCCAGCGCACTGTCGGCGCCGCTGCCTGTGTCGGCCAGAGAGAGCGTCACCGCCACGCCTGGCGCATCTACGCCGGCGCCGCTATCCGCCACCGGCACACTCGCCGCCAGGTTGCCCGGCACATCGACGCCGCTGCCCGTGTCGCTCACACCCAGGCTCGCCAACACCTGCGCCAGCACATCGGCGCCGCTGCCCGTGTCCGTGCGTGCCAGGCTCGCCGCCAGGCCGCCCGGCGCATCCGCCCCGCTACCCGTGTCGGCCAATCCCAACGTCACCGCCACCTGTGCCAGCGCATCGCTGCCGGCCGCCGTGTCGCTCACGTTGATCTGCGATGCGCCGCCGCCCAAATCCTCGGCGGCCCACGTGGCGCAGTAGGTGTTGGTGTTGTTGCCGCCATAGCCGGCGATGCCGGGCGAGCCGCTGCTCAGCGCGCTGTGCGTGGCCTCCAAATCGAGCACGCCATTGACATAGCCGCGGATCGTCGTGCCGTCGACCTCGATGCGCAGATCATAGTTCGTGCTGGCCGTGATGGCGCTGCCCGTGTCGAGCACCGTCTCGGCGCCGGCGTTGATGTAGACCAGGTAGGCCGCATCGCCGCCGAAAATGATGAGCGCGTAATAGCTCACCGTGGCAGACGCAACACAGCGCGCCGCCGGCCCAATGCCAAATGAGGCAGAACCGCTGCGATAAGTGCCCGATACGCTGTAGTTGTTGGAGTCGAGCGCGGCGCCAACCCAGCGCAGCTTGCGGTAACTGCTGCCGGTCGTGTTGTTGCGGACGTTGTTGGAGACGATCGCCCAATTGCCCGAGTCCTCGGCCCAATCGCTGCCCAGGCTCGTCGAATCGGCTCGATCGAAAGTATCCGCTCGCGTCGCCATCAGTACCGCACTTTCAGCAGATTCAACACACGCTGCACCGCCGGCGTCACCTGCGGCGTAGAGCCGACGATCACCGCCTCCCGGTTGGCGTAAATCTCGCCGATCTGGAGGAGGATCGCTGCCTTCGCCAT
Source organism: Caldilineaceae bacterium (assembly GCA_020634815.1). Taxonomy (GTDB): domain Bacteria; phylum Chloroflexota; class Anaerolineae; order Caldilineales; family Caldilineaceae; genus Caldilinea. Next base: position 263 of record JACKBA010000059.1, on the reverse strand, counting down.
GCCTGGCACGTCGCCGGCATCGGCATAACCGGCCACAAAACGCACCGTGATCGGATTGCTGGAATCGAGCGCCACCGACGGCCAGTCGGCGCCCGGCGCCAGCACCACCCGGCCCGGCTCGCGTGCCGTGTCGACCCGGTAATTGTTGGCCGCCAGCGTCTGCGTCGCGCCGTCCTCGTCGGTATAGGTGATGCTCGTCACGCTGGCCAACGGCGGCCGCGGCAGTTCAATGATCCCGTCCGCTGGCCACGCATCCAGATAGA
>JACKBA010000058.1 GCA_020634815.1 Caldilineaceae bacterium | reverse complement strand
TTTTTTACCCTTTTCAGGCAGTCTCTGAGGTCGCGATGAGCCGGCCTGCCGTGCAAGTTGAGGGAACAAACCTGGCAGGCGCGCTGCGGCGCCACCTGGAAGGCGTCCTGCCGAGATTCCAGGCGATCCCTGGCGTCGCCGGCATCACCCTCAACGGCGGGCTGTCGCGCGGCTATGCCGACGAGTTGTCGGAGATCGACGTCACGCTCTACCTCGACAGCGCCACCTACGCCGCGTGGCAGACGCAGCGCAGCCCGCTCGCGCTGGGCATCGTCGTGATCGACGGGCAGCTCTATGACATCAAGGCTGTCGACCTCGCGCACGAGCGACAGCGAGCGTGGGAGAGCGACGCGCTGTGGGACGCCTCCTACGCCGAGATTCTTCACGACCCGACCGGCGACATCCAGGCGCTGCTTGCCGAGAAACTGCGCGATCGCCCGACCGCCGCCGCAGCAGCCGGCCACATGATGCAGTGCTGGTGGTATTATCGGCTGGCAGGCGACATCTGGATCCGGCGCAACGATGCCGTGCAGGGCCACGCCATGCTCAACCAGGCCGCGGTTGCGCTGGTCAAGGCGCTCTTCTGCGCCAATGTGGAGTACATGCCGCACGAGAAGTGGCTCTTTCACCTGAGCCGCAGCCTGGCGTGGCTGCCTGATGGCTGGCCGGCGCGCCTTACCGCCATGCTCGGTACGGGCGACCTCTCCATCGACAGCCTTGCCGCGCGGCAGGCGGTCATTGATGCGCTCTGGCGTGAAACGGATGCGTATCTCGTGGCGCATCATTTCGACGGCGCGCCGGTCCATGCCATGCAGGCGTCGACCTATCGCATGCTCGACTTTCTGGCCCGGCGCGGCAGCGTCACCCTGGCCGAGTGGCGCAGCCAGGGTTTTGGCGGCGTGCCCAACTACGAACCGTTTCACAGCGTGATCCGGGTCGAGGGTGAGACGATCGCCCTGGACCGGCAGAGGCTGCTCGCGCTGCGGCCTGATGCGATGTACGCCTGGCACTACGCTGTGGCCGACGCGGTGCGGAGCGCGCCATGACGCGCCGCCCGACGCTCATCGGCCTGCCCTACGATGCAAGCTCCTCCTTCCTGCGCGGCGCCGCGGCCGCACCGCCGCTGATCCGCGCCGCGCTGGCCTCGCCCGCCTCCAACGACTGGAGCGAAAGCGGTATCGACCTGGGCGCGCCCGGCGTGCTGGCCGATGCCGGCGACCTGGCGCTGCCCGCGACCGGCGCGGCACGGGCGCTCATCACCGCAGGCATCGCGGCCGTGCTCGATGGCGGCGGCATCCCGCTCGCGCTGGGCGGCGATCACTCCGTGGCCTATCCCATCCTGGCTGCGCTCGGCCCGCGCCATCCCGGACTCACGCTGGTGCAGGTGGACGCGCACCCCGACCTCTACGACAGCTTTGAGGGCGATCGCTTCTCGCACGCGTGCCCCTTTGCCCGCATCATGGAAGAACGACTGGTCGCACGGCTGGTGCAGGTCGGCATCCGCACGCTCAACGGCCACCAGCGCGCGCAGGCGGCCCGCTTCGGCGTGGAGATCGTCGACATGCGCGTATGGGCGGCCGGCGTCCGCCCAGCGTTGCAAGGGCCGATCTATCTTTCCATCGACCTGGACGGCCTCGATCCGGCCTTTGCGCCCGGTGTCGCGCACCGCGAGGCAGGCGGGCTGACCGCGCGCGAAGTCATCGGTTTGATCCAGTCGCTGCCCGGCCCGATCGCCGGCGCCGACATTGTCGAGTATAATCCGAGCCAGGACGGCTGTGGCATCACGGCGCCCTTGTGTGCCAAGCTCGTCAAGGAAGTCGCGGCGCGCATGATCGAAACGCAGGCATAGGCAGCCATGATCCGACCAGTCACGACGTACTATCTTGAGATGGCCGAGCGGGCGTACCTGATCCCGGCGCGCAGGCCGGACGAGCCGTGCGCGCTGGTGCACGCGGAGCTTGCCTGCCCGGAACTCAGCCGCTTCTTCTACACGGCCGTCGGCGGGAACTGGTACTGGATCATGCGCCTGCCGTGGAGCTATGCCGAGTGGCAGGCATTTGTGGGCCGGCCCGGTTTCGAGACGTGGTACGGCGTTCACCGCGGCGTGCCCGTGGGCTACTTCGAGTTGCTGCCCCACGCCGACGACTCGGTCGAGATCGCCAGCTTCGGGCTGCTGCCGCAATTCATCGGCCAGGGCTTTGGCGGGCAGTTGTTGACCGCGGCTATTGAGCGGGCGTGGGCGCTGGCTCCGGCGCGCGTCACCGTTCACACCTGCACGCTCGACGGCCCGCACGCGCTGCGCAATTACCTGGCGCGCGGCTTCCGCCAGGTCGACCAGGAGACGACTGAACGAGCACTCTCCGATCTGCCGCCCGGCCCGTGGCCTGGCGCCGCTGTTCGCTCACCCGAAAGGCGTTAGAACCCGATGCATATTCGCGCATCCGACATTCAGGGCATGAGCCGGCTGGTCATCTCGGCGACGACCGGCATTACCGATATCGTGGAAGGGATGCACCACACGATCAGCCGCGGGCCGCGCCGCAGCGAGGCGCATGGCCGCACCGACGGCATCACGGGCTTTGTCTATCGCAGCGTGCGCGGCGTGACGACGGTCGTGGGCGGCACGCTCGACCTGGCGCTGCTGCCGGCTGCTGCGCTGCACAACCCGCCGCACTCGTCGACCGAGCGCGAGGCCGTCATTGCCGCTCTCAACGGCGTGCTGGGCGACCACCTGGCGGAGACGCACAACCCGTTGTCGATTCGCATGGCGCTGCGACCGGCTTACGGCGCAAGCGTCACAGGCGAAGGGGAGCCGGCCGTCACCGGCAGGATCGTCGTGCTCGTTCATGGCCTGTGCATGAACGACCGCCAGTGGCTGCGCGCCGGGCACGACCACGGCGCCGCGCTCGCGCGCGACCGGGGCTACACGCCGCGCTATCTGCACTACAACAGCGGGCTGCACATCTCGACCAATGGCCGCGCCTTCGCTGAGCTATTGGAGACGACGTTGGCGGCGTGGCCGGTGCCGGTGGAAGAGCTGGTTGTCGTCGGCCACAGCATGGGCGGGCTGGTGGCGCGCAGTGCGGTGCACGCTGCGTCCGGCGCAAGTCACGGCTGGCTGCGCCATCTGCGCGCGCTCGTCTTTCTAGGCACGCCTCATCACGGCGCGCCGCTGGAACGGGGCGGCAACTGGATCGATCTCGCGCTGGGCGCCGTGCCCTACGTGGCGCCTTTTGCGCGCCTGGGGCGCGTGCGCAGCGCCGGCATCACCGATCTGCGCTATGGCTTTCTGAGCGATGCGGACTGGGCGGAGGGCGACCGCTTTGCGCGTCACGACGGGTCGCGCGTTCCCGTGCCGCTGCCCGCGGGCGTCGCCTCTTTCGCCGCTGTCGCCGGTCTGGGTGAGAACGCGGCTGCGTGTAAGGGCAGGCTGTTCGGCGACGGGCTGGTGTCGCTGGACAGCGCACTGGGGCGCCACCGCGACCCTGCGCACGATCTGGCGCTGCCCGCCGAACGCACCTGGACCGGCTACGGCATGAACCACCTGGACCTGCTCAGCCGGCCCGACGTCTACGCCCAGCTTCATCGATGGCTGGCCCACTAAGCCGGGCCGGCGCACTGCCTGCAATCCGACCCGTCGCCCTGCCGCGCGATCGCATAGGGCTGCTGGCACTGGACACCTCTTTTGTCACCGACCGCATCTACGCCGTGCAAGCGACCGCCGCTTCCTTCACGCTGGTCGAGCAGGCCGTGGCGCCACCGATCCGCAAGGCTTTCCCGCTGGAGGACGAACTGGGCGACGATCGGCTGTGGCAGCAGGGCTTCGTGGCCGAGACTGGCGATGCGCTGGCCGGCTTTGTCGCCCTGCGCTACGAGGCGTGGAATCGCCGCGCCGCGATCTGGCATCTCTATGTGGCGCCGGCATGGCGCGGCCGTGGCATTGGCGCGGCGTTGTTGGCAGCCGCGGAGGATTTCGCCCGCACGGCCGGTGCCCGCATGCTCTGGCTGGAGACGAGCAATGTGAACTACCCGGCCATCCAGTTTTACCAGCGTATGGGCTTTGTGTGGTGCGGGCTGGATCAGTCGCTCTACGATCCCGGCGGCGATGCGGCGGGCGAGACGGCGCTCTATTTTAGCCGGCCGCTGGGGTGAAAATAGTCATAAACGCAAAGGCGCAACGAAAGAGCGACACAGAGATTCGCAGGGAATGGCATTGACATCACGATAAGGCATGGCGCCTGCGTACTCTGTCTCCTTCGGCCGCCCAGACATATGTTGAGCGATATTGCCAGCGTTGCGCTGGCGCCATGAGTCAGCAGTCGCGGAATAGCGCGCACGGTGTACAATGGGCGCAAACTAAATCGAGCAAAGGAGCTTTCAGACTATGACAGCAATGCCAGTCTCCTTGATACCGCGCGACGTGCTCGTTGGCAACTCGGATCGCGCATCCGTGCAGCGAGTAAGCCAACCATGATCCACGCCATTCTCTTTGACCTCGACGGCACGCTGACCGACCCCAAGGAGGGCATCACGCGCTGCATGCAGCACGCGCTGGCACAGCTTGGCCTGGCCGTGCCGCCGACGGAGGCGCTGGTGCCGTATATCGGCCCGCCGCTACAGGAGACCTTTGCCCAGTTGCTGGCCACTGACGACCGGACACGCGTCGACGCGGCGATTGCCCATTACCGCGATCGCTTCGCCGCCGCGGGCATGTACGAGAACTCTGTCTATCCGGGCACCGCCGACATGCTGGCGGCGCTCAAGGCGGCGGGGATGCGTCTCTTCGTGGCGACTTCCAAGCCGTACGTCTTCGCCGTGAAGATCCTGGAACACTTCGACCTGGCGCACTACTTCGACGGCGTCTATGGCAGCGAGCTGGATGGCCGCCTCTCCGACAAGGGCGAGCTGATCGCCGAAGTTCTGCGCGCCGAGGGGCTCGACCCGGCCACGACGCTCATGGTGGGCGACCGCTCGCACGACATCGTCGGCGGCCGGCGTGCCGGCGTGCGCACGGCGGCGGTTGTCTACGGCTACGGCACGCGCGCCGAGTTGGATGCCCATGCGCCCGATTTCATCTTCCCGTCGCCGGCCGCACTGCTGGCGGTTGTGATGGAGGAGCAGCGCAATGGATCGCAGTGAGTTGCTGGCTGCGTGGCAGCGCGAGGAGACGGCGCCCTTCAGCGGCTGGGATTTCGCCTACCTTGCCGGCCGCATGGTCGAGGATGACCCGCCGTGGGAGTACCTGGCCCGCGCCGCCGTGTTGATGCAAACGGCGGCGTCGGTCGTCGACCTCGACACGGGCGGCGGCGAGCGTTTCCTGGAACTGCGCCCCTACTGGCCGGCCAAGGTCGTCGTCACCGAGGAGTATCCGCCCAACTTTGACCTGGTCACGCAGCGGTTGGCGCCACTGGGCGTGCAGGTGCTCTCCGTGCCACTCACCGACGACAATCCCATGCCCTTTGCCGGCGGTGAGTTCGACCTGGTGCTCAACCGCCACGCCGCCTTCAACCCGGCCGAGGTGGCGCGCGTGCTGGCGCCGGGCGGCACATTCTTGACGCAGCAGGTGCACGGCCTGTGGGCCGCCGATCTGCTCGCCGCGTTTGGCGCCGCGCCGCAATGGCCCGATGCCGCGCCGGAGAAGTACGTGCCGCGCTTGCGCGCCGCCGGCCTCGCCATTGTGGACGTGCAGGATTGGCAGGGCAGTCTGCGCTTCCTGGACGTCGGCGCGCTCGTCTACTACCTCAAGGCCGTGCCGTGGCTGGTGCCGGGCTTCAGTGTTGCCACGCAGCGTGACACGCTGTTCGCACTGCAAGATCGTCTGGATGCCGACGGGGAACTGCGCTTCACAGCGCGCAAGTATCTGATCGAAGCACGCAAGGAGTGAGCGATGGCGGCCGAGAGCGAGCCCTATCTCCAGCTACAGATGGTGTGGCCCGACCACCTGCTCGACCAGCCGCCGGTGGTGCGCGTGGCGCCGGGCTATCACCTGCGCACCTACCGTCCGGGGGACGAGCCGCGCTTCTACGAGGTGATGGCGCTGGCCGGCTGGCCCGGCTGGGACGACGAACGGTTGCGCCCGTGGATCGCCCGCATCCCGCCGGGGAGCTGGTTCATGGCGGTGCACACGGCCAGCGACACAATCGTCGCCACAGCCATGGGGCTGCACGACCACTCGGACGATCATCCCTTTGGCGGCGAGTTGGGCTGGGTGGCGGCGGACCCCGCGCACACGGGGCAGGGGCTCGGCCTGGCGGTCTCGGCCGCGGTCACGGTAAGGCTGCTGGCCGCCGGCTATCGCAACGTCCACCTCTACACCGAGCACTGGCGGCTGGCGGCGATCAAGAGCTACTTCAAGCTGGGATACGTGCCCTTCCTCTACGCGCCGGAGATGGCGCAGCGCTGGCGTGCGCTCTCTTTGGAACTGGGCTGGCCTTACACCCCGGAAGCTTGGCGTAGCGAGTAAACATGGTACAGCGCTGCCCTTGTCCCATGTGTCATTGAATGTGCAGTGGTGATTCCCTGGGCATGCAAGGCCTGCACGGCTGGCGTCGAGAGGCTCGAATGGATCGTTCCGCACTGGCGACTATTGCCCAAGAGACGATGGAGATACTGCGCGTCGGCGCCTACGATCTGCCGTCCGGTGCGCGAGTTGATCTGACAGCGGCAATCGATCGCTGCAATGCAGGGACGCGTGAGTGGCAGCCCGACGAACTGGCACAGCTTGAGAGCCAGGTTCTTGGCAGGGCGCCGAAGCGGGCAGGGACCACGGTTGAAGTTTTCAACGAAAGCACGCTGGCCGGCGCCGCCGAGCTTGCGCGGGTCCGGCGCTTCCAGCGCGTGGGCGTGCTGAACTTCGCTTCAGCGCGCAGACCCGGTGGCGGTTTCCTGAACGGAGCCGCCGCGCAGGAGGAGAGCCTGGCGCGCAGCTCTGCGCTCTTTGCCTCGCTTTCCCAGGTTTCTGAATTCTATGTCGCGCACCGGCGCCTGCGCGATCCTCGCTATTCCGACCGCATGATTTACTCGCCTGGCTGCCCGGTCTTTCGCGATGATAGCGGCGCGCTGATGAGCGCGCCCTATGCCGTCGACTTCATCACGAGCGCGGCGCCCAATGCCGGCGCACTCTCCAGGCGCAACTCCCGCGCCGGCCTACCCGCTATCCTCAAACAGCGCGCCGGCAAGCTACTGGCGCTGGCCTGTGACCAGGGCTGTGATGCCCTGCTGCTTGGTGCATGGGGCTGCGGTGTCTTTCGCAATGATCCGGAAGTTGTGTCTGGGGTCTTTGGAGAATTGTTGCTGCCGGGCGGTGCATACTTCGGCAGGTTTGCGCACCTGCGCTTCTCCGTATTGAGCTCCGGCGAAGACCAGACAAACTATCTGGCCTTCGCCGGACGTTTCTCCGAAACCGGACCGGCCACCCGCAGTGACCGATCCTCCTGATTTCGCGCTCGCTTTCCCGCTTCCCTTCGCGCCCCCTTCGCGTCTTCGCGGCTATCTTTCTGCCCCCAAAACTCTGCCCTTCTTCGCGCCCCCTTTGCGCCTTGGCGTCTTCGCGGCTCTCATACTACGGCGCGTCGTGGTAGATCTGCACGCTATTGCTCAGCCGGTTGCCGATGTAGACCAGGTTCGTCGCCGGGTTGACGCCGATCATGCCGGGGTCGCTACCCGTGGGCACGGTAGCCAGCACGGCCAGGCTCACGCCGTCGAAGACCGTCATCATGTTGGCGCCGCTGTTGGCGACAAAGACGTGACCCGTCGTCGGGTTGACGGCGATGCCGGAACCGCCGAACTCGCCACCGTTGCCCACAGGGACATCGGCGACAAAGCTGGCGCTGCTCGCCGTGACCGTGTAGACCGCCACCCGATCGGGGTCGCCGCCCGCCAGCGCGTAGAGCACATAAAGCCGGTTGCGCATCGCATCCAGGGCGATGGCAAAGGGCGAGCCGCCGGGGTGGATGTTTTGCAGCCACAGCCGCGTGTTGGTGGCCGTGTCGAAGACGCTGACAAAGCCGGCGTCGCGGTTGCTCACGTAGAGACGCTGCAAGCTCGGATGGACGGCCACGCCAAAGGCGCCGCCATTGGCCTCCAGCGTCGTCAACAGCGTGTTGGCCGCGCCGTCGATGACGGCCACGCGCCCGCTGCCGTGTAGCGTGACGTAGACGCGATTGGCCGTCTCGTCGATGGCCACCATCGATGGCTCGCGATAGCCGGACGCGCCCAGGTTGACCGTGGCCAGCGTCGAGCCCGTGGCGCCGTCAAAGATGCTCACAGTGTTGCTCAGATAGTTTGCCGCGTAGACCCTACCCGTCGTCCGGCTCACGGCTACGCCGAAGGGCTCCTGCCCGGCCGGCCACTGCCCGACGATAGAGTTTGCGGCGCCGTCGATCTTGTAGACGCTGGCCGTGGTTTTGCTGCCCACGAAGATGGCGTTGGTCTGCGGGTTGGCGGCGATGCCCTTGGGATGGATGACGCCCGTGATGGGTGGCGCCGGTGTCGGCGACGGTGTGGGCGATGGCGTCGGGCTCGGCGTAAAGGTTGGCGTCGGTGTGTAGGTCGGCGTCGGCGTCGGTGTGGGCGTCGCCTGGCGATTCTGGAATTGCACGGTCGTGCACGTGCTGCCAGCGAGGACGGTGATATTGACCGACGGCGCGCTCACGGGCAGCCAGCCCAGCACCGGCGGCTCAGCCACTACGTACGCACCGGCGGGCACGCCGTCGAAGCGGAAGTTGCCGAAGCCGTCGGTCACCGTCGTGAGCGTGGCGCCGCCGGCCAGCGGGGTCAGGTTGAAGACGAAGCCCGGCAAGCCGACATCCAGCACGTCGATCTTGCGGCCGGTGACGCACCCTGCGCCAACCGGCGTCGGGCCGAGCGTCGGTGTCGGCGTCACGGCGCGGCCGACCAGCGGCAGGTTGTTGCTGAAGGGTAGGCCCGTCGGCACCGGCACGGGCGTCACCTGGCGGTTCTTGAAACGAATGGTCAGGCACTGGTCGCCGGGCTCCAGAATGGGCACGTCGAAGTCGGGCACCGTCACCGGCTCCCACCCATTCTGCGCCACCTCCCAGAAGCGGTACATGCCGTAGGGCAGCGGCGGGAAGCGGAAGAGGCCCGTGGCGTCGGTCGTGGCCGCGTAGATGGGGCCGGTGCCGTCGGCATACTGGGCGCGGATTTCCCAGCCCGGCACGCCGACATGGTTGTCGTCGACCTTGTAGCCTTCGACACAACGGGCGATGGCCTGCTGGCCGAAGTCGACCGTGACCGTTGCGTTCCATGGGACGACCGCAACCTGCGTCTGCGCCGTCGTACTGACGCGGCCCGGCAGCAGCGTCTGTGTGACGGTGTAGGTGCCCGCCGGTTGTCCGGCCCAGGTCAGGATGCCGGTGCCCGTGGTCACCGCGCTGTCGGTGGCGCCGAACTCGTTCACCCAACTGACGGTGACGCCGGGCAGCGGCGCTTCGCCTGTCTCCCAGAAGCCGTTGCCGTTGACGTCGTCAAAGACGCGCGCGCGCAGCGTGCCCAGCAGTTGGTTGCCAAAGGTCGCGGTGACGGTCTGGCCGGCGCCGAGCGTCACGGGCACGGTGGTCGAGGTGGTGGCGCGCGCGCTGGCCGGCACGACTTCGCTGACGCTGTACTGCCCCTCGGGAATGTTCGGCCAGATGACCACGCCGCCGGCGGTCGTGCCGGTGCCGGCGCTCAGCACGCCCGTGTAGTTCATCGTGACGCCGTCGAGCGTCGGTTCGCCCGCGTCGCGCACGCCGTTGCCGTTGCGATCCTCGAACTTGAGCGCCACCAGCGTGCCGAGCCCCTGGATGCCGTAGCGCACCTGGCTCGTCACGCTGGAGGTGACGGTGGCCGAAACGGCGATGGGCATGGTCGGCGTGTAGCCGGCCGGCACGGTGAGGTTAACCGTGTAGTCGCCCACACAGCGATTCGTCCATAGGATGATGCCGGACGCGTTGGTCGCACCGCTGGCGTCGTCGCCGCACGGCGAGAGGTAGCCGACGGTGGCGCCGCCGGCATAGGGACCTTCGCCCACATCCTGTACGCCGTTGCCGTTGGTATCCACATAGACAAAGGCTTCCAGCGCGCCAGGGATGAGCCGGTCGCCAAAGAGAATCGTCGTCGTCAGATTGGCCGTGACAGTGGGCGTCAACACGGTCGGTGTGGTAGCCACCCAGCCGGGCGGCACCTCCTCCGTCACCGTGTAGGTGCCGATGGGCACGGTGGTCCAGATGATCTGTCCGGCAGCGTCGGTGCGGCGGAAGAGCGTCTGCGCCTGGATGCTCAGCCCGAAGCGCACGTCGGGCACACCCTCGTCGCCGGGGTCGCGTATGCCATCGCCGTCGCGGTCGTTGAATTTGATAACCTCGATATTGCCCGTCTCCTGCGTCACCCAGAAGATCGACTCGGCGCTCGTTTCCAGCCCCACTTCATCCGAGTAGTAGTCGACCCGTGCGCGATAGCGTTCAAACGGCAGGCCAAACGGCAGCGTATAAGTCAGGGGTAGCGTGTAGGTCTGTGTCAGGGCGAGACCGGAGGATCCGGGGAAGCTGCGCTGTTCGATGAGGACGCTGTTGTCGATGTCGAAGATGGTGAGCGTTACGGAGACGGGCGTCGTGGCGGGAACGATCTGCCAGACGAAGGTCTCCACCTCGCCGGGCGTGATGGCCGTCGGCGGCGGTGGGAAAACGGAAAAACTGATCGTCGTGGGTGGCGGCTGGGATGCAGCGATCTGCGTGGCCATCAATACCAGCAGCACGGCAAACAGCACGGCGCCGAGCGGCATCACAAATAGCTTGCGAAGAGACCTCATCATTGCGCTCCTCCTCCCGTAGCACAGGCTGGGATTGCATTCGGTTGTCGATCGGCCGGTCGCGCTGCGTGGGTGTGGTGTCAGGTGTGTTGGCGGAAGCAAGTGCGCCCGGTCATTGCCGGTGGCACGCGGCCAAACAAAGCCGCAAGGATCCACGCCTTATCTACGATGACGCCTACGGTGGGAATAAGTAACGGCGTAATGACGTGATCTTGGTCGCCTCGTCCTCCGTCGTTCGTCAGGTTGTGTGCCGGGCAAAGGGCGCCAGGTGGCGATCGAAGTGCCGTTCCAGCGCGGCGTAGTGGGTTTCCTCGTGGGCGCGCAGGGCAGCCTGCATGGCCGGGCCGTACTGCATGATCGCCGAGCCGAAGGTGACGTGCAGCATCTGCCGCGCGTCGAACTGATCGACGACGGCGGGCAGGTCGGCATCGGCCAGTTCGTCGATCTGCGGCGCGCGCGCCGGGTCGGCGGAGATGTGGTAGGAGGCACGGTCGATGGCAAAGCGCTCGAAGGCCAGCGCATAGAGCTGGCGGAAGAGCGCCGGGTCGGTCATGGCGATGGCCTGTTGCGCCGTCAACATGCTGGTGCCGGCCGTCTTCAGATGCACCACACCGCCGGTGACCTCCGCCGCCAGCGGGTAGACGCTGAACTTATCGGAGCCGGAGTGCAGGCTGAGCTTGTAGGGGCCGAACGCGCGCGCAATGGCCGCGTGGCCGGCCAGGTCGGCGCGCAGGGCGTCTAGATCGCCGATGTAGTCGACGCCCTTCTCAAAGCGCCCCACGTAGCGCGGCGCCAGGCTCACCCAGCGCACGCCCAGCCGCCGCAACTCGCTGACGATGTAGAGGTGCTCCAGGTGCGAGGTCGGCGTCTCCGTCTCGTCTACCGATAGCTCCATCTCCCACGGCCGCTCGCCGTTGACGGCGTCCAGGTGGCGGAACATGCGCACGGCGTGGGCCACGGCACGGCCATATTTTGCCGCAGCGCGTGCCAGCGTTTCGTCCTCGAAGGCGAGCGCCATCCCCTCGACGTCTATCGTGCGGCCGAGGTAGCGACTGCGCAAGTCTGCGGGCGAGGAATCCAGGTCGACCCAGGGCAGCGTCTCCACCATGCCGGCCAGTTCGCCGTAGGTCGCCGTGTGCGCACCGTCATCCACATGCTCGCCGGGGTCGATGGTGAAAAAGGTGTAGCCGGCCGCCACCATGACGTCGGCGTCGGCCGGCGTCTTGAGATGGTCGCCGTCGGCGCCAAAGCCGTCACGCCAGCCCGCCTCGAAGACGCCCCACGTGGCCGCGTCCATGACCTGTTGCGCGGTGCGGCTGGTGCGCACGTTCTCGCGGATCGACTGCTGCGCATAGATCGGGGCGATGCCGGGATTGGCGCGCACGGCGCGCGCGTGGCCCGGCGTGGCCAGCCCCAGGCGGTCGCCAAAGCCGGCCGAAGTGCGCAGCCCCAATGTCTGCGCGCGCAGCCAGGGCAGCAGATCGCGCAAGGCGGCGGCGTTGCCGGCATCGGCCGGGCAGAGCAGCAGCGTGCGGCCGGCGATCTCGCCCGCCTCGCCGGAGAAGACAGGCGCGGGCGGCGCACCCGCCGGCGCCAGCACGGCCAGCCGCTTCGTCGCATCCGCATCACGCCGCGTCAGCCACAGGACAAGATCGCCCTGTTCGACGACGGAAGCGGCATACGGTGTTTCGCCGGGGAGATCAGGGATAAGAGTCATAGAGTTGGTTTCCATCACAGGTTATACGCTCGTTTGGCCAGCCCGTACGCCATCTCCTGCGCCATATCGGCGGCGTCGGCTTCGTCGACCATGTGGCGCACGACGAGACCGGCCAGCCAATCCGCCGCAGCGCGCCGCCACACATCATGCCGTGCCGGGATCGACGGGTACGCCCGCGTGTCGTCGTTGAAGCCGGCCGTGTTGTAGATGCCCGCCGTCTCCAGCACCAGGTCGAAATAGCGGCGCATGCCGCCCAGGCTGTCGAAGAACCACCACGGCGGCCCCAGCTTCACGGCGGGATAGTGGCCGGCCAGCGGCGCCAGCTCGCGGCCGTAGGTCGTCTCGTCCAGGTTGAAGAGGATCAGCCGGAAGCGCGGGTCGTTGCCGAAGCGGTTGAGCAGCGGGCGCAGATTGCGCGTGAACTCCGACGCCACGGGAATGTCGGCGCCCATGTCGCGGCCGAAGCGCTCGTAGACCTGCTCGTTGTGGTTGCGGAAGGAGCCGACATGGACCTGCATGACCAGCCCGTCCTCCACGCTCATGCGCGCCATCTCCAGCAGCATGTGGCCGGTAAAGCGCCACGCATCCGCTGCCGTAGCCGTGCCGTTCAGCCCGCGCTGGAAGATGGCGTCGGCCTCCACCGCGGAGAGCGGATCCGTGTGCGCCGAGAGCGCGGCGTGGTCGGTGGCGGTGGCGCCCATGGCCTTGAAGACGGTGCGGCGCTGCTCCAACGCGCGGATGTAGCTCGCATAGTCAACCACGTCGATGCCCGAAACCTGGCCCAGCAGCTCGATCTGCGCACGCCAGCCGTCCATGTCCAGGTTGACCACGGCGTCCGGGCGGAAGGTGGGCACGATGCGCCCCGGCCAGCCCGAGTCGCGGATCGCCTGGTGGTGCGCCAGCGTGTCGGTGGCGGCGTCGGTCGTCGCCAGCACCTCGATGTTGAAGCGCTCGTAGAGACGGCGCGGCGCAAAGTCGGGCGATCGCAGCCGGGCGTCGATCTGGTCGTAGACGGCCTGGGCATTGGCGCCGGTGAGTAGTTCGGTCACGTCAAAGAGATCGGCCAGTTCCTCGCGCAGCCACAGCCCGGTCGGCGTGCCGCGGAAGAGGTAGAAGTGGTCGGCAAAGCGCTGCCAGGCCCGGCGGTGGTCACGCTCAGTTTCGCCGCCGTCGCGCCGCGGAATGGCCATATCTTCCATCGCCACGCCTTGCGAATAGAGCATACGCACGATGTAGTGGTCGGGGATCAGCAACATCTCTGTCGGCGAGCCGAAGCGATAGTCGGGATCGGCAAAAAGGCGCGGGTCGACGTGGCCGTGCGGGCAAACAAGCGGCAGGTGCGCAACTTGGCCGTACAACGCGCGGGCGATGTGTCGCTGCGCCGGGTCGGGGTCGAAGTAGCGGTCGGGATGCAGGTAATCAGCCATGATTCATTCGCTCGCTGAGGTTGAATAACTCTTCGATGTGGACCAGCCGCCCCGTACGCATGGACTCGTTGGCGGCAATGCCCACCAGCACGGAGGCCGCGCCGTCGATGTGCGAGGCGGCGCGGCCAAAGGGATCGGCCGGTGGGTCGGGCAGGAATATCTGCTCCAGCATGACCGGGTCGGCGCCGCCGTGGCCGCCGTCACCCACGGGAACGTCGACCTCGTAGGGCGTGCCGTGCATGGGGAAGACGCGCATGCGCGCCTGCTTGAAGGGTCCCTTGCTGGCCTGCGCGTCCTTGGCTTCGCCGTCGCCCAGCAGGTGGGTGATGCTCTCCTCGATGTCCATTTCGATGCGTCCCTTGTCGCCCGTCACGGCGATGCGCAGTCCCTCCCACGGCGAATAGGCGACAAGGCAATAGGAGAGCAGCGCGCCGTTGGCGTAGCGCGCCGTCACCGTCATCGTATCCTCGATGGTGATCGGCTCGCCAAAGACGTTGCGGTCGCGCAGATAGCCCGTCTCCGCCTCGGCGTCGAGATAGAGCCCCTTGAGCGCGTCCTGGCTGGTCAGTTGCAGGGCGAAGGGGTCGTCGGCCGCAGCCGGCTCGCCGGTATAGCGGACATAGTCGTAGTGCTCGCCGCGCGCTTCGGCATTCTCCTTGCCGTAGAAGCTGAGCGAACCCAGGGCAAAGACGCTCTGCGGGTAGGAGCCGATCCACCAATTCACCAGGTCAAAGTGATGGGTGGCCTTGTGCACCAGCAGCCCGCCGCTGTTCTGCTTCTCGCGATGCCAGCGGCGGAAATAGTCGGCGCCGTGGCTCGTGTCCAGCAGCCAGGAGAAGTCGACCAGTTGCGGCCGGCCCACGACGCCCGCCCAGATCAACTCGCGGAAACGCGTGTACGCCGGCGCATAGCGATAGTTGAAGGTGACGCGCAGGCTGCGCCCCGTCCCGTCGATGGCGGCGAAGATGGCGCGTAGTTTCTCCAGGTCCGTCGTCATGGGCTTCTCGGTGATGACATCGCAGCCCAGCGCCATGGCGCGCGTGATGTAGTCGTGGTGCGTGCTGTCCATGGTGGTGACGATGACCGTGTCGGGCTTCGTCTCGGCGACCATGCGCTCGAAGTCGGCGGCGGGATAGGTGGGCAACGGCGCCAGGTCGAGCTGCTCGGCAAGCTGCGCGTTGTACCAGTTCATGCGCGTCTGGCTGAGGTCGCACAGCCCGACCAACTCGCCCACGCCGGCGTAGGTCGTGGCGAGCGCCTCTACGTACAGCCCGGCCCGTCCGCCGGTGCCGACGATGGCGTAGCGTTTTCGGTTTGTCATGGTATCCATTTCATTCGTGCCTGTTGCGCTAGAATAGAATCGGTGAGGTGACTCCCACCTTATAGCACGGTGACGGCAATGTCAAAACCGTCAAGGAAAAGCCAGCAGCACACGTGCCATGACGGATGGTGCGAAGAGACTCGTCGCCGGCTTCACAAGCTGGTTGACCTCGTTGAAAGCCAGGCGCACCTGCTCGTCGCGGCCCACGGCGTCGAGCAACTTGTCGATGTACCAGCGCCCGAAGCGGTCCGCCAGGCCGTTGCTGCTCGCGCCGCCCACCGTCTCCGGCCACTCCAGGTCGGCGCCCGTGGCCAGCAGCCACGCACCCTCGGTCGCCTTGCCGAAAGCGCGCTCGGCGCGGGCGGCCACGCCATCCAACTGCCCGCCGGCGCGTGCGATCTCCTCGCCCAGCGCCACCGCCGAGAGCGCCGCCACCGTCATCCCCTGGCCGTAGATGGGATTGAAACCGCAGAACGCATCGCCCAGCACGACGTAGCGTTCCGGCCAGCGGTCGAGCTTCTCGTAGTGACGCCAGCGACTGTCGGTGCCGCGATAGCCGATCGGCGCGCTGATCGGCTCGGCGGCCTGCACCGCCGCGTAATACTCCGGACCCAGCGAGCGTGCAAAGGCGTCAAAGCCTGCCTCGTCGGTCGGCGGGTAATCCTTGTTGGCCCCTGCCATCATCACGACCCAGACGCCGTTTTCTTCGGGGAAGATGAGCCCACCGCGCGGGTCGTGCGGCGCGGTGGCGGTGATGAGCAGCATGCGCCAGTCGCCAGCAAAGTTCGCGGGGCGGCGGTAGCGGCGCGTGACATAACCGAGGAAGGAATCGACGACCGATTCCTCCGGCGGGGCGTAGCCGAGTTCTTGCAGCCACGCCGGCGTGGGCGAGCGCCTGCCCAGCGCATCAACGATGAGATCGCCGCCGAGCTCTGCCGCGCTGCCTGCGCCGGCGCGGGTATGATAGCGCACGCCGGCCACTCGCGTGCCGCCGCTGCCGGCGACCAGCCCCGTGACCTCAACGCCCTCCACAAAGCGGATGCGCGCATCCCGGCGCAGCCGGCGACGCATGGCTGCTTCCAGCAGCAGGCGGCTGCAACTGAGCAACTGCTGGCCCGACGGGAACTGGCGCAGCCACTTGCCGCGCGAGCGCAGCTTGACGTCGCCGGTGATGTCGAAGGGCACGGCGCCCGCGGCGATCAATTCTTCTTCCAGACCAGGGAAGTACTCGCGCAACAGTTGCAGCCCGCGCAGCAACAGAACGTGGTACTGCCGCGCCTGGGGAACACCCGCGCGCGGCGCCGCGCCCTCGGGCAGCCGGTCGCGTTCGAGCACCACCACCTCGTCGAAATGGTCGGCCAGCACGCGCGCCGTCCACAGCCCGGCCATGCTTGCGCCCAGCACCAGCGCCCGGCGTGGCCTGTTCGCCCCGCCCGCACCCGTCGCCGCGTCAGCTATCATGGCGTTCATAGATTCCTCGCATCAATCAGTCAACCTTTGCACCCTCGATTTCTTTGTGCCCCTTTGTGCCCTTGGAGTCTTTGTGGCTCACTTTTTTCACCGCCTGATGAGCGGCAGGTGCAGATACTGCGCCACGGCAAAGCCCGCGCCGACCTGCTGATCGCCGATCATGGTAATGGGACAGGTGAGCGTGTAGCCGCTACATGCGCCACTCCAGCCCAGGAAGAGCATACCAGCGGCCGGCTGTGCCGACAGCGTCAACGTCGTGCGTGTCGGTAGTTGCTGTGAACAGGTGTCGCCACAGGCGATGGCGGCGATGTTGCTCATGACGAGGCCGCTGCCGTTGCCCGTCACGTTCACCGAGAGGGTCGATGTGGGCGGGGCAAAGACAGCGATGGCGCTCTGGTCGGTGTTCATGAACAGGCTGCACGTGTCGGGGCCGGCCGCGCACGCGCCGCGCCAGCCGGCAAAGACCTGGCCGCGCCCTGCCGCCGGGCTGAGCGAAGCTGTCGTCCCGCCGACTAGCTCGCGCTCACACGGGTCCGCCGCCGTGCAGATGGCGTTGCCCGGCGTCACGGTGACGGTGCCGGCGCCGCTGGCCTGAACGCCGAGGCTGTAGAGCGGCTGGAAGTCATCCGCCGTCTCCATGCTGTCAAAGCCGTTGCGCACGCGGATGGGGCCAGCCACCGCACCGTTGGGCACGGTTGCGACGATGGTGCTGTCGTTCGATACACTGAACTGGGCCGGGGTTCCGGTGAACTCAATGGCCGTAACACTGCTGAAGCCGGCGCCGCTGATCATGACTTGCGTGCCCGGCCGCCCGCTGGCTGGTGAGAATCCCGTCACGTCGAGAAAGGTCACATATTGGCGGATCCAGTCGATATAGCGCGAGGTGCGCGTGTAGACGCCGTAGCGATCGGCTTTGGCGCAGCCGTCGCCATAGCTGACGATGCCGGCGTGCTTCCATCCCCCGGCGCCGTCTGGTACGACGAGCGCGCCGCCGCTGTCGCCGTAGCACGAATCCTTGCCGCCTTCTTCATACCCCGCACAAATCTGGTTCGCCGTGATGAAGGGACCGGGCATGGCCTGGTTGCAGGTCGTGTTGGAGATGATGGGAATTGCCACCTCGAGCAGAACCGGCGACCATGAGTTGTTGTCGTCGGTCGTAGTCGCGCCCCAGCCGGTGACGGTCGAGAGAACGCCGGGCGCGGCCAGCGCATCGTCGGCCGGGCTGGTCAGCAGCGGCAGCACCGCGACGCGGTCGTTGAGCGTGGCCGGTGAGGCCAGCTTGATGAGCGCCAGATCACCGTCGGAATTGCTGGGATTGTACTCAGGATTGGGAATGACCTGGCTGGCGCCGTACGTCTGCTCGGATGGTTCGTAGTAGAGCAGGTTGTGCTGGCCCAGATAGACCGTCACCTGGCTGGGCGATGCCAGGTCTCCGTAGTCGTTCCAAACACAATGCGCGGCGGTCAGCACCCACTGCGGCGCAATGAGCGCGCCGCCGCACCCATACGGCCCGATCTCCAGGTAGGCCTGCCACGGATATTCGCCGGGCGTGGCCTCCTGGCCGCCCACGATGTCCGGTTCGGCGGCCGGCGATTCCTGAGCATATACCGGCACAAAGGGGGAGGTGGCAACGAGCAGTGCAAAGAGGGGGAGAAGAACAGCCTTGAGGCGCATATGGAGCTTCTCCAGGACAGATGGCCGTGGATTCCGGCCATACAGGCCGTTCCACAGAGGTGCATTGTAGAGGCGCCCCTGCGCGCTGTCAAAACAGGCAGCGGAACCAGGCTCGATGACAATCGCACAAGTACGCTTTGCGCAACCGGTATCGGTCAGCGGGTTCCCGTCTCTCTGGCCGACGAACGCTGAATGCCAGAAAGGGCTGCAATCCACACTCAAGGTTCAATCGTAAGAATCATCACATTCCGTCTCTTGACAACCCCGATCCATGGTGCTAAAGTATAGCCGTTGGGAGCGCTCCCACGCGCACACATGGCCGTCTCCCACAAAACCAATCATTACAGTGTAATCATTACAGTGCAGTTGTTCTGATCGAATACCACTCGTCTACCATCCGCGCTCGAATGCACCGCGTTCGTGGCGCACAGAGGTCTTCGGTAATGGTCTCGTCGAGAGTCTTCCCAGGAGTGCAGGGATGAAGATGACACTCGAGGAAATCGCGCGGCTTGCCGGCGTTTCGCGCTCGACTGTTTCGCGCGTCATCAACGACGATCCAAACGTCAATGATACGACACGCGAGCGTGTCTGGCAGGTCGTCAAGGCCAACGATTTTCACCCCAACACGGCGGCGCGCGCGCTGGCCGGCCGCCGCAGCCGGGTCATTGGCCTGGTCATTCCCCAGGCGCTCAACGCCATTTTCGCCGATCCCTACTTTCCCTTGCTGATCCAGGGCAGCGCCGCCGCCTGCGACGAGCGCGGCTACTACCTCATGCTCTCGCTGGTGCTGCGTCAGGCCGACGATACCTTCCGCTGGCTCATTCGTGCCCGCCACATGGACGGCCTGCTCGTCGCCTCGGCGCTGGCAGAGGACACCTTCCTCACCCGCCTGCTCGACGAGCATTTCCCGCTGGTGCTGGTCGGTCGCTCACCCGCACACGCCGATATCACCACCGTCGATGTGGACAACGTGCACGGCGCAAGCATGGCGGTTCGCCACCTGGCGCAGATGGGCTACTCCCGCATCGCCACCATCACCGGCCCCACCAACATGGTGGCTGCGCTGGACCGCCGCGAGGGCTACTTGCGCGGCCTGCAGGCCATGGGGATCGAAGCGTCGGCTGGGTACATGCAGGCGGGCGACTGGTCAGAGGGGAGCGGGACGCAGGCCATGGAACGCCTCCTACGCGTCACGCCGCGACCGGATGCCGTCTTTGTCGCCAGCGACAACATGGCGGTCGGTGCGCTCAAGGCGGCGCGCGCGGCCGGGCTGCGCGTGCCCGAGGACATTGCCGTGGTGGGCTTTGACGACATCGGGCCGGCTGCCACAGCGGAGCCCCCGCTCACAACCGTGCGCCAACCCATCGATCAGTTGGGCTATCTGGCGGCGTCGACGCTGATCGAGCAGTTAGAGAGCGCACCGGCTGCGGAAACCGATCGCGCCGCGCAGCACATCGTGCTGCCGACCGAACTGGTAGTACGCGCGTCTTGCGGCCAGGCACTTCGACCTGCCGCCAACTATGCCGCCATGCAACGTGTTCCAAGCGAAGGAGGTGTCACCTATTCACAGGCATAACATGAGCATCCCAAGCGTTCGGATTCGTTCGTTTTGTGTTCAAACTCCATATCAATGCCCTTAAGGAGGCAAATATGAAGAATCGATTTTCTGTATTGATGGCCCTGCTGATGATTCTCAGCATGGTGCTGTCTGCTTGTGGCGGTGCGGCTGCGCCCGCTGCCCAGCCCGAAGCTGCCGCACCGGCCGCCGAAGAGGCGACTGAGGCCCCGGCCGAAGAGGCTGCTGCCCCGGCGGAGGCCGCTGCTCCGGCTGATGCCAACGCGCTGCCCCGCAATGAGACGTTGTATTTCAACGGCCAGCAGTGGGGTCCGGTTGTCGGCTGGAATCCATATGCCAGCAGCAACAACAACGCGATGGCCATCTCTCAGGGTGACAATGCCCGCGTCACCATGTTCGAGACGCCGTACCTGTACAACATGCTCGACGGCAAGCAGTATCCGCTGCTGGCCGACGGCGACTATGCATGGAACGATGACCGCACCGAGCTGACCTTCAAGATTAAGCCCGCTGCCATGTGGAGCGACGGCACCCCGCTGACCGCCGAGGATGTCGCCTACACGTGGGCCACACATGTCAAGTACACCACCCCCACCGGCGCCGGCAACGTGGACTACATTGAAGACATCGTGGCCGTCGACCCGCAGACCGTTGTGGTCAAGGCTAAGCTGGGC
>JACKBA010000057.1 GCA_020634815.1 Caldilineaceae bacterium | reverse complement strand
TCCATGTGAAGCGCATGCTCTCGATCATGAAGCCGCACAGCCGGCTATTTTCGAACGCGGCCACACCGGCGTTGCCGGCGATCTTGCCCAGCTCGTCCTCGAACAGGCGCCGGCCCCTGCCGCCGCCAAGCCGTTCCATGGCCGGCAGCGACGGGCTGGCACGGCGCTCGGCGGCGTAGGCATCCGCCAGCAGGCGCGCCGCATCGTCGATATAGGCTGGGGTGAAGGGAGCAAAGGTGGTGTTCATAGCCCCCAACAATACCACTGCCGGTGGAAAGACCCATAGCGGCGGTTCCTGGCGCCCGCAACTTGACGCTGCCGCCGTCCGGTAGTACGGTAGGCCCGCTGCCATACCCGCCGCACCGCGTGAGGAGCAATCGACACATGACCAGCCAGACTATCGACACGCCGGCCGCGGATCTCCCCGTCGCCGCCACGCAGACAGAGCGCTTCCAGACCGGCCAGGTCGCCACCATTGCCGGCGGCCACTTCATGCACGACACCTTCGGTGCGTTCCTGGCGCCGTTGCTGCCGCTCATCCAGGACAATCTGGGCACCAACTACATGTTGACCGGCGGCCTGACGATCTTCACGCAACTGCCCAGCCTGCTCAATCCGTTCCTGGGCTATGCCGCCGACCGCATGAGCGTGCGCTACTTCGTCATCCTGGCGCCCGGCTTCACCGCCACCCTCATGACGCTCATCGGCTTTGCACCGAACTACATGGCGCTGGCCATGCTGCTGCTGGCCGGCGGCGTGAGCATCGCGGCCTTTCATGCGCCCGCACCCGCCATGACGGCGCGCGTCTCCGGCAATCGCGTCGGCACCGGCATGAGCATCTTCATGGCAACGGGCGAACTTGGCCGCACCGTCGGGCCTATCGTGGCAGTGGCAGCAGTTTCATGGTGGGGGCTCGACGGCATCTGGCGCCTGGCTGCGCTGGGCTGGCTGACCTCAGCCGTGCTCTACTGGCGTCTGCACACGGTGCCGGCCCGCCCGCGCGCGCCGGGGCAGGACTCGCTCTCCGCCATGTGGCCGCAGGTCAAGCGCGTCTTTCCGGTCATCACCTGGGTCATCTTCCCCAAGGTCTTTCTCGCCGTGACCATCACGACCTACCTGGCGATTTTCATGCGCGACCAGTTGCAGACGAGCCTGTGGCTGGCTGCCGCATCGCTGACGATCCTGGAGGGCGCCGGCGTCGTCGGCGCGCTGCTCACCGGCACGCTGAGCGATCGCTATGGCCGGCGCCAGGTGCTCTTCGTGCTGCTCGCCGCCGCGCCGCTGATCCTGGCGCTTTTCCTGTTCGGCCCGAGCTGGATCATCGTGCCGGCGCTCATCGGTCTGGGCTTGACGGCCATCTCCACGACGCCCGTGGTGCTCGCCATCGTGCAGGATCAATTTCCCGACAACCGTGCCACGGCCAACGGCATTTTCATGTTCCTCAACTTCCTGGCGCGCACGATCGGCGTCGTGGTCGTGGGTCTGCTCGCCGACCGCTTCGGGCTGACCGTCGCGTTCACCATCAGCGGCCTGCTGGCGCTGTTCAGCGTGCCCGCCATCTTCTGGCTCCCGCAGAAGCAGGCATCAGTCTAAAAAAACCGCTGCCACGAAGACTCCAAGTACACAAAGGGGCACAAAGAAGAGGAGTTACTCCGGTTTCTTTACCTTAAAATTACCGCTGCCACGAAGACGCAAAGAACACAAAGGGGCACAAAGAAGAGGGGTTACTTCGGTTTCTTTACCTTAAAGTTACCGCTGCCACAAAGGCGCAAAGAAGAGGAGTTATTCCGGTTTCTTTGTGCCCCTTCGCGCCTTCGTGCCTTTGTGGCAGCGGTTTCTTTGTGGCAGCGGTTTCCTTGAGGTTGCCCGCAAAGAGAAATCAAGGGTCAATGCCGAGTTTCGAGCGCCCACACATCCCCTCATCTTGTCATCCCCTCACCCCCTCATCTTGTCAGAATTTTCACCTTCCCCGACAATACTCACTATGAACGACACACCGCAGACCACCAAACAGGCATTCGGCGAATTCGAGGTCGACATGCAGCCGCTGGAAGGCTACGCCGTCGGCATCGAGGGCATCACGCTCAGCCGCATGTCCATCGACAAGCGCTTCACCGGCGACCTGGCGGCCACGAGCCAGGGCGAGATGCTCAGCGCGCTGACCGGCGTCAGCGGCTCGGCCGGCTACGTGGCCATCGAGCAGGTAGACGGCACGCTCCACGGCCGGCGCGGCGCCTTCGTCCTCCAGCACTTCGGTCTGATGACGCGCGGCAGCAGCCTGCTCCTGCTCAAGGTCGTGCCCGACTCCGGCACGGGCGAACTGGCCAATCTCACCGGCACCATGCTCATCAAGATCGAGGAGGGCGTGCACCGCTACGAGTTTGACTACGCCTTCGACGGGGGGTGATCCGCCGCGGATTGACACCCCTGCCCCTTTCGCCTAGAATCACCCCATCGTTGCCCGCCTCCATCCGCCGCCGGCCCGTGCCGGTCGAGCCCGAGAATCGATCCTATGGCTGTTGAAACGATCGTGCGCCCCGGCGCCTACTACGACTCGATTGTACTCATGCAACTCCAACGCGGGCTGGCCGCGCTGCCCGGCGTCGTCGATGCCGGCGTCGTCATGGGCACGCCCGCCAACAAGGATGTCCTGGGGCAGAGCGGCCTGCTCACTGCCGCTGCCCAGGCGGCGGGCGCCGACGATCTCGTGATCGTGGTCAGCGGCGATGACGCAGCGGGCGCGCTCGGCCAGGTCGACGCGCTGCTGGCGGGGCTGCGCCCGGCCGGCGCGGCGGGCGACTATCGCCCCAAGAGCCTGGAAGCCGCCGCGGCGATGCTGCCTGCTGCGCAGTGGGTGCTCATCTCCGTGCCGGGGCGTTATGCCGCCGGCGTGGCGCGCGCGGCGCTGCGCCTGGGCAAGAATGTCTTTCTCTACAGCGACAACGTCACGCTCGAAGACGAGATCGCGCTCAAGCAGGCCGCGGCCGCGCAGGGGCGTCTGGTCATGGGGCCGGACTGCGGCACCGCCATCGTCGCCGGTGCGGGGCTGGGTTTTGCCAACCGCGTGCGTCCCGGGCCGATCGGGCTCGTGGGCGCGTCGGGCACGGGCTTGCAGCTCGTGACGGCGCGCATCGACCAACTGGGCAGCGGCATCACCCATGCGCTGGGCACAGGCGGCCGCGATCTCTCCGACGCGGTGGACGGCGTCACCGCCTGCCAGGCGCTCGACCTGCTCGCCCACGACCCGGCGACGAAGGTGATCGTCGTCGTCTCCAAGCCGCCGTCGCCGCGCATCGCCGCCGAGTTCATGCGTGCGGCGCGCGCGGCGGGCAAGCCGGTGGTCATCGACTTTATCGGCTACAAGCCCGAGCATCCGGCGCACGGCAATCTCTACTTCGTGGAGACGCTGGACGCCGCGGCCGAGCTGGCCGTCGAACTGGCGCGCTTCGAGGAGGAACACGACGCCGCCCGCCCCGAGGAGCGTTTTGCGCCGGGCCAGCGCTTTCTGCGCGGGCTTTTCTCCGGCGGCACGCTCGCCTACGAGGCGCAGCTCATCCTGCGCGAGTACGTGCGCACCGTCTATTCCAACGCGCCGCTCGACAAGCAGGACGCGCTGGAGAAGGCCACCGTGAGCCGCGGCCACACCATCGTCGACCTGGGCGAGGATGAGTTCACCGTCGGCCGCCTGCACCCGATGATGGACAACGACCTGCGCGTCAAGCGCATCGTGCAGGAGGCGGCGGATCCCGAGGTCGCCGTGCTGCTGCTCGACGTGGTGCTCGGCTACGGCGCGCATCCCGACCCGGCCGGTGAACTGGCGCCTGCCATCGAACAGGCGCGTGCGCTGGCTGCCGCGGCCGGCCGCCACCTGGAGGTCATCGCCGTAGTCGTCGGCACGGAGGGCGACCCGCAGCCGATGGACGAGCAGATCGCCCGCTTGCAGGCAGCCGGCGCGCACATCGAGACGAGCAACGAGGCCGCGGCGCGCCACGCCGGCGTGCTCGTGCAGCAGCTCAACCGCATCGGCTGTCACGCGCCGGTGGACGCCGGCGCGCTGGCCGCGCCGCTCGCCGCCATCAACGTGGGGCTGGAGTCCTTCACGGAGAGTCTGCAAAGCCAGGGCGCCGCGGTCGTACACGTAGATTGGCGACCGCCCGCCGGCGGCAACGAGAAGCTGGCGGGCATCCTGGCCCGACTCAAGAGTAGCTAGGCAGCGACAAAGTCGTCGAGTCGTTGCAGGTCCACAGCGCGTATAATGGCGATATGGAGGTGATATTCATGGTGACACAACGAATCGAGATCAGATCAGGGGTGCTTGGCGGGAAACCCTGCGTTCGGGGGACGCGTATCCCAGTGACAATGGTGCTCGAACTGATCGCCCACGGCATTCCCTTTGCTCAAATCGTCCAAGATTACTACCCACAGTTGTCCGTGGAAGATATCCAAGCGTGCGTAGAATATGAAAGGATGGTCTGAGCTACCTGGAAAACCGGACGCCGGCTCAGTTGAAGAACAGACTTGTGATTGTCAGTCACACCAAAATCAGAACCAGGGAAGGATAACCAATCATGCAAAAGATTTTTGACCTGTCACAACCGCTCAACCAGGACTGCTCGTTCTGGCCCTTCTACCCGCCCTTTGAGGTCAAGTACTTCAAGCGCAAGTCCGAGCACGGTGTCAACGCGCAGTACATCCAGACCTCCAACCACATGGGCACGCACCTGGACGCGCCGCGCCACTTCGTCACCAACGGCAAGACCATCGATCAACTGCCGCTGGAGTGGCTGTGGGGTCCGGGCATCATCGTCGACCTGAGCGACGCGCTCGACGAGTTGGATATCTTCACGCCAGAGATGATCGAGGAGCGCGTCGAGGTGCGCGAGGGCGATATCCTCTTCATCCACACCGGCTGGTGGAAATACTCCTTCCTCAGCCCCGAAGGCGACGAGGAGAAGTACATCCACCGCCATCCCGGCCCGCACCACTCCATCGTGCCGTGGCTCATCGAGAAGAAGATTCACGTGTGGGGCGTCGACATGATCTCCACCGACCACCCCATGAACCTGCCCATCGGCCGCTTCCTGGGCAAGGGCGGGCTGGATCACTGGCAGCGCGTGCGCGCCCAGGTCGAGCGCAAGTTCGGCGCCGACCAGATCGACACGCTCTTCCCGCCCGAGGCGTACCAACTCACGCACAACGCCCTCTTCCCGCACGACTGCGTGCACGTAGAGAACCTGGGCGGCGCCATCGGCGACCCGCGCCTGCACAATCGCCGGCTGACCATCGGCGCGTTCCCGTGGCTCTTCAAGGGTGGCGAGGCTGCCTTCTGCCGCGCGGTGGCCTGGATCGACGAGGACGAGCTCGACGCCGCGCCCAAGAAGGAGAAGAAGGGCAAGAAAGACAAGAAAGAGAAAAAGGACAAGAAGAAATAGCACGGTCACCGCGCCGATTTTGACGCGGAGGCGCAGAGATGCAGAGGTTTGCAGAGGCAACGCCACAACGAAGCAGGGCTTTTCTCTGCGTTTTTCTCTGCGCCTCGGCGTCTCTGCGTCAAGCGGGCTCGTCCCAGCCCGAATCCGTGCTGGCTGTTTGACAAGCCCGATCCCGCTCGCCTATAATCCACGCGCAACGGCACCGGTCCACCCGGCGGTGCATCATCCACAGCGTAACGACCGGAGAAGCTCGCTGATGAAGCCGGCTCCCTTTGCCTATTTTGCACCACACAACCTGGACGAGGCTCTCGATCTCCTCGCACAGCATGGCTACGACGGCAAGGTGCTGGCCGGCGGGCAGAGCCTCATCCCGACCATGAATTTCCGCCTGGCGCAGCCGGCCGCGCTTGTGGATATCAACCGCGTGGCGGAACTGGCCTTCCTCGACGAGGATGCCGGCGGCGGCCTGCGTATCGGCGCGCTGACCCGCCAGCGCACGCTCGAACGCAGCGCGGCCGTGGCCAGCCGCGCACCGCTGCTCCACGCAACGATGCCCTACATCGCCCACGTGCAGATTCGCAACCGCGGCACCCTGGGCGGCAGCCTGGCCCATGCCGACCCCGCCGCCGAATTGCCCGCCGTCATGGTCGCGCTCGGCGCACGCTTTCGCCTGCAAAGCCGGCGCGGTGCGCGCTGGGTCGCCGCCGCCGATTTTTACATCGGCCTCTTCACAACGGCGTTGCAGGAAGATGAATTGATCGCCGAGATCGAAATACCGGCGATGCCAGCGCGTGCGGGCTGGTCAATCCAGGAGATCGCACGGCGCCACGGCGACTACGCCATCGTGGGGGTGGCGGCGGTGGTCGAACTCGACCCCGCCGGGCTGTGTCGCGCCGCCCGGCTGATCTACTTCAGCGTGGGCGAGGGTCCGACCGCGGCGCCGTCAGCGGCGGCAGTGCTGCTCGGCCAGCCGGCCGATGACGGCGTGATTGCTGCGGCCGCACGCGCGGCCGCGCAGCAGGACATCGACCCGCTGGGCGACATCCACGCCACGCCGGCCTATCGCCGCCACCTGGTAGAGGTGCTGGGACGGCGCGCACTACAGGAGGCATTCGGTCGCGCCGTCCAGGCATAGGCCACTCATCAGGGGCGACCGCAGGCACATCGTCAGTCAATCTGTTGTAGCAAACATTCATACCTCTTGCCCGTCAAGGAAAGGAAATCAACCCATGGAGTGGCTCATTGGACTCGTGATGATTGGCTGTGGCATCTTCCTCCTGGTCTACGGAGGAATGCTCTTCCGCTTCTCGCTCGCCGTCGGCCTGTTCATTCTTGGCTATTCGCTGGCATCCTGGCTCTTCTCGGCCATGGACCCGATGATGCAGTTCATCATCAGCCTGGTCGTCGGTGCGATCCTCGCCGTCATCGGCTTTACGATGGTACGTCTGGCGCTCCATCTGGCCGGCGGCGTTCTTGGCGCCATTTTGGTGTTGGTGATTGCCTCGCTCCTGCCCGGCAGCATGCCGAGCTGGTTGGTCATCATCCTGGTTGTGGCAGGCGCCGGCGTCATCGGCTTCTTTGGCAACCGGCTGGGCGACTGGGTCATCATCTTTGCCACGACGCTGGCCGGCGCCTACGCCGTCATCCTCGGCCTGACCGAGCTCTTCCCACAGGCGGTCACCGGTGTCGAAGCGGCGCACAATTCGGCGCAGATTCCCTTCACCGGCCCAGCCTTTGCCGTCTTCCTGACCGTGCTCGCGATCGGCGTCCTGGCGCAGTGGCAGATTCGCAACGTGCGCGGCCGATACGTCAATTAGGGAGGGGCGAGTTGCGAGGGGCGAGGGGCGAAACGCTGCCGACTTGTTTCGTCGCGATTGGCGTTGGAGGGGCGAGGGGCGAGGGGCGAAACGCCGCCGACTTGTATCGTCGTGATTCGTTGAAGGGGTAGAGCGCCCGTGTTGCGAATGTTGGGTAAGTGCAAGTGATAGATCTGTACACAATTCGTCTGACCGTCAATGGCGTGGCCGTGGAGCGCAGCATCGAACCCCGCATGCTGCTCTCCGACTTTCTGCGCCATGAACTGAACCTGACCGGCACGCATGTCGGCTGCGAGCACGGCTCGTGCGGCGCGTGCACGATCCTCATGGATGGCGCGGCCGTGCGCGCGTGCATCATGTTCGCCGTGCAGGCCGACGGCCACGCGCTGACGACCGTCGAGGGGCTGTCGGCCGATCCGGACAAGCTGCACCCGTTGCAGGCCGCCTTCCGCGAGACACACGCCCTGCAATGCGGCTACTGCACGCCCGGCTTCCTGATGACGCTCGTCCCGTTCCTGGAGGAAAACCCGCAGCCCGACGAGGCTGCCATCCGCGACGTGCTCTCCGGCAACATCTGCCGCTGTACGGGGTACCAGAATATTGTGGACGCGGTGCTGTTGGCGGCGCGTAAGTAACCATGGCCACACGCTACTTCGGACAACCAATCAAGCGCAACGAGGATCCGCGGCTGCTCACCGGGCAGGCGCTCTTTACGGACGACGTTCACCTGCCGGGCATGTTGCACGTGGCCTTCTACCGCAGCCCCTACGCGCACGCCCGCATCAAGAGCATCGACACGAGCGCGGCCGCGGCCATGCCGGGCGTCGTCGCTATCTACACGGCGACCGACCTGGGCGACTACTGGCAGCCCGGACCGTTACTCGTGCCGCCGCCGCCGGTGAAGGACATCGTCTTCAACCCGCGCATGCAGGTGCCGTTGGCCAGGGACAAAGTGCGCTTTGTCGGCGAGCCGGTGGCCGTCGTCGTCGCCGCAAGCCGCTACCAGGCCGAGGACGCTGCCGAGCAGATCTTCATGGACGTGGAGTTGCTGCCCGCCATCGTCGATCTCGAAGCGGCGCTGGCGCCCGATGCGGCGCGGGTGCACGATGACCTCGACGCCAACGTCAACGCCCACGTCATCCAGCGCAAGGGCGACTACGAGCAGGCCGCCGCGCAGGCCGACGTCGTCATCCGCCGCAAGCTGCACTACGACCGCGGCACTGCCGCCGCCATGGAAAACCGCGGCATCGTCGTCGACTGGGATGCGCGCAACCAGCAGATGACCGTGTGGGACACGACGCAGGCGCCCATCCCCATCCGTAACGGGCTGGCGGCCATGCTCGGCCTCTCCGAGAAGCAGGTGCGCGTCATCGCCCCCTTCATCGGCGGCGGCTTTGGGCCCAAGATCATGATGTTCTACCAGGAAGAGGTGCTGCTGCCCTGGATTGCCATGCGCCTCAACCGCCCCGTCAAGTGGATCGAGGATCGCCAGGAGAACTTCTACGCCACGACGCAAGAGCGCGGCCAGGTGCACTGGGCGGAGATGGCGCTGACGCGCGACGGCAAGATTTTGGGCGTCAAGGATGTCTTCCTGCACGACGCCGGCGCCTATGCCCCCTACGGCCTCACCGTCGCGCTCAACAGCCAGTGCACGCTGCTCGGCCAGTACGACGTGGCAAACTATACCAGCGAATTCACCTCCGTCTTTACCAACAAGCCCATCGTCACCCCCTACCGCGGCGCGGGCCGCCAGCATGGCGTCTTCGTCATGGAGCGCCTGCTCGACATCGCCGCCAAAGAACTGGGCATCGACAAGGTCGAGATCCGCACGCGCAACTTCATCGCGCCCGAGAAGTTCCCGTACACCAACGAGATCATCTACCAGGACTTTGCCCCCCTCACCTACGACAGCGGCAACTACCTGCCCGCCATGCAGAAGGCCGTCGCGCTGATCGACTATGCCCGCTTCATCGCCGAGGAGCAGCCGCGCTTGCGCGCGGAGGGTAAGCACGTGGGCCTGGGCATCGTCACCTATGTGGAAGGGACGGGCATCGGCCCCTACGAGGGCGCCAAGGTGACCGTCGAGGCGTCGGGCCGCGTCAGCGTGGCCACGGGCATCGGCACGCAGGGGCAGGGACACTTCACCTCCTTCGCCCAGATCGTGGCCGACCAGCTTGGCGTCGCGCCCGAGAATGTGCGCCTCGTCACCGGCGACACGTCGGAGTTCTACTGGGGTGCGGGCACCTTTGCCTCGCGCGGCGCGGTCGTGGCGGGCAACGCCATCAACGCCGCCGCGCTGGCCGTGCGCAAGAAGATTCTCAAGAAGGCGAGCGACGAACTGGAGGTCGACGAGGCCGACCTGGAGCTGGTCGACGGCACGGTGAGCGTCGTGGGCTCGCCGCAGACGGCCATCAAGCTGGGCGACCTGGCCGTGCGCGCCAACCCCATGCGCGGCGCGGTCAAGCCGGGCACCGAGCCGGGGCTGGAGGCGACCGACTACTTCGGTCCGGAACGCGGCGCCACCGCGTCAGGTGTTCACGCCATGATCGTGGAGGTGGACCCGGAGACGCTGCTGGTGGCGATCAAGCGCTACGTGGTCGTGCACGACTGCGGCCGCGTCATCAATCCCATGATCCTCGAAGGGCAGATTCACGGCGGCGTGGCGCAGGGCATTGGCAACGCCTTTTACGAGCAGCTCGCCTTCGACGAGAATGGCCAGTTGCTCAACGCCTCCTTCATGGATTACCTGCTGCCCACCTCGGACACGGTGCCGCGCATCGAGACCGACCATGTGGAGACGCCGTCGCCGCTCAACCCACTGGGCATCAAGGGTGCGGGCGAGGCGGGCGCCATTCCCGTCGGCCCGCTCTTTGCCCAGGCGATCGAGGATGCCCTGCACGGCGTGGAGCTGGAGATCCTCGAGATCCCGCTGAGCCCCAGCCGGCTGTACGAGCTGGTGCAGGCCGCAAAGGCAAGTTAGCGCGCCATGACCAACTCCGTCACCCTCAACGAATCGACCGGCGCGGACCGGCAGGGTCGCTCTATGCCGCGCTGGCTCTGGCTGCTTTCCGGCTATCTGATCGCTTTCGTCCTCGTCGCCCTCATCTGGGAAGGCAGCAAGGCGATCTTTGAGATTCCCGATTACAAGCTGCCCCACCTGGCGCAGATCGCCGAGGCCTTCGTGCGCCCGACGCCCAAGGGGCCGGTGTGGCTCGTCCTGCTCCAGGATGCCGCGTACACCGCCTTCGAAGCGCTCGTCGGTTTCACGCTCGGCAGCGTCACCGGCTTTGCCATTGCCGTGCTCTTCCAGCGCTATCTGCCCCTGCGCCGCGGCTTCCTGCCCTATGTCATCGCCTCGCAGACGGTGCCCATCATCGCCATCGCGCCCATGATTGTGGTGGGCATGGGCCGGCTCGGCGCGCCGCCGTGGCTCTCCAAGTCCATCATCGCGGCCTATTTGACCTTCTTCCCGGTGGTCATCAACGTGCTGCGCGGGCTGGAATCGGTCGATCGCGACGCGCTGCTGCTCATGCGCTCCTACGCCGCCACCGACAACCAGATCTTCCGCCTGCTGCGCCTGCCCGCCTCGGTGCCCTATCTCTTCACCGCGCTCAAGATCTCGGCTACAGCCAGCATCATTGGCGCCATCATCGGCGAACTGCCCGTGGGTTCGACGCGCGGCATCGGCGTGCAGATCGTCGTCGGCTCGCAGTACAACACCTTCAACCCCGGCTTTCTGTGGGCGACAATCATCATGGCCGCGCTGCTGGGCATGGCCGCCTACGCGCTCGTTGCCCTGGCCGAGAAACGCATTGTGAAATGGAAACGGGAGGAGTAGCGCCCATGGCAGAGAGCACACCCATCATTGCCGTCGACAAGGTGAGCAAGATCTACGGTAACGCCAACGCCAGCACCGTCGCGCTCAAGGATGTGTCGCTGAGCATCGCCAAGGGCGAGTTTGTCTCGCTGGTGGGGCCGTCGGGCTGCGGCAAGTCGACGCTGCTGCGCCTCATCGCCGACCTGGACAAGGCGACGCAGGGCACGCTCCTCGTCAACGGCCACGCGCCCGACGTGGCGCGCAAGAACCGCGAGTACGGCTTTGTCTTCCAGGCGCCCACGCTCTACGACTGGCGCACGGTAGAGCGTAACGCCGAACTGCCGCTGGAGGTCATGGGCCGCGCCAAGGCGGACTGGAAGCCGCGTGTCGACAAGATGCTGGCCATGGTCGGGCTGCGCGACTTCCACGACCACTACCCGTGGCAGCTCTCCGGCGGCATGCAGCAGCGCGCCTCCATAGCGCGCGCGCTCTCCTTTGACCCCGCCATCCTGCTCATGGACGAACCCTTCGGCGCGCTGGACGAGTTCACCCGCGAGCGCATGAACATGGAACTGCTCGACATCTGGCAGACGACGCACAAGACGATTCTCTTCGTGACGCACTCCATCTCGGAGGCGGTCTTTCTCTCGTCGCGCATCGTCGTCATGACGCCGCGGCCGGGGCGCATCGCGACCGTCGTCGACATCGACCTGCCCTACCCGCGCACCTTCGAGACGCGCGAAAGCCCGCGCTTCTTCGAGCTGATGACCGTGGTGCGCGAGACGCTGAAAGAGGAGTTCGTCGGCCACGAATAGCACGCAGTCCGCCCCGTGCGCATCCGCAGATGCGCCGGATCATTGTGAAGATCGCCTGCATTTCTTTGGCAACTTCATCCGTAGCGGCCGATTGCCGCCCTTGCTATACTGAACGCTTATGTCTGTCGTCGAAATCGTGCCCGGCCCCAAACCGTCGATCTGGCAGCGCCCGTGGGTGGCGCCGCTCATCGTCTTTGTCGCGGTCGTTGGCCTGTGGGAAGCGCTGGTGCTGATCTTCCAGCCGCCCGTCTTCCTGCTGCCGCCGCCCAGCCTCATCTGGCAATCCTTGGCCGGCCAGTTCGGCGCGCTGATGAGCTACGGCTTCAACACCTTTCTGGAGGCGGTGGGCGGCTTCGTCATCGGCTGCTCGCTGGGGCTGGTCGTCGCCATGTTCGTCGCCCGCTCGCCGCGCCTGTCCGAGTTGCTGCTACCCTTCGCCGTGGCCAGCAACTCGGTGCCCATCGTGGCCATGGCGCCCATCGCCATCGTCTGGTTTGGCATCGGCCCCGGCTCCAAAATCGCCATCGTCGCCGTCATGTGCTTCTTCCCGACCATGGTCAGCGCCGTGCGTGGCCTGACCGCCGCCTCGCCCGACGCCATCGCGCTCATGCGCTCCTACGCCGCCACCGACTGGCAGATCTTCAGCAAGCTGCGCGTGCCGACCTCGCTGCCTTTTGTCTTCAACGCCTTCAAGATCTGCACGGCGGTGAGCATGATCGGCGCCATCGTGGCCGAGTTCTTTGGCGGCGCCGTCAACTACCTGGGCATCTACATCAAGACGCAGGCCAGCATTCTCAAGACGCCCGACGCCTGGGCAGCGATCCTGGTCGCCTGTTTCTACGGCTTGTTCTTTTACTTCGTCATCGCCCTGCTCGAGCGCTGGCTCATGCCCTGGCGCCGAATGCCTTGATAATTACCGGTATCTATCGACCAACCGTTTCTGTCTCAGGAGGACAACCAACCATGCGTAAATCACTCTGGATCATGTCAGCTCTGCTGGTCGTGATCGCCCTGCTCGTCAGCGCCTGTGCGGCGCCGGCCGCCCCTGCCCCGGCCGGCGGTGAAGCAGCCGCAACCGAAGCTGCCGGCGGCGAAGCTGCGGCCGGCTGCGAAAGCAAGGACCCCGTCACGCTGCAACTCAAGTGGGTGGCCCAGGCCCAGTTCGCCGGCTACTACGCCGCACAGGGCGAAGGCTTCTACGACGACGAGTGCCTGGAGATCACCATCAACCCCGGCGGCCCGGACATCGTCCCCGAGCAGGTCGTGGCCGGCGGCCAGGCCGACTTCGGCATCAACTTCGTGCCCAGCCTGCTCTCCGCGCGCGAGCAGGGCACCAACCTGGTCAACATTGCCCAGGTCTTCGAGCGCAGCGCCATGCGCGAGATCTCGTGGAAGGACACGGGCATCGAGAGCCCGGCCGACCTGGCCGGCAAGAAGGTCGCCGTCTGGTTCGGCGGCAACGAGTTCGAGCTGCTCGCCACGCTGGCCAAGTACGGCATCGACAAGGACACCGGCGTCGAGTTGATCCAGCAGCCCTTCGACATGAACCTGCTGATCGAACGCCAGGTCGACGCCGCCGCGGCTATGACCTACAACGAGCTGGCCCAGGTGCTGGAGACGCCCGACAAAGACGGCAATCTCTACACGCTCGACCAGTTGAACGTCATCGACTTCAACGCCGAAGGGACGGCCATGCTCCAGGATGGCGTCTTCGTCACCGAGGAGTGGCTCGCCGACGCCGCCAACCAGGACATCGCCAGCCGCTTCCTGCGCGCCTCCTTCAAGGGCTGGATGTTCTGCCGCGACAACGTCGACAAGTGCGTCGACTACGTGCTGGAGCAGGGACCGGCGCTGCCGCGCGGCCACCAGACGTGGATGATGAACGAGGTCAACAAGCTGATCTGGCCCTCCACGGCCGGCATCGGCCAGATGGACGCCGCGCTCTTCGAGCAGACGGCCGGCATCGCCCAGCAGTACGGCATCATCGCCAACCCGCCCGGCGAAGGCGCCTACGTCACCGACTACGCCGCGGCCGCGCTGGAAGGTATCGACGGCGACACCATGGGCGCCGACTACCAGCCTGTCGAGGTAACGCTGACGGCCGGCGGGCAGTAACACCGCTGCGTCCCGTTCCATCCAAACGGGGCGTGCAGGTCGATTGTCTTCGACCTGCACGCCCCGTTTTTTTATCCCGCTTCGCCTACTCGACTTTGATCCGCGCCAGCGCCACGCCCTGCTCGCTCCCGCCCACCGGCAGACGCTCGTACGTATCCTTGTCGTAGACACCCACCTCGACGTGGTAGATGCCCGGCGGCGCCGTCTCCGGCAGCGCAAGCGTGTACGTCGCCTGCAAGCGATCGCCAACCCGCCAGGCCGACGTGCGCGCGCCGCTGCGCTCCAGCAGGCGGTCATCCTGCGCCCAGACGGCGTCGGGCGGCAGCAGCAGGTGCGCAAAGGCCACGTAGTCACGGTCCATCACGCCGAGAGCATCCCACCACATGGTCAGCGTGAGCGAATCGCCGGGCGCGCTGTGGCGCCGGTCCAGGTCGTAACCGGCCAGGGCCAGCTTGCCGCCAAAGTCGACACGCCCGGCATTGGGCAGATCGCCCGGTGCGGGTGCGACGCCGATGTCGGCCAGGGCGACACGATCGGCGTTGCCCACCGCCAGCCGCTCGCCGCTACGCGCATCGTAGAGGCCCGCCTCGATGCGCAGCGTCGCCGGCGCCGGCACGCCCGGCGGGATCGTCAGCAGGTGACGGTCGACGACGATCGCGCCAGGCCGCCACTCGCTCGTCGGAAAGTTGCCCTGGCCGGGGTGGCTGTCGTGCTGCGCCTGGAGGATGCCGGCCGTGTCCGTGGCATGGAGGAAGACGCTGTAGTCGGTAGGCGGCGTGCCGTCAGCCTGCCAGTAGAGCGTCACGGCGACGGTGTTGCGCGGCGTCACCTGGCGCGGCGTCACGTCATAGCCCGCCAGCCGGATTGCCGGGCCAAAGCGCAAGTTCACCAGGTTCGGCACCTCGCCCGATGGCACGCGCAGCGGCGGCGACGCGTAGGCCGGTGCGATCCACAGGAAGGGCGCCAGCGCGGCAATGAGGGCAAACCCACTCGCCGCGACTCCTGCGACCCAGCGCCGCCGCAGCGCCGGCCATGGCGCCAGCAAGCCGCCCGCCAGCAACACGGCAAAACCGCCGAGAGCCGGAAAGAGCAGGCGTCCCTGCGCGTAGCTCATTTGCGCCCAGCGCAGCACAGCCACGCCGGTGAGCGCGCACCAGAGCAGCACCAGCCCAAGCGCCGCCGGCCGGATCGCCGCGCGCACGGACGTTCGCGCCGCCGCCAGAGCGAACACCCAGCCCGCCAGCGCCGCCAGCGTCAGCCCGCCATAGAGCCAGTAGAGCCACTCTGCCGCAACGAGGTTGAACCAGCCGAAGACCGCCCACGTCGAGCGCCAGATGCCGGGCAGCATGGCCAGCACCTGCGCCGGCGTGGCGGGATCGGCGCGCGGCGGCAGCACGGCGAACATCACCGAGAGCAGCAGCGGATCGCCGAAGAGTCGCCAGGCGCGCACGTACCACCAGCCGGCAACGAGCAGGAAAAGCGCGCCGGCAATCACCGTGCCGCGCCACAGGACACGCCACGACCGCTGCCGGTACGCCACAAGCAGGATCGTGACACCGATCAGCGGCAGGAGCAGGAGACCGCTAAGCTTGCTCAGCGCAGCCAGGCCGACCACCAGCCCCAGTCCCGCCCACCAGCGCCACCCCGGCACGCGCGCCAGACCGACCACGCGCGCGCAAAGGTAGAGGCCAGCGGTGCCCAGCATGGTCACCAGATTGTCATTGTTGGTGGAGGCGGTGATAAAGAGGTACTGCGGCGTGAAGGCAACCACCGCCGCCGCCAGCGGCGCGGCCGCCGGCCAGCCCGGCGCCACGGCCCGCGCCAGTGCATAGCTCACTGCCACGGTGATGGCGCCCAGTAGAACCGAGAGGAAGCGCGTCAGATGCGCAGCGAGCGTCACGCCCTGCCACGGCCAGGCGTGGACGCGCCCGTGCAGCAGGACGTTGCGGTTGTCCGCCCCCTCGGCGTTGCCGACCACGGCGTGCACATTGTAGCGAATCACCTGCGCCGCGTTGCTCGTCCCCACCGGCGCCGTCAATAGCGCGCCCAGCGCATAGTAGAGCGGCGGCTGCGAGCCTTCCTGCGCCCACGGCGCCGCGCCGACATCTGCCGGCGCGGGCAGGCCGTTGCCCTCCGCCAGCCAGCGCACGTACTCGTAGTGCCACACTTCATCCGGCGCCTCGAAGAGCGGGACGACGACGCTATAGGCGATCGCCAGGCAACTATACGCCGCCAGGATGACGGCCAGCGGCCAATACTTCATGCTCATCATCGCGCCCCGGGGAGAGCCTCACCGCGTCGTTAACCAATCTGACACTGTACCAGCGGACTGCGACGGCAGATCTTTGCTACTTGCGTTCCTGCGCTGCCGGGCACCAGCGGTCACAGACCGCCGCTACATCAGGGAGCAACTTGTCTCCACGCCATGCAATTCCTCTGCGTCTTTGCGTCTTTGCGCCTTTGCGTTTTAACAATTCGCTGCAACGACTCACAACGTCTGCGCGGCGGGATCGAGAGGCAGCTTCACCGGCGCGCCGCCGGCTGCGCTCGACATGCGCAACGCCAGGACCAGTTCCTGGTCGAGCCGTGCCTGTTGCGCGCCGTAACTCGGTTCGCCGCCGCCGCGCACCGCCTCGACCAGGCTGAGCAGGCAGCCGGCCACGCCGATCTCGTCGTCGTGCCACTGCCGGCCATGGCCCTGCACCGCCGGGCGGAAGGGATTCTCCCACACAACGATTGGCTGCGCGGCGTCGCCCGTGTGCGCGACCATCGCTACCAGCGCGCCGCCGTCGACGCGCTCCCAGCGGCGCTCCAGCGTGATGAAGTACGGCGCCTCACCGCCAGGCGCCAGCAGGCTCAGGCGCTCCTGCACCTCCAGCCCGACGCCCACGGTGATACCCATGCCCCGCTCGGCCAGGAAGCGGCTGCTGCGCCACCAGCGCGTTGCCGAGTCGTAGCCCACGCTCGTCCAGTGGAAGATGCCGAGCTGCCCGCCGGCAAAGTCGACGATGCCGTGCTCCTGCGTCTCCGTGCGCTCGCCGCGCGTGCCGGCCAGCCGCGACCAGTGCGCGGCCAGCGGATAGTCGCGCACCGCACCGGTCACCTGCACGGGCCGGGTATCGAAGCCCAGATAGCTGCGCATGACGCTGACGCCGTGATAGCCGTGGCCGGCGAAGTCGTTGAAGGAGGTGTGCACGCGACCGAAGAGCCCCGTCGCGATGAGCGCCAGTTTGATCTGCTCCAGCGGGCGGCGGTGGAACTGTTCGGCGACTTCAATCTTGAGGCCGCGCTGCGCCGCGGCGGCGATGATGGCGTCCGCCTCGCTCAGCTTGTGGGCAATGGGCGTTTCGAGCAGGACGTGCAGCCCCGCCTCGACCGCCATCAGCCCCACCTCACCGTTCGCCCCGTAGGCCACCGAAACGATGCCGATCTCCGGCGCCTGCTCGCGCATGAGCCGGTCCAGGTCCGTGTACCACGGCACGTCCAGGCTCTCGCCCAGCCGCCGCGCTGACTCCGTGCCACGTCCCCACACGCCGACCAGCTCGACCTCTTCCGGCAGCGCCTGCACGATCGGCCCGTACAGATAGTCCGACCGCCGCGCCGTGCCTATGATGGCTACGCGCAGCGGTTTCCTGGCATCGTTCGCCATTCTCGTGAATCCTCTCTTGAATTACAAAAAGGCTCTTGGGGCCACGTACAGACTTTCGACGCAGAGGCGCAAGGGCGCAGAGGTTCGCAGAGAAGAGCCAAATGCAGAGAATTCCTGAATCTTCTCTGCGTTTTCTCTGCCTCTCCGCGCCTCTGCGTCAAAGCAGTTCTGTTCTACCACGCATACGCTTCGGGCGCGGCGCCGCCCGGCCCCGGCCAGATTTCGTCCAGTCGCGCCAGCACTTCCGGCGTGAGCGCAATGTCCAACGCGCGCAGGTTGCCCTCGAACTGCGCCATGGTGCGCGGGCCGATGATGGGCGCGGTGACGGCCGGCTGGTGCAGCAGCCACGCCAGTGCCACGTCGGCCGGCTCCTGCCCGATCTCGGCACACAGCCCTTCGTACGCCTCCAGTTGCGGTCGGTGCTTCTCGATGGCCTGCTGGATGCGCTCG
This sequence comes from Caldilineaceae bacterium, assembly GCA_020634815.1. Classification (GTDB taxonomy): domain Bacteria; phylum Chloroflexota; class Anaerolineae; order Caldilineales; family Caldilineaceae; genus Caldilinea. The sequence goes on along the minus strand of JACKBA010000057.1, from coordinate 8,210 downwards.
GACGAGCGGCGCCCCTCGTCCGCCTGTTTGAGCACGCCGCCCAACAACCCACCGGCCAGCGGGCTCCACGGTATCAAGCCCAGCCCGAAGGTCTCGCACGCGGGGATCAGCTCCAGCTCGATCATGCGGGCGTTGAGGTGATAGAGGCTCTGCTCGGAGACCAGCCCCAAGAAGTTGCGCTTCTCGGCCGCGGCCTGCGCCAGCGCGATGTGCAGACCGGCGAAGTTGCTGGAGCCCACGTAGATGACCTTGCCCTCGCGCACGAGTTGCTCCATCGCCTGCCAGATCTCTGCCCACGGCGTCGAGCGCTCCACGTGGTGCATCTGGTAGAGATCGATGTGGTCGGTCTGCATGCGGCGCAGGCTCTCCTCGCACGCCTTGCGGATGTGATAGGCCGACAGCCCGCGCTCGTTGACGCCATCGCCCATGGGGCCGAAGACCTTGGTCGCCAGCACGATCTTGTCGCGCCGGCCGCCGCCCTTGGCCAGCCACTTGCCGATGATCTCCTCGGTGTAGCCGACGTGCACCTGCGCGCCGTAGCGGTTGGCCGTGTCAAAGAAGTTGACGCCGGCATCCAGCGCGCGGTCCATCATGGCAAAGCTCTCCGCCTCGCTGGCCAGCGGGCCAAAGTTCATCGTGCCGAGGCAGAGACGGCTCACCTTCAAGCCCGTACGCCCCAGGTTTGCATACTGCATGGTCTGCTCCTTTCCTAAGTTGTGAACGCTGTCCTCTCCATTGTGTGCCAAACTCCCGATTGGCGCAACCGCGCCGGCGCCTGCTGGTCTACTTCATGGTTCACGAATCGTCATCGCATCAAACTCTCGTAAGCCCCAGTGCCCGCTCCGCAACACATCTCGCACCGAATCACCCAAAAGTGACAGCAAATCAAAATCGTTGTATCGTATGAGGGTCTTCCGCTTCCATTCCATCAAACCACCGTTGGCCGGCGCCAGGCTGCGCTCCTGCTGCGAGCGCGGCGCATCCGGCCGGCACCACCTACAGGAGAATCAAGCAATGGCAGTCAACCATGTACGGCTCGGCAAGCACGGCGTGCTCGTGAGCAACCTCTGCCTCGGCACCATGAACTTCGGCTGGGTCACCTCCGAAGAGGATAGCTTCCGCATCATGGACCGCGCGCTGGAGCTGGGCATCAACTTCTTCGACACGGCCGACGTCTACGGCTGGGCCGTGGAGCACGGCACGACGGAAGAGATCATCGGCCGCTGGTTTGCCCAGGGCGGCGGGCGGCGCGACGCGGTCGTGCTCGCCACCAAGGTCTACAACCCCGTCACGCGCAAGGCGAACCTGCCCGAGCCCAACAGCGACGGCCGCAGCCTCTCCGCGGTCAAGATTCGCAAGCATTGCGAAGGCAGCCTCAAGCGCATGCAGACGGACTGGATCGACCTCTACCAGATGCACCACGTCGACCGCGATTGTCCGTGGGACGAGACGTGGCAGGCCTTTGGCGCGCTGGTCAACCAGGGCAAGGTCGCCTATGTCGGCTCCAGCAACTTCGCCGGCTGGGACATCGCCACCGCGTGCCAGGAAGCGGGCAAGCGCGGCATGACCGGCCTGGCCAGCGAGCAGAGCATCTACCACCTGGACAACCGCACGATCGAGTTGGAAGTCATCCCTGCCTGCCGCCACTACGGGCTGGGCCTCATTCCGTGGAGCCCGCTGGGCGGCGGCCTGCTGGGCGGCGCGCTGCAAAAGGCTGCGGCCGGCCGGCGCATGAGCGACGACTTCGCCAAGACCGTGGAGAAGAAGCGCCCGCAGTTGGAGGCCTACGAGAATCTCTGCCGCGAGATGGGCGAGGAACCGGCCACCGTGGCGCTGGCCTGGCTGCTCCACAACCCGGCCGTCACCGCCCCCATCATCGGCCCGCGCACCATCGAGCAACTGGAGAGCGCCGTGCGCGCCACCGAGATCACGCTGGACGCCGATGTGCTGGCCAAGCTCGACGAAATCTTCCCCGGCCCGGGTGGGGAAGCGCCGAAGGCGTATGCGTGGTGATGTGAAGATGACAAGATGAGGTGTTGGGGTGTTTGGGTGTTGGGGTATTAAGAGCTTGCCACCATCACCCCATCACCCCATCACCCCATCACCCCATCACCTCAAAACCCCAACACCTCAATCCCCATCCCCCCACTCCTTGCCAAACAGGTGTACAATATAAGTAGCGGAACAAATCGAATGACGCGTTGGCCGTATGCGGGCCGGAAGGAGGATCCCATGAAACGGCGCGTCTGGTTGTTCCGGATCTGCTGTATCTGCATCCTGTCTATCGTGCTGAGTGGCTGCAAGTTGATCGAAGCGCCCCCGAATCTGTCCACAGCCGATGTGCTGCGCGGGCCGTACGAAGCACCCCTGCCGCCCTCCGTGGCCGCCATTCCCGACATTCTTCGCCAGCCCTATGAAGCGCCCGCTGTGAGCGTTGCTGCGGTCGCCGTGGTGCCGGATGTGCTACGCGGGCCGTATGAGGCGCCGGCTTCGCTGCCGGTGCTCGCCCTCGCCGACGTCCTGCGTGGCGCGTACGCGGCGCCGCCCGTCATGAGCGCAGCCCCGATTGCCGCCATTCCCGATATTTTGCGCGGGCCGTATGAAGCGCCGGCCATGCTCGCCGGCGTCGCCGCGGCCGTGCCGGTGCCCGACGTGCTGCGCGGCGTCTACGAAGCGCCCGCAGCGCTGCCCGTGCCGGCCGGCCCCATCGCGGACGTCCTGCGCGGGCCGTACGAGGAGGCGACGGCGCCGGTAGCCCAGCTACCGACCACCATCGCTGCGTGGATTTTCTTTGCGCTGGCCTTGCTTGCGCTGGCCTTCGCCGTGCTGGAGGACTACTTCTGGCAGCGGCGCCATGCGCTCCCAGAGCCAACCGGGCCTCCGGCAGTGCGCCATACGCACTGATCCGGATGCCGCATCCAGGCCCGGCTCTTGCAGCGGGCCGGACCTGATGGCGATAGCAGGATGACAGCATCTGGAACGGGCGAGGCCTCTGCGTGGCAGGGGCCTCGCTTCTTTGTCTGCATGGGGGCCGGCTTCAAACGCTTGTCACGCCGCATCGGCCGATCTCTGGCCATCCGTAGGTGCGGTTTCCATACCGCACGAATCTTCGCTGCGATATGGAAACCGCACCTACGTTCTTCGCCCCAGCGTGTAGCAGAGACGCCTTCCTCAGGCGGGTTGCCATCCCTCCCGGCTTCTGTCATAATCAAGACGCACTTCTCGGTAGACCAGATCACCGGCACGGTTCTTTCACCCCAAGGAGGCATGGTGGCTCAGTCGACAAGCACCCCGCGCAGTCGTCGCCGGCGCGCCCTCGATCTGCTCCTGATCGTCGTGTTTGTCATCGGCATGCTTTTGATCTTCCTCTGGTTCTGGCCGCTCGGCCTCGACCACGGCGCGCCGGTCGCGGCAGAAGCCTACACATACCCCGACGCCATGGGCGCCGTCTCCGCGGCCGTGCAGGAGGCCGGCGGGGAAGTCAACCCGCTCTGCCACACGCGCGCCTTGACCCGCGGCGCCGCCAGCGATCACGTCGTCGTCATCTTTCACGGCATGGGCACCTGCCCCCAGCAGTTTGCCGACTTTGCCCAGATGCTCATGGGCCGCGGCGCCAACGTACTGCTCGTGCGCCTGCCCCAGCACGGCCTGGCCGACCGCCTCACCGATGCACCCGCCAACAGCAGCGCGGAGCAGGCCCTAGCCGAGGCCGGCCACTGGGTCGACGTTGCGCACGGCCTGGGCGAGAAGGTCACCGTGCTTGGCTTCTCCAGCGGCGCCGGCATCGCCGCCCATCTCGCCGCCACGCGCGGCGACATCGACCGGGCCGTCATCGTTGCGCCGCTCGTGGGCGTGCAGGCACTGCCCGCCGCAGGGACGCGACCGATCAGCACGCTGGCGCGCCTGCTGCCGAACTGGTGGGGCTGGTTCAATCCCAGCCTCAAAGAGAAGGTCGAAGGCCCGACCTACACCTACCCGCGCTACGCCTCGCGCGCGCTCGCCGAGTATCTGCGGATCGGCCTCAAGGGCGTCGAACTTGCCGGTGCCCGCCCGCCGGCCACAACCGACATCCGCGTCGTGCTCAACGGCAGCGACGAGGTGGTGCGCAACGAAATGGGCCGCGCCCTCGTCGACGGCTGGCGGGCGCACGGCCTCGACGTCCCCCTTTACGAGTTCCCCGCCGGCATCGGCCTCAAGCACGACATGATCGACCCCGGCCAGCCTTACCAGCAAGTGGGCGCCGTCTATCCCGTGCTGCTGGAGGCGGTGACCGCCGACGAGCCGCTCTTTCCCGACGCGCAGTAGCGTCGCTCCGCCGCCGCCTGCCAGGACACCCGCACGACCGGCAGCGCCGCCCCGCCGCGCCTCCCCGACGCGTTGCGCGCTCCGCCGCCGCGCCACTTTCCGAAGCCAATCGTCAACCCGTGTAGCTCCTCACGCCAGATCGGCACGGCTACGAGCAGCCTGGCATAGCCTCCGCCAATGCCGGCCAAGCCGGCCAGAAGGTTGCCTTAGCCTTCAGCCAGCTACGTTAAGCCTTCAGGCAACTAAGTTAGTGCTTCACGAAGCTTGGTTAAGCCTTCGGCCGGCTCTGTTAGCGCTTCATGGAACTCGGCTAGGCCTTCGGACAGGTGAGGTAAGCCTTCGGCCTATTCAGTTAGTGCTTCACAGAGCTTGGTTAAGCCTTCGAGCAGGTTAGTTTAGCCTCCGGCCGGCTCAGTCAGTGCCTCACGGAACTTGGTTAAGCCTTCTGCCAGATCAAGTAAGCCTTCGGCCGACCCAGTTAGTGTTTCACGGAACTCGGGTAAGCCTTCCGCCGGCTCATGCAAGCCTCCAGGTAGCTTAGCTAGCGCGCCCGTCAGCGGTAGTAGCGCTTGCGCAGAGCCGGCTTGGCCTTGCGTTGGCTCAGCTTGGCCTCGGGGTGGACGGGCCAATTCTTCCACCGGCTGGCGTAACGTATCAGACGGCTCAGCGTGTGCGCGAGCCGGGCGGGCTATGCCTTGGAGCGGCGGCGTCAAGCCAATAATCGCCCCGATTACGGCTGTGTGGCGTCAACTTTGCATATCTGACGGGTATAATTGCGTCATCTGTCGCATGATTTTGCCGGCGCAGTGCGCTACCATGATCGACATGGGCGAGACGTCCGTGCGGGGAGGCTCGGCCAGGCCGGCAGCCTGCGCACCCTCCGCCACGATCGCCCCCGATGTGTCGATTGCCGGACCCCTTTGGGTCCAAACGCAGGAGCAAGCCAATGGACGGCAACGAGAACGAAACACAGGATGCCACGGCGAGTTCAGCGCCGGAGAAGCAGACCGGCGGTGACGCGCCATCGGCCACCGCGCCGCGCGACGCCGGAAGTGTCACGTCCGAGCGCACCGACGGCAAGTCAGAAGATGCCGAGACGACCGCACCGCCCGCCAAGCCACGCCGCCGCAAGCGTCACACGCAGCCGAAAGCGGACATGGACCTGCTTTCCGACTATCAGATCATCATCGAAGGGCTGGAGCTTGCGGGCGAAATGCTCGCCCCGCTGCTTCCGGCCTACGGGCTTACGCCCGAGGTTGTGGCGCGCCATCGGGAGGAGCGCGCGGCGGCGCTCGCCGCCGTTGACGCTCGTCAGATGGCCATCGCCGCCCAGCGCTACGCAGCCGACGAGCAGCGCACCCGCTACGACGCGATGGTGAGCACCATGGGCATCTTTCGCCAGCTTGCCCGCGCCGTGGTCGACGAGGCCGGCGAGATCGCGCTAAGCCTGAACGAGCCGCTACCCACCACGATTGGCATATTCTTTAGTTTGGCCCGGCAAGCTTTAAGAGCCGCGCAGGCCGAACCCTATGCGTCACTGCTGGCTACCACAACCTTTGGCCCCACCCGCATTGCTGCGGCATTGACGGAGCTTGACGAACTCGAGGAAACCTTCTACCGGCGCCAGCAGGTCGACCACGACGCCAAAATAGCCACGCGAGCGCGCAACGATGCCATGCGCGTGGTGCGCCGCTCCATCCGTGCGCTTCGCATCGAGTTGCGCGCCCTGCGTCGTACCCATCCCAAGGTGGTCGGGGTGCCCAAGTGATGAGTCAGAGCAATTCGGAGCCGCCAACCCCAATCGACGACACCGACACAACGGAGGCGGCCGCGCCCGCTGCGTCCAGCCGCAAGCTGGCCTATACGTGGCCCTATCCACGCCGCAGCAGCTATGAGGACGAGTTGCGCCAGGCCGCCGGCGCATGGTTCCGCAAGCAAGGCGCGGCCGTGCACCCGCGCATGCCTTACTTGCTGCGCGACTTCGCCGACTGGCCGCGCAACATCATCCTGCCGGAAGTGGCCGACTTCATTCGTGGCGAGCAAGCGTCGCGCCAGGGCGTCGACGCCTTCCCGCTGCACAAGTATCTGCACCACGGGCTGAGCAGCCAGGCGATGCTCTTCAACCTCATCGGCCCGCTCATCACGCGCAACGATGTGGCGCCGCTGGCCCAGGCCTTCCGGGAGGCCGGCGTGCCCTGGCCGGCCGGGCCGGTGACGCTCAAGCTGGAGGAAGGCGACCGCGCCGTCTTCAACGAGGACATGGGGCAGCCCACCTCGCTCGACCTGGCCATTTACGGGGCGGCGGGATCGGCGCCACTCTTCGTCGAGGCCAAGCTGTCGGAGAATGGCTTTGGCGGCTGCTCGGTCTTTGCCGCCGGCGACTGCGACGGCCACAACCCGGCGCAACGGCTGGAATCGTGCTATCTGCATCACATCGGCCGGCAGTACTGGCAGCGCATGGTCGAGCACGGCGTGCTGGACTCCCAGCTTGCCCGCGACACGCTCTGTCCCTTTACGATCTACTACCAGTTCTTCCGCGAGAGCCTCTTTGCTGCGCACAAGGGCGGCCACTTCGTCCTGCTCTACGGTGCGCGCAGCCCGGTCTTCGTGCGGCGCGGCCGCGCCGGCGCGCCGGCGATGGGGCTGTGGCCGCTGCTGGCCGGCCTGGCGCCCGCTCCCCTGCGCGCCCGCCTGCACGCCGTGACGATCCAGCAGGTGGTCGCCGCGCTGCGCGAGTCGACGATGCACGCGGATTGGGTTGGGTTGTTTGGGGAGAAGTATGGGCTGCGGTGACTGAAGATTGTTGGCGGAGAGTGAAGGAAGAGGGGGAGAAAGGGAGAAAGGGAGAGGGGGATAGTTGCTTGCCACATACGTGATACAGAACCCACGATTTCAGGGAGTGTGCTCGCAACATCGGCAACCTGTGATAGACTAGCGGTACATACAGTGTATAGACACGGCCCGGACTTGGAGTAGTGACTATGATCCGCAAAGTCTTCAAAACCGGCAACAGCATTGTCGTTGCCCTGCCCAAAGAAATGCTCGACGCCCTGCACCTGGTCGAAGGGGGCGAAGTTTCGGTCAAACTGGACGCCGATCAGCGGCAGATCGTTATCGCGCCGTCGGCGCCGGCGGCCGATGGCGTGGACGTGGAGTTTGCTCGCCAGGTGGCCGATTTCATCGAATCGTATCGCCCTGCACTCGAAGCGCTTGCCCGGTGAACTACCTGACCACGGCACAGGTGCTCTTCATCCATGCCCGCCTGATTGCCGAAACCGGCGGTGCACCCGGCATCCGCGACTTGGGACTGCTTGAATCTGCCGTGGCGCGGCCACAGGCAACCTTCGACGGTGAAGACCTATACCCGGATCTTGTGACCAAGGCCGCGGCGCTGATGGCCTCGCTCGTCGGCAACCATCCCTTCGTCGATGGCAACAAGCGCGTCGGCATCACGGCCGCGGCGATCTTTCTACAGCGCAACGGCCAGCGACTGACGGCCACCAATGAAGCGGTAGAGGCGTTCACGCTGTCCGTCGCTCAGGGGAAGAAATCGATGGAAGAGATCACCGCCTGGTTTGCCGGCAACACAGCACCAAAGTAGAGAGTCGGGCCGGGCGTTGCTGAGAGCGTTCATGGTGCAGTTCAACTATCGGGAGCTTTACGTCTTTCATACAAGCCGCACCACGCTCGACGTTCAGGAACGTAGTTGGTTGGGAATCCGCGCTGCATCATGAAGATCAGCGTGGTCGATGGTCTTCCCTTTGTGGACTCAGCACCATAGCCCAATCGGCTTCGAGGCCCTAAGCTTACAATCCCCTTGCAGTCACACCCAAAACGCTTGCGCTGTGACGCCAGATCGCGTACAATAAGCCACGCAAGTACCATCCAAGCACATTGCTGGTCGC
>JACKBA010000056.1 GCA_020634815.1 Caldilineaceae bacterium | reverse complement strand
GTGCGGCGCCACCTGTGCGGCGGACTTCGACCATGGCACCAGTGTAACGCTGAGCGCAACGCCGGCCGCCGGTTCCAGCTTCACCGGCTGGAGCGGGGCGTGCAGCGGCAGCGTCTGCACCGTGAGCATGACGGCGGCAAGGAACGTGACCGCCACCTTCACGCGCAACCGCTACCGGCTGACGGTGACGACCGCCGGCACGGGCAGCGGCACCGTGACGAGCGCGCCCGCCGGCATCGCCTGTGGCGCCACCTGCGCGGCCGACTTCGATTCCGGCACGAGCGTGACATTGAGCGCCGGCCCGGTCGCCGGGGCGACCTTTGCGGGTTGGAGCGGTGCGTGCGCCGGCACGGGCGCCTGCACCGTGACCATGGACGCCGCCCGCAGCGTGACGGCCACCTTCGATGCCGACCCGCCGGCGACGCCGGAGCCGCAGCTCTATCTGCCGGCCGTGAGCAAATAGCGCAGCAGCCTTCTTGTGAGAGTTGATAAAGAGCAAACCACAAAGACACCAGGCACACAAAGGGGCACAAAGAAGACCACGAGAGTGTCCTCTCATCGTTCACCTTACTCTCTTCGATTTCTTCGTGCCCCTTTGTGCCCGTTGTGACTTTGTGGTGGGCTTTGTGGTGGGCTTTGTGGTGGGCTTATCTGACTTCGTGCCCCTTTGTGTCCGTTGTGACTTTGTGGTGGGACTTTTCAAACAACGTCTGAAGAATCGATTCACGAGGAGAGAAACATGAGCACCAAACCCTTGCGCGTCGGCATTGCCGGCTGCGGTAACATCGCCGGCCCCTACGCGCGCACCATGCAAGGCTACCCGCAGATCGAGCTGGCGGGCGCCACCGACGTCTTCCCGGAACGCGCCCGTGCGCTCACCGCCGACTATGGCGGCCGCGCCTACGCCACGCTGGAGGAGATGCTGGCCGACCCGGCCATCGACCTCGTCGTCAACCTCACCATCCACCACGCGCACCCTGCCGTCATCACGCAGTGCCTGGAGGCGGGCAAGCACGTGCACAGCGAGAAGCCGCTGGCCATGACCTACGCCGATGCGAAAGGGCTGGTCGATCTGGCGGCGGCGCGCGGGCTGCGGCTGAGTTGCTCGCCCATCACCTTCATGGGTGAGGCGCAGCAGACGGCGTGGAAGGCGATCCGCTCTGGCGAGCTAGGGAAGGTGCGCGTCGTCTACTGTGAGGTGAACTGGGGGCGCATCGAGTCGTGGCACCCGAACCCCGGTCCCTTCTACGAGGTCGGCGCGCTCTTCGATGTCGGCGTCTACCCGCTGACGCTGGTCACGACCTTTCTGGCGCCGGCCCGCCGCGTCACGGCCTACGGCAAGGTGCTCCATCCCGACCGTGTCACGCAGGAGGGCATGCCCTTCCACATCGAGACGCCGGATTGGGTGGTGGCGGCGGTGGAACTGGCCGACGGCACCGTCGTGCGTCTGACGACCAACTTCTACGTGGGCGGGCACGGCAAGCAGAAGGGGCTGGAATTTCACGGCGATCTGGGTTCGCTCTACCTGAGCAGCTTCCAGGACTTCGACGCGGCGGTGGAGCTGTCGCCCTACGGCGAGGAGTATGCGCCGGTGCCCTACGTACGCCCGCCCTTCGACGGCATCGACTGGGGGCGCTCCGTCGCCGAGATCGCCGACGCCATCGCCGAGGGCCGGCCGCAGCGCGCCAGCGGCGCCCAGGCCGCGCACGTCGTCGAAATCTGCGCGGCCATCAGCGAATCCTTGCAGACAGGCCGGCCGGTCGACGTGACGTCGAGCTTTACGCCGCCGTGGCCGATGGCATGGGGAGAGTAGAGGAGTGATGCGTGACGAGTAATGCGTAATGCGTAATGCGTAACGAGTGATGCGTGAGGGCGTCAAACGTCATGCGTCAAACGTGATGCGTGATGTGGAACCTCTGGCACATCAATTGCTGATGGACGGATTGCTGATTGCTAATTGCTGATGACAGCTCACCCACGCCTCACGTTTGACGTTTGACGTTTCACTCGTTACGCATCACGCATCACTCGTTACGCATTACGCATGACGTTTGACGTTTCACTCGTTACGCATCACTCGTTACGCATTTCCCGCTTTTCGCGCGATCACGCACAGCCACTCTCCGCTGCGCTCTTCGGCGGCGAGGGTGAGGCCGTGCCAGCCGAGGCGGGCGCGCAGCTCCGGCCCTTGCGTGCGCAGGACGCCGGAGAGGATGAGCAGGCCGTCGGGCGTCACGGTGTCGGCCAACCCGGCGGCGAAGAAGTCGACCAGCACGTGGGCCAGGATGTTGGCGACGACGACCGGCGCCTGCGCCACCCCGTAGCGCCCGGCCAGCACGTCGGCGAGCGAACCTTCCTCCGCGCGCACGGCGCCGGTCACGCTGTTGCGCTCGATGTTGGCGCGGGCAATCTCCACCGACGCGGCATCGATGTCGACGCCGAGGACGGGCGCAGCGCCCAGCTTAGCCGCTGCGATGGCGAGAATCCCCGTGCCCGCACCCAGGTCGATGAGCGCGCCGGGCCGGCAGTGGCGATCCAGCGCGGCCAGGCAGAGTTGCGTGGTGGGGTGCGCGCCGTCGCCAAAGGCCGAGCCGGCGTCGATGTGCAGCACGATGCGGTCGGTCGCGGGCGGCGGCAGGGCAGCCGGTACCACCAGAAAGCGGCGGCCGATGGGCTGCGGCGTGAGAATCTTGGGCGGGCGTTGTGCAGGTGATGGCATGGTGTCCGTTGCCTTGCCGGCGAATGCAGGTCAGGTGATGGGTTCAATAGCGACGCGCGTCGCTCAGAAGTTGATCTCGTCGCGCCAGTATAGCCGGTCGTCGTCCGCAAAGAGCAACGCTTCACTCAACAACTGTTCGCGAATGGCGGCGGCATCGCCCTCGAGATCGCCGCGATAGCGCTCGATATGTGCGTCGATCTCCTGCGCCGTATAGCGCTGCCCGCGCTTGAGCCGGAAGGCCATGAGCTTGCGTTCGCGGTCCGGGTCGGGGACATGCACCTTGGGCTTGAGCTGGGCATAGTCGCCGGCCGGATCGAGCTTGCGCGCCGTCGCCCGTGTGGCCGAGTATGTCAGTGGATCGGGTGACTGGGCAATCGGCAAGGCTCTGGCCTCGAAGTCCGCCTGCTGTGCAATGGGCGAATCGGCGCGCCAGTACCAGCTCCCATCGGCCAGGCGCCCCAGGTACTGCCCGTCGACCAACCGGCGAATCAGTTCCGTGCAGAAGTTGGGATGGCACCACTGCTCCACGATTTCACCCACCTGGTCGGAGTCATAGCGCACGTTCTGCGCAAACTTGCTGGTGAGCCAGGTGTAGACGGCACGCTGGTGCTGAAGCTTGCGCGGGATGCCCTGCAAGCGATCGTCCTTGAGCCACCGTGCCAGAATCATCGCAGCGTACGCGTTGGCGTCGATGGTGTCGTCCAGGTCGACGCGGCGCGCCAGGTGAGCGGGCGTGAGCGCATCGACATAGTCGCCCAGCGCCACAGCGTTCAGCGCATAGATCTTGTAGTACTGCTGGGCCTCTGCCGAGACCAGGCCCACCTCTTCCAGCCGTGCGATGTGATGGGAGATGGTCGGCGCCTTTGCGGCCAGAATGGCTGCCAGTTCGTCACCGCTGCGCGGTTGTTGTGCGAGCAGGCCGACGATCTTCAGCCGGGTGCTGTCGGCGAGTACGCTGAGAAACTCAAGGATGTCTTGCATGCGATTCCACCTCGATGGTCGTCAATTTCAGTAGTTCACGATTTGTAGTGACGGCTTCAGCCGTTCCAGAGAAAATCAACGACTGAAGCCGCTACTACGGCGAGAATCGTTAACTACTGAATTTAGTTCAACTTGTATCGAAGTGGACTTTCTCATGACCACGTTGCTTTGTCAAGAGCGCACCAGTGACCGACAAAGTGCAGGATTTGCATCCCGGTTGCGGCCTCATGCAGATCGTGTTTCAGTTGGCTGATCGTCGTCGGCGAGGTCATCTGGAAGCGCATACGCATTGCGGCGGCTGTGCCGGCAGGGGCTGGACAGGCTCGGTGTGGCTATGGCTACGAACAAACGGCAATGCTGCTTATACCTCAGATCGCGGGCTGGATTGGGGACGAGTTGACGCAACGCCGCGTCCGGCTTTCTTCTCCTGGCCTGCGCTCAACTGGTTGAGCATAACGTCGATCAGGCGTGACAGCTTGAAAGGCTTGCTGAGATAGTCGTCGGCGCCGGCGTCAAGACAGCGTTCGCGGTCGCCCTGCATGGCAAGCGCCGTCAGCGCGACAATCGGCACGCCGGCCTGTACCGGGTCCGCCAGTGCGCGAATTCGCCGCGTCGCTTCGAAGCCATCCACGAGCGGCATCTGGATGTCCATGAGAATCAGGTCGGGGCGCCATTCGACAGCAGCCAATACGGCCTGTTCGCCATTTTGCACCACATGCACCTCATACTCAGCGGAGTCGAGAAAAGCAAGCGTGATTTCGATGCTGGCAGGACTGTCCTCGGCCAGCAGAATGCGGGGACGGCGCCCCAGCGCGCTTGCCACCGAGCCGCCAGGCTGTGCCTCACGCTCGGCCGATGCGGCAGGTTCCTCTTGCGAATCGGGCCAGTGCTGCAACGGCAGGACGATGGTAAACTCGCTGCCCTGGCCGACGACACTGCATACGCCGATGCTCCCTCCATGTAATTCGGTCAGGCGCGACACCAGGGCGAGGCCAAGACCTGCGCCGTCGTAGTTGCGGTTCAACCGGCTGTCAGCCTGGCTGAATGGCTTGAACAAGAGCGCGATCTGTTCGGTCGCAATGCCGATCCCCGTATCGCGCACGGTCAGGTGGACGGTCTCGTCTTCGGGAACGGCCGCGACCTCCAGATCGACCTTGCCGCCCTCCGGCGTAAACTTGATGGCGTTGTCGAGCAGATTGACCAGCACCTGGCGCATACGCTGTGGATCGGCGTTCAGATCGAGATGAACCGGGTTGCTGGTGAATCCGAGGCGAATGCCTTTCTGCCTGGCGCGCTCCTGGACGACACGCAGGCTCTCGGTGCAAAGCTCCGCTGCGTCGATGCGTTGCACGTTGAGCGTTATGCCGCCTGCATCGATGCGCGAAAGGTCGAGAATGGTGTTCACAATGTTGAGCAAGTGGTCACCATTCCTGACGACGAGTTCGACCAGGTGCTCTTGCCGGACGTTCAGTTCGCCGTGATTACCCACGGCCAGTGCTTCTGCGCCGCCCAGGATCGCGGTGAGCGGGGTGCGTAGTTCATGGCTCATCATTGCCAGGAACTCGTCCTTGAGACGGCTGCCACGCTCCAGTTCGATATTGGCGCGCTCCAATTCGGCCGTGCGTTGGGCGACACGCTGCTCGAGCTGGCTGGTCAAAGCACGGAGAGCCGTCTCGGCCTCATGGCGTGCGGTCACGTCCTCGGCCGTGGCGACCACAAACGGGAGCGAATCCGGTGTGGCGGCGAGCGATGAAATAACGAGTGAGAACCAGCGAGGCGTGTTTTCCGCGCCCGCGGCGCGAATCTCGCCGCGCCAGGTCTGACCAGATCGGAGGGCGCTGACTATCTCCTCGCCGGAGCCGGCGCCTTCGGAGGCTTGCAGCAGCGCATCCCACGTCTGGTCGCGGATTGCCTCGGCGGGAATTCCCATCAACTCTTCGAACCGCGGATTGACGTAGTCGATCTCGCCGGTGTGGCGCATGATGACGATCGAGGTTGGCGACTCGGCAACGACGCGCGACATGAGCCGCAGCCGTTCCTCCGCACGCTTGCGTTCGGTGATATCCTGCGCGATCGTCAGAATGGTCGTACGGCCGCCAAGTTCCACCGCATGGGCCGAGACGATCAGATCCAGCGTGTGACCATCCTTGGTTCGGTGGCGCTGTTCCTCGGTGTGCGGCCAAATTCCGGACAGCGAATGCTCTTCCGGCGGGCGATTCGGGTCGGGAATCAGGATGTCCGACACGTGTAGCGCCAGCATTTCGTCGCGCGTGTAGCCATAAGCGCGCAGCGCGGCCTCGTTGACATCCAACAGGAGCGCGGACTGGGGATCGATCAGCGACATGGCCAGCGGGTTGATCATGAACAGGTTGCGCAGATCGGCTTCGCGCTGAGAGACTTTTTCCACTATCTGCGCCAGGCGTAGGGCACTATGCTCCAGGTTGCGGGCATACATCCAGGCCAGAAAGGCCACGGCGGCGACGAGAATTGCAGGGGACAAGACGACATCCAGGCTGAGTTGCTCGCTGGCGGCAAACCAGATGAGAACCGTAATCGTCAGCCCGGCGGTCACAAACGTTGCCCACGGCCGCAGCAGCAGGCCGCTGGCAAGGACCACGACAGCAAACCAGATGATGTCGCCCTGAGCTATGAAGCCAAGCGGGCTGCCCGACACCATCAGGAGAAGAAACAAGAGCGTGAGGTAGAGCGTAGCGCCCAGGTCCACGGAGACGCGACGCCCAACGGCGACGCTGAGTGCGCCGCCGAAGATGGCCATCACCGCAACAGCATACTTGACCACGGTTGCCCGCTGTATGCCGGCGAACGGCGCATCGTGGAAGGCTTGCACGACCAGATAGACGAGCGCGGCAATGCTCAACCCCAGCACGACCTGCTCGAGCGTGCGGCGCCGCCAAAGCAGGCTGGCATCGACGGTGCCATGCACTTGATTGTCGGTTCTTGCGTCACCAACTGGCATCTTGTTGCTCCCTGCGGGATTGAGGTAGACAAGTCCATGAGTCGATTTAGCCACGTTTGGGGCGTGACATGACCGGCGAGGATCGGCCAGCGAACTGGCAATCAACACCGCATCTGCACTTGATTCTATCATGATCCACAGATGTTATGATCGGCCATGTGCACGAATCCTGAAGATTCGCCACCGATCTTTCTGTCTGCGCGGGGACATGCGGGCTTGTCGCGCCCAGATCGAGACAACTCCTGCACGGCTGCGATACACCGGCCATACAGCGACGTTGCTGGTTTTTTCAAGGCGTGGTACGCTACCAGCTACCGTCGCCCGTCACAGGTCTTCGCCGACCCATTGCCCATCTACTGTGACCGGCGACGTATTTTATTGGTGCAACGTGGCGGCCGTCCTCAAGACCACGCAGGCAAGCCACGCAGAGACGCCAATCTATCCGAGGTGAGACCATGGCCTATAGCGAGCAGGTTGCCGACCGTGTGCGAGCCGCCTTTGGCGAGCGTACTGAGGTGCGCGAGCAGAAGATGTTTGGCGGCATCGCCTTCATGCTGGCCGGCAACATGTGTATCGGCGTGCTGGGGGAGACGCTCATGGCGCGGGTCGGGCCGGAGCAATATGGCGACGCGCTTGCCCAGCCGTTCGCCCGGCCCATGGATTTCACCGGGCGCTCCATGCGCGGCTTCGTCTACGTGGAGCCGGAAGGCTTTGCCGACGAGGCCGACCTCCAGGCATGGCTGGCGCGCTGTGTGCGCTTTGCCGAGTCGCTGCCGCCGAAGTGACCCTCGACAGCGCGTTCAGGGGATCGCACATCGTTTCAAGACGCGGAGGGCGCGCAGCGTGACCCACTTGCTGGGCTTGCCGCGCGGCTCGATGTCGATCCACATCTTGCGGTTGAGCGCGTTCTCCAGCTTCCAGCGCCCGTGCGCGTCCTGCTTGCTCAGAATCAGGGCGATGGCCGGCGCCAGGCGTGAATCGCCGCCAGAGCCCACTTCGGCCAGCACGGCGGCAGTCTCCAGCACATCGCTCCAATAGCTCAGCGGAAAGCCGAACTTGACCCAGTGCGGGCTGACGCGCTCGGTGTACGGATAGTCGGCCACAGCTGGATCGCGGCTGAAGAGGAACTCCACGCCTGCCGCGATGGCGCGCTGCATGGCGGGCGTGCGCTGCGTGGCGGGTACGGCAGCCAACGCTTTCACGGCCTTCACCGCACCCCACCCGCACGGCTGCCCGAGGTTCACACCGCAGGCAAAGCCCGGCCCGGAAGTGCCGGTTTCATAGAAGCGTACGTCGCCCTCGCCGGTGATGGCATTGACTTGCCACGCCAGCGCTGCCTGCACGCGCTCGTCGCCGGCATAACCGAGCTTCGCCAGGGCATAGAGCAGGTTGCCGTTCAGGCAGTGCAGGGCGCCGCTCGGCCTCAGCGACTGGTAGACCGAAAAAGCTTCGTTTGCGGCCACCGAATGGGTCAGCACGTATTCGCAGCCGCGGCGAACGCGCGCATCGGCTGGGTCGGCGCCCAACTCGGCCAGGAAGAGGATCTGCCAGCTCGTGGCGCGGTACTTGGGCGAGTAGCCGGTGCCGGGCTTGGCCCAGTACCCCTCCGGCGTCTGGGCGTCCAGGATGGCGGGTACGGGGCCGCTCGCCATGATGGCCTCTTGCGCGGCGGTCACCGCCGGGTCATCGGCCGGCCGGTCGAGCAGATCGCGCAGGGCGAAGTAGCGCACGCCGGGGTTGGCCGGGTCCGGCTCCAATAGCCACGGGAGCGGATCTGCCTGTAGCCTGTCCATCCACATCTTGGTCTCCTTTCCGCCGCGCAGAACGCCATCGGCCCGCACGGTGCAGCCGGAGAGCGCCGGCGCTCAGGTCGCCTGCCGCGCCAGCCAGCCGGTAATCATGGCGAGCGCTTCCTCGTCCAGGTAGGTGTCATCGGCACTATACGCTGCCACCACGTCTGCGGGCGCGATCTCCGCCCGCGGCTTCGGCTCGTACTTGAGCACATGGTTGGCATTCGCCGGAAAGTCGACCGTGATGTTGGTCTGATGCGCCGCCGCCTCCGCAAAGAGCGTGCCTTCACTCTGCCAGTCGGTCTGGATATCCTTCTTGCCGATGACGATCAGGATCGGCAGGCGTACCTGCTTCAGCACGGACAACGGATCCAGCGTCCACAGCTCACGCGAAAAGGGTTGGTTGACGGGCGTCGTCACGCCCAGAATCAGCATGCGCATCGCCTCGGGCAGCGATTCGTCTGCCGTTACCGGGCGATCGGCAGCGAAGTCTGCCATGGCCTTGTCGTAGACGGCGAGCAGCGACTCGCCGCCCGGCAGGGCCGCCAGTTGGGCGGCAATCTGCGAACGGGCTACTTCGCCGATCGGCCGCGCGGGCGCGGCGGTCAGGACAAGACCGGCAGCGGGCACCGGCGGGGCTTGCGTCTGGTAATTCAGCGCGTGAATACACCCTTCGCTGTTGCCCAGGATGAAGATCCGGGCCGCATCCACGTCGGCACGCGCCGCCAGCAGGCGCACACCGCCCTCCAACTCCTGGCGATGACCTTCCATGCTGACTTTGCCGGCCAGGTGTTGTAGAACATTCTCCTGCGCATGCGGACCGGACGCACGCTTGTCATAGCGCAGCACCACGAAGCCCTGGCCGGCCAGCGCCTGTGCCAGCAAGGCCGCACTGCCATTCGTGCCGGGAATCAGGGGCGAGTTCCAGTTGCGGTCGGTCGGCCCGCTGCCGGCGACCGTTATCACGGCCGGGAAGGGGCCGCTGCCTGCCGGCCTGGTCAATGAACCGGCGACCTCGATCCCAACGACCTGCCAGGCAACTTGCGTCTCGTCCAGTACGTTTGCGTCGGTCATTTTTTTCCTCGCTGATTCTTTCCCACAGAGTGTCGTCAAATGGTTCAGTCCTCAGCATACGACCAACGCGCCGGCTTTGGCCCTACTCCCCGGGCAAGCATTCCGCCAACTTGTGGCCAGCTTTTCCCGGCCAGACGGCCAGGGCCGGCGCCCCGTTATAGCAGCTTGTCGATCTCTTCCAGTTGCGCCTTCAGCCGGGCGGTGGATTCCTCCTGTTCCTCGATCATGCGTTTGAGCGCGGCCAGGCGTGCCTTGGGGTCGGCGGCATCGCCGGCAGCCGCCTCATCATCGTCACGTTTCTTGGGCGGCGCCAGGAACGAGTTGGCAAGAAAACCGCTCAGCGTGCCGAAGAGACCCACGCCCGCCGTCATGACGAAGATGCCGACGAGTCGCCCGCTGTTGGTTACCGGGAAGCGGTCGCCGTAGCCGACCGTGGTGATGGTCACGTACGTCCACCAGAGCGCATCGGCGGCGCTCGTGATGTTGGCGTCGGCCGATGCGCTCTCGGCGCGCAGCACGGACAGCGCGCCAAATTCGAGCACGCAGAGCACCAGGAAGCCGACGGTCAGCAATGCGTTCTGCGCACGCTGCGTGATGAACTCTTTGACCAGGTTGCGCACCCCAAACTCGGCAAAGAGCCGGACCACACGCCAGAGCCGGAAGAGACGCAGAATCTTCATGTTTTGGAAAGGCAGGCTGGAGAGCAAGTCGGCCCAGCCAAAGCCTCGAAAGAAGTAGCCGGTGCGACTCTCCGCTGTAAAGAGGCGATAGAAAAAGTCGCCCAGGAATATGGGGAACACGATCGCGTTGATGACGGTGAGCACCGTCTGAACGTTTGGATCTCCGCTGAAAATGAATATCAAGATCAAATTCAAGATGGAAAGGATCGAGAGCGCGCCGATGAAGAGTTCATAGCCGATTCCCTTCAATTCGCGCTGACTTGAGAGCTTGGGCGACATGGTGTGATTCCTTTTGTGGCAGTGCGCGTGGATGGCAGCCCGGAGTCCGTTCCTGTGGGCTGCGCATGAGGTTGAGTCGTCCCATAGTGTAGCCCGACGGGTATGCGCCGTCAAACAGATATCTATGGGTACGACTACGGCCGAATTCCGTCTACTGATGTGGCGCAACAGCGAGTCAGCCTGACGTTTTCCCTACGATCCAGTGGCTCATGGCGCACATCCGCAAATTGGGGGTTCCATTTACACAAAAGTGTGCTATCCTATACCCCAGAAGCCGTCAGTGGTGCCGGGCTCCAAAACCCGGCTTCGGGGGACCACTGACGGCTCCTTTTTTTGCCCATCGTTCAGCGCATACCATCATGACACCATCGCCTGTTTTGTCACCGCTTGTCCAGGCCGAGGCCGAAGAATTGTGTGCCCATGTCCGCGCCACCCATGAGGGCCGCTGGCTCAGCCCGGCGCGCTGGCAGTGCCTGAGCTGCCTGGCCATGGCGCAGGGCGACCCCGGCCGCCGCTGCATGGCCGACCGGCTGGACTGGCGCGGCTGCCCGCTCGTCAACCGCGAAGAAGCCCGGCGTAAGCCGGCGTAGACGAACCTCTCCCCTGGCAAGATCGCTCCTGCCCGATTTGTGCTAGAATTCAAGGCTGAAGTATCACCCCAAATACGAATTGAATAACTTCCAACGGGTGCTTGGGCTGGCCGAGGATACTGGGCCGAAAGGGTGGCTGCTATGCCGCGTCGTTCGTCTGCTTTCGCCGTTCTTGGTGTGACGCTGATTCTGTTCGTCCTGGCGCTTGTACTGCTCGAGACAAGTGTAACAGCGCCGGTGCAAGCCGTCGGCCAGGGGATCCAAGTGATCACGTCGGAAGGCTTCGAGGGCACATATCCGCCCACCGGCTGGAGCAGTACCGGGCACTGGGGCAAGAGCGCCTGTCAGGCGTCCGATGGTGCGAACAGTGCGTGGATCGAGGGTGGCGCTACCGATCGCGCCTGCACGGGCTTCGACAGCATTTACCACCCGAGCGAGACGGCGACGCTCCGCTACGGTCCATTCGACCTGAGCGATGCGCTGACCGCTACGCTCACGTTCGACCTCTGGCTGTGGCAGGCGCAGGGCGACACATTTACCTGGGGTGCATCCATCGACGGTGCAGCGTTCTACGGTATCACGGCCACCGATGCGTTTACTACCCTGTGGGCGGCACAATCGCTCGATTTGGGCGCCGTGCCGGGGCTGGGCGATCTGCGCGGACAGTCCGCCGTCTATGTCGGCTTCGTCTGGCAGTCAGATGATTTTGCCGAAACCTTCTCCGGCGCCTTTGTCGACAATGTGCGCGTCGTCAAGAGCGTGGCCGGCGGCACCGGCGAGCCAACCGCATCCACCACGGCCACGAATACGCCAACCGATGTATCGACCACGACGCCAACCGGCGAGGCGCACGTCTATCTGCCGGCGGTCAACGGCGCACCCGTCGCCACGCACACGGCCACGGCAACCGCAACTGCGACGGCGACCAACGTGCCGGGCAACCACGCGCCCGTCTTTCCCACCCCCTTCCTGACCGAGAAGGTGACCGAAAACGAATACGATGGTAATGGACGGTTGGTTGGCGCTACCACGACCATCACCATCTTGACGCCCGCCACCGACCAGGATGGCGACCCGATTACCTACACCTGGAGCGCCAGCAATGGCTCGATCGCCGGCAATGGCCTGGTCGGGGTGTGGACACGCGTCATCGAAAACGGGCGTGTCAAGAAGGGCGTCGTCACGGTCATTGCCGCCGATGGCCGGGGTGGTACCGCCCAGGTGAACTTCGAGGTCAACTGACCATGGGGCTACCGACCGCCGGCGACGAGCGCACAATTGAACGTGATCCCTCCGCAGCGAAAACACGTGCTGCCTGGAGATATTCGATCAATCTCCCCTGAGCTTGCGCTGTACGACGCCAATGTCTGTGTTCGAATCTGGTCAGAGAATGGGCAGCTTTCTAGCTGGAACATGGACAACCGATGGCGCGATGATGACGGCACTCTGGGGCGCCCGGAGGTCAGTTTCCATGAAGGGATAGGAGGAAGGTCATCATGGTTCGGTCACGCAATGCGTGCGTTGCGCTTACAATGCTTTGGGGTGCGCTTCTGGTAGCAGCGTGTGTTCCAGTAGCGCCAGTCGTACGTGATGGCGCGGGCAACTCCCTGCCGTTGCTCAACGAGGCCATTCATTCCGTGAACGAGGTTGCCCGCTCCGGTGTGTTCGATGACCCGATTGATTCCACCCCCGCACCGGATGGCAGCATCATCTATTTCACGGCCACAAGCCCGTCAGGCGAGGGTGTCTTCAGCGTGCCGTCCACGGGCGGCGAGCCTGCGATCCTGCACGCTGGTGCGCCGATGCTGGCCGCGCGTGGCATTGCTGTCAGCGGCGATGGGCAAACACTCTTCGTGGCCGATCCGAATGCCCGCCGCGTGTGGATGCTTCCCGCCGGCGGTGGGATGCCGCAACCCGTGCCTGGCACCGACGATATTGCTGCGGTCGGTGTCGAGATCCGGCCGGCGCCCACGGGCGACGAACTCTATGTGACCGGCGAACGGGACGGGTTGCCTGGCGTCTGGCGAGTCGTATCCGGGGAAGAGCCTGCACCAGCGTATGTCGGTGCGCCGCTGGTGGCGCCAATGGGCGTTGCCATCGCCGGCGACGGCACGCTCTACGTCGTCGATCATGACGGCTTTGCACCCGGCCGCGCCGCCGTCATGCGCATTGCGGAGGGTGTTGCCACTCCCATCGCCAAAAACTTCCGCGCCGGACACCAGGCCGGTGCCGCGCTGACCATTGACGATGCGCTGCTTGTGGTCTCGGCCCTGGATATCGATCGCGAGCAGGCACAGGTGCTGTTGATCAACTTGGATACACTCGATCGCGGTGTCGTTACCAAGGTCGTTGCGGCGAACCCCGGTTCCGGCGGCGTCCACCGTGCGCATGAGATGAATCGGTTTTCGTGGGCGGATTATCGAGGCCCCGGGCGCGGCGGATCAAGCCAGCAGCCAGGCCACGTATACGTCGTCGATCCGTGACGCGGCGGCGAGCGAAACCCACTTGCTGACGGCAAAGCCCGGAATCCAACGCGGATTCCGGGCTTTGTTATCTGTCGCTGCCGCCAACCGCGTCCCATCTTTCCAGGTTGCGCGCTTCCAGGCCAATGCCGGATAATCACAAAAGGGGGACACGCCGGCTCCGGGCGATCAAATGCTGTTTGCCGTTGGCGAGCAGTTGTAGTTGCATCGACAGCGCGTTGCCACGCCGGCGGCGAGGATATCATGCCCGTGGATTACTTGACGCACTACTATATGGGCGACCGTGAGCCATTCCAGAGTCTCTCTGCGCTGCCGGACGCGGAGGCGATCCGCATCATGGCCGCGCTGAGCGACGATACGCCCTTTGGCGCGCGCTTCAAGCAGCCGCACCAATACCTGGCGGCGCGCAGAGATAGCGAAGCCTGGGTGCGTGCAGAATTCATTGCCAAGGGCGGCAGGCCCCAGGCCGGCTATCCAATTTCGTGCGTGCTGGGCTCGTCCGGATGGCTGGAGCAGGCCGCGCCGGAGCGGGCAATCCACGCCGCCATCCGCATCCCGCTTGCCCTTTTCACGGCGGACGACGTCAGCTTCACCTATCCGGATAGCATGATTTCGCGGTGGTTTGGCCGCGACAAGCCGGCCGAGTATTACCGACCCGCATTGCACGGTCGGGTCTTTACGTTGCCGGAAATTCTTGCCCTTGTTGCCGAGAAAGGGATGCCTGAAGAGCACTGGGATAGCAACTTGCCCGTGACGCTGGCGCCCTACATCGAGGCGCAAGTCTGGAACCATGAAGTGCTCGCAGCGTTCAGGCGGCAGCAGAATGCTGGGGTAATCCCGGACGTCCCGGCTATAGAATCGTACCAATCATGAAACTCACCATCTTCGCCGCCGGCTCGCGCGGCGACATCCAGCCATGCGTCGCCCTGGCGCGTGGCTTGCAGGCGGCGGGTGATAGCGTGTGTCTGGCCGCGCCGCAGGATTTCGCCGCCTTTGTCGAGGGGAACGGCGTCGCCTTTCGTCCCCTGCGCGGCGATGTGCAGCAAATCATGGCGGGCGACACCGGCCGCGAATTCATGGAGTCGGGCGGGTCCAATCCGCTCAAGTCGGTGCGGGCCATGCGCGCCATGCTCGGCCCCATCGCCCTGCAGATGGCCGAGGATGCCTACGCCGCCTGCGAGGATGCCGACGCCATCATCTGCCTGGGCGTGCTCGGCGCGTTTGGCAGCGCCATCGCCCAGGCGCTCGGCCGGCCGCTGCTCAACGTCGAGCCGACGCCGCTGCTGCCGACGCGGGCCTTTCCGGCCGCGTCCTGGCCCATCCAACGCAACCTGGGCGGCTGGCACAACCGCCTGTCGGGCATTGCCATGCTGTGGGTAATCTGGCAGTGGTACGGGCCATTCGTCAACGAGTTCAGGCGGCGGCTTTCGCTGCCGGCGACCTCGGCCGCCGGCTTCATGCGCGACCTGCGGGCTACGCCGCTCATCGGCGCCTACAGCCCCACGCTCATCCCCCACCCGCCGGACTGGCCGCCCAGCGTGCATATCACCGGCTATCTCTTTCTGGACGAGCACGCCGGCTGGCAGCCGCCGCCCGACCTGCTGGCGTTTCTGGACGCAGGCGACCCACCCATCTACATCGGCTTTGGCAGCATGGCGGGGCGCGACCCGGCAGGGATGGCGGCGCTGGTCGTGGAGGCGCTGGCGCTGTGCGGCCGGCGCGGGCTGTTGCTCACGGGCTGGGGCGGCCTGCATGCCGGCGACGTGCCGGAGAGCATCTTCGTGCTGGACGCCGCCCCGCACAGTTGGCTCTTCCCGCGCATGGCGGCAGTAGTGCATCACGGCGGCGCGGGGACGACAGCCGAGGGGCTGCGCGCGGGCGTGCCCGCCGTCGTCGTGCCCTTTCTCTTCGACCAGCCCTTCTGGGGCGCACGCATCGAGGCGCTCGGCGTGGGGCCGGCGCCCATCCCGCGCAAAAAGCTGACCGCCGCCCGGCTGGCCGGCGCCATCCATCGGGCTGCGAGCGATGCAGCCATGCAGGCCCGCGCTCGCGCCTGCGGGGAAGCCATCCGCGCCGAAGATGGCGTTGCCGGCGCAGTGGCCGTTGTGCGGAGCTATTGTCGCACCCCTGACCAGGAAGGAGTGAGGACGCGATGAGATCGACGGCGGGCGGCCGCACCGTGCTTCCTTATCCGCGCACGCGGCTGCTCATGGTCGATGGCGGCCAGATGGCGCTGCGCAAGCACACGATTCACGGGCTGGTCGAGTTCGACATCACACGCGCCCGCGAGGCGATTCGCAGCCACAAAGAGCAGACCGGTGAGACGATCTCCTTCACGGCGTTCTTTCTGGCCTGTATCGGCAAGGCCATCGACCAGAACCGGCATCTGCACGCCTACCGGAGCTGGCGCAACCAGTTGGTCATCTACGACGAGGTCGACGTCAACACGCTCTTCGAGGTGGAGGTGGAGGGCAAGAAGACCATCCGGCCGCATATCCTGCGCGGCGTGAATCGCAAGACGCTGCGCACGCTTCACGACGAGATTCGCGCTTTTCAGCAGGGCCACGCCGCCAGCCAGGAAGCGCGCTTCATCGACTGGTTCGTGCGGCTGCCGGGCTTTGTGCGGCGCGGCTTCCTGTGGTTCCTGTTCAAACGGCCCGATCTGATCAAGGAACTGTACGGGACAGTCCTCGTGAGTTCCGTCGGCATGTTTGGCGAGGGCGGCGGCTGGGGCATCCCGGCGCCGAACCACACGCTGCAAATCACGCTGGGCGGCATCGCCCGCCGGCCGGCTTTCTTCGAAGGGCGTATCGAGGCACGGGAGTTCTTGAGCGTGACCATCAGCTTTGACCACGACATTGTGGACGGCGCACCGGCGGCACGCTTCACCCAGCGACTGAAAGAGCTGGTGGAAGCGGCCGCTGGTCTGGAAGATGAAAGGCAACCGCATGAAGCAATTTGATCCTGCCTCAAGCTTTGGCGCCGACGTCGCCGCACGCTACGACGATGCCTTGCGCGGCGATGAAGAAGCGGCCGCCCAACTCCTGTGCGAGTTGGCAGCGGGCCGCCGTGCGCTGGAGTTTGCCATCGGCACCGGGCGCATCGCCCTGCCGCTGGCCGCCCGTGGCGTCACCGTCGACGGCATCGAGCTGTCGCCGCACATGATCGAGCGGCTGCGCGCCAAGCGCGGTGGGGACGGAATCGAAGTCGTGCAGGGCGACATGAGCGTCACCACCACGGGCCGGCGTTACGGGCTGGTCTATCTTGTCTTCAACACGATCTTCAACCTGCTGACCGCCGACGACCAGATCCGCTGCTTCGCCAACGCGGCCCGCCACCTGGACGGCGCCGGCTGCTTCGTGGTGGAGACGGCATTGCCCCACGCCTGGATACCCAGCGGCCAGCCCGACTACGTTCATGCCGAACAGATCGGACTGGATGCCGTCGTGCTCGACGTCGCCCGCTACGACCCGGTGACGCAACTGCTGGAAGAAAACCACGTGCGCATTTCGACAGGCGGCATTACAATGAACCCCATCGTCTGCCGCCTCATCACGCCGGGCGAGATGGACTTGATGGCGCGGCTGGCCGGCCTGCGTCTCGTCGAGCGTTTCGCCAACTGGCAGCGCACGCCGTTTGATGCCCAGAGCACCGCCCACGTCTCGCTCTATGCGCTGAGTGATGGCGTTCAACCTGCCGGCTCTGCCCTCCACGCAGCTTGACCGGCGGCTACCCAACTGAGGAACCGATTCATGAGCGAACGCCCAAAATTCACCACCGTCGACGAGTACTTCGCCTCCGTTCCGTCCGATGTCCGCCCGATCCTGGCGGAGATCCGGGCGCTGGTCAAGCGCACGCTGCCCGATGCCCAGGAGACGATCAGCTACCAGATGCCGGCCTTCCGGCGCAAACGTGTCTTCTTCTTCTACGCCGCCTTCAAGAAACACATCGGCATCTACCCGCCGCTGAGCAGCGACGAGGCGCTGGTGCAGGAACTGCTGCCCTACCGCGGCGAGAAGGGCAACCTCAAGTTCCCGCTCGACCAGCCCATGCCCTACGACTTGATCGCCCGCGTCGCCGCCGCGCTGGCGCAACAAGCCGAACAGTAAAACGACCTGTCGGGAGAAGATACTCGTGAATGATAGAACAACGTCAGATGCCAACCGCCAGTCATGGGCGCACAGGATTTTCGCCATTACGCTCTTTGTGGAGGAGTTGGCAACCACCAAGACTTTCTATCAGCGCGTCTTTGATCTGCCGGTAGAATACGAGGACGAGAATTCAGCCGTCTTCAAGTTCGGCGCCACCATGATTAACCTGCTCAAGACGCCGGCCGTCGGCGAACTCATCGAGCCGGCCGTCATGGCAAACCCGGCCGCCGGCGCGCAACTTGTCTTCACCATCGCCGTCGACGACGTCGACGCCATGTGTGCCAAGCTTGCCGCGCGCGGTGTCACGTTGCTCAACGGGCCGATGGACCGGTCCTGGGGCATTCGCACGGCAAGCTTTCAGGACCCCGACGGCTACATTTGGGAAATCGCGAAGTAACCTCGCAGCCGGCCACAACAGGGCGCCGGAGGAGCAATCACATGCGCAAGCTCATTGTCGATAACTTTGTCACGCTGGACGGATATTACGAAGCGAAGAACAAGACCTTCGACGCCTTCTTTGACTATTACCACCCGGACTACGCCGGTGATCAGAGCTTCGATTTCTACAACGTGGAGCGGCTGCGCGCGGCCGATACGCTGATCCTGAGCGGGCGTACGTCGTTCCTGGGTAACAAAGACTACTGGACGAGCGTGCCGGGCGACCCCGACGCCACGCCCATCCGCCGCGAGTTTGCCGACCTGATCCAGCGTGTCGACAAGATCGTCGTGTCCGACAAGATTGTGGAAGCGGAACTGGCGCCTTGGGAGAATACGCGCATCGTGCGGGTGGGTGATGCGCGGCGGGAGATTGGCGCACTCAAGGCGACGGCGGGGCGCGACATCCTGATTCTCATGGGCCGCATCCTCTGGAACGACTTAATCGTGCATGGCCTGGTGGACGAACTGCATCTCACCTTCTTCCCGGTGATTGCGGGCGACGGCATCCCGCTCTTTGACGGGCGCCCGCCGATCTCGCTCAAGCTCCTCCACACCCGCACGTGGCCCGGTTCCGGGAATGTGCTGGCCTGTTATGCGGTCAGCAGCAGATCCTGACTGCCGACGTGGAACAGAGCTGAAGCCATGATTGTCGTCGAGACGGAGCGCCTCCTGCTCCGCCACTTTCATCTGCTCGACTGTGCTGCGCTGGACGTTGTCTTTGGCGATGCCGAAGTCATGCGATTCGGCCCTGGCGTGCAGGATCAGGCCTGGGTGCGCAATTGGGTGCGTACCTGCCTGGAGAACTACTATCAGACGCTCGGCTTTGGCCCCTGGGCCGTTATGGAAAAGGCATCGGCGCGGCTGGTTGGCTACTGCGGCCTCTTCTACTTCCCCGATATCGCCGGGCGCCCAGAGGTTGAGATCGGCTATCGCCTGGCACGGGCCGCCTGGGGACAGGGCTACGCCACGGAGGCAGCGCGCGCCGTTCGGGACTACGGGCTGGAGGTGCTGGGCTTGCGCCGTTTGGTTGCCATCATCGACCCGCAGAATGCCGCCTCGCTGCGCGTCGCCGAAAAGATTGGCATGCACTTTGAGCAGGAAGTCATGCTGGAAGGCTACACCTATCCCGACCACCTCTACGTGCTGACGGGACCAATGTTAGGCTGAGCAAGAGCATCTCGACGGCGAATGTCAACTACGCAGCTTGAGCGACCAGGCGGGCGTGGGCAATCTCATGTCGCGCAATAGGGCGAACCTGCGCAGACGACAGGGATACCACAGCCACCGTTTCACCATCGAGCGCCATGAATTCGACTTCGTAGCCGGCGCCCTTGTGATGGACAAGGACAACGGTCCCAATATCTCCGGCAATGAGACCATGTTCTGGAATATCTTTGCGAAGTACGACTCGCTCGTGTTCAGCGATCATCTGTTACCTCTTGCTGAGCGGATAGGCGGTTACCAATCGCGGAATCGTCTCGCCGCTCTCGATAAACCACACGGTGCGAACCATCGGCTCGCGTCCATCAGGCGCACGTAGTATACCGTCGATGACGTAGCGAACGCCAAACGGTGAAGATTCGACTCGGGCAACCACGTGTTCTTGTGCATGTGTTGCCAGGGCAAGCGCAAACTGCTGCCATTCATCCGCGGAAAAGCCAAACGCAGCGAAGAATCTCGCTTTCGTCCGTCCATCGGGATGCTCTGAAGACAAGAGGTAGTCGATCAATTTGTCGCGTGAGACTTGGGCATTCTCGCGGTTCGGCAGTTGCCTTCGATGCATTTGTCTCAATCCTCGACCGGATCGTCCGGGTGTTCGGCGTCCCACAGCGCGACGAGGTCGTCGGGGCGTTTGTGGCGATGTTCGGGATGGGTCATCTCGCCGAGAAAAACCTTGTCGCCCTGGCTCGCCCGGCGCAGCGCGGTGCGGTCGAGCACGAAGCGTACATTCAGGTTCCCCTCCATGTCGAGGCTGGGCGTCAGCATGCCCAGGCCAGGCAGGCGCACGCTGCGCCCGGTGCGCAGCAGATAGAGCGCTTCTTCGCCAATGCTGGAGGCAGCGTAGATGACGTCGGCCGGGCTCAGCCGCGTCCGGCGTGCCACGGCACCGGCCAGTTCTGGCGGTTCAACGATGGGGCCGCGCTTGATGCGCGGGCGGTAGGTGCTGAGGGCGGTGACACGTTTGGCCATACTGTACTCCTTTGCTGCGGCAGGCGATGTGCCGTCATAGCGGTGGCACTGCAGCTACCCGACAGGATCGGCGCGGCCGCCTGCCAGGATCGACGGCTTTTCTTGGCATGATCGTGCATGCATCTTTCCAAGCACGTTCCTCGATCATGCCAGGGATACGCGTAGTATACGCCGAAGATCGCCAAATGTTAGGCGACATTTGCAGGATTTTCAGCGAAGAATTTGGGAAGTTCGGCGAAGTTTCGGGGCTGGGATTGAAGGCGTCAGGGCGTGAAAATGGCGGCGGCGGGAACGTTCTCTGCCGCCGTACTGTCCAGCATAGCGGAAACTGGCACCGCGCGCATGGGCGGATTGACGCGTTCGGGCTACAGCAGCGTCATATGTACCGCAAGAGCGCCGGGGACACACAGTGCAGGAACGCCGGCCGGATGCAGCGAGGATCGCGTGCGTTGGCCGTCCTGCATCTGCGCTGTCGCCCGGCGCCCCTGCGTCAAGAAACGATGCAATGCATCTCAGCGGCTAAATGCGATTCTCGTAGGGCTCCAACTCGTAATACTGGCCGGCGCGCCACTGCACGAACATACCGGCCAGCGCCATGACGATGAAGATGATCGTCCAGAAGGGCGAGCCTTCGAACATGGAGCCGACAAGATTGCCGCTGGCCTTCTCCATCGATACGCCATTTACGCCCATCACCAACGTGCCGATGGAGAGGGCCGCACCGCCGAGCGCCGTTGCCGCAATGATCACGTACTTCGCCAGGTTGAAGCGAATCGTGATGAAGGCCATGGCCACGGCGGCGATGATGCCGATGATCCAGGTGATGAACGCAAACGGGAAGCCGATCGCACCCAGGAGCGCCACGACTACACCATAGCCGAGCGAACCGCCCATGATGGCCACGGCGACGATATAGTAGAGATAGGAGAAAACGGCGAAGATGAGCGCCAGCACAAAGCCGACCGCCCAACTCGTCACCGTGCCGAAGAAGCCGCCGCCGAGCAGCGCCTGCACGCTCTGCGCGCCCAGACCGAAGCCAAAGAAGAAACCCCAGATCGGCAGCAGGAAGAGGAAGAAGCGATAGCCGCCAAAACAGATGACGGCGCCAAGCAACAAGCCAATCATTGTCGCACAGAAGAGTTCGAAACCCATGACCATACCCTATTCCTTTGTGTTGAAAGAATGCGAAGAACTGCGCTGATGCCATGAACGCAAGTGCCGGTGCTCCCGCCATGAACGCAGGCGCCGTGCCACCGAGACTTGCCTGAGAATAGTATAGCCAAATGTCGATTTTTCGTGCAAGTGGGATAGATCGGGCGCCGTCGCGGGCGCGGCGCCCTGCTGCCGTCATCCTTCCAGGCCGGACAGGTTGACGCGCCGCAACGTCTGCGCGTTGATGGCGACTACCAGCGTGCTGACTGCCATCAACGCGGCGCCAACCGCCGGCGACAACTCGATGCCGATGGGCGCCAGCACGCCCGCGGCCAGCGGCAGCGCCACGATGTTGTAACCGGCCGCCCACCACAGGTTCTGCACCATCTTGCGATAGGTGGCAAAGCTCAGCTTGATCGTCTTGGCCACGTCGAGCGGGTTGCTCTGCACCAGGATGATGCCGGCCGACTCGATGGCCACGTCCGTGCCGCCGCCGATGGCGATGCCCACGTCCGCCCGGGCCAGCGCCGGCGCATCGTTGACGCCGTCGCCCACCATGGCCACCGTCTGGCCGTTGCGCTGCAACTCGGCGATCTTGGCGTCCTTGTGCTCGGGCAGCACCTGGGCGAAGTAGCGGTCGATGCCCAGTTCACCGGCCACCGCGCCGGCGACGGCCTCGCTGTCACCCGTGAGCATGGCCACCTGCTTGCCCATCTCATGCAGCGCGCGAACGGCGGGCGCACTCTCCGGGCGCACCGTGTCCGCCACGGCAAAGGCTGCCGCCACGCGCTCATCCGTGACCAGGTAGACGACGCTCTGACCACGCGCCCCTGCCTCCTCGGCAAAGTCCGCCAGCGTCGCATCGGGCGTCAGCGCCAGCATCTCCAGGAGGCGCGGCCCGCCCACGTAGATGCGCTTGCCATCCACCTGCGCCTCGATGCCGCGCCCCTTGATCGCCTCGAAGTCGGCAACCGGTGGCATTGTCAGCTTGCGTTCCTCCGCTGCCGTACGAATGGCTCGCGCCACCACGTGCTCGGAGTCGCCCTCGGCGGCGGCAGCCAGCGCCAATGCGGCGTCCTCATCCAGCGCACCGGCCACGGCCATGCCCGCCAGGCCCTGCTGGCCCGTGGTCAGCGTGCCCGTCTTGTCGAAGACGACGGTGTCGAGCAGGCGCGCCTCCTCCAGCGCCAGGCGGTTGCGCACGAGGATGCCGTTGCGGGCCGCCAGCGATGTGCTGATGGCGACGACCAGCGGCACGGCCAGCCCCAATGCGTGCGGGCAGGCGATGACCAGCACCGTGACCACGCGCTCCACGACGTGCCAGTTGAAACCGTCGGCGACGGTCCAGACCACGGCCGTCAGCGCCGCCACCGCCAGCGCAATGTAGAAGAGCCAGCCGGCGGCACGGTCGGCCAGCAGTTGCGTGGCGGATTTGCTCTGTTGCGCCTCATTCACCAGCCGCATGATACCGGCCAGCGCGGTCTGCTCGCCGGTGGCGGTGACCTGCACGCGCAGACTGCCGTCGCCGTTGATGGTGCCGGCAATGACCTTGTCGCCTGTCTGCTTGCCAACCGGCTTCGACTCACCCGTGACCATGGCTTCGTTGACCGACGACTCGCCCTGCACGATTTCGCCGTCAGCCGGGATGCTGGCGCCGGGACGCACCAGGAGCGTGTCGCCGGTATGCAGGTCGGCAACGGCCACGATGCTGGTGGCGCCGTCCGCGTCGATGCGCTCGGCCGTGTCGGGCAGCAGCTTCGCCAGTTGGTCCAGCGCGCCGGATGCCTGACGCACGCTGCGCATTTCCAGCCAGTGCCCCAGCAGCATGACGTCGATGAGCAGCGCCATCTCCCAGAAGAAGCCGCTCGCCGGGTCGACAAAGAGCATGACCAGGCTGTAGAAGAAGGCCACGCAGATCGCCAGGGAGATAAGCAGCATCATGCCCGGTTTGCGGTTGCGAATCTCGGGGCCAGCCATCTGCAAGAAGGGGACGCCGCCGACGAGAAAGATGACGATGGCAAAGCCCGGGCCTACCCATGCGCTGCCGGGGAAGGTGGGCATGGTGAAGCCGAACCACATCTGGATCATGGGGCTGTAGAGCAGAACCGGCAGTGTGAGCGCCAGGCAGATCCAGAAGCGATTGCGGAAGCGCAGTTCGTGGCCGGTGTGATCCACGTGCGCGCCGTGGCCGCCATGCCCTGCGTGTGGAACCTCATCGGCGGGCGGCGCGTGATGGGCGTGCGGATCAGGCGTCGGAGTATGCTCCATCGCGGCATGGTCGGTCATTGCGCCGGCGGGTGCGTGGTCGTCATGGTCGTGATGCGCTGCATGGTCGTCGTGATGACCTGTATCGGTGGACATTGGGTTCCTCCTCTGCACACGAAATCTTCGGGGAAACGAAGCAGGCACGGTCACCCGTGCCTGCCAAGACAAAATCAGATCCAGACTACAGCATTTTAGCTGCTATCGCCACCTACGACAATTCAGTTCATTCGGCCGCCGGCCAGGTGAGCGACAATGCTGCGCCGCCCGCCGGATCGGTCAGGGTCAGGGTTGCGCTTTCGACGGCACCGGCCTTGTCCGCCGGGAAGGAGAGCGCGCCCTTGACATGGTGGCCGTGGTCGAACTCCACGGTCCAAGCGGTGGCGGGCGTCTCACGATCGCCGATCTTGAGCGTAGCCAGTGCAGCCAGGTCGAGCCCCAGGTCGGCGCCGGTGGCGTTAAGATCAACGGTGAAGTCGATGGTGTCGCCCTGCACATTCGAGAGATCGGGCGGCGTCACCTTGACGTCGATGGCGCCCAGCTTGCCGCTCTGCTCGTCGCTGCCGGCAGCAGCCGCGGCCGGCCCGGCCATTTCCGGCCGCCCCGAGTCGGCGCCCTGCCCCATCATGCCGCCACCCATCATGCTGCCCATGTCCATACCACCCGACATCATGCCGCCGGACATCATGCCCTGCATCATGGGCATCTGTCCCATCATCCCCATGCCACCTTGCTGCATCATGCCGCCCATGGGCATCGGCGCCACGATGATCACGGTGCCCATCATAGGCATCTGTCCCATCATCCCCATGCCGCCCTGCGTCTGGCCGCCCATCATGCCGCCTTGCATCTGCTGACCTTGCATCTGGCCGCCCATCATGCCGCCCTGCTGCTGGCCGCCCATCGGCATGCCGCCGGACATCATTTCGCCGGCCATCATGCCCTGCATCTCGGCCATCATCCCCTGCATTTCCGCCATCATGTCCATCATCTCGCCCATGTCGCCGCCCATCATACCGGCCATGGGCATGGTGCCGCTCATGGGCATGGCGCCGTCCATCATGCCGCCGGCCATCATGCGCTGCATGCGCGCCATCATCTTCTGCATCTCGGCCATGTTGGCCATCATGGCGCCCATACCGCCCTGACCCGTAGCGGGCGTCTCCGGCATGGCGTGATTCATGGGCATGGTGCCGGTCATCGGCATGGTTTCGGTCATGGGCATGGTCTGCTGGATGGCGCTTTCGACGGCGCGGTCCGCTCCGGCGGCCTGCGCACCCGTCCACCCCACCAATGCAACCAGCACAGCCGCGCCGGTCAGCGCCAGCGAAAGCGAAAACCCGATTCTTCGAACGAACATATGGTACTCCTACCTTTGTGAATGAATAGAACTCGCTGCATCCAGCATACAGGATGGATTTGAAGGAAATGTGAAGAGGGGCGAGGAGGGAATTGTCAATGGGTAACGGTCAACGGTCAATGGTCAATGGAAGAGGGGCGAGGGGCGGGGAGGGAATTGTCAATGGTTGACGGTCAATGGTCAATGGAAGAGGGGTGAGATGGGCGGCCATTCTTTGGAGTTGTTTGACTGGCTCTTCTGCAGAGTCGCAACGGGCATAGTGGGGATCGAAGATTTTTGCGGAGGCAGATTTGCCGGTCAGATTCTTTGTGCCGCTTGGTCTGCTTCGTGTGTGGTGTGAGCGTATGTGAGGAACAGATGCCGTCTGCAGTCGGCGCGTTCGGCGCGCTGACCAATCGCCCGTGGCACCTACCGAACCGGCTTCGAGCCGGTTTCGCATGGCAGACGCCGGTTTCGAACCGGCGGGGCGTGCGCGGCTGAGCTGGGGCGCGGCGATCCCAGCGCCGCGCCCATCCAACCGGCTTCGAGCCGGGCTGTCCTATATGGCACGTTGTCGATGAGCAGGCAGGTATCGCAATGCCTTGGCTATGCTAAAGGGGCTAAATGGATCAAGGATACACGCCAGCCGAACCGCTCATATGCGCCATTGTACCACACCACTCCTTTCTACCAGCCTGCCCGCCTTTGCACAGCGGCTCCCCACAAGACGCCAGGCTACAGCGCGAAGGCACTGCCTGCCCTGCCTCTCCGCCGGATAGCCTGCCCTGGTGTCGCCCCGCCCGCGCCGGCAAAAAGAACGCACACGAAGACGCAAAGCCACGAAGGTGACCAACTTTCCATCATCCGTCATCCCTCGCATCCCCACATCCGCACAGCCCCGCCCGCCCGGCTGCGCGAATCGACCACACGCTGCGCGGCGTGTCGGATCAAACCCTGCTCTTGCACCAACTTGCGACCCGCCCCGAAGTTGCTATACTGTGTTTACTACTGAGGGTTTATGTGGAATCGAGGGCGTATGGAGACGACTACCACAATCGAAATTCCGCGGCATCTGTTGCATGCCGCGCGCGCTACGCCTGAGGAGTTGAAGATCGAGCTTGCCGTCCAACTCTATGCACAACGCAGGCTTTCCATCGGTCACGCACGTGAGTTGGCAGGCATGAGCCTTTGGCAGTTTCGCCAATTGCTGGCGAGCCGGCGCATTTCTCCGCACTATGACGTCGCCGACCTTGACGACGACATGCACACCTGGGCAAGACTGGACAGCGAATGACCGCCGGACGACCGCCCCTTATTGTCGTCAGCAACACGTCGCCGCTAACGAATCTTG
>JACKBA010000055.1 GCA_020634815.1 Caldilineaceae bacterium | reverse complement strand
CACGCCCGCAGCGGCCCGAGAATCGACTGCACGTAGAGGGGCGGTGAGATCGCCAGCGCGTCGCGTGCGATGCCACTCAGGTCGCGCACGCGCGGGGCGGGATCGGCCGCAGCCGTGCCGGCCGGAATGACGGGCGCCGCCCCGGCATCTGCCGGCTGGCTTGCCGATGTGTGATGGGCTCGAGTCGCCATGACAGCACTCCTTCCCGTTACAGAAATTCAGCAGTTCACGCTGTGTCGTGATGGCACCAGCCATTCCGCAGAGAGGCAACGACTGAAGTCGTCACTACGGTAGGAGTCGTGCACTACTGAGACTACAAGATACAAGACTTCGGTCACGATTTGTCTTCAGCATACCACAGGAATGGAGCCAGAAGCACGCCTGCACCTCGGGCTTCGCCTCGGCTTCAGGGTCACTTGGCGGCGGGTGACCGTCGGATTGGCGCGGGACACCTTACGAAAAACATACACCATTTGCCAGATGCTCCCGACACCAAAGGCGGGGTATACTATTGGCGGATGGGTAATGGGTTCAGGGTTTACATGTAGGTTTTCTCCTTCTCTCTGTGTGTGCAGAAGCGCCGGCTTAAGAGCCGGCGCTTCTGCATTGGCGCCGCACAACGCTTCCAACAGTATCCGAAATCAATGGCAAGGAGGACGCTCCATGTTCTATCGACCGCTGCCCGCCAACAGGGCTCCGCTCAAACCAGCCGCCTTTCGTGCGCTCCCCGTGGGCGCCGTGCGCCCAACGGGCTGGCTGCTCGACCAACTGCGCATCCAGGCCAACGGCCTCACCGGGCACCTGGACGAATTCTGGCCCTACGTCAGCCGCGAGTCGGGCTGGCTGGGCGGGCCGGGCGACGACTGGGAGCGGGCGCCCTACTACTGCGATGGCCTTGTCCCGCTCGCCTACCAACTGGATGATCAGCGGCTCATTGGCAAGGCAAACGAATACGTCGCCTGGATGCTCAACAGCGTGCAGCCCAATGGCTGGTTCGGCCCGACCAATACCGACTGGTGGCCGCGCATGGTCGCACTGAAGGTGCTCATGAGCTACTACGAGGCAACGGCCGACAGCCGCGTCCTCGACCTGATGACCGCATATTTCCACTACCAGAATGTGATGCTGGCGGCGCGCCGGCTGGAAAACTGGGGCGCAGCGCGCGTTGCCGACAACCTGCTCGCCGTCTACTGGCTCTACAACCTTACCGGCGAGACCTTCCTGCTCGACCTGGCGGCGAAGCTCAGCGCCGGCGCCATCGATTGGGCCGACCTCCAGGCGAAGTACAGCGTAGCGTCGGTCTTGCCGTTCGCCCACTATCGCGCCAACATGGCGACCCACGTGGTCAACAACGCACAGGGGATCAAGACCCCCGCCGTGCAATATCTGCTCTCCGGCGATAGCTGGCACCGCGATGCGCCCCGTCTGAGCATCGCCAATCTCATGCAGCACCACGGCCAGCCCAACGGCATCTGGAGCGGCGATGAACACCTGCATGGGACGTCGCCCACCGCCGGCACGGAACTGTGCGCCGTGGCCGAATACATGTACTCGTTGGAAGAGATGATGCGGATTCTCGGCGACCCCTTCTTTGGCGACACGCTGGAACTCGTCGCCTACAACGCCTGGCCGGCGACCTTCTCCGCCGATATGTGGTCGCACCAATACGACCAGCAGGTCAACCAGGTGCTCTGCACCGTTGCCCGGCGCGAGTGGACGGACAACACCGATGACTCCAACATCTTCGGCCTTGAGCCACACTTTGGCTGCTGCACAGCTAACATGCACCAGGGCTGGCCCAAGCTGGTCAAGCACATGATCATGGCCACCCCGGATGATGGGCTGGCCATCACGACCTATGGGCCGTGCGAAGCGATGGTGGAGTTGGGCTCAGGTGCGCACGTGCGCCTGACCGTGGAGACCGACTACCCGTTCAAGGGCCCGATCACTATCCGCATCACCGTCGATCGACCGGCGCGCTTTCCGCTCCTGCTGCGCATCCCCGCGTGGGCGGACGGTGCGACGATCCGCAACGGCGGGGAGCAACCTGTCGCGACCGCACCTGGGAGATTCCACCGTATCGAGCAGGAATGGCACGGGGAAGCCACAGTGCACGTCGACTTCCCCCTGGCCGTACGCGCCCGCCAGGGCCACGCCGACTTGCTATCGATCTACCGCGGTCCACTCCTCTTTGGCCTGCGCATGGGCGAGCACTGGGAGCACATTGCCGGTGATCTACCCCACGCCGACTGGGAAGTCTACCCTACCACGCCCTGGAACTACGCCCTGCAAGTCGATCCCGAAGACATTGCGGGAGCTTTGCAGGTCGCCGAAGCCGGCGTGAGCTCGACACCCTTCGACCCAGCCAGCGCGCCGGTGCGCATCTCTGCCCAGGGGCGACGCCTGCCACAGTGGGGCCTCGTCAACAACTCCGCCGGCCCCATCGACGCCGGCCCGCACCACACCGGCGAGCCGATCGAGCCGATCGAGCTGATCCCCTATGGCAGCACGCATCTACGCGTTGCAGCCTTCCCATGGACGGCCGCGGATGAAAGCTGATCTGATGCGTTTTCGCATCGACAAAAGAAGAAGAGCGGCGCCCGATGGGAGCGCCGCTCTTCCTTTTACCTGCTAACCAGGAGCCGGTTGTCGAATCAACAACAACCGGCTACGCCTTGAATTATCTAGCGCACGCGCACGCTGGCGACGTTGCTGAATGCGGAGTTGCCATCGTTGTTGTACGCCTGGACACGATAGTAGTACGTCACCCGGGAGTTGACAGCGTTGTCGGTAAACGATGAGGTGTTGGCCGGCAACAGCTGGTAATCGGACCAAGTGGCGCCATCCAGACTGCGCTGCAGCCGGAAGCCGATCTCATTGGTCGACTTGTCCAGCCACGTAAGGCTCACGGATGTCCGCGTCATGCGCGCAATGCGCAGGTCGGCGGGCGCCTCGGGGACTTCGCCCGAAGTCACCGCCATGACCTGCGGGGTGAAGTCGGACTGGCCCGAGTTATTGTAGGATGCCACCCTATACCAGTAGGTCATCTTGGGCGCAACGCTGTTGTCCGTGTAGCTGACCGACTGACCCGTGCCCGTGCTCGCCGTCGTCGTGCGGGCGATCTCGGTGAACGCGCCGGGCGTACCATTGTTGTCGACTGCGCGCTGGATGATGAAGCCTGACTCGTTGCCGGCGTTGTCCGTCCACGTCAGCGTCACGACGGGCGGGAAGGGGCTGGGCAGCGAAGGCAAGGCCACCAGGTTGGTTGGCGCAGCCGGCGGTCCGGCCGGGGTTTGAGCCGACGCCTGGTTCGACGGCGCCGAGTCGCCCGCAGCGTTGACCGCATACAGCACGTAGATATAGGTCGTGCCGGGTAGCAAGCCCATATCGCTGTAGCTCGTAGCGTCGGCAGGCAGCGAGATCGGCACAGCCGGCGTCGTTTGCCCACTGATGCTGCGCTCCAGGCGGTAGCCGTTGACCAGGCCGGTCGCCGCATCCCACGTCAGGTTGACCTGCGTGGCGCTTGCCGCAATGGCGAAGAGGTTGGTCGGCGCGCCAGGGACACCCTTTGTGCACATCTGGACCGGGCCATTGGCATTCCAACCGGAGTTGCCGGCGGTATTGTAGGCTTCCACCACATAGTTGTAACAGGTACTCGGGGCGGGCGGCGACGACGGATTGGTCGTAGCATTGTCTGTAAAAGTGATGCCGCCAAACCCTGGCGTGCCGGGCACAACGCGGGCGATCTCGACGAAACCAGTAGTCGGTGGCACCGGCTGGCGATAGACGATGTGGCCGTCCTCGTTATCGTTGGGATCGTACCAACTCATGCTGATGGTGTTGAGCGTGCTGCCGGTGAAGAGCAGGTTCTCTGGGGGCAGAGGCAGGTCCCATGGCGTCTTGCCATAGGCTTCTGCGCTCATTACGCTCTTGCCGGCGCCGTTGATGGCCTGCACACGGTAGCCAAACGTCTTGTCGAGATTTAGGGCCGTACTGACCAGATAGACCTTGTCCACCTCTGGGCCGCCGACGCTGACGCGTACTTTTTGAATTTGGTCGGCCGGCACAACTGCAAGCCGATCCCAACTCGCCGTGGCCGCGGTCGATGCTGCCGTGCCGTATTTGACCCAAACGAGATATTTCTCAGCGCCCGGTACCGGATCCCACACGATCTTCTGCGTATAGGGCTCGTGTTGACCGGTCTCCGCATTGAACACCCCGGGCACCTCAACCTGTCCCAACGCGTTCACAATGGGCAGCACAACCAGCCCGCTAGGTGCAGGTAGCGCACTAGCATTGCTTTCAGCCATGGTCACCAGGTACGGTGCACCTCTGCCCGTTTTGAACCACGTTGCGTATGCAACCCCGCCCCAGTTGTCGGCCAGCGTTTCATTCGGGCCAAGGAAGCCGGCCGTCTTCATCTGGGCGGCTGTGCCCGTCAGGTCGATGACGTCGCTCAGGTAGGTGGGATTGAGCGGATAGTTGGGATCCAGGATATTCGGCGATCCCTCAGGGCGCACAGTCGAGTTATCCTGTTCGCGCAGGTGCTCGACGAACTCGCGGGTGTGCGTCTGCCAGTAGACGGCCGCGCGCACCTTCAGATTCGTCGCCGCGCCGGCATCGAAGGTATAGGTAACCAGGTCCCAGTTCTGGCCCTCCGGGTAGCGACTCTGTTCCTCGTACGGGACCAGCGTCGCCGGGTTGTAGTTCCAGAACTTGACGCCCGCTTCGCGCAGCTTGGCGTACTCGAAGCCTTTGGCGAGGATGCGGTTGTCAAAGAGAATCTTGTTGTTGAGCAGGCTCGGCGACGGGACGCAGCGGCCGCTCAGGTCGTCCGTACACGTCACGCGCTCGTATACCATGACCGCGTTCGACGCTTCATCGATCGTGTTGCTCAGCGCGCGGTTGAAACCGGCCTGGTTCGAATCGGTGAAGAGCGTCGCCGTGTCATTGTTATAGAAGCCCGATTCGTAGACGACATTGTTCGAGCCGTCGGTGACTTCCAGGGCAACCCAGAAGCGACGGCCATCGGGATAGCCGGAGGGGATGCGGTGGCCCGAATTGTTCGTCACCTTGACCTGCACGCTGTAGCGACCGCCGCCCAGGCTCGTCGGCCCGTTCACGATCTCCAGCGAGACGCCCTCGGCCAGCATAATCTCGGAGTTGCGCTGGTTGCGATCGTACATGGGATCGCGGGTCGAGAGCATGCCGGGGAAGATGCGCGGGTCGTTGCCGGTGGGGGCGCCGATAACTTCAAGGTCGGGTTCCGGGTAGAGGACCTTCATGGCCATAGGCAGGTCGCGGTTGGCGCCGGCGAACTTGTGGAACGCCGTGCCGCCCTGTGCGTTGCGGTCCTTGCTATAGGGGAACCATCCCGCCAGCATCGGATCGGGGTTCAGCGACACCTGTGCATCGTCAGAGTATTCGTGCTTCATGGTCGGCATGTGACAATCCTGGCAGCGAACATCGCCTACATTGTCACCGTCCCCAAACTCGCTGTATTTCCATTCCGTGTAGGTGCGCTGTTCCGGCATGCCGTGGTTCAGGACCGGCACGGTCAAGTCGTGGCAGGTACCGCAGAACTCCGAACTTCGGATAAACTGATTGGCGGTCGGTACAGGCTGCGGGCCGAGATCGCCGCGGCTGCCAACCGTCGGATGCTCGAGCGATACGGCATGATTCATATAGTCATAGCTGCCATCGGGACGCGTCGGCGGGCCAATGGGAACTTCATTGTGGAGCGGCAGTGCCCCGTCCGGTGCATAGGCAAGCTCCTGGCCAATCCCGTTTACAGCCGGCTCGCCAGCCGGCACCGGGTTCTTCGGCCCGGTCCAACCTGTTGGCCACACGCCATAAGTCTGGCCTGTATACGGGCTGTCGCCCAGCGGCAAATCGCTCATGTAGATATCGCTTGAGCCTGAGTATTTGCCAATGTAGGTCATGCCATCGTTAATCTGGAGGGTCGTATCGCCATACGGGTTGCCGTCGGCGATGGTCGTATCACCAGCCTGATCCTCATACGGGCCACCTTCGTGCGGCCAGTCGTTGAGCCGCGCCATCATGTTCCAGACATCATCCATCGGATCGAGGTCGCCGCGGCGCATGGTGACATTGCCCATGGTGCGGTGACAGGCCTCACACAGGATGCCCTCATCGTCTGTGGACAGCACGATACTGTGGATCATGGTCGTACCTTGCGGATCGCCATTCAACGCGG
This sequence comes from Caldilineaceae bacterium, assembly GCA_020634815.1. Taxonomy (GTDB): domain Bacteria; phylum Chloroflexota; class Anaerolineae; order Caldilineales; family Caldilineaceae; genus Caldilinea. Next base: position 22,432 of record JACKBA010000055.1, on the reverse strand, counting down.
GATCAAAGCGACCGGAGTACCAACCGTTAGGACTATGGCACCGGAAGCACATGTTGCCGGCGCCGTCAGCCTGCTCTTCAGGGAAACCGGCCGAAATGAGCGCCGAGCGCACCGCGTTGTTCACACCGATCTGATTGGCGCGAAAGTAAGGATCGCGCGCCGCCGAGGCCATGCTCGTTCCGGCCCAGTTACCGAAATGGCCGGCCTGCTGATCGACGGTTCCGCCGTGGCACGCACCGCACGTCACGACAAACTCAAAAACATTGTAGGGGGCAGGCAGTGTAATATTGCCAAGCTCTTGCTCCTGTGTCCCAGGATTCGGCACAAAGCCGCGCACGCCGACACGCGTCGGGACATCGGCTTGAACAACACCTGCAATCAGGATGACGACCATGACAATCGCCAGGAGACGGGCGACTCTCCAGAGCGTGAAGATAGTTGAAGCGTGATTGTTTTCTTTCATGGGGCGATCCTCACTGCAGTTCCGGCCAAATGTTGGCATCGAGCGCCAGGTAGCCGTTGAGTTGCGCATCCAGGCTCAGGGTGCCGGTCCCACGCGCCCAGCGTCCCGCCGCCTGCGACATGGGCAGATTGATCAGACCGGTCCAGTTCTCACGCGCCACTGCCGGGTTATAGGGCAGTTCGGCCTGGATCTTGCCGGAGAGCACATCGGGATTGTGGCGAACGTTGAGCGTGGCCGCCTCTGCCCCCGAACGCGTGATGGTCCAGACACCGCGCACGTACCAGACGCCGGCCTTCTGCTCGCCATAGTCGACGGCGGGCGAGAAAGTGCTGATCGTCATCTCGAGCACGCCGGAGAACGCTGCATCCGGCTGGTTGGAGATTGCATTTGCCTGGACGACAAAGCCGTCGGTCATCGAGCCGCCCGGGAAGCCAGGTGACGCACCCATCGTTCCCGAGAAGCCATCGGCGACAACGGTCGCCCCGTCGAGCGTCCATACGACCGATTGCTTTGTGATATTCGGATTCTCGATGGTCGGGACAGGTACAACTGGTGGATCGCCAGGGTCGGGTGGCGGCACGATAAAGGGCGTCGGTGTCGCGGTCGGGTCGGCCAGCGCCGTCGATCCGTTCTGCCCGGAAATAATGGGCAGCCACAGACAGTTCGTGCACGGCGCTGCATCCTGTGCACTGATGATGGCAGGTGCACTCATCAGCGCCCAGAGCACAAATGGTGAAACGATGAATCCTACGGCGAGTAGAATAATCAGAATGCGCTTTCGTGACATACGAGTTGCTCCTTTTGAGGGGTTCCTCCCAAAACTTAGACCAAAGCGTGCGAAGCTAGCCAAGAGTCGCGATCAACAAGCCCGACGAGTATTTTGAACAGGCGGCCGTTGGTACCGCCGAGAGGCGCCGGGGGATCACCGTCGCGCTGCGTCATGGCAATAGACTACCCTGGAGTGTCCCAGATAAATAAGGACAATTGTCCCGAACTATTCGTGACTCTGCGCACCGTTCGAAATAATGGTGAATTCCCTTCAGATCCCTTACGATTTCCCTTCATCTCTATACGCAACTGATTTATCGCCAGAGGCTCCCAGGGTCGCAACTGGCCTAAAGTCCCAAGAAAATAGTGTCATTCTCCCTTTGCGCCCAGGACATCTTTCCCGCTTTACTAGTTGAAGCCAAGAAGTCGGATTTCCCTCGCACCTACGAGGCCGTGACGCTGCAAGAATCGAGGCCGGTGGTCGTCAAAGACCGCTTGCGGCCTGATGCTGCCTGCGCAGCGAACACTGTCTCGATGGCCCGCCCCAGTCCGGCGGGCACTACAAGCAACCGCTTGCAGCGCTCGACTACTGTCTTGGCTGCCCCAATAATCGGGTTCAGGAGGATGAAACGTGTCTGCATTTCCCTGCCGTAATTTGATCCGTTTTCGTGTCGTTCCTGTCGTACTGGCAGTATTCATGCTGCTCGGACTCTGGGCTGCGGTCGCGGCCCATGCTCCAGACGATACCCCTGGCGAGCCGGGCCGCGCCCTGCGCTCGGGCATGGCAAACGTTGCCGCCGGTGCCGTCTCCGCTGCGGTCGGTGTAGCCAACCCCGGTTTCCACGCGACGCGCGCGGCGGATGGCTATGCGGTCGCCAACCAGGCCCAGGAGTTTGCGGCCACGCTCGACCAAAATGGTTTCCTCGTGAGCGCCGGCGCGACATCCTGGGGATTGCGCCTCACCGCCATCGGCCGCGGCAATGATTTGGCTGCGGCCGGCGCCGCCACCCTCCACGCCGCGGGAAACCGCGTCGAGGTGCGCCGCAACGCGTTGACGGAGTGGTATGTGAACGGCCCGCTGGGCCTGGAGCACGGCTTCACGCTTGCCATGCCACCGACAAGTGTGGCTACAGGGGAGCCGGTCGTACTTGCACTCCGGCAGCAGGGTGCGCCCAGCGCGTCGGTCACGGATGGCGGGCGCTCGTTGCGCATCGCGCCGGCCGGCGGCAGTGTGCTGCACTATGCCGGGTTGGTGGCCTACGATGCACGTGGCGTAGAGTTGCCCGCGTCCATGTCGGTTGACGCCGCCGGCACCGTGCGCATCGAAGTCGACGATGGCGGCGCGCACTATCCGCTCACCATCGACCCGCTCATCCAACACACGAAGCTGACCGCCCCCTCCCCGGTGGCCGATGACTTCATGGGGTCGGCCGTTGACATGAGCGATGACACCGTCGTCGTCGGCGTCCCGGGCTACAACAACGCAACCGGCGCGGTCTTCGTCTTTACGCGTACGGTTGGCTCGTGGCAGGTCGCGACAACACCGGCCGCCATCTTGACGGCGTCGGATGGCGCATCCGGCGACGAACTGGGCACCGCCGTTGCCATTAGCGGCAACCGTATCATTGCCGGTGCCCCCTACCACAATACCAGCGCCGGCGCCGCATATGTCTTCGAACGCCCCGGCAGCGACTGGTCCGTTGCGACCGAAACAAAACTCACGGCGTTTGACGGTGGCGCGGATGATTTCTTTGGCGAAGCCGTGGACATTTCGGGGGACATTGCTGTGGTCGGCGCCTATGGCTACGACACAACCCTGACTGACGCCGGCGCCGCGTATGCTTTCGATTACTCTAGTTCATGGTCGACAGGAACCAGGCTGATCTCCGAGGCCCCTGAAGAGTTCGGTTCGTTTGGAGATTCGGTCGCCGTCGAAAGCGGCACCACCAATATGATCGTCGTCGGCGCGCCTTTTGAAACCCCAACAACCGGCGTTTCGACCGGTGGCAAAGCCTACGCGTTCCCCGGCACCCCACTTTGGACGACCGATCAGGAGAGTGTCGAGTTACGCGCGAACGCACCCGCGGCCGGTGACTGGTTGGGCTGGTCTGTGGCGATAGACGGCGATACGATCCTGGCTGGTGCCCCTCAGGCCGGTAATATTGGCGCCACCTATGTCTTCACGCGTCCGGGGTCGCTCTCAGTCCTCGAGTTGTATGAGATCGCCACACTGCTACCATCCGACGGCAGCGGCGGCGACTTCTTCGGCGGGTCTGTGGCGCTTTCCTCCGGCTACGCCATCGTCGGCAGCCCCTCGGCCGGCGGGATCGTCTCCACCACGCTCAGCGGCGCCGCCTATGTCTACATCCGCGCGACCGGCGCATGGACCAACACGATCGAAGCGGCCAAACTCATCCCCGCCGACGGGGAAAACACCGACAACTTTGGCGAGTCGGTCGGCCTGGCCGGAACTTCGTTCGTGGCCGGCGCGCCCACCGACGACGGCCAAAGCACAGTAGATTCGGGCTCAGCCTATGTCTTCACCCTCGACGAACTGGCCATCGCCAAGGCGGCAGATCCTGCCAGCGTCCTGCCCGGCGGCCAGGTAACCTATACGATCGTCTATACCAACAACGGGCCCAACACGGTCAACGGCGCCACAATCGCCGACGTGCTGCCTGCGGCCGTGGCGACATCGACCGTCACCGCCGCCGGTACACAGATCACGGCGACCGGCACCGCGCGCTACAACTGGCAGGTGGCGCCGCTGGCGCCAGGCGCCGGCGGCATCATCACCGTCACCGGCGTGCTCAGCATCCCGCTAGCCGGCGGCCTGATCACCAACACCGTGACCATCGGCAGCGATCTGCCGGACGGCACCCCCGCCGACAACACCGGCGCCGCCGGTGTCAACGTCCCGCTCAATGCCGACCTGTCGATCAGCAAGGCGCTGACGCCGGCTCGCGCCACCGCCGGCGACACGGTCACTTTCACGCTCACCTATAGCAACGCCGGGCCAGACAGCGCCACGGGCGTCGTCATCACCGACGTCATCCCGGTGAGCATCACCAATTCCATCGTCATCTCATCGGGGCCAACGCTCCAGCAGGTGCCCGCCGTGCCGGGCTTCGCCTGGGCCGTGCAGGGCGCACTGGCGCCAGACGTGACGGGCGTGATCACCGTGGTCGGCACGCTGGCCGGCAGCCTGACGGCGCCGGAGGCGATCACCAATTCGGCGCAGATCACGTCCGGATTGCTCGACATGGTCCCGGGCAATAACACTAGCGCGGCTGCGCTCGACGTCTGCATGAACAACCTGGCAGTCACCTCGGCGGCAGATAGCGGAACGGGCTCGCTGCGCTGGGCGCTTGCCGGCATCTGCCCGGACGGCACGATCACCATTGCCCCGCCGGCGCCGCTCGTCATCACGCTGACCAGCGGGCAGCTCGCCGTCGACCGCAATGTCACCATCGCCGGCAGTGGCGCTGCCACGGTCACCGTCGACGCGAGTAGCAGTTCGCGCATCTTCAACATCGGCGCCGGCGTTCGCGCATCATTCAACGGCCTCACGCTCCGCCGTGGCAGTGCCGGCGCCGGCAACGGTGGCGCCATCCTCGTCAACAGCGGCGCCAATCTCACCCTGTCGAGCGCTGAGATCGTGAGCAGCACGGCCAGTTCCGGCGGCGCGATCGCCAATCTCGGCGTTGCGACCATCAACAACAGCGTGCTCCACGGCAACAGCGCCGGGGCAGGCGGCGCCGTCGCCAACGCCGTCGGCGTGACACTGACGATTACAAACTCCACGATCATCAGCAATGTCGCCAGCGGCGGCGTGCTGGGCGGCACGGGCGGCGCCGTGAACAACGCCGGCCGCTTGACCCTTGAAAATGCCACCGTCACCGGGAATCGCGCCGGCCAGGGCGCCGCGCTCTACCAGACGCAGGGCACGGCAACCTTCCGCCACGTGACCGTAGCCAACAACACCGCCACGACCGCCGGCGGCGGCATCTATGCGATCGGCGGCACGACCAGCCTGGCCAACAGCCTCTTCGCCGCCAACGGCACCGGGGCCGGCGCCAGTGTCGGCGGCACGGGCGGAGTCACCAACGCCGGAGGCAATCTCTGCTGGCCCACGGGCACCTGCAACGTGACGCCGGCAATTCCCTATGCCGACCCGCTGCTGGGTGCGCTCGGCATCTACCTCGGCGCATCGCCCGTCCTGCCTCTGCTGCCCGGCAGCAACGCCATCGATGCCGGCACGTCGGGCAACTGCCTGGCGACCGACCAGCGCGGCGTCGCTCGTACACCGGCCACCTGCGACAGCGGGGCATTCGAGGCACGCGGCTTCAGCGTCACGGTACTCAGCGGGAACAACCAGTCGACGCCGGCGGGCAATGCCCTGTCATCGCCGCTGCGCGTAACCGTTGCCGGCACTGCGCCCGACCCCATCTCCGGCGGCTCGGTCACCTTCGCCGGTCCGCTCACAGGCGCGAGCACAAATCCCGTCACCACGACGGCCACCATCGCCGGCAGTGCCGCCACCATCACCCCGACAACAAACACGACCAAGGGCAGCTATGTGGTGACGGCTTCGATGCGAGGGGCAACGGTGTCGGCCAGCTTCACGCTCACCAACACCGACTCGCCCATCAGCGGGCTTACCGCTGCGAGCAGCAGTCCCACGATCCTCAACAGCAGCACGGCGTTCACGGCGACGATCACCACGGGCACCAACGTGACCTACCAGTGGAACTTCGGCGACAACAGTGCCCTGGGCAGCGGCGCCAACACGTCGCACACCTATGCGGCAGTCGGCACCTACACGGCAATCGTCACCGCCACGAACAACCTGGGCAGCGCCAGCAAGAGCGTCGTCGTAACCGTCCGGGACGTACCGATCACCGGCTTGCAGGCGGCGAACAGCAGCCCCAAGCCTGTCGGTAGCGCGGTGAGTTTCACCGCCACCATCGGCGGCGGCACGGGCGTCAGCTACACATGGAACTTCGGTGACGGGAACGGCGGGAGCGGTGCCACCGCCCAGCACACGTACGCCAGCGCCGGCACCTACACGGCCATCGTCACGGCTACCAATACCTCCGGCAGCAGGGCCGTGCCGACCGTCGTCACCGTGCAGGGGCTGGTCACGCTGACCGTGCAGACTGTCGGCGACGGCACCGTTGCGAAGGCGCCAAACGCCACCCAGTACGTCCTGGGTACGATTGTGAAACTCACAGCCACACCAGACGCGGGGCAGCGCTTCGTCGGCTGGAGTGGCGATGCCAGCGGCACGACCAATCCGCTCAATGTGGCCATGGACAACAACAAGACGATCGTTGCCACCTTCGAGGAGATTCCGATCTACACGACCTTTGTCTACATGCCATACGTCCGCAACAGCGAGCCGACGATACCGCTCTACTTGCCGACGATCCGCGCCCTCAGTCGCTGAATATGACCGCACGCCGGGGCCGACTCTGCTTCAGCGGTCCCGGCGTGCGGCCTTGCCAGCGCACCGAACACAGTTGTACCGAGCGGGTCGAGGAGATCCCACACCTCGACCCGCTCCCTCGGGACCCTGCCCCCTATGGCCGTCCGCAAAAGGAGATTCACCATGCAACGCAAGCCAGGTCCTTATCAACTCCTCTGGATCGCCGGCCTCGTTATGTTCTGGGCCGTGCTCTTTGCGCCGGTGCTCTCCGCGGCCGGCATGGCGACGCCCACCGCGCCGGATCTCCCGCCGGGCTGGAGCGTCGAGTGCGTCGACTGCCCCCGCTACTTCGAGAACATGACCGACCGCAGCCTCCGCCTGGACAGCGCCGATCATCCGCATCTGGCCTACGGCGGTGACGCTCTCTATCATATGTTCGACCTGGGCGCCGGCTGGCAGCGCGAGACCGTAGACTCGGCGCCCGGCGTCGGCTCCTACGCCTCCATGGCCATCGACGGCGACACGATCGCCATCGCATACTACGACGCCAGGAACGCCGATCTCAAGGTCGCCATCCGCCAGAGCGGCGCCTGGCAGATCGCCACCGTCGACGCTACCGGCAATGTCGGTACGCACGCATCCGCTGCGTTCGACGCCCTGGGCCGGCTGCACGTGAGCTACTTTGACGACACCAACGACGACCTGCGCTACGCCCTCTGGAACGGCGCCACCTGGTCGACCCAAACCGTCGACAGCGCGTCGGCCGCCGGCATGTTCTCGTCGATCGCCATCGACTCCACCAACCGCCCGCACATCAGCTACATCCAATATGTCAACGGCTCGGGTACACCCTACATCGTGCGCTATGCCGCATTCGACGGCACCTCCTGGCAACTGCTCAGCGCCAAGAGCGAAGCCGTCTCGCTGCTCTACACATCGCTTGCACTCGACAGCGCCGACCTGCCCGTCATCGCCTTCCAGAATGCCCAGAATGGCGTGCTGCATGTTGTCCGCCGCGACAGCGGCGGCACGTGGAATGACGTCGCGGTCACGCCGCCCGGCGACGTCAACAATGGCGCTTGGCCCTCGCTAGCCATCGACGGCAGCGGCCAGCTTCACGTCGCCTACCAGGGCACCAGCCAGGCGCGCCATGCCTACACCGACCCGTCGCTGGGCTGGCAGTTCGAGCAGGTCGACACGACCGTCAACTCCGGCGCGTTCTCCTCGCTGGCCATCGACAGCCAGGGCGCGGCCCACATCACCTATGGCTACAACAGCTTCTACTACGGCGACCTGCGCTACGCGCGCAAGGTTCAGGGCGCGTGGCAGCCGCTGACCATCGACCACCGCGAAGACCCCGGCAGCCGCTCGTCGCTGGCCATCGACGCCAGCGGCGTCGCCCACATCGCCTACAAGGTCGACTACACCGGGCGCTCGCTGCGCTATGCCGTGCAATCCGCCGGCGGCTGGCTCACCCCGACGATCGACCTGCGCATGACCGGCTTTGCCGGCGACTACCCGTCGCTGCGCACCACCGCTACCGGCGAACCGCGCGCCACCTACTATGGCGGCAATTACGGCGGCCTGCGCTTCATCGAACTGACGGGCGGCGCCTGGATCAGCACCACGGTTGCCGGCGATCAACAGAGCGGCCTGACCGGCGCCCACACATCGCTGGCGCTGGACAGCGACGGCGCGCCGCACGCTGCCTATGCCGGCGTGACCCAGCCCGGCTACATCAGCTATGCGAAGCGCGTCGCCGCGTCGTGGCAGACACAGAACATCGAGACATTCAACGGCTGCGGCTACACATCACTCGCCCTCTCCAGCGCGGATCAGCCCTACGTCGCCTACTGCTGGGGGAACACGGTGCGCCTGGCCACGTGGAACGGCGCGTCATGGGTCAAGACCGGCATCGTCACCTCCACGCTGCCGCCTGCGCACATCGACTTCGTGCTGGATGGCGCCGACGTGCCGCACATCGCCTACCAGGATCCGGTCGCACGAAACCTGCACTACGCCACGCGCCAGGGCAGCACGTGGATCAGCGAAACCGTGGACGCCGCGTTCGATAGCGGGTACTACAACGCCATCACCGTCGACATGACCGGCACCGTCTCCATTAGTTACTACGACAAGACTGCCCAGAACCTAAACGTTGCCCAGCGCACCGGCAGCGGCTGGGTTACACAGACGGTGGCCGCCGTCGGCCCAATCTTCGCCAAGACCACCATTGCCGTTGCCCCCTCCGGCGCGCTCGGCATCGCTTTCTACGACGCCTGGCGCCACGATCTGATGATTGCGGCCAGTGGCATCTTCACGACCGGTCCCGGCAATGGCGGCGGTGACCCGCCTCCCGTCGATCCGCCACCTGGCGGCGGTGTCGTCAGCGATTGCAGCAGCGCGACCGAGCTGCTGGCCAGGCTGGCCGGCGGCGGATACGTCACCGTTGCCTGCGACGGCGTCATCGTTGTCCCCGACATCACCATCACGCGCACGACCGTCATCAGCGCCACCGGCTACGATGTGACGCTCTCCGGCGGCGACGCCAATCGCCACTTCACCGTGCAAGGGGGCGCCGGGCTGACGCTACACAGCCTGAAACTCACCGGCGGCAGTGCGGCAACGGCAGGCGGAGCGGTGCGCGTCGAGCCAGGCGCGTGGCTGACCATCACCCAGAGTACGCTGGCCGGCAACCGCGCCCCGGCCGGCGGCGCGATCGCCAACGACGGCGGGCGTCTCTTCGTGGAGAACAGCACCTTCTCCGGCAACCAGGCGACCGCGACGAGCGGCACCCAGGGCGGCGGCGCCATCTTCCAGACACAGAGTGGCGCCACGACACCCGCGGCCACCATTCGCTACAGCACCTTTCACAGCAACACCGTGGCGGCCGGGAGCAGCACGGGCGGCGGTCTCTTCCCCGCCGCGGGCACGATGGCCGTTGCCGCCACGATCCTCGACGATCCCGTCCCCTGCTCGCTCGACGGCGGCAACCCGGGCGCCATCCTCTCCGCCGGCCATAACCTGGAACGTGCGGATACGTGCGGGCTGAACGATGCCACCGATCTCACCAGCACCGATCCGCTGCTTGGTCCGCTCGGTTTCGGCCAGGACCCCGTCACCGGCCCGCACGTGCTCGTCCACATCCCCGCCTACAACAGCCCGGCCGTGGACAGCATCCCGGCCGCCCAGTGCGCGGTTGTCGTCGACCAGGAGAATCGAACGCGGCCGCAGGAGGGCAATGGTGTGCCGCCGGCCGACTGCGACCGCGGCGCCGTCGAACCACTGGACGGCGACACCTTGCAGACGGCGCCGCTTGTCGTCAACGACGATGGCGACAGCGACGACGGCCGCTGTACGATCAACCACTGCACGCTGCGCGAGGCGATCATCCAGGCCAATGGCACGGTCACGAGCAGCGTGCAGAGCATCCGCTTCAATTTCGGCGACGCGCTGCCTCACGCCATTGTGCCGGCCGGCCCGCTGCCCGCCATCTCCGTCCCCGTGGTCGTCGACGGTCTGAGCGCGCCCGGCGCCACGTGCAAGACGTGGCCGCCAACGCTGCATGTCGTGCTGGCCGGCAGCAGCGCCGGCAGCGGCGCCGACGGGCTGCACCTGGCCGGCGACGGCAGCACGGTGCGGGGGCTCGTGATCGGCGGCTTTGACGGCGCCGGCATCCACATCGCCGGCAGCGACAACCGCGTCGAGTGCTCCTATCTGGGCGCCAACGCGGCCGGCACGGCGGCCCTGCCCAACGGCACGGGGCTGCGCGTGCGCGGCAGCAGCAACCAGATCGGGGGTACAAGCATCGCTACGCGCAATCTTATCGCCGGCAACACGCTGGACGGCATCGCCGTGGAGCCGGGCGCGTCCGGGCAGGACAGCCTCTACAACCACATCCAGGGCAACTACATCGGCGTGCAGGCGGATGGCGTCACACCGCTGGCCAACGGGCGCGACGGGATACGTTTGGGGGACGCGCCCGTCACGGCAGCCGGCACCACGGTCAATGACGTCGCCAGCAACCTCGTCGGCGGCGACGATGCGAGTGCCGGAAATGTCATCGCACACAGCGGCCGCAACGGCATCACCGTCTTCTGCTGCGCCAACAACCGCATCACGGCCAACGCCATCTACAGCAACACGCAGCTCGGCATCGACCTCGTCGGGGCGGACGGCATCCTGGGCGTCACCGCCAACGACAGCGGCGACCTGGACAGCGGCGGCAACGACTTGCAAAACTTCCCCGTGCTGGCATCGGCCGCCGGCGCCGCAACGATCACCGCCACCTTGAACTCCGCCGCCAGCGCGCTCTATCGCATCGAGTTCTTTGCCGGTGACGCCTGCGATACCAGCGGCTACGGCGAAGGCGAGCGCCTGCTCGACACCATCACGCTCATGACCAACAGCAGCGGCAACGTTCAATTTAGCCAGAACGTGGCCGGCGTGCCGGATGGGGCGGCGCTGACCGCCACGGCCACGCGGCTGCTCTCCGCGCCGGCCGGCGGGCAGGTCTACGGCAGCACGTCGGAGTTCTCGGCCTGCATCGTCAAGGGCGAAACCGTCACGCCCCCGCCGGCACCGCAAGCCACGCTCTTCCTGCCGGCGATTGCGCGGCAGTAGTGCAGGGCGCAGCCTCCCCACCGTGACAAACTTCGGCACAAGAATACAGCGACGGGGGCTCAATCGCCCCCGTCGTGTTTCTTGCCGCCACGTCACGACAGAAACTCAGCAGTTCACGATTCCATCCGTAGTAACGACTTCAGTCGTCGATTTTCTCTGGAACGGCTGTTTTCGCCGTAGTAACGACTTCAGTCGTCGATTTTCTCTGGAACGGCTGTTTTCGCCGTAGTAACGACTTCAGTCGTCGATTTTCTCTGGAACGGCTGTTTTCGCCGTAGTAACGACTTCAGTCGTCGATTTTCTCTGGAACGGCTGTTTTCGCCGTAGTAACGACTTCAGTCGTCGATTTTCTCTGGAACGGCTGTTTTCGCCGTAGTAACGACTTCAGTCGTCGATTTTCTCTGGAACGGCTGTTTTCGCCGTAGTAACGACTTCAGTCGTCGATTTTCTCTGGAACGGCTGTTTTCGCCGTAGTAACGACTTCAGTCGTCGATTTTCTCTGGAACGGCTGTTTTCGCCGTAGTAACGACTTCAGTCGTCGATTTTCTCTGGAACGGCTGAAGCCGTCACTACAAATCGCGAACTACTGATACGCTTCTTCAGAGTAGGACCGGCGCCGGCGGCAGCGGCTCCACCAACGGCAGCGCATAGTCGAGGAACGCGGGCGTCACGTCGAAAGTTGCGGCGTTGCAGAAACGCGCGGGCAGGTGACGCTCGCCCTGTTGGGCCGCAGCCAGCGGTTCCGACCCAATCGCCCACCCGATGGGACGGCGCCGAACGCTCATCATCACGCCGGAGAGGCCGCGCTGCCAGGCATCGACCGCCGCTTCGCCCACCTGCCGCGCCAGCAGCCGGTCGGCCGGGCTAGCCAGCGCGGCGCTGGCCCGCTGGATCGTCGAGGGGCGGATGGGCCGGCAGCGCAACCCAAGCTCCTCCGTGACCCGCTCCGCCAGGTACGCCGCGGCGCCGGAGGCCAGGCTGAAGATCCGCTGTCCCGATGCATCGCTCGCTGCGCTGCCCTGCAACTCGGCCAGGTACGCGCCGGCTAGATCGCGCACCCCCTCCGACGCCACGACCAGGCAGACGCCATCGGCCCGAAAGCGCTCCTCGATGGCCGCCAGCACGCGCGCCACGTCGATCGGCGTTTCGGGCAACAGGATCAGATGCGGCAGATCACCCGGCCAGCCACGCGCCAGCGCCGCCGCCGCGGCCAGCCAGCCGGCGTGCCGCCCCATGATCTCCAGCACCGCCACCTGCTCGAAGCCGCGCATGGAACGCAGGTCGAGCCCAACCTCGCGCGTCGTCTGCGCCACATAGCGCGCCGCGCTGCCGTAGCCCGGCGTCACCTCGGTGCCGGCCAGATCGTTATCGATGGTCTTGGGGATGCCGATCACCTGGCATGCAACGCCCCGCTCGGCGGCCAGTGCGTCGATGCGCGCTGCCGCGGCCATGGTGCCGTTGCCGCCGATGAGAAAGAGCACGCCCACGCTGCGGTCACGCAGGAGTTCGACGATCGCCGGCATCTCGTCGTCGTGGGGGCGGTAGCGGCTGCTGCCCAGCGCCGCGCCCGGCTGTTCGGCCAGCCGCGCCAGCTCCTGGTCCGTGAGGCCGGTGAGGTCCGCCCAGTCGCCGCGCACCAATCCTTGCATGCCGAAACGGCTGCCGAAGATCGTGGCGATGCGGCCGTCAGCGTGCAAGGCCGCCACGATGGCGGCAAGCGTGGTATTGAGGACGGCCGTCGGCCCGCCGCACTGGGCGATGAGCGCGTTCATGCCCACAGATGCGCGTACTTGAGACCGCTGCCGGTGTTGAAAAGCACGACGCGCTCGTCGGACTTGATCCAGCCTTGCTCCAGCAGGTGGATCTGCGCGGCGAGCGTGGCGGCCCCTTCCGGCGCCGGGAAGACGCCGCTCTTGCTGCCCATGACGCGGGCGTAGTGCAGCATCTCCTCGTCGGGGATGGCCAGTGCGGTGCCGCCGCTCTGGCGGATGGCGCGCAGGATGAGAAAGTCGCCGATGGCGATGGGCACGCGCAGACCATCGGCCACGGTCTTGGCGCCCTGCCACAGTTCGGCATGCTCCACGCCCTCGTCGAAGGCACGCACGATGGGCGCGCAACCCGTGCTCTGCACCGTCACCATGCGCGGCCGTTTGGAGCCGATGAGCCCCATGCGCTCCATCTCGTCGAAGGCCTTCCACATGCCGACCATGCCCGTGCCGCCGCCCGTGGGGTAGATGATGACATCAGGCAGTTCCCAGTCGAGTTGCTCGGCCAGTTCGTAGCCCATGGTCTTCTTGCCTTCGATGCGGTAGGGCTCCTTGAGCGTGCTCACGTCGAACCAGCCGTGCGCGGCCACACCCTCACGCACCTTGACGCCGCAATCGTTGATCAGCCCGTCAACCAGCGTCACGTTGGCGCCCAGTTCGCGGCATTCGACCTGGAAGAGGCTGGGAACATCCTTGGGCATGTAGATGTGCGCGGGCAGACCGGCCAGCGCGGCATACGCGCTCATGGCGCAGGCGGCGTTGCCGGCGCTGGGGATTGCCAGCTCCTTGGCGCCCAGCTCGTAGGCACGGCTGACGGCCATGACCAGCCCGCGCGCCTTGAACGAGGCCGTGACGTTCAGCCCCTCATCCTTGATGTAGGTGTTGGGACAGCCGATGGACTCGCCCAGTCGCTTTGCGTGGTGCAGCGGCGTCCAGCCTTCACCCAGACGAAGTTGCGCCCACTCATTCTGCACAGGCAGCACCTCTTCGTAACGCCACAGGCTCGCCTCGCGTCGCTTGAGCGCATCCTTCGTCAGCGTCAGCGCGGCCGCGCCCAGGTCGTAGCGCGCCAGCAGGGGTTTGCCGCAGTCGCCACACAGGTTGAGCAGTTGATTGGCGTCATAGCTCTTGCCGCAATTACCGCATTCAAGGTGGGTCAGGGTGGAACTGGTCCGGGTCATGCTGCACGCTCCGTTGTATGTCGAGTTGATGTCGAGACAGGAAGGATGGTCTGCGCTTGCACAAGCGCATTGCGGGCAGTATAGGTCGTGGCGATCGTTGCGTCAAAGATGGGGACAAGTTGCGTTCACATGGGGATCGGGCAGCGGGAGTGTCGGGGGCACTCCGCCAGCAATTGCCCGTCGTGAGCCAAAGCCGCGCCTGGTTACTGGCAGGCGGGCTCCGCCAGCGACTAACTCCTATTCTTAGCTTCCAATGAAGTCAGTTCACGTGCAGTCAGGTAGAACTCTTTGTAGACCTTGGGACGCACTTCGAAGCTAACCAGGTATTGCGTCAACTTGTTGCCCAGCACGAGTTCCTTGACGATGGTGCCTGGGCAGGCAGGCACGCCCGCATACGGATAACTTGCTCGTACGGTGTCGCCGAGTTTCATACTCCTCCTCTTCTGAACCACCCTTGCGGGAAACGCTTCTTGGCAGCCATCACTGCGGCGAGCGTCGCTGTCACCACACAACGTGGGACCAACCGCAAACCACTCTGGCGCCCTGTCGACCGTCTTTGCTCAGGGGAGAACTCCAGGGGGAATCGACAGTCACGGGAACACCGAAGCACGTACCCATTTCCCAGTCGGGAACGTAGACGGCTTCCGACAGTATACCATAATCAGCGAATAAGGCCAGTCTAGCGCGGAGGCCATGCCGCCGGGTTGACGATGTCGGCCGGGCGCTCGCCGTGGAAGAAGGCCAGCAGGCGATCCATCGCCATCTCCTCCATGCGCCGGCGGCCGTCGAGGGTGAGTGACGCGACGTGTGGGGTGGCGATGACGCTGAGATGTGCGCGCAGCCGCGAATCGAGCGCCGGCGGCTCGGGGTCGAAGACATCCAGCCCGGCGCCGGCCAGGTGGCCGCGATCCAGCGCGTCGAGCAGCGCGGCTTCGTCCACCAGCGGCCCGCGCGCCAGGTTGAGCAGATAGCTGCCTGGCTTCATGGCCGCCAGACGCTCGGCGTTCATGAGCCGCACCGTCTCCGGGGTGGCCGGCACGTGCAGCGAGAGGAAGTCCGCCTCGGCGATCACCATCTCCAGCGGCGCGGGCGTGACGCCCATGGCCGCGGCCGCGTCGTCCGGCACGAAGGGGTCGTAGGCCAGCACGCGCATGCCAAAGGCCAGCCGGCAGATCTCCGCCACGCGGCGGCCGATGCGCCCCAGCCCCACCAGCCCCAGCGTCTTGCCCTGCACCTCCGTGCCAACCAGCACGCCCGAGCGCGGCCCCCACTTGCCGGCGGCCAGGTTGTCGTTGCCCTGCTTGAGCCGCTTGGCCAGCGCCAGCAGCATGGCGACCGTATGCTCGGCGGTCGACTCGCTCGGCCCGTCCGGCGTGTTCGTCACGACGATGCCGCGCGCCGTGGCCGCGGCCAGGTCGACGTTGTCCACGCCGATGCCCGTGCGCGCGATGAGGCGCAGATTCGGGCAGGCATCCATGAGGGTGGCGTCGTAGCGCAGCATGGAGGAGGCGAGGATCGCCTGGGCGGGCGCGGCGTTGCTGAAGACCGGCGCCTGGGCAGCCGGGCGAATGACGGCGACGCCGGCCGGCAGCCGCGCCAGCACATCGTCGAAGAGCGGCGCCTCCAGCCAGACGTGGGTCAGGGCAGGCACGGTCACGGTGGTTGTCCTTTCGTGTGGTGGTTCATCTGTCGCCATGCATTATAGCACGCAACGCACCTGGAGTTGCCCCATCGTCATCCGACCATGGGCCGTGAAAGGGACGCCAGCTCGGAGAATCCGGCGACTGCGAGCGAATCGGCCATCTGACCCACCAAGCCGGATAGCTTCAGGGTAGTAAAGAGCTCGCGCGCTCTGCGGACCATCGCTGTGCCCCTTGCGACATCCCCCTGCGCCAACTCGCACTCGGCCCAATGCCATAGCGTGATAGCAACATCACGTCGCAGATTCAGCTCTGTATAGCGCTTCAGACTCTCAGCATAACAGTCGCGCGCAGAGAGCGTAGAGGCGCCGCTGGAGCCGGCCGATAGCCGGCTTCCGCCGGCGGCGACAACGCGCGCCATGACCTGCCACGCGCCGGCCAGATCGCGTGGATTGCCGGTTGCCTCTGCATGAGCAAGCGCCAACTGCGCTGCCTCCTGCGCGGGACGCAATTGCCTGGCGCCAAGATAGGCCTCAGCCAGATAGCCATAGGTCTCCGGCAAAATCCGCCAATCGGTGGGCACCTCCTCGATCAAGGCCTCCAGGCCCGCCACTGCGGCTCGATACATGCCTGCTTCGGCCTGTGTGCCATGCAGGTTGTTGCGCTGCATGAATTCCTGCGTGCGGTTCCCGGCAAGCCGTGATTGCTGCAAGGCGGCTTCGTGCAGCGCGAGTGCCTGTTCGTAGTGCCCCTGGAGACGCCTGCTCTCGCCAAGGTTTGCCAGAACACTTGCCCGACCTTGGGAGATCTTGTTGCGGTCCATCAACTCCAGGGCATGTTCCAGGTAGGAGGTGCCCAGCCCATATTCTTCCATCATGTAATAGTGCAATACGCCGAGCAGATTCAATGCCTCAATCATGCCCGAAATATCGCCTGATTCACGGTTCAGCTCGTAACTCCTGCCCGCGGCAGCCATCGCCGCGTTCACATCGCCGAGCCGGCTCGCGATCCAACCCTTTTCGGAGAGCACATCCGCCAGGTGCAATTCGCCGTTGGCCGCGCCCCTGTGCAGGGCCGCTTCAGCCAGCTCGATATGTGCCAGCGCGTCACCGTCGAATCCGCGATTGGCCAACGTACGTGCCAGTAGAAACTCGGTGGTCGCGGCGGCTCTGGGGTCGGCCAACGCCTCGGAGTCATGGATAGCCTGCTCCAGAATTTCTTGCGCCTCCTCATAGTCGGCAATCATATCCAGGTGTTGCCCCAGCGCCGCGGCAATCAATACAAACCAACGGCTCTCTACGCGGCGTACGCTGCCCAGGATGTAGCGCAGGTGGGCAACAGAACAGGGCAGTTTGATCTGGTAGGGAGAACGCGCCAGGCTGGGCGACACGGCCTGCACGATTGTCCGGGCTACAGCCTCGGCGATGTGCGACAGCACACCGTCCTCCTCGCTCAGTGTTTCGCGGGCGAAGGCGCCGATCAACCGGTGCATCGAAACACTATCGCTATTCGTCCGGTTCAGCAGGCCGAGATTGACCAAACGAAGGATCGCATTTTCGGCCACAAATAACTGCATGACATCGGAACCATTCACACCTGCCGAAGCAAGGAGCAGTGATTGCGGAATCGGCGTGGCCGGAGCATAGCAAGCCGCGCTGGCCAGAAGCTTCAGCGCGAGTGCATCGGCTTCGTCATGGGCACTCAGTTGCCGGAAACTCACCATGAATGTGCGTTCCACATCCATCTCGTGGTGTGTCGGCGAGTACTGGCCGCTGCTGGCGCGGAACGAAGCGTGGCGCAGCACATTCCCCGCCCGGAGTTGGGCCAGATAGGAGTGCGGCGTAGCGGAGGCGTGCTGTTTCAGAAATTGCGCCGCCAGGTGTAGCGCCAGCGGCAGATCGCCGACTTCCTCTGCAATCAGGTGGGCATCCTCGGCGCTGATCCGCCCGACGACGCGTTCGAGGAACGCCGCGCTCTCTGCACGCGGCAGCGCTTTAAGCGACAAGACGGCAATCGGCAACCCTGCCGTCCATTCGGAACGGCGGCTTGTCATCAACACGCTGCACCCACCGGATACCGGGAGCCACTGCATTGCTAACCCCTCATCCTCGCAATTATCGAAGATGAGGAGCCGGGAAATCGGCTCCTGCCATTCGCGCTGAACGCGGGCGACGCACTCGGCGAGTGAGAACGAGTCGGCATCCCGATAGAGCCTCATGCCGCGCTCGCCGCCCAGTGCCGCAATGCCTTCCGGGACACTCTCGCCGTCGGCAAAGCCGATCCAGTAGACGCCGCCAGGATAGTAGCGACCATAGCGGTAAGCGTATTCTACGGCCAACTGCGTTTTGCCCAGGCCGCCCATCCCCGTCACGGCGACCGTCCGGACGATCCGATTGTTGTCCGGTCGGCCCGGCAGCAGACGCTCCGCCAACCAGAGCAACTCCGTTGAGCGCCCGATAAAGACGGCATTGTAGTGGTGGGGAAGGACTGAGCGCGCCGGCAGCATTCCGGGCACGGGCAGAGTGCCTGGTTCGGGCAAGTCAACCTGCGGACCCTCGTCGTGGGTGCGTTCCAACTGAAGATGGTTCGCCGGCTTCAGTTGCTCCAACCGTTGCACCAGTTCGACCGTTGCAAGCTCGGGGGTGACCTCCAACTCGCTCCACAGGCGCGAACGCAATGACTCGAACTGGCTGAGCGCGGCGGCGACCTGGCCGTCGGCCGCCAGAAACTCCATGAGGCGGCGTTGGGCTTCCTCATCCAGCGGATCCAGCATGAGCCAGCGCCGGGCCACGGCAATGCCCTGCTGCCAGTGTGCGCTTGCAGCATAGGCGTCGCAGACGGTGCGAAACCCGTCAGCGGCCAGCCGGCGGAGTCGTTCCCGCTCCACCGCCAGCCATTCGGCAAACCCGAGCGCCTCCGGCAGGTGGAAGCCGGCAAGCAGTTCGCCGCGGTAGAGCATGAGCGCCTCGGCGAGCGACTCGATGTCGCTGCCGGCCAGGGCTGCCGTCAACGTGTAGAGGTCAACGGCGACGTGATCATCCGGGGTATAGGCAACTTGATGGCGAGAAACCTGAAGTTCCGGCAGAAGCGGCCCCAGGCGATAGAGCAACTTGCGTAGATAGCGCAGCGTGTCGGGCGTCGAGGGACCATCCCAGATCAGCGCCGCGATCGACTCGCGGCTGTGTACGCGCCGCGTCACCAGCAGGTAACTCAACAGGGCGCAACCCTGCTTTGACTTCATGATCTCCGCAGCCTGCCCGTCGCTCTCGATTTCGAGCGGCCCCAACAGGCTGATTTTCTGGATCACCGTGTCGTACCTTCCTGCGCATCACCAATCCCGCTGAAGGCCAGCGCCGAGAGTGAAGGGACGATCAAAGGACGTTTGGCTGGTACCCTGCCGCCATGACCAGACAGAGCCGATACCTCGCCTTTCTAGTCCGCTTTCAGCGCGGAGAAGGTGAGCGCCACTGGCGTGCGTCGCTTCAAGATGTACGCACCCAAACCACCATGCAATTCGCCACCGAGATCGAACTGATCCGACACATGCTTACCGCCATGGCCGACGCGGCTGCTCAAGAAACGGAGGAAGCCGATCGCAGCGACCCTGAAGTACCGTAGATGCCGGCGCAACGACGGGAAGCATAGCGCACATCCACCCCCTTGCGCACACAAGAAGGCAACATCAACCACTGGCTACGCGAGCGACGGCTCTCGCTTACCTGCGCGATCCAGGCGAACACGTAGGCAGGCAGGTCATTGCTTATAGCGCAAAGCGGGCAGCACGTCAACTGCCCGAAACGGTCGGCGATGGCCGTAGGCTGCCTTAAATTACTGGGCCAGATGCAGCTCGCGTGCCCACCGCCGCTCCGATTTCAGGCAAGGGACGTTCCAAGGGACGTTCAAGGGACGAACGCTCGCTACACTGCGCTACACGCACCGCACGACCGTGTTGCGTTGCACCAGGGCACACAAAATCGAAGGAGAAGGACCGAAATGAACAGACTTTCCAGATCGCTCATCATCTTGTTACTGGCACTGCTGCTTGCCGGCGGACTGCGCTCCGTCATCTTTGCCCAGGACGTCGACCCTTCAGCCGGCGACTCGCCACAGGCATCGGACTTCTTTTTCCTCCCCTACGTTGCCGGCGGTCAGGACCTCCCAACAACCCTGCCACCCCTTGGACCAAAAGAGCCAAAGGACGCGACCGCCTTCACCAAGGCGCTCAACGAACGGCTCAAGATTGAGCTCCCCTTCGATAACACCCAGGCATTCACCGACGTCCAGCGCGGCCTCATCGCCCCGCTGCCCACCCAGGTAATCTCTACCACCGACGGCAGCGGCGTGGCCTGGGACCCGGAGAAGTTCAGCTTCATCACGCTGGATGCCCTCGCACCGGACACGGTCAACCCCAGCCTCTGGCGCGAGTCGCAACTGGCCAACGTCGCCGGTCTCTTCAAGGTCACCGACCGCCTCTACCAGGTGCGCAACGCCGACCTGTCGAACATGACGATCATCGAGGGCGACACCGGTCTCATCATCGTCGACCCGCTGGTCTCCGTCGAGACCGCCGAGGCGGCACTCGCCCTCTACCGCGCCAACCGCCCCATGCAGAATGTCGTCGCCGTCATCTACACGCACAGCCACGTCGATCACTGGGGCGGCGTGCTCGGCGTCACCTCGCAGCAGGAAGTCGACAACGGCGTGGAGATCTATGCGCCGGTCGGGTTCCTGGCGGCGGCCACCGCGGAGAACATCTATGCGGGCGGCGCCATGGGTCGCCGCGCCAACTACATGTACGGCACGCTGATCCCAGGCGGCCCGCGTCAGGGCGTCGGCACCGGGCTGGGTACGACCATCTCCGAAGGATCGAACAGTCTCCTGGCGCCGACCCAAACCATCAGCGTGACGGGCGAAACCAGGGTCATCGACGGCATGACCTTCGAGTTCCTGCTGGCACCCAATTCCGAGGCGCCCTCCGAGATGCTCTGGTACATGCCGGAACTGAAGGCACTCAACGGCGCCGAAGATGCCACGCACACCATGCACAACGTCTATTCACTGCGCGGCGCCAAAGTGCGCGACGCATTGGCGTGGTCCAAGTATCTCAACGAGGCGCTCGACCTATGGGGCGATGACGTGGAAGTGCTCTTCAACATGCACCACTGGCCGGTCTGGGGCAACACCGAAGTGGTCAACCACCTTGAGATCCAGCGCGACCTCTACCGCTTCATCAACGACCAGACGCTCAACCTGGCCAACCAGGGCTACACCCCCGTCGAGATCGCCGAGATGATTCGCCTGCCGCGCAGCCAGGAACAGACCTGGTCCAGCCGGGGCTACTACGGCTCGTTGAGCCACAATGTCAAGGCCGTCTACGACCTCTACCTCGGCTGGTTCGACGGCAACCCGGCCAACCTCCACCCGCTGCCGCCGGCGGAGTCCAGTGCGAAGTACGTCGAGCTCATGGGTGGCGCCGACGCCGTGCTCACCGCCGCCAAGGCGGCCTATGCCCGCGGCGAATATCGCTGGGTCGCCGAACTGGTCAACCACCTCGTCTTTGCCGACCCCACCAACCAGGAAGCCCTCTATCTCCAGGCCGACACCCTCGAGCAGCTCGGCTACCAGGCCGAAGCCGGGCCATGGCGCAACTTCTATCTCACCGGCGCCGAAGAGTTGCGCAACGGTGTCAACACCGACAAGGGTTCGTACAGCAAGGGCAGCATCCAGGTCCTGAGTGCAATCTCACTCGACCAGCTCTTTGACTTCCTTGCCATCCACTTGAGTGCACGCCGCGCCGAGGGGCAGAACATCATCCTGAACTGGGTCGTCGCCGACAAGAGCGAGACGGCGTGGACCCAACTCGAGAACTCGGTCGTCAACCACACGCTGTCCGAGCAGAACCCCTCCGCCGCTGCCACGATCACGATCGACACGGCGACACTTGCCGGCATCATCCAGGGTGACACGACCGCGCAGATCGAAATCGACAACGGCAAGATCACGATCACCGGCGACATTCTCAAGGTCATCGAGTTCTTCGCCATGTTCGAGACCTTCGACACCAACTTCAACATCGTGACGCCGTAGCACCGTAGCTGCCCCTCACCCCGACACGCAATTGGCTGGTCGCCGGTGAGTTCTAGACCGTGACCAGGTGGTCTGTACCGCCCGGAGCGGAGTGCGCTTTGAACACTCCGCTCCGGGCGGCGCAGTGCCAGTGACCATGAAAGGCCACGACTCCTCATGAACCGCCCATTACTGCGCTCGCTTCGCCCGCTGGTGGCCATGGCCTTTGCGATCTTTCTGCTCGCAATTCCCGTGACAGTTCATGCTCAGGACCCCGACTTCTCGACCGACGATCCGCTCGAGGGACAGTGGGAGCTTTCGCGCGTCACCGATTTGGTCCTGTACCAGACACACAGCGCGGACAACAACACGAAGTCCCAGATCCTCAACTATTACCTGGAAACGGAAAACTCCCAGATTGTCACGCAGACCGCCAAGACGATTCTCACCGCGCCGTGCTGGCTCGTTGAGCAACGCGAGCCGCAGATCACGCGCGC
>JACKBA010000054.1 GCA_020634815.1 Caldilineaceae bacterium | reverse complement strand
CGGATCAGGTTCGTCAGCAGCGAACGGGACATGAGTCCCGACCCCTTCTTTTCCTGCTCGAAGATGATCTGCGACAGGGTCAGGTTGGTGAGGTCCTCGCCGCTCTCATGGTCGGTGACGATGACATCCTCGCCCTGCTGGATCATCTGGGCGATGTGCTCCAACGTGACGTATCGTTTCGATTCAGTATCGTAGAGTTTGCGGTTTGGATACCGCTTGATCACTGGCATCTGATGTCACCGGGAAGCAAGAGAACGGGTACCGAACTGCTTTCGATAATAGCATACCCACTCGCGCCGCGTCAAAGTTCCGTAAAAAGACCTGGCACATATTGTACCAGGTCTCAAGCATCATGTATCTCTCCAGCCACAAATCAGTCCCGGCTGCGCGACATGAGCGACACGTAGTAGAGCACCGTCATGATCGCCTGAACCGCTGCGGCCACATAGGTGAGCGCCGCGGCATCGAGCACCTTGTCGACACCGCCGATCTCCTGCGGGCTGAGCAGGCCGGTGCTGGCCAATTGCTGCTTGGCACGCTTGCTGGCGTTAAACTCCACGGGCAGCGTGACCAATGCAAAGATCGCCGTCATGGCAAAGAAGAGCAGGCCGATCAGGGCGATAGTGTCGCCCGCAGCGCCGGACATGAAGAAGCCGACCATGAATATGATCGGACCCAGCCAACTGCCGATGTTGACGGCGGGCACGATGGCCGAACGCAGGCGCAACGGGCCATAGTGCTGCTTGTCCTGCAAGGCGTGGCCGGCTTCGTGCGCCGCGACGCCCACCGCCGCCACACTGGGCGTGGCATAAACGGACTCGCTGAGACGCAGCACCTTGCCGCGCGGGTCGTAGTGGTCGGTCAGCGAACCGCCCACGCGCTCCACGGTCACGGTTTGCAGGCCGTTGGCGTCGAGGATGGCGCGCGCCGCCTGTGCGCCGGTCAAGCCATTGCCCGTCCGCACCTTGGAGTAGTTGCGGAAGGCGCTCTGCACGCGGAACTGCGCCCACAGGCCGAGTAGCAGCGGCGGGATCGCAAACAACAGATAGATTGGATCAAAGAACCACATAGATGTTTCTCACTCCTTTTCCAGACAACAGGTATGACCAGTGTACAACGTGCGACAACCGGCCATAGTTATGACAGTTACGATTGCTCCCCGGTTCCACGCCGGCGGCGCACCAGGGCCACAGTTTCGCGCCACTCGTCGCTGTGCAACAGCCAGAGCACGCCCAGGTAGAGTAGCAGCGCCACCGGTACGCCGACCAGCGCCGTCAGCCAGTCATCGTTGACAGGCAGGGCGTCACCCAGGAAGACGTTCAGGTAGACCCAGCGCCCCCACGCCCACGCCGCCACCGCCATGAGCACTGCCGCAACGGCCATCTTGACGAGCGCCGGCGTCAGGACGCGCCAGTTCAGCCGGCCCGGCACGCGCCGGTTCAGCAACCACAGCAGCACCAGGCTCTCGCCCATGGTGGCCAGGCTGTTGGCCAGCGCCAGCCCGCCAAACGAGAGCCGCCCGACCAGCAGAAAACTCAGCCCAATATTGGCGACCATGGCAAGGATGCCGATGAGCACTGGCGTCCAGGTATCCTGCAGCGCATAGAAGCCGCGCACGATGATCTCCAGCATGGAGTGGAAGATGAGGCCGATCATGTAGAACTGCAAACCGTACGCGACCAGGATCATGCTCTCCGTATCGAACGCGCCGCGCTCTAACAGGATACTGATGGCCGGCCGGCGGAAGATCAACAGGATTGCAGTCGCCGGCAGCACCAGGAAGACCACGACGCGCAGCGCACGCTCAAAGGTGCGCTTGAAGGCATCGATCTGCCCGGCCGCCGCCTGCGCCGATAGCGTCGGGAAGGTGACGGTGGCAATCCCCTGGGCAATCACGCCCTGTGGCAGGAGCATGAGCAGCCAGGCATAGTTGAGCGCGCTCAGCGATCCGGCGCCCAGCGAGCTGGCCAGAATGGTGTTGATCAAGAAGTGCATCTGCACAAAGAAGAGGCCGAGCACGCGCGGCCCCATGAGCACTGCGACCTTGCGCACAGCCGGATCGCGCACCGACAGGCTGGCCTGGTAGCGATAGCCCTTCTTGAGCAGGACGGGAATCTGCACAAGCAGGTGAGCCAGCGAGCCGGCCACGACGCCGACGACCAGGCCGTAGATCCCATAGACGGGCGCCAGAAACAGCGCGGCCAGGATGATCGCCACGTTGTAGAGCACCGGCGCGGCGGCCGGCGCAATGAAGTGCTGCGTGGCATTGAGCGCGCCCATAATGAGGCCGCTGGCGCCGAAGACGACGCTGCCGATCAACATGGGCCGCATGAGCGAGACGGTGAGTTGCTGCTGTGCCGGGGTAAAGCCGGGCGCCAGGACGTTGCTCACCAGCGGTTCGGCAAAGATCGCGGCTACTACGCCCAAACCGACCAGCAATAGGCTGATCAGATTCAGCACGCGGCTGAAGAGCAGCCAGGCTTCCCGTTTGTCTGTCTTGAGCCAGAAGACGGAAAAGACGGGAATGAAGGCGCTTCCCAACGCGCCGCCGGCCGCAAGCTGAAAGAGTAGATCCGGGACGCGGAAGGCGGCGAGATAGGCATCGTACTCCGCGGACGTGCCGAAGCGGGCGCCGACGATCATCTCGCGCACCAGGCCGGAGGCCCGGCTCAGCACGAAGAAGATCATGACAACCAGCGCCGCATTGACCATGCGCCGGCTGTCCAGGCCGACACGCTCGGTCTCGGGAGAGAGCTTGGGTTCCTCTGCTAGCGTATCCACAACGGGCGATTATACATTGCCTCGCTACCCGTGGCGAGTTGCGCGCACGGCCGCCTGAAGGACAGATCGACGAATCGGCACGCCTCGTTTCATCCGCAGGGAACGGATGTGCTACAATGCCATCCAGCCGCCGGGATGTGCGCGGCGCCGGTTCGACAACGCAAATCAATGAGACTGGCCCTGGTATGAACTACATCTACATCACCATGAGCGCGTGGCGCGAGATTCTGGCCCGCACCTTTGAAGGCTTTTCCGAGCAGGACAACGTCAGCCCCGACTGGCTGGTAAACCCTGCCACCAATCGCCGCCTGAAGCTCGACAAATTCTACCCCGAGGCGGGCATCGCCATCCGCTTCGTCGGACTCACGGCCAAAGGGCAGGGTCGCCAGAGCGATGTGGAACTGATGGACGCCGAGGAACGCGACCGCATCCGCGCCGAGTTGTGTCGGCTGAACGGCGTGCAATTGGTCACCGTCGACCCCGCCGAGGAGATCGTCAAGCAAATGGACGGCCTGATCAGCGCCCTCTCGCGTGCCAGCCGGCACCTGGCGCAGAGCACTCGCCCTGCCAAGGAGAAGAGCCAGCGCATGCCGGTGCTCGCTGCGGCCCGCGACCGCGCCGAAGAGTTGCGCCGCCGCCTGGCCCGCGACACCGAACAGATGGCCGCCAATCTCGCCGAAGGCTGGCGCGATCGTGAGGCCGGCATCGCCCTGGAACTGAGCGCACCGGCTCCCGTGCCCGCCGCCGCACCGGTCAACCTGGTCCTCTCCACCGGGCAGCGCGTGCGACATGCCCGCTTCGGCGATGGCGTCATCACCCGCATCGATGGCAGTGGCGGCAACGCCATGGTCTCGATCCTTTTCGATGCCGCGCAGGAACGCACCTTCCAGGCTGACCTGCTGGGCGACAAAGTCGAAGTGCTGTAGCCCGTAGCCAAACAACCGGTCTCCGTTCATCTGTACAGGAGCGATCCCATGCAACCGACCCTTCTCCTCGTCAACGGCAATATCCACACGATGGAGCGTTTGCTGCCG
This sequence comes from Caldilineaceae bacterium, assembly GCA_020634815.1. GTDB lineage: Bacteria > Chloroflexota > Anaerolineae > Caldilineales > Caldilineaceae > Caldilinea. The sequence continues at coordinate 28,162 of JACKBA010000054.1, read as the reverse complement.
CGGGCCTCGGCACTGGCGATTGCCGGCGCGCAGATCCTGGCCGTGGGCGGCGACGAATTGGCCGCGCTAGCCGGTCGCACGACCCGGGTGATCGACCTTCACGGGCTCACCGTCGTGCCCGGCCTCATCGACGCGCACCTGCACTTTCTCTCCTACGGGCTCAGCCTGCGCGAGATCGATCTGATGAACGTGCCGTCGCGCGCCGCGGCGCTGGAGCGTATCGCCGCGCGCGCAGCCACCACGCCGGCCGGCCATTGGCTCACCGGCCGCGGCTGGGACCAGGTGCTGTGGCCTGAGCCGCTCTTCCCAACCGCCGCCCAACTCGACGCAGTGACGCCGGAGCATCCGGCCTTTCTGCGCCGCAAATGTGGTCATGCCGGCTGGGCCAATTCGCTGGCGCTCAAGCTGGCCGGCATCACGCGCGAGACGCCCGACCCGGCCGGCGGCGCCATCGAACGCGACCCGGTCACCGGCGAGCCGACCGGCATCCTGCTCGAGCGTGCCATGGACTTGGTGGCACAGTTGCAGGCGATTCCCACCGACGCCGAGGCGGTCGACGCCGTGCGCGTGGCCATGCAACGGGCGCACAGCCTGGGCATCACCGGCATTCACAACATGGAGGGCGCGCCCGCGCTGCGCGCCTTCCAGGAGTTGCGCCGCCGCGGCGAATGGAAGCTGCGCGTGCTGCAACAGATCCCCGAGGTGGACTTGGACGCCGCCATTGAACTGGGCATCCAGTCCGGTTTCGGCGACGAGTGGATTCGCTTTGGCGCGGTGAAGATTTTTGCCGACGGGTCGCTGGGCGCACGCTCGGCGCTCATGGTCGACCCCTACGAAGGGGAGCCGCACAACCGCGGCATTGCCGTCTCCACCGCCGAACATCTCAAGGCGCAAGTAGAGAAGGCGGCGCGCGCGGGGTTGGCCGTGCACACCCATGCCATTGGCGACCAGGCCAACCGCAACGTGCTGGACGCGGTCGAAGCAACGCGGCGCGCCGGCATCGGCTTGCACCTGCGCCACCGCATCGAGCACTCCCAGGTGTTGCAGCCCGCCGACGTACCGCGCTTTGCCGAGCTGGGCGTCATCCCCTCCATGCAGCCCATCCACTGCACGCAGGATATCGTCCTGGCCGACCGCCACTGGGGCGATCGCAGCCGGCTGGCCTATGCGTGGAGCAGCCTGCAGAGCAGCGGCGCCATGCTGGCCTTTGGCTCCGATGCGCCGGTAGAGACGCCCGATGTCATGCAGGGTATCTACGCCGCGGTCACGCGGCGCCGCGCCGACGGTTACCCCGGCGCGGAGGGCTGGTATCCCGAGGAGTGCGTGAGCGTGGCGGAGGCCGTCTACGCCTACACGCTGGGTGCAGCCTATGCCGGCGGGGAGGAAGCGATCAAGGGGTCGCTGGCGCCGGGCAAACTCGCCGACATTACGGTGCTTGAGCGGGATATCTTCACGGTCGCGGCTGAGGAGATCCTGACGACACCGATCACCTATACCATCGTTGGCGGCGAGGTCGTGTACGAAAACGGCTAGCGCGTCGCTACCGGGCGGTTGCGATCGCGCCGGGGATCTCGGCTGTAGCGCTTTCGTCCGTCTGCTTGCCGGGCGAGACGACCTGGTCACGCAAACAAGGTGATGTGCAAGTAAAAAAGGGGCAGGCTGTGCTGTGAAGAGCGCAGCCCGCCCCTTCTTCAATCTTCCGATCCACCAGCCTGCTACGCCACGGCTGCCTTCATCTCCGGCTTGAACTGGCCGCGCATCTCCTGCAACTTGGCGATGCGCTTGTCCGTGGCCGGGTGGGTGCTGAAGAGACCCGCCAGCCCGCCAAAGACCGGGTTGATGATATAGAGGTGCGACGTCGCCGGCTGCACCTCCATAGGCCGCTGCTTGACGCTACTCTCGATCTTGCGCAGCGCATCGGCCAGCGGCTGCGGGTCGCCCAGGATGCGCGCACCCTCGGCATCGGCCACGAACTCACGCGAGCGCGAGATGGCCATCTGGATGATCAGCGCAGCGATCGGCGCCAGGAAGAGCATCAAGAAGCCGCCACCGCCCTCTTCCTCGTCGCCGCCGCCGAAGATCATGCTCCAGATCGCCATATCGGCGATCATACTGATGGCGCCGGCAATGGTGGCGGCGATGCTGCTGATGAGCGTGTCGCGATTCTTGATGTGCGCCAACTCGTGCGCAATCACGCCGGCCAGTTCGTCGCGATTCAACACCTGCGTGATGCCCGTCGTCACGGCGACCGCACCCTTGGCCGGCGAGCGACCGGTGGCAAAGGCATTGGGCGCCGGGCTGTCGATGATGTGCACGCTGGGCTTGGGAATGCCCGCGCGTTGGGCCAGAATGTCCACCATGCGGTGCAGTTCGGGCGCCTCCGCCGGCGTCACCTCACGGGCACGGCTCATCTTGAGCGCCATCTTGTCGGAGAACCACCAGGCCGCCATGTTGATCGTCACCGCAAAGAGCAGCGCGATCACCATGCCGCCGGTGCCGCCAAGCGCGCCGCCCACGAAGACGAAGAAGCCCGTCAACGCGGCGAGCAACAAGGTTGTTTTGGTCGTATTCCAAAGCTGATTCATAGTACCTCCTGTGTGCTATGGTCTGGCAGCAAAAATGATAAAAAAGGCCATGCTTGGTCTTTCATGCCAGGTGGAACCGGCAGCACACAGTACATCCCCCCAGTTTCTGGTAATCTGTCTTTGAAGCCACTTCATTCCCTATACAAAGTCGCTCAATTTGCTGGAGATTATGCAGAAATCGCCGGCGTGCTGGGCGTAGGCGATCTTACAGTAACCCCGACAGCGGGCTGACGTCTGGCTGACATGCGGAGCGCCGCATAACCTTGTAGCAGCCCGGTTCGCCATCGGTGCCGGGCGCGGCCGCCCTGTACGAAGGGACAGGATCAACCTGTGCCCATGCGCGAGGCGCGCGCACCGGCAATAACCTATGCTATGCTGTGTCCAGTTCACATCTAGCCGAGAGGAGAACTCACATGCCAACCACAACACCCGGCCCCGTGCGCGCGGCCTACCTTAGCGAACTTGAAGCGCATGGCCAGTTGACCGTTACGGTCGGGGGCCACACCCTTGCGCTCTTTCGCCATCAGGGGCGCGTCCACGCCATCGACAACCGCTGCCCGCACATGGGCTTCCCGCTCGACCGCGGCTCGCTTTGCGACGGGATTCTCACCTGCCACTGGCATCACGCCCGCTTCGACCTGAACAGCGGCGGCAGCTTTGACCTGTGGGCGGACGACGTGCCGGCCTACCCGGTCGAGGTGCGCGACGGCGCGATCTGGGTCGATCTCACGCCGCCGGCCGATGCGCGCACGCGCCAGCGCGACCGGCTGGAGGTCGGCCTGGAGCAGGAGATCCCGCTGATCGTGGCCAAGGCGGTGCTCAGTCTCATGGAAGAGAGCCACACGGCCGGCGAGCCCTTCCGCGCCGGGCTGGCCTTTGGCACGCGCTACCGCGATGCCGGCTGGGGCCAGGGGCTGACCATGCTCACCTGCTTCGCCAACATGACGTCGCTGCTCGATGCGGACGACCGGCCCCGCGCGCTCTACCAGGGACTTTCCGCCGTGGCGCGCGACACGGCCGGCCGCCCACCCCGCTTTCCCGTGCGCCCGCTGCCCGGCACGACGCCGGACGCAGCCACGCTCAAGCGCTGGTTCCGCCAATTCGTCGAGGTGCGCGATGGCGACGGCGCCGAACGCTGCATCGTCTCGGCGCTGCGTGCGGGCATGGCGCCGGCGACGGTGGCCGACATGCTCTTTGCCGCCGTGACCGACCATCGCTACATCAACGTCGGCCATCCGCTGGATTTCACCAACAAGGCGCTGGAGGCGCTCGACGCCACCGGCTGGGAGAATGCCGAGTTGGTGCTGACCAGCCTCGTGCGCGGCTACGCCATGGCCGACCGCATGGAGGAGTCCAATGCCTGGCGCCATCCCATCGATCTGGTCGCCATCCTCGAAGCTGCCTTCGAACGGCTGCCGGATCTATGGGACCACAGCACAGGCAACGTTGGAGCACCCGATTCGTCGCCCCTCGCCCCTCGCCCCTCGCAACTCCTCGCCACCCTCCTGGGTGATGACCCGCAGGCGGTCGTTGATGCGCTGTTGGCCGCGCTGGAGCAGGGCCACGCAGCGGACGCGATCGCGCAGGCGGTCGCCTACGCCGCCGCGCTGCGCATTGCGCGCTTCCACACCAGCAACGAATTCGGCGACTGGGACACCGCGCTCCACACCTTCACCTTTGCCAACGCCGTGCACCAGGGGCTGCGCCGCGCGCCGTCACCGGAGTTGCTGCGCGGGGTCTTCGATGCGGCGATCAGCGTCTATCTCGACCGCTTCCTCAACACGCCGGCGGCGCGCCTGCCGGAGCCGCAGCCGGGTGTGCAATCCGAGACCCTTCTCGCCGACCTGGCTGCGCTGCTCGACCGCCAGCAACAGGTCAACGCCGCCGCCCAACTTGTCGTCAACTACCTGGCGACCGGCGCCGACCCGCAGCGGCTGCTTGCCACCATCGGCCGGCTGCTGCTGCGCGAGGACCGCGACTTCCACACCATCCAGGCCGTGGAGGGCGCGTTCAGGCAATATAGCCTGGCCGCCGATGCCACACAGCGCGCGCATTTCCTGGTGGCGGCGGTGCGCTACCTCGCCGCGCACGCGCCGACCGTGCGGTCACAGGGGCAGACCTACCAGATCGCGCTGCGGCTGCACCGCGGCGAAGCCCTGTTCGAGGGGTGAGCCGCACCGCCAATGCACCGCCATCCTCACTTCGATCTCTGGCTGCACGACGACGATGAGCTGCGACCGTGGCTTGGCAGCGAAGTTCATCGCCGCGAAATGGTGCATGAGTGGCCGTTATCGTGCGTGCAGCGGCTCTATCTGGCCGACGGCAGCACGCGCATCTACAAGGCGCAGGCGCCGCCGACGGTCGAGCCGGAGTTCTACGCGCGCGCAGCCGGCGCTCTGCTCGTACCGGCGCAGGCGATTGCCCAGCCGCACGGGCCGGCGGCGCTGTTGCTGGCGGATATCGCCGCGCCGCGCCTGTGCGACATGAGCCGTTCGCCGGCGGAACTGGCCGCAGTTGGCTGGGCAACGGTGACACAGATCGGCACGTTGGCCGGCGCGCTGCCCGTCGTGGCGGATCTCTCCACGGCGGCGAAGTGGCAGGATTATGCCGAGACCATGGTGGCGGAGCTGGCAGCGCTGGTCGATAGCGGTGTCTTCGTCCAGGTCGACCGCGCCCTCGTCGAGCAGATCGCCGCACTCTCCGCGTCGCCGGCCGTGCTCGGCGCGTTCGCCACGCCGGTCGGGTATGTCCATGGCGACCTGACCGGCACGAACCTCTTTGTTGGCGGCGAAGGCTACCGGCTCATCGACTGGCAGCGCCCGATCCGCGGGCCGGTGGCGCTCGACGTCGTCGCCCTGCTGGATTCGGCCCGGTGCGACCCTGGCCGGTATGTGGCCGCCGGTATCGTCCAACTCTTCTACTTGCTGCGAATGGCGTGGTTTACGCAGTGCGCGCTACGCTGGTTTCCGCCCGGCGCCGCAACCTATGACGGCGCCATCGTGCAACTCGCGGCGAAGATCGCCGCGCTCGGCAACGGCGAAAGAGAGGTACGGCAATGACCCGGCAGGCTATCGGCTACGTCACCGTCGTGGTGCGCGATTACGACGAGGCCATCGCGTTCTACACTGGAAGCCTTGGCTTCGACCAGGTCGAGGATAAGCCGCTGGGCAACGGCAAGCGTTGGGTACTCGTGCGGCCGCCCGGAGTGCTGGGCACCTGCCTGCTGCTAGCCGCGGCCGCCACGCCCGAACAGGCCGCAAGCATCGGCAACCAGACCGGCGGGCGCGTCTTCCTCTTTCTGCACACCGACGATTTCCAGCGCGATCACGCCGCGTTTCAGCAGCGTGGCGTGCACTTCCTGGAGGCGCCGCGTCACGAGCGCTACGGGACAGTGGCGGTTTTCGAGGATCTGTATGGCAACAAATGGGATCTGTTACAACTGGTAGATGAGGAGCAACCCGACGATGCGCTACTCCACTCGCCCGGCGCCGGCTGACGCGACGACCGGGTAGATGTGCGGCTCGATGCCGGTGGCTGCCTGGTAGGCAGGGGCGACCTGAGCAGCGAAAGCCGTCTCTGACCCCGCCTCGACGAAGGCGGCCATGCACCCGCCAAAGCCGGCGCCGGCCTGGCGTGCGGCGATACAGCCCGGCGCGGCCAGCATTGCAGCCAGCATCACCTGCATCTCGCAGCTCGTGATCGCGTACAGGTCGCGTGCGCCGGCAAATGATGCCGCGCAGAGATCGCTCATGGCACTCCGATCGCCGGCCGACAGTGCGGTCGCAAAGGCGGCGACGCGCGCATTTTCCTCCACAATAAAGCGGCAGCGCCGGGCAACTTCGGGTTCGAGTTCGCCGGCGCGCGCCTCGAATTGCGCCAGGTTCACATCGCGCAGGTGGGTGATGCCAGGGTAGAATGCCGCGAGCGCGCGGGCGCCCTCCTCACACTGGGCGCGGCGCCGGCCATATTCCGAGCCGGCCAGTTCGCGCTTGGTGCGCGTGTCGCAAATGACCACGCGGATGTCTGGCGTCAACGGAACATTCTGGCTGGTGATGGTGCGGGCGTCGAGCAGCAGGGCACTGCCGGCCTGGCCCACGGCGGAGGTGTACTGGTCAAGAATACCGCAGTTGACGCCGACGAAGTTGTTTTCAGCGCGCTGGCCGAACACGGCGAGTTGCACGGGGTCGATCGCCAGCCCGGCGACCGCTTCGAACATGCGACCCGCGGCCATCTCCAGCGCGGCGGAGGAACTGAGCCCGGCACTCACCGGCACGGTCGTGTGGATGAGCGCGTCGACGCCGGCCAGCGTGTAGCCGGCCTCCTGCATGACGCTGGCCATGCCGCGCACGTAGTTTGCCCAGCGTTGATCGTGGTCAGTATTAACGGCATCCAGGCTGAAGGTGCTCTCTCCGCCCATGTCCAGCGAGGCGACCCGCACTGTGCGATCGGCGCGCGGGCGAGCCGCGAACCAGGTGTCGCGGTCGATGGTCATGGTCAGAATGAAGCCGTGGTTGTAGTCCGTGTGGCTGCCCATGAGATCGACGCGGCCCGGTGCGCGCGTCCAGAGGGTGGGCGGATGGCCGTAGCGCGCGGCAAATGCCTCGGTCATCAGCGCCATGCGTTCGTCGGCGGTCATGTGCTCTCTTCTCCCAACTCGGCAAAGGCGGCCAGCAGCGCGTCGACATTGGCCAGTGGCACGTCGGACATCATGCGGTGCGAGGGGGCAACGAGCAGCCCCGTGCCGTCGGGCGCCAGTTCACTCACCGCCTTGCGCACGGCTGCACGCACGTCGTCGGGCGTGCCGAAGGGCATGGTCGACTGCGTGGAAATGCCGCCGTAATAGGCCAGCCGCTTGCCAAAGGTGTTGCGCAGCCAGGTGAAGTCGGCGACCTCCGGCTGCACGGGGTTGTAGGCAGTCAGGCCGATCTCCACCAGGTCGGGCAGGATCTGCTCGACGCGGCCGTCTGTGTGCATGAAGATGGGCAGGCCGGCCTCACGGAAGGGCGCAAACATGCGAGCCAGCCGCGGCTTGATGAGCTTGCGCCACATGGCCGGCGACATGAGCATGTTGACCTGGCCGCCATAGTCGTCGCCGAAGTAGCCGCCATCGACGCCCAACTCGACGAAGCGCCGGGCCAGCACGACCTGGATGTCGGCAATATGGTCGAGCAGCGCGGCGGCATAGCCGGGATTCCCTGCCATGTCCATGAAGAATTCGACCATGCCGCGCAGCGACCAGGCGCGCTCGAAGAGCGCCCAGCCGAAATTGGGCACCACGAAGTGCTCGCCGTTGTCAACTGCAATGAGCCGGCGCGCCGCGTCCAGCAGGCCAGGGGCGTGCGGATCCGGCCACGCAAACGCGTCCAGGTCTGGGCTCTCCTGGAGCGGGCTGACGCAGACGAAGTACCCCTCCTCGCGCGTGTCGAAGCCAGCGCCCCACCAGTCGAAGCCCGCAACCCCATCCTCGCTGACGCGGGGGCGAAAGGTCAGGTCGACGCGCAGCAGGTGATTGTCGAGACGCGCCGGCAACTCGCCGGTCGTTATGCCGTATGCCTCGGCCAGCTTTGCTGCCATTTTGCCGGTGTAGTTGATCTGCGTGGGCAGGCGATCGACGGGCTCGTGGCGAATTGCGCGGCGAAGCCGTTCCTTGTGCGACAGGGTCATGGAACGCTAGGCTTTCTGTAGCAAAGAGCGGGTGATGCTGACGACCGTTGCGAGCGAGTAGGGCTTCTGCAAGAAGTGGATGTTGGAGTGACCGGCGCTGGTACCGTCAAGGATCTGGGCAATCTCATCTTCGTCGTACCCCGACGAGAGTAGAATCGTCACCGCCGGATCGAGCAGGCGCAATTGCTGCAACGTCTCCGGCCCGGACAGGCCCGGCATCAGCAGGTCAAGGATGATGAGGCCAATTTCCGGTTTGTGTTCTTCAAATAGCGTAATCCCGCTCTTGCCATCCTCGGCGGCAAGAACCTGGAAACCGCTATATTCGAGAATGTCGGTCAGGGATTCGCGGATTGCCTCTTCGTCATCAATCACCAAGATGGTGGCCTGGTCGACCATGAGATTGCCCTGAGTCTTGCTTTGAAATGGCTGCACGCGGGTTTGCACGATTCTTACCCAGATGTAAGCGTATTATACTTCAGTCGCACCGTTTTCGTTCTATCAAGTTCATCGCCGGAGGTTTATCAGGAGTGGGGCGAGCGTTTACCGCTCCACAAACTGCACCGTTTCCGGCAATCCAGACCAACCGGCGCCTTCGTGCGCCAACGAAATGAGGACGCATGCAGCCCTTTCACCCACAAACCATCATCGAGCCGTTTCGTGTCCGATCGGTGGAGCCGATTCGCTTCACCACCATGGCCGAGCGCGAGGAGGCCCTGCGCGCGGCCGGCTACAATCCCTTCCTGCTCCACGCGCGCGATGTGATTATCGACCTGCTCACCGACAGCGGCACCGGCGCCATGTCGGCGCAGCAGTGGGCGGGGATGATCGCCAGCGACGAGTCCTATGCCGGCGCGTCGTCCTTCTATCGCTTCGAGGCGGCCGTGCGCGACATCACCGGCTTCAAGCACGTCATGCCGACGCACCAGGGCCGCGCCGCCGAACACATCCTCTTCACCGCGATTGGCGGGCCGGGCAAGGTCATCCCCAACAACACGCACTTCGACACCACGCGCGCCCACGTCGAGCACAGCGGCGCCGAGGCGCGCGATCTGGTCATCGCCGAAGGGCGCCAGCCGCGGCTGATCTACCCCTTCAAGGGCAACATGGATCTCGACGCGCTGCGCCGCACCATCGAGGAGGTCGGACCGGCGAACATCCCCTGCGTCATGCTCACCGTCACCAACAACTCGGGTGGCGGGCAGCCGGTGAGCATGGCCAACGTGCGCGCCGTCAGCGAGATCGCGCACAGTTACGGCCTGCCGCTCATCATCGACGCCTGCCGTTTTGCCGAGAATAGCTGGTTCATCAAGACGCGCGAGGAGGGCTATGCCGACAAGGCGCCCATCGACATCGCGCGCGAACTGTTCAGCTATGCCGACGGTTGCACGATGAGCGCCAAGAAGGATGGCATGGCCAACATCGGCGGCTTCCTGGCGCTCAACGACGACGACCTGGCAGCAAAGTGCCGCACGCTGGAGATCCTTACCGAGGGCTTCCCCACCTATGGCGGCATGGCCGGCTACGATCTGGAGGCCATCGCCACGGGTCTCTACGAGGCGCTCGACGAGCACTACCTGCGCTATCGCATCCGCTCCATCGCCTACCTGGGCGACAAGCTGACCGCGGCCGGTGTGCCCATCGTGCTGCCGACGGGCGGGCATGCCGTCTACATCGACGCGCGCGCCATGCTGCCGCACATTCCTGTGGACCAGTATCCGGCCTGGTCGCTCTGCAACGCGCTCTATCTCATGGGCGGCGTGCGCGGCGTGGAGATCGGTTCGGTCATGTTTGGCTTGCAGCCGGACGGCAGTGAGAAGCCCGCGGCCATGGAGTTGGTGCGCCTGGCCTTCCCGCGCCGCGTCTACACGCAGAGCCACGTCGACTATCTGGCCGAGGTGATCCTGGCCGTGAGCGAGCAGGCGGCGGTGCTGCCGGGCTATCGCATTGCCTGGCAGGCGCCGGTGCTGCGCCACTTCACGATCAAGATGGAGCCGCTGCGGGCGTGAGCCATGCCGGGAAAAGTTACACACAGCGGCGCCGAATCGTGCTAAGCTGCGTGCAATCGTTCCGGCGCACGCGCTGGCGTGACGCACCGGAAGCCGACCGAGAATCCACCACCTACGAGGACACGAGCCATGAGTACACCGACCGAAGTCGTGCACAACGCCGATCACCAGCGCTTCGAAGTGCAGCAGGACGGTCACCTTGCCGTACTAGACTATCGCCGCGCCGGCAATCAGATCATATTCACCCATACCGGCGTACCCGGTGAGCTGGAAGGCCGCGGCATCGGCAGCGCGCTGGCCAAAGCCGGCTTGGCCTACGCGCGCGAGAATGGGCTGGAAGTTGTCCCGCTCTGCCCGTTTGTTCGCAGCTACATCGAGCGCAAGCCGGAATACCAGGATATGGTCAGCAAGGCATCGTCGGGAGGGTTCGCATGAGCAGCCAACCAAAACGCTACACGAGTGACGCCATCGACGTTACCTTTGACACACAGCGCTGCATCCACGCCGCCGAGTGCGTACGCGGGCTGCCGGCCGTCTTCGACACCAGCCAACGCCCGTGGATCCAGCCGGCCAACGCCGGCGCCGACGCCATCGTCGCCGTGGTCGAGCGCTGCCCCTCCGGCGCGCTGCACTACGAACGCAAGGACGGCGGCGCCACTGAGACACCTGATGCGCGCAATGTGGTTACCGTGCGCGCCGCCGGTCCGCTCTACGTGCGCGGCGATGTGACGATCCAGAGCGCCTCCGGTGAGATCACGGCGAGCGACATGCGCCTGGCCCTCTGTCGTTGCGGCCAATCGCAGAACAAGCCTTTCTGCGACAACTCGCACAAGGCAGCCGGCTTCAGTGATGCGGGCGATGTCAAGCCGCGCCAGGCGGATGAGTTCGTGCCGGGCGGTCCACTCACGATCACCGCGAACGCCAACGGTTCACTCATGTGCGAAGGGAATATCGAAGTGGTCAGCGCGGATGGAACGGGCACCTTCGCCGCAAGCAAGACCTGGCTCTGTCGCTGCGGCGGCTCGGCCAACAAGCCCTTCTGCGACGGCACGCACAAGCGCAACGGCTTCCAGGCATGAACCGTTCCTGACCGGCGTCCGGCAAGGATGCCGGTCACATTGTGGGGCGCCGGGCGCCCGATCGCCGCGTGGTACAATGCGGGCAGCAACCATTTTCTCTGCCAACAAGGAGAGCGCACCCTATGACGGAGACCACCAACCCGCTCGTCGGCGTCATCATGGGCAGCAAGTCGGACTGGGAGACCATGAAGGCGGCGGCGGAGATGCTCGCCGAATTCGACATTGCGCATGAGTGTCGCGTCGTCTCCGCCCACCGCACCCCCGACTGGATGGTCGACTATGCCGCGCAGGCCGAAGCGCGCGGGCTGGAGGTGATCATCGCCGGCGCTGGTGGTGCGGCGCACCTGCCGGGCATGACGGCCGGCCACACACTGCTGCCGGTCATCGGCGTGCCGATCCAGAGCCGGGCGCTCAACGGGCTTGACTCGCTGCTCTCCATCGTGCAGATGCCGGCGGGCGTGCCGGTGGCGACCATGGCCATCGGCAAGGCGGGCGCGACCAATGCCGCGCTGCTCGCCGTAGCGATTCTGGCTGCAACGCGGCCCGCCCTGCGCGATCGGCTGCGCGACTTCCGCCGCGCCCGGGCCGAGCAGGTGATGAACGACACGCTGGAATAGATATTGCGGTATAATTGTGACTGCCGGCGCAGACGCCGCGATAGGTGAGAAGGACGAATGCGATGACCACAACCTCGACTTCACTCACAATCGATGTTCCGGAAGATGTGCTGTGGGCTCTCCAGCAGCGTCCCGATGAGTTCGCTGACGAAGCGCGCCTGCTGCTGGCTGTCAAGCTCTATGAGATTGGTCGGCTGAGTACCGGGCTGGCGGCCAGCCTGGCCGGGGTACCGCGTTCCACGTTTATCTTTCTGCTGGGTAGATTTGGGTTATCTCCCGTTGGAGTAGACGCCGAAGAGCTTGAAGAAGATTACGAAAATGCGCTTCGGGCCAGTCATCCTCAATAACACTCCCCTGGTCGCGCTGTGGATTCTCGATCGATTCGATCTATTGCGTGATCTATACTCATCTGTCGTGATACCACAGGCAGTCGAAGATGAATTCCTTGCGGTCGACGCGGATCGCAGACGAGCAGGGTTGCGCGCTGCCCCGTGGATTGAATCCGCTGCGCTGACTGTCCCGGCGTACGCCCATGCCTTTAGCGGCCTCGACCTGGGAGAAGCCGAAGTATTGGCGTTGGCTCTGGAGACGTCGGCACGCCTGGTAGTGATGGATGAACGCAAAGGACGTGCCTATGCGCGAAGGCTTGGACTGCCAATCACTGGGACGGTCGGGATTCTGCTTGCAGCCAAGAGGCAAGGCTTTGTTCCGCACATCGGGCCGATGATTTCTGAACTCCTTGTCCATCAATTCTATCTGCACAGTTCGCTCGTCAGTCAGGCGCTGGTGACTGCGGGAGAAGTTAACCCAGAAGACAAGGATGGTACCCGTGCCCCATAAAGAGTTTCGTCCGCAAGCTGTACTCTACCCACCCGCCGTCATCGGCGTCTTTGGCAGCGGGCAACTTGGCCGCATGTTGGCCCTTGCGGCTCGCGCGATGGGCTACCGCATCCATACCTTTTCGCCCGAAGCGAACTCGCCCACCGGGCAGGTTACGGACCGCGAAGTCTGCGCGCCGTACGACGATCTCGACGCCGTGCGCGATTTCGTGCGCCAGGTCGATGTCGTCACCTTCGAGTTCGAGAATGTCGCCGCAGCGGTGGCTGAAATCGCGGCTCAGGAGGGCGTCCCCGTGCGCCCCGGCGGCCACGTGCTGCATACCACGCAGCAGCGCCTGCGCGAGAAGACTTTCCTGGCCGGTGCGGGGTTGCCCGTGACGCCCTTTGCCGCCGTTCGATCAGAGATTGACCTGGCGACAGCGGTTGCCCGTATCGGTACGCCGGCGGTCTTGAAGACTGCGGCATTCGGGTATGACGGCAAGGGCCAGGCGCGCATCGACGACGCCGCGCAGGCCGGCGCCACCTGGGCGAATATCGGCCGGCAGGAGGCGATCCTGGAGGGCTTTGTGGACTTCGAGCGCGAGGTATCGGTCGTGGCCGCGCGCGGGCTGGACGGCAGCTTCGCTCACTGGGGCGTCATCGAGAACGTGCACCGCGACCACATCCTCGACCTGTCGACTGCGCCGGCGGCCGTCGACCCGCGCACCGCGCAGGAGGCCGTCGACCTGGCGCGCACCGTGTTGGAGCAACTCGACGTCGTCGGCGTGCTTTGCGTGGAGATGTTCCTGGATCGCGGCGGGCGGTTGCTCATCAACGAGCTGGCGCCGCGACCGCACAACTCCGGCCACCTGACCATTGAGGCGGCGGCCACGAGCCAGTTCGAGCAGCAGGCGCGCGCCATCTGCGGGCTGCCCCTCGGCTCGACCGAACTGCTGCGCCCGGCAGCCATGGTCAACCTGCTTGGTGACTTGTGGGAAGCAGGCGAGCCGGACTGGGCAGCGGGATTGGCGGTGCCTGGCGTCAAGCTGCACCTGTACGGCAAACAAACGCCGCGCATCGGTCGCAAAATGGGACATCTGACCGCGGTGGCGGGTACAATAGAAGCGGCGCGGGAGAACGCGCTACGGGCACGAACCGCGTTGACGGCACGGGCGACGGGGCAGAAATAGTCAACGGTCAATTGCTAACGGTGAATGGTCAATGGCGTCGACAGGTTGTCTCTCGTATTGATCATTTGACGCCGTCGTTGCCAATTCACCATTGACCGTTGCCCATTGACCATTATTGGGGGGCTGCATGTTTCCGGACGACAAACTCCACGAAGAGTGCGGCATTTTTGGCATCTATGCATCTGGGGCCGAGGTAGCCCGCTACACTTTCTTCGCCCTCTATGCCCTGCAACATCGCGGGCAGGAGGCAGCCGGCATCGTCACCAGCGACGGCAAGGTGGCGCACGTGCACAAGGGCATGGGACTGGTCTCGCAGGTCTTCGACGAGGACAACCTGCGCTACCTGTTGGGGCACCTCGCCATCGGCCACACGCGCTACTCCACCACCGGATCGCCCAAGCTGCGCAACACGCAACCCTACGTCATCGAGACGCTCGACGGCCCGCTGGCCATTGGCCACAACGGCAACCTGATCAACGCGCCGCAGTTGCGGCGCGAACTGCTCGAGCGTGGCGTCGGTCTCTCCACCTCCAGCGACAGCGAGGTGATCCTGCACCTGCTGGCAGGCAGCGGCGGCGACTGGCTGGCGCGCATTCGCATCGTCATGGCGCGTGCGGAAGGCGCCTATGCGCTGGTGATCCTGACGCGCGATGCGGTCTACGGTGTGCGCGACCCGTGGGGGCTGCGGCCGCTGGTGCTCGGCAAGCTGGCGGGCGGCGGCCATGTGCTGGCGTCGGAGAGTTGCGCGTTCGCCACCATCGGCGCCGAGCTGGTGCGCGAGATCCAGCCCGGCGAGGTCGTGCGCATCGATGCCAACGGCTACGACATCGTGCAGGGCGCGCCGCCGCAACCGCTCGCCTTCTGCACCTTCGAGCAGATCTACTTTGCGCGCCCCGACAGCCTGCTCAACGGCAAGCTCGTCCACCAGACGCGCCAGAAGCTGGGCAAACAACTGGCCAAGGAATCGCCCGCCCACGCCGACATCGTCGTGCCGGTGCCGGATTCGGGCACGCCGCACGCCATCGGCTATGCTCAGAAGAGCGGCATTCCCTACAGCGAGGGGCTGATCAAGAGCCGCTACATTGGCCGCACCTTCATCCAGCCCTCCAACGAGTTGCGCCGGGTCGGCGTCGCCATGAAGTTCAACCCGCTGCCGGAGAATCTCAAGGGCAAGCGCGTCGTGCTGGTCGACGACTCCATCGTGCGCGGCAACACCTCCGGCCCGCTGGTCAAGATGCTGCGCGACGCCGGCGCCAAGGAGGTTCATGTGCGCGTGGCCTGCCCGCCCATCAAGTTCCCGTGCTTTATGGGCGTGGATATGGCCAGCCAGGACGAACTGATCTCCGCCAACAAGAGCGTCGACGAGATCTGCGAACATATCGGCGCCGACTCGCTGGCGTTTCTGACCATCTCCGGCATGATGCGTGCGCTCAAGGCCGAAAGCGGCTACTGCAATGCGTGCTTCACCGGCGACTATCCCTTCTCTACCCCAATTCCGCTGATCGAACTTCAAGAAAAAGAGAAGTTCGCCAACGTGTGGGGCGATTAACCGAATCCGAGGTTCGCAATGAGTGACTACAAGACTGTACTCTATTCGGTCGACGATGCCGTCGCGCTTATCCGCATGAACCGGCCCGAACGCCGCAACGCCTTCACGCCGGAGATGCTCGGCGAACTGGACGATGCCTTCTGCCGCGCCGAGGAAGACGCCGGCGTGCGCGCCATCGTGCTGACCGGCGAGGGGCCAACCTTCAGCGCCGGCCAGGATCTGAGCATCTTCACCGGCCCGGTCGATGCCTCCAACGTGCGCGACGCCATCCGCACCCACTACAAGCCGCTCATCGAGCGTATGGTAACCATGCCAAAGATTGTCATCGGCGCGATCAACGGCGGGGCGGCTGGCGCCGGCGCGTCGCTGGCCCTGGCGTGCGATCTGCGCATCATGGCCGACGACGCCTACATCCTGCAAGCCTTCTCCAACATCGGCCTGGTGCCCGACGCCGGTTCGACGTGGTTCATGGCGCGCATGGTCGGCTACAGCCGTGCGCTGCAACTTTGCATCGAGGCCGAGCGCCTATCCGCGCCGCGCTGCCTGGAAGTGGGTCTCTGCAACCAGGTGGTGACCGCCTCCTTCCTCATGCACAAGGCCATGGAGTGGGCGAACGAATTGGCGCAGCGGCCGACCAAAGCCCTGGGCTGGACCAAGCAGGCGCTCAACGCGGCCATGCATTGCAGCCTCGACGCGGCTATCGAGTACGAGGCCGAGTTGCAGGCGCAGGCGATTGCGACCCGTGACCACCAGGAGGGCGTAATGGCCTTCCTGCAGAAGCGACAGCCGATCTTCACCGGTGAGTAATCTCGAATCTCGAATCTCCAATCTCTCGGTCTATGACTGGAGATTGGAGATTCGAGATTGCAGGAGCGCATCCTTCTCATGACCAAGATTTTTGATCTGTCCGGCAAAGTGGCGATTGTAACGGGCGCGTCGCGCGGTATCGGCGAGGCGATCGCGCTGGCGTTGGCCGGCGCCGGGGCGAAGGTCGTCGTGTCGAGCCGCAAGCAGGAAGCCGTCGATGCCGTCGCCGCGCAGATTTGCACGGCGGGGGGTGAGGCAACCGCCATCGCCGCGCACACGGGCGACGCCGCGGCCGTCGAGGCGCTCGTCGCCGCAACGGTGGATGCGTACGGCGGCGTCGACATCGTCGTCAACAACGCCGCCACCAACCCGCACTTCGGGCCGGTGCTGACCGCCGAAGAGAGCCATTGGGACAAGACCTTCGACGTCAACGTCAAGGGCTATCTACGGCTGATCAAGGCATGCGTGCCCTCCATGCAGGCGCGCGGCGGTGGCAAGATCATCAACATGGCCTCCATCGCCGGCAAGACGCCTCAGCCGGGCATGGGCGTCTACTGCGTCACCAAGGCCGGCGTCATCATGCTCACCGAGGTGCTGGCGGCCGAGTTGGCGCCGCTCAACGTCCAGGTCAACGCCATCGCGCCCGGCTTTGTCAAAACGAAGTTCAGCGCGGCCATCTGGGCCGACGAGCAGCTCAACACGGCGACGCTGGCCGCGATCCCGCAGCAGCGCATGGCGGAGCCGGAGGAGATCGCCGGCATCGCGCTCTACCTGGCGTCGCCGGCCTCCAGCTTCACCACCGGCGCCACCATTCTCGTCGATGGCGGCCAGGCCATTGGCAGCCCCCTGTACAATCTGAAGTAGCCGATCGGCCATTTCCCCCAGCCGCCGGTTCGCGGGATAGACAGATCGACCTGTACACTGGTTGGCAGCAGCGTCCGTCCACCAACCAACACGATCGGTCGATTCCTCATGCTCGAACTCGCCAGCATTTTTCTGAACATTCTGCTGCCGGTCTTTGCCCTGGTGCTCATCGGCTACCTGGCCGGCCCGCGCCTGGGCATGGAGCCGCGCACGCTCTCCAAGTTGGCCTACTATATCCTGGTGCCTGCCTTCATCTTCAATGTCTTCAGCAAGGCCGAAGTCCAGCTCGAACTGGCACTGCGCATGGCGGCCTTCTTCATCGTGGTGACAGCGGGGACGATCGTCGTGGCATTTCTGGCGGCGCGGCTGCTTGGCGCCGGCCCGCAATTAGTCGCGGCCTATGTGCTCATCGCTGCGTTCGGCAACGTGGGCAACTTCGGCCTGCCGGTCATCGACTTCAAGGTGGGCAGCGCGGGGATGCTGCCGGCGTCAATCTTCTTCCTGACCGGCAGCACCTTTGGCTTTCTCGTCGGCGTTATGGCTGCGACGTGGAACCGCGGCGGCACGCGCTGGAAGGCCGTGTGGGCAGCCTTTACCACGCCCGGCGTGATCGCGGTACTACCTGCCTTCCTGGTCAACTGGCTCGACATCCCCATGCCCATGTTCATCGACCGCGCCGTCGCGCTCATGGCCGGCGCGCTCATCCCCATTATGCTCATCACGCTGGGCATCCAGCTTGCCGGCATGGGGCGCCCGCACATCGACCGCCACGTGGTCACCTCCAGCCTCGTGCGCCTGCTCGTCAGCCCGGCGCTGGCGCTGCTGCTCGTCGGCTTTTTCGGCATCACGGGGATCGAGCGCAGCGTGGGCATTGTGCAGGCCGCCATGCCCGCCGCCGTGTTGACCTCGCTCATCGCCCTGGAGCACGACCTCATCCCCGACTTTGTGACGACGGCCGTACTCTTCTCCACGGTGGCCAGCGCCATCACGCTCACCATCGTGCTGGCGATCGTCTAGCGCGCGGTCGCTTCCACCAGGCGCGCAAAGCGCCGGCAGCCTTCCATCGCGTAGGCCAGGAATTCGGCCGGTTCTGAAAAGCCGCTGTGGTTGATCGAAAGTTCAAAGCTGAGGGGCTTGCTGTAGGGCGACGCCGCGATCAGCGCGGCCACCCGTTCCCACTGCACGACGCCATCGTAGACAGGCAGGTGCTGGTCGTCGATTCCGTCGTTGTCATGCAGGTGCAGTACGACAAGGCGGTCGAAGAGCGGCGCGTACGTATCCGTGCGGTCGCGGCCGAGGATGGCGTGGCCGGAGTCGAAGCAAAGACCCAGGAATTCGGGTGGGTAGGCGGCGAGCAGGCGCGCCAGCAACTCCGCATTGTCGCCCACCTGCGTCACGTCGGCAACCTTCGCTTCGGTAGCCGCAAAGTCGATGAGATTCTCCAGCGCGATGCGCACGCCGCGTTCAACTGCGTATGATTGCAGATCGTCCAGCGAACGGCGGATCTGGTCGAAGAGAAAGTCGTTGTAGGGCGCCAGGTCCGGGCGCACGGTGGGCGGATAGACGTGCATGACCACCGCGTCGCCGCCCAGCTTCGCCGTGAAGTCGATACGGTTCTTGACCAGCTCGATGCCGGCAAGCCGCGCATATTCTTCGGGTGCGTACCAGAACTTCTCGATGCCTTCCGAGCCGTGCACATCGTTGAGCTTGAGACCGTACTCGTCCAGCCAGCGGCCGATCTGTTCGATCTCACTGTCGGCGTAGAGAAAATCGGATCGCCACTGGTGGCACCAGTGCACGTGGGTATAGCCCGCCTCCGCCATGAGTCGCAGATAAGGGGAGGGATCGCCCGTGCCGATCACGTAGTCGCTTGTCAAGGAAAGCATGTTGTCTCCGTTTCGATCATTTGGCTCATGCAAGCCTTTTGGCTAGAATCAGGCCATGCTCCAGGAACCAGTGCGTCGCGTCGCCAAAGAAGCCAATGCCTATTTTGCCATAAATCGGCTCGTTGCGCGCGCCGGCTATCGAACGCTGGCCGATCGCGCACGCCACACGCCGCGCGTGGCGGACTGGTCGCTACCCTACGCCGGCGTCGTCGAGATGATGACGCTCGGCACGCCCAGCGGCACCATCCGCAGCGCCGACGAGATCCGCGCCCCGCTGGATCGCGTCACGCGCCTGAGCTATCCGACACGGGCCACGCGGCGCCGCGTCCAGTTTCTGCACCTTGCCGGCGAGTGGGTCGAGACGTCGTCCTCCGCGCCAGGCCGCGTGATTCTCTACCTGCACGGCGGCGGCTATGTCTGCGGATCGCCGGCCACTCACGCCGCGGTCACGACGCGGCTGGCCGACACCGCCGGCGCGCGCATCTTTGCGCTGGACTATCGCCTGGCGCCCGAACACCCGTACCCGGCAGCGGTCGAAGATGCGTGGACAGCGTACTGGTGGCTGCTCACCGAGCACGGCCTGGCGCCGGAACAGATCGTCCTTGCCGGCGACTCGGCGGGCGGCGGGCTGAGCATTGCCCTGCTGCTGGCCCTGCGCGACGCCGGCATGCCGCTGCCGGCTGGTGCGGCGTGCATCTCGCCCTGGCTGGATCTCACCCTCTCCGGTGAGACTATGGCCGTCAACGAACCGACCGATTTTCTCAACTCGGACATCCTGCGGGCAACGGCGAGCATGTATGCCACGGACCACGATGCACACGACCCGCTGATTTCGCCGCTCTACGCCGACCTCACCGGGCTGCCGCCGTTGCTGATCCAGGCCGGTTCGGCCGAGATGCTGCTGGACGACAGCCGGCGCTTTGCGACGCGCGCGCAGGCGGCCGGCGTCGACGTGACGCTCGAAGTGTACGCTCACATGGTGCATGTCTGGCACTTCACCTGGATGCTGGAGCCAAAGGCTCGCCAGGCGCTCGCAACCATGGGCCGTTTTGTCCGCCGGCGCGTGCCCGCCACCTGATCGCCGGTCACACCCACTCCTCCCACTATCGAGGTTATTGCTCATGGCCGATTCAAATCGCCGCACCGTCTTTTCCACCGATCCGGATCCGGAACCTGCACCCACACCGAAGGGCAAAGCCGTGCCGCCAAAGCAGCAGTCCGTGCGCGTCGGCATCGAGCGCAAGGGGCGCGGCGGCAAGACGGTCTCGCTCGTCACCGGTGTCACCGCCGCACCGGCCGAACTGGAAAAGCTTTGCAAGCAGTTGAAGAATAGCCTGGGCACAGGCGGAGCGGTCAAGGGCCAGGTCATCGAGATTCAGGGCGATCAGCGCGACAAGATCGTGGCGATTCTCCAGGGACTTGGTTATCAGGCGAAGAAGGCGGGCGGGTAGGCGGGACGGGTCAAACGTCAAACGTCATGCGTCAAACGTGATGAGTGATGAGTAAAGCGTGAGACGTGAGGCCTGATGCGTGATGCATGAGAGGTCAAACGTGATGCGCGATGCGGGAGACGCCGTCTGTCGTTTCAGGGATCAGCGGATTTCGAGGCGGGCGATCCACTTGACTTGTTTGAGCGCATCATCCGTTTCGGCCGGCACGACGAGGCGGACCAGGCCGGCTTGCCGGGTCATCTCTGCGCCGTCCAGCATGTAGGCGAGCAGTGGCGGCCGGCCGGCGGGCGCCTCGGCCAGGTCGGCCGGCGTGAGGCGCGTGCCGAAGCCGTCGCCGCTCACGACATCCACAAGCTGCCAGCCCGCACCGGGCAGAAGATGGGCGAGTAAATCCGCCAGCGTTACCCCACCAAAGACAAAGGGCCCCGACGTCCCGTGTCCGGTGCTCACGATATAGCAGTCGCCAATCTCCCGGTAGTGCAGCGCCCGCAGCGTTGCGACGGCAAGCTGCTCGGTCGCGCCGCCGGGCAGGTGGGCGGCGATCGTCGCATCGCCCGGCGGGGGCTCGGGATTGGGGTCATGGCTGTGGCCGTGCACCCAGCCGGGTTCGGCGGCAGGCAAGTCGTGGCTCATCAGGCGTCACGCTCCATGGAAAAAGTCAGCGGATAGCCATCGAGACGTGCCCGCGTTCTCGCCACTTTGACGAGCCGTTCGGCCTCGGCGCGCGGGCGCACGACGACCACCGCCTGGCCTTCGAAGTGGGCGGTCGTTGCGATGTGGTCCGCCATCTCCTCCGAGAGCATGAAGAGTGACAGCAGGATGCCGATGACATAGTCGAAGGGCGTCACGTCGTCGTTGTGAATGATCACCTGCCAGAGCGGCTCGAGTGCCTGCTCCTGATCGACGGCAGTGCCCACCCCGGGCAAAGCCGGTGCGTCGATTTCGTTGACGGGCGCGACAAGGATCGTCATATCTTCTCACCGATGTACGAACATACCGATGTACGAACGTGCTGCGACGTTCAGTGCGTTCCGGCATTCCCGCGCCGGCTCGGCGGCCTGAGCGGGCTGCACACAATGCGGGGAGCACGGCAGAAACGGAACTGCTCTCTAGTATACAGGGCACGCGCAACATTGGCGAACGGGATCGCACAGCGGGTCTGCGACGCGCCCGGTGCGCATCTGGGCGAGATCACTGCGCCAATTCGTGGTATAATCCGGGCCAGCACCATTCATATCACCAGCCCGGAGCAACGCATGGCTACCATGGATGCAAACCAGCCCGCCACCGAACAACCCACTGGGGTCTATCAATCCGACCCTGCCGTGCAGGCAAGCAAGCGCACGTCCATCGGGCTGACGGCACACCGGGCAACCGCGCGCGAGTCGGTGCAGCGCCCGCCCAATGCCGGGCTGCGCCTGTCGCAGTGGTGGTTGGTGATGTGCCTCATCGTGTTGCTACTGGCCGTAGGCATCCTGACCGTGGCGCGCACGATGGATCCTGACACCACCTGGGAAACCGTCAACAACCCGTTTACAGCCTGGTTCGGAAAACCGGCGGTCGGGGGCGACCAGCCCGAGAAGGCCGTCATCAACTTCGCCGATCGCTTCGATGCGTCCAGCCCATTCCTGGCCACTTACACCGAGCCGGACGTCTTCGCCGCCGCCGTGCTGCCGGAACTGGGTGTCTATCGCCTGGATGTGTGGCCGAATTACCTGGGCTGGAGCCGCATCTCCATACCGGAAGCCGCGGCCATGGAACTCGAAACGACGGTGGCCATCTCTCCGGAGACGCCGGATGCCGCCGCTGGTATCATCGGCCGCTTTGCCGACAAGGGAGATTTCGTCTTCTTTGCCGTCGACGGGCGCGGCAATGTCAGCGTCACGCAGTGGGTGGACAGCCTCGCGAATCCGCTGCCCGTGCTGGTGAGCCAGGCCGTGCTCAACCCGGCCGGCAGCACCAATCGGCTCCGCCTCGACGACAACGGCAGCGTGCTGCGCTTCTATGGCAACGACACGTTGCTGGCGGAAGTGGCCGCACCACGCGCCGAAACCCGGGGCGCGGCCGGCATTGCTGCGCAGGCGACGAGTTCGCAAAGCGTGACCGTCGACTTTCTCGAATTGATCGTGACGACGCCTTCCAGCCGGTAGCACACTGCCGATGAATCCGGCATCGCCGTGCTGCCTGCCCACGCCATTCACCCTTGCCCATGAACGCGCCTGTTCCCAACCTGCTTGATGCCATCGACGCCGGCGACGACGAGCGCGCCGAACGTGCTGCGCTCCAACTCACCGCGGCCGACGAGCCGGCGCTGCTGGCGCTGGTCGCGGCGGACGACAGCGACCGCCGGTGGTGGGCCGTACGCGGGCTGGCGGTCTGCGGCGGAACACAGGCGGTGCCGGCGTTGCTGGCTGCGCTCGGCGACGGCGATGCCGGTGTGCGCGCCGCGGCGGCCATGGCGCTGGCCGTTCTCCACCAGCGTGTGCCGGCGGCGGTGGAGCCTCATCTTGGCGCGACGGCGCGCCTGCTGACCGACGATGACGGCATGGTGCGCCAGGCCGCGGCGGATACCCTCGCCCAGTGCGGCGACGATGCCGTACCGGCGCTGGCCGCGGTCATCTTCCAGGGCACGCATCAGGGCGCACGCACGCGGGCCGCGGCAGCCCTGCGCAAGATCGCCACGATGAAGGCGGCCGCCGTGCTCTACCCCCTGCTCAACGATCCCAATCACATGGTTCGAGCCTACGCCTACGAGGGCTTGGACGAAATGGGGTTGCTCGAAAACATCCTCGTGACATTGGATTAAATCTGGGCGATTGTTCGTTTCCCTGCAATTTTGTGACCGTGCTATAATGGCCGGCATGCCTGCAGACCTCGTTATTCTCACATGTTTTGAGACCAGCCATGCATGACCAAAAATTTCTGAATGCCGCTGACGTTCGCATCAACGGCCGCAAACCATTGCGTACCCTGACCGCCGGCTTCCTGCTCGTGACGGTCGCCCTTTTTGTCCTGAGCGGTTGCGCCGCGTCGGGTGTTGCCGTGCAGTCGAGCCCCGGCGCCGCCGTCGCCGATGCCGCCATGCCCGCCTCGGTCAACACGGTCATCGAGCCGCTGTCGGCCTACCAGCCGCCGGCGACCGAGGAGGAGAGCGACTCGCCGCTGCCCACGCCCACCGCCACGCCTGAGGGCGACGAACCGCTGCGCGTGACGATTGCCACGCAAGGCGTGCGCGCCAACCTGCGCAGCGGCCCCGGCACCTCTTTTGACATTGTCGCCAAGGTGAACCCTGGCCAGACTTTCGACGTGCTCGGGCGCAGCGAGGATGGCCGCTGGTACCAGCTTGATTCCAAGGTGACCGGCGTCAGCGGCGACCAGATCGAGAACGGCTGGGTTGCCGCCGAACTGGTGCGTGTGGCCGGCGAGGGCGAAGCGCCCGTTGTCGACGCGCCGGCTGCCGCCGAAGCGCTGTTCGGCCCCGACCTGGCGGTCAAGTGGGCCGTCGACTGGAGCTGCAACTCTGACCGCTGCCAGATCAAGAGCTGTGAGGCCGAGGTCGATGCGGTCGTCAACCGGCAGCCGAGCGGCGACTTCCTGCCCGTCGAGCACACGGTGACGTGGGATGACTCGTGCTTCTCCACCGACGCCTGGACCTTCGAGGTGAACCAGAAGACAGGCGAGGAGCGCACGGGCGAAGCCGAACAGAACTTCCTCTACAGCTATTGGATGGGCGCCAATCCCGGCGATGCTGTCGGCGTCTTCCCGCTGGGCAATGGCGAGGGTGTCGAGGTCTTCTGCTCCGGTCCGCACTCGGTCGAGATCGAGGAAGGCGGCGGCTGGACGACCATCTACGAGGGCAACACCTGCCACGATATCAACACCGGCATGCTGGTCTACATGAACTACGTCAAGCGCTGGCTTTTCACCGGCGACTACGACGGCAAGACCTACGCCCGGGCCTTCTTCGGCGACAGTGAAAAGCTGGAGCAGCGCCTGGTCGAGGCGAATGTGCCGATGGCCATGGTCGAGGAAAAATAACCGCATAGCGACAAACGAAAGCGGCGTGGCGGATGATCCGCCACGCCGCTTTTTTTGTGCCATCGGCCGCCGGCTATGGAGCGGGTTCGCCCACAGCGTCTCCGGCGCCACCAGCCTGCGCCGCATTCCACGCGTGCAGCCAATCAGTTTGCGCCTTGAGCATCTCCGCAAAGATTCCCTGCCACGCCGCGGTGACATCCTGCACCTGCGCGGCTGCCTGCCCGGTCGCGCCCAGTTGCGCGCGCAAACGGGCGATCGTAGCCTCTGCCTCATCCAGCCGCTGGCGCAACAGCTCGTTGCGTTCGAGCTGCTCCAGATAGCGAATGCGCGGCACGAAGCCCGTCAATCGCCACCACGTCTCCGGCGAGTAAGCGCCGGCCGGCTGCCCTGCCACAGCATCGGGCAGATAGCGCGCCATCCACTGGGCGACATCCTCCGGCGTGCGCGCCTGGGCAAAGGCCCGCATGGCCGCCTGTGCCTCCGTCGCGCCGCGCATGGCTTCCGCCATCATCTGGAACCAGGCGGAGACGGCGTCTTGGGGGGTGCTCATCCTAGGTATACTGCCCGCCGTTGACGCTGAGCACATCGCCCGTGATGTAGCCGGCCATGAGCGGCGACATCATGAAGGCGACGGCCCAGGCGACTTCCTCCGGGTCGGCAAAGCGGCGCAGCGGGATCTTCTGCAGGATGCGCTCCTGCACCTTCTCCGGGATGGCCTTGACCATATCGGTCGAGGTGAAGCCCGGCGCCACCACGTTCGAGCGCACGCCATAGCGCGCGCCTTCCAGCCCCAGCGTCTTGGCCAGGCCGATGACCGCCGACTTGGAGGCCGCATAGTTCGCCTGGCCGATGTTCCCTTGCTCGCCCACCACGGAGCTGATAAAGACCAGCGAGCCGGAACCGCGATCGTAGAGGCGGGGCACGATGGGGCGCAGCGTGTTGAAGATGCCGTTGAGGTTGGTGTCGATAACGGCGTACCAATCCTCCACAGAAATGCGCGGGAAAAGGTTGTCCTTGGTGATGCCGGCGTTGAGCACGACGCCGTAGATCGGGCCGACTTCGTTCTCGGTGCGATCGATCGCCTCATCCATGGAAGCAGGATCGGTCACGTCGGCGCGGAAGGCAAGCTCTGCCTGCGGGCCTGGTTCGTTGCGGTAGGTATAGACGACACGCGCGCCGGTCTTGTTGAGCACCTCGACGATCGCCGCGCCGATGCCGCGATTGCCGCCCGTCACAAACATGACGCGATCTTTCAGGCCAAAATGGTCCATAGGGTGGTTCCTCCTTTGGTTGACAACGTACGAATGGAGAGTGGGGAGAGAATATCAGATGCTGGGCAGAATGCAAGTTGCGTCAAAATGCGCCGGTTGCCCCCAGCAAAAACGCGGCAGGAAGGGAAGGTTCCTGCCGCGTCGGCTGAATGCCAATTGCCTGCTTATGCGCGTGCCTTGAGCCAGTCGGCGATGGTGGGCGGCAAATCGCGCTGCACCTTGCCGCTGACGTACATGCCGATGTGACCGGCCGGGAAGCCGCGCACGGTATAGTCGGCAGTGCCCACGTGACGCTCGAGCGCAATCGACGAGGCCGGCGGCACCAGGTGATCTTCCTCGGCGTAGAGGTTCAGCACCGGCATCCGGATCTGCTCCAGATCGACGCGCCGGCCGCCCAGCTCAAACGTGCCGTTGACCAGCGCGTTCTTCTGGTAGAACTCCTTGATGAAGCGGCGCCATGCCTCGCCCGCCTGGTCGGGGCTGTCGAAGATCCACTTCTCCATGCGCAGAAAGTTGAGCAGCTTGGCCTCATCTTCCAGCACGTCGAGCATGTTCACATACTTGCCCACGTTGAGCTGGAAGGGGCGCAGCATGAGATAGCCGAAATTCATGAAGTCGCCCGGCACGTTGCCGAAGGCGTCGACCATGAGATCGGGGTCCATGCTCTGGCACCAGGAGTTGAGCAGCCCACAGCCCGCCGTGCCCTTGACGTGAAAATCGACCGGCGCCACCATGGTAATCAGGTTCTTGATCTTTTCCGGGTGCGTGGCGGCGTAGCAGAGCGAGAAGACGCCCCCCTGACAGATCCCCAGCAGGTTGATCTGATCGATGCCGTGCCGGGTGCGAATGGCGTCGACGCAGTTGTCCAGGTAGCCATCGATGTAATCTTCCAGCGTCAGCCAGCGCTCGGTCGGGCCGGGGTAGCCCCAGTCGATCAGATAAACGTCAATGCCCAGCTTGAGCAGGTTACGCACCAGCGAGCGATCTTCCTGCAAGTCAACCATGTACGGGCGGTTGACCAGCGCATAGCTGATCAGCAGCGGTACGCCGAAAGGCTTCTCCACCACGGGACGGTAGCGATAGAGGACGATCTTGTCTTCGCGGTAGATCTCGTCCTTGGGCGTGGTGCCGAACTGGATGTCATCTTCGTGCAGGTGGCTGAGATTCTCCAGCCCGGCCAGAACCTTGCGATTGATACCGGCCAGTTCCTCCATGAGATCGTTGACGGTTGGTGGTACGTTTGCCGCCGCCATCACTTCTTCTCCTTCTCGCCCTTGCCGGCCTTGCGCTTGCTCTTCGACGGTTTTTCCTCTGCTGCGGCCACAGCCTTGGCGCTCTTCTTGGTCGCACGCGGTTTCTTCACGGGCGCGGTCTCTGCGGCTGCGCCGGCCGGCGCTTCCTCACGCGGCCCGCCACTCATCTGGTTGAGCGTCTTTTTGAGCACTTTGACTTCCTTGCGCAGGGTGTAGATCTCGTGATACGCCTCGTCCAGGTCGCTGCGCGTCGGCAGATCGTTGGCGCGCAGCCAGTTCTCGAGCAGGTCGCGCTGGGCGCGCTTGAGCGCCATGCAGCTGTTGAGATAGCGCCCTTGCAGCGCGGCGAACTCGTCGGAGTGGAACAGGGCAAAGAACTCCTTGTCCGCCACCTCGACCCAGATGTCGGTCAGTTCGCGCACGCTCTGCACGGGCTTGCCTTCCTGCACGAGCGCGACCAGCTTCGTCATCATCGCCTGGAATGCCTTGGCCCACGCCCCGCTGACGACAGTCTGGTACTCCACCTCCAGCGTGCGTGCCTCCAGCCAGAGCTTGAAGCCCTGGTTCACCTGGCCGATGGAGTTGCGGTAGAGACCCAGCGTCGGACTGGTCAGGAAGCGGCCGAAGGATTGGTCGAACGCCTTGAGATTGGCGTCCATGGCCTGGGCCACGCCGGCGCTCCAACCCTCTGCACCGGGGCGCCACGCCGGCATCTGCGTCATGGCCGCCTGCCACGGCGCCGCCAGCGTCGCCATCTCGGCCAGGTACGCCTGGTAGAGTTGCGCCGCTTCGCCGCCGCCCTGCATGGAGGCCACATAGCTGTCCATCATCTGCTGGCGCATCTGTTCGGCGATATCGTTCAGGTCAGCCTGCCAGTTGGCCGGGTCGCTGCCCGATGCAGCCAGCCGCTGCCAGGCATCGGTCGCCATCTGCATAATGCGCAGCATCTGCTCCTGCGCGACGAGCATCTGCCGGCTGACGGCCTGCGCGGTCGAGGCGGTGTAGTCGTTCATGCCGCCCAGCGAGCGCTGCACGGCTTCCTGCCACTGGCCCATCATGCCGGGCAGGAACGGGTTCGCCGTCG
>JACKBA010000053.1 GCA_020634815.1 Caldilineaceae bacterium | reverse complement strand
CCCGCGCCGCTCACGCCGGGCGAGGTGTACACGGTGCGCGTGCCGCTCAAGGCGACCGGCTATCGCTTCCTGCCCGGCCAGCGCATCCGCCTCAGCGTCGCCAGCGCGGCGTGGCCCATCGTCTGGCCCTCGCCCTATCCGGCCGACAACTTCCTGCACACCGGCCCGCAAACGCCGTCGCGCCTGCTGCTGCCCGTGCTCCCGCCCGCGGCCGCGCTGCTCCCGCCGTCCGCCTTCAAGACGGAGATTCCCACACTGCCGGAGGTGGGCGAGTGGCGCGGCGAGCCGCCCGTATGGGAGATCACGGAGGACGTGCTGCGCGGCGCGGTGACCGTGCGCGTGCGCGACGGCGACGAGACGACGCTGCCCGACGGCACGGTGATCTTCACCGCCGAGGAGCTGGAAATGACCGCCCGCCACGACGACCCGGCGCACGTGCTGCTCCTCAACCGCGTCGTCTACCGCCTGGTCGAGCACGGCTACGCCATCGAAGTGCGCGCCGACGGCGGCTTCCGCAGCACGGTCGACGCCATCCACTTCGACGTGCGCCTGGAGGTGCTGCTCAACGGCAGCCGCTTCTTCGAGCGAAGCTGGCTGGAATCGGTGCCGCGGCGGTTGGTGTGAGGATGCAGGTTACGGCATATTGACCTGCATCCACCCTGACACGATCACGTCGTCGGCGCCGTCGATAGCCTGGCGCAGATGCTCCTGCAACGCGGCGGGGATGTCGGCGCGCGGGTCCTGGGCGTAGACCAGCGGCGCATGGCCGGCGCCGGTGAGCTTGACGCCGTCGAAGGGATTGACCGAGATTTCGTGCTCGTGCTTGGCGGCGATGGCCTCGCGGCGCTGCCAGACGCGCGCGGTGCGGTCGTATTCCACCTGCGTGGTCGAACCGTAGGCCTTGACCAGCTCGAAGATGTGCGTCACCTTGTTGTAGCGGCGCATGAGCGCCACGGCGACGGCCTTGCGTTCGTCCGCCGCCAGCGCGGCCAGCCCGTTCGCCCGGGCACGGGCAACCAGGCCGGCAGGCGCAACCGTCTCCAGCAGCGCCCACAGCCGGTCGTCCAGCGCGTGCTCGCCCGGCTGCCATGCCACCTGCGCCAGCACCTCGTCGACGTCGGCGGGCATCTCCGCCTGCTCCGTCATCCCCTGGATCTGGCTGCCGATGAGCGCCATGATCAGCCGGTAGCAGTCGTTGCTCCACGTGCGCCGCGCGCGAATGGCGCGGCCGCGCAGTTGCTGCCATGCCGTCACGTCGCGCGTCGCCGTGGCGTCGATCAGCACATTGGGTGCGATCACGTTCCAGCCCGTGCGCGCCCACGTCGAGACGACGACGATGTTGATGGGCAGCGAATCGGCGTCGACGATGAGCGCGGTCAGGTCGTACATGAGCAGCTTGCGGCTGCCGGCGGACATGGGGATGACGAATAACTTCTGGCGCGCGCCGCTCACCTGCTCCAGTTCGGCCACCTGCGGATGACGAAAGTAGCGGGCGATGATGGCGTAGTCGAAGAAGGTCGTCACCAGGTCGGCAAAGTGGATGTTGCGCAGGTCCATGCGCGACAGGAGCCGCTCGCCCACGAGGTCCAGCTTCAGGCCGCGCAGGTGGCGGTGCAGCGGCGCCAGCACACGGCGGCTGAACTCGCCCGGACGCCGCGCGTGTACATCGCCCAGCCCGGCCACGTACGCTTCGACCGCGGCATCCCAGCGCCGGTGCAGGTCGGCGCGCAGATCCGCCGGCAGATCCAGCCCCTGCACGACCAGGTCGAACATGGCGCCCGCCACCTCGCCGCGCATGATCTGCTGCTCCACAAAGGCGGCAATGCGCGGCGGCAGCGGGTCGTGCTCGCTGTAGGGCAGATATTGCTCACCGGAGAGCACGGCATAGGGCACGAAGCGCGGGTCGCCCAGCAGTTGCGCGTAGAGGCCGCCGACGCCTTCGTAGCCCGGCGTGGCCAGCCCCTGCTTCCACTGGATGCGGCGCGCAGTGTCAAAGATGATGATGCCGCTCACGTCGCGCGTGGCGCGCTCGGCCTCGATCACCGCCTTGATCGTCTCGACGCGGCCCTCGCCGACGCGGCGGTACCACTCGCTCAGCCCTTCGTAGAGGCCGACGATCGTCGTGGCGATGCCTTCCTTGACCGCTTCGGCGCGCCCGGCCTGGTTGGTCGCCGCAGCGTGAGCCGCCCGCAGCCCCGCGCCGTCAAAGGTGCGCGCATAGCCCGGCGCAGCCAGCAGCTTGAGCGTAGAGGGCAGGTAGATGAGCCCGGCCAGTTCGTTGCGCAGGGCGTCGATGCCGGCGACAACCTCGTCGAAGGCAGCGGCGTCGATACCGGCCATGGCGGCCAGGTCTGCGTCGCTCCATCCCCGCGCCATCTGCACGACGGTGACAAGGCGCGCCTCGGTCAGCCCCAGCGCGCCGCCCGTCTCCCACTGCGCCAGACGCTGCGCCAGCGCCGCCGCCCAATCCTTGCGCCCCTGGTACATGCCGAGCAGGTCGTGGCCGATGGCCACGCGCTCGTCCATGGGAATCCCGGCGAACCACGACCGCAGCCGCTCGCCGCCCACGCGTTCCATGTACGCGCTGGTCTGCGCCTTGTAGCCGTCCAGCAGGTCGCGGATGCGCCGCTCGCGCGCCGAGTAGGAGAAGGGCGCGCCGAGTTCGGCAAAGGGCGCCACAAAGCCGGCCGCGATGAGTTCGTCGATGGGGATGCTGTAGACGAGTTGCAAGCCGAGGCGGGCAAAGCGCGCACGGTACGCTTCGGCGGTGCCGGTGAAGCCGATGAGACCGGTCAGGCTGCCGTCTTCCAGAATATATCGTTATAGCCGAGAGCGCTACAAGATCGTTACAGGAACTGTGCAATCCGTGTCATGGGCATTCGTAGGCCGGTGGGGCTGCTCGCTCTATTCCCCGGACTCCAGCCACGCAGCGATGCCCGCGACCAGGGGAAAGGCCGGCTCGAATGCCGCGTCGGTGCGCAGGCGTTCGATATTCAGCGCAGCACGCGCCTGCTGCGGTCGCATGGCAATGTCGGCCGCGTCGGGATCGGCAACCCATTCGGCGCGCAAACCGGCGCCGACAAAGGCCTCGACCACGGCACGGAAGGGCACGGCCACGCCGCAACTCAGGTTATAGACGGAATGACGCCAGCGCCCGGCGGAGAGCAGCGCGGCGATCCCCTGTGCAACGTCGGCGGCGTACGTCCAATCGCGCATGATGCCGCGCCCGGCGACGCGCACGGGCCGCTCCTCACGCAGCGCGGCCATGAGGCGGCCCGGTGCGGAAAGGTGGCGGCGGCTCTCCTTGCTCCGTTCCATGGGGCCGTAGACGCCGGGCAGGCGCACCGCGGCCATGGGCTTACCGCTGAGCACGGCATAGCGCGCGGCCAGCAACTCGGCGCTGTGCTTGGTGATGGCGTAGAGGTTGGAGAGGTCGAGCGGGTCGGTCTCGCGCACCGGGAGCAACGGGTCACTCGCGGGCGCGCCGTAGACGCCGCTGCTGCTGACGACGATCACACGTTCAACAGCCGGCGCCGCCAGCGCTGCGTCCAGCACATGGATCGCCCCTTGCAGGTTGACGGCGACGATCTCGGCGGCACGCGTGCGCTCCTCGTCATCGGTGGCCGTAATCGCGGCAGCATGGACGATGTGCGTGATGGCTTCACCGGCAACGATCTCCTCGACCGCCGCACGGTCGCGCACATCCAGCCGGCGCGGCACGACCTGCCCGCGCACCGGCGCCAGAAAGTGCTCGATGGCATCGTCCCACGGCAGCACATCCGCCGCCACGACCCGCACGCCCGGCCGCGCCGCCAGCCCGCGCACAAGGTTGATGCCGACAAAGCCCAGCCCGCCGGTGACGAGGATTTTCATGGAGGATAGGCGATGTCATGTCGCGCGCAGAACTCGGCCATCTGTACGGCGCGGCCGCTCTCGCTGCTCTCGATAGCGGCAAAGCAGAGCGCCAGCGTGACCAGATGGTCGGCGCCGCTGCATGCCAGCGGCGCATCCCCCCGCACATGGGCAACGAAGTCGGCCAGCAGCGCGGCCGAATCGTCGTAGAAGGGCTCGCACGGTGCAAGTTCCACGGGCGAAAGTGCCTTGTCGGCGGTGTGCGCCACGGCAAGGTCGGCGAACAGCTCGCGCTGCACAATCACGCCCTCCGCGCAGTCGGTGCGCCACTCGAAGCGCAGCTCGTTCCAGCCGCCCGTCCACGTGCCGAGGTAGTTCACCTCCAGCCCGCCGGCCAGGCGCAGCAGGCAACTCACGTTGCTGTCGTGCGCGTACATGCTCCACGGCGGATTCCACGTGCGGCAGAGCACCGACTCGACTTCGCGGCCGTAGCAAAAACGGATCAGATCCAGGTGGTGGATGCTTTGCTCCAGCATCATGGGGTGGCGCATGGTAAGCGGGTACTTGTTGAGGCGCGGCTGGCGGCCGTCGCGGTTGCGCTGGTAGGTGAACTGGCCAAAGCCGGCCGCGCCGAAGGCTTCCGTCGCAACCAGCTCCCGAATCTTCTGCGACACGGGCAGGTAGCGAAAGTTCAGCCCCACCATCAGCGGCAGACGCGCCTGCGCGGCCAGGTCGACGATCTGCACCGCTTCGGCCAGATCGAGCGTGAGCGGCTTCTCGGCCAGCAGCGGCAGCCCTGCGGCGAAGATCTGCCGCGCCTGCGCCAGGTGGCCATCGGGTGGCGTGACCAGCAGGACGGCATCGCTCGCCGTCGCCGCCAGCGCCTCGCCCAGCCCGGCAAAGCAGGGCACGCCCGCATGCCCCGCCGCGAAACTCGCCCGCGCCGCCGGGTTCACGTCCACCGCGCCGCTCAGTTCGACGCCCGCGACATGCCCGGCGATCTCCGCCCACATGCGCCCCCGATTGCCCAGCCCCACCAGTAGCATTCTAAATGACATGACAAACACTCCTGAACCACAGAGAACGCGGAGAAGCGCAGAGGGGTCAGCCACGCACAGAACCGCGGCGACGCCCCGCCACCAATCACCTCTCCTCCCCCTGCTACCTGGAGCTAGACGGCGGCGGATGTGGTGGACGTCGGCGACCCACCCGTGAGCATCCCTCTCTCTTTCTCCTCTGTGGTCTCTGCGCTCTCTGTGGTGAAAACTCTTCTCCTCTGTGGTGAAGGCGATTCCGCTATCCAACGCGCCCAATGAACTCGCTCATCCGCCCCACTGCCTCCTTGATGCGCGCGAGAGGCTGCAGATAGCTAATGCGCACGTATTTGTCGCTGTCATCGCCGAACATGCTGCCGGGGAAGATCATCACGCGGCCCTGGCGCAGCAGCTCCTCGCAGAAGCGCGGCGAGGGCAGCCCGGTGCTCGACACGTTGGTGTAGATGTAGAACGCGCCGCCCGGATGGCCGTAGCTCATGCCCAGGTCGCTGAGCGCGCCCATGAGATAGGAGCGGCGCTCGCTGTACTCCTCGAGCATCGCCTGCACCGCATCCTGCGGCCCGGTGAGCGCGGCCAGCGCGGCGAACTGGGCCGGCGTGTTGGTGTTGATGCTCAGCGTGTGGCGCGGCTCCACCAGCATGCGCACGAATTCCTCCGGCCCGGCCAGGTAGCCGACGCGCCAGCCGGTCATGGCGTACGCTTTGGAGAAACCGTTGAGGGTGATCGTGCGCTCCTTCATACCCGGCAGCGTCGCCGCCGAGAGGTGTTCGGAGCCAGGATAGATCAACTTGGCGTAAATCTCGTCGCTGATGAGCACGATGTTGTGACGCTTGACCAGCTCGGCGATCTCGCGGATGACCGCAGGCGGCGTCACCGCGCCGGTGGGGTTGTTGGGCGTGACCAGCACCAGCGCCTTGGTTCGCGGCGTGATGCGCGCCTCGATGGCCGCCGGCATCAGCGCAAAGTCATCTTCCTCGTAAGTGGGCACCGGCACCGGCACGCCGCCGCACATACTCACCGCCATGTCGTAGGTCGTGAAGCGCGGCGAGGTGATGAGCACCTCGTCACTGGGGTTGACCAGGCCGAGCATGAGCAGCATGATCGACTCCTGCACGCCGGCAGTGACGATGATCTCGTCGCGATTGTAGGCCAGCCCGTGGTCGCGGCGCAGCGTGTCGGCGATGGCCTCGCGCAACTGCGGCAGCCCGGCGGGATGGGTGTAGTGGTGCTGGTTCTGGTCCAGCGCCCGCTTGGCCGCTTCGACAATGTGCGGCGGCGTGTGAAAGTCCGGGTCGCCGCGCCCCAGCGCGATCACGTCGTCCAGCCCCGCCGCAGTCTCCAACATGCGCGTGCGGAACGACACATCCTCCTCGACAATGCGCATTGCCAACGCGTGTGTAAGTACATCTGTCATAGCGCCACCTCTTGTAGCGAGCACAGTCATTGACAATTAACAATTGACAATTGACAATTGACAATTGCTAATTGTTAACTACACCATGCGCTTCCCTTCCAGGAAGGTCATCTTCACGTACCCGATCGCCTCGATCTCCGCCAGCGGGTTGCCGTCGACGACGATGACGTCGGCCAGCTTGCCCGTCTCCAGCGTGCCGATCTTGCCGTCGAGCTTGCTGATCTGCGCGGCCACACTCGTCGCACTGCGGATGGCGTCGTAGTTGTCGCGCTTGACGCCCAACTTGACCATGAAGGCCATCTCCGGCGCGATGACGTTGTGGCCGACGACCGGGCTGCCCGCGTCGGTGCCAAAGCCGATGACGACGCCCGCCGCCGCCGCGTTGATCAGCCCCTGGTAGCGCTTCGGGTCGCCCACCGCCTTCTGGCGCTCGGCGATCTTCCACTCCGGCACGCTGTACTGCCGCGCCAGGTCGGGGATGCTCTGCATGACCAGCGGCGCAAAGGTGGTGACGATAGGAATCCCCTTCTTGAGCAGCAGGTCGATGGTGGCGTCGGTCATGCTGCCGCCGTGCTCCACGCAGTCGACGCCAAACTCGGCGACGCGCGCGATGCAGTCGTTGTAGGTGGCGTGCGCGGTGATGGGCAGGCCGTTGCGGTGGCTCTCGTCGATCACCGCGGCCAGCTCTTCGTCGGTAAATTCGAGCGTGTCGTGGCAGGCCATGATCTTGATCAGGTCGGCGCCGCCGCGCACCTGCTCGCGCACGGCGCGGCGCATCTCGTCGGCGCCGCTCGCCTCGCGGCAGCACCAGTAGGTGTGCCCGCCGGTCTGGATGATCGCCTCGCCGCAGATCAGCAGCCGCGGGCCGGGGAAGATGCCCTGCGCCACCGCCTGTTTGGCGAAGAAGTTGGTCTTGTTCATGCCCAGGTCGCGCACGGTGGTGACGCCGGCGCGCAGCGAGATGAGCATGTTGCCCGCACTCTTGTACGCGCTGATCTCCGATGCATCGTCCATGGACTGGCGCGCCAGGTCGTGGATGCCGTCCCACGCCAGGTGCGCGTGGCTGTTCATCAACCCGGGCAGGATCGTGCCGCCGGTATCGACTGCGCGCTCCGCCCGGTCGCCCAGTTCGCTCGCCGGCCCGACCGCGACGATCTTGCCGCCCTCCAACTCGACAAAGCCGTCCTCGATCACCTCGTCGCCCACGCACGTCAGCACCCGTCCGCGCAGGATGACATGTTCGGCGGGCAGGTCGAACATGGGCTTGATAATCTTCTGGTAACGCCAGGCAGGTGGCTCAGGCATCTCAACCTCCTCAGAGTAACTGTTCTCGAATGGTATGCAACAATAGACCGCGGATTTGACGGATTAGGCGGATTTTCACGGATTCAATCCGCGAGAATCCGCCTAATCCGTCAAATCCGCGGTCTATCCCTCTTTCTCTTCCAACAATCGCTCCACCAGTTCGTCGGCGATGGTCTGCCAGGCTTCCATTACCGGCGCGCCGGCGACGTGGGGCGTCAGGATCAGGCGCGGGCTGGCCAGCGCCAGCAGCGGATGGTCGGGCGGCAGCGGCTCGTAGCGGAAGACGTCCAGCCCGGCGCCGGCGATCTGCCCGTTTTGCAGCGCGGCGACCAGGGCGTCCTCGTCCACCAGGCGGCCGCGGGCGGTGTTGATCAGGTAGGCCGTCGGCTTCATCAACGCCAGCTCGCGCGCGCCGATGTGCCCGTCGTTGCCTTCCGGCCCCTCCTGGAAACGGTGATGCAGCGAGACGAAGTCGCTCGCCGCCAGCATCTCGTCGAGCGGACGCCACGCTACGCCCAGCGCCTGCTCCGCGGCGGGGTCGAGCCGCGTGCGCTGTGTGTAGAGCAGCTTCATGCCAAAGGCGCGCGCCCGCACCGCCACCGCCCGGCCGATCAGCCCCAGCCCGACGATGCCCAGCGTCTTGCGGTAAAGCACCCCAAACTCCTGCAAGCCGATCCAGTTGTAGGTGTAGCGGCGCTGGTCGGTGAGGATCGGCGTGCTGCGTTCGGGAAGCCACTGCTGCGCCTGCGTGCGCGCCGTCACGTCGAGCAGTTGCCGGCTCAGCGCCATCATCAGCAGGATCGTGTGCTCGGCGACGCCCACCAGCGCCGTGTTGGGCAGGTCGGCGACCGGCACGGACACGTCCTCCGGCACGTGCGCCGAGCCGGTGTCCAGCCGCGCCACCAGGCGCAGCGCATCGCCTGCCGCCGCGACCATGGCCGGCGTCACG
Organism: Caldilineaceae bacterium; assembly: GCA_020634815.1. Taxonomy (GTDB): domain Bacteria; phylum Chloroflexota; class Anaerolineae; order Caldilineales; family Caldilineaceae; genus Caldilinea. Next base: position 23,564 of record JACKBA010000053.1, on the reverse strand, counting down.
TCCACGTTCTCCGTCACGATCGCCGCCGCGCCGGTCGCGTCTTCCGCCAGCGTCCACCCCGCCGGCAGCCGCCCGCGAATCGCCTCAATCTGCTCCGCCCGGATTCCGGGATCGGCAACGAAGATTCTCATAGCTGACCTCGTAAGTTTCAATAGAACGCGGATGACGCGGATTGGGCGGATTCATGCGGATCAAAGGCGAAAGCAGAATCCGCGTTGATCCGCCCAATCCGCGTCATCCACGTTCTATTCATTGATCCCCAACTCGTGCAATGCCCGCGCCGCGCCATCGAGGTTACTCAGGTGCATGCTGGCGTAGTTGGGCGCAAAGATGACCCCCTGGCCACCGGCGCGGTAGGTCGCCAGCACGCTGCGGTAGACGATGTCCGGCGTGCATTTTGCCTGCTCGGGCAGCGTGCGCGGCGCGTCCACGCCGATGCCCATATAGACCGGCACCTTGCCCGCCACCCCGCGCACCGCGTCGGCGCACTGGCCGTAGACGTAGGTGTCGGGATCCATCCCCGCGGCGATCAGGTCGTCCCACGGCGCCTCGTTCAACCCCAGCAGCTTGTACATGAGCGGCGTCATCTCCTGCGGCGTCACGTCACGCAGGATCGACTTGTGCAAATCGCTCATCTCCTTCACGTAGATCTGGCCCGACTGGTGCTGGTAGGTGATCGGCTTGACCCAGTCGGCGTAGCGCGTCTGTTCCGCCCACGGCCACTGCGCCTTGCGGAAGGGGTTGAAGTGGTTGCGATTCCAGACGTTCAGGCCAAACTCCAGATCGGGGTTGCACCACTTGACCTGGCCGTAAAGCTCACGATCCAGATCCTTGTTGCGCTCCAGCCAGAAACGCTCCCAGATCAAGATCTCCGGGTTGGCGAAGAGCACGCGCAGAAACTCGATGAGCGCGCCGTCGACGAAGGCATCCCCGGCCCGCGCCTGTTGGAAATACTCCCACACGGCCAGGAAGGCCTTGCGCACCGGCTCGACCTCGAGCCCCCGCGCCATCGCCTCGCGGCGGCAATGCTCGCAAAAGCAGCCCGGCGCCTGCCCGGCGATCATCTGATCCAGCGGGCTGCGCCGCTCGTTGCACCACATGATGCCGTCGATGGCGTAGCTGCGGCACTGGTCCTCGATCAGGCTCTGCCACCAGCGCCGGTAATCGGGATTGTTGGTGCACGGCTCCGCCGCGGTGCGCCCGTAGAGGTCGATTTCCAGGTACTGCGGCATATTGGCGATGTCGACATTGTTGACCGAACCATGCCCGGCGTACTTAAAGAGCGGCTCCATCAATTCGGGCATGACGCGCATGCCGCGCGCCTTGGCCGCCGGGATCACGGCTTCCAGCACGTCGAAGCCGGCGGTGATTTCATCCTTGGCTCGAAAATCCTTGATCGCCGTGTGCGCGTAATACTCGGGATGTGGCGTAAAATAAGCACCGCCCTTCATCTCAATCGGCTCTGGGATGCCGTGGTCGGGCCAGCCATCCAGCTTGTGGGAGATACTGCGCCCGGCCTTGAGGCCCAGCCACGAAACGGTGCCAATCATGAGGACGTTGACGCCCACGCGCTGCTGCAAGGTATCGAGCACCGTGTCGATCCCTTCGTCCACAAAACTGATCGGGCTGATCTGGATACCGACGAATTTCTGCGCGGCGGATTGAGCTGGCATGGGCAAATCTCGTCATCTTTTCGGCAAGTGTACGGCGCGTCAAGCTAGCGGCGCCGTGTTTACTGTTAACAGTTGACAAACTGATGTCTGGGTTATATCATACCGGCACATCACTGTCAACGTGCAGGCAGGCGCCGCAAAAGCGCCCATCGACACATCAACCAGGAGACGTTCGCCGCCCAATTTTCGGGCGCGAGCCAGGCAACCGCACTCGACAGGTACGACAACCATGCTTGACCAATTACCGCATATCAAACCGACCACGCTCAAGGCCAATGTCACCGAGATTCTGCGCCAGCTCATCATCGAGGGCACGCTGGCGCCGGGCACGGAATTCAACCAGGCGCAGATTGCCGAGCAACTCGGCGTCAGCCGCGGCCCCATCCGCGAGGCACTGGGCCAGCTCGAGCAGGAGGGGCTGCTACAGAGCGTACCCTACAAGGGCGTCATCGTCACGCCGCTCACGCGCAAATACGTGGAGGAACTCTACTCCGTACGCACCGCGCTGGAACTGCTGGCGCTCGATCGCAGCATCACGCGCATGACCGACGCCGAGATCGACCACCTCGATGCCATCGTCGAGCAGATGCGCGTCGCCGCGCGCAACGGCGGCCTCTCGCAACTCGTGGAGATCGATCTTCACTTTCACGAATACCTGCTTGAAAAGGCCGACCACGAGCTTGCGTTGAAACTGTGGCGCAACCTGGAAGTGGGGATGAAGCGCTGCCTGCGCACGCGTCACAAGATCTACACCTTCCTCGACGAGGTGGTCGGGAGCCATCCCACGCTCATCACGGCGCTGAAGGCGCGCGACAGGGTGCTGGCGCGGCAGATACTCAGCGACCACATCGCCGAGTCGCTGCACAACCTGCTGGCCAACTGGCCGTTGGAGGAGACACTGGAAAGTTCCATGCTACCCACGAAGGGGCAATGACCATATGCCGCCATTCACCGTACTCTTTGCCGATCCCAAGGGGCAGGCCGATTTTGAGTGGATTACCCGGCTGGCGCCGGCCCAATCGCTGACGCTCGTCGCGCCTGAGGACGCCTCGCCGGCCGCGCTGGCCGCGCTGCTGCCCGCCGCCGACGCCATCGTGACGCAGAACGTCGCCATCACCGGCGAGATGATCGCCGCAGCGAGCCGGCTCAAGCTCATTCAACGCTACGGCACGCGGCCGGACGGCATCGATCTCGCCGCGGCGCGCGCGGCCGGCGTCGCCGTCGCCACCATGCCGCTGCACGGCTGCATCGCCGTGGCCGAGCTCGCCATGACGCTGCTCCTGGCGCTGAGCAAAAACCTGGTGAGAGCCCACGACGCCACAGTCACCGGCGCGTACCGGGCGTTGGGCGTCGAACCCATCCTCACCGAGCAGCGACGCCACAAGTTCCAGTGGATGAATATGCAGTCGCAGATGCGCGAGGTTACCGGGCACACGCTCGGCATTATCGGTTTTGGCGAAATCGGCACCGAGACGGCGCGGCGGGCGCGGGCCTTTGGCATGAAGGTGATCTACAACAAGCGCACCCGCCTGCCCGCCAGTGTGGAACTGGCCGAAGAGGTCACCTACGCCGAAAAGGATGACCTCTTGCAGGCGGCGGACTTCGTGCTGCTCTCGTCGCCACTGACCCCGGAGACTGAAAAGATGATCGGAGCGCGCGAACTGGCGCTGATGAAGCCGAGCGCGTTTCTCGTCAACATCAGCCGCGGCGGCGTCATCGACGAAGCGGCACTGGTGGACGCGCTACAAAACGGGCAGATTGCCGGCGCCGGCCTCGACGTCTTCCTATACGAGCCGATTCCATTCGACCACCCACTGCTCCAATGCGACAACGTCATCCTGACGCCCCACATCGGCGGCGGCACCGGCGGCGCCCGTGACCGGCAGATGAGCGAAGTGTTCGCCAATGTGGCGCGCTTCGCCGCGGACGGCTCGCTCGCCCACCGCGTCGCCTAGAGAGGCACACCCATGCTACGCACCAATCACGACGACCTGGTCACCATGGCGGTCTCCGCCTTCATCAGCGCGCCGACGCTGGAACGCTCACCTTATCGCCCGGATACCGAAGGGACGGGGCGCGTGCTCATCGGCATGTCCGGCATCGTCTACAACGCGCGCGTCGGCGATCCGGCCTACGGCTGGGCGGGCGACCATGTTGAGCCGGGCGTCTCCATCGCTCACCCTGATTCCGACGTCGACCACGCCATGCACTATCTCACCTGCGTGGGCAACGCGGCCTTCGTCGCCAGCGGACCGGCGACGGGCGCACGCGGCATCGTCACCGGCGAACACGCCCGGCTGCTGGTCGACTTCGCCCCGGATGTGTTGGAACTGCTCACCGTGGGCGACCGTATCGTCGTCAAGACCGCTGGGCGCGGCATGAAGCTGCTCGACTTTCCCGGTGTGCTGGTCAAGAAAGCCGGGCCGAACCTGATCGAAGCGTGGGGATTGCGTGCGTCACCGGCCGGCAAACTGCAAGTGCCCGTCGTGGCGACGATTCCGGCGCACATCATGGGCAGCGGCGCCGAGCTGACGCCGGAGTTCGTCGACCAGGATCTGATGACCGGCGACCGCGCCGCGCTGGCCGAGCATGGCATCGACGACCTCAAGCTGGGCGACCTGGTGGCGGTCATGGACACCGACCATCGCTACGGCCGCGGCTATCGCGCCAGCGGCGTCACGATTGGTCTCATCATGCACGGCGACTCGGTGATGACCGGCCACGGCCCCGGCTGCCAGGACATGCTCGTCTGCGCCGATGGCGAGATCGAGCCGGTGATCGACAAGGATGCGAATCTCGCGAAGATACTGGGAATTCGGTGATTGTAGTGGTTTGAGGTGTTGGGGTTTTGAGGTGTTGGGGGGGTGCACCTGCGACCCGAAGACCCCAAAAACCCAAACACCTCACAAATCAGTGCGGAATCTAACTATGTTGGCAACCAACGAAACAGCTCTCGTAAAAATCTCCGTCCTCGGCGAAATCGCCAACCCGGCCATGCCCGGTTTGCCCGCCAGCCCATACTTCGTATCGGCGGATGGCGAGCCGATGCTGGTGCCCACCTTTGGCGGCATCGTCTACAACGTGAAGCTGGGCGACCGCGCCCTGGGCTGGGCGGGCGAGTTGATCCAGCCGGGGGTGTCGATCAAGGCCGGCGGCAATGCCAACACCGCGCTGGGCGTCTTTGCCTGCCTGGGCAACCGGGCACGCGTCGTCAACGGCGCGGCGAGCGGCGCGACGGGCGTGGTGACCGGCAAGAGCGGGCGCTTCGCCGAGCATGTGATCTGCCACTTCGACGACGCCGCGCTGGAGAAGATGGCGCCGGGCGACAAGGTGCAGGTGCAGGCGCACGGCGTCGGCTTGCAGTTGGCCGATTTTCCCGACATCCAATTCAAGAGCTGCTCGCCGGCGTTGCTGGAGGCGCTCAACCCGGACGTGAACGCCGACGGCAAGCTGGTGGTGCCGGTCAAGGGAACCGTGCCGAGCGTGCTGGCGGGCGCCGGCGCGGGGCTGGGCAGCGAGAACGGCGCGCTCAACTTGCAGACCTCCGACCCGCAGCGCTTTGCCGAGGCCGGCCTGGACGACCTGCGCTTCGGCGATCTGGTGGCCGTCGCCGACTGGGACAGCCGCTACGGTCACGGTTACCTGCGCGGCGCGATGGCCATCGGCGTCGTCTGCCAGGGCGGCAGCTTCCGCAGCGGCTACGGGCCGGGCATCGCCGTCATCATGACGAGCAAGGCGCCGGTCATCGAGCCGGTGGTGACGGCCGGGGCGAACATCAAAGAGTTGATGCGGCTTGGTTGACAGCTTTCAATGGAACGCGGATGACGCGGATTGTGCGGATTTTCGCTGATTCTGATCCGCTTCGATCCGCCCAATCCGCGTCATCCGCGTTCTATTTCAGCGACACTTGAGCGCAAGCAATGGTCGAACAGAAATCAGCACTACTGGAGAATCGAGTTGCCTGGGTGACCGGGGCGGGGCGTGGTTTTGGCGCCGGTATTGCACGCGGGCTGGCACGGGCCGGCGCCCTCGTCTGCATCACCGACATCGACGAGACCGAACTGGCGGCAACGGCGGACGAGATTCACAGCGACGGCGGCCGCGCGATGGCGCGCATCGCCGACGTGACAAATGCCGATGCCATGCAGGCCACGGCCGACACGATCGTCGCCCGCTGGGGCCGGCTCGATGTCGTCGTCAACAACGCGGCGGTGATGCCGCTGGTGCCCTTTGCGCAACACACGCCGGACTTCTGGCGCAAGATGATTGACGTCAACCTGACCGGCGTCTACCACGGCGTGTGGGCGGCGTGGCCGCACATGGTGCGCCAGGGCGGCGGCCACTGCATCGCCATCGCCAGCGGCGCCAGCGAGCGCGGCTTCGTCGACGAGGTCGCCTACTGTGCAGCCAAGCATGGCATCGAAGGCTTCACCAAGGCGCTGGCCCTGGAAGCGGCGCCGCACAACATCGCGATCAACACGATGGGGCCGGGCAAGTTGATCAAGCCGACCTCCATCACGCGTGCCGATGAGGCCAATCTGAGCGACGACGATCGGGCGCGCTGGACCGACCCGCTGCTACTGGCGCCGGCCTTCGTCTGGCTGGCGGCGCAGCCACCCGCTCGCTTCACCGGCCTGCGCTTCGACGCCGGTCCGCTGGCCGACACGATCGCCGCCGAAGGCTATGACTTTGCCTTTGCGCCGGAGAAGGCGACGCTCTATGTGGAGGAGATGAAGGAACGCCTGGCGCGCCGTTAACAATCAGCAATCTACAATTCCCCATCAATAATTGTTGATGATTGATTGCAAATTGTAGATTGCTAATGAGAATGCAACTGGATCGATCTGCCCTAATTTCGAGAGGATATCCGCTGTGAACGTAACCCAAATCAAACACATGACCTTTGCCGTGCGCGACGTGGATGCGTCGCTGGCCGCCTACAAGCGACTGCTGGGCGTGCCGGAATCGGTGCAGGTCAAGGAGTTCAGCAAGAGTCGCAATCGCGCCGCAGTCTTCGACCTGGGCGGCGTGGAATTCCAGATAACCCAGTCCATGGACCCGGACGGCCGCTTCGCTTCGTGGATCGCCCAGCGCGGCCATGAGGGGCTGCATCACATCTGCTATGCCGTAGATGACATTGAAGTCGCGCTCGCCGAGGCGCAGGCCAACGGCGCCACGCTCAAGGAGTGCTCGGCGTGTAAAGTGACCGGCAGCCATATCCATCCCGAAGGCTGGGTCGCCTTCCTGCAGGACGAGGTCAGCGGCACCGAGATCGAATTCATGCAGGTCTACAAGGAAGGCGAAGGCGGCGACCGGCCGCAGGGCGTATGACCATGGCTGCATCCATCCTTGGCGGCATGGCGGCGCAGCGTGCGCGCATCCTGCCGCCCGCACCGGATCCGTCGGCGGACGTAATCGACCTGAGCAGCGAGTTTCCCAGCGGCAGCACGTCGCCCGCGCTGCGCGAGTCCGCCATCGACGCCGTCGAGCAGCACCTGTGCGACCACTACACACGGCGGCCGGGCATTGCGCCACTCTGCCGGGCCGTGGCCGCATCCATGAGTGCAGCGGGCGTGCCGCTCGACGAGACCCTGGTCACGATCTGCGGCGGCGTGGCCGAAGCGCGCTACGTGGCCGTGCGCGCGCTGGCCGCGGGACAGCGCGTCTATCTGCCGCTGCCGGCGCCTGCCGTCTACCAGGCTGGGCTCGAGTTTGCCGGCGCCAACGTGACAACCTTCGACGCCGGCGGCGATCTGCCGGACGCACAGGGCGGGCTGTTGATTGTGAGCAACCCCAACCCCGTCACCGGCCAGGTTGTCGCGCCCGCCACGCTGGAACGGCTGGCGGCCTGGGCGGACGCGGCCGACCTCGCCATCATCGCCGACGAGAGCGTCGGTCCGGTGCGGCCCGAGGCGCCCTTCGTGCGCTTTGCCTCGCTGCCCGGCATGGCCGAACGCACGCTGACCATCGGCAGCTTCGCCGAGGTGCCGGGACTCGGTGCCTGGCATGTCAGTTGGATTGCCGGTGCCAAGCGCGTCTTCACGCCGGTGCGCGATTTGAAGCAGTCGATCACCATCTGCACGGCCGCGGCGAGCCAGTATGCGGCGCTGGCCGCGGCGAGCGAGGTCGACGAAGGCGAGATTGCCGCCGAAGTAGCGGAGCGCCAGGAAGCGATCTTGAGCCTGCTGGATCGCCACAAGGTTCCCTACCTGGCGCCGGACACGGTGGCGTTCGTCGTGGTGCAGGTGGCGGAGAGCAGCCGGTTGGCGGCCGCCTGCCACGCTGCCGGCGTGATTATCGGTGACGGCGCGCTGCTGGGCAATCCGGGCACCGTCCGCATTGCCGTACCCTCCGGGTCGCTGGCCGATGCGCTGGAGGCGCTCGACGCTGCCCTGCACGATGTGAAGGGACGATAGCTCATGAGCAAGCACCATGCACCCGGCCAGATTGTCACGCCCGACGAGTTGCGCGCCGTCGCGGCCGACGGGACCAAATTGCGCTATGCGTTGATGGAGTTGGCCGGCCAGATCCCCGACGCCATCACCCTGGGCCGCGGCGACCCCGACCTCAACACGCCCGAACACGTCATCGCCGCCGCACGCGCGGCGATCCTCGATGGCCGCGCCGATCTGCCGGTGCCGGTGGCGGGGCTGCCGGCGCTGCGCGAGGCGGTGGCCGAGAATCTGCGCCGCGACAACGGCATCCCCGTGCAGCGCGACGACATCCTCATCACCGACGGCGGGCAGGAGGCGCTCTACCTGCTCATGCAGACGCTGCTCGACCCTGGCGACGAAATCCTGGTGCCCGACCCGCGCTACACGAGCTATGACGAGGCGATCCACCAGGCCGGCGCCAGGATGGTGCTGGTGCCGACCTACCCGGAGGACAACTTCGACCTGCGTGCGGCCGAAGTGGAAGCAGCCATCACGCCCAAGACCAAGGCGATCCTGATCATCTCGCCCAGCAATCCGACATCGGCCGTGGTCAGCCGGGCCAACCTGACCGCCATTGCCGAGATTGCGCGGCGGCACAACCTGATAGTCATCAGCGACGAAATCTACGAGAAGTATGTCTACGCGCCGGCGGAGCAGATCAGCGTCGCCGGCCTACCCGGCATGTTCGAGCGCACGGTCACGCTGGGCGGCTTCTCCAAAACCTACGCCATGACCGGCTGGCGCGTCGGCTATGTGGCCGCGCCGGCCGACTTCATTGCGGCGCTAACGGCGGTCAAGGCAGCGACGACCGGCCCGCTCTCTGCCGTGAGCCAGTACGCCGCGCTCGCCGCCGCGACCGGCCCGCAGGATGTGGTGGCGGAGTACCGGGAAATCTACCGGCGGCGCATCGAGCTGATGAAGCATGGCCTGGCCGATCTCGGCTTCAGCTTTGGCGAGCCGCAGGGCGCGTTCTTTGTCTACACCAACGCCGCGTCGAGCGGCATCCCGGCCTTCGAGCTTTCCTACCTGCTGCTGCGCGAAGGGCACGTGCTGATCTTCCCCGGCACCGCCTTTGGCGAGAAGTGGGTGGACTGGCTGCGCATCAGCGTCTTGCAGCCGGAGGATCAACTGGCGCTGGCGCTGGAGCGCATGGCCGGTGTGCTGGCAAGGCACCGCTGAGAGTATGTTTGGAAAATCGCACTCTTGACGCAGAGACGCTGAGGCACAGAGAAAACGCAGAGAAAAGCCATGCTTCGTTGTTGTGCTCCCTCTGCGAACCTCTGTATCTCTGTGCCTCTGCGTCGAATCTGGTAGCTTCCAAACGGACTCTGAGACTCAAATGGACACCAACCTCGCAGAAAAGGATTGAGTATGAGCAAGGCAATACAAATTGGCACCGTCTCGGTGCTGCCGGGTGAAGTGAAACGCGGCGCGATCGAGGCTGGCGCGGACATGGCCGGGCGCCCCTACGCCATGCCCATCACCGTGGTGCGCGGCGTGGCGGATGGCCCCTGTCTCTGGATCAACGGCGCCACGCACGGCGACGAACCCGAAGGCGCCTTCTCCATCTTCCTGGCGCTCAAGCAGATCGACCCGCAGCAGTTGCGCGGCACGGTGGTCGCCGTGCCGGCGATGAACGTCAACGCCTTCACGGCCGGCATGCGCGGCGACCCGCTGGATACCTTCAGCTACGACATGAACCGCATCTATCCGGGCAAAGCGGACGGCTACCCCACCGAGCGCATCGCCCATGCCCACTGGCTGGCCATGAAGGAGACGGGCGACTTGCAGATCGCCGTGCACTCGGGCGGCGAGCATTCGTACCTGGCGCACATGATCTTTGCGTCGGACAACCCGGTGAGCCTGGAGCTGGCCGCGGCCATGGGACCGCAGTGGCCGCTCGTCTTTCGCAGCCCGGTCGGCGGCGGCAACCCCAGCTCGATGATGGGGTCGTTGGGCAAGGGCGGCATCACCGTGGAACTGGGCGGCAACTGCCGGACATTGACACGCGACTTTCACACCGTCGCCGCGGACCTGGCGGCCAGCTACCTCAACGTGCTGCGCCACTATGGCATGATCGACGGCACGGCGACCTACGCGCCGGCGTGGCAGCAAGGCTACCAGATCGCGCTGCTGGCGCCGGCGACGGGTATCTTTGTCGGGAACCCGGATCTGCCCTTCGAGACGCTCATCCCGCAAGGCACGCCGCTCGGTGTCATCTACAATCTCTACGGCGACGTGCTGGCCGAGCTGGTGGCGCCGCGCGACGGCGTCGTCTTCGGGCTGCGCTCGCGGCCGTCGGTCATCGAGGGACAGTGGTGCTGCTTCTTCGGCGTCATCGAGCAGACCGTCGACAACCTGATTTCCAAATGAACTCGCCAGCCAACGACCTGGTCGCGCTGCTCCAGCAGTTGATCCGCATCCCGTCACCCAACCCGCCGGGCGACTGCCGGGACATCGCCGATTTCTGCGCGGCCTACTTGCGCAGCGCCGGCTTTGCCACGACGTTGGTGGCGCCCGACGACCGTGCGTGGAGCGTCGTGGGCGTACTGGGCGAAGCGGACTCGCCGTCGCTGCTCTACCACGCGCACATCGACACGGTGCCGCTGGGCCAGAATGCGCGCTGGAGCGTCGATCCCTTTGCCGGCACGGTGGCCGATGGTCGCGTCTATGGGCTGGGCAGCGTCGATGACAAGGCGCCGTTGGCGGCGATGCTGCTGGCGGCGGCTGACATTGGCGCACAGGCTGAGCGCGTGCAAGGCCGGCTCGTCGTCGTGTGCGCCGCGGAGGAAGAGGTCGGCGGGCGGCTGGGCACGAAGTGGCTGGTGGACAACGGCCATGTGCCGGCGTGCGACTTCGTCGTCGTCGGCGAGCAGACACAGAACCGCGTGGCGACGGCGCACAAGGGCGTGCTGCGCGCGGCCTTTCACGTGGCCGGCCGCACCTCGCACGCCACGGATCCCTGGCGCGGGCGCAACGCCATCAACGGCATGGCGCACCTGATCCTCGACCTGGAGCGCTACCAGGCCGAGGTGCTGGAGCGCCGCCCACATCCGCTGCTTGGCCCGGCGAGCATCAATGTCGGCGTCATCGAGGGCGGCGTCAGCGCCAACGTCGTGGCCGACGCGTGCACCATCCGCGTCGACCGGCGCATGGTGCCCGGCGAGGATCCGCAGGCGGTGATCGCTGAACTGGAACAGATCGTGGCCGCACGCCAGGCGGCCGATCCCGAGCGGACCTACACTGTCGGCGAGTACCTCGTCAGCAACTGGTTCCAGAGCGACGCCGACAGCGAATTGCTTCGCCGTTTCCTGCGCATCAGCGCAGAGGCGACCGGCACGCCGCCGGCGCCGGTCGGCTACCTGCCCGGCAGCGATGCCAAGCACCTGGTCGATGTGGCGCGGCAGGGCATGGTCGTCTTCGGCCCGGGCACCTACGAGGTCGCACATTCGACCGACGAGTTCGTAGCAGTCGACGAACTTGAGACAACCTATCGGATCTTGCGGCACTTTGCCGCCGAAACGTTGCTTGCGTGAAGTTAGCTCCCCAGTAGAGGTTTGACATGCTAGACATCGCCATCAAAGGTGGCACTTTGCTCACCGACCAGGGTCAGGTTTCCGCCGATCTGGGTATCGAGGGGGACCGGATTGCCATGATTGCCGCGCCCGGCGCGCTGCCTGCCGCCCGTCGCGAGATCGAGGCCGAGGGCTGCCTGGTCATGCCCGGCGCCATCGACATCCACTTTCACGTGCGCGCCCCCGGCCACCCGGAGCGCGGCACCTTCATCACCGAGACGCAGGCGGCCGCGGCCGGCGGCGTCACCACGGTGCTCGAGATGCCGATCAGCGTGCCCTGCTGTGCGCGCGTCGAGGTCTTCGAGATGCGCAAGGCGCTCGGCGAGGCCGAGAGTTACGTCAACTTCGGTCTCTACGGCGCGCCGGGTTTGCTCGACCGCGACGAGGTGCTCGGCATGGCCGATGCAGGGGCGTGCGGCTACAAGATCTTCACCCACGCCGTACAGAAGGGGCGCGAGGATGAATTCCTGGGTCTGTGTCTCGAGAATGAAGACCAGATCTACCGGGCGTTGGAGCTGGTCAAGGAGACGGGGCGACTAATCTCCTGCCACGCCGAGAACGAACGGCTGATCCAGCTCTTTGAAGGGCGCATCCGGGCGACGGGGCGCACCGACCCCGCGGCCTTTGTCGCCAGCCGGCCACCCGTGGTGGAGGCGATGAGCGTGGCGCAACTGGCAGTCATGTGCGCCGATGTGGACACGCACGTACACATTGCGCACGTCTCCTGCGCGGCGGCGCTCCACGCCTTGCAGGATGCCCAGGCCGCCGGCTTGCCGATGACGGGGGAGACCTGCCCGCACTACCTCTTCTTCACCGCCGCCGACATGGATCGCCTGGGACCCTTCGCCATGATCAAGCCGCCGCTGCGCTCCACCGTCGACCAGATCGCCCTCTGGGAAGGTCTGCTGGACGGTTCGTTGCTAGCCATCACGACCGATCACAGCCCCTTCACGCTCGCCGAAAAAGAGCGCGGCGTCGCCGACATCTGGAAGGGAGCGATCGGCTCGCCGGGGGTGGAGGCGCTGGTGCCCGGCGTCATGACCGAGGCGCTGGACGGGCGCTTCCCGCTAGAGACGGCGATCAGCCTGATCAGCACGCAGCCGGCGCAGCTATTCGACCTTTTCCCGGAGCGTGGCTCGTTGCAGGTCGGCGCCATCGCCGATGTGGTGATCTACGATCCGGCGCCGGTGGGCGTCGTCGACAGCAGCCGTTGGTTCACCAAGGCACGGGTCATCGACCGGCTCTACAACGGGCGCCGCCAGCGTGGGGCCGTACGCACCACGCTCGTCAACGGTGCCGTGGTCTTCGACGCGGGCAAGATCGTCGCCGAGCCGGGGAGCGGGCGCTTCGTGCGGCCAGATTGAGATAGACCACGGATTAGGCGGATTTCATCGGATCTTATCCGCGAAAATCCGCCTAATCCGTCAAATCCGCGGTCTAGTCTTCTCACGCCCGCTCGGCGAATTCCTGGAAGATCGTCGCCGCAAACTTGATCCCCTGGATGTAGCGGTCGATGGGCATGTTCTCGTTGGGCGCGTGCAGATTGTTCTCCGGCGCGCCAAAGCCGCTGAGCACGGCGGGATGGGGCACAGCCGTCATGATCGTCCCCTGCGTACTGACGCCCATCACCAGCGGCGGCGCCCCCCAGATCGTGTCCGCCGCGGCGATGACCGCCTGGCTGATGGCTTCGGCCACCGGCGTCTTGTAGGGGTTGCCGCGCACGGTGTGGGTGAGAATCTCCACGTCATCGTAGCCGTGCCGGTGGAGATGGGCGCGCAGCTTCTCGATCTGCACGGCCGGCTCCAGGTTGGGCGGGCAGCGGAAATCCAGCTTGGCCACCGCCTCGCTCGGCACGATCGTCTTCATGCCCTCGCCGCCATAGCCCGCGGCCAGTCCGGCAATGTTGCACGACGCGCCGTAGTGGATCGCCTTGAGCAACTCGATGTCGTCGTCGTAGGGGAAGTCGCCGCGCACGCCCAACTGCCGCGCCAGTTCGGCGCGGTCGAAGTGCGCCAGCTCGTTGCGCAGCCAGTAGAGGTCGTCGGCGTCGGGCGGCAGCAGGTCGTCGTACCAGCCGTCGACGAGGATGCGCCCCTCCGGCGAAAAGATCGTGCCCAGACAGTGCACCAGCCGCCACGCCGCCGCCTCTGCCTGTAGGAGTTGGGCGCGCCCGCTCCAGAAGTCGATGCCGTGGCTCCTGACGCGCAGTTCCACCGCCAGGATCGCCTTGATGCCCAGGTGAATTTCCGGCTTGAAGGAGGTGCGATGCACGCCGCCGTCCAGGCCGATGCTGGCGTCGCACTGGAGCAGGCCGGCGTGGTCCGCGGCCCAGGCGGCCAGGTGCGGGCTGCCCACCTCCTCCTCACCCTCGCAGAAGTGCACGAGGTTGACCGGCGCGGCGCCGCGCACCTCCCGGAAGGCCTGCGCCGCGCGTGCAAAGGCCAGCGCGCCCGACTTGTTGTCCGTGGCGCCGCGCGCATAGATCACGCCGTCGCGGATCGCCGCGCTAAAAGGCGGGTCGACCCACAGCTCCAGCGGCTCCGGCGGCTGCACGTCGTAATGGCTGTAGCAGAGCAGTGTCCTGGCGCCGGGCTGTGCGGCCGGCTCGGTGGCGTAGACAATGGACGGCGCGCCAGGCACGGGCAGAATGCGCGTGTTTGGCAGGCCATCGGCCACCCACAGGTCGCGCAGCAGCGCCGCGCACTCCTCCAGCCCGATCTTCTGCGCGCTGATGCTCGGCTGGCGCAGCAGCGTCTGCAACTCAGCCACCAACTCATCGCGATGCGAGTCGATCCAATCGTAGATGTCTTGCATAGAAGCTCCTTTTAATAGAACGCGGATGACACGGATTTTGCAGATTTGCGCGGATCAAAAGCAATCCGCATTTATCCGCCCAATCCGCGTCATCCGCGTTCTATTCCTATCTTGTCTGCCCGTATTCCCACATGATGGCGGCGGCGTACTTGATGCCCTTGATGTAGTGTTCCAGGTCGATGCTCTCGTCCGGTGCGTGCAGATTGCAGTCGGGCTGGGCGAAGCCGGTGAGCACCGTCGGCATCCACACATGCTTGAGGATCGTCCCCTCGGCGCTGACGCCGTTGACGACCGGCGGCGCGCCAAAGACCAGCTCGGCGGCGCGGATGATTGCATGGCTGATATCCTCCTTGACGCTGATCTTGTAGGGCGGCTCGGGCGTCCCGCCGCGGATGATCACCTCGAGATGGCCGAAGCCGTGCTCGACCAGGTGGCGCTTGAGCTTCTCGATGGCCTTGGCCGGGTCGATGAGTGGCGGCAGGCGCATGTCGAGCTTGGCGCGCGCCTCGTTGGGGACGATGGTCTTGCTGCCCGGTCCCTGGTAGCCGGAGGTCAGCCCGGCGATGTTGCAGGTCGGCTCGTAGGCGCGGGCGCGCAGCGCATCGACGCCGTCGCGGCCCAGGGCGAACTGCTCGATGCCCCACTCCGCCTTGAGCTGGTCCAGGTCGAGGCGGGCGGCATTTGCTTCCAACTGTTCTGTCTCCTCGTCACCCAGTTCCCACAGCCCCTCGTACCAGCCGTCGATGAGGATGCGCCGGTTGGCATCCATCATCGTGTTGAGGGCGCTCACCAGGTCCCAGGCGGGCGAGGGCAGCAGCGGCGCGTTGAGGCTGTGGATGTCGGCATTGGCGCCGCGTGCGACCAGCTCGACAAAGAGCACGCTCTTGAGGCCGAGGTCGATGTCCGGCACCATGGAACTGGGGTCGACGCCGCCGTCGAGGCAGTGCATGGCGTCGGCGCGCACCAGTTCCGGGTTCGCTTCGATAAAGGGGCCGAGGTGGATCGAGCCGATCTCCTCCTCCCCCTCGGTGATGAACTTGACGTTCACCGGCAGATCGCCGCGCGTCTGCAGCCACGCCTTGGCGCCTTTGGTGAAGGCGAGCACGCCCGATTTGTTATCCGTGGCGCCGCGCCCCCACAGGCGCCCTTTGTCGACCACGCCGCCATAGGGCGGGTAGCTCCACTTCTCCACCGGCTCCTCCGGCTGCACGTCGTAGTGGGCGTAGGCGAGCAGCGTCTTGTCGCTCGACCGGCTGGGCACGTGACCGATGATACAGGGCGGCCCGCCGGGGGTTGGATACGCCGTGGCGTCCAGCCCGTCGGCGTGCATCATGGCGACGACGAGCTGCGCGCACTCTTCGAGCCCGATGTTCTGCGCGCTGACACTCTTCTGCTGCACGAAGCGCTGCAAGTCGGCGATGGCCTCGTCGCGGTGCGCGTCGATCCAGTCAAACGCAGTCTGGAGTTCAGGATGGATCGCAGTCAAAGTGTCACTTCCTTTCAAGAAAGGTGGAATAGAACGCGGATAACGCGGATTGAGCGGATGGACACGGATATTCGTTTGATCCGCGAGAATCCGCCAAATCCGCGTTATCCGCGTTCTATTCAGATCGGAATTACGCGGTCATCTGGCCCGTGCTCGGCCAGGTAGCGGCTGAGGCGCTCGGCGCCGGTGGCGGTGACGACCATGCTGTCGATGATGCGGTAGCCGTCGACGCCCGGGCGGTAGATGCCCGGCTCGTTGGAGAAGACCATGCCCGGTTCCACCGGCGTGTCGTCGCCGATGGAGAGCCAGGGCGCCTCGTGGCCCTCGACGCCCATGCCGTGGCCGATGCGGTGGCGGATGAAGTCGCCGTAGCCCCGCTCGCGCAGCACGGACCACGCTGCCTCGTTGACGGCGCTGCACGCCGCGCCCGGCTTGAGCGCGGCAAAGGCGGCTTCGTCGCACGCCCAGGTCGCCTCCAGGCAGCGGCGCTGGTCGGCGCTCGGCTCGCCCACGACGAAGGTACAGCCGCTCTCGGCGTGGTAGCCGCCCACCTTGACGCCGATGCCGACGATGAGCGTGTCGCCGGGCTTGATGGCGACAGGGCCGGGCTGCCCGTGCGGCAGCGCGCCGCGCGGGCCGGCGTGCGCGGTCAGCGCCACCGCACCGCGGTAGAAATTGACCAGGTCTTCCAGTTCCGCCTTCATGCGCGCCGTCGTCTCGCTTTGCACGATCTGCACGACGTCCAGCTCGGTGATGCCGGAACGCAGCCCATCGGCCACCGCCTGGCGCGCCACGGCCAGACCAAAGTCGGCGTAGGCGGCGGCGGTGCGCGTCAGTTCGATCTCGGCGGCGTTCTTGATGTAGCGCAGGCGGCTGACGGTGTGGTCCAGCGTCAGCCCCGGCTTGACCGCCGCCATCGCCGCAAAACCGGCGTGGCTCGCCGCGTCGACGCCGATGCGCGCGCCGGGGAGTTGAGCGAGCATCCACACCTCCGCCGGCGTCTCGCCAGGGTACTCGAGGTACCAGCGGATGTCGTCGAACCAACTCTCCTCGGCGTTCTCCTTCTCGAGAAACGGCACGAAGAGCACCGGCGCGCCGTGCGCCGGCAAGTAGAGGCCGATGGGCCGCTCGTTGGGAATGTGAAAGAATCCGGTCGCCCACATGAGATTGGCCGGGTTCAGAACGAGCAGCCCGTCCAGCCCGGCCGCGCCGGCATGTTCCTGCAACTGGGCAACGCGCGCCCGGTAGAAATCGGCGCCAAGGTAGACGGCGCGTGGCGGCATGGTTGTGATGGTCATCGGGCACTCTCCTCGCCGGTTCGCCCGGCAGCCGCAAGCAGCGGGTCCACGGTCACTGCGTCGGCGGCGTCGATACGAATGGTTGCCGCCACCGCGCCGGCACGCGGGCAGCCGGCGCGCAGCATCAACGCCGCGTCGCCTTCGGGCAGCCGCACGACCCAGCGCACGGCCTGCGCCGACGACGGCCAGTCGTAGAAGCGCGAATAGGCGATGTGACGCTGCATGCGCCCGGCCAGGTGGCCGAGATCGACGCGCTCCATGCCCTGGACAAAGTTCATTTCCGGCGGACCAGACAACTCGGCGGCCACCGGCTTCGCTTCATGCATGGCGACGGCCTGCGCGCTGAGGCTCGTCGGCAGATAGCCGGTGTTGTCGACGACGGCGCTGATCTGCCACAGCCTGTCGCCAAGCGGTGTGGCCGTGACGTCGCGCAGGCGCAGCTTGGGCGCGCAGGCGGCGTGACGCAGGGTGAAGCGGCAGTTGGCGCGCGCCATCTCTTCGAGATAGTGCGCGGGCGGCGGGTTGCGGAAGGTGAACATGCGCTTCCAGCCGCCGATCTCCACCGGGCCGAGCTGCGGGTGATCGAAGGGCGTCCACGGTAGGAAGCCATCGCCGCCCAGCGCTTCGTCCTGCCAGCGCAGCAACTTGAGCCAGTCAGACTCCGGGAAGTTACGCAGCGGGTAGAAGTCGTCACGCACGATACCGGCCGCGGTGAAGACATCCCACAGTTCCGTGCTGAAGGTGGGAATGCCCAGGCTGCCAAAGGTCCAGTCGATGGACGAACCAAAGCGCTTGAGGCTCTTGTCGGGCGTGAAATCTTCGTAGACGGAGATGAGTGGGTAGCCCGTCTCGGCCACGCCCAGTTCGCCGATCGACAGGTAGAGCCGCTTGTCCTCGCCCAAGAAGTGCGTGTCGGGGAAGGTGAGCCACGGGCGCAGGATGACGCCGCTGTGGCTGTGGTAGCACTGCATGCCGGCGATGTTGGGGTGGTCCAGGATCCAGCGCACGACCGCGGCGATCTCCGGCTCGCTCAGCGGGTGTTCGCCGGAGCCGTACTGCTGGCTCTCCGGCACCCAGTTCGACGGGTAGTTGCGGTTGAGGTTGCCGTCCTGTGGGCGCGGCACCACGAAGTCGCCGCCGTCCCAGTCGACCAGCGTACCTTCGGGGACGATGCGGTAGTAGACGCCGCCCGTCTCGTCCGGGTCGCGCGGCAGCATGAGACGCGGGTCCTGCTCGCTCACTTTCCACTCGCCGGCGTCGTCGCGGATGCGCATGTCGACGATCAGCCCGTCGCCGTTGACGTCGGCGTAGTGCAGCCCGGCGCCAAACTGCTCCTCGCCCGGCAGGTAGCGTCCGTTGCCGATCCACTCGTAGAAGGGCAGCGTCTGCACGATCTCGGCGCCGTCAGGGTTAACGCGCGGCACGATGTAAAAGACCTGCTCGTCCAGCAGGCGGGTGACCAGCGGGTCGCGGCCGTACTCGCTGAGCAACGTCCACGCAGTGTAGACGGCGACGGAGGTGCCGCAGATCTCCTCGGCGTGAATGTTGGCGTCGATGTAGTAGCCGGGCTTGGTGCTGCCGTCGCCCGTCGCCCAGTTGCTGATCTCCAGCAGCCAGACGGTGCGGCCGCGGTGGCTGGCGCCGATGGCGTGCAGGCGAAGGTATGCCGGATACGCTTCAGCCAGGTCGTGGACAAGGTCGGTCAATTGCGTGTAGGTCAGGTATCGATCGAAGTGAAGGTTGCGAATCATCGAGCGCCCGAATCTGTGAGGTTGACAAGCATGCTTTATTGGCGATAATTGCCAACTGTCAACAGTTGACAAGTGCTGGCGCAAGTTATATCATAGCGCCAGTCTGGTGTCAAAGCATTGCCGCAGTCCTTTCCTCGTGACCGGGCAAGCGCAGAACAGGGCGAGCAACCAGCGCCGGCCTTTCCCTGTGACGCCGATCCCCCCGCAGTGCCGGCGGCGAACGCTCCAGCCAGCGTCACCGCCACGCAGCACCCTGCAATGAGTGCAGGTCGCCAGTGCCGTTGCATCTCGCCATTCGTGGCGACTCGTCACATATCGGTACATTTTTTCCAAGGAGGTAATCTGGTATGTCCAAGTTAAGTCGAAGAGGCTGGGTCAGCCTGGCATTGCTGCTGGTACTGCTGGTCAGCACGGCATGCACCGCCATGCCGGCCGCGCCGGCAGGTGACAGTGGTGCTGCGGGCGAAGCCGCCGCAACCGAAGCCGCCAGCGGCGAGCCGCAACGCCTGGTCGTCGCCCAGTCCGTGGATGTGCAGGGGTTGGAGCCGTCGAACGTCAATTCGCGCGCAGAGTCCAACATCTTCACCCACATGTACGCCACGCTCTACGAAATCACCGAGAGCGGCGCGATTGAGCCCTACCTGGCCGAGTCCTACACACTCTCCGAGGACGGCAAGGAAATGACCTTCAAGCTGCGCGAAGGCCTGGTCTGCCACGACGGTGAGGCGCTGACCGCAGAGGATGTCGCCTACACCTTCGAGCGCGCCGCCGACGACGCCAATGCCTTCACCGGCAACACGGCCGGCTTTGTGCTGGACGCGCTTGACTACCAGGGCGTGCGTGTGGACAGCGACCTGGAAGTCACGATCCTCATGGGCCGCTACTCCTCGCCGGCGCTGGGTCTGATCTCCGAGGCGTTCATCCATTGCAAGGATTCCTATGAAGCCATGAGCCTGGAAGATGCCGCGGCCAACCCCATCGGCTCCGGCCCCTATCGCTTCGTGGAGTGGGTCAAGGACGACTATGTTCTGCTGGAAAAGGTGCCGGATTACGGGCTGAAGGATGTGGCCTACGACGAGATTCAGTGGAAGGTCATCCCCGAAGCCTCGACCCGCACGGCTGAACTGATCGCCGGCAACGTCGATGTCATCACCAACGTCCCGCCGGACCAGCATGCCGCCATCGACGGCTCGGGCGAGGCCAGCGTCAACGGCGTGGCGGGCACGCGCCGCATGTACGTCGGCTTCAACCAGCGCGACATCTACGACGACACCGAGGGCGGCCGCGCCATCAAGGACCCGGCCGTGCGCGTGGCGCTGCAGTACGCCGTTGACGTGCCGACCATCTGCCAGACGCTGCTCTCCTTCGACTGCGAGCGCGCGTCGAGCATGGTCAACAAGCCCAACGACAACGCCAACCTGGAGCCGTACCCGTACGACCCGGTCAAGGCGGGTGAGTTGCTGGATGCTGCCGGCTATCCGCTCAAGGATGACGGCACGCGCTTCGACATCACCTTCATGGCCGGCCGCGGTCGCTACCTCAACGACGTGGCGGTCGTGCAGGCCATCGCCCAATATCTGACCGACGCGGGTGTCAATGTCGACCTCCAGATCATGGACTGGGGCTCCGAGTTCGTGCCGGCGCTGCGCCTGCATGAGGTCGGCCCGCTCTACTTCGTGGGCACGGGTGGCAGCACCTGGAGCGCAGTCTACGACATGTCCGATCTCTCGGCGCCCGATGCCGCAACGAACTACACCGAGTGGAACAACCAGGAATGGTTCGACCTGTGGGCGCAGCTTGGCGAGGTGCGTGACGCCGCCGCCGAGAAGGAGATCACGGACAAGATGCTCGAAGTCATGTACAATGACCCGCCGTGGCTCTTCCTCTACTTCCAGCCCGACTTCTATGGCGTTGCCAGCGATGTCGACTGGCAGCCGCGCCGCGACGAGATCATCGACCTGACCACGGCAAGCCCGAAGTAGTGAAGGGATGACTAGATGAGGGGATGAGAGGATGGGGAGATGACAAGATGAGGGGATGAGCGTGCCTCGGCCCATTGGCAATTCGCAATTGACCATTGACAATTGGCCGTTGACAGTTGCTCTCACCCTTCACCCTGTCATTCCCTCATCCTGTCATCTTGTCATCTTGCCACGTTCTCATACCCTCCCCCGCTCGAATAACGCAGACTCATGACTACCTACCTGGTTCGCCGGCTTCTACAGACCATCGTCGTCATCTTCGGCGTGACGATTCTCTCCTTTTTTGCGCTGCACCTGGCCGGCGACCCGACCTATCTCTATGTCAGCGAGCGCGCCACCGACGAGGAGGTGGCGGAGACGCGGGCGAAACTGGGCTTTGACAAGCCGCTCCACGAACAGTATTTCAGCTACGTCGTGGGGCTGGCCACGCTGGATCTGGGCAATTCGCTGCGCTCGCGCACGCCCGCCTTCGAACTGGTCATGGAGCGCATGCCGGCGACGCTGGAACTGACGATCTTCGCCATTCTCTTTGCCACCCTGCTTGCGATACCGATCGGCATCCTCTCGGCGACGCGCCGCGGCACCCCGCTGGACGGCGGCATCATGCTCTTTGCCATGTTTGGCCAGTCGATGCCCAGCTTCTGGCTTGGCATCATGCTGATCCTCGTTGTCGGGCTGTGGCTGCGCTGGCTGCCCATCTCCGGCCAAGTGCCCATCATCCAACCGCTGCTGGATGGGGACTTTCAGACGGCAATCACCAACTTCCCGGACGCGATTCGCCACCTGATCCTGCCGGGTATCACCCTGGGCGTCTTTTCGCTGGCGCGCAACGCGCGCCTCGTGCGCTCCTCCATGCTCGAAGTACTGAACCAGGATTATGTCACCACGGCCAAAGCCAAGGGGCTGGCGCGGCACACGGTCATCATGCGCCACGCCTTTCGCAACTCGCTGATTCCCTTCGTGACCATCATCGGCCTCGAGTTCGGCTTTCTGCTCAGCGGCGTCGTCGTCACCGAGACGGTCTTTTCCTGGCCGGGCGTGGGGCGGCTCGTCTTCAACGCCATCAACCAGCGCGACATACCGGTGGTGCAGGCGGCGGTCGTCATGTTCTCGCTGCTCTTTGTCCTGCTCAATCTCATCGTCGACGTCGTCTACACGCGGCTCGACCCGCGCATCCGTCTGAGCTAGCCATGATCGAACAGGCCAAGACCACGCAAAGCGGTGCGCTGACAGCCACGCCGGCCGATCAAGGCATCACGCGCAAGCAGCCCTCTATGTGGCGGAGCGCGTCGGCCAGCCTGGTGCGGGCGCGCTGGCCGCTGCTTGCCGTCATCTGCCTGGTGACGCTGGTCATCGTCGCCCTCTTTGCCCCGCAGATCGCGCCGGCCGACCCCAACCGCCAGCACCTGATCCAGCGCCTGCAACCGCCGCTCAGCCCCAATGAACAGGGCGAAAGCATGTACTGGCTCGGCTCCGACGGGCTGGGGCGCGATGTGCTCTCGCGCCTGATCTACGGCGCGCGCGTCTCGCTTGCCGTGGGCGTCGCCGCCGTAGCTATCGGCGGGCTGATCGGCGTCTTCCTCGGCGTGGTGGCGGGCTATGCCGGCGGCCGCACCGACGACGTCATCATGCGCCTGGCCGACATCCAACTCGCCTTCCCCTTTATTTTGCTGGCAATCATGGTGCTGGTCGTCCTCGGCGCGGGCTTCCTGAACCTGGTCATCGTGCTCGCCATCGGCCAGTGGGTGACCTATGCACGCATCGCGCGCGGCGAGACCATTGCCCAGAAACGCAAGGACTACATCGAATCGGCGCGCGCCATCGGCGTGCATGGCAGCCGCATCGTGCGCCGCGGCATCCTGCCCAACATCCTGGCGCCGCTCATCGTCATCGCATCCTTCAATGTAGCCGGCGTGATTCTCTCCGAAGCGGCGCTCTCCTTCCTGGGGCTGGGCGTGCCGCCGGAGGTGCCGACGTGGGGCGGTATGCTGGCCGAAAGTCGCGACCAGTTGCTCGGCGGCTACTGGTGGCTGGCCGTCTTCCCCGGCGTGGCGATCATGATCACCGTGCTCTCGCTCAACATCCTGGGCGACTGGATGCGTGACTTCCTCGACCCGCGGCTGCGCGGGAGATAGATGGCGGGGAAGGAAGAATAGACCGCGGAGAAAGAAGAATAGACCGCGGATTCGGCGGATTTGGCGGATTCACGCGGATAATGCTGGCTGAAATGGAATGTTCGTGATGAGTGACTATAGCGCTGACTACAAGACGGAACAGATTCCGCTGCACTATGTGCCGGTCGATGGGCTGCGAGCGGTGACCGAAGCGATCCTGCGCACGACCGACCTGGCGCCCGATGATGCCGTCATCATCGCCGACGCGCTGGTGACGAGCGAGCTGCGCAACCTCCAGGGGCAGGGACAGGGCGTGCGCCGCGTGCGCGCCTATGTCGACCGCGTGCGCCAGCGCCACGTCGCCCCCCATGCGCCCTTCGACGTCGTCAAGGAGTCGCCGGCGCTGGCACTGGTCGACGCGCACAACGGCCCCGGCA
>JACKBA010000052.1 GCA_020634815.1 Caldilineaceae bacterium | reverse complement strand
CCATTTATGGGGAGCAATGGACGCGAGCCATTCAAGTCAGGTTGATGGCCTATCTCTGCATGATCACTATTCTCGAGGGAGATGTACTGGCTACCCAGAAATGGGCTAGGCGAGTCCATACCATCAGCAAAGAGCTTCAATTGCCGTTTTCATTGAACTATGCTCGCTATTTCCTGGGTGTGACTCACTTTCTGCGTGGTGAGTCTGAGGCAGCAGAACCCTACTTGTCTGCGTTGATCGACGACCAAGCGATGTCGACGCTTACGTATATGGCCATGGGCGCCATTACCTTGAGTTTGATCCGAGACGAGCAGGGGGATTTTGATGCTACGGATGCGATTCTCGACACGATTAGCACTCACTTCATACAAGCCGGCGCGTCCTCCACGCTGACGCTTGTCGAAGCTTTCAGTGTCGAGTTGGCATTGAGGCGAGGTGATTTTGCTGCCGCGCAACTCAAGCAAATTGGCGTCAACTTCGACAGTCGCCCGCCGCTATGGTTCATCTACATCCCTCAGTTGACGCCAATCAAGCTTCTCATCGCGGAAGGCACGCCGCAGGCACTTGCCGCCGCACGCGCTGACCTCTCCGAGTTTGAAGAGCAGATGTCCTCGGTGCACCGCAATCTGGCACGTCTTGAGGCGCTTGTGTTGCTTGCCGTGGTCTGTGATGCACAAGGTGACACCGGCAGCGCCGACGCATATCTGGTCACGGCATTGACCCTTGCCCGGGATGGCCATCTCATCCGTCCGTTTGTCGATGCAGGGCGGCCCATGGTCGACCTGCTGAATCGACTGCGCGACAACGGCGGTGAACAGTTTATGGCGCACCAAAATTACGTCACGGACCTCCTGGCTGCGCTCACGCCTTTGTCTGTGCCGGATGAAGAGACGGTGTCGCCGCACAAAGGTAAGCCCTCGACGGCGCCCGCAGCAATCGCCCAGATCGACTCCCTGACCGATCGCGAACTGCAAGTCCTGCAACTGTTGGCGACCGATTGTACGCCGGCAGAAATTGCTGCACGAAATGTTGTGTCGATCGCCACCGTCCGCGCTCAGATCAAGAGTATTTATCGCAAGCTCGACGTACACACCCGTATTGAGGCCATCAACCGCGGCCGCGAATTACAGCTATTCTGATTCTGACGCTGCCGCCTTTGGCCAGCCAGACCATCGCCGCGTTTATTCAACCTCCTCAAGCCATATACCCAATAGTTCCCCAATCTAGGGGATGATACCCGTCTGCAAATGGCTTATCCTCATACCCACTGAAGGCGTACGTCTCGCGGATAGTCTTTCCCACGTCCAGTGAGAACTTGCCTGGATACGAGGCCAATAATGAGTCAATCTGAAGAGGCAGTCTATTCCTTCGACCGCCCCGGCGTCTACGAAATCCATGTATTGGGCCGGCTCAGGCCGGACACGGTCGAGTATCTGGATGGAACGGACACGGCTCGTCTCTTCCGGATAGGCGAAGGCGGTGTAGATGTGACGGTATTGACCAGTTGGCTGCCGGATCAAGCAGCTCTCATCGGTATTCTGAATACCCTCTACGATCTTGGCTATACATTGACCTTGGTGCGGCAGGTTGAATACGGTTTGCCTCACGCGGCGGGTTAGCTGCGCACGAGAAATCGGGGTACGGGCTATGCGTTGCTGGCACAGTTCATCGCTTGAACGTGCTGTGCCACAGCGTTTCAGATAGTCGATTGATCTGAAGTGTACGTTTCATTTCCAAGGAGCAGAGACATGAGCAAGACACAAGACAGTTCAGCAGCCTACAACATTCTCGCCTTCGTTTTCAAAGGGCAGAAAGGCGCCAGTGATGCGATGAAGCAACTCAAGTCATCCGGTGCGCTGGATGGCTACAAGATCGAGGCCGAATGCATCGTGGAGCAGGATGCCAAGGGCAAGGTGCACATGCATGAGACCGGGCGCGGTGGCGTCGGCACGGCCATCGGCGCCGGCACGGGCGCCCTGCTCGGCCTGATTGGCGGTCCGGCCGGGTTGCTGGCGTGGACGCTGGCCGGTGGTGTCGTCGGCGGCGTTGCCGGCAAGTACCTGGGTCGTGCCCTCTCCAAGGGTGATATGCAAGACATCGGTACAGCACTGACCCCTGATTCGTCGGCGCTGCTGGTGCTGCTCGAAGACAAAGAGAGCGAAGCCGTGATCAAGAGCATGGCGGGCTACAGCGCCAATGTGGTCACCTTGACCGTTGGCGACGAGTTGTCCGGCCAGATTGCCTCCTATGTGGCCGGCGAGGCCAGCGATCCGTCCGGCAACGTGGTCGCCGGTGCGGCCGGTGCGTCTGCTTCCGCCAGCTAGCAAACAGATGGCGTACGGATTGGCTGCACTGGCTGATCCAGGTTCAGCAGCGGATGCTGCCGAATACGCGGCGGGAGGGCATTGCACACATCATGCAATGCCACTTCCGCCGTTCTTGCATCTTCAGACCAACGAGTCGCAAGAATGGGATGCCAGGTCCTTCATGGAACGCCAAGTTCCATACCCCCATTTGCCCCAACGACTGTTGCCTATCTATCGATTATCCTTTGCTACACGGAGAAACCTGATGCCAACAAATGCTGAAATTGCGCAAGCACTGAGAGACGCCGGTTATGTAAGTGACGCAGACATGGACGCGGCAATTGCCGTTCTGGAGGACGCCTTGATCGTTGATGAGGCAGAAGATATCGAGGCTGCTGCTATCGTCGATAAGGCCATCCAGAAGCAAACCATTCTGGATGCAGAATTGGTGGCCGATGCGGCGGTAGCGGTTGATGATACGGATGTTGAGGCTGCAGCGCAGGCCGTGATCGATGAGGCCTTTGCGGCGGTGGTCGAAGACAAGATGATTATCGACGCCGCCGAGGCGGCGATCGATGCGGCCTATGTGGACGCTGCGGCAGCTCTGGTCACTGCCGAGTTGATCGATGAGGCCGATGCCCCAGCCGTAGCGGCCTTGCTTGCGGCACTTTGGCTCGACGATAGCGACGAATAGCACACTCGGCAACTGTTTCAGGCCCGGTGCGAAAGGTCAGAGACCATTCGCACCGCCATCGCAAGGGGGACGGCTTTTCTGACCTGGCCTCCCCCAAGAACCCTTGCCGGGGCGCAGGCAGCATTCGCCAGAGGAGCGTAATGCTGTGACCGCATTTGCCTATTGGACAGCCTGGAAAGGAAATCTCTATGGCAACGCCTGTTGACAATGAAACCGACCACAGCGAGACAGGACGTACACCTTCCATGCTCGCCTCTTTACTGGTGGTGGCGTTCATGGTCGGTCTGATCATGTTATCCGTCTTCCTGTTCGGCAATGAGGTTGCCGAAGGCCCTTTACAGGTGAGCATGACGTTGTCCACGATCTTTGCACTGGTGGTGGCGTACTACTACGGATTCCGCGGCTCGGTAATCTCTGAGGCGATTCGCAGCAGCGTGAACGGCACCTTGGGAACGATTCTTGTCTTATTGGCCATCGGGGCCATCATTGGCACGCTCTACTTCTCCGGTACCGTGGCCGCCTTTATCTACTATGGAGTGGAGATCCTCAGCCCGCGCTTTTACTACGTAATGGTCTTCATCATTGCGTCGACATTGAGCATCTTGCTGGGCAGTTGCTTCACGACTGTGGGCGCGGTGGGCGTGCCCTTTGTGGGATTGGCTGCAATCATGGGGGTTTCGCC
Source organism: Caldilineaceae bacterium (assembly GCA_020634815.1). Classification (GTDB taxonomy): domain Bacteria; phylum Chloroflexota; class Anaerolineae; order Caldilineales; family Caldilineaceae; genus Caldilinea. The sequence goes on along the minus strand of JACKBA010000052.1, from coordinate 30,290 downwards.
GGCGATAACGGCCGGAGCGGCCATCTCGGGCGCGATGCTGGGCGACAAAACGGCAAAGATCTCCGACACGGCGCTTCTCACGGTCGCCACTGTTGGGGGCGTCACCATCAATGACCATGCGCGTATGGTCGCGCGCACTGCCGCTCCGACAGTGATCCTCAGCGCGCTCTTGTACCTTGCGCTTGGATTGACCGGCGACGCGGGCGGCGCCGCCTCGGTTGACCATGCCCAGATCCAGAGCACGATCTCGCAGTACTTCAATGTCTCGCTGCTTGCCTTTTTGCCCCTGATTCTGGTCTTTGTACTGTCTGCGTTTGGCTTCTCTTCGTTCCTGTGTCTGATGCTCTCAGCCATCGCCGCCGTGATATTGGCCGCATTCACCCAACACGATTTGATCGTTTCATTGGCCGGCGATCCCAGCCTCAATTACTTTGAGGCGGCCATGAAGGTTGGCATTGAGACCCTGGCCAATGGCTTTCGTCTCAATAGCGGCAATGCGCAGTTGGATGCGCTCTTTGCCGGGGGTGGTACGGTGAGCATGCTCAATACAGTCTGGCTGATCCTGGTGGCGGCCAGCTTTGGCGCCGTTGCCGACTACACGGGTATGCTCCGGCGTGTCATCACGCCGGTGATCAACTGGACAAGGGGTCCGGCGACCCTCATCCTGACAACCGTGCTGACCTCCATCGGCCTGAACTCGGTGGCCGCGGATCCGTATGTGAGCATCGTGCTGACGGCGCGCATGTTCCGCGATGAATACATGAAGGAACACCTCAAACCGGTGACATTATCTACGTCGATTGCCGACTCCGGCACGATCTTTTCGGCCAACGTTCCCTGGAATGTCAACGGGGCCTTTTTTGCCGGCGCACTCGGGCTTAGCACGCTGGCCTATGCTCCCTACGCGTTCGTCGTCTATCTTTCACCGCTGATAACAGTCGTGATCGGCTTCTTGTATTTCCGCAAGGATCGTCTGCCCAGTGGCCAGGATGCAGCGGCGGTGTATGGCAGCGAGCCCGCGAAATTGCCCAAGTCAACGCAACTGGCATAGTCGCTCCCGGAGATGGGGAAGCACAGATGTCGATCCTGTACATCCCAATGAGGTGCTATGGGATCGACAACAGTACTGGTGTTGCCCGAGGAGAAATCGGTCATGGGGCTTCTTTCCAATATCGTTGCTGATTTTAGACTCACGCAGAGTGATCTACCGCGTATCCATCGCCAGTTATTCTATGATGGCGAGGATCGACGGAGGAATCTTGAGCGTTTTGGTATCTTGATGTTTTTTGCGACGCTGATCGCAGCGTATGGTGTGATCGGTGACTCTACTGCGACTGTGATCGGCGCGATGTTGATCGCGCCCTTGATGACGCCGGTGCTTGCCATCGCTGTCGCCGTCGTAACTGGCGATATGCACCGTGCTACTTTTTCGCTACTGGTCGTCGTCGGCGGCGTTCTCGGCGCGATTCTTCTGGCGTTTTGTATCGGCATATCGTTTCGATCCGGCATCATCGGGATAGATACGAATTCCCAGATCTTATCGCGCGTTTCCCCGCGCCTGGTCGATCTTGGCGCTGCACTGGGCGCAGGGGCGATCGGCGCGTTCGCAAGTTCACGCGAGGACATTGCTGATACCTTACCCGGTGCGGCGATTGCCATTGCCCTGGTGCCTCCCCTCTCGGTTGTCGGCCTCTTGCTGTCGCAGGGTGCATGGGCTGAAGCCTGGGGAGCCATGATGCTTTTTCTCACAAACTTCTTCGCGATTCTGCTTGCCGGCAGTCTGGTATTTGTGCTGCTTGGCCTGAGTGCAGCGTCCGTCGGCAATCTTTCCGGCCATGCCCGGCGGCGAGCATTTGAATGGATCGCATTGGGAACGTTACTCGTTGCCCTGCCGTTGGCGGCGACAAGCTTTCACGCTGTCACGGGAGCACGGAACCGCGATCGCGCCACCACTGTCGTGAACGAGTGGCTCGAATCTTCCAACTTCGAGTTGGTTTCGGTGAGTGTTGGGGCTGACGACATTTCAGTCGCCATCAAAGGGGAGGGCGTTCCACCTCCTGTTGCGCAACTGATAGACATTATCCGGGCGCAAACGCAGGAAGAGTTGAGCGTCTCACTAGAAATCTTGCCGGTGCAACGTCGCCAAGTCGACTTGCCTGCCATCGATCAGCAGGACCAATGATACGGGTCGGCGCGCAGTATGATTCGTGACAAAGGCTTACGGTCGACCCCATGCAGCAGACCTGGAATGCCATTGTCGAGCGAGGCCACAGCGCCGGCGAAGTGTCCGACGAAGATGAGTGGTTATGGACTGAGCGCGCGCTTTCGGCGTTCTCCATGCGTAACTGCGAATCATGCATGGGCGTCGCTGACGGGTCAGTTTGGTCGAACGACACGATCGGGATGCTTGACCAGGTCATGGAGTCCAGGATATACCAAAGATCCATGCGTGCGCAGGCTGTACGCCGAACATGCCCTGGGCTGATCGCTCGACTGACGGCGGGATCTACATCGGGCGCAACGTGGACTGGACACCAACATCCAACAAGCTCACAGAAAGGGAATATCCAATGTGCACACGAATTCTCTACAATACAGCATCCGGCGCCTTCATCACCGGGCGCGGCATGGACTGGAGTGATCCAAAGGCACCATTCAAACTCTACAGCTTTCCGCGCGGACTAGAGCGAAGAGGCGGCCCGGTGGACAATGCCATTGTCTGGCGGTCGAAGTACGGTTCCGTCATCTGCTCGATCTATGATGGGGGCACGACCGATGGGTTGAACGAACAGGGTCTCGTCGCCAATGTTTTATACCTGGCAGAGGCAGATTTTGGCGACCCGGCGAAGTCGGACAAGCCGCTGATCTCGATCGGCGCCTGGGGGCAGTACTTTCTCGACAACTTCGCAACGGTTGCCGAGGCGGTGGAGGGGATGCAGGATCCACCGTTCGCCGTCGTGGCGCCGCTTTTGCCCAACGGCAGAGCCGCCGCCGTTCATCTGTCGCTCTCCGATACCACAGGCGACTCGGCCATCCTCGAATACGTCGACGGGGAACTAGTCATCCACCACGGCGCTCAGTACACCGTCATGACCAACTCCCCAATCTATGACCAGCAGCTCGCCATTAACGCCTACTGGGAACTCATCGGCGGCGACCGCATGCTGCCCGGCACGATCAACGCCGCCGACCGCTACGTGCGGGTGAGCTACCTGCTCAAGAGCAGCCCCAAGTACGATGGGCGGATGGCAATCGCCTCAGTCTTCTCGATCATGCGCGCGATCGGCGTACCTATTGGGATGGAGGATCCGGATCATCCCAACATCTCGGCAACGCTCTGGCGTTCCGTGATCGACCACCAGGCCCGGCGCTACTACTTCGAATCGGCGTTCCAGCCCACTGTCTATTGGGTGGATCTAGCCAACCTCGACCTTGCGGAAGGAGCCGGCTCGATGTCGGTAATCGTTGACGGGCCGAACAACCTGGCAGGTGAGATCTCCGGTGCGTTCGAACCGGCTGAGCCGTTTACGTGGCTGTGGCCCTGATGCCGGCAAGTGTACGTTGTGCCGGTCTGCGGCCGCATACCGCGCAACAGGCTCGATGGGGCGAAGCGCACGTTGCTTCGCCCCATCGAGTTTCTCCGTCAAAGTCAGCCCTTCCCGCGATCGTGCCTGGCGCTGACCTCTTGAACATGCCATGTTTCAGGAATGTCCGGAAGTGAACGATCAGATAGCCTCCGCTTTGCGGGACCTTCAAAACTACATCAATAACACCACGCTCATCACCGACGACACATCTTCGGCCCTCAGTCTTTTTGTGTTTTTCGTGCAATGGACAGCCATTATCCTATCCACGGTGGCCGGCTCGTATGACGCACGTGCGCGCGGCATGGACATCTATGGCTCGCTGGTTATCGGCTTTATTGTGTCGCTTGGTGGTGGAACAGTACGCGACGTTCTGCTGGGGCGCTACCCCATCTTCTGGATTGCAGAGCCGGTCTATGTTGGCACCTTTCTGGTCACGGCCGTCGTGATCTTTCTCTCCGTGGATGCACCAAAGCGGGCCAAGTCCTACGTCGACAAAGTTGTCGAGCCTGTGAGCCGGTTAGCGCAGGAGCAGTCGAAGTTCTTTATCATTGTCGATGCGCTGGCGCTCGGCCTGTGGGCCTATTTGGGTACGGTCTTCGCCCTACAGATGGGCACTGCGCCGATTGTTGCCCCCATCATGGGGATCGTGACCGCATCGTTTGGTGGTGTGCTGCGCGATGTATTGTTCACGCGAATTCCCCAAACGTTCTTGCCGAGCCAACTGTATGCCTCTGCGGCTGCCGTGGGGGCGGTGGCCTATGTCATATTGTGGTGGCTCGGCGCCGGCGAAACCACAAGCTTCCTCGTCTGTTTTGGACTGACCTTTCTGATTCGCATTGCGTCCCTTCGTTACAACATCCGGTCAAAGTAGGCGCTGCCAGATCCTGCGTTCTGACTTACCCACCGGGGATCGATTTTTGGTTCAGTGGTGGCGCGTGTTGCGCGTCAACCGATCGATCACCCGCGCCCAACACTGTCCGGCGCAGGAACGCATCCAGCAGCTCGCCTGAGAAGTGATCCCCGGTTTCCCGCGCGTCAAAGCGGCAATGCCTGAGCATCGACGCCGTGATCTGGGCCGTGGCAAAGGGCACCGACGAGTCATCGAGGGCGTGCTGCATGAAGACGCGCGCGCCGATGTCGCGCAGGTCGAAGCCCCAGGCGCGGAGGCGGATCCGGAGGTCGAGAGCAATCCCGAAGCAGTCGTGGGCGGAGGCGTCGACGATGGCCGGCTCCTGCGCCTGCGCCGGCGAAAGCCCGGCAAAGAAGAGCGAGCGGGCGAGCACCTGTAACTCGGCCAGGCCGGCCTCCGTGTCTAGCGGATAGGGCCACAGGGCGGCGACCCTGGCGTCGTACAGCGCCGGCGTTCCGCTGAAGATGAAGACGCTGCGCGTGCGCGCTGGGCAGCGCGCCGCCAGCGCATAGGCATAGGGTGCGCCGGATGAGATGCCGAGGAGGTCGAACGCGCCCACGTGTAGGGCATCGAGCGCGGCTTCGGCCAGCGCGCCCCAGCCGGCCACGTCGGGCAGCACGACCGGCGCGGAGTCGCCATAGCCGGGCCTGGCCAGCAGGAGCACGCGACGTCCGGCATCCACCAGGCCGGCGAAGAGCGCCGCGTCACGGATGCTGGCGATCAGCCCGTGATGGACGACGATCGGGAATCCGGTGGGCGGCCCAACGTCGTTGGCCGCCACCCGGATGCCGCCGTCAAGATCAACTACCGTATACGGCATTGTGCACTTCGTCAGAATGAGTAGATTACCCCAAAACTCGCATGAAGCGATCCATGGGCAAGAGCGCCTCAGCGCCGCGCAAAGAACGATGCCTGCTGAAAGCGCATCCCCGCCAAAATCTGGTCGACACGGTCGGCCGAAAGCGTGCCGATGAACTCGCCCAGCCGGCTCTTGTCCACGCTCTCCACCTGCGAGACGACGACGACGCTCTGCCGGCTCAGCCCGCCTTCGCCCGGCTCCAGCAGCACATTCCCCGGCTCGGAGGCACGCGCCAGGTTTGACGTCAGCGCGCACACCACGACCGTGCTGATGCGCGAATGGTTGAAGAGATCGTCCTGCACGACGACGTAAGGGTGCGGGCGCCCCGGAACGGAGCCGCGTGTTTCGTCGGCGGTGATCCAAAAGAGATCGCCGCGGTTGATTTGTTCTGCGTGGGCACCAGCTTCTACGTCTCTGTCCATGACACCTGACATCCATTTGTTGAGCGTCCGGCCGCGCAGCGCGCGACCGACGAGTGAAATCTACTGTACGGCTACCACCAACCGCTTCACGAATGCCAGCCCCTCCGGCAATGATAGCGACGCACCGCGCGCCTGGGCAGCGCGAACCGTGTCAGCCGGCAGCCGGGCGCTCGCCGCGCGGACCGGCTCGCCGATTACCGCGTCGTACCAGCGCGAGTTTGCCACGTGCGGCGTCGATGCGGCCAGCGCATACAGCTCGACAGCCGTCTCGACTTCGTCGCGGGCCAGCGCGGCCAGCACGGCGAGCAGGAGCACGCGTGCGACCGTGAACGACAGGTGCTCGTCGGCCACCGCCGCCACGGTTTCGGCGAGACATGCCTGCCCTGCGCGCGTATCGCCAAGCGCAAAGGCCGCCAAGCCCAGGCTGGTCAGTACACCGTAGAGGCGTTCATCATACTGCGTCTGGCGGTGAATCACCACGCTCTCTGCGAGCGCGGCCCGAGCGTCCGCCGCCGTCCCCAGCGCAAGCAGCGCATCGCCCACCTGCCAGAGCCGGAAGCTCCGGGTGTTGCCCGACTCCTCGACCTCGCCGGCGGGAGCGCTCGTGAGCGCAAGCACTTCATTGTACGCGCCCAGATGGAGCAAGATGTTCGCCCGGAAGATCTGCAACCTGGCCGTCATGACCTGTTTGCCAAGCGCGGTAAAGAGCGAGGCGTTGCTTTCCAGCACCTCATACGCGTCGCTGAATCTGCCCGCAAAGAGATGGCCATAGGCAAGTGAGATCGCACAGCGGGCGATCAGGATGGGGTTGTCCAGTTCATCCGCGCTGTGCAATGCCTGTTGCGCGAGCGCGCCACCCCTTGCGTGATCGCCGCGCAGCGCCGCCAGGAATCCGATTTCGGCCATCAACGTGCAGGCCGACAAACGGTCGCCCAGACGCTGAAAGATCTGGAGACTCTCTTGTAGCAGCGCATGTCCGGCAGCGTTGCCGAGCCGTTCGTTGACCGCGAAGCTGCCCCACTGCCAGAGGGTATGTGCCAGATCCCAGTCGTCGCCTGATGCGCGCAATAACTCCGCCGCTTCCGCCAGATAGGTCTGCGCATCGCCATGATTGCCCTCCAGCATGCCCTGCTCGGCGCGTAGGACCGCATACTCACGCTGGAGGGCGCCGGCGTGTTCTGGCGCGCCGCTGATGGCCAGCCCGCGCTGGAGCGATTGGCCGGCGGCGTCGATGAGGCCCAGGTGGCGGCAGAAGTGCCCGTGCCAGCGCAGCAGCCGCGCCAGGAGAAGCGTATCCTCGACTTCGCCCGGCGCCGGCGCCATGCGGTCCGCCGTGAAACGAAAGATGCGCTCGCCTTCGTGATAGCGGCCGCTCAGCGTGTAGAAGCGTCCCGCCGCATCGGCCGAACGGAGCAGCAGGTCGCGCCGGCCATGCGCGGCCGCCCACTGCCACGCGCTGCGCAGATTCTCCGCGTCCGCCTCCAGCTCGCGCAGGACCTCCGCCTGGCGCACGCCCACGAGATCGTGCGTGCGTGCGGCCGCGTAATCCAGGTAATAGGTCGCGTGCGCCGTCTGTACAGCACGCGGCTCTGACGTGTGCTCGGAACGCTTGTGCGCCGCGAACTGGCGCAGGAGTACGTGCAGGGTGAAGCGCCCGGCAGCGTTGCGGTTGATGAAGAATTTCCCGGTGAGCGCGTGCAACTGCGCCAGTGTCGCCCCGGTCACGGCCGCGGCCGCCTCGCGTGTGAAGCCGCCGTGAAAGACGGCAAGTTGCGCAAAAACCTGCTGCTCTCCGGCGGAGAGCAGGCGCCAGGAGTGCTCGAAGACGGTCTCGATGCTGCGATGGCGTTCCGGCAACGCTGGGTCCGCGCTGCGCAGAATCTCCATGCCCGCTTCCAGCTCGGCGGCGATCTCCGCCGGCCGCAGACTCTGGATCCAGGATGCGGCCAGCAGAATCGCCAGCGGCATCCCGTCGAGCAGACGACAGATGCGCTGCACGTGGGCCAGGTCGACGGCGTCGGCCGGCCAATCTGGCCGCAGCCGCTGCGCCGTTTCGATGAAGAGCAACATGGCGTCGGAAAGCTGGGCGTCGCCCGCCGGCGCGCGGCCAGCCTGCCGGCTATCGTCGGCACAGGGGAGGCCGCCCAGCGGCAAGAGTTGCTCGCCGGCGATGTTCAGGCGCACGCGCGAGGTCGCCAGGACTTTCAGCGCGCCGGCCGCGTGCAGCCATTCCTGTACAAGCGGCGTGCCGTCGAGCAGGTGCTCGAAGTTGTCCAGGACGAGCAGCATCTGCCGCGCGGTCAAATAGTCGCGCACCTGTGTGTCGACGGGGATGTTGGCGTCGAGCGGAAGATGCAGAGCGTGGGCCACGGCCGCGGCAATGCCATCTGCCGCCTGCAACCCCGCCAGCGCAACAATGGCGGCGCCGTCGCGAAAGTGCTCCTCCTGGCGATTGGCGATGGCCGTGGCCAGATGCGACTTGCCCGCGCCGCCCGGACCGACGATGGTGATCAGCCGCTGCCGCGGGTCGGCGAGCATGGCGGACAGTTGCTCGATCTCGCGGGCGCGGCCCACGGTGGGCATCAGCAGGCGCGGCGTCGTGTGCGGCATGGGCCGGTAGTGGCTGGCACGCGCGGCGCCCGCCACCTCGCCGCGCCGGATTCGATCGGCCAGGTCAAGCGTCTCGGGGCTGGGCTCGATCCCCAATTCGCCGGCCAGGATCTGCCGGCAGCGTTCGAAATGGGCGATCGCCAGGCTGCGCTGGCCCTGCGCGGCCAGCAGGCGCATGACCAGTTGGTGCGCTTCCTCGTTCCACGGATCGGCATCGCACCACTGCCGGGCGTAGGTCAGGGCTTTGGCCTGCTCCTGCCGTGCCTCGTAGTGACCGGCCAGAAAATGGAGCGATTCCGCAACGCGCCGCGCATAGAACTCGCGGCGCACCAGCACCCATTCTTCAAAGGGCGGGCTGTCGGGCAGCAAGAGTCCTGCCAGAAACGGGCCGCGCACGCGTGCAACCGCGGCTTCCATGCGGCTGATCTCCGCAATTGGCTGTCCAGGCGCCGGCAGCGTATCGAAGAAGCCCGTATCCACGGTGATGGGGTGGGCGGCATTGAGCTGAATCGTATCTGGGTCGACAAGGAAGACCGGCGGCGTAGAATCACGGTCGCCGACAACCGCGCGCACATTGGCCAGGACGCTGCGCAGCGAGGCGCGCGCCGAGGCGGACGGGTATTCGGGCCAGAGCAGCCCGGCCAGCTCGTCGCGCGTGTGCGACCGGGCGGATTCGACCGCCAGATAGGCAAGCAGCGCCTGTGCCTTGCGCGAGACGAAGCCGTTGACGGCGGAATTTGCCATGGTTACCGTCAGCGGGCCAAGCACAGAGATTACCAACTCTCGGGTCATTGGGTCTGTCCAGTCCTTGCCAGCGTCCTCTTGTGCGGCGCCTATTGTAGCACCTCGGGAATTCCCAACCAATCGAATGGTTTGCACCCCGGTCATTGCGTTTTCATTGCGCTCCCGTTGCGCCCGGCCAGTATTGTGGCGCAATAGCGTGCGTACCGGGCGCCCGATCGATGGGCACCACCCCCTTGTCTACGGCTGGAGGCGCAATGCGACAGGATTCACGGCTCGAATGGGAGATTCTCGATGTGGAGACGGGAGCATGGGACGAAGCGGTCACGCCGGCAACACCTATCGAGGCGGCGCCGCAGCGCCGGCCGCCGGCGAGGATCCTAGCCGCAACCGTGCTGGTGCTCATCCTCGCCGCCGGCGTCATCGGTTACCAGTTATGGCGGACGGCCGAAGCCGGCATCGCCGCCACCGAGCAACACATCGGCAAGCTGGTCGAGATCGAGGCCCTGCGCCAGCAGGTGCGCGGCCAGGGCGGTGCGACGGCGGTGGATGTCGCGTCGATCGCGCTCCGGAGCAGCGCCGTGATGGTGCAGGTGGTGGTGACGGAGACGTCGCCGCTGGGCGAGCCGCTGCCCTTTGTCGAGACGCGCTTCTACCGCCACGGCACAGCGGGCTGGCAGCGCACCGCGCCGATCCCTGCCTACTGGGGCAGCCGGTCGATGGTGGAGACGGCCAGCCTGCGCTTCGACTTCCACGAACTCGACCGCGCCGACGTGGAGACCATCGCCGCGCCGCTGGACGATTTCCACCACGCGCTGCGCGCTGTCCTGGGGCTGCCGGCGCCGGTTGCAGGGCTGCCCATCACCGTCACGGTTGCACCGCAGTACGTGGCATCCGCGGCGGACCTGCCGGGCGGCGCGATCGTCGTCCTGTCGCCGTTGCTGCTGCGCCGCGCCGTGGGGAGCGATGGGGCGGCGATGCTTGCGGCCGAGGTGCGCCGGCAGTTGATCGCCCGCGCCATCGTCGAGTGCCGGGCTCACTATGGCGTGCGGCCCGCGTGGCACCCTATGCTCGACCATCTCGCCGGCTGGCTGGGCCATCATGCCGCTGACCTGCCGTCACGCGCAGCCAGCGCGCCGCCGCAGCATGACGGGCAGGACGTGCCGTCTGCACTGTCGCTCGCTGCGTTGGGGATGCTGTTGGCCGACAACCGGGCCGACTACGCGTCGCCTGGCAACGCGGGCTATCGCAACCAGTCGACCGCCCAGGCCGCCGCTGCCTTCTTTGACCGGCTGGTTGCGGAACGGGGCGGAGGCGCACTTCCCACCCTCCTTGCCACCTTCGGCCAGGCGGACGACTGGGCCGGCGTGCTGGACATCCTGACCCGGCCATAAGCGAGGATGGATGCCCTCGCCCCGGATCGTTGCAGCCCTCGTCCAGGCTCTGCCGGCGGTCGAGTATGTCCCTCGGTACTCGACTGCCGGTGGGGTCTGTTCCTGGTGTTATCCCCGCGCAATAGACGCTACGCACTCGTGGTTCTGGGCTGAGCAAGGCATGCCTGCGCTGCTTGCGCCACCCTGCAATCGCCGCTATACTGCGCAGGCAATGTGGATGAAGATGGTTTGGGCATAGGGGTCAATCGATGACACTGCTTGACAAAGTCGATCTGTTGGTCGAACACCATTTGTTCGACAGCCAGAATAGTCTGCGTATGGCCGCGTATCGCAGTCTGCTGGCGATGCGCCCAGAACTGAAGGCCGAATTGGCCATCTTGCTCTACTCCCAGGAAGAGGTCTCGTTGGGGCGCGCTGCGGAGTTGGCAGGGTTGTCGCGCGAGGAATTTAAGGATTTGCTGAACGCACGGGGCATCGAGCGCCGCATCTATTCAGCCGGTGCCGACGATGTGGCGGCCGACGTGGCGTTGCTTCTTGGCGAACCATGAACGTCTGGAGTTGCCCTAGTTGTTCTGCGAGCGACTCGGGCATGTTTTCGTCGAGCTTGATCTTCATGCGATCTCAGGGGGTACCAACACTGGCATATCTTCCTCCGCTGACGCAGCGGCAAAGGCAATGACTGCCCGCAATTGCGCCTCCGTCAGGGTCGGAAAGTCGGCCAGAATCTCGTCGATCCATGCGCCCTCGGCCAGGCTGGCCAGAATCGTGCGTACCGTGACTCGGGTGCCACGCACGACGGGCTCGCCACCACAAATGGCAGGATCGCGTCCGATCACATCAGAATAGACAGCGCTCATACTCCGTGGCTCCTCAAAGAAGCAATGACGCGAATCTTGCGTTTTCGCTCAAACAGATTCGGCTGTCTGGCAGTCTAGCGCACTTTGCCGTCACGCGCAATGAAAATGCAGATGACGAGTGCGCCTGAGGAAGTGGCGAGGACAGGCCCGGCGTGCGTCGCACTGGTCAAACGACCCTTGGCATGGAACCTGTTGCTGACCAGTGCGACGCACGCAGCTACCGGATCTGCGTCGCGTTCACGCCCCCACCAGCGCCGCCAAAAAGCCACCGACAAACGCATCGCCCAACCCTACCGTCGTCGCCTTCGACTGCTCGACGTGCGCGACGGGGACGCAGCAGACGCGGTCGCCCAGCCGCTGGGTGATGGCGGCGGCAAAGCGCGCGCCGTCGGCGGTGGGCGGGAGCGCGGCGACGGCGCTGTATTCGCGCGCGGTGAAGTCGTCGCCGTGGCAGAAGCGCGTCGTGGCCATGGTGACGCCACCCGCCAGCGCCGGCCGGTAGCGCGGCGCGGTGGGACCGTAGGCCAGCGCCCAGTGCATGGAGTGCACAACCAGGATCGGCGCCGGGATCAGGCGGTGCAATGACGCCAGCGCCGCCTCGACCTGCGCGGCGTCGAGCACGTCCACGGGCCGGCCGGCGTGCGCCTGTAACTCGTCCTCGTTGAGGCTGTAGACGGTGATCGTGTCCGCCAGCGCCTGCTGGATCAGCGTGCTGAAGCGCGGGTTGTAGAAGGCGGCATCCTCGAAGAAGACGCACGCGCCGGCCGGCAGCGCCGCCAGCATGCGCCGCACCGCGGCGAGCCGGTCGAGCAGGAGATCCTCGCGCTGCATCGCGTTGAAGCCGGAGATAAGCAGCGCCTGCGCCTGCGTGATGAGGCGGGCGAATTCCTCGTTCAGCCGCATGGTGATGTTGTCGGTGTCGTTATGATAGATGATGCGGTTGGCCCGCCGTGCGGTGATGTCGATGTCGCCGGCCCGCACGTGTGCCCCCTTGTCGAACTGCACGATGAGGTGCGGGTAGAGCGTGTCGGCGGCGCTGCTGCACACGTACGGGCTGTCGGGCGGGATCAGGCGCCGCACGTGCTCGTTGACGGTGACCAGGTGCAGCGCCGAGGTGTAGCCCAGCGTGCGCATGGCAATGGCCGCACGCACGGAGGTGCCGCCCAGCGTGATCTTCTTGGCAAAGCGCTGCGCAAAGGGCTCTATGACCTCGGACGAGGCGACAAAGCGCTCGCCCCCCGTGCCGGAGGCCAGAAAGCGCAGAATCGAAATCACCAGCTCGCGCTCGGAGGCAATCGGCGGGTCCGCGGCCAGCTCCCCGGCGCCGATCGCATAGCGCGCGATCAACGCCTCGAAGACGGCCGAATCCCACGCAATCTCATAGTCGACGTTGTCCCCGAACCCCAGGGCAATCGGTGCGTTCATCTGTTAATGGCATAGAAACCGTAGTGGCGACTTCAGTCGCTCTGTCTCGGTGCACGACAACTGTCGGCTTCGATTCAAATCGACGCTGAGAGCACAGGAACAGTAGTGGCGACTTCAGTCGCTCCGTCTCGGCGCATACCAACTGGAGTCGCTACGCCGAGTGGCGGAAAACGACTAAAGTCGTCACTACGGGTCGCTTGCTCAGTAAAGCGCCGCCTTGCCCGCCGCGTTGAAGAGTTCGATCTTGAAGCGGGCGACTTCCTTCATGGCCTCGATGCAGGGCGGGTAGATGGAATTCGGCTCGCGGATGACCGGGTTCGCCAGCACCTGGCGGCACTTCTGATAGAAGGCATCCTTGATGTCGCTGGAGATGTTGATCTTGTTGACGCCCAGACGCACCGCCGCCGCGATCTCGCTGTCGGGGTTGGCCGAGCCGCCGTGCAGGACGAGCGGAATGTCGACCCGGGATCGGATCTCCTTGAGCAGTTCCAGCTTCAGTTCCGGCTTGCGATCCTTGGGGTAGATGCCGTGCGACGTGCCGATGGCCACGGCCAGCGTGTCGACGCCGGTCGCCTCGACAAAGATGACCACGTCGTCGGGGTTGGTATAGATGATCTCGTCGGCGCCGGCCTCCGCCTCGGGCCCCGTGGTGCCGATGGTGCCCAGCTCGCCCTCAACCGAGACGTTGACCGGGTGCGCCAGCTCCACCACCTGCTTGCAGATGGCGATGTTCTCCTCCAGCGGGCGGCTGGAGGCGTCGATCATGACCGACGTAAAGCCGCACTGGATCGCCTCCATGACATGCGCCAGCGATGCGCCGTGATCCAGGTGGATGCACACGGGGATCGAGGCCTTGATCGCCTCGTCCACCGCCATCTTCACAAACGACGTGTGAACGAAGTGCAGCTCGTCGGGGTGAATGGCCAGGATCACGGGCGACTGCATCTCCTCCGATGCCTCCATGACCCCCGTGAGCAGCATATTGCTGCTGATGTTGAAGGCGGGGACGGCGAAGTCATTGGCATGCGCCACCGCCAGCAGGTCTTTCATATTCATCAACATAGGATTGCCTCCAAAAAAACAAGCCGAATCAAATTGAATAAACGCTGCTTATCCCTTGACGGAACCGGCGGTCATGCCGGCGATAAAGTAGCGTTGGAAAAACAGGAACAAGAGCAGGACGGGCAGACAGCCGAGCACGCTCATCGCCATCATTTCGTTCCACTCGTAGGAGTGCTGGCCCATGAGCAGCGCAATGCCGACGGGAACCGTGCGCATCTCCATCGTCTTGGTCAGCGTGACGGCAAAAAGGAATTCGTTCCACGCCTGCATAAAAGTGTAGATGCCGACGGAGACCAGCCCCGGCACGGAGATCGGAATCAGCACGCGCCAGAGCGCGTTGAAGCGGCTGCCGCCATCCATCATGACGGCCTCGTCCAACTCCTTGGGCAGCGTGTTGAAGTAGCCGGTCATCATGATGATGGCGTAGGGCAAGGTCAGCACCATGTAGGTCAGGACGAGCGCCGCATAGGTGTTGAAGAGCTTCAACGTCACGATCAGGCTGAAGTAGGGGATCAGCAGCGTGATCGGCGGCACGGCCTGCACGCTGATGATGAGCATGTTCAGCGGCTTCTTGAAAAAGAAGTTGTAGCGGCTGAAGCTGTAGCCGGCCAGGCATCCCACCGCCAGCGTGAAGAGCGTCACCAGCAGCGCCACAAAGTAGCTGTTGGTAAAGAAGCGCACCTTCTCCGGGTTGGTGAGCACGGCCGCATAGGCGCTCATGGAGAAGGAGTCGGTGATCAGGCTCGGCGGATAGGCGAAGACATCGCGGTTCGACTTGAACGACGACGAGAGCATCCACACCACGGGGAACGCCGCGTAGAATGCGCCGATGAGCAGCGCGATGATCACCAGCCCTTGCAGGATGCGTCGCTTTGTCTGGCGCGATTGTATGCTATTCATCGGCTGCCCTCTGCTGGCGGACGTAGAAAAGCGCCACGAACATGCAGATCGCCAGGATGATAAAGGCGCTGGTCGAAGCAAGGCCGAATTCGTAGGAGCTGAAGGCGAGCTTGTAGGTAAAGGTGCTCAACATCTCCGTGACGTGAATGGGGCCGCCGCCGGTCGTCATCCAGATCAGCGTGAACTGCTGCACGGTCCAGATAAAGTCCAGCATGGCCAGGCTGAGGATGATCGGCCGCAACTGCGGCAGCGTCACAAAGCGGAAGAGCTGCGGCCCGTTGGCGCCGTCGATTCTCCCCGCCTCGTACAACTCGCTCGGAATGCCCTGCAAACCGGCCAGCAGGCTCACCATATAGAATGGGTAGCCTGCCCAGATGTTGATAAAGGTGACCGTGGGCAGCGCCAGTTGGCGCGAACTCAGAAATTCGACCGGGCCGCTGGCCAGACCCACCTCGTTGAGCATGTAGTTCACCACGCCATTGGGGCTGAGCATCAGCCGCCACAGGATGGCGATGATCGTCGCCGTAAAGACCCAGGGCAGGATATAGACGACGCGGAAGAGCGCCCGTGCCAGCGGGCTGATGAGCTTGGTATTCAGCAACGTGGCAAAGGCCAGGCCGAGAATCAGATGAAAGACGACGCTCAGAATGGTGAAATAGAGCGTATTGTAGAGCGCCTGTAGAAAGACGGCGTCGGTGAGAATCTCAATATAGTTCGCTATCCCCACAAAGACGGGGTTCTTTTCCATCACGACGTTGTTCAGAAACGAATAGGAAAAGACCATCGCGATGGGCAGCAGCGACAACACTGCCAGCAACAGCAGCGTGGGCGACAGATAGGCAAAGGGGGCAAGTTTTTTCGTTACTTTGTGCATGACGGCATTCTTCACGCCGGCAAGAGGCCGGCCACGCTTGCGACGAACGAAGCGACTTCGTGCATGGGCAGGTCGCCGGGGATGCAGCAGGTCATCTTGCTGCATCCCCGGCCGGAATCACCTGTCCGTTTACTGGAACTGTTCCATCCAGGCTGCCTGGGCGTTGTTCAGCGTGTCGTCGAGCGACTGGCTGCCGTCCAGATAGGGCTGGAACTGCTCGTCGAAGGAGCGCATGAGACCCTCGGCCGTCGGCAGGCCGGTGAACTCATTGGCCAGATACCCCTGCTGGAAGACCTCGAACGCCGCACCAAAGAGCGGGTCGGTTTCGACATAATCCGGCGTGGAGTTGACGTTGCCCGGGAAGGCATGGGCAATCGACGAGAGCCGCGAATTCACATCCTGGCTCATCAGGAACTCGACCAGCTTCCATGCCTCGGCCGGATGCTGGCTGTTGGCCGCAACGCCGATGCCCCACGAGGCATAGGGCAGGCCGCGCTTGCCGGTGTAACCATCCTCGGCGGGCAGGGCGGTGATGGAGAAGTTCAGCTCCGGCGCCTGCTCGCGAATCAGGTTGATGTGGGCCAGCGAGTCGACCATCATGCCGACGCGGCCATTGGTGAACTCGGTGACCTTGTCGGGCTCGCGCATGGTGAAGGCGCCCGGCGTAATCACGCCCGCATCGTAGAGACCCTTGATGTACTCGGCAACGCTGCGCACGGCGTCGTTGGTCAGGTCGGGCTGGCCATCTTTCATCATGCTGCCGCCCGATGCCCACACCCACGACATGACGTCGTTCTGGATGCCGTTGGGCAGCTCGGTCGACAGAGGCAGCACCCAACCGTAGACGTTGGCGTCCGGGTTCGTCAGCTTGGCCGCCGCATCGGCAAACTCGCTGCGCGTGCTGGGCGGGCTCTCCACGCCGGCCGCGGCCAGCAGGTCGTTGTTGACGAAGACGGGATAGACAAAGTTGACCACGGGAATCATGTAGGTGGCGCCGTCGAGCTGAATCTGCGCCGCAAGTTCGCTGCTATCGAAGCTGGCCGCCGTCATCAGGTCGGTCATGCTGGCCAGCGCACCCTGCTTCACAAAGTCGTTGACCCACGCGCCATCCAGACCCACCACGTCGGACATGGTGCCGGCTGCGGCGCCCGCCACAACCTGCTCGCGCGTCGTCGAGTACGGCCCGCTGACCAACTCGACCTTGATGCCCGGATTCTGCGCTTCGAACTCGTCCATCAGCGCACGGAAGGCGCCTTCCGGCAATTCCGGCTCCCACCACTGCGTGAATTCGAGCGTGACGGTTTCGCCGGCGCTTTCGCCGCCGGGCGCCGCGGCCGGCGCCGCAGGTGCGACCGTGGTGCAGCCGCTGATCAACGCCGCAAGCAGCGCCATGACGATCATCAAGCTCATTACCTTCTTGTTCATGTGCTTCATCTCCTCAGGTTGAATGTGAACAGAATGGGTGGCATACGGTACAATAGCCGACGGCCGCGGCGAGCGCGCAACGCCCTGCGCAAGCAGGATGGGTTGCTGCCCGTCGTGCCATCAGAGGAGATACTGCTTGCCCGCCAAGACAGCCAGTATCTCCTCGTCCTCTCTTTGCATGCAGAACATCATCGATTGCCTGGCGCCTACCTCCTCTTTCTCTCCGTGATTCTCCGGTCAATACTTGCGATGGCGGGTCGCCCGCATGGTTTGGGAGGCAGCCTGAACCGAGGCGTCGGAGCGCTGGACGCAGATGCCGACATAGAGCGTTTCGATCAAGGCCAGCGTCGCCAGGTTGGAAGCCATCTCCTCTTCGCGGAAGTGGCTGACCCGCGTCGATGTGAACAAACAAAAGTCGCCGTGGCGCGTCAGGGGCGAATCCGAGTGATTGGTGATCGCGATGGTGCGTGCGCCGCGTTGCTTCGCCAGCTCCAGCGCATAGACGGTATCCTTCGAACTGCCCGTGTGCGAAATCCCCACCGCCACATCTTCCGGCCGCGCCAGGCTGGCGAACATCTCCTGCACCGTGGGATCGATGGAAAAGCGGCTGTGCAGCCCGATCTTGGTCAGCCGGAAATTGAGATCCATGGCCAGCGGGATGGAGTTGCCCGAAGCGAAGATCTCGATGTGCTCTGCCGCGCAAAGCGCCTGCACCGCGCGTTCCACCACCGGCATCTCCAGGATGCGAATCGTGTCCTCCAGCGAGCGCATGCCGGCAGTCATGGCCTTTTGCACGGCGCTCGCCAGGTCGTCGTCCGGCGTCAGATCCTCGTGAACCAGCAACATGGGCGACACCAGATCTTCGGCCAGCCCGATCTTGAGGGCGTGAAAGCCGGAATAGCCCAACGACTGCGCAAAGCGCACGATGCTGGCCTCGCTCACGCCGGCGCGCGCGCCCAACTCCGTAATGGTCAGGTTAATCGTCTCGCGCGGTGAGTTGACGATGTAGTGCGCCACCTTTTGCGCGGATCCCTTTAGCTTTGGCAGCGCGTCTGAAATCGCAGCAAGCGTGCCACGCTCATGGTTGATATGTTTGGCCATAGTGAGAACGGAACTGGGAAACTGAAACTGATTTTCACAAGTATAGCATTTGTGAAAATCATTGTCAATGGATTTTTCTGGGGAAAATCCGCGCGGTCGCCGTCGAGCATGCACGCCACGTAGAGGAAGACGCGCACGATGGCCTGTCCCAGCCCGATGAGACCGGTGGGGTCTTCGTTCGCTTCCAGCCCCAGCAGCCACGCGGCGAAGCGGCCCGGACTGGCGCCGGATAGCGAGGGATCAGGTCACTACTCAGTTGGTAAGGTGCAGGTCAGTCATATCAACTTCTACCACGATGGCCGCGCCAACACTTCGTTCTCAGACGAGTTATATATGACGCCATCCGGATGCCAACTCCTGTCCAACCACTGCCAGCGGGGCTTGGGTCGCTTGCGATAGGTGTATGACCCGCCAACGCCCTGGATGCCGGCATACGGAAAGTCACTCGTCGGCCCGGACTTGAGCGGCAGGGTCGGGTCGTCGAGGTCGAGCCAGTGTAGCTTTCCTAGCTCCACCCAGTATGGCAGATCGCCCACACGCGGATCATGCCCGGCGTGCTGCGACGCGGTGAATAGCGTCCATCCACCGCCGCCCGCTTTGTGTGCCGCGGAAGGGCTCTCGGCGTAGTAGGTGAGCAGGTAGACGACGTACTTCGGTGTGAACGCCCCGCGTTCCACCCGGCAGATGGGCAGGCTGTGCATTACCACGCCGGTCTGGGCGGTATGAAGCAGCAATTCCGGTGTGATGACGGGCACATCACCCCACGCCTGCGGGAAGTAGTCAAGCTCCATTGGGATGTTCCCATTGAGATTGATAAACTTTTGCACTCCAACGAAGTGTGCACAAGGGACAGTGTTCTCAGGATGAGCGGAGAGCGCGCGGCCCCTCCCTCCTGTAGAGTCACCCCACATGAACAGCGAGTGCGTATCGGCGCGGTTGGTGAATCTCACCCCGCAGAGCGGACAACGGGCAATCAGATAACGCGGCAATTTGTCCCAATAGCTGGCTATCTCTACACGCGAGTTCAACCAGTCCCCCGGTTGACTGTGCCTTGCCAGCAACTCAAGATACTCATCCGGCGCAAAGGTGATCTGCAACTGCCACAGCGTCTGCTGAAACGACGAGTGATACTTACCCACGATGTTCCCCTTTACTGCGAACTACGAAAACTCCTAACAAACAACCATGCTTTATGGCACTTCTGGCATGTTGAGAAAAGTTTTCACGGCATCGCGCCAGGCAGGAGTCAGAAAGCCAAGAAAGCCGGCGATACCGGGTCCCTAACCGATATAGCTTGATTGGCTGATGAAAATCGTCGTCTTGTTCTGACGTCTGGTTGTTGGACTGTCGGGAACTCGCTGAGTCAACTCAGAGAAGTTGTTTCCATGCCTAAGCATATCTTTCCCGAACGCGTCATTGATATCTTTATATATCTCGAGCATCTCTTCCTTGACGACTACGGGCACACCATTTTGAGCGATGAATTGCTAGTCGATCTCCGAGTATTTGCCGGCCGGCGATCACCTCCGCTTCCCCACAACACGCCGCCATTGATTGGGCACCGTCATCAGACTTTGGAGTATGGCCAAAGCGTTGACGACCAGACACATGACAATCGCTAGAGGAATCGGCAGGAACTGAAAACCCAATACGCCGCCCGGCACGGACAACAGAATTGCAGCGAGGATCAATCTCCGCCTTGCCTGTTCCCAAGGTTCAAAGTCTGCCATCCCTGTCTGATACAGGATTGCCCCGCCGACAATACTCGCGGCGAATGCTGCAATCCAGACGACGATAAGTACCCAAATCATGGCTGCGGAGCCTTCCTGTGTTACCGTACGCACCATAGCTGCGCGTCAGGATCACCGTTTTGATGGCGCTCAACCTGCGAGCAGCCTGACCCGCCGAGCAGCGCACATTCGATTCTACAGCCGACGGCCAGTTGAGCAGCACACCTTACTGGCCCGTAGGCGTACAACCGCTCGCCGCCATCCGAACGTATCTCGCCCAGGATGCGGGTGTAGGTCGTGTTCTCGTCGAGCACGAACTCGGTCGTCACGCCGTTGGGTCGATTCATTCGACTTTGGTGAACACCGGATTATGTACGGTCAGATTGTCCGGATCACCCCCTCCAGAAACCATCTGCAGTAGGACGAATTTGCGGATACAGGATCGGGGATACAGATAGACGAACCCATCCTCTGGATAGTTGACGACGATCTTTGCCTTTCTGTCGGCAATGTCAGGTACTGACTCCTTATATGCCAGTCTGTCGGGTGTTTGTAGACTGAGATTCAATGGCCCATCCACATAGTCAAGGCCATTGGCAAAGTAGCGCAGACCTTCCATCTGCAACTTTACTCCGTCTCCCTCGTTGAGAATGAGCGACCATCTGTTCATCGGGCTAGAGTAGTTGTATTCAGCCGACTCGAAAAGCTGGCTGTACGTGCCATCGGCATGGATAGTCAAGGTCTCCACGCCGCTGATCCGTGATGATGGTGAGTCAGGATTCAGGAACTCACGATAATTCGCCTGCCAGACGCCTATGACTTGTGACAGTTCTACATCATCCGGCCTCTCACACGGCCCCCTATAACGGAGGAAGTCATCATCCAGACAACCCGCCCCCATGAACATGGCCAGCATCAGGACAACACATAGAACCAGACGTCTGCTGATCATTACGGGATTCTCTCTTTAGCGAAACGCCCCAGTCACGGATGGGGTAACGCACCGGCAGGAAAACCACCCCGTTCCCCGCCGTCCGAGCGCACCTCGCCCAGGATGCGGGTGTAAGCCGTGTTCTCGTCGAGCACAAATTCAGTCGTCACGCCATTGACTGTTTCCTGGATCAGGTTGCCCCAGCCGTCATAGCCGTAGGTGGTCACAGAGATTCCGTCAAGTTGGGCGTAAACCTTCACTCAAGGCCCAGGGCAAACAGAAACACCCAACCCTCGCGCCCATCATCAAGTCGGATACGCGCAAAATACTCCTGTCCGGACGGAGCCGGAGACCAATATAGTTCGGTCACAGTGACGCTTTCACAGTATGGCATATCAAACATAACATCCCCGGTAATGACACTTGGGCTGTTGTCATCCGCTGGTAAGAAGGGATACTCAAAGGCGCTCACGATGCCCGGCGGTCGATCCTCAGCCGTGCATCCTATCGTCATCACCCTGACCGGCAACTTTGCCAACTCATCCGGGACAGGCGGCGGTGGCGGAGGCTGCCAGCCACAGGCTGCCAACATGGTAATGCCAAACAGTGAAGCCATCCATTTGCGCATACCCCCTATCCCTTTCAGTGCTCTGGGTACCTAATCTCGGGCGCCGCTGCTACTGTTCCCCAGCCACCACGCTGGCGGGTCGGGGCACGGATCGCCGCTGGTTGCGTCCACACACACTTTGAGTTGTTCGTCTGGCGTGTCATCTGACATATAACTGAACAACCACTGATTCTGAGACAGCTCTACCACCAGTTGACATGTGGTGCGTTGTTGCTCGAAATCAGTTCCTCCTCTCTCACGCGCGATGCGGAGTGCTGTTGCATAATCGACATTCAACTTGCTCTTGTCGATGATTGTCGAACTCTTTTTGACTCTGCTGGTATCTACATATCCATTGATGATCGTTGCTGGCTCGGGCTGTGTTTCAATCCACACCTGATACCAGATGGGATGGGGCCAGAGATAGTAGAGTGCCGTGCCGAGAAATCCGATGTCTACTACATTCTGTTCCATCGTCCTATCAACGGAACTACAAGGGGTTGCACGCGACGTGGAATATAGCCGAGCAGTTGGATTGATGCGCGCCACTTCTTCTTCGGCAAACTGCAAGTATTCTTCAAAGTCATAATTCCCGTTATCAGCGATCGGCTCGACACGATACGACGAAATACGGTCTGTTGTTATTGGGCCAGTGGCGCCGCTACAAGCTGCCAAGAGCACAATCAGGAACAGCGGTCGTACGTAAAGGCCAAAGAGCAGGCCAAGGATGCGCCGGTTAGTTGCTCTCATATCACACCCCCAGTACACTCATCACCTACCGAACTCGCGCTGACTTTCACATCACGGAAATGTGAAAGCGTCGATGAATCGTCCATCCAGCAACGTCCCACGATAGGCGCGTGATTGGGTCACTTCGTCGCCAGCGCCGAGCCCACCGTAGACGCCGCCCTTCGCAGCGGCAAATCCCTCGCTCTCCTCACCAATTCACGGGCGGATTCACCGTCGGGTGCAGCCGCAGCATGGCGCTCACGCCCAGCGCAATCGCACGCATGGCGCGGCGCAGCGTCCTTACCGTCTCGTTGCGCGTGCGCGTGGCCTGCACCGCGACGGCATGCGCCTGCTGCCGCGCCTTGTACGCGTCGTCCAGCGCATCGATGGCCTCCCCAACCGCCGCAATGCGCCCGGCGTCAAAGGTGGCGGCCGCCAGCCCGCCGGCGATGGACGCATGCTGCTGCGCCATCTGTAAGGCGAGCCGCGCATCATCCACAAAAAGCGCGGTCGCCTCCGGGATGGCCTCCGTCAAGTGCAAGCCCAGATAGATCGCCGCCGACTCTGCGCGGTCGGGAAAGGCGGTGCGCGCCGTCTGGCGGAAGGTGCCATAGGCGATTTCTGCCCTGCGCCGCGCCTGTTCCATCGCAATGACGGCGCCCATCTCCGCCATAGCGCAGCCTCCTCGCTCGTGCATGGCTGCCTGCGCGACGTCGAGCTGCGAACGGCAGGCGGCCAACACCGCCGGCGTAACGCCGTGCTCTGCCAGCAGGGCGCGCACTGCCGGCTCCGCTTCCTCCAACCCTTGGAGTTGATTGTCGATGATGGCCAGCAAAATGATATAGTCTACACGCTGCGGGCTGTAGCGGCGCTTCTTGCGCTTGGGGGGCGGCTGCGTCGTGCCGTCGCCCTCTGCGCCTGCGCCGGAGGTGGTCGGCGGCGCCGGCGGCTCGCTCTCGGCGACAGGGGCGGGCGCCGGCACCGCCTGCTGCGTCTCGACGGCCTGCGGCGCGGGTCCAGCCACCTTGCCGTTGGCAGTGATCAGTGCCGGCTCCGCTGCTTTGCTCTGCGGCGGCGAGGCCGTGCTTCTGCGCCTGCCTGCTCGCTTGCCTGCTCGCTTTCTTCTCATCGCACTCTTTCCTTGACTGGCTGCGTCGCCGGTCCCGCCGGCGACGGCAATCCCTTCGTTCCTCGTGGTGCGCAAAACACGCTCCGCCCATCACAATAGCGCACCCCGGATCGCGCGGCGACGGGCGGACGGCGGACAATCGCTACGCCATTTGCTGGATTTCCGGCGCCGGGGCGGCCATTGCGAGGCAAGGTGATAAAAATGCAGTGCAGCGGAAAGACTTTCTTTGCGGTGGTGCAGCCTATTCTTGCGCCGGTGTAATCATTCGCTGCACCGGTGCAGGCTTTTGCTGCCGGCGTCAGCACATTTATTGCCGAGGTGCTCGCTTTGCAGGCGCCGGTCGGCACTTTTCAGTATGCAGTCGTAGCAATCTCGGCGGCGGCGAGCACTTTTCCAGGCCGGGGCGTACTTTGCACGGCGCGGGCGGCACAATTCTGCGCCAGGTGGAGACATTTATGGCGCGGGCGAAGCGTTTGATCCTGCCGGTGGGTGCTATCCGGCGCTAGGCCGATTGATTCATAGCGGCGGGCGAACCAATCACGACGGCGGGATCTGCTTTTCGGCGGACGGGCGTCCAAATCGCAGCGGTGGTACGAGCTTTCACGCGCAGAGCTGGGCAATGTCGGGGGCCGGCGGGCTATGTCTGCGGACGGTTGCCGAACAGAAAAGGGGTACGAAAGAAAGGCTTTGCTGCCCCTTCCTTCGTGCCCCTTCGTGTCCGTTGTGGCTTTGTGGCCGGCTGTTTATTCGGCGCCGTTACTCGTTCTTGGCGTCAGGGTCCATGAGCGACGGGTCGGGCGCGCCCATGATGTTGTAGCCGCCGTCGACATAGAGCACCTCGCCCGTAATGCGCGTGGCGTGGTCGCTCAGCAGGAAGGCCGCCGCCTGTCCCACATCCTCCTGGTCGACATTGCCCATGGGCGCTACCTTACCGACATAGCTGAGGCTCTTGCGGAAGCCGCTGACGCCCGATGCAGCCAGCGTCTTGATGGGTCCGGCGCTGATGGCGTTGACGCGGATATTGTCCTTGCCCAAATCCCACGCCAGGTAGCGCACCGACGCTTCCAGCGCAGCCTTGGCCACGCCCATGACGTTGTAGTTGGGCGTCACCTTCTCGGCGCCGAAGTAGGTCATGGCAATCATGGCGCCGCCGTCGGGCATGAGCGGCTGGGCGCGGCGCGCCAGGGCGATGAGGCTGTAGCAAGAGATGTCCAGCGCGATGCGGAAACCGTTGCGGCTCGTCTCCACAAAGCGGCCGCCCAACTCCTCGCTCGGCGCAAAGGCGATGCAGTGCACCAGGAAGTCGAGCTTGCCGAAATGCTCGCCGACCTTGACGAAGAGGCTGTCGATGGCCTCGTCGCTGGTGACGTCGCACTCCTCGACAAAGGGCGCGCCGATGCTCTCGGCCAGCGGCTCGACACGCTTCTTGAGAATCTCGCCGGCGTAGGAGAAGCCCAGCTCGGCGCCTTCGTTGTGCAGCGCCTGGGCAATGCCCCACGCAATGGAGTTCTTGTTGGCCACGCCAAAGACGAGCCCCTTCTTGCCGCTAAACAAACCCATGATTTCTCTCCTTCGGTTGCTGGCTGCCACCCGGTTTCGTTCGACTGCACGTTTTGACGCAGAGAGGCGCAAAGGCGCAGAGGTGCGCAGAGTCTAGTTGTGATTGGGTCACGGTCACCTGTGTGGTGGTGACGTGCCAAGGAAGTAACACCGCGAGCCGCCGCAGGTTGCGCAAGAAAGTCTACTCACCACCGAGAGCGCTGAGAGGCGTAGAGGCTGAAGGGAGAGAGGGAGAAAGGGAGAAAGCGGACCCGAGTCTCATGCACCCCTGCGCCGCGTCTCTTCCAATCTCTGGTCTCCAATCTCCAATCTCTCTTTCGCTGCGCCCTCCGCGCTCTCCGTGGTAAATCTCTTCCTCTACGCTGAAACCACGCGCAGGAACTTGCGTTTGCCGGCCTGGATCACGCGCTCGCCGGCGCCGGGCTCCAGCATCAGCTCTTTCGACTCCACGATTTCGCCGTCAAGACGCACGCCGCTCTGCTCGACGAGGCGCCGCGCCTCGCCCTTGCTTTTGACGACGCCGCCCTCGGCCAGCACGTCGAGGATGTTCATGGGCGCGGCCAGCGTGAAGACGGGCGCATCGCTGGGCGCCTCGCCCTCATGCATGCGTTTGGCGTCCTCGGCGGCCTGGTTGGCGGCTTCGTCGCCCTGGAAGATGCTCACGATCTCCCACGCCAGCTTGTGCTTGAAGTCGCGCATGGCCAACTGCCCGGAGGTCACGGCGGCAAAGTGCGCGTCGATGGTCGCCTGCTCCCAGCGCGTCACCAGCTCGGCGTAGTTGCGCATGACGTTGTCGGGCAGGTTGAGCACCTTGGTGAAGATGACGCCCGGCGGCTCGTCGATGCCGATGGAGTTGCCCGTCGACTTGCTCATGCGCAGCACGCCGTCCGTGCCTTCCAGGATGGGGAAGGTCAGCACCACCTGCGGTCGCTGCCCGTGCGCCTCCATGAGCTTGCGCCCGGCCATGAGGTTGAAGAGCTGGTCGGTGCCGCCGATCTGCACGTCGGTCTCCTGCGCCACCGCGTCGTAGCCCTGCATCAGCGCGTAGAAGAACTCGTGCAGCCAGATGGCATCGCCGTTCTGGTAGCGCTTGGAAAAGTTCTCACGCGCCAGGAACTGCTGCACGGTGAAGTTGCTCGCCAGCCCCACGACATCGCCAAAGGAAAGCTCCTGCAGCCACTCGTGGTTGTAGCGAATCTTGGTCTTGGCGCCGTCGAGCACGCGGAAGGCTTGCTCGGCGTAGCTCTTGGCCTTGCCCAGCGCGTCGTCGAGCGTCTGCTGGCGGCGCGCGCTCTCCTTGTCGCTGGGGTCGCCCACCATGCCGGTAAAGGTACCGATGAGAAAGGTCACGTCGTGCCCCAAATCCTGGAACTGGCGCAGCTTGCGCATGGAGATGGTGTGCCCCAGGTGCAGGTCGGGTGACGAGGGGTCGTAGCCGCAGTAGATGCGCAGCGGGCGGCCCGTGTCGAAGCTCTCTTGCAGCCGCTCGCGCAGCTCCTTTTCCATGTTCTTGTAGGTCTGTTCGTCGCCGAAATCGACCCCGCGCATGAGGATGCGCGTCTGCTCGTCGACGGGAGGGAAGTTGCTCATCAGTCAGCTCCGTTGAGTGGCGCAGGCAAACAAAAACGCGTGAGCGATTGTCTGCCCACGCGTTTGAATGTCAAACCAAGAGACCGTCAGGCGCAAAGCGCGCCGGCACAACGCACGGGCGGGAAGGGGCATCCTGTGCCCCGTCGATACGAGTAGGTGATTCCACCGTGACGGCGGTGCAGTGTCTCCAACATGGCCGCTATCTTACTCGACAACGCGGTGGCGGTCAATCCATCGCCTGTGGCGATCGAGGGGCGAGGGGTGAGGAAGAATTGTCAATGGTCAACGGTCAACGGTCAATGGTCAACGGTCAACGGTCGATTGTCAATGGAAGAGGGGCGAGAGCCATAGACTCTTCTTCGTGCCCCTTTGTGCTCTTTGCGTCTTCGTGGCTCTCTTGCATGATCACTCAACTCGCTTCGCCTCGACCACATCGCCCAGGCCGTTGATGGAGATCGACCACTGGCTGCCCGGCTCGCACTGCTCGTAGGCGTCGACCGTGCGCAGGGGGAAGTCGTACTGTTTGCCGTCGACCGCCACCACGCAGACGTAGCGCTCGTTGCGCTCGCCCAGCTCCTGCCCGCTGGCGAGCGTCGCCCCCGGCCACTCCGGCGCCAGCCCCACGCCGCGGCGCACCACCGTGTCGACGATGCCCCATTGCGTGGTCATGTACGAACAGTAGTCGTCGTAGATCTCATACTCGCAATCCTGCACGACGCGGCCCATGCCCGTGCCGGTGTCCAGCGTGTAGGGCGTGCCGCAAACCTCGCGCGCGCCCGGCTGTGGCGAATCGCTGGTCGAGCGCACTTCCTGGCGGCAACTGAGCTGCGCCGCGCCGGCCGGCACCTCGTCGCGCCAGCCGTTGGCGCGCACCGGCACCGGCCCCATGATGGCGATCGAACGCTCCCACCGCGCGTCGACGACCGAGGCGGTCGTGGCCGACGTGCGGAAGAGCGAGGTGAGGAACCAGCCGGCGCCGATGAGGATGAGCACGGCGACGACGGCAAAGATGATCATGCCCATTCTGCCGCCTGAAGCGGGCATTGGCTGTGGCGTGGCCGCGGGTGGTGGCGTGACGACATCCTTGCCCAGCGGTGCGCCGCAGCGCACGCACTGCCGCGCCGCGGCCGGGTTTTCCATGCCGCACGACGCGCAGCGCACCATCGCACCCGTGTTCGGCGCATAGGCCCCGACGACGCTGCCGCTCTCGCGCGCCTTGCCTTGCGTCAGGTCGGCGCCACACTGCCGGCAGACCTTCGCCGTCGATGGATTGCGGGCGCCGCAAAACGCGCAATGAATGTCCGGCCCGGCCTTGGCCCGTTCGACCTTCTCCTTGTCCTCGGAGAGGTCGGCCTGCACGGGTGTTTCAAACGTCACATTTTCGGGCTGGGCGGCGCCGCAGCCGCTGCACGTGCTCTGCGTGCCGGGATTGCGCGTCTTACAGACGGGGCACGTCCACTCCAGCTCGACGTAGCCGAGTTCCTTCTGGGTCATGCGCGACCTTCCTTCGTGGTGGGTAGTCTCTCGCTCCATTCTAGCCGCGAGGTAGTTGTGGCGCAATCCTGGGTATGCTGCCCGCTTGCGCTTTTCCCTCCCGTGCATACAATGGGGCGCATGCCATCTGCCAGCGAGCAACGTACGGGCTACGGCCCGGCCAATCCATGGGGCGACGACCCGCGCGAGGACTCCGTCGTGTGGGATTACGATGACGAGGCGACCGCGCCCTTTCGCCGCCCCGGCGCGACGACTGCGCCGCCCCCGCCGCCGGTGACGCCAGCCCCGCGCGTCGATGCACGCACGCTGGCCGTGCAGCGCTCCCTGGATCGTGCGCTCGACGAGTGGTGGCGTCGCGGCGTGCTGCCCTCCAACGAACTGCTGCGCGACGGCTTGCTCGTGCTGGAAGCGGGCCACGACCTCGACGAGAGCCAGCGCACGCTCCTGCTGCGCACGGCCCTGGCGCGGCGACGCGGCATGCTCACCGCCCTGCGCTACCAGACCGACCCCGAACGCACCGCCGTCCTGCTGCACGAGGCGCTGCTTGATCCAACGCGACCACTGGAGCTGGGTGAGCTTCAGCGCCTGGCCCAGAACGACGAACAGAGCGCGCAGTGGGAGCCGCCGCTGGCCGAACTTCTCCGTCACGAGATTGACCTGGGCGAAGCACAGAAGGGCGCGCAAGCTACAGCCGCGCTGGCCTCGCTGGCCGCTGCGACGGCATTGCCCGCACCTGCGCCGGCGCATCTCACCGAGGCCGACACCGCCTGGCTGGAAGGCGAAACCGTGCCGCGTGGCGGACGGCGCTGGCTGCGCGCCGTTGTGCTCCTGCTCGTGCTGGTGGGTGTTGGACTTGCCGTCGTCTGGTGGCTCCAGCCGCGCGACACGACCATGGTCGATGTTCCGGCCGGCGCCTACACCGTGGCCGATCCCGCCAATCCGGGCGCCACGCAGGAAGTGAGCCTGTCCGCCTTCCGCGCCGACCGCTACGAGGTGACGGTGCGTGAGTACCGCGCCTGTTACGAGCGCGGCGTCTGCCCGTGGCCGGCCTCCTCGGCGAGCGCGACGCGTGCCAACTACCTGCTCGACCCGGCGTTCAGCGACTTTCCCATGATCAATGTGGACTGGGACAGCGCGGGTCGCTATTGCCGCTTCGCGGGCAAGCGCCTGCCCTCTGTTTTTGAGTGGGAAGTTGCCGCCGCCTTCGCCCCGGCCACCAACCGCATGTATCGCTACCCGTGGGGCGATGAGTTCAGCGTGCAGCAGGCCAACAGCGCCGCATCCGGCATAGGCGATACGGTGCAGGTCGGCTCCTACCGGCCCGCCGGCGACAGCCCGCTCGGCGCGGCCGACGTGGCCGGCAACGTGGCGGAATGGACGGCCAGCGCCGTGGAACAGGACGGTGTCACCTCCTACCTGGTCAAGGGTGGCTCCTTCGCCGACGAGGCGCCGCTGCTCCAGCCCGCCGCATCGCAGATGATCGCGGCCCGCACCGCCGCGGATTGGCTCGGCTTCCGCTGCGTCCAAGACGCGCCATAGGGGGCTAGATTAACTTGCGCCCGAAAAAGTCTATGCTACAATTTGGCGGTCTTGCGCTCGGAGACCATTTTCCGTATTATGGCGCAGCACCGAAAAATGAAATCACAAGCTAGCTACCCGCCGGATGACCGCGCACAATTCTGAATATGCTCATGTCCGAATCGCCAATCGAAACACTTGATCTGACCGAGGAACTGGAGTTCGCTAGCCAGTTGGCGCGCGAGGCTGCCACCATCGTCAACACCTTCTACGTCGGTTCGTCGGAGGTGCGCTACAAAACGGACGACGAGCCGGTGACCGAGGCCGACCGCAGCGCCAACCAGCACATCGTCAACCGCATCCGCGCCACCTATCCCGACGATGGCATTCTCTCCGAGGAATCCAAGGACGACCTGGCGCGGCTGACGAAGGAGCGCGTCTGGATCATCGATCCCATGGACGGGACCAAGGAGTTCATCGCCCGCAACGGTGAGTTCTCCGTGATGATCGGGCTGGCGGTGCAGGGGCGCCCGGTGCTTGGCGTCGTACAGCAGCCGGCCAACGGCCTGCTCTACGCCGGTGCGCTGGGGCACGGTGCGATCCTCTACGAAGATGGCGAGATCATCGAGTTGCAGGTGAGCGACTGCGACATCTTCCGCAACATGGTCATGGTGAGCAGCCGCAGCCACCGCCAGCAGATCGTGGATCGCATTCGCGCCCAGCTCAACATCACCCGCGAACGCGTCTCGGGTAGCGTGGGGCTGAAGGTCGGCCTCATCACGCGCCAGCTTGCCGACGTCTACATCCATCCCAGCCCCGGCTGCAAGGAGTGGGA
>JACKBA010000051.1 GCA_020634815.1 Caldilineaceae bacterium | reverse complement strand
CGTGCCGGCGCTGGTCGCGACGTACGCCTATGTCGCCGACCCCACCCACGCCTCCGGCGCGCCCGACCTGCCGGTGGTGGTCGAGGGGCAGGATGTGATGTTCGTGCTCGGCGACCGTTTCTACGTGGTCGCGCTGACCGCCGACGCCACCGAATGGGAAGCAGGCGCCCGCGACTTCGCCATCGTTACCGACAGCCTGCGGCTGATCGATGCGCCGGCCAGGGCGCCCGCACCGGGCTTCCAGGGCGGCTCGAATACCGCGGAAGGAGGCAACTGATGGCTGTTCGCATCATTCGTCGCGCACGCAATGTGGCGCACAACCCGCTGCTCCTGATGGCCGCGATCGTAGCGGCTGTCTACGTCCTGGGCGGCGCCTTTGCCGCCGAACCGGCCAATGCCGTCGAGCGTACGGCGCTCCAACAGGCGCTCAAATCCACGGTGCTCGTCCTGGTGCCGGACGACAACGGCGATCTCTACGACTCCGGTAGCGGCACGATCATGGATGCCGAGAAGGGGCTGATCCTCACCAACTTCCACGTCATGGGCGATCCGGACACCGGCGAGTGGTTCAACCAGGAAGGGCTGGCGGCCATCGGCGTCATGCCCACCGACCTGCGCAGCGCGCCTGTGCTGCGCTATATGGCGCGCATGATCGGCCATGATGTCAATCTCGACCTGGCGCTGCTGCAAGTCGTCGGCATGATCGACGACGCCTCCGCTGCGCTACCTACCAATCTCGGCCTGACCACGCTCCCGCGCGGGGATAGCGACGACCTGCTGCCCGGCGACCGGCTGGCCGTCATCGGCTATCCGGGATTGGGCGGCGCCACCGTCACCTATACCGAGGGCGTCGTGTCGGGTTTCTTGGACGAGGATCTCGACGGCGAGTACGAGTGGATCAAGACCGACACCGAGGTCAACCCCGGCAATTCGGGCGGGCTGGCCATCGATGCCAACGGCGCGTTTGTCGGCGTACCGACGGCCGGCTACTCGCGCGCCGACGTGGCGGGTAAGATCAGCCTGGTGCGGCCCGGCGCTATGGCGCTCCGCTTTTATGACGGCGCGGTCCTGGGTCAGGGCAATGAGGGCAAGGTCGCCGGGCGCACGGCGTCGCTGGGGCGCGGGCGCAGTGCAAGCGTGTCGTCGGTGGTATTTGGCGACGAAGTGGATCGCCAGAATCGCGTCGTCACACCCATGACGAATCTGCCGAGCGGTGCGACCGACCTCTACGTCAGCTTCGAGTATGCCGGCTTCCGCAACGGCCAGGCCTTTGCCTACGAGTGGACCATCGACGGCGAGCCGGCTTATGACGACTCCTTTGCCTGGAGCGACGGCGCCAGCGGCGTCAACTGGCTGCATCTCTTCAGCGACGAAGGCCTGCCCGACGGACTGTTCGAGATCACCATGACGCTTGACGGCAAGCCGTTGTACACGGGGACGGTCACCGTGGGATCGGCCGGACGCTCCGGCGGGACGGCATCGTTCGGCCCCATCGTCTTTGCCACGGAGATCACCGACGACGGCAAGCCCATCAACAGCGGCAATACCTTCCTGGACGTGAAGACCGTCTATGCCGTCTTCCCGGTCAGTAACGTGGCGGCGGGTACACCGTGGCGCACGCGCTGGCTCTATGACGGCGACGAAGTGCTGAGCGAGTCGGACGTGTGGGAGGAGAACAACATCCGGTCGTCGTGGGTAAGCCTGACCCACCCCGACGGTCTGCCGGTGGGCGACTTTACGCTGGAACTCTATCTGGGCGATAGCCTGGCCCAGCGCGGCGAGTTCACCGTGGCCGAACGCAACGCCGGCGTGCGAACAAGCAAGGTCAACGTCACCGGCGTCGTGCGCGAGGTGGATAACAGCCGGCGCACCATTTCCGGCGCGCTGATTGCACTGCTCAATCCGGGCGTCACGATTCAGGAATGGGCGGATAGCGACTTCGACGAGAGCATGGTGGCGGCCAGCGGAACGAGCGCTCGCGGCGGCAAATTCCAGCTCGATGCCAAGGTCACGCCGGGTGAATCCTACGGACTCGTCGTCGTGCACGATGACTACAAGGCTGTCGCCGTGGACAATTACGAAATCCCGGCCGATGCCGCCGATCCGTATGAGTTGGACGTGACGATGCAGCGCAAGTAGGCCCGGCTAGCGACCGGTCGGCTTCCAGGCTTGGCCGGTCTGAGCCAGGTAGTACTCCAGCAACTCGGTGCTATCCGGCTCGTGGCCAAGTTGGGTGAGCATGGCCGCAATCTCGCTGCGGTGGTGCGTTGCGTGGTTGGCGCAGTGCATGATGACTTGCCAGCGCGGCAGGGCAAACGCCTTGCCGCGCATGTTTGTCCACTCCACGACTTCGGCGAGCCTGGCGTCGTCGAGACTCGCCAGATTCGCCCGTCGAGCGGCGACCAGCGGCGCCATCCGCTCGCGCAAAGCCGCAACGGTCGGCACTTCCTCCGGCGCCAGCATCGCCGACGGAGATTGACCCTGCCAGCGTGCAAACCACAGTTCCTCAGCCCCCAGAAGGTGAGCGAAGGTGAGATGGATCGAACCGAAACCCGGCGAGAGCTTGCGCGTGAAATCAGCCTGGGTCAATTCGGCGGCAGTGTCCAGCAAGCGCAGATTGACCGACGCGCCGTATTCGACCAGCGACGACAACAAAGCTTTCATCGGGTTACCGCTTCCTTTGGTTGGTCCACGGGTGCAACATGAGGGACAGGTTTACAGCGCCTGCCACATTGCCACGAGCAGCGCAGCCCGGCCGGCAATCTCATCGACGAGGATATGTTCGTGGTCGGCGTGGGCGCCGTCGCCGGGCACGCCCAGCCCGTCGAGCGTGGGGATGCCCAGCGCACCCGTGAAGTTGCCGTCGCTGCCGCCGCCCGTGCTGCCTTCGGCCAGTTCCAGGCCCAGCGGGCGGGCAATCTCCTGGACGCGCGCAAAGAGCGCTGCGGTGGCGCTGCGTTCCAGCGGCGGCCGGTTGAGTCCGCCCGATACCTTCACCTCCGCGCCGGGCAGCACCGGTTGCAGCGCATTCATTGTCCGCACCAGGCGATCCGCCTCGGCCTGCGTCCACACGCGCGTGTCGACCTGCGCCACGGCGCGCGCCGGCACTACGTTGGTCGCCGTGCCGCCTTCAATCATGCCGACGCTCAGCGTCGTGCCGGCCTCGCGGTCAGCCAGGGCGTGGATGGCCAGCACCTGGTGCGCCATCTCCGCGATGGCGTTGATGCCCTTGTACGGGTCGACGCCGGCATGCGCGGCGCGGCCAATCGTCTCCACGGTAAAGGTGCCCGTCCCCTTGCGCGCCGTCTTGATCACCCCGCCGGGCAGCGGCGATTCCATGACCAGTACATAGGCCGAACGCAGCGCCTCTTCCTCGATGAGCGAGCGCGAGGTGCCGCTGCCGATCTCCTCGTCCGAGGTGATGAGCACCGTCACCGGCCGCGGCAGGGCGATGTCCAACTCGCGCACGGCGCGCAGGCCATACTCGACCAGCGCCAGGCTCGTCTGCATGTCGAAGATGCCGGGGCCGTACGCCTTGCCCTCCTCGATGCGGAAGGGGTGGGTCGCCAACGAGCCGACGGGCCAGACCGTGTCATAGTGGCAGAGGACGAGTGCCGGCTTCTCCGTCGTGTTGCCGTGGGCAAAGCGGGCGCGCACGTGGTTGCCGCGCGTTGCGTTGGGCAGAACCTCGACGGTCGCGCCGGCCTGGCTGAGCCGTCCGTCCAACAGCGCGGCAAAGGCATCCAGCCGCGGCTTGTCGTGGCTGGGCGTCTCCTGCGTAACGAGCAGTTCGATCGTCTGCAGCAGTTGTTGTTGGCGCTCACCAAAGTAGGAAGTTAAGTTGGTCATGGTTGGGCTAGAGTTTGCGCGGGCTCAGATGGGCCTGCCCGTCGGCGTGATAGCTCGAACGTACCAGCGGGCCACACTCCATCCACTTGAAGCCGCGCGCCTCGCCCTCCTCTTTGAGCCGGGCGAATTCGTCCGGCGTGTAGTAGCGCTCGATGGGCAGGTGGAAGCGGCTGGGCTGCAAGTACTGGCCGATGGTCATGATGTCGACAGCGTGGGCGCGCAGGTCGTCCATCACCTGCAGGATCTCGTCCCACTGCTCGCCCAGGCCGACCATGATACCCGACTTGGTGAGCGCCTCACCGTCCATGCGCTTGGCGCGCTGGAGCAGTTCCATGCTACGCAGGTATTTCGCCTGTGGGCGCACCGTGCGATAGAGGCGCGGTACGGTCTCGGTGTTGTGGTTGAGAATCTCCGGCTGCGCGTCCATGACAACCTGCAACGCCGCCCAGTCGCCCTTGAAATCGGGTATCAGCACCTCGACCGTGCAGCCGGGCACGAGCTGGCGAATCCAGTAGAGGCTCTCGGCAAAGACCCACGCACCGCCGTCGGGCTGCTCGTCACGGTTGACGCTGGTCAGCACGGCGTGGCTGAGCGCCATGGCCTTGATCGACTCGGCGATGCGGCGCGGTTCGTCGGGGTCGAGCAGGCCGGGCCGGCCCGTCTTGATCTTGCAGAAGCCGCACGAGCGCGTGCAGGTGTCGCCCATGAGCAGGAAGGTCGCGGTGCCGCGCCCCCAGCATTCGCCGATGTTGGGACACATGGCCTCTTCACAGACAGTGTGCAGCCGCTGGCCGCGGAAGAGGCTCGTCAATTCGCGATATTTCGGGCTGTCGGCCGCACGCACGCGCAGCCACTCCGGCCGCCGACCGCGCGTCAGGTTGCCGGGCGCTGCGGTTGGCGCCGGGTCCAGGGTGATGTTGCCGTATTCGTTACGAGAAGTCGTCATGGATGTTCGCCACGTTCTTGGATAGTTTCTTCATGGGCGGTAGCGCCTACTACCGGTGCGCACATTGTAGCACAGACGACAACGCCGGTCTGTGATCTTGTTGGGGATGGTGTCGGCCATTTACGCGGTATCCTGGGACGCCTCGGCGGAATCATTCACCGTGTATTCGGTGGCGCCGGAATCGTGAAAGACATGCTGCTCGGCTGACACAGTCTGCGAAGATGGGTGCGGATATCTGCCAATCGCCGCTGGTTGCGCGGCAGGACGCCCCACGGCACGCGCCAGCTCCGTGGCAATATATTGATTCAGGCTCACCTGCTCTTTGGCTGCTGCTTCGACCAGGTCGCGATGAAGTGACCTGGGGACGCGTACGACGAACTTGCCGCTGTACTCTTCGCGTGGCTTTGGCTCTGGGATGGTGCGGCCGTCCTCCAGCGCCAATTCGATCCAGCCGGCCATGGCGTCCTGGATCATGCCGGCTGCGTCCTCGGCACTGTCGCCCTCTGAGATGCATCCGGGCAATTCCACGACGCGCGCAAACCACGCCGCGTCTTCCTCGCGGACGAGTTCGATTGTGTAGGGCAAGGCCAGATAGTACGCTAGGTCTTTCATAGGTCGCTTTCGGCGTGATGCCGTCAAACATCCTCTTCCATTGCCTGCTCAATCAACGCCAGCGCGTGTTTCACGTAAATCTCCCTGACGTACGGGCGCTTGTACGGGACGGATAACGTCTGTTCGCCGTACGTATAGAAGTAGTGTGATGATCCGCCGCGCGGCTGGCGCCGGGTGAAGCCACAATCGCGCAGAGCCTTGTCGAGATCGTCGAACGAAACTGCCTTCGGATTGTTGCGAATCCTGTCCAGCAACTTGCGTGACTTTGTCATCGCCTACACTTCCATAGTACTGAATATGGTACTATTTGTCAATGGCTTTGTAGGTTGTTGCGCGAAACATGACCGTCGGCGACGCTGCCGTTCTTGCTCGATGCAGCAATGAGGATGACCGCCGTTGCCATGCCAACATACAGCCAGTAGAGCACGGTCATGTGCGGGTAGGTCATGTTGAACCAGTAGTGGTCGAAGATGCCGCTGACCAGCGCGCCAAGGATGGCGCCGGTGTAGCCGAGCAGGAGCGCTTCCATGCGCGGGGTCAGGCCGCTCCGCCACGCGCGCAGCGCCATGACGAAGAAACCGATCATCACCGCGGCGAACATGACCAGCCCGATCACGCCCATGTTCTCGGCGATAATCAGGTAGAGCATGCTCACGCCCAGGTAGATGTCCAGGTCCGGCGTGCCGGTGAAGCCGACGCCAAAGAGCGGGTAGCGCTCGATGAGGATCAGCGCGTCCTTGTATTCGCCAAAACGCATCTGCGTCGCCAGATCCTGCCCGGAGAAGCCTTCCAGCAGGCGCGCCACGTACTCCTGCGTGATGGGCAGCAGTAGGAGCAGCAGCCCGGCCACGATCGCCAGCGGGATCAGCCGGCGATACTTGAGCACGGCCAGCAGCGCCACCGCCGACGCCAGCCCCAACAGCGCCGAGCGGCTGTAGGTCAGGTAGAGCGCCAGCCCGGCCGTCGCCAGCATGAGGAAGGTAAGCCAGCGCGGGAAGATGGGCTTGCTGGAGACCAACTGCGGCACGAGCAGCGCCGCCACCAGGATCATCATGCCGCCCAGCACGTTGGGGTCGACCGCCGTGCCGATGGCGCGCATGGTGCCAGTGGGGTCATCCTCGATAAAGCGCAACGCGCCGAAGCCGCCGGGGTAGTCGAAGCGGGCCATACGGTCGAGGATGCCGACGGTGATCTCCTGCGGAAGGAGGTAGAAGAGCACCGCGATGGCTGCGGCACCCGCACCCGCCAGCAGCACCCAGCGCGTCACCCAGATGGCCTCATCCTCGCTGCGCACGGTGTTGATCGTGACGAAAAAGAGCGCCACGCCGATGAGGATCTCCATGAAGCGGCGCAGCAAAAAGGTGTTGGCCGGGCTGTGCGTCAGCCCCAGCGCAAAGCTGAAGACGGCCAGCAGCATGAAGAGCGCCACAAGCAACCCGATGGGCGAAGCGATGAACTCATCCTGCTGGCCGATGACCAGCTTGACCAGCCACACGAAAAAGAGCGCGCCCAGCGCCACGTCGAGAAAGGTGGGCTTGAAGCCGATGGAGAAGGGCAGGCTGGCAAACGGGATGAGAAAGACCACGCCGCATAGCGCCACAAAGCCCCAGTGCGTGTCGTTGAGAATCATCACGCCGCCGATGAGCGCCGCCGCTGCCACCAGCGCCAGCAGCGGGCCGGCGATGCCGATGAAGAGGGTGATCAGCAGCAGCCCAGCCACCAGCACCGATCCCAGCACGATTGCGCGCACGACCGGGTTTGGCGAGAAGAGGGCGTTTTGAAATGAGTGATAGGTGTTCTGCAACAACTCAGCTCCACTGCTGCCGCAAGCCGGCGGCAGCGCAGCCATTGTAGCTGTCGCCGCAATGCCGGGCAAACCGGTGAGCGGTCGAGTCTCGGCAGCCTGTGCCGACCCGCGCAAGGTTAGCCGGCGGGCGGCAACGCGGCCAGCAACTCCACCGCCGGCGCAAAGCCCGGCGCCAGTGCCAGCGACCGCTGCACCGCCTCCCGCGCGCCGGCGGAATCACCCAGCACCAGCAGCGCCCGCGCCCGCCAGTAGTAGATCTCCTCGATGCTGTCGGTGATGCGGATGACCTCGTCGGCCAGCGCCAGCACATCCTGCGTGCGTCCTTCGGCCAGATACGCCTCGAAGGGGCCGAACTGGTACCACAGCATGCGCCAGGGCAAGCCCATCGAACGCGCCTGGTCAAAGGCCGCCGCAGCCTCGGCGGTGCGTCCCTGTGCAACCAGGCTGGAGCCGAGATTGAACCAGGCAAACGAGTCGTTGCCGTCCAAGGCAAGCTCGGCCCGCGCGCGGACTTCGGCGTCGCTCCACATGCGCCCGGCGTCGGCCCCGAAATCGGCCAGAATCGCCGCCACCTGGGGCGCGCGATCGGGCGGGTAGACGAGCACGTAGGTGCGATTGAAGACCTTCCACCACGCCGCCAACTGCTGGTAGCCCATGCGGATGCCCTGGTACGCGTCGGTCGAGACCAGCCCGGCCGCATCGTAGGAGTCGTAGAGCGTCCATTGCTGGGCGGCATCGTCGTAGCCCACGAGCAGCCGGTAATGGCCCAGCCCGTCGTTCGGCTCCGGCTCGTGCCACGTCTCCAGCAGCACGGGCAGGCCGTTGCTCACCAGCGTGCGCAGCAGATCGGCGTTGCCGTTGACCAGCAGGGTGGCTTCATAGCCCTGGCCGCGGGCGAAGTCGACCAGTTCGTGCGGGCTCACATTCTTGTCGTCGGGAAAGGGACGTAGCACGGCGCCGATGGCCGCCTGGTCCAGCGGGCTGCCGAAGTAGCTCAGCGTCATGGCCAGCGTCGCCGGTCCGCAGTTGTTCCACGTCTGCCACTCGTGGCGGATGCCGGTGAGCGCTGCCGCCGGTTGCGCCGGCGCGTAGAGCGGAACGGGCGTGGCCGTGGGCGCCGGCGTCGCCGTGGGCTCGAGCGTGGGCGAAGGTGTTGGCAGTGGCGTAGGTTCAGACACGGTAGCCGCAGCAACCGGCTGGCCGACTGCCGTCGATAACTCGCTACCTGGCGCCAGTACAGGCGCGGGCGCGCGCCAGAGACCTATTGCCACGAGGCCTGTTGCCGTCGCCGCCGTCAGCAACGTGGCAAAGGCAACGATACTGCAACCCTTCATGTTCTCAGCCTACATCTTCGCCGGGGCAGGCGCAAGAGCCATTCCTGCACACGGCACCCATTCACTCGCCGAGTTCGAATACAGCCAACTCGACGGCATCTGCGCCCGCGGTGGTCAGCACGCGCGGCGCGCCCTCGGCTGCACCGTCGTACAGCCCGGCGATCAAACGATAAGTGCCCGGCGCCAGTTCCGCCGGCAGAGGGAGGCCAAAGGTGCGAAGGTGCTCGCCGCCCCCGATCGCACGCGCCGCCGTCAGCGGCAGATCCTGCTGCGCGACGAGTTGCCCGCCGCCGTCGAGCAACTGCACGGTCACCTTGAGGCTGTCGAGATTGCCAGGCTGGTTCGGGATCGTCCAGAAGATCGCCGGTGTCAGCAGGCCAGGGCGAGCGAGCGGCGCGCCGTCGATATCCGTGACGCCGCGCAGGATGACGCCGTTCTCGAACTCGACATCGAGCATCCTGTCGATCGCCCGCTCCGGCGGGCCGGCAAAGACGCTCACCGGCCACACACCGACCTGCTCTCCATGCACGTTGTCGTAGCGGGCGGCCAGCGCCATAGCGGCGATCTCACCGTTGTCCCAATTGGCGGCGGGCTGGGCAGGCAGGATCACGCGGCGCACGCCGGCGCCGGCAAGCTGGGCTACGGCATCTTCCGCCCCGGCGCGATCGTTGTCCGCCGGCGGCAGCACGACATGCTCGATCGGCCCGCGGTAGTAGTACCACAGCGTCGGGTCGGGGAAATTCTGCGCGATGCGCACCTGTTCGTCCGGCACGCCGGTGCCCAGTCGCGTCAGCGCGGCGGCCAGATCGCGCCAGCCGCGGCTCTTGCTGTACGCCGGGTTGGTGTAATAGTGGCTGAGCGAGAAGATCATGCCGGCGACGAGGAGTGCCAGCGCAGCCAGGGAGACACCTTTCACCAGCAACTCTGGCCGCCGCGAGACGCTACGTCCGTCAAAGGCCGCCGCCACCAGCAAATAGAAGGGCGGCGCGCTGGCGACGAGATAGCGCTCGTTGAAGATGGGCCGGCTCTGCGCGCTGTACCAGATGGCCAGCACCGGCACCGCCAGGTAGAGCACGAGCAGCCAGAGATTGCGCCGGTCGGCCGCTGTGCCCAGCAACAGCCGCACGCCGCCAATCAGCAGGAGCAGCGCCGCCACACCCGCCCACAGCAGCCGCTGCGCCACGGGGACACTCTCGCCCACGGCAAAGGCGCTCAGCGATCGTTCCACCATGGCCGCAAGTGCCGGCGAATCGCCGTTACCGCCATAGCCGCCGAGGATGCTCGCCGCACTGGCCAGCCACGGCAGGTAGAGCGCGCCGACAAGCATCTGCCACATGATCCACGTGGCAAGGTTGGCGCGCGTGCGCGGCACGAAGATCGCCCGTGTCAGCACAAAGAGATTGAGCGCCACGAGCACGAACACGGCGTAATAGTGGGTGTGCAGCGCCAGCCACGCCGCGGCGGTATAGGCCAGCCCCCACGCCACGCGCTGGCGTTGCAGCGTCTCGATGCCGAGCCACACCGCGGCGATGGTCAGCGCCAGGCTCATGCTGTACATGCGTACATCCTGGGCGTGCCAGATCGCATACGGGCTGATTGCGAGCAGAAGCATGGCCAGCAGCGCCGGCCCGCGGCGAAAGCCCAGCCGCATGGCCAGCCGCAGGAGCAGCGCCACGGCCAGCACGCCAAACCATGCCGGCGGGAAGCGCAGGGCAAGCTCCGCATCGCCGGCCGCGCCCAGCCAGGCGCGCTGCACGAAGTAGCTGGCCACGGGATGGGGCTCTTGCAACTCGATCGTGGCTTCGATGATCTCGGCGTAGTCGCGCTGGGCGAAGAAGTAGCCGAAGGCCTCGTCGCCGCGCAATTCCTGCTGGCCAAGCCCGGCGACGCGCAGGCCGAAAGCCAGCAGCACGATCGCCAGCGCGGCAACCCGCGGCCATGCCCCCGCCGAAGCCGCGCTCATGCGGCCGTTCTCCGCCGGCGCCACAGAAACAGGACGCCGCTGCCCAGCACGAAGAGCAGCGTCACGCCGCCGATCCAGAGCCCGGTGCGCACGCTGTCGGGCGCGTAGACAAGGTCGAAGCGTACCAGCCCGGCCGGTACGGGGATGCCGAGGAAGGCGAGGTTGGCGCGCAGCGGCTCGAGTAGAGCGAGGTCGCCCCCTTCCGGCCAGGTACCCGGCGCGCATGCTGCCTGTTCGGCACCGCAGCGCGGGCCGACGACGCGCCAGCCGGGCATCCAGTTCTCGCTGACAACGAGCAGGCCGGCCGCCGGGCTGTCCACAGTTACGGCATAGTGGCCCGGTGCGCGGAGGGTCAGGCTTGCGGCGGCATCGACGCGCGTTGCTGTGGCCGGATCTCCGGGCGCTTTGAAAATATCCGCCGGCAGCACCGCGGTTGACCGCAGGTCGACGGTGTGATCTGCCAGCAGCGTAGCGGCAGCGTCGTCCGGCGCAGATACGATGCTGCCCACTACCCAGGCGCGCGGATTGGGCGTGCTCAGCCGGTGCAGATAGGTCGTATCGGTCGCCTGTGGGAACTCGGCCAGCAGCGTGCTGGGCACGAACAACTCACGCCGCCACGTCAGCACGTGATCCACGCCCGTGAGCTGCCACAGGCGATCGAGCGGGAACTCATCGAAGAGCCGGGCGTAGCGCGCCAGGCGCAGCGGGCTGGAGCCCCATACATCCTCGACGCCGGCGCGCATGCCGTAATCCTCGTAGGCGCGGAACTCGTTGTAGGCGCGGCCCGCCAGCCCCACGTTGGCGCCAGTTGTCTCGGCGACGGCACTTTGCAGCGCATCGACCTCTGGCGGCATGATCACCTTGCGCGCCGGGCCGAAATCGGCCACATTCGTCGCGCCGTTCGCCCACAGCAGGTTGGCAAAGATCAGCGCGCCGAGCAGCCACGTGCGTCGCACGCTCCAGCCCGGCCAACGCAACATCACGGCAAAGGTCGCGGCAAGGGTGATGGTAATCGTCGCAATGAGCAGGTAGTGCCACTGGCCGATGGCGCTCCGTCCGGGCAGTTGCCACAACATGCCGAAGAGATAGACGGCGCCCACCACCAGCCCGGCAAAGAGCGTCGCCAGCCAGGCGCGCAGCCGCGGCGGCAGGAGATGGATCGCCAGCACGCCGTAGCCGGCCAGCACGCTCAACCCCAGCGCCACGAGGTAGGCGGCGCGCTCCTGGCCGCGGAAGAGGTTGAAGCCGGGCGCCAGCCGGTAAAAGAGCGGGTAGAGAAAGCCATTGCCGCCGTAGGAGAGGAGGAGCGCCACGAATGCAAGCCCGCCAAAGAAGAGGACGCCGGCACGCAGGCTGATGGGCAAAGTCGACGCAGTCGCGGCGGGCGGCTTGCGACGGCGCTGCATCAATGCGGCTCCCGCGGCTACAAACGCCAGCCCCAGACTGACGACGCCGACGTAGAGCGGTGAGTAGGTCGTCAGGACGCCGGGTATCAATGCTTGCCACGTGTCCTGCAGCGGGAAGCCGCCGCTCACATACGCGTAGTCGACGTTGGCGCGCACGCTCAATTGCGCGAATTCGATGCTGGGCAGCAACTGCGGCGCGCTCAGCCCCAGTGCCACGAGGCCCATCGACACCGCTCCCGCCAGCACCGGTAGCCAGCCGCGATCTACCGTCAGTTCGCTCCGCCGGAGAATCAGCAACACGATCCACCAGGCCGCCGACGCGTAGAGCACATACAGGGTCGTCTGTGAGTGACCGGCCAGAAAGCCGACCGCCAGCGCCACGCCGGCTGCGATCCAGCGGCTCCACGCGCGCGGCGCTTCCACGGCACGAAGCAGCAGCCACAGGATCAGCGGCAGCCAGATGGCCGTGCGCAACACGGCAAGCTGCACGGGCGGATAGCCGGTCAGGTAGCCCGAAAAAGCGAAGGTGATGCCGGCCAGGATCGCGGCGTCGGTGCGCGCGGTCAGCTTGCGCACGAGCAGGAAGGTGAACCAGCCGGCCAGCGCCACCTGGACGATCGCCTCGACTTGCAGGAAGTAGAGCCGCGCGCCCGGCGCCGTCCACGGCAGCGTCAGCCCGAGCAACGCATTGCTGACGGGATAGAAGACCGCCGCCTGCACGTCGGCCAGAAAGGGATGCCCGCCGTAAGTGAACGGATTCCACACCGGCAGGCGCCCAGCTAGCACTTCATCTTGCAGGAAGAGGCTGAATGGCAGGAAATGGTGCGTGAAGTCGCCGTCGGGGAAGGTGCGCAGGCCGAGCACGATCGGCGCGTAGAAGATCGCCGCCAGCCCAATGAGGCCGGCTACGACGACCCACGCTCGGCCGCGCAGTCGTGCCGGGAACGGGGCGGAGCGGGCAGGCGGCGGCTGGCTGGTCACGAAGGGCTCCCGTCTCGCCTACTCCGGCTTGACCACGCGCACCGCGCCCAGCGAAACAAAGTCCGGCCCGTCGATGGTGATCAGGCGCGCGCCTTCGTCGTCCGGGTTGTAGAGGCCGGCGATGAGCAGGTACTCGCCTTCCGGCGTATTCCGTGGGACGAGCAGGCCGGCGCGCTCGGTGAGGAGTTCACGCGCGGGCAGGCTGCTGAAGGTGGTGTAGTTGTCGTCCGGCCCGCTGTCGAGCTGGGCCAGCGGGATGTTCTGACCGCTGAGCAACTGCACAAACCAGCGCAGGTTCTGGTCGGTCGGCGCCTCCAGCCGGTATTGCAGTTCGATGGGGATCGGCTTGCCGGCGACGGCGACCGACGGCGTGCGCACCGAGGTGATGGTGATCTGCTCGGCGCGGCGGCCCAGCAGCGCCGTGTTAATCTCGCGCGCTTCGAGGCCGCTCAGGCGCACGGGCGTGGCGTACTGGAGCAGGCGCATGTTCTCGTACCAGTCATCGGTCGCCTTGAAGGCGCGATCGGCCAGCCAGCGCTCGACAGTGTTGTCGGGATCGTTGGGCTGTACGCCGTCCGTCACGAACCAGATGCGGTCATTTTCGATGAGCACGCGCTCCAGCACCGGTGCTGTCTCGGGATGGTTTATGCTGTCCAGCGCATAGCCGAAGGTGGGAATGTCGGTCTTGCACTCGCCCGGCATCCAGTTCATGGGTATCTGGTAGGCGGTGGGCGCGATGTTGACAAAGGCATCGGTGGCCGAGACTGTCTGGCAGATGTCGTGTACGATGGCGCGATAGCCGATGCCTTCCTGGCCGTAACTCGGCTCCGGGCCGACCTCGCCCGTCCATGTGGCGATGACGAGCACCGGCAGAATGACCACCAGGATCAGGGTCGGCGTGCTGATTGAGGCACGCTCCGGTGCGGCCGACGCGCGCCACCAGAGCACGAGCGCGCCACCCAGCGTCACGACCGCCGCACCGCCGATCAGCACGACGAGCCAGCGGATCGTGCCGTCGGCCCACAGCCAGGCCAGGTCGCTGTTGGCGG
Organism: Caldilineaceae bacterium; assembly: GCA_020634815.1. Lineage (GTDB taxonomy): Bacteria > Chloroflexota > Anaerolineae > Caldilineales > Caldilineaceae > Caldilinea. The sequence goes on along the minus strand of JACKBA010000051.1, from coordinate 24,840 downwards.
CGAAGCCGGTCAGCATGAGGCGGAACTGGCCGATGACGGGGCTGTCGAGCAGCGCGGTCAAGGCTTGCGCCGGCGGCCCGTAGCGCAGCGGATCTTCCCAGTCGGTCGGGTAGCGGTCACGCAGCAGGATCTCGAAGTTGACGAAGTTCACGCTCACCGCCCCGACCTGCACGAGGAAGGAAGTCGCGGCCAGGGCGACGGTCATCCATTGCAGCGGGCCGAGCCGGCGCCAGCGGAAGGGCGTAGCCGTCATTGGTTCGACCAGTGGCGCGAGCAGCAGCACCCAGAAGGGCGTCAGCGGTACGAGGAAGCGTGGCCCCCAGGCAAAGCCGCCCCACCACATCCACCACAGGCTGTACAGGCCGATCAGCGCGGCACTGAGCGCAACGATGAGGATGGCCACGCTGCGCTGGCGGCGCACGAAGGGTACGAACGCGATGAGACTGGCGATGAACAGCGGCGTGTGCCAGAAGAGGCCTCGGTACGGGCTGAAAACAAGTCCCCAGAAACCGGCCAAGAACGGGCTGGTGAAGCCCTCACCGCTGTCGAAGTGATAGCCGGTCTCCAACGGGCTGCCGAAGCGTACGAAGTTGTAGAGCATGAGCAGGGCGCCGGCCACCAGCAGCGGTGCCGCAAAGGCCGCCACGCCGGCCAACAGGCTGCCCCAACCGGCGCCGGGCATCTGCGCGTCACGCCGGCGCCGGAGCGCCCAGTCGCCCAGCCACCAGACGCCGAAGAGGGCGATCAACACGGCATGCGCCGTAACGGTTGTGAATGCCTGCGCGGCGCCAAAGCCGGCAATCAGCATCCACCACCAGCGGCCGTTCTGCCGCCAGCGCAACATGCCGTAGAGTGTAAGCAGCAGGCTGAGCGCGCTCAACGGTTCGCCAAAGAACTGATTGGCATAGGGCCAGGCAATCGTCGCCAGCCCGAAGAAGAGGCCGAGCACCATGCCCGTGCGGTCGCCGTACCCGAGCCGCAGCGCCGTGAGCCACAGCAGCGCCGCCGTCAGCGCGGTGATGATGCCGTTCCATAGCAGCGTCGACTGCAACTGGCCGATCTCCACGTTCAGCTCGGTGATGATGTGCAGGAAGAGGTACCAGGGCGCGGCCAGGAATGCCGGCGCCGGCCCCTTCTTCGAGAAGACCTGCCCGTCCGGGCCGAACGCGCCCAGCACTTCGCCGGGGCTGTTGACGTATTGCGTCCAGGCGATGGTGTTGGTGTCGACTTCGCCGCGCAGGGCCAACGACTCGGTCACGGCAAAGAGGCTGACTTCGTCGACGATGTGAAAGCGGCCGGAACTTGTGAGCGTGTAGACGCAGACCAGCAGGGCCATCAATAGCAGGATGCCAAAGAGTCGAATGCGTTGCATTGGGTCACGTTGCATAGGCCGGGCGCTCAGGCGTTGAGCCCATTGAGACGCAGGCGCAGGACCGCGGCCGTATATTTCTTGAAGACCGACCAGAAGCCTGTCTTGCTGTCGCCGTGGCGGCGCAAGATGTAGAAGACCGGCACCTCGAGTATCTTCCAGCCCTGGCGCCATGCGGCCAGCAGCAGGCGGATGAAATAGTCGCCGTAGCCGTAGAAGATGGCCGGGAAGAGCGGCGCCAGCGAGTAGAGCCGCTCGCGGCGAATGGCGAAGTAGCCGCTCAAGTTGTCCTGGATCTGCGTCTGGAAGAGCGCGCGGATGAAGACGTTGTAGATCTGGCTGAAATGGTAGCGCAGTCGATCTTCCATGCCGCCGCGCATGACGAAACGGCTGCCGATGACCAGGTCGTAATAGCGCAACAGGTCCACCATCTGCGGGATCATGGCCGGATCGTGGTTGAAGTCCGTGTCCATGACGACCAGCGTCTGCCCCTGCGCGGCGAGCAGCCCGTCGCGGATGGAGTTGGCCAGCCCCCTGTTCTGCGTGCGGACGAAGAGGCGCAACCTCCCGCGTTCGCTGCCGGGCAGCAGCGCTGTCGCCGCTCCCTCCAGCCGGTAGCGCAGGCGCACGACCTCGGCGGTGCCGTCGGGGCTGTTGTCGTCCACCACCAGCACCTCATAGGCGTAGCCGGCCGGCTCCAACTCTCGGTGGATGACGTCGACCAGGTCGCAGATATTGTCCCGCTCATTGAAGGTCGGCAGGATGACCGATACGGCTACTTCGTTCTGTTGCGTCACAACAGGCCATTCTACTCCGGCAGGCGCCGAATCGAGAAACCCATCACCGGCTTGCCAGCGCGCGGATCGTGCCACAGATGTAGTCGATCTGCGCGTTGGTCAGCGCCGGCGAGCTGGGCAGGTTGAGGCCGGTGCGGCTCAGGTGCAGGCTGACCGGGCGCGGCGTCGGGCTGAAATAGGGCGGCAGCGTGTCGAGCGGGTAGAAGAAGGGCCGGCTGTCGATGCCCTGCTCGCGCAGCGCCAGGATCAGCGCGTCGCGATCCAGCGGGAAGGGCGGCTCGACCAGGATCGAGACCATCCAGTAAACGTTGGTGCAGCCGGGGCGCTCGGCCGGCAGGGTGACGCCGGGGATGCCCTCAAGCTGCGCCAGATAGCGGGCCGCAATTGCCCGCTTGCGCGCCACGAGGCTGTCGATGCGTTCCATCTGCGCCACGCCCACCGCGGCCTGCAGGTTGGTCATGCGGTAGTTGAAGCCCACCTCGTCGTGCCAGTAGCGGCGTTGGGGCGGCATGGCGTGGTCGCGCAACATGCGGCAGCGCGCGGCCAGCGCCTCGTCGTCGGTCGTGAGCATGCCGCCCTCGCCCGTCGTGATGATCTTGTTGGCGTAGAAGCTGAACGCGGCGATGTCGCCCAAGCTGCCCGCCATGCGCGCGCCGATCTGCGCGCCGTGTGCCTCGGCCGCATCCTCGACAAGGAGCAGGTCGTGCTCCTCGGCCAGCGCGCGCAGCTCTGCCATGGGAGCCGGGTGGCCGTAGAGATGCACGGGCATGATCGCCCGCGTGCGCGGCGTGATGCGCCGGGCGACATCGGCCGGGTCGATGCACCACGTCGCGGCGTCGACGTCGGCAAAGACTGGCGTGGCGCCGGTGTAGTGCACGGCGTTGGCCGTGGCGACAAAGGTCAGGCTCGGCACGATCACTTCGTCGCCGGGGCCGATGCCCAGCGCGTGCAGCGCCAGGTGCAACGCCACCGTGCCGTTGCTCACGCTCACCGCGGCGCGCACGCCGCAGAAGCGCGCAAAGTCCTCCTCGAAGCGCGTGACGTAGCGCCCGAGGCTGCTGATCCACCCGCTGCGCACCGCGTCGAGCACGTATTTCTCCTCGCGGCCGTCGAGCAGCGGCGTGTAGACCGGGATGAAGTCCGGCGGGCGCTGCGATTCCTGGGTCTCGAGATACGGGAAGAGCGGTAGTTGTTCGATCATTGTGTGCATAGTTTCTGAAGCAGAGATTGGAGACTGGAGATTGGAGATTGTACGAGAGTCAATCTCCCAATCTCCAATCTCTATTCTCCAATCTCCCAATCCCCAATCTTCGGTTCGATGCCCGCCGCATTTCCAGCCGCGTCGATCCAGGTCAACGGCTCCAGGCTGTCGGCGTCATAGACTAGCAGGCGCACGTCGTACTTTCCCGGCGCCAACTCTGCGGGCATCGCGATGTTGTAGACATTGAGCGGCTGATCCGCCGGCTGCCACTGGTCGGGCGCGCGGTGGCGGTCGTTGAGCAGCCGCTCGTCGGACTGGGCCAGGCGATTGCCCGCTGCGTCGTAGAGCGCCACGCGCGCCTTGAGCGGCCGGTCGATCGCGCCGCCGGGTACGCGCTGCCAGCGAATCGCCACTGGCAGCATGGCGCCTGGGGTGAGCGGGTCGTCAGGCAACGAGACTTCCACCGTCTCCACGGCCTGGTCGAAGCGCAGCGACAGCGGCGTGAGGTCAGGCGCCAGCGCAAACTCGGTCGGCGGGGTCAACTCCCACCAGTTGATGGTGTAGCCCTGGAAGACCTGCTCGCCGGCGTGACGGCCGGCCTTGTCGAGCAGGAACTGAACGCTGTGGCGCGGGTCGGTGTCGCTCTCAAACCACTGCACCCAAAAGACGCGGCGCGCGTCGCCGGCCCATTCGCTCAGGCGCTGATCGATCGTGTTGATGTCCACAAACAGGTAGCGCGCCGGCACGGCATCGCTCCCGACCTCCGGCGGTGGGGCCGTTTCATCGATCGTGTAGGGCTGGTAGTAGAAGCCGAACGGATATTTCTGGTCGACAAAGATGACGTCGCCGGGTCCGGTGCTGGCGTGCAGCCACTCGCTCACCTCGGCCATGTGCTCGCGGTCGTTGCGGCTGTCGTAGATGTCGGCGTACGCGCCGTGGATGAGACCGGCCGCGACCAGGACGAATAGCACGTAGGGCAGCGGCCGCCACCAGCGCGCAAAGCCCGCCAGCCCGACGCCCAGCAGCGTGTAGAGCGCCGGTGTGACGAAGCTGGCATAGCGCACGTTGAAGGCGTTGCGGTCGAGCACGGCGATGTAGTAGAGCGCCAGCCCGCCCGCCAGCCACGTCAGCAGGAAGGTGATCGCGCCGGGTTCATAACGGACGGTGGCGATCTCCTGCTCGTCTGTCGGACGGCGCAGGGAGGTCGCCCCGGCCACCAGACCGATGGCGCCAACGGCCAGCACCGCCCACAGCCAAGCCACACCATTGCCTGCCAGCAAACTCGCGTCGAATGCATAGCCGCCGACGTACGCCTGCCAGTTCTGCCAGAGATAGTCGCCCGCGCTGACGATGGCAATGTTCGGGTTGGCGTAGTCCGGAATCTGCCGCAGCGCGATCGGCGCGACGGGCAGCACCAGCAGCGTCATCAGCACGCCATGTAGCGCCACGCTCAGCAGCCGACGCCAGCGGTCGGGCCGCCGTAGCGCCCACACGCCCCACCACACGTACCAGGCGACGAGCACGAAGACGGCGTTGTAGTGCGTGAGCAGCGCCGCCGCCGACAGCAGGACGAAGAGCAGCGACGGGCCGGAAAAGAGTGCTCGCTGTGACTGACCTTGCCAGCGGCGGGTGGCGATTAATAGCGCAGCCGCCGCACCGGCCAGCAGGGCAAAGCCGGTCGTATACATGCGCGCTTCCTGGCTCTCGCCCAGCCAGAAGGGGGAGAGCGCGCCGATGGCCACGGCCAGCAGCGCGGCCGTCGAGCCGCCCGCCAGCCGGCCCAGCATGGCCAGCAGCGCCACGCCGATCACGCCGGCGAAGACGCTCAGCAGCCGGCTGCTGTACGCCAGCGCGGCCGGCGTCTGCCCGATGGCGACGGCCAGCAGGCGATCCCAGCCGTGCAGGAACCAATAGTAGAGCGGCGGTTGGATATCCAGTTCGGGCGCGGTGGGAATCTGGAAGAAGGGGCGCAGCGCGACGTCGATGTTGCGGGCTTCGTCCCACCAGATATCCTGGCGGGCGAGTTCGTGCAGGCGCAGCGCAAAGGCGGCAAGCAACAGGGCGATCAGGGCAAGCCGTAACCAGGCGGGTGCACCGCTCCTGCGGCTGTCAACAGAAAGACGCATATCTGCGTCATTGTAGCGCAGGGGGCGCTTGTCCGCGAAACATATCAGCGGAGAATGCGATCGTATTCATCTGCCGCTTCATGCGCCAGGGCACGCAAGCTGTCTCGAGTTTCGCTGAACTGTCGATTCCAGCGCTCTTCGTCGGCGCGCAACTCGTCGACAGATTCGTCAAAGAGATTTTTGGTCGGAAACGGTACAAGCGGCTGCGCGGCCAGGAACAGCAAGTAATCATACGCGCTGCGCAGGCGCTCAGGCGGCAGGGTGCTGACCAGTTCGATCACTTGCTCGTAGTCGATTGGATGACTGGATGATGTAGCTGCGTTCATGCTCATGATTCTACCATACTTCGGACGTCCCCGGGATCGAAATCCGGATTCTCCCAGAGGATCAGCGTTGCCCAGTTGTCCGAGGCGCTGTCCTCCAGGTAGTTCTGCAGCAGGCCGCGCACGATGAAGCCCTGCTTCAACTGGAAGGTCAGCGTCGGGTCCTTGAGTTCACCGGCCACGACGCGGCGCACGTACTCGTCCACGGCCATGCGCTGCTTGTAGCGCGCATAGCCGGGCAGCACGCCGCCCGCCACGATGCCGCGCCGGTTGTAGCGCCGTACGACGTTCTTGCGCGCCTTGTAGATCATCTTACCGATGCCGCGCCCGCGGTACTCCGGATGCACGCTGATGTCGGCGCCGTAGTAGTAATCGCCGTCCGGGTCGTGCGTGCGGAAGTAGAAGTTGTCGCAGATCTCGGCAAAGGTGTGCGCGTGATCCTCGAAATCGAAGTCGGTGAAAAAGCCCGACCCCTGGCCAATGACGCGTTCGCCGTCGAGCACGACGATCTGCCCCTCGGCAAAGACGGCGTACTGGCTGGCGAAGTGCTCGACGCGCATGAGTTCCTGCTCGCCCAGTGTCGGATAAGCAACGCGTTGCAGCTCTTCAAGCGCAGCAAAGTGGTCGGGCTGGATGGTGGTGATAGTGTAACGAGACATAGGAAGAGAAAAGACGGATGGTCAATTGTTAACGGTCAATTGTCAATGTTCAACGGCCAGAGTCAGTGGCAAGCGGTTAATGGTCAACGGGCAATGGTCAACGGAATGTCGCCCCTCGCCCCTCGCAACTTCCTTCATTGACAATTAACCGTTGACCATTGACCGTTTGCGTTTTCTACATCACCGCCGCGATCGACTCCTCCAACACGCCCAGCCCTTCTTCCAACTCGGCGTCGCTGATCGTCAGCGGCACCAGCGTGCGCACGCAGTTGGAGTAGAGCCCGGCGCGGATGAGCAGCAGCCCGCGATTGTATGCCTCGCCCACGATCTTGAGCGGCGCATCGGTGTTGGGCGTGCGATCGTTGCGACCCTTGACGAACTCAACGGCCGTCATCGCTCCCAGCCCGCGCACGTCGCCGACGATGTCGTACTTATCGCGCCATGCGCGGAAGTGCGCCATGGAAATCTCGCCGATCTGCTCGGCGCGCTGGTTGAGATTGTCGCGCTCCATGATTTCGATGGCCTTGAGCGCGGCCACGCAGGCCACCGGATTGCCGCCATAGGTCGAGCCCAGCCCGCCCAGATGCGGCGCATCGACGATGGCCGCCTTGCCCGTGACTGCGGCCAGTGGCATGCCTGCCGCGATCGACTTGGCCATGACGACCAGGTCTGGCTCCACGCCGCTGTGCTCGATGGAGAACCAGCGCCCCGTGCGGCAGAAGCCGGCCTGCACCTCATCGGCGATCATCACGATGCCGTGCTTGTCGCACAGCGCGCGCACCTTGCGCAGATAGTCGTATGGCGCGGGGATGAAGCCGCCCTCGCCCTGCACCGGCTCGATGATCAGCGCCGCCACCGCCGATGGATCGACCTGCGTGATGAGCGAACGCTCCAGGTCCTCGAAGCAGGTGAGGTTGCACGAGCCCTCGTCGCGGCAGTGCGTGCAGCGATAGCTGTACGGGTAGGGCACGCGGTAAATCTCCGGCGCAAAGGGACCGAAACCCTTCTTGAAGAGCGCGTACTTGCTCGTCAGCGACAGCGTCAGCAGCGTGCGCCCGTGATAGGCGCCCTCGTAGGTGACGATGGCCGGGCGGCCGGTGTACGCGCGCGCCATCTTGATGGCCGTCTCCACCGCCTCGGCGCCCGAGTTGCTCAGGAAGGTCTTGGTCGGCCCGGCAATGGGCACGAGCGAGTTGAGCTTCTCCGCCAGCGCGATGTACGGCTCGTAGGTGCCGACGATCGCACACAGGTGGATGAGATCCTCCGCCTGCTGGCGGATGGCGTCGGCGACCTCGGCCGGCGCGTGGCCGACATTGACCGTGCCGATCCCGGCCGTGAAGTCGAGAAAGGTGTTGCCGTCGACGTCGGTGACGGTGGCGCCGCTGGCCTTGGCCGCCACGACCGGCGTCGAGCGGAAGGAGGCCTTGGAGACGGCGGCGTCGCGGCGGTCGAGGATGGCCTGGCTCTTGGGGCCGGGCAGGGCAGTGCGCAGGTTGATGGCTGACATGGGATGATTCCTTGAGTTGGTGATTAGAAGAGGCGCGGCTGCATCTCATCCGGAGGCACGCCGCGATCCTCCGGCAGCGAAAAGTCGTTCTCGATAAGCCATTCACGATCCGGGCCGGCCCAGCGCACAGCTTTCAGGTCCATGCGATAGCTTTCGTCGAACGCGATGCCTTCCTCTTGCAGGCGCAGGCGCTGCACCTCGGCGCCCCAGTGGTCGGCGCGCGGGCTGACCTTGCCCTGCGCGTTGACGACACGCTGCCACGGCACGTCATCCGGGCAGGCGGCCATGGCATAGCCGACCATGCGCGCTGTGCACTGGCCGACGATCTCGGCGACCTGGCCGTAGGTCGCGACGCGGCCCGGCGGAATCTGGCGCACGACGGCGTAGATGCGCGCGTAGAGCGGCTCGCGCTCGGTTGGCGGTACGTCACGTTCGTTCATGGATTGCTTGCGACCGGCCGGCCGTCCTCCAGATAATGAACTGTTCCCGTCTTTAGCGCATCCAGCGCGTAGGCGGCGCGCACGGCCAGCCGCGGGTTGAGCAGGCGCCCGGCTTCCTCCGCCGGCGCAAAGCGCGCTTCGGACAATTCGTCCGGCGGCAGGCACAGCCGTTGGAAAACTGAATCAGCCATGACGCCGCCGTCGAAGATGAGCTGTACGCTCTCCGTGAGGTCGTCATACGCCGGCAGATACTCCATGCATAGCAGGCGCCCGACCGGCAGCGCAATCCCCAACTCCTCGGCCACCTCGCGGCGGCAGGTCTCGCTTGGCGCCTCGTCGGCCTCCACCGCGCCGCCCGGAATCAGCCAGCCGTCGCGATAGGTCGGCTTGACGACGAGCACGCGGCCGCTCTCGTCCATAACAAGCACGCCGGCAGCCATGCGCTTGCGCGGCAGCGACGCAACGAATTCGGCTCGGTTCTGCGGTTGGTTCGGCATGGTTACTGGGGAGTATAGCCGATCGCCGGGCGGCGTGGGAAACGGCAGCAGCGCGCTGCGCTCAATCCAGCCCGCGCCCCATGACCACCAGGCGATGCTGCTCATTGGTCAGCGCAGAGAGGATCGGCAGGATGGCATTGCTGACGCGAGAAATGCGCCGCAGAGAGCGCGGCATTTCCTCCGGCACGAGCGCACGAAAACCAAACTGCACGTAGTAGCCCTCGTTGTAGCCGGCGCAGTAGAGAAAGAGCGGCGCCGGCTCGAGCGAAATGAGGGTCGCCACGATGGCGCGGCCGATGCCCATGCCCTGCCGCTCCAGCGCCACGGCGATCGACGCCACCTCGCGCGCACCGTCACCGTGCTGCTTGACCTGTCCGGCGCCCACGATGCGGCCGTTCTCGTCGGCGACGATGAAGCGCGGCCACTTGATGCCCATGGGGTTAATGCCCACCGTGCGGATGAGCGCGTCGATCTGGCGTTGGTCCGCGGCCATCGCCCGCCGCAGGAAAATGGAACCCGGCATCGCAGCAGCGCTAGCGCGGCACCGGCACGCCGGCGATGATGCGGCGCATGACCGCGTCGGCGTTGAGCCCCTCGATCTCGGCCTCGGGGCGCAGGATCAGGCGGTGGCGGTAGATGGGCAGCAACACAGCCTTGACGTCGTCGGGCGTGACGTAGCTGCGGCCGTGCAGCGCGGCGTAGCTCTTGGCGGTCAGCAGTGTGGCGATGGCCGCGCGCGGGCTGCCGCCCAGGATCAGGTCGGGGCTGCGGCGCGTGGCGTTGGCAAGCTGGGTGATGTAACCCATGATGCCCTCCTCCACGGTAACAGCTCGGATCGCGGCCCGGATGGCCGGCAGGTCGGCGGCGGAGATGACGGGTTGGATGCCGCTTTTGTCCAGGTGGTGGGCATCGAAGCCGGTGTGATAGCGCCGCAGGATCTCTTTCTCCTGCTCCTCGCTCGGATAGCCGACGACGACCTTGAAGAGAAAGCGATCCAGTTGCGCCTCGGGCAGCGGGTAGGTGCCCTCGTACTCGACGGGATTCTGCGTCGCCAACACCATGAAGGGGTCGCCGAGCGGGTGCTGCGTGCCGTCGATACTGACCTGCCGCTCCTCCATCGCCTCCAACAGCGCCGATTGCGTCTTGGCCGGCGCGCGGTTGATCTCGTCGGCCAGCACGATGTTTGTGAAGATCGGCCCTTTGCGCAGATAGAACGCGGCCTTGTTGAGGTCGAAGACCTGCGTCCCCACCACGTCGCTGGGCATGAGGTCGGCCGTGAACTGGATGCGGCCAAAGCTGGTGTCGACCAGCCGTGCCAGCGTCTTGGCAATGAGCGTCTTGGCCACGCCCGGCACGCCCTCCAGCAGCACGTGGCCGCCGCTGAGAAAGGCGACCAGCACCTGGGTAAAGGCTTCCTCCTGGCCGACGATGACCTTGGCCGCCTCGGCGCGGATTTTTTCGTTCAGGGCAAGCAAATCCATGGGTCCTCTACTTCTCTGGCAATTCTCTTACCAGGCGGATTGTAACAAATCGTCGATGGCTGCCGCCAACTGCACAAGCTGGCGTTCGCCGGGCCGGCGCGCCAGGCCGTGCAGGATCTCGCGCGCCGCGGCCAATTGCGCCTCCGGCAGCGGCGGATCGCCGTGCGCCAGCGCGTCGAGGAAGAGGTCGTCGGCCAGGTCGGGGCTGACGGTGCAGCGCCTGGCCAGGCCGAACTTGAGCCGCCGCTGCTGGTGGCGCACCAGGTCGGTCTGCTCGCGCGCGCGGCGGTGCAGGTTGGCCATGGCCTCCACGAACTCGGCAGCCTGCCGCCCGCGCGTCTGCTCGACGGTCACCCGAGGCGGGCCGAGCCGGCGCCCTTGCAGCACCAGGTAGAGCCCGCCGGCCAGCGCGGCAAAGAGCGTGGCCCAGCCGCCTGGCGTGCGATAGAGCCAGTCTTGCAGCGTGGCAATCTGTTCGCCGACGCGGCTCAACCCAAAGAGGTGGTAGGTGTCGAATGCCACCGTAGCGCCCTCCGGCACGCCACGCAGAATCGCCGGCAGCAGGTCGCCCTGCTGGGCCCCTTGCAGCCCGCTATTGGTGAGGTCGACGCCCGGCGCGAGGTGCCAGACCGTGCCGCTGCCGACGCGTTGCACGGCGGCGACCGCGCCCCTTTCCTCCACAGTCAGGACGGGCACGGCTTGCGGCGCACCGCTCAGATCGAGCAGCGCCGCGGGCATGAACCACTCGCGCTCGTATTCGGCCGCGCCATCGGGGATGAGCGGCTGGGTCTGTGCCAGCGTGCTCTCGAAGACGTTCTCACCGGCCTGCCGCACGCCGAAGGTTTCGACCAGCGCACGATCCTCTTCATCCGGCCCGACAATGACGGCACTGTTCCCGGCGGCGACCCAGGCACGCAGCGCCGCCGCCTCGTCCGTCGAATAGGCAAGCTGGTTGGGGTAGACAAAGATCAGCGCGGCATCGTCCGGCGGGTTGAAGCGCAGCCCGTCGATACGCTGCACGCCATAGCCCAACGCTTCCAGCCAGAGACGCAGCCCCAGCAGCCCGCGCGCGTGGGCGCCATCCAGGTCGTAGGGAATGGGCTCCGGCGGCGGCGTGCTCAATACCGCAGCGACCAGGAAGACGCCGAAGAGCAGCACGATGGCGAGCGGCGTCCAGATCGACTGGCGCGGCGGGCGGCGCGTGGGTGCGGTCAGGCCGGCGCTCATGGCTCGTCTCCCGTGCGCGGCGGCTGGGTCGCACTGCGTTGCAGGGCATCGACCTCGGCCTGGTAGCGCGTGAAGGTGGCGTCGTCCGGTTCGTGAACGCCGTACCACACATCGTCGAATACCTCGACAATGGGCTGGAGGTGTTCGCGGGTGGGGTGCTCGGCGGGCACGCGGGCCAGCACCTCGCGGTTGGTCAGGCTGCGGTCGCGCGAGGCGATGCGTTGCTCTTGCAGCGTCAGCAGCGCGGCCAGGTAGAGTTGGCGCACGGCACCGCGGTAGTCACCTTCCTGGGCGGATCGACCAGCCGCGGCGCGCGCCTCCGCCGCGGTGGCAGGATCACCGGCTTCACCGGCTGCGGCCAGCGTTGCATCGCCCACAAAGGCCTGCAACAGGGTACGCAGCCAGCGGCTCAGCAGCAGGAGCAGCACGATCGCCGCAACGGCCACGACGGCCCAGCCGACGACTTCCACTGCCGTCGACGCGGCCGGGTTGATCGTGCCGGGCATGTCGGTGTCGGGGAAGAAGCGCGCCAGCAGCTCGGCCAGCCAGCGGCGCAGGCGATCGAGCAGCGATTCGCTCTGCTGGAAGGCCGGCCCGGCCAGCACCGTGTCGAGCACGCTCAGCCGTTCCGCCGTCCGGTCGCTCACCGACTCGTCAAGTTGCTGCAACGCCGTCTCCACGCGCGCCAGCGATTCGGCGGCGGTGAGCGACGCGTCGTCACTGAGCAACGGCGTCATGTCAACCGTGGCGCCGGAGCGCAGCACGATGGACTCAGCCGCGGCCAGGGCGTTGCGGGCGGCATCCATGTCCGGGGGATTGGCCGTCAGCGCCGTGTGCGCCGTTTGCAGAGCGGCGCGGTATTCCGTCAGCGGCAGGGCGGCCTCCGGGCCGTCCTGCGCGCGCACCGCGAGGGGCGCCAGCAGGCAGAGGAGCACGGCCAGCAGTACGGCATGGCCGCGGCTGCCGGGCAGTGGGAGACGGCGCAGGCGCGGCACGATCTATGCTCCCGGCAGCGTCTGCGGGCGAACGGAGCGTTCCAGCGCCTGCACGCGCAGCGTCAGGTCGTAGTTCTCCTTGCGCACGCGCAGGTCGTAGTAGACGAGCACCAGTGTCCAGGTGACAAAGGGGTACCACAGGATGCTGACGAGATAGCTCAGCCCCGTGAGCAGGCCGTTGACCAGGCCGAACATCTGCGGCGTGACCAGCACCAACATGGCAAACTGGATCAGGTTCACGGGCAGCGCCAGCACGACCGAGTTCAGGATCACCAGCAGCAGCAACAGCCCGGTCATGCGCCAGAAGCTGCCGTCGGTCAGCGCCCAACTGCGCGAGAGCGCGCTCACCGGCCCGCAACGCTCCGTATAGATGAGCACGGGCGCGACGATCCAGCGGCCCGCGAGGTAGACGAAGGGCAGCAGCGCCAGCACGCCGACGACGAGAAAGACGAACATGCCGATGATGACGGCGCCCACGGCCACGATTTCATTGGCGTCGGAGACCCAGGCCAGCCCGGCAATGACGCCGCCAAAGAGGAGGGCGATCAGGATGAAGCCGAAGTAGACGCCGATCAGCACGGCCACGGTCAGCAAGAAGGCGAGCATGGTGAAGCCGAGGTATGCCCAGAAACGCCCCAGCGCAGCCTTCACGCTGGCGCCGATCGTCACGTTCTGGCCGCGGCTGTCGGCATCGGCCTGCACGGTGAGGGCGAGGAAGGCCAGTGCGCCGAGCACATAGCCGAGCATGGCGACGAAGAAGGTCGCCAGCAGCGTCTGGCCGACCTGGCCGAAGACGGCGCTGTTGAAGTCATCGGCAGCCACTGGTTGATCGAGCGCGGCGGCGAAGAATTGCAGATAGCTGCTCATGGTCACGCCCAACAGCACCGACGAAATGAGCCCCACGGGGACGAAAAAGATGGCTGCCGTCAGCACCGCGCGGCCGAAATGCGCCCGGTAGAGGCGGAAGACCGTGTCGAGCAGTTTGCCGATTCCCATCGGCGCACGCATGGGCAGAGCCTGGGTCATCAACTCCTCCGTGTCGCCGCAAACGGGCGACTGTGGCTCATGGTACAGGTACGCGCATCTCGCGCAGCCGCGCCGGGTCGATGCGCAGTGCGGCCGCGTCCGCCAGCGCCAACTCGCCATCGACGATGCGCAGCGCAGTCGTGCAGATATCTTCCTTCAATTTGAGAAAGAAGGAAAGCTCCGAAGGATGGGCGATCTCCGGACGGGCGGCAAAGAGCGCGGCGCGCGCCGTGCCGATGGCGCTGCCGGCCTGCGAGCCGACCATGATGCCCCTGCCGGCCGCCGCCGCGCGCGCTGCCATGGCCAGCGACTCGGTATAGCCGGTGCGCGGCGTCTTGATGTTGAGAATGTCGAAGGTGTTGAGTTCGAGTTCGCGGTGCAGATCGCGCGCCGTGAACGCGCTGTCGTCGGCAATGATCGGCAGGTGATTGCCGGCGCGCAGGGCAGCCCGCGCGCGGATCCACTCCACCGGCAGCGGCTCCTCGCAGTAGAGCAGGCCGAGCTCGCGCAGCGCGTCCAGCCGCCACGCGGCATCCTCCGCCGGCATCGTCTCGTTGGCGTCAGCGTAGAGATCGACGCGCGTGCCAAACATGGCTTGCAGGTCGCGGATGCGGGCAATGTCGTCCGCCCAGTCGCGGCCGACCTTGACCTTGAGCACGCGCACGCCCTGGCCGACGACGCGCTCGGCTTCGGCCAGCACCTCGTCGCGATCGCCGATGCCGAGGATGTAGCTGACGCGCACCCGTTCTTGTGTCGCGCCAAGATACGTTGCCAGCGTCTGGCCGCCGCTTTGCGCCAGCGCGTCATGCACCGCCATGTCGATGGCGCCCTTGGCCGTGTGGTTGTTGCGGATCGGCTGCATGCGCGCCCACGCCACCGCGGCCGGCTGCCCCACGAGGCGCGGCGCCAGTTCCTCGCCGATGATGGCGGTGATGGTGGCTGCCGTCTCGCCGTAGATGGTGGGGCGGGGCGGCGCTTCGGCCACGCCCGTGCTGCCGTCGCTCAACGTCACCGTGACGAGCACGTGGCGCGCTTCGGCCAGGCTGCTCTGGCTGCCCCAGCGCAGCTCGCCATGCATGGGCAAGCGAAAGATCGTTGTTTCGACCGCTACGACGGTGGGGGCAGCCATGGCGGTCAGGGCGCCCGGCGCAGGGATTCGATGATGCGCAGCGCGATCTCGTGCGGCGCATCGGCCACCGTGTCGACGACCAGCGTGCGGTCAGCCGCACGCTCTTCCAGTGCGCGGCGCGTCGCCGTAGGGTCGTAGTTGCGCCGTTCCTCGATTACGATGGCCAGCGCTGCCTGCAAGTCGGCTTCGTTCACTTCGCCGGCGTTGACCATTTCGAGCAGAGCGCGCTGCTCCTGGTCGGTCAACAGCGCAACGGCATCGGGCACGCCGAGGTCGGCAAAGCGTGTCGCATGGGGCGGCGCCTGGCCTTCGCCGCGCATGGCAATGGCATCGAAGGGATCGTTGCGCCCCATGAGGCGGATCACCCGCACAACGTCCGGCGCTTCGAGCACGACAAAGTGCGCCGCCGGCAGCGCGTTGGTGGCGAAGGTCACCTCGTTGGCGCCGCGCAGCCCGTCAAAGAGCAGCAGGCCTGGCGTCACCTCGGCGTCGACGAAGAGGCTCGCCAGCGCCTCACCCATGCCGCCGGGGTGCCGGGCGCGATAGTCGCGCGTGTACCCAAAGCGCCGGGCGCGGTCACTCACCGGCTCCACAGGCTCGCCGGCTGCCTCCTGCATCTGCGGGATGAGGATGCGGTCGGTGAGGGCGCGGCGATCGGGCAGCAGGTGATAGGCCAGCCCGGCGTGGCTGAGCGCCTGCAAGGTGGTGCTCTTGCCCACGCCCGTTACGCCGACGAGCGCGAGCAGCGGCCGCGCAGCGATGGGCTGCCAGCGCTCCAGCGGCGGCGTGCCGAAGCCGACATCGGCGGTGAGGCGGGTGAAGAGAGGGAGAGTCATAGGAGTAAGAAAAGGCGAATTGTTGATGGTTGATTGCAGATTGTTAATGGTCAACGGTCAATTGCCAATGGTCAACGGCCAACGGTCAATGGTCAATTGCCGACGGCCAATGGGCAACGAAACGTCGCCCCTCGCCCCTCGCAACTCGCCCCTCCTCCATTGACAATTAACAATTGCCCGTTGACCGTTGACCATTCAATCAGTTCTCTTCCACCACGACCTTGATGATCTTGTCGCCCTGGCGCACGGCGTTGACGACGCTCATGTCGCTGGTCACCTTGCCAAAGACGGTGTGGCGGCCGTCCAGGTGCGGTTGCGGCGAGTGCGTGATGAAGAACTGGCTGCCGTTGGTGCCGGGGCCGGCATTGGCCATGGAGAGCACGCCCGTCTCATGACGCAGCGGGTTGCCCTTGAACTCGTCCTCGAAGCGGTAGCCGGGGCCGCCGCGGCCGGTGCCCGTCGGGTCGCCGCCCTGAATCATGAAGTCGGCGATGACGCGATGGAAGGTGACGCCGTCATAGAAACCTTCTTTGGCCAGGAAGACGAAGTTGTTGACCGTCTTCGGCGCGTACTCCGGGTAGAGTTCGATGACGATCGGCCCGCGGATCGTCTCCAGCGTTGCCTTATAAGTCTTTTCCGTGTCGATCTGCATTGCCGGCGCTGTGTCCCACTGTTTCGCTGCCATTTTCGTGCATTCCTTTTCGTGAAATTGAAGCCAGTATTTCACGAAACTCACACAAAGTCACCAAGGGCACGAAGATCGCCATCTTCAACTTTGTGCCATTGTGAGAGGCAAAATCGTGAACTACTGAAAGCGTATTTACGTGCGGCCGGGCATGGGTAAACCCACGGGCGCGCTGCGGGTCAGTGTAACAGAGGCGGCAACGATGGACAATTCAAACGCCGACGATCGAACTGCGCCGCTCCATCAGCAGCACGTCGCGCCAGACGCCATGCATCTGCCCGATCCGTTCGCGCCGGCCGACGATGCGAAAACCGCAGCGCTCGTGCAGGCGCACGCTGGCGACATTTTCCGGGAAGATGCCGGCCTGTAACGTCCAGAAGCCCGCCGCTTCGGAGGCAGTCACCAGCGCGTCGAGGAGTAGAAAGCCCTGCCCCTGTCCCCGCACCGCCGCGGCCACGTAGACGCTCGACTCGGCGACGCCCGCGTAGACGGCACGCGCCGAATAGGGCGCCAGCACGGCCCACCCGGTGACCACACCTTTCGTGCGCGCCACCAACCGGCACGCGTGCAGAACCTTCTTGTCCCATGCCGCCCACTCCGGCGCGTGCTGCTCGAAGGTGGCGTTGTTGGTGGCGATGCCCTCGAGGTAAATGGCGCGCACCTGTTCCCAGTCGGCGGGCTGCATGGCATCGATTGTTACGCTCATGCCGTCGCCTTCCCGCCGCTTCGATACCATACCAGGGCTTCTGCCTCGAGTTGCTTGATCAGGCCATCCTTGCCGTCCATGTAGGCCACGATGTCGGTGGGGTGACGCTCTGCCAGTTCGATCTTCAGTTCGGCATAGGCGGCGCGGGCCTCGGCGTGCGTGCGCAGATAGTCGCGAAAGGCCAGGTGGCGCGCGGCTTCGGGGTCGTCGATCTGGTAGGCGTGGGCGTGGACCACGCGTGCGTAGGCCGACCCTTTGCGGAAGTAGCGGCGGCCGGGCAGGCCGTACTCGCCGCGCGGCGTGTAGCCGATGGCCGCCATCGCGCCGATCTTGTCGTCAAGTTCGGTCACGTCGCGCACGAGCGGGATCATGTCGATGATGGGCTTGGCGGCCAGGCCCGGCACCGACGTGCTGCCGATGTGCTCGATGCCGACCAGCGTATCGCCCAGCGCGGCGCGAATGGCAGCCGCTTCCGCCTCGAAACGCGCCGGCCAGGCCGGGTCATAGGGCACGACCTCGATGACGCGCAGCATCTGCGGCCCGAGTTCGCGCGTCATGTGGACGAAGGTCGGCGCGGCATAGCCGGGATGGCACGCTTCGGCGATCTTCACAAAGCCCTGGCGCTCGAAAAAGGCGATGTTCTCGGGGAGCGCCAGGCGCACGCCCACGCGCAGGTAGGCGCAGTCGCTGGCCGCCGCCTCGGCGACGACGTTCGCCACCAGCGCCTGCCCGACTCCCGCACGGCGCAGCGCCGGTAGCACGGCCAGGCGGTGCAGGTACATCTCGACGCCGGTCTGTACGTAGAACGCGCAGCCGGCTGCGCTGCCGTCCATCGCTGCCAGAACGGCGCGCTCGCCGCGATCGAAGAGTGCAGCCAGCGATGCCGTTGTCTCCGCGTGCGCACCGGAGGGCGGGTCGAGCCGGCCGCGATAGCCTTCAAACGATTCATGGATCAGCGCCAGCAACACCGAAATGTCGGCGGTGGTCGCCGCGCGGACCATCAACTCTGGCATCACAACCTCCCTACCGCTTCACACTCTTCAAGACCCGGAACATCCCCGCGACAGATTTCCTGAACAATCTCCCCGGCTCTGCGCAATACATCGCCCCTCGCAACTTCTTCATCTGCTCGGGCTCTGCCGGGAATTACCGCCGGACGCAGAATCCCGCTATTATATCCGGTGCATGGGCGAGACACGCAACATGCAGAATTGGATGTGGATGATGTTACGAACGGTTACGGCAAGCCGCTATGTCGTGCCGCTACGCGAGGGTGGATCGCTGCCCGCGGTGGTGGAAGCAGACGACGGCGCGCTCTATGTGATGAAATTTGTGGGGGCCGGCCAGGGACCCAAGGCGCTGGTCGCCGAGGTGATCGCCGGCGAGATCGGCCGTACGCTCGGGCTCAACGTGCCCGAACTGGTGGTCATGGAGATGTCGCCGCTGCTGGGGCGCTCGGAGCCGGACGAGGAGATCCGCGATCTGCTGCGCGCCAGCGCCGGCCTCAACCTGGGCATGCGCTTCCTGCCCGGCGCCTTCGCCTACAACCAGATGCTGCGCCCGCCGCCGGCGCCGGAGCTGGCCTCGGCCATCGTCTGGTTCGATGCCTTTGTCACCAACGTCGACCGTACCGACCGCAACGTCAACTTGCTGCTGTGGCAGAAGCAGGTGTGGCTCATCGACCACGGCGCGGCGCTCTACTTTCACCACGACTGGTCAACCTACCACGAGCGGGCGCGATCGCCCTTCCCGTTCATCGCCCAGCACACGCTGCTACGCTATGCGCGCACCTTGCCTGAGACCGACGCCCAATTTCGCGGGCAGCTCGACGATGCGCGCTTTCGAAGCATCGTCAATGCCGTGCCCGCAGCCTGGCTGGGCGAGGAGACGCTGTTTGCCGACACGGAGGCATTGCGTGACGCCTACGTCGCCTATCTGAGCGAGCGACTTGCCAACTCAACGGTGTTTGTAGAGGAGGCCGTGCGTGCCCGAGCCTTGCTCTTATGACTACGCGGTGATCCGCGTCGTGCCCGACGTGACGCGCCAGGAGTTCGTCAACGCCGGCGTCATCCTCTTCTGCCGCGCGCGCCGCTTTCTGGCCGCCCAGGTTCATCTCGACGTGCAACGGCTGGCCGCGCTGGCGCCGGGCATTGATGTGGATGCCGTGCAACGCCAGCTCGACTTGCTTCCGGCCATCTGTGCGGGGGAGGGGCCGGTCGGGGGGCTGGGCCAGGCGGAGGCCTTCCACTGGATCGTTGCGCCGCACAGCACCATGATCCAATGTTCGCCCGTGCATTCGGGCATCACGCTCGACCCCGCCGGCGAGATGGCGCGGCTCATGTCCACGCTGGTGGAATAGCCTGGGCGTTTCTTCCACCCGTGGCATGGTTGTGCAAAACAGACCGCACGGACAAAAAACGAGAGGGGACGAACCATGTGGTTCGTCCCCTCTGTTTTCACTGGATCAGCACGGCGTTACGCCGGCGATGATCGTGCCGCTTGCAGCCGGCTCGATCAGGCCATGCGGCGCCGCGTGACGAAGGCCACTGCACCGACGGCAGCCAGCACCAGCATGGCGATCAGGGCGCCGCTGTTGCTCTCGGCGCCGGTGACCGGCAGCTTCTCAGGTGCATCGTCGCCAGCGGCAGCTTCCTCGGCGGGCTTCTCTTCGGCAGCAGCTTCGGCTGTGGCTTCGGCCTCGGCCGTTGCTTCGGCAGCAGGCGCATCTTCGGTCATGGCTTCCTCGGCCATGGCCTCGTCGGCCGGCGGTACGAGCACGCTGTCGATGACGTGGATGACGCCGTTGCTCGTCTCGATGTCGGTGGCGATGATGTTGGCGTCATTGACCTTGGCGCCGCCATCGCTCAACGCGAAGGTGACCGGCTTGCCCTGGAGCGTGTCGGCTTCGAGACCGTCGCTCAGGTCGGCCGCCATGACCTTGCCGGCCACAACGTGGTAGAGCAGGATCTGGGTCAGATCGCCTGTCGGGTCGGCCAGCAGGGCGTCGATGGTCTCCTGCGGTAGCGTGGCGAAGGCGTCGTCGGTAGGGGCGAAGACGGTGAAGGGACCCTCGCCCTTGAGCGCGTCGACCAGCCCGGCAGCCTGCACGGCGGCGACGAGCGTGTTGAAGCTGCCCGCGGCCACGGCGGTGTCGACGATGTCGGCCATGTCAGCCATCGCCTCTTCGCTGCCTGCATCGGCGGCGGCTTCCTCGGTCGTGACAGTCTCGGTCATGGTCTCTGTTGCTTCGGCGGCGACGGTGTCGGTCATGGCCTCGGTGGCGTCGGCGCTGACGGTGTCGGTCATGGCCTCGGTGGCTTCGGCGGCGACGGTGTCGGTCATCGTTTCAGTTGCTTCGGCGCTTTCGCCAGCGGCTTCTTCGGCGGCGGCTGTCGCACCACCCATGGAGGGCGGCAGCAGGACGCTGTCGATCACGTGAATGACGCCGTTGGAGGCCTGGACGTCCCTGCCGATGATGGTGGCGTCGTTGACCTTCTTGACGCCGTCGACGAAGGAGAAGAGCACGCTCTCACCCTGGGCCGTGGTGACTTCCTTGCCATCGCTGATCAGGGCGCGGATCAGACGGCCCGGCACGACGTGGTAGAGCAGCACGCTCTCCAGGGCAGCAGGGTCATTGGCCAGGGCGTCGAGCGTCTCGGCCGGCACGGCGGCGAACGCCTCATCGGTGGGGGCAAAGACGGTGAAGGGGCCTTCCCCACGCAGCGTCTCTTCGAGACCGGCGGCCTGCACCAGCTCGACCAGCGTATTGAACTCGCCCGCAGCAATGGCGGTGTCGACGAGGTCGGCCTTGTCGCTCATTGATTCCTGGGCGAAGACACCCTGGAACGGCATCATGCTGAGCACGAGGGCCAGGACGATGGCCAGTTGCAGGGTATGGCGGACGCGTTGTTTCATACAACTCTCCTTTGTGTTACGTAATTCTATCAATCGATTGTGAAAGGTGCGCTGCATCGCATCGGGGTCCACAGAAGACCTTACCGCCATTATAACAGAAGGATCGGTTGGGGGAATCACAATCGGTCAGCCCGAAAAACGCAGGTGACCTAACGCCAAGAGGGGCCGGCATTGCGCCGGCCCCTCTTGTAGAACGTGCTATTCAATTGCCTCAGGCAAGGCGCCGGCGGCTCGCAAAGGCCAGACCACCGACAACCACCAGGGCCAGGGCCGCGACGATCAGGCCCAGCGCGTTGTTCTGCTCGCCACCGGTGACCGGCATGCGCTCGGGCGCCTGCTCGGCAGCCGCATCGCCGGAAGCAGCCTCGGCCGGCGCAGCCTCAGCGCTGGCCTCGGTCATCGCCTCTGCCGGAGCAGCTTCCTCGGCCATGGCTTCCTCGGCCATTGCCTCGTCGGCCGGCGGCAGGATGACGCTGTCGATGACGTGGATGACGCCGTTGCTCGTCTCGATGTCGGTGGCGATGATGTTGGCATCGTTGACCATGGCGACGCCGTCACCCAGCGTGAAGGTGACCGACTTGCCCTGGAGCGTGGCAGCTTCCATACCGTCGCTCAGGTCGGCGGCCATGACCTTGCCCGGCACCACGTGGTAGAGCAGGATCTGGGTCAGATCGCCCGTCGGGTCGGCCAGCAGCGCGTCCACGGTGCCTTCCGGCAGTGCGGCGAAGGCGTCGTCGGTCGGGGCGAAGACGGTGAAGGGACCCTCACCCTTGAGCGCGTCGACCAGGCCGGCAGCCTGCACGGCGGCGACGAGCGTGTTGAAGCTGCCCGCAGCCACGGCGGTGTCGACGATGTCGGCCATGTCAGCCATCGCCTCTTCGCTGCTCGCCTCGGCGGCAGCTTCCTCGGCCGGGGCAGCTTCGCTGCTGGCAGCTTCGGCGGCCGGCTCTTCGGCCATGGCCTCTTCGCTCATCGCGGCGCCGGTGATGCTGGGCGGCAGGATAACCGTGTCGATTACATGGATAACGCCATTGGATGTCTCGATGTCGGTGGCGATGATGTTGGCATCGTTGACCATAGCGACGCCGTCACCCAGCGTGAAGGCGACATTCTCGCCCTGGAGCGTGGCGGCTTCCATGCCGTCGCTCAGGTCGGCGGCCATGACCTTGCCCGGCACGACGTGGTAGAGCAGCACCTGCGTCAGCAGGCCCTGCGGATCGGCCAGCGCCGCCTGCAGCGTCTCGGCCGGCAGCTTGGCAAAGGCCTCGTCAGTCGGGGCAAAGACGGTGAAGGGACCCTCGCCCTTGAGCGCATCGACCAGGCCGGCGGCCTGCACGGCGGTGACGAGTGTGGTGAAGTTACCGGCGGCCACCGCGGTATCGACGATGTCCGCGTCCTGGGCAAAGGCGGCCTGGGTGGGCATGAGGCTCAGGGCCAGTGCCAGCACGATGAAAACTTGTACTGCCTTGCGAATCTGATGTTTCATAAATATCTCCTGTGTGTGAAACGCTGTCTAGTGAACTCTACAGAAATTGTACAGAACATTGTCAAAGCATGGGCAATCATATGCGAATGCAAGTATGGCTTCCGTAGAATCCCTCACAATTATTCATGCTGTCTTTCGCTGATGGTCTAGAGGGCGCTCCATGGGAACGACAAAACGAGGGACAGGCCTCACGCCTGTCCCTCGTTACTTTCGGTCGCTCGATTATCGGCTGTGCGCGAAACGGTGCGCGCCCGATCACCCTTGTGTTACGCGGTCTGGCGGCGCCCGAAGAATACAACACCAGCCAGCGCTGCCACCAGCAACAGCACGACGACAATCCCGGCCTGCCCGCCATCGGCGCCGGTGACCGGCATCTTTTCCGGAGCCTGTTCGGCCGGCGCAGCTTCAGCCATTGCTTCCTCAGTCGGCGCAGCTTCGGCCATCGCTTCCTCGGTCGGCGCAGCTTCGGCCATGGCCTCCTCGGTCGGCGCAGCTTCGGCCATCGCTTCTTCGGTCGGCGCAGCTTCGGCCATGGCCTCCTCGGTCGGCGCAGCTTCGGCCATCGCTTCTTCGGTCGGCGCAGCTTCGGCTGCGGCAGCATCGGCCGGCGGCGCCATGGCTGCCATCGCCTCGGCGACGGGCATACCTTCCATGGCGGTGAGGCCGGCGAACTTCACGACCTGGCCCGACCCTGGCGCGCCCACGCCGTTGACCGTGACGAACGCGTCGCCGTCGGTGTTGAAGTCGATCGACGTTGGGAACATGAGGCCCGGTACGACGATCTCTGACGCATCACCTTCCTTGATGCGGAGCACCGCGCCGCTGCCGGGCACCGGACCCTGCTCCGTGAACATGCCGAACTGCGTGGCATAGAGCGCGCCGTCAGGCCCCGTGCGCAGATCGGTGAGCATGGTCAGGCCGGTGGCGAAGTCGCTTACGGCGCCGTCTTCCGCGACGCTGACGACCTTGGCCGAGCCGGGGATGAAGGGCCCTCCGGAGAGGAAGCTCACATAGACGCCGCCGTCCGCCACGGCTACACCCGTCGGCACGGCATCCGTCAGCATCTCGCCGTCATAGTTGGGGTTGGGGAAGACGCCCGGAATCGGGTCAAAGGTGGCGACGATCTCGCTGGCACCCGTGGCCGGATCAACCTTGAGCAGCGCGTTCATGCCGGCGTCGGCCACCCACAGGTTGCCGTCCGGGCCGGCCAGCAGGCCGTAGGGATGGGTGTCGACCTCGGCGCTGACCGGGTTGTTGTCGCGCTCGAGTTGCCAGATCGCCGCGGCTTCACTCACCGTGCCGTCGGCGCCGACCACCCACAGGCTGCCGGTGCCGGGGAGCGGACCTTCGGCCGTTGCCGGGACGACGGCGGGATGCCAGCCGGCGCCTGTGGCGTAGAGCACGCCGTCGAGCAGCGCCAGGCGCGAGCCGCCCTCGTTCTCGGTGCCGTTACTCACCGAGGTCAGCGCGGCCACGTCGACGGTTACACCGTCCGCCGCCGAGATCTTGACGATGCGCGCGGTCGGGCCGTACTGGATGGTGACGGGCTGGCCGCTGAAGTCCATGCCATCGACTTCTTCGCCACCGCCCAGCCCCGAATCGACGACCCAGATGTCGCCGTTCGGGTCGATGAGGATGCCCATCGGGCCGTTGAGTCCTTCGGCAACGACTTCGCCGGGCATGGCCATGCCATCGTCCTGGGCAAAGAGCGCCTGCGCCGGCATCATGCCGAGCAGCAGCGCGGCTACCACGAGCAGGCGCACTCCAAACGTTCGTAGGTTCATGTTGATCTCCTCCTGAATACCGTGCAACGAAACGCAGAAATAATCAGATCGACAGAGAACGGGCCTCTGTTGGTCCGCAGCGAAGCTAGGGCTGGCAAGTGGACGCCCATTATAGGGCGCTTCCGCCGCCATGCCAACACGCTATTTTTGATGCGCCAGATAGTAGACCAGCGCGTCGATCTCGTCCGCCGGCAAGTGGGCGTAGGGCGGCATGGGATGGCGGCCATTGGCGGCGCCGGGCGCAAAATAGGCCGACGGAGCGACGATACTCTCGCGAATGTACTCGGCCGCGTTCGTCGCGTCGCCCTTGTACGAAGGGTCGGTCACGCGCTGCCCAGCCAGTGTACCGATATGGTCGTGCGTCGGGCCGAAGATGCCGCGCGTCTCGGCGTCGGGGAGCGCGTGGCAGATACCGCAGTAGTTGGCCAGATAGGCTGCCTTGCCGGCGGCGAGCAACTCGGCGCCGACCGCTGGTTGGGTCGGGCGCGGTGTGGCGGTGGGGCGGGGTGTGGGGGTGGGGCGGGGTGTCGCAGTGGGGCGCGGCGTCGCCGCGGCAATCACCGGCGCCGGCGCGATCCCTTCCTCTGCGCCGGCGTCGAACGTTTGTGTGCCCAACACCAGCAAGGCGAGAACCAGTGCTCGAATCACTTG
>JACKBA010000050.1 GCA_020634815.1 Caldilineaceae bacterium | reverse complement strand
CCAGGCCCGCGAGCACATCGTCATCAACGCCGACGTCGATGTTGTGGCGCTGGGGGCGGGCATCCACTCGCTCAGCTTCACGAGCGGGCTCGTCTCCTGGCCGGCCGCCATGGCCGACAAGCCTGCCTGGCTGCGTGTCACGCTGAGCGAGGCGCCGGCGCCGCTGCCGCTCAACGACGGTGTGGCCTACGGCGACGGCCGCGGTCCGACCGCCGGCTACAACGTTGGCGAGACCGAAGACTACTACTACCTTGCCCCGACCGCCGCCACCGCTGCGCCCGATCTCCAGATATCGATCGGCGCCCAGGTGCCGAGTTTCGGCGGCGCACTGCCGCAGGCCGGCGCCTCTGCCATAGATTCGGACTTCGAGGAGATCAAGGTCACCGTGCGTGTGCGCAACGACGGCAACAAGACCGCCACGAATTCGCTGCTTCAGTTCGAGATCCAGTTGTTCAATGGCTGCCAGGCCAACAACGCCAGCATTGCCTCCATGCGCGTGCTGCCGGCCGGTTCGGCCACATTCAACGGCTGTACAGCGCAGGTCAATCTGGGCGACGTTGCGCCCGGCGAATCGCGGGCGATTCTGCTCACGCAGTTGCTGCCGTCGCCGCTGAGCTTCACCAAGCCCATCACGATCTCGGTGACCGTGCCCGATGCGCTTGCCGGCGCCGCGCAGACGGCCGGGGAGAGCGCCAGCCAGGCAAAGCTCATCCAGCAGCGCGTGGACTTCCCCATGCGGCCGCCGATTCTGACGAACATCATCAACGGCACGTCGAATACGACAACCGTCACCTTCCGCGGTCGCGGCGAACCCAATGTGACGTTGGACCTGACCTTGACTGCTGCCAATGGCGCCGAAACGACGATTCCGGTCCCCGTGAACAGCCTGGGCAGATTCAACGTGCCCGTCACCCTCGGCCCTGGCCCGTACGACTATACCCTGGGCTGGACTGGCTGCCTGACCTGCACGGTCATGGCGGCGGCGACCGGCGCAGGCGAAGGCGATGCCACCGGCTATCTGGTGGTCGATCCAACACTGCCGTGGAATCCGCTCAGCCTGAGCTTCGTCGATGCGAGCGGGCGCGTGGTACGTCCGGCCGGCAACAACGGTCGTCTGGATGCCGAGGGCTGGCAGGCCACGCTGAACGCAAGCGAACCGTACACTGTCTGGTTGCAGGCAGCCGGCTGCACGGCGGTCGAAGTCAGCGCCAACGGCGGGCAGAGCTTCGTGGCACTTTCGCCCGCGCTACTCGATGGTGAGAATGGCGTAGCAGGCCAGATTGCCACGGTCGCGAGTGGCTCTCAGTCCGTACAGGTCAAGGGTATCTGCGGCGGGAATCCGGTCGACCTCGGCAGCGGCACCCTGGTCATGCGCTCTTCCGAGGGCATTGTGACCGATGCAACCACGGGCGCGGCGCTGGCTTCGGCTACCGTCTCTGCGCTTGTGGCCAATGCCAATGCCGAGTCCGGCGCCGGTGGCGATGTCTATGCGCTGTGGTCGGCGACCGACTACGGGCAGACCAATCCCCAGGTAACCGGCGGCGACGGTAAGTTCGGCTTCTATCCGCCGGCCGGCACCTACCAGCTTAGCGCGGTGCGCAGCGGCTACCAGCCCTATCGCAGCCCTGACCTCCTACTCGCCGGTGGGTTCCTGGGGTATGCCATCGGCTTGACGCCGGCCACCAACGAAGCCGCCGATCATGTCATTCAGATCACGGAAAGCGGCTTTGTGCCCGGCGTGCTCTCTGCCAGCACGGGTGATGTCATCGAATTCGTGAATGTGGACACCGGGGAGCATGTCGTTCGCAGCAGTGCAGCCGGGGTGATGGCCGCGGCGGCAGACCAGTGGGATAGCGGTCTGCTGCAAACAGGCGAACGCTACACGGTGGTTGTCACCGGCGAAGGTACCGTCTCATTTGCCGATGCCGCACAGCCCCAGTTCAGCGGCGCGATCGTGGTCTCGGCTGCTGCGCC
Organism: Caldilineaceae bacterium; assembly: GCA_020634815.1. GTDB lineage: Bacteria > Chloroflexota > Anaerolineae > Caldilineales > Caldilineaceae > Caldilinea. The sequence goes on along the minus strand of JACKBA010000050.1, from coordinate 36,568 downwards.
GACACTCTACCTGCCGAGTGTAATGCGCTAGCGGCAGCCTGGCTGTCGTAATGGAATAGAGGCAGTTTTGGAGACGGAGCCGGGCGATTGCACGGCTCCGTCTCTCGTTTCAGGCGATGCGCCATATAACCCAGCGCCTGTGGTGGGTATGATGACTGGTCGCATCGTTCAATACATGAATTCGGAGAGATCGAGCGTGATCTCGACGCTGGCCTTGTCGTCGGCCCAGATGCCGCCTTTGACACCCGGCTTGCCGCTGTTCGCCCAGATGCCACTCTCGACGGCACTGTCAGCCCAGATGCCGCCGGTTTCGTCCCCGCTGTTGGCCCAGATGCCGCCCTCGACGCCCGGCTTGCCGCTGTTCGCCCAGATGCCGCCTTCGACGCCCGGCTTGCCGCTGTTCGCCCAGATACCACCCTCGACGCCCGGCTTGCCGCTGTTGGCCCAGATACCGCCCTCGACGCCCGGCTTGCCGCTGTTCGCCCAGATACCGCCTTCGATGCCGTACTTGCCGTCGGCCCAGATGCCGCCGGTTTCGTCCCCGCTGTTGGCCCAGATACCACCCTCGACGCCCGGCTTGCCGCTGTTCGCCCAGATGCCGCCTTCGACACCCGGCTTACCGCTGTTCGCCCAGATACCGCCTTCGATGCCGTACTTGCTTGCGTCGGCCCAGATACCGCCTTCGACGCCACTGTCAGCCCAGATGCCACCTTCGACGCCCGGCTTGCCGCTGTTCGCCCAGATGCCGCCCTCGACGCCCGGCTTGCCGCTGTTGGCCCAGATACCGCCCTCGACGCCTGGCTTGCCGCTGTTCGCCCAGATACCACCCTCGACGCCCGGCTTGCCGCTGTTGGCCCAGATACCGCCTTCGATGCCGTACTTGCCGTCGGCCCAGATACCGCCTTCGACGCCACTGTCAGCCCAGATGCCACCCTCGACGCCTGGCTTGCCACTGTTGGCCCAGATGCCGCCTTCAACGCCCGGCTTGCCGCTGTTGGCCCAAATGCCGCCTTCGACGCCCGGCTTGCCACTGTTGGCCCAGATGCCGCCTTCAACGCCCGGCTTGCCGCTGTTGGCCCAAATGCCGCCTTCGACGCCCGGCTTGCCGCTGTTGGCCCAGATGCCGCCCTCGACGCCCGGCTTGCCGCTGTTGGCCCAGATACCGCCAGCATGGGCGGTTGTAGTACTCACCGACAAGATTGTGGCGCCGATGAGGCAAACGATCACAAACTGACCAATGCGCTTTGCGAATTTCATTTCAAGTCTCCTTGCTGTGTCGGTGCTGTTGGCACCGTGTGTTGATTGGGACGAACCGTTCATTCTGTGCGGTCGTCGTCGGAACAGTTGATGAGCATGTGTTTCTCTGGGTACGGAGTGATCGACAATGAGGAAATGGCCTGAAAAGGGCGCAAACGACAGTGCTGCTGACTGCGTCATCCACGCAAGTTGCCTGCGCCTATAGGTGTGCCGTTTCTATTATAGCGTAAATTTGAAGAACTTACAATAACGTAAGGGTATTTTCGTAAAATATAGGGTAATTGGTGGGTGTGCGTAGGGTATGCGTGGGGAATGGGCCGCTATTGGGGCTGCGGAGAAGGTGTGGGATGCAGTGAACCGGGTTCTACCCATCCACCCCCGTTGCAAGACGGAGATGGCCGGTCACTGTGAAAGCAGGCGATTGACGATGGTGAGGAGCGGGCCGCGCTGCTCAAATCCGCTTTCGCTGTAGTCGCTTGCACCCAGGTAGATGCGCTGGCGCGTGCGCCGAACCAGGCCGAGCAGCAGCCGGCGCATGGTCTCCTGGCGCGTGTTGTATTCGTCGCGGTCGGTCCATGCAGTATCCAACGGCCAGCGAGCCGACAGCACATAGGGATGCGTGAGGGGCTGGTAGAGGCGCTCCCACCACCCGGTCGACCCAATGTCGAGCCAGAACTGCACGTCGACTGCCCGGTTGCGCAGGAGGAAGGTATAGGCCGGCGCCAGGAAGACGGCATCCGCCGGCGCTTGCCAGCCAGGCAGGTAGAGTGCCCCGATCGCGCCGGATTCGGCCATATGGACGTAGGTGCGGCCGACGCGCCCGCTATCCGGCGACCCAGCCGGCTCGTCCTCCAGCGCCCAGCGAAATTTCCGCGCCGACTCGACCAACTGGGACGCAACGCGCGCGGCATCGTAGTCTTCGTGAAAGCCAAATCCCGGCTGGCTGAGCACCTCGCCAAAGAGCCGCGCAAAGAATTGATCGAGGGGCAGCGGCAGCGCCTCGGCTCGGTAGGTATAGAGCCACTCGCGCAGGCGGTCATAGGCTTCACCGGCCGCGTAGCTGATCCGCTCGCGCATCTCCTCGTTCACCGCGGCAAATGTGCCCAACTCGTTGGTGCGGCGGCGCGGCGGATAGACGATTGCCGACAGCAGGCTGGCGCGCACCGGATCGAGACGCTCGACCGCCACGGTCAACGCCAGGGTGACATCGGCCGGCGCCGGGGCCATGCCCCACAGCGGATGTGCCAGGCGTGCCAGCGTCAGCAGGGTGCGTGCGGCCGGCTCGGCTTCTAATGGCCTGCTCGGGCGATGGGTTGCCAGCGCAATGCCATAGCGCTCCAGCGTCGTCTGCAGGCTGAAGCGCAACGCGTCGCTTACAAAGGGTGCCAGGATCGCGATCTCGCCTGGCGCCACTCCTTCCTCGCGCACGAGGTGGTTGATTTGCCGGCCGGCCCACTCGACCATCTGCGGGTAGAAGCGGAACAACTCATCCGGTGCCACGAGCGCTCGCCCGGTCTCGGCGACGCTGGCAGAGGCAGGCGCTGTGCGGTTCACCTCCAACAGCCAATCGATGCGGTGATCCAGGTGTTCAATGGCGGGCGACATGACAAACGAGTTGTCGAGCCGCTGCTGCACCGGACAGGCGTTGGCCAGCGTATCCACGCCCTGCGGATCGGCGCCGAGAAAGGTGCGATAGCCGCCGTCGTCGTCGGCAATGATCAGCGCGCTCTCCAGCACCGGCAGCCACTGCTCGACCAGCCGATGCGCGCTGAGCGTGTCCTCTTCGGCGTTGTCGTAGACCAGGTGGCGATGGGTGCGCAACAGGTGCGTGCGGCTCCACTCGTTGGTGAGCACCTGTTCGTTGAAGAGCGTCACTTGCAGGCTGAAATCGAGAATGGCGCGTTCGAGGCAGTGGCGGCGAAACGCGATGCTGATCGCCCGCGCCGCGCGCAGGGCGTTGAGGCGCGCCGCGCGTTGCTCGCCCAGCGGCACGGCCAGCTCGAGCCGCGCATACGCCGCGTCGATCGTCAAGCCTTGCAGCGCCGCCTTGTTGAGGTTGTCCAGCACCTGGCTGATGATGCGGCTGCGCTCGACGCGCACGCCATCAAACGCGCCCTGGCCGATCGCGTCGTCGACGAGGGGCGCCATGTGGTACTGGCTAGTTTCCAGCGTGAGGAAGGTCGGCTCCTGCGCGGCCGTGCTGAAACCGGCCTGGCCCGCAACGAGCGGCCAGTAGAGTTCGACTGCCTGCTGGGCCAGGCTGGCGAAGGTGGTGACGCGTACCGAGGCGCCGCCCGGCATGTCGCCGCTGCGCAGCGCTTCGTGGTAGGGCGTGGCGAGGGTACGCTGCGGCACCAGCACGAGAATGTCGTCGCCGCGCACGCGTTCCTGGCGCAGCAGGTGCCGGAGATGGTCGATGGCAGCCGTGGTCTTGCCCGCGCCAAACGGGCCGGAAAGAAAGCGTTTGCGTTGAGCCGTGCTGGTTTCCATGACTCGGATGCGGCGTCCCCATGTGCTGTGCCGGCCCGCGGCTTGTTTGGTCTCGGCGCCGGCATCGTGTACCCTACAGTGCCACAGCGCATGTTACCGTGAATCAAGGGGATTTTCAATATGCTGAGTTACCAGATTCCGCTGGTGCCCGGGCCCGTTTCTGTGCCTGAAGCCGTGCGCGCCGTCTACCAGGTCGACTACGCCAGTGCCGACCTGGAGGAGGAGTTTTTTGCGCTCTACGCCGCATGTGAAAGCAAGCTGCAACGCGTCCTGGGCGCCAGCGCGGCCGTCACCATCCAGACCGGCGAAGGGATGCTGGCACTGTGGGGCGCGCTCAAGAGCGTGATTCGCCCGGGCGATCGCGTGCTGGCCGTGGGCACGGGCTTGTTCGGCTACGGCATCGGCGACATGGCGCGCCAGGTTGGTGCGGAGGTGGAGACGGTCGGCTTTCCCTTCGACGCCATCGTCGATCCCGACGCCGTGCGGGCGGCCGCGCTGCGCTTTCGGCCCAAGCTCATCACCGCCGTGCACTGCGAGACGCCCAGCGGCACGCTCAATCCGCTCGACGAACTGGGCCGCATCAGCCGCGAGGTCGATGCCCTCTTCTACGTCGATTTCGTGGCTAGCGGCGGCGGCGCACCCGTCGACGTGGACCGCTGTGCCATCGACCTGGGACTGCTTGGCAGCCAGAAGGTGCTGAGCTTGCCGCCTGACCTCTCCATGGTCAGCGTGAGCGAGCGGGCCTGGCGTGCCGTAGCCGACGTGGGGTACGCCGGCTACGATGCGTTGGCGCCATGGAAGGATGGGCCGGCCCGGCGCTACCTGCCGTACACGCACAACTGGTCGGCCGTGGCGGCGCTCGACGTGGCACTCGACCTGCTGCTGGACGAAGGGCTCGAGCAAGCCTATGCCCGTCACGCCAGTGTGGCCGAACGCTGCCGCCGTAGGCTGGAAGGCATGGGCATTCGGCTCTACCCGGCACAGGAGGCGTACAACTCGCCCACCGTCACTGCCGCCTACGTGCCCGACGGCTGGACGTGGCCGACGCTCGATGGGGCGCTGCGGGCGCATGGCATGGCAGTCGGCGGGAATTACGGCGAACTGGCGGGCAAGGTCTTCCGCATCGGCCACATGGGCAGCCAGGCCGATCTGGCGCTGATCGAGCGCGGCCTGGACGTGCTGGCGCAGGTGCTGGCCGCCGGCGCACCGGCATAACATCACTCACTGTCATAATCGAGGGAACCCAACCGCGCATGAACGTCCTGGTGTTGATTCTGGCCATCCTTGTCGGCTTCATTTTCTATTCGCAACAAAGCGTCGCCACGGCGAATGCCATGAGTCGCGCCGCCCGGGCCGCACGCAAGCCTGCCGCCGGCCGCAGCGGGTTTGGCGAGGCATTGGCCGTCTTCGGCGGCGCACTGGCCGGCGATGCCATGTGGGCGGCGGCCGCGCTCGTGCTCTTCTTCCTGGCCCAACAATTGGCCCCGGCGCGCGTGATCCTGAGTATCGTCGGCAGTTTCTTCTTTTTGCGGCTGGCCTGGGGGGCGCTGCAAGACGCCCGCCAGGGGATCGTTCCGCGCACTGACCTGCCCGCCGACAAGGAGGCGTTTCAGACCGGGGCACAGATCAGTTTCAAGAATCCCTATGCGCTGGGCTTCTGGCTGGGTGCCAGCGCAGCAACGTTGCTCCTGCTGTCAAGCGCGCCGTCGCTGCTGGATTTTGTGCTCTTCTTTGTTGGAATCGTTGTCGGGGCCGCTTTGTGGAGCCTGTTGATCGCCTGGCTTGCCGCCCGGCAGCCTGGGTCGCTGTCTACCGGGTTCTTTCGCACGGTGAACGTGGTTGCCGGCGTCGCGGCGGCCCTGCTTGGCGTTGCCGTGCTCTGGGCAACGGTCACGCAGCCCGTGGTGGCGTCCCCGCCCGAAGGATGAGCGCCGCTGCACTCAGGGGATGACGAGCGTCTGGCCCGGTTGGAGAATGCTCCGTTCGCTCAGGCCGTTGGCAGCCACAATATCCTGCCAATCCACGCCCAGCCGCAGGCCGATGCCAAAGAAGGTGTCCCCGGCGCGCACGGTGTACTCAGCCGAGGCGGCCTCTGCCGACGTCTCGCCCGCAACCGGCGCCGCGACAGCTTCCTCGCCATCGCTCCCCGGCACCGTCAGCACCTGCCCGATCTGCAAGAAATCGTTCTCGGTGATGCCGTTGGCGTCAAGCAGGTCGTCGACGGAAACGTTCAGGCGCAGCGCGATGCCAAGCAGGGTGTCGCCGGCGCGCACGCTGTACTCCGCACGTTCCGCGCTCACCTCACTTGAGGCAGGGTGCGGATCCCCCCGCAGCCGGTCGCTGGTGAAACCATTGTCCTCTGTGTCGCTTGCCGGCATCGTCTCCTCTGCCGCAGGCTCGCCGCTGCTCTTGGCAACTGCCTCTTCGGCGGGAGCACTTTCGGCCGCTTCGTCCAGACTGGCCGGCAGCGCGATCTCCTGGCCGACATCCAGCAGGTCATATTCGCCCATGCTGTTGGCCGCGGCAATCTCCTGCCAGGTCACGCCATAGCGCTGCGCGATGGTGGAAAGCGTATCCCCGGCGACGATGGTGTAGCGTTGCTTGCCCGCAACGGCGACAGCTTCCACCGCCTCCTCGCCGGACGGCCCGCCGATGCCGCCAATCGAGGGCAGGCGCAGCGTTTCGCCGATCTGCAACAGGTCATCTTCGCTCAGGTTGTTGGCAACAGCAATATCCTGCCAGTCGAGGCCGTGGCGGATGGCGATGCCGAGCAGTGTGTCGCCCGGCACGACGGTGTAATCCATCCCGCCAGGTGGAACGATTTCGACATCGAAGCTGTCGTTGGTGGCGAGATCGTTTGGCGCCGAGACATACTGGGGGGCGCTGCCGTCGCTGTTGCCGAAGTCGGTCACGAAGACCCAGTAGCCGTTGGGTGCAAGACCGGCGCCGACGCCGATCTCATCCCAGTGGGCGGAAAGAATATTGACACGGTGGATCCAGTCGTTCATCCACCAGACGATTGCCTGGTCGGTGGTCGAGACGGCCACCCAGTTTTCGCTCACCCAACTGCTGCCAAAGCCGGCGCGCGCCGTGCGTAGCTGCACGTTGCTGCCGTCGCTGCCGTAATGGCCCCAGTTGCCGTTGGCGATGACGTCGTCGACATGCGCCTGGGAAGCCAGCGTCAGGGCCGGGTTGAGCGCCAGGGCGGGCAGTCCGTTGTCCACACGCGCCTGGTTCACATCCGCCAGGATCTGGGCGGCTTCCGCTCCCAGAGTGGTCGTCGCGGTGCCATCTTGGGCGGATACGGGTGCGGTGGTGAAGGACAGGGCGAGAAGGAGCAGTAGGGAAATGGTCTGCAAACGGACTATGAATCCGCGAGCGTTCGTGCAATTTTTCATACGCCGCGCATGGTAGCAGAGAGCGCCGGAAAGGCGCAAACCGGCACGCTGCCGGGAAAATGCCAGCGCAACGGCTTTGACCCGCTGCCGGTGAACGGCCGGCGGACGGCGGGCCTACGATCTGCCTACGAATTGGCGCAATCGCTCGATGCCGCTATACTTTGGACGTCGATTATTACCTCACCACCACACAGATCGGATTCCTATGGACCTGCGTGGCGTCATCCACCTGCTGGGGTGGCTCCTGCTATTCCTGGCCGGTGCCATGTTGATCCCGCTACCGTTTGCGCTCGGCAATGACTCAAGCGACCACACGGCGTTGCTGGCGGCCGCCGGCATTACCGCAGCGTCCGGGTTGATCATGGCGCGCAGCACCAGCCTGGTACGCGACCTGCGCGTACGCGAGGGCTTCGCCATCGTGACCTTCGGTTGGCTCCTCGCATCGGCCTTCGGCGCACTGCCCTTCGTCTTTTCCGGTGCCGTGCCCTCCTACACCGACGCCTTTTTCGAGACGATTTCCGGCTTCACGACGACAGGCGCCACGATTCTTACCGACATCGAGGCTGTCCCGTCCGGCATCCTCTTTTGGCGCAGCTTCACCCATTGGCTGGGCGGCATGGGGATCATTCTGCTCTCGCTGGCGATCCTGCCATTCCTCGGCGTCGGCGGCATGCAGTTGTTCAAGGCGGAGGTGCCCGGCCCCGTCGCCGACAAGCTGACGCCGCGCGTGACGCAGACGGCGAAGATCCTGTGGGCCGTCTACATCTTGCTTTCGGTGGCCGAGACCGCACTGCTCATGCTCGGCGGGCTCAGCCTCTTCGACGCGCTCTGCCAGACCTTTGGCACCATGGCGACCGGTGGGTTTTCAACCAAGAACGCCAGCATTGCCGCCTTTCCCAGCCCCTTTGTGCAGTGGGTGATCATCATCTTCATGTTCCTGGCGGGCGCCAACTTCGCACTGCACTACCGCTTTGCCTTCCGCGGCTGGAAAATCTACCGCGACGACCGCGAGTTCCTCGTCTATGTGACGATCATCGGCCTGGCGTCGGCGCTCATCTACGTTGCCAACACCGGCGTCTGGCGCAACTTTGGCGAGCCGGCCATACGCGATACGGTCTTCCAGGTCGTCTCGATCCAGACGACGACCGGCTTTATCACGGCGGACTACGAGCAGTGGCCCATGTTGTCTCAACTGGTGCTCTTCCTGCTCATGTTTGTGGGCGGATCGGCCGGCTCGACGGGTGGTGGCATCAAGGTGCTGCGCATCTATCTGCTGCTGAAGTTCGTGCTGGCAGAGTTCAGCCGCCTGCTCCATCCGCACGCGATCATCCCCGTGCGCGTCCGCCAGCAGACCATCCCGCGTGATGTGGTGATGAACGTGCTCGGCTTCTTCGTGCTCTATATCCTCATCTTCGCCGGCGGTACCCTGCTGATCGCGGCGATGGGCTATGACGTGGCGACCTCGTTTGGCGCGGTCGCAGCCACGCTGGGCAACGTTGGCCCGGGGCTTGGCGAGGTCGGTGCGATCGACAACTACGCGCACTTCCCGCCCATCGGCAAGTGGATCCTCTCATTTTTCATGCTTCTGGGCCGCCTCGAACTCTACACGGTGCTCATTCTCTTCGTCCCTGCCTACTGGCGCCGCTAGCTGCCGGCGGCCGGCAGCGACCCCATTTTGCACTCGGCAGGGCGAATGAGTTGCCTGGAGAGGGCAGTCGACGTACAATGGGGGCAGGAGAAAGCACAAGAAATCGGATGCTCGGCATCGACTGCCGGGCTTTTTTGTGCCAGTGAGTAATGAGTACATGATAGCCGAGAATCACATTAAGCCAACTGCCGGCGGCGCCACCGTGGCCCGCACCGACATTCGTAATATCGCCATTATCGCCCACGTCGACCACGGCAAGACAACCCTGGTCGACGGCATGCTGCGCCAGACCAAGGTCTTCCGCGACAACCAGGAAGTCATGGAACGCGTGATGGATTCCAACGATCTGGAACGCGAGCGCGGCATCACCATTTTGGCCAAGAACACCAGCGTCGAATACAAGGGCGTCACGATCAACATCGTCGACACGCCGGGCCACGCCGACTTTGGCGGCGAGGTCGAGCGCATCATGCACATGGTCGACGGTGTGCTGCTGCTGGTCGATGCCGTCGAGGGCCCCATGCCGCAGACGCGCTTCGTGCTGCGCCAGGCGCTCGAGCGCGGCCTGCCCGCCATCGTCGTCGTCAACAAGATCGACCGCCCGGCCGCCCGTCCCGACTACGTCGTCAACGCCACCTTCGACCTCTTTGTCGACCTGGGCGCCACGGACGAGCAGGCAGAGTTCCCGGTCGTCTATACCCGCGCGCTCGAGCAGCGCGCGGGCCTTGCACACGATCAACTGACGGGCAGCCTGGAGCCGCTCTTCGACACCATCGTCGAGTATCTGCCCGCGCCGCAGATCGATCCGGACGGTCCCACGCAGTTGCTGGTCGCCACGATCGAATACAGCAGCTACGTCGGCAAGATCGCGATCGGCCGCCTGCAAAGCGGCTCCATCCGCACCGGACAGCAGATCCTGCGCATGGCGCCCGACGGTTCCACCGAAACGGCAAAGGTGACGCAACTCTACACCTTCCGCAATCTCCAGCGCACGCCGGTGCCCGAGGTCAGCGCCGGCAGCATCGTCGCCGTCGCCGGCATCGAGAACGTGGGCATCGGTGACACGCTGGCCGACCCGGCCGACCCGCGCCCGCTGCCGCCCATTATGGTCGAGGAGCCGACGGTGCGCATGACCTTCTCGGTCAACGACAGCCCCTTTGCCGGTCGCGAGGGCCAATACCTCACCAGCCGCCAACTGCGGGCGCGCCTCATGAACGAGCTGGAGCGCAATGTCGCCCTGCGCGTGGACGAGACCGACAAGGCTAACGAGTTCATCGTCTCCGGCCGTGGCGAGCTGCACCTGGCGATCCTCATCGAGACCATGCGCCGCGAAGGGTACGAGTTCGCCGTCAGCCGCCCCGAAGTGATCTTCAAGGAGGAAGAGGAGCGGCGCCTGGAGCCCATCGAGCAGGTCTTCGTCGAGGTGGCGCAGGAGTACTTGGGCCCGGTGCAGGAGATGCTTGGTCGTCGCCGGGCACTCATGCAGAACATCCACTACGGCGAGGATGGTACCGTCTACTGCACCTACCTGGCGCCGACGCGCGGCCTGCTCGGCTTCCGCCAGCCCTTCCTGACAGCGACGCGTGGCACCGGCATCTTTCATACGCTCTTTCACGGCTACGAGCCCTACACCGGCGACATCGAGTTGCAGGAGAGCGGGGCGCTGGTGGCGCTCGAATCCGGGCAGGTGAGCAGCTACGCGCTCACCAACCTGCAACAACGTGGCATCTTTATCGTCAAGCCCGGCGATGCCGTCTATGCCGGGCAGGTCGTCGGTACGCACATCCGCGAGGAGGAACTGGTCATCAATGTTTGCAAGGCCAAGCAACTGACCAACTTCCGTGAGAAGCCGTCCGGTCTGTCCGACATGCTCAACGCTTCGCGCGAGTTGACCCTCGACGATGCCATCCAGTTCCTGGGTAACGACGATCTGCTCGAGGTGACGCCGGAGTCGCTGCGCATTCGCAAGAAGACGCTCAATCACGAGACGCGGCAGCGTGCCCGCCGTGCGCAGAAGGCGTAGCGGTGGCAGCTCGGGTCACCCGTAACGGAGGCAATTGCGTATGCGAATCCTGATCGTGGGCGCCGGCGATGTCGGCTTCCAACTGGGCCGTCGCCTCTCGCGCGACCAGCACGACATAACGATAATCGACGCCGACCCGGTCAAGGTGCGCCGCGCCGCCGAGCAGTTGGACGGCCTGGCGATCGAAGGCTCGGGCGACAGCTACCGCGTACTGCGCCAGGCAGGCGTGGCCGATGCCGATGTCGTGGCCGCCGTGACCGACAACGACGACGCCAACCTCATGGCCTGCCGGCTGGCCAAGGCGAGCGGGGTGGAGGTGACGATTGCACGCGTGCGCAACGCCGAGTTCAGCGAACCGGGCTTCGTGCTTACGCCGGCCCAGCTTGGCGCCGACCACATCATTCACCCGGAGCGTGAGGCGGCCAACGCCATCGTTCGCCTCTTGCAGGAGTCGAGCGCCACGCACGTGGTCGATCTGGAGAATGGCCGTATCGAGATGATCGGCCTGATTCTCGAGGCGGATTCGCCGCTGGTCAACGTGCCGCTGGCCGAGCTTGGCCGGCGCCACAACTACCCGCCGGTGCAGATCGTCGCCGTCGACCGCAACCACGAAACCATCATTCCCAAGGGCGATGACCGTCTGCGCGCCGGCGACCACATGTTTGCCATCTGCGCGCCCGAATATGCGCGGGAACTCTTTGGCCTGGCCGGTAAGCGCAAGAAGCCGCGCATGGACAACATCATGATTGTCGGTGGCGGCATGATCGCGCGCTTTGTGGCCGAGGAAATGGCGGGCAAGGCCTACGTCAAGATCATCGAGCACGACCTGGGACGCGCCGAACGGCTGGCCGATTGCCTGCCCCAGGCGCTGGTCATCCACGGCGACGGCACCGACATCGAGCTGCTGCAGGCCGAGGATCTGGAGAACATGGATTCCTTCGTCGCCGTCACGGGCGATGACGAGAACAACATCATCGCCACGCTGCTCGCCAGACAGTACGAAGTGCTGCGCCCGATTGCCCTGGTCAACCGTGTCGCCTACCTGCCGATCCTGCCGACCATCGGGCTCAACGCGGTCATCAGCAAGCAGATGCTCACCGTCAACGCGGTGCAGCAGTTCATCCAGCATCGCCAGGTAGCGGCAATCGCCGGCGTGCCGGGGGTGGAAGGGCAGATGATCGAATACATCGCCCGCCAGGGATCGCGCATCACCCAGCGCCCGCTGCGCGATGTGAAGTTCCCGCGCTCGGCCGTGGTGGGTGCGGTGCTGCGCAACGGTGAGTTGCTTATCCCAGGCGGCACGACGCTCATCCAGCCGGGCGATCGCACCGTCGTCTTCGCCCTGCCCGAGGCTATGAACGAACTGGATCGCCTCTTCGGCTAATTATGTACCTACGCAGCGTCCTCCATTTTCAGGGCATTCTGCTGCTTTTCTGCGCCGCTTTCATGCTCACGGCGCTGCCGTGGTCGTTCTATTACGGCGAGAGCGATTGGCAGGCGATTCTGCTGAGCGCGGGCATCACGGCGCTGGCCGGCGCCGTGATGATGCGCTCGACGCGCATCACCCACGAACTGCGCGCCCGCGAGGGGTTCGCCATCGTGACCTTTGCCTGGGTGCTCTTTTCCCTCTTCGGGTCGCTGCCCTTCATGCTTTCCGGGGCGATTCCCAACTTTACCAATGCCTTCTTTGAGACGATGTCCGGTTTCACGACGACTGGCGCCTCCATCCTGGCCGATATCGAAGCGGTGCCGCACGGCGTGCTCTTCTGGCGCAGTATGACGCACTGGATCGGCGGCATGGGGATCATCGTGCTGTCGCTGGCCGTGCTGCCCCTGTTGGGCGTGGGCGGCATGCAGCTCTACAAGGCCGAGGTCGCCGGCCCGACCGCCGACAAGCTCACGCCGCGCGTCACGCAGACCGCCAAGATCCTGTGGGGCGTCTACGCTGCGTTGACGGCGCTCCAGACCGTGCTGCTGCTCTTTGGCGGCATGAGCCTCTTCGATGCGCTGTGCACCTCTTTCGGCACAGTGGCCAGCGGTGGCTTTTCACCGCGCAACGCCAGCATCGCCTACTACGACAGCAGCTACATCGACTGGGTGGTCATCCTCTTTATGGTGGCGGCGGGCACAAATTTTGCGCTCCACTACCGCTTCGTCACCGGCAATTTCCGCAGCTACACCAAGGATCGCGAGTTTCACTTCTTCATTGGCAGCCTGGTGGCCGCTTCGTTGCTGGTGCTGGCCGGCGCCTGGAACGTCTATGACGACAAGCTCGTCGCCATCCGCGACAGTATCTTCGTGGTCACGTCGCTGCACACGAGCACCGGCTTTGGGCTGGCCAACTACGAGTTGTGGTCCAATGGTGCGCAGTTCGTGCTGCTCGTGATCATGATCATCGGCGGATCGGCGGGATCAACGTCGGGCGGCCTCAAAGTCGTGCGTGTCTATCTCGTCTTCAAGTACATTGCCAGCGAGTTCACACGCGTGCTGCACCCACAGGCCGTCGTGCCGGCGCGCATCCACGGTGTCGCCGTCCCGCGCGACATCATGACCAACGTGCTCGGCTACTTCGCCGTCTATCTCATCGCCATCGGTTTTGGCAGCTTTTTGGTCACCTCCACCGGCGCCGACTGGGTGACGAGCTTCAGCGCCGTCGTCTCGTGCCTGGGTGGCGTCGGTCCGGGCATGGCGGCTGTCGGCCCCTTCGACAACTACAGCGGCCTGGCCGATCTCGCCAAGTGGGTGCTTGTCGCCTGCATGTTGCTTGGCCGCCTGGAGTTTTTCACCCTGCTCATTCTCTTCTCACCAGCCTACTGGCGCCGCTAAACCCTTCCTTGACAATTCGGCCGATTCCTCCCATGATTGCTGCGGTGTGCGCCGCAGTGCAGCCGGGCGCGCCATCCGTCAAGCATCTGTCCCAACCCTATGAATCTCCCAGGAGGAACCGTGACCGCAGACACAAGCTCCCAATGCCAGGCGACGACCAAGAGCGGCGCACGCTGCAAGAATCAGGCCCGCGCCGGCTCGTCCTACTGCCATGTCCACGCTAGCCAGGCACAGCAGCCGGCCGCGGCCATGGCCGGCGACCTCAACCAGGTGGCCGAACAGCTACGCGCACAGAATCCCGCCTTTCAGCCGCCTCCCTACTCACCGCAGGCCATGCTGGCCCTGTTGCAGACCAACCTTGACAAAGTCTCCTCCAAGGTCCCGATCCTGGCCGAACTAAAGAACAATTTGCAAGGGACAAAGCCCGAGGACTTCATGGATCCGGAGACGTGGAAGGGGCTGTGGTACGTGCTCAACTACACGGCGCAGGCACAATCGCGCCAGGCGCTGGAGAAAGTGGATGAGTTGCTTGCCGGCGTGCCCGGCGGCCAGGCGCTCATCGACCTGCGCAGCGGGCTCGAGGGGACGTCACCCAAGGACTTGCTCGACATCAACACGTGGAAGGGCGCGTTTCTCATCGCCGACGCGACGGTCAAGGCCCAAATCAACGACCTGCGCCGCACCGTGCTCGGCGAGGAGGAGTAGGCTACGGCAGGCGCTCGACCGGCCCGGCCGTCGTGCGGTAGATGTCGGGCCAGACCACGTCGAGTTGCGCCGGATCTTGCAGCTCTTGCGTGTAGCGAAGATAGAGCAGCGGTGGATTCGTCCACTGATGCCAGAAATGCTCGGGTGTTGCCTGCCCGTCCGGCGGCTGGGCCGAGCCGTAGGGGAAGCTATAGCGCCCGGCGGCCAACTCGACGTCGCTTGCTTCGAGCGCCTTCACGAGGTCCATGCCGCGCAACGACGAGGCGCGGCCGATGGCGTCGATGAGCAGCAGCACGGCATCGTGCGCCAGGAACGAACTGAATTCCGGCCAGCGTGCATTGACGCGCGCATAGCGGCTGGCAAAGGCCTCAGTGCCGGCGTTCTGCGTTGCCGGCCAGGGGCCCTGTCGTTCGACGATCGTGCCGGCGCCGGACGGAACACGTGACCAAAAGGCCGGCCCGTCGAGCGCCCGCTGATTACGCATCACGGCCAGCGTGCCCTTCTCCGGCCGGATCCCAGCTTCCAGCATCTGCTGCTGGAAATCAAGCCCGGCATCCCCGGCGATGGAGACGAACACGGCATCCGGCACGGTGTCCATGGAGAGCAGCCGCGCGATCTGCGGCGAAAAATCGGCAGCCGGCAGGTCCACGCGCTGTACGGCAAGTTCAATCTTGTACTGCGCAAACCACTCCTCACCCTCGGCAACGGCGCGATCGCCGGCGGGCGAGTTCTCTGCCACCAGGACGGCCAGAAGGGCGCCATCGTTGTTGTAGTCGCCGACCTCGGCCAGCCACGAAGCCGGCATACGTGCCACCATCGGCGCGGACGGCGCCAGGCGGAAGACGGTGCTCGGCTGCCCCTCGGTGAGCGATGGCGCATCGGCGGCTATGACCAGCATCGGCTTGCGGAATCGCTCGGAGACCAGGCGGACGGCGCCACTGGCTTCCTCATTCAGGCCGACAATCAATCCCAGCGCACAGTCCTCGGTAATCAGCATCTCGGCCATTTGCGCCGCCCGCGCCGGGTCGTCGCCCGGATCGTAGGTGACCAGGCGGACCGGCAGCCCGCCGACGCCACTGGCCAGCATTTCGGCGGCGGCGTTCAGCCCCGTCTGCATGCCCAGCGCGCTGGGCCACTGGGGTGAGTTGGACAGCGGGAGCAGCGCGCCGATCACCAATTCTTCTGCCTGCGCCAGTTGTTCGGGGCTGCACGCCGTCGGTGGGGTTGGCGTCGCCGGCACGACCAGCTCGCGCAGCACGACACGCGTCACCTCGACGGTGACCACGGGCGCCGCTGCTGCCTGCGAAGTCCGTTCGACGGCGCAGCCGCCAAACAGTGCCAGAAGACCCACCAGGCCGATTGTGGTGAAAATGACCTTTACGAGAAGCCTGCCGCTCAAGTTCTCGGTACTTTCCGTTCAACGGACTTGGGCGTTGTATGCCATGCCGGCCGACTCGGGGAATCAGAGGCAAATCGAGGGAACGCGTACAGCACCTGACGAATCTACGATGGTTCGGTGACGATCAGTCAACGGCGCGCAGTATAGCACGCCCGATGCTGATGCGCCAATCTCTCTGCAATATCATTTTGCTGACAAATGCCGTCGGCGCCTTCAATCGACGCCGAATTTGCAAGTGTATCGGTGACAATATCTGGCCCGGTTTTGGGCGCCGCGGGCAAGTAGTGGCACAATGATCGCGCCGCGCTGCCTGGCAAGTGCGCGGCGTTCCACCCATGAAATTTGCCTGCCGCCGGTTGCGTGGCCGGATCCATGTAGCGGCGAGAACCGAACAGGAAAGTAATCATGCAAGACCATACCATTGACATGCTGGCCGCCGGCGATGATGTGCAGCCAGTCGTTGCACCTCACCGGCAGCGGCTCTTTATTCCCGGGCCGACGGACGTCGCCGCCGAGGTTCTCGCCGCGCAGACCGCACCCATGATCGGCCATCGCAGCGATGAATTCGAGGCGCTCTTCGCCAGGTGCGAGGCGCAGTTGCAGCAACTCTTTGAGACGTCGGCGCGCGTCTACATCGTCGCCGCCTCGGGGACCGGCTTGCAGGAGGCGGCAATCCGCAACCTGGTGAGCGGCCGCGTCATCTCCTTTGTCAATGGCGCGTTCAGCCAGCGCTGGTACAGCGTTGCCAGCGGGTGTGACAAAGCCGCGATTCGCGTCGACGTGCCGTGGAACACAGCCGTCAAGCCCGAGCAGGTCGCCGACGCGCTGCACGCCGCGCTGGCTGACGGGCCGGTCGACGCCATCACCGTCGTCCACAACGAAACGAGCACCGGCGTCATGAGCCCCGTCGCCGAAATCGCCGCCACGGTGCGCCGCATCAGCCCCGAGACGCTGGTGCTGGTGGATGCCGTCTCCTCGTTCAGCGGCGTGCGCATCCCGGTCGATGCGTGGGGCATCGACGTGCTGCTCACCTCGTCGCAGAAGGCGCTGGCCCTGCCGCCCGGTCTGGCCTTCTGCTCCGTCAGCGACCGCGCGCTGGCCAGGGCGGCCGATGTCAAGGGCCGCGGCTGGTACTTCGACTTCCTGACGCTGGAGAAGGCGCTCAAGAAGAACACGACGCCCGCCACGCCGGCAATTTCGCTCATGCGCAGCCTGGGCGTTCAGCTCGACCGCATCTTTGCCGAAGGCGTCGAAGCCCGCTATGCCCGCCACGCCCGCCTGGCCGAGCGCACGCGGCGCTGGGCCGTCGAGAATGGCTTCGATCTCATGGCCGAGCGCGGCTACGCGTCGCAGACCGTCACCACCGTAACGAACACGCGCAGCATCAGCGTCAAGGCGCTCAACGCCTTCCTGGCGCGCCACGACATGGAGATATCCAACGGCTACGGCGACTATAAGGACAAGGCCTTCCGCATCGCGCACATGGGTGAGGTGCAGGATAGCGACATGGAGCGCCTCTTTGCGGCCATGAACGAATTTCTCGCCGGGCAGAATTGACCATTCCCAGCACAACGGAGGAGAGAGCGATGAGCACGCCAATCGATCTGCGCAGCGATACCGTTACCTGGCCCACGCCCGCCATGCGTGCCGCCATGGCCGAAGCCCCGGTCGGTGACGACGTCTACGGCGAGGACCCCACGGTCAATCGCCTGGAGGCGAGGGTCGCCGAGATGCTGGGCAAGGAGGCGGCCGTCTTTGTGCCCAGCGGCACCATGGGCAATCTCATCGCCGTGTTGAGCCACTGCGGCCGCGGTGACGAGATGATTCTGGGCGACCAGGCGCACATCTTCATGTACGAGCAGGGCGGCTCGGCGGCGGTGGGCGGCGTGCACCCGCGCACGGTGCCGAACCGGGCCGACGGCACGCTGGACTTGCAGCAGGTCGAGGACGCAATCCGCGGCGACAACGATCACTACCCGGTGACGCGCCTCATCGCACTGGAGAACACGCAGAACCGCTGTGGCGGCCAGGCATTGCCCGTCGCCTACATGGATGCGGCCGGCGAGCTTGCACATCGGCACGGGCTGGCGCTGCACGTCGACGGCGCGCGGCTGTGGAACGCCGCGGTCGCGCTGGGCGTGCCGCCGGCGCGGCTGGTGCAGGCGGCCGACAGTGTGAGCGTCTGCTTCAGCAAGGGGCTGGCGGCGCCCGTCGGCTCGGCCGTGGCCGGCTCGGCGGCATTCATCCGCCGCGCGCGGCGCATGCGCAAGCAGGTCGGTGGCGGCATGCGCCAGGCAGGCATCCTGGCGGCGGCCGCGCTGGTGGCACTCGATAACATGGTCGACCGCCTGGCCGAGGATCACGTCAACGCCCGCCGGCTGGCCGAGGGACTGGCCGCGCTCGACGGCATCGACCTGGCGCCGGCAACGGTGCAGACCAACATCGTCTACTTCGATGTGACGGCGCCCGTCGTCGACGCTGCCCAGCTTTCGGGGCGTCTGGCGGCGCATGGCGTCTTGATAAACTCGACCGGCGCCCGGCGGCTGCGTGCGGTCACCAATTATCACATTTCCGGCGAGGATGTGGCGGCGGTCGTGGCGGCGGTGGAATCCGCCCTGCAAGAACCGGCGGTTGGCGACGTCGCCGCAATCGAAGGTGTCTACCGCTAGGCCACAGCGTCACAGATTGCGCCCCTTACGAATAGGCCTCACGCGAAGCCGCGAAAAACGCGAAGTGGAAGATGCTTCCTTTCGCGTTCTTCGCGGCTTCGCGTGAGATCCGCGAGTTCCCGAAATACTCTATCCTGACTACTTGATCGCCTTGGGCGTGACGAGCAGCCGCAACTCGGCGGCGCCCCAGCGCACCATGCTCCAGTGCGTCACGTCGATGGCCACGTGCGCCAGCGCCGCGGTCGGCATGCGGACAAAGACATCCTCCGGTGCCGAACCGCACAACCCCGAGGCCAGCTCCTCCAGGCCCGGGTTGTGTCCTACGACCACCACGTGCTGCGTGCTCTCGGGCAGTTCTCGGATGAGGCCCAGGAGCGTCTCGGCTGCGGCCAGGTAGATCGATGTGTGCCACTGCGGGTCGGCCTGGATGTCGGCCACTTCCAGCAGGTGCTGGGTGGTCTGTGCCGTGCGGGCTGACGGCGAACTGAGGATGAGATCCACGCCCGGATTGAGGCGCAGGAGCAGGGCGCTCATCATGCCGGCATCCTTGTGCCCGCGCTCCGTCAGCGGCCGCTCAAAGTCGGACGCGTATCCTTCCGGTCGTTCGGCTTTGGCATGGCGCCAGATCGATACGTACTTCATGTTCTCTCCTTCTCTGCCGGCCTAGATCGGCGCCCCGTGTAACTCGTGATTGTGGCTCAGGCGGAAGACCCGAATGGCCGAATGGTAGTAGTCGACCAGTTGGTCCATGGTCGCCCGCCACGAACGGCTGCGCGCGTGGTTGAGCGCGTTCTCGGCCAGCTCGTTGCGCAGCGCCGGGTTGTCGCGCAGGCGCTGCACGAGCGGGCGGATCTCCTGCGGCTGGTCGGGATTGTAGTAGAGGCCGTTGTAGCCGTCGATCACCGTGTCGAGCACGCCGCCCGTGCGCGCGGCGATAACGGGCAGGCGGCAGGCCATCGCCTCCAGCGCCACCAGCCCGAAGGTCTCCGTCGTCGATGGGAAGATGAAGGCGTCGGCGGCGCGGTAGGCATCGACCAACTCCTGGCCGCGCATGTAGCCCGTCATGACCGTGGGCGTGCCGGCGAATTGCTTCTGGAGCACCTGGTGTCCCGGCCCGTCGCCGATGAGCGCCAGACGTACATTGCTTTCCGGGAAAATGGCATCGCGCAGCAGGTCGAGCCGCTTTTCCGGCGCCTGGCGGCCGACGTTGATCACGAGGAAGTCGTCGGGGTTGCCGCCGGTGAGCCGGTTGCGCACGTCGGCGATGCGCTCGCCCGGCGTGAAAAGGTCCGTGTCGATGCCGCGCTTCCACCAGCGCACGCGGCGAAAGCCCTGGCGCTGCAACTCGCCGCGAATCGTGGTGGATGGGCAGAGGTTCACGTCGGCCTGGTTGTGCAGCGAGCGCAGGTAGGACCAGATGGCCGGCGCCATGAAGCCCGCGCCGTAGAATTTCACGTAGCCGGCCAGGTCGGTGTGAAAGGAGGCCACGGTCGGCACGCGCAGCAGGCGCGCGTAGGAGAGACCGAACGGCCCCAGCACCACCGGGTTGACCACGTGGATCAGGTCGGGGGCGAACTCCTTGACGCGACGCCAGACGAAGCGGCGCGGCACGTTGATGCGCAGCTCCGGGTAGAAGGGGACGCGCGGCCCCCCCACGCCGATGACTTCGGCGCCTGCATATTCGGGCGGTCCGCCCGGCGGGCCAAAGAGGATGACCTTGTGACCCTGCTCCTGGAGCCGCTGGAGGAGCAGGCAGAGTATGCTGACGATGCCGTCAATTTTGGGTAGAAAGGTCTCTGTGAATATGGCAATACGTAATTGCTCGGGAACGGGCGACATGATACACCATCCTGGCATGCAATGGGTTGCGTTCAGCGCTAGTGTACCACGAGTGAATGCACGTCCTCTAACGGGCTGGAATTTGGCCGCAAACTTGCCACATCGCAGGGCGTCAGTTATGCTCTTGACTGGCGCAATTCAGCGCCGCCAACAGCCTGTACGAACATTGCCCATGCCCGAACGGGTTGTCGCATTTCAGTCATAAAGGGTCGCTATGTAGCCGGTTTACCGCCGGTTGGCAGATTGCCCATGCATTGAACCAACAGGGAGAAGTAGAGCAATATGGAGAATCGAGAGCGCATCATTGTCCTTGGCGGTGATGGTTTTTGCGGCTGGCCGACGAGCCTCCGCCTTTCCAGCGAGGGCTACGATGTCGTCATCGTCGACAACCTGTCGCGCCGCAAGATCGACGTCGAACTCGGTTGTGAGTCGCTCACGCCGATCAAACCGCTGGAGCAGCGCCTGCGTCGTTGGGAAGAGATCAGTGGCAGGCGCATCGACTATCGCGCGCTCAACATCGCCGACGACTACGAAGCACTGGAGCAACTGATCCAGGAAGTGCGGCCCAAGGCCATCGTCCACTTTGCCGAACAACGCGCCGCTCCCTATTCGATGAAGTCGCCGCGCCATAAGCGCTACACTGTCGACAACAATATCAACGGCACGCATAACATCCTGTGCGCGATCGTCGAATCGGGCCTCGACATCCACCTGGTGCACCTGGGCACCATGGGCGTCTACGGCTACGGCACGGCGGGCATGTCAATCCCGGAAGGCTATCTCACCGTCAAGGTCGACATCGACGGCGTCGACCGCGAGATCGAGATTCCCTATCCGCCCCACCCGGGCAGCATCTACCACATGACCAAGACGCTGGATGCGCTGCTCTTCTATTACTACAACAAGAACGACGACATCCGCATCACCGATCTGCACCAGGGCGTGGTCTGGGGGACGAACACCGAAGAGACGCTCATGCACCCCGACCTGATCAATCGCTTCGACTGGGAAGGCGACTATGGCACCGTGCTCAACCGCTTTCTCGTCGAGGCGGCGGTCGGCCACCCGCTCACCGTCTACGGCAGCGGCGGCCAGACGCGCGCGTTCATCCACATCCGCGATACCGTGCGCTGCATCTCACTCGCCATCAAGCATCCGCCGGCCAGGAAGCAGCGCGTCAAGATCTTCAACCAGGCCACGGAGACGCACCGCGTGCGCGACCTGGCGGGGTTGGTGGCCCGGCTGACAGGCGCCGAGGTGCGCTACTACGTCAACCCGCGCAACGAGGCCTCGGAGAACGAGTTGGTCGTTCACAACGAGCAATTCCTCGAACTGGGGCTGAATCCCATCACGCTAAGCGAAGGGCTGCTGCAGGAAGTGATCGAGATTGCATCGCGCTATGCCGACCGCGTCGACCAGGCGAAGATCATCGCCGACTCGCGCTGGCGCGCCGACATCCCGCTGGATCGCGAGGGAACTGCCGCCCGGCGCGAGCCGGTAGCGGCCTGAACGTGCGTCACGCGGCTGTTGAATTCCATCGCCCATTCCCAGGGGCCGGGCAATCGACTGCGCCCGGCCCTTCCTGATCGACAACTCAATCACACAAGAGGTGCTTATGCGCATTAGCGACATGAACTGGATGCAGGTCGAGGAATATCTCAAGAACGATGATCGCGCCGTCCTGCCGCTGGGCAGCACCGAGCAGCATGCCTACCTCAGCCTCAGCGTCGACAGCATCCTGGCCGCACGCGTGGCCGAAGAAGCCGCCGAACCGCTGGGCGTGCCGGTCTTTCCGGTGGTGAGCTACGGGTTGACCCCCTACTTTCAATCCTTCCCCGGCACCGTGACATTGCGCGTCGAGACCTACATGCGCCTCGTGCGCGACATTCTCGATAGCCTCTATCACAGCGGCTTCCGGCGCGTGCTCATCGTCAACGGCCACGGCGGCAACAGCCCGGTGGACGGCCTCGTCACTGAGTGGATGGCGGACCATCCCGGTACGCGCGTCAAGTTCCACAACTGGTGGAACGCGCCGGCGACCTGGGCCAAGGTGCAGGAGATCGACCCCATGGGCAGCCACGCGTCGTGGATGGAAAACTTCCCGTGGACGCGGCTGGCCGGCGTGACGCTGCCCGACGTGCAGAAGATCGTGCCGGCGCGGCCGGGCATGGCGCGGCTGGTGGGTGAAGAGATGCGCGCCTTCTATGGCGACGGCAACTATGGCGGCTACTACCAGCGCGCCGACGAGGAGATGCTGGCGCTGTGGGACGTGGCAGTTGCCGAGACGCGTGCCTTGCTTGCCGAAGGGTGGGCGTGACCATGCGCTTCCTTGTGTGGGGCGCCGGCGCCATCGGTGGAACCGTCGGCGCGTACCTGGCGCGTGCGGGCCATGAGGTCGTCTTCGTCGATCGCGCGGTCGACCACGTCGATGCCATCGCGCGCGCCGGCATCTCCATTACCGGTCCCATCGACCAGTTCACGGTGAACGCTCATGCCTTCACGCCGGAGACGGTGACGGGGCACTTCGATCACATCCTGCTCTGCGTCAAGGCGCAGGACACGGCGGACGCGGCCCGCGCCCTGGCTCCGCACCTGTCCGAAGGCGGCTACGTCGTCTCGCTGCAGAACGGGCTCAACGAACTCGTCATCGCCGGCGTCGTCGGCCGCGAGCGGACCGTGGGCGCGTTCGTGAACTTTGGCGCCGACTATCTGGAGCCGGGCCTGGTGCTCTACGGCGGGCGCGGCGCGGTCGTGCTGGGCGAACTGGATGGCCGGCGTACGGAGCGCATTGCCGCGCTGCACGACGCTCTGCTGGCCTTCGAGCCAAACGCCATCGTCACCGACAACATCTGGGGCTATCTGTGGGGCAAGCTGGCCTACGGTGCGCAGCTATTTGCCACGGCGGTCACCAACGACTCCATCGCCGACTGCTTGGCCGACCCCGCCTACTACGACGTCTACATCGCCGTGGCACAGGAGGTTATGCGCGTTGCCCTGGCCAATGGCGTCACGCCGCAAGGCTTCAACGGCTTCGATCCCTTCGCCTTCATGCCGGAGACGCCGCGTGAGGAGTCCCTACGCTCGCTTGACGAGATGGTGGCCTTCAACCGCAAGTCGGCCAAGACGCACAGCGGCATCTGGCGCGACCTGGCCGTGCGCAAACGTCGCACCGAGGTCGACGCCCAGCTTGGTCCGATTGTCGCGATCGGTGCGCAGCTTGGCGTGCCGACGCCACTCACGGCGCGGCTGGTCGAACTCATCCACGATATCGAAGAGGGCCGGCGACCATTGCAGACGGCCAATCTTGACGAACTGGCCGCACTGCTCGGCTGAGGAGACTTGACGATGAACATTGAGTTTTCCGGCAAGACCGTGATCGTCACTGGCGCTGCGCATGGCTTTGGCCGGGCGATCGCGCTTGCCTTTGCGCAGCGCGGCGCCAATGTCTGGGCGTGCGACCTGCTTGGCGACGAACTGGCCGAGACGCAGCGGCTCTGTGCTGCCGCCGGTGGCCGCTGTGAAGCGCGTACGGTCGACGTGACGGACCGCGCTGCCGTCCAAGCCTTCGTGCGCGAGGCGGAGGCCAGCGCAGAGTCCGGTCACATCGACGTGCTGGTCAACAATGCGGGCGGCGTGTTGGGCCAGGTCGGCCAGCCGCTGGAGGAGGTCACGCTGGAGCAGTGGAACGCCATCATCTCCGTCAACCTGAGCGCGGCCTTCTTCTTTGCGCAGGCCGCCGCACCGGGGATGAAAGCGGCGCGCTCAGGCCGCATCGTCAATATCTCCAGCGGTGCGGGGTTGGGGCGCAGCCTGACCGGCATCCAGGCCTACGCGGCGGCCAAAGCCGGCCAGATCAACCTGACGCGCCAGCTCTGCCACGAACTGGGGCCGTACAACATCACGGTCAACAACATCGCGCCGGGCTTCGTCCGCTCCAACCCGACGACCGAGAAGCAGTGGCAGTCGTACGGGCCGGAGGGCCAGCAAGCCCTGGTCGAAGGCATTGCCCTGCGCCGGCTGGGCCAGCCTGAGGACATCGCCCACGGCGTGCTCTTCCTGGCGTCGGAATACGCCGGCTGGATCAGCGGCCAGGTGATCTCCATCGACGGCGGCAAGTAGCCATGGCAGCGTCCGTCGCCGGCTACCTGCACACACACCGCGAGCGCATCGTCGCCGAGCTGATTGAGTTCGCCGGCATTCCCAGCGTCAGCACTGATTCCGCTTACGCCGATGGCATGGCGGCCGCGGCGCAGTGGGTAGCGGGGCAGTTGGCGCGCGCCGGCATCCAGCAGGTGCAGATCCTGCCGACGGCGCGCCATCCAGTGGTCTATGGCGAATGGCTCGGCGCACCGGGCGCGCCCACGCTCCTCGTCTATGGGCACTACGACGTCCAGCCGCCGGACCCGCTCGACGCCTGGCAGAGTCCGCCCTTTGCGCCGCAAATCCGCGACGGCCGCCTTTACGCCCGCGGCGTCTCCGACGACAAGGGACCCATGCTGATCCCGATCAAGGTCGCCGAGGCGTACCTGGCGACGGACGGGCGCCTGCCTGTCAACGTCAAGTTTCTCTTCGAGGGCGAGGAGGAGATCGGCAGCCCCAGCCTGGAGCCGTTTATCGCCGCCCACACGACGCTTCTGGCCGCCGACTATGTGCTATCGGCCGACGGCGCGATGTGGCGCGTCGATCTGCCGTCGATCACGGTGGCGAGCCGCGGCATGGCCGGGCTGGAGTTCACGCTGACCGGTGCGGCCAAGGACCTGCATTCGGGCCGGCATGGCGGGGCGGTGGCCAATGCGCTGCACGCCGTGGCCGAACTCGTCGCCAGCCTGCACACGTCTGACGGCCGCGCCGCCGTCGCCGGCTTTTACGATGAGGTCGTCGGTCTCACGACGGATGAGCGAGCAGCGCTGGCGGCCCTGCCCTTCGACGATGCGGACTATCTCGCCCAGACAGGCGCGCCGGCGACCTTCGGCGAGGCGGGCTACACGACGCTGGAGCGCATGTGGGCGCGGCCGACGCTGGAGATCAACGGCCTCTGGGGCGGCTATCAGGGCGAGGGCAGCAAGACGGTCATCCCGCATGAGGCGCACGCCAAGATCACCTGCCGGCTGGTGCCCGACCAGGATCCGGCGGAGATCACGGCCAGGGTGGCGCGGCACTTGGAGGCACATACGCCGCCCGGCGTGCGCCTGACGATTCGGCACGATCATCACGAGGCGCTGCCCTATCGACTCCCCGCCGGTCACGCCGGCTTGCAGGTCGCCACGCAGGTGCTGGCCGAACTCTACGGGACGGCGCCGGTTCAGGTCCGCATGGGCGGCACGCTGCCTGTGAGCGAACTCTTCCAGCGCCTGCTCGGCATCTACACCGTTTTCTTTTCATTTTCCACCGCCGATGAGGACTTCCACGCACCGAACGAGTTCTTCCGCCTGGACCGGCTGAAAGAGGGGCTGGTTGCGTGGGCGAGGTTCTGGGAACTGGCGGGAATACAGGAGTGAGACCAATGTCTGGATATGCCGATTTTGCCGCCTACGTGGCGGAACTCAACGACCTGCTCTGCACGATGAACATCCTGACCTGGGACGTGCGGACGCAGATGCCGCCGGAGGGCTCGTGGACGCGCGGTCAGCAGCTTGCCACGCTGACGCGCCTGGTGCAGGAACGCTTTGCCTCCGACCACATGGGGCGCCTGCTCGACGCGGCCGAGGCGGAGGTGCGCGGCGAGGATGCCGACAGCTACCGCGTGCGTGCCGTGCGCTCCACGCGCGATGCGTACACCATCGTGCGCCGGGTGCCGGCCGCGCTGGTGGGTGAACTGGCCGTGCAGCGCGCCGTCGGCCAGCGCGTCTGGGAGGAAGCCAAGCCGGCCAATGATTTCGCCCGCTTTGCCCCAAACCTGAAGGCCATGGTGGGGCTCAGCCGCGAACTGGCCGACGCCATCGGCTACGTGGCGCATCCCTACGACGCGCTGCTCCTCCAGTACGAGCCGGATATGTCCGCCGCCCGCCTCACCGCGCTCTTCGACGATCTCAAGGCCGGCATCCTGCCCCTGCTCAAGCGTATCGTCGACGGCGGGCAGCCTGTGGCGGCGGACTTTCTCTACCGCACCTATCCTGCGGCGCAGCAGCGCGCCTTTGCCCTGGAGATCGCGCGCCAGTTTGGCTATGACTTGCAGCGCGGGCGCGTCGACGCGTCGGCGCACCCCTTCGAGATATCCTTCACGCGCCAGGATGTGCGCATGACCACCCGCTACCAGGAGAACTACATGCCCGGCGCCGTCTTCGGTCTCTTCCACGAGACGGGCCACGCGCTCTACGAGCAGGGCGTCGATCCGGCCTTGACGCGCAGCGCGCTCACGTCGGATTTCCTGGGCCAGTACGCGGTGGGCGGCGTGAGCTTCGGCACGCACGAGTCGCAGTCGCGCCTGTGGGAAAACCAGATCGGCCGCAGCCGCTCCTTCTGGCAGTTGCACTTTGCCCGTCTGCAAAGCTACTTCCCCGAGCAACTGGCCGGCGTCGATGTGGAGCAGTTCTACCGGTCGGTCAACCGCGTGCGGCCAAGCCTCATCCGCGTCGAGGCCGACGAGGTGACCTACAACCTGCACATCATGCTGCGCGTCGAGATCGAGATGGGGCTGCTGGATGGGAGCATCGCTGTCGACGACCTGTCCGAGCTCTGGCGCGCCAAGATGACCGAGTATCTGGGCGTCGTGCCGCCGACCGACACCGAGGGCGTGCTCCAGGACATCCATTGGTCGTCGGCGCAGTTCGGCACCTTCCCGGCCTACACCATCGGCAACGTCATGTCGGCGCAGTTCATGCAGGCGGCGCGGCGCGATGTAGCCGGGCTCGACGACGAGTTGGCGGCCGGCAACTATACCCCGCTGCGCGAGTGGCTCACGGCGAACATCTACCGTCACGGCCGCGCCTTCAGCCCCGAAGAACTGCTGCAGCGCACGACCGGCGAAGGGCTGACGCCGCGTCCTTACCTGGCCTACCTGCGCGAGAAGTACGACGAACTCTACCCGGTGTAGTGGACGCTGGCTGAGCGGATGTTGAACCACAGAGGCCGCAGAGGGGCGCAGAGGAATATGGTGGAGAGACGCCTCTCCCCCTCTCCCCATAGCACCCTCTGCGCCCCTCCGCGCTCTCCGTGGTAAAGGACTTCATTGTCGGGTCAAACATCTCAGGGGGCTGACAAGCGTACTTTGCATGCAATTGGCAGCGAAACTGTCAGCAAAAGCAATTGTGAGGCGTGCGCGATGCTGCTATACTGGGCCGCAGGTCGTTTGAGCGAAAGGAGTTGCCTGGAAGAGAACGACATCGACGGGGAAGAGAGCGCATGGCCCGCACACGGTGACAGCCACCGGCGCGGGTGACGAGGAAGGGGTTCCCGGTGTGCGCCGGGAGAACCGCATCGGAAGCGGTGCGGGAAAATCGAATTATCAGCGGATGCCCCTGGGTCGTTTCCACCGGCCCAACCCAGACCAAGAGCCTGGGTCAATCTTTCCCACCACATAATCCTTCAAGCCGGCGTTGAAAAGCGGCGAGCAATCGCCGTCACAGAGACGCCCGCAGTGGAAAGCAATCGACAGCCTTCAATGCCAGCCGACCGCGCCCGGCGCGCTGGTTCCTGTGCGGCATGGTGTGGCGTATGGCGCGTGTACGCCTGGGTTGTCGCCGTTGGCTTTCTCTACTCTGCGAGCACTGGAGGATTCCCATGTGTGGTATCGTCGGTTATATCGGCAGCCAGGAAGCTGCCCCAATCGTTCTGCACGGGCTGCGGCAACTGGAATACCGCGGCTATGACTCGGCCGGTCTGGCCGTCATCGGCGGTGATGGCGCGTTGCACGTGCGCCGCGAGGCGGGCAAGCTGCTCAATCTCGAACGCTGCATCGAAGAAAACCCCGTGGCGGGCGCGATCGGCGTCGGCCATACGCGCTGGGCCACGCACGGCCCGCCCAGCCAGCGCAACGCCCACCCGCATAGCAGCCCCGATGGCGACCTGGTCGTCGTGCAGAACGGCATCGTCGAGAATTTCCTCGAATTGCGCAACGACCTGGAGCGCGCAGGCTACCTCTTTCGCAGCGACACCGACACGGAAGTCATCGTTCACCTCATCCACCGCCACTATCACAACGGTTCGGCCGGCGACCTGGAGCGGGCAGTGCGCGCCGCGCTGCACGCGTTGCATGGGCCGAGCGCCATCGTCGTCCTCTCGACCCGCCACCCGGATCGCCTCATTGCGGCGCGGCTGGGCAACGCCGGCGGCGTGACCATCGGCTACGGCGCCGGCGAGATGTACGTGGCCAGCGACATTCCGGCCATCCTGCGCCACACGCGCGAAGTCGCCTTCCTGGAGAGCCGGCAGATGGTTGTGGTGACCGCGGCCGGCGCCACCTTCACCGACCTGGATGGCGCGCCGGTGGTCAAGGAGCGCACGCGCATCGACTGGAACCCCATGGCGGCGGAAAAGGGCGAGTTTCGCCACTTCATGCAGAAGGAGATCTTCGAGCAGGGGCGCAGCCTGACCGACACGTTGCGCAGCCGGCTGGACTTCCAGCGCCACACGGTCATGCTCGATTCGCTCAACCTTGCACCCGACGCGGCCCGGCGCCTGGCCAAGCTGACCATCGTCGCCTGCGGCACCAGCTACTACGCCGGGCTGGTGGGCAAATACTACATCGAGCGGCTGGCGCGGCTGCCGGTGGAGGTCGACTACGCCAGCGAGTTCCGCTATCGCCAGCCGCTGGTGGCGCCCGACCACCTGGTGCTGGCCATCACGCAGAGCGGCGAGACTGTCGACACGCTGGCCGCGCTGGAGGAAGCGCGCGCGGGCGGTGCCTTCACCGCCGCCATCGTCAACGCCATCGGCAGCCAGGCCGCGCGCGTCACCGATGGTCACATCTACATGCAGGCCGGGCCGGAGATCGGCGTCGCCAGCACCAAGGCCTTCACCGCCTCCGTCACCGACCTCTTCCTGCTCGCCATCTACCTGGGCCACTGCCGCGGCGTGCTGGGCGATGCCGAGCGGGCGCGCATCATCCACGCGCTCTCGACGCTGCCGGGGCTGGCCGGCCAGTTGCTGGAGGAGGCACAGCAGAGCGGCTACTATCAGGAACTGGCCGAGCGCTACCACGGCTTTTTCAACTTCCTCTATCTCGGCCGTGGCATCAACTACCCGATTGCCCGCGAAGGCGCGCTCAAGCTCAAGGAGATCAGCTATATCCACGCCGAGGGCTATCCGGCCGGCGAGATGAAGCACGGCCCCATCGCCCTCGTCGACGCCACCATGCCAACCGTCGTCGTGGCCCCGCGCGATGGCGTCTACGACAAGATGATCAGCCAGGTGGAGCAGGTCAAAGCGCGCAGCGGGCCGGTGCTCGCCGTGGCCCACGCCGGCGATGACGCCATCCGTGCCAAGGTCGACCACGTGCTGCCGATTCCGGCGACGGACGAACTGCTCACGCCGATCCTGGCCGTGATGCCGCTTCAAATATTCGCGTATGAGATGGCGGTGCGCCGCGGGGCGGACGTGGACCAACCGCGCAATTTGGCCAAGAGTGTGACGGTGGAGTGACCGCGGTATCGATGTCTACTCGATGGCTTGCCTGGCAGTATTGTCGGATCGGAGCCGTGCCAGCGGAAGCCGACGCCAAGCAATCGCGCCGTGCCGTGCTGGCTGGTGCTTGCTGACGTTTTGGGGGCGTCTGGGACTGGGAGTCGGCAGCCCCCATCGTGCAGGTAGGTGGTCGGCGGCGGCGCGGCCGGGCGGCGCCAG
Organism: Caldilineaceae bacterium; assembly: GCA_020634815.1. Lineage (GTDB taxonomy): Bacteria > Chloroflexota > Anaerolineae > Caldilineales > Caldilineaceae > Caldilinea. The sequence continues at coordinate 6,534 of JACKBA010000050.1, read as the reverse complement.
CAGCCTGGGCGGAACCGGAACGCTTACCTATACTCACCACTGTCGACGCGGAGGATAGGGCAACGCTGGGAAGCGACCCGTGCGCTGCCGTCGGTGAACGGCGTAGCTCAGGGCAGGGCGGAAAACCCTGCCCTGACGCGCACCATCCCAGCTATGCTGTTCCAGTAAGCGATAAACTCATGGGTAGTCCACGGCGAACACTCTGATTGCAGCGCCGCTTCGCCGTCAACGTTTCGCGTGCTCCCAAATTTCCTTCCGCAAGCTGTCTCACTCATGATAGGCACATAGGGTCGCCCCTCCTTTACTTCACCTTCTGAAACGTAATCTCATACGAAAAATGCACGTAGTTCACATCCGACAGCGGCCACTGGCAGCGATCCTCCAGCGTCGGGCACGCGCCGTACTCATAGCTCGCATCGCCCAGCTTGCCAACGATATCGGGCAAGTGCGGGAAGATTAGCCCCATCTGGTTCGAGACCTGGCTCGTCACCGGCCCGGAGCCGTCGGAGACCACCGCCAGCTTGAACGGCTCGTAGTACATCGTAATCTCCGCCTTGCCCGGCCCCTTGGCGCCCGTCGTCACCTCGCCCTTCTCGCCCACCAGATTGCGCACCACCGCGCCATCCACGCCGTTGCCGTTCTGGTCCAGCACCGTCAGAAAGATCAGATGCTGCGCGCTCGTATCGCGGATGCCACCGTTGTTCTCGCCCAGCCCCAGCACGCGGAAGTTCGTGATCTGGTACTGCGCGTTGGGGTCGAACCACCCCGCGCTCGACGCGCTCGGGTCGGGCGGCGTGCCCGGCGCCTCCGCCGCGGGCGCCTCCGTGGCCGGGGCTTCGGCAACCGGCGCCGCCTCAACCGGAGCTTCGGTCGGCGCCTCGGCCACGGGTGCGGGCTCGACCGGCGCCGCGTCAGCCACGATGGGCGCGGCCTCCCCGCCCGTCACCGTCGCCAGCTCGCCATAGACCCAGCCCGCCTGCCCGTTCACGCAGCAGACCTGCCACCAGTCGCCCGCCGCCGTGCGCGCCGTCACATCGAACTGCTGGCCGATCGTCGCCAGCCCAACCAACTCGGCATCGGTTGACGGCGCCGCGCGTACATTCACCGCATCGGCCGTAATCGCCAGGACGGGCTTGGCCGCAGGCGTGGGCGTGGCCGTCGGCTCGGCAGCCGGCTGCTCTGGCGCGGCCGGCGCATCCGTCGCAACGGGCTGCGCCGCGGCCGGTGCGGCTGCCTCCACCGGCGCCGTCGTCGGCGCGGCGGCCTGTTGCACCGCCACCGCGTCCGTCGGCGTAAACGTCGGCAGCGGCGTGCGCGTCGGTACTGCCGTCGGCGCCGTCTCCGCCCCGCCAAACAACCCGCACCCCGCCACCATCATCGCCGCCGCCAGCACCCCGCCGGCCGTCATCACCCGCCGCCAAAACCCCATCGCCACAAACCGTTTCATCATTGCCTCACCATCACCCATCCCGTAGGTGCGCTTTCTTAGCGCACGGCCCCGCCCAACGAACAACCTCGCCGAACCGCCGCCAACCACCCCTTCGTAGGTGCGCTTTCTTAGCGCACGGCCCTGCCCAACGAACAACCTTGCGGAATCCGGCGTCACCCCGCGCATAGGTGCGCTCACAAAGCGCACGTCACTGCTTGCCGTAACCGGCTTCGAGCCGGTTTCGCATATCAGACGCCGATTTCAATCGGTGGTCTCTGCCGCACGGCCACGCACGACGCACCCCCGCCGGGCACCGATTGTAGCAGGCATTGCACGCGCACACACAATCGCGGCCGGTCGCTGCCCCTCCATTCTCCCCATCGCTCCCCGCCAATCGTCGCCGGCGTGTCCAATGCTAGCCTTCTTTGTGCCCCTTCGTGCCCTTCGTGTCTTCGTGGTTTGCTTTTCAAACACGCTCTCAGCGCGACGCACGCCGGAGAGCCTCGCCAATGTATACTATTCCTTATGGACCAATCGCCGCTCGACCCCACCGCCCTCTACACCGCACGCCTGGCCCGCGCCGAGGCCGAGCACGCCCAGCAGGACGCAAGCAGCCGCCGCCTGGGCAACGTCAACCTCATCCTCTTCTTTGGCGCCTTCGCCGTCCTCGCCGTGGGCGCCTTCCGTGGCGACGGCTGGATCGCCGCGCTGGGCGGGCTGCTCTTCGTCGCCTTCGTGGCCGGTCTCGTCCTGCGCAGCCGCACCGAGCGCCGCCTGCAAGCCATCGCCGCACGTGTCGCCATCGCCCGCGAAGGGCTGGCGCGCCTCCGCCGCGACTGGCGCGCCCTGCCCGACCCCGTGCCGCCCACCGCCGCCGCGCTCCTCGATAACGTTCAATCCGCCGGCGCTCCGCCCATCATCGACGCTGCCACCGCCGCCGACCTCGACTTGCTGGGCCACGCCTCGCTCGAGCATCTGCTGGGCACGGCCAACACCGCCATCGGCCGCGCCACCGTGCGCCGCTGGATCCTGCAACCCGCCGCGCCTGCTGTGGCCCGCGCCCGCCAGGCCGCCGCCGCCGAACTGGCCCCGCAGCTCGACTTCCGCGAGGAGGTCGCCGTGCGCGGCCGCCTGCTGGAGATGGGCGAGGATCGTTACGCCCGCTTCGTCGCCTGGGCCGAGGGCGAACCGTGGCTGCACTCCCATCGCCGCTGGATCTGGGTGGCGCGCCTGCTGCCCCTCCTCATGCTGGCGCTCTTCGTGGGCTGGCTCGCCGGCTATCCGCTCCTGTGGCCGCTGCTGGGGTCGGTGGCGCTCAACCTCTTCATCTTGCAGAGTGTCGGCCGCAAAGTGAGCGACGACATCAACCGCGTCGCCGCGCAGCAGGGCGTCTTCGAGGCCTACGCCGCGCTCTTCGAACGGGTCACCGCCCACCCCGTCACCGCGCCGGCCTTGCGCGACGTGCAGGCGCGGCTCGGCACGGGCAAGCTCAGCGCCGACCGCCAGATGCGCCGCCTGGCGCGCCTCATGCCCCTCGTCGACATCCGCCGCTCGATCTACTTCTTCCCCGTCGAGGTCGCCACGCTGTGGAGCTTTCACGTGCTCTGGCTGCTGGAGAATTGGCAGCGCACCGCCGGCGCCCACGTGCGCGCCTGGCTCGAAGCACTGGGCGAGGCGGAGGCCCTGGCCGCGCTCGCCGCCCTGCGCTTCGAGCAGCCCGATTGGGCCTTCCCGGAGTTGAGCGAAGCGACCGACGCCCGCGTCACCGCCACCGCGCTGGCGCACCCGCTCCTCCCGCCCGAGCGCGCTGTGGGCAACGATGTGATTGTTGGCCCGCCGGATTCCTACCTGCTCGTCACCGGCTCCAACATGTCGGGCAAGAGCACGCTGCTGCGCGCCGTCGGCGTCAACGCCGTCCTCGCGCAGATGGGCGCGCCCGTCTGTGCCGCGCAGCTCTCCCTCCCGCCCGTCTCCGTCATCTCCAGCATGCGCGTCCAGGATTCGCTGGAGGCGGGCGTCTCCTTCTACATGGCCGAACTGCGCCGCCTCAAGGCCATCGTCGACCGCGCCGACGCGCGGCAGCCGGGCGAGCCGCTTCTCCTCTACCTCCTCGACGAGATCCTGCAAGGCACCAACACCGCCGAGCGTCAGATCGCCGCTCGCCACATCATCCGCCACCTCATCGACCGCGGCGCCATCGGCGCCGTCTCCACCCACGACCTCACCCTGGCCGATGCGCCCGAACTGCGCCCCGCCGCGCAGATGGTCTACTTCACCGAGCACTTCACGCGCAGCGCCGCCGGCCCCACCATGACCTTCGACTACCGCCTGCGCCCCGGCCTGGCCATCTCCACCAACGCGCTCAAGCTCATGGAAATCATCGGGCTGCCGATAAAGGACGCGGATGCCGCGCGCGCCGATGGCGCGCCGCTGCATCCGGCCAAGCCGGGCTCGTGAACGTCAGCCGCCGCGCTACTGACGCATGGGGTTCTCTCTTGAGGTGTTGGCCGGTTTGTCACGGTGTACAGGCGTTCGTTCGCACGATTCCGTCAATTTCGGCGCTGACAACCGGATTGCCGACAGAGGTTCCCATTTCGTCGACGACCGTTGCGCGGATCTTGTGGTTGTTGTACTCTCCCTGCCCGGCGAGAATGACCTCGGGGACTGCCCACTGCCCATCGACTATCGGCGCCTCACCATCGGCGTACCATTTGTCCTGACGATACCAGGCGTTCGTATAGACCTCCACGCGCACCTTCCAGCCTGGCTGGGCGTGATGCACTTTGCCGAATATTGGAATCGCGCAGTTCGCCTTTGTAGCCGTCGCACTGTTCCCGCCCGGATGGTCGATTCGAACCGTTGCGGTCGGCGGTATGGCATCGGGGACGGGAGCCGTCCAATCCAGGCCGGCATGTTTTGGCGTGCGGGCGGCGGTCGACAATCCCCAGCAGCGGCCAACTTCGCCTTCCACGGTTGTCTTCCAATCCTCGTCGAATGCTTCGAAATTCAGGACGCGAATGGTATACAGGTTCGACCACTTCCAAAGCGCTTCGATGAAGGCACGCTGATTCTCAATACCGGGTACGGCGCTTCCACTGATGGCCCCGCACGTCGGCCAGCCGGTTTCGCCGACAACGATTTCGGTGTTGGTGAACACCGTGCGCATGAAAATCTGCGTCGCGATCACATGCGCCGCCGCGTGTGTCACGGGAATCGTCTCCCAATAGGGATAGATGTGGGCCGTGATGAAGTCGACACTGTCCGGCAGGCGCGTCACGCCTGGGCAGCGCGGCACTTGATCGCGCAAGTTACACCACACATCCCACGTCTCGGCCGTCGAGATGTCGCCGGCCCCCATCTGTTTGACGCGTTGCACGTATTCATCAATTTGCGTCGCGGTCAATTCGCCCCGTAGCAATGTTTCATTGCCGACGACTGCTGCGGCAATCGTGTCTGGATACTGATGGAGCAGCGTTTCAAAACAGGCAAGTTGCCGTTCGTTCGCAACCAGGTCGGCGGACAGTGCAACGCCCTGATAAAGATGGATAGCGTGACTGGATGCCGCCGCCGTAACGTTCGCCCATTCGTCGCAGCTTCCATAGCTCCGCAACAGCTTGGTTTCCGCAGCGAGCAATGCCATATCGCTTTCGATTTCATCCCGGCTGGGAGGTGTTCCGCCCGGCGACTGGCCGCGGCGATAGGGGCCATAGGCAAGAGGAAGGTGCGGGCCGGTAGCGAACCATTTGCGCAGCACGGCAGGCAGATAGAGAGAGCCTGCAATGGGAGTAGTCGTGACGTTGGTTGCCCTCACCGGCGCGCCGGACCCAATCGTGACGGCAGGCAATTTATCCGCCGTGAGGGATGGAGCGGCGAAATCTGGTGCCGCGTTCAGTAAGAACATCATCAGCAGGATGCTGCCAGGCGCAGCCACGGTTGCAATCAGGAAGACGCCCATTCTCTGGAGAACACGACGGCATAGCACCATCTTCTCCTCCCTTTGGTGTGTGAATTATGCGGTTGTGCCAGACGAGCAGATGCTCAGGCTCTATCATTGTACGCGAACGGTCACCAGCCCGTTGATTTGGAACGTTGGAAGTGCGTCATCGGCTAGCAGGTTCCGTACCCGGCCATCGCCGGCAGCGCTGATAAGGTCGATTCGTGGTATTCTGTTGGCCCAAGTGCGAATAGCCTGGTCGGAACGCTCACGGTCTGCATCGGTGTTCCAGGCGGTTGGTTTGCCCAATACAGTGTCTGATTGCGTTCGTCGCAATGCGTCCCGTATCACCGTGAAAGCAGAGGCCCATGAAAATACCTGCCATCGCCGCCATCCTTTACGCCGGCGTTTCCGCCGGCGTCGTTCTCTTTCAGCTTGCCCTGGCCCTGGGCGCGCCGTGGGGCGCCTATGCCATGGGCGGCGCCGTTCCCGGCCGCTTCCCGCCGGCCCTGCGCGTGGCGGCCGTCGTTCAGGCCGTGCTGCTGGCGTTGATGGCGGGCGTCATCCTGGCACGCGCCGGGTTGGCTTTGCCGGGCTGGGCAGCGGCCTCTGTCTGGCTCACGTGGGGCGTCGTCTTCTTCTGTGTGGTCGCGGTCGTACTCAACAGCATCTCGCGCAGCGCGGGCGAACGCCGGCTGTGGGTGCCCGTCACCCTCGTCATGCTGGCGAGCAGCCTCACCGTTGCGCTGACGGCCGGGTGAGCGAGCCGGTAGTGCGTCCGCCGGGCGCCGGCTCCGAAAAACCCTCTTTGCGTGAAGCCGTAGGCTGTGGTAATCTTGCGCCATCGTAATCTGGGAATCCATCAACGACATCGTAAATGAGCGGCATTTTCGGCTGTCTCGGTCTCGATCCTGTCCGTCACCTGCCCTTGATGGAAGCAGCCATGCTTCATTGGGGGCAGGATGGCGGCTGTCTGTGGCATGACGACGCGTGCGGGCTGGGGCAGCGCCTGCTCTTCAACACGCCCGAGGCGCTCCACGAACGCCTGCCGCGCTGGGTGGAAGATGCCCGCCTCGCCATCACTGCCGAAGCTCGCCTCGACAACCGCGCCGAACTGTGCGACCTGTTCGCCATTCCCGCGTCGGAACGCCTCACGACGCCCGACAGCGAC